>NZ_JACYUG010000006.1 GCF_014841615.1 Sphingomonas sp. CFBP 8760 | reverse complement strand
TCGAGTTCGCCTTTCACCTCAGGGGAACTCTCCACTTTTCCGGGGCAAGTCCACATATCGCTTTGTTCCGAAACGACA
This sequence comes from Sphingomonas sp. CFBP 8760, assembly GCF_014841615.1. Classification (GTDB taxonomy): domain Bacteria; phylum Pseudomonadota; class Alphaproteobacteria; order Sphingomonadales; family Sphingomonadaceae; genus Sphingomonas. Next base: position 231,870 of record NZ_JACYUG010000006.1, on the reverse strand, counting down.
TCAAGCCTCGACGCGGTGCCCCTCCCACAGGCCGCCCGGCCCACGGAAGGTGGCGAGGCCGGATTCTGCGGAGATGCCCGCGCCGGTGAGGATGACGATGTTGCGGATGCCGGTCATGGCCTGATGATATGGTGGGCGCGGCATGGCGAAAAGCGGCCATCGCCCATGACGCGGCGGTGAGCGCGGTTTGACGTTATGGGCAGCCCTGAGATGCAACGCCTTCGGACACGGCGTTACGGCATCGGTCAGGGATACCGGCACCGATCCGGATGATGGTGTCGAACGGCGCGCGGATGAGGCGCGGCATGGGGCAACGGCAACATCTGCGTCATGGTAATCCGCCGTCGTCGTCCCGCAATGACGTCGCTGATGGTGCGATAGGGCCTGTTCGGCGGGGGGGCTTCCGTGGCAGGAGAGCGGGCATGGTCGCCGATCCCCTTGCCCCCGCTTTCACTCCGGCGTCGATCGGGATCGGCGTCTATGGCTATGCCGGGCGGATGGGGCGCGCGGTGACCGAGGCGCTGGCGTTCGCAGGCGCGCATCTGGCGGGCGGCGCCGATGCCGCCGACGATCCCGTCGCGCTGGCGCAGGCTGCCGACGTGCTGGTCGATTTCTCAACCGCCTCTGCCGTCGACGCGCATCTGGCGGCGGCGCTGGCCGCAGGCACGCCGATCGTGATCGGCACGACCGGCCTAACCCCCGCGCAACATGCCGCGATCGATGTCGCGGCGCGGGAGATCGCCGTGCTTCAGACCGGCAATACCTCGCTTGGCGTCACCGTGCTGGCGCGGCTGGTGCGTGAGGCGGCGGAGCGGCTGGGGGCGGACTGGGATATCGAGGTCGTCGAGATGCATCACCGCCACAAGGTAGACGCGCCGTCGGGCACGGCGCTGATCCTGGGCGAGGCGGCGGCGGCGGGGCGTGGATCGACCCTGTCGGAATTACGCGTCGACGGCCGGGTCGGGCTGGTCGGTGCACGCTCTGAGGGGACGATCGGCCTTGCCAGCCTGCGCGGCGGATCGGTGATCGGCGATCACGGCGTCATCTTCGCGGGTGAGGGCGAGCGGCTTGAATTGAACCATCGCGCCGACGACCGCTCGTTGTTCGCGCGCGGGGCGGTGAAGGCGGCGCTGTGGCTCGCGGCGCAGTCGGCCGGCCGGTACCGGATGGACGACGTGCTGGGTCTCTGATCCGTGAAGCGTGCCGACATCGTCGAATTCTATGCGCGGCTGGCGGCCGCCGACCCGCATCCCGAAACCGAACTGGCGTTTCGCAATCCCTTTACGCTGGTGGTCGCGGTGGCGCTATCGGCGCAGGCGACCGACGTATCGGTGAACAAGGCGACCGCCGCGTTGTTCGAGGACGTGGATACCCCGGAAAAGATGGTGGCGCTGGGTGAGGAGGGGCTGAAGCACCACATCCGCACCATCGGCCTGTACAATGCCAAGGCAAAGAACGTCATCGCCCTGTCGCGGATGCTGATCGACGAATTCGGCGGCGAGGTGCCGGCCGATCGCGCCGCGCTGGAGCGCTTGCCGGGGGTGGGGCGCAAGACCGCCAACGTGGTGATGAACGTGGCGTTCGGCGCGGAGACGTTCGCGGTCGATACGCACATCTTCCGCGTCGGCAACCGTACCGGGCTGGCACCCGGCAAGACGCCGCTGGCGGTGGAGCTGGTGCTCGACCGGGTCACGCCGCAGCCGTTCCGGCTGCACGCGCACCATTGGCTGATCCTGCATGGCCGATATATCTGCAAGGCACGCCGCCCCGAATGCTGGCGCTGTCCGGTAGCGGACCTGTGCGCGTTCAGGCCGAAGACGCCGGCACCGAAGAGCCCGGCAGCGAAGTTGATGCCGGCCGCATAAATCCACTGGCGCCCCGCGACCACCTTTGCTAGGCGCGCTGCTCAGGCACCCGTAGCTCAGCTGGATAGAGCGCTGCCCTCCGAAGGCAGAGGCCACTGGTTCGAATCCAGTCGGGTGCACCATTAAATCGATAGCCTTATAGTGATCTCGCGGGGTCATCGCGAATGCGTGTTCGGGCTACGCCTGTTCCCGATCACTTTCCGCGCCATTGGAACTCGCGCTTGACCGCCTCGCGAATGAACGCGGAGTGGCCGTAATTGCCTATGACCTCGTCAATACGTGCCAGCACTTCGGGTGATAGCCGAACAGGTGCAGGCTTCGGATTGAATGGCGGGCGACCCGTGCGCGGCCCGGTAGCAGGGGCATTGTCAGTGCCGCCAATGAGGCGCCATCGGAAAAGCGGCGGGTGCGGGATGCCCGCAGGATCGCTAAGTGTATCCCGCACCAGCATGATGGGCACGGAGTTATCATGAAGACAATAACCGCGCTTGCCGCGATGATGCTGCTCTACGCGTGTGGGTCAGAACCATCGAACGGTAGCGAGGCCGTCGCCGCCGCCGCCAACGATACGCCGACCGCGCCTGCCGAGGAGAAGACGCGGGTCGAGGAACTGGCCGGGAACTGGCGGGTCGTCGGTGTCCGCGTCGCACCGGGACCGGTCCAGGCAGTGAGTGACGACGATCCGGCGTTGATGGGTGCAGTGCTGTCCATCTCGCCAGAGCGACTGGCCTGGAAGCCACATGAAGGCGGCTTCTTCACCGACACCTGTCTCGCACCACAAATCGGTCCGGATGATAGCATCGGCTGTGCCGAAGGCCGGTTCGGTCCGCCTGAAGCGCATCTGGTCAGCGAAGGTGTGCAGATCAAGCTGGATTGGTATGATGGCGCGATTCTGACTCTTTCGAGACAGTAGATGCGCATAATCGAACAACTATATATATTATATTGTCGGGATAATAGCATTGTATTGTAATAATTAGGTAATATGTCAAAAGGTGACGCATGAACATGTATCATGTCATGACTTATTTATTGTAGATGGTAGGGCGGTATAACTTGTATAGTGCGGGGCTAGAAACACCGCGCCATTATCGCCCGATCCGGGCCAGCAGCGCGATCAGGTCGGACTGACGGGAAACGTCGGTCTTGGCGAAGATGCCGCGCAGATGGACCCGCAGGGTTGCCGGGCGGCAATTGCGGGTTGCCGCGGCGGATTCGACGGAATGGCCCGCCATCAGCAGCGCGGCCAGCGCCGCTTCGCAAGGGGTGAGGTTGAAGGCCTCCCGCCACAGCGCGGGTGCGGGGGCGGGCCGATCGTTCGGATCGACCAGCGACAGCACTGCGGCCCCGTCGCTCCCCTGCAGCAGCCGCGTCGCCCAGGGAATGGGCCGGACGATGACGATCAGTGGCGACCGTCCGCTCAGCCGGGAGTACCGCGTTGCCGACGGCAGCGGTGCGGTCCGCGCGATGGCGCGGGCCAGCGCCGCATCGAGCCGCACCTGTTCCCCGGCGGTCGCGCTATAGAGGCGGGCATGGGGTATCACGCCTGCGATCCTCACCCCGTCGCCATCGCCGGCAATCCGGTCGAACGCGGCGGTGGTGCAGACGATGCGCCCGGCGGCATCGACCAGCGCTGCCGCTTCCATCGCGCTGTCGACATAACCCTGCCAGTACAAGCCGCCCGTGCATCGCCACTGCTCGCCCGTCGATGCCGCTGCGCCCCCACGCACCATGATGTTCATGCCTTGCCCCATCCCCCAGTCCAGACAAGGGGTTAGCGACACCGGTCCAGCGGCACGGATGGCATCCTGTGGTAATCCGTCGCAAGGCGTCGCACCACCTGTCGCGGCACCGATTGCGGGCGCGGAACCCCGGTCCGGGCAATCTCAGGCGGGTTCGGGTTCGATCCGCGGCTGGGCCAATGTGTCGAGGGTCGCAATGATCATGCCGTCCTTCGCCCATCGCTGGCGTATGCGATGGACATATCCCGCCGCCCCCCAGCGTTCCTCTCGAGCACGAGCGTCGTGCAGGATCGCCAGCAACTGCGCGCGATCGCCGGCGATGCTCGCGACAAACGCCGGCCAGCTATGATCGGGACGTTCCGCATTCTGCGTGTACGAGACCGCCCGGGTCAGCATCAGCGCATAGGCGGCACCATGCCCCCGCCCGGCGGCGGCATCGACCGCCATCGTGCGATCGAGCGCCGTAGCATAGGCCGCGAGTTCGGGTTCGCCGCGCAGCCGTACCCGCATCCGCAGGTGATGGACGTAACCGGGCAGATCGCCGTGCGCCAGGGCGGTGACGCTCAGGCAATCCTGCACGCTGGCCAGGCGCGGCTGTTCGGCGGCGAGGCCGGTCAGCAATGCCTGCGCCTCCGCCGTCCGCCCCGCCGACCACAGTCCCCAGCCGTAATCGGCCAGCAGCCACGGCGCGCCCGGCGACAGCAGCCGCGCCGCATCGAATTCGCGCGCGGCGGCGGTGTGTTCGCCATTGTCCGCCAGGATATTGGCATACCAGAGGTGCGCCAGCGCATCCTGCGGGCCATGGCCGACCGCCCGGCGGAACAGCGTGCCCGCGCGAACCGGGTCGCGATCCCACCAATAGGCGATGACGCCCTCCACACGGTCTGCCACCACCGAGCCGGGGTCGATGCGACCGGCGACCGCCGCCGCCCGTCGCGCCCGGGGGATGGCGATCGCATCCGGGGCAGAGCCGAACTCCCGCGCGAGCAGCCACGCCTCGGCCAGTGCCTCGTGCGTGCCGGCATGGCCGGGATGATCGCGCGCGATGACCGACAGCGTCCGGATCGCGGTATCCAGCCGGGGGGCGGCGCGCGTGGCGATGTCGTCACGCGCCGCGACATATCGTGCCATCGTCGCGCGATCGAGGATCGCGGCTTCCGCCGGGGCGGTATAGCGTGTGACGCCGACCGTCAGCGCGCCGCCGCCCACCAGCAGCGTCACCGCCGCCGCCGCAAGCCGGCGACGCCACCGTCTGGGCGCATGTGTCGATACTGCCGCATCGCTTGTGCGGGAGGCGGGGGCAGGGATGGCGGATGGGGTGATGGACGGTGCATCGTCCGGCATGGCGGGCGCGACCGCATCGGCGGGATCGGGCAGCCCACTGGCCTGTCCCGATGCCCAGGCGTCGAGTTCGTGCTGCAGCGCATAGACGCTACGGCTCTTGCCACCGGGCAGCGCATGGACCGGCAGTCCGCGCTCGCGCGCCCAGCGGATCACCGTGGATCGATCGCGACCCAGATAGCCCGCGATGCATTTCCATCCCTCGATCCGTTTTGCGGTCACCCCCCGGTTCCCCCCTATCCTCGTCCGCGAACACCGTTATCCCGGTTCGCCGGCGTGTCGATACGGCCTGACCGGATATCGGTCCAGTATCGGGAAAAATGCCGATCCCGCCGGAGGGCGAGGAAGGGTGCTCTATTCCTCGGTGCGGAACAGCACCGCTTCGCCGATCAGCAGGAACAGCAGGAATGGCGCCCAGGCGGCGAGGAAAGGGGGGTAGGCACCGAGATTGCCCATCGCCAGCGCGAAATTGTCCGCGACGAAATAGGCGAAGCCGAGCGCCATGCCGATCACCGCGCGCACGAACAGCTTGCCCGATCGCGCGATGCCGAAGGCGGCGACCGCACCCAGCAGCGGCATCAGCACCGCCGACAGCGGTCCCGACAGCTTGTGCCACAATGCCCCCTCCAGCGCCTTGGTCGGGCGGCCGGATTCGGCGAGGTCGCCGATCGCGGCGCGCAACGCACCGAACGACAGGCTGTCGGCATCGACCGAGGCGAGCGTGAACTGGTCCGGCCGCACGCCGCGACCGATAACGATCGACGGTATCGCCGCCTGTTGCCCGCTGGCCACGTCAAACCGGGTCGCGGGCCCGATCCGCCAGCCATTGCCCGGTACATAGATGCCTTGGGGGGCACGGATGATCGACTGGAGATTGCCGCCCGTCCGGTCGTAGAGGGTGACCCCCCCCAGCCGGGCACCGGTGCCACGGCCGCGCACCTGATCGACCTGGATCAGGTCGTCGCCGTCGCGAACCCAGACATTGGCGCGGTCGCCGCGATCGATCGGCATCGCCCCGTAATTGACGTTCTGCCACTGCGTCAGCGTCGCGGTGGCGCGCGAGACGACGCGGTCGTTGAACACGAACGACACCACCGCCACGCCCATGCTGGCGACCAGCAGCGGCGCCAGCACCTGATGCGCGGACAGGCCCGCCGCCTTCAATGCCACCACCTCGCTGTTCTGGTTCATGGTGATGAGCGTCAAGATCGTACCGAGCAGCACGCAGAAGGGCAGCAGGAACGAGATGATCTGCGGCGCGCGCAGCGAGACATATGTCCACACCTGTGCCTGCGTGTTGCCCGGCATCGCCAGGATATCGCCGCTGCTGCTCAACAGGTCGAGCGTCTGGAGCACCAGCACCAGCGCGAACAGGATGGCGAACGTGCGGACCAGAAACAGGCGGCCGGTATAGAGCGCGACGGTACGCGACGGGAACATGCTGTTGGTCATGCCGCCTGCTCCCGTTCCTGCGCCCGGCGGCGACGGCGCCGCCCCGGCAGGCGATCCGCGATCGCCTTGCCCGCCTTGGAGAACACGCGTTCCAGCGCACCGATCGGCTGGCCGCCGGGGACATAAGCGATGGTGTAGTACATCCAGAACACCAGTCCGGCGAAGATCGCGAACGGCACCCACAGCGCCAGCGCCGGATCGACGCGGCCCAGTTCGCCGAAGCTCTGCGCGTATTCGTTCACCTTGTGATAGGTGACGATCATCACGATCGACAGGAACACGCCCAGCGCCGACGAGGATCGTTTGGGCGGCACCCCCAGCGCCAGTGCCAGCATCGGCAACAGGAACATCGTCGCCACCTCCGCCAGCCGGAAATGGAATTCCGACCGGCTGGAATCGCGCTGCTGCTCGGTCGTGCCCGCGGCATGACCCAGCCGGGCCAGTTCAGGCAGGGTGAATTCGAGGTTCCGGCCGCCACGCTGACGGAAATTCTCCAGCTTGGGCAGGTCGATCGGCAAGTCGTGACTGCTGAACTGCAACACTCGCGGTACCTTGAACTCGGGCCGGTTGTGGACGAGGATACCGTTGGTCAGGCGGAAGATGATGACGTTGGGATCGTCGGTCGCCATGAAGCGGCCATGCTCCGCGGTCACGCCGATCCAATCGTTCTTGGGCGTGTCGACATGGACGAAGATCCCGCTGAGATCGCGTCCCTTGTCGCGGCTTTCCTCAATGCGCAGCGTCATGCGGGGGCCGAGATGCGTGAACTCGCCGACCTTGATCGACGCGCCCAGCGCGCCGGTACGCAGTTCGAACCGCAGCCCTTCGTAATAATAGCGGGCGATCGGCTGCACATAACCGACGATCGCGAGGTTCACGAGCGCCAGCCCGACCGCGTACATGTACGGCACCCGCAGCAGCCGGCCATAGCTCATCCCCACGCCGCGCATCACGTCCAGTTCGGACGAGGTGGCGAGGCGCCGGAACGCCAGCAGGATGCCGAGCATCAGCCCGATCGGAATACCCAGCCCGAGATATTCGGGCAGCAGGTTGGCGAGCATCCGCCACACCACGCCGATCGGCCCACCCTGCGTCGCGACGAAATCGAACAGGCGACGGATGCGGTCGAGCACCAGCAGCATCGCGGAGATGATGAGCGTGGCGAACAGGGGCAGCGCGATGAGCCGCGCCATGTAGCGATCGATCGACTTCATCGGGGGAGGGGCTCGAATGGCGGCAAGGTCGCGTGGGTATAGGGGGGCGAAGCCGCCGCGTCAGGTGAAAAAGCGAGCCGTTCGGCGGTTCAGGCGGCGATCCCCTCAGGCGGACGACGCTGGCCGTGCGTCGCCTCCGCCAGCGCCTGTTCCAGGCGGGCGAGCGTGAACGGTTTGCGCAGGACGAAATGCCCGGCCAGGTCGACTGCCCCCGCCTCGCCCGCGAAGCCGGTGACGAACAGGACGGCGACATGCGGATGCCGGTGGCGCAGGCCGGCGACCATTTCCGGTCCCGTCTGGTTCGGCATCAGCACGTCGGACAGGAGCAGGTCGATATCCGGATGCGTGTCGAGCAGCATTGGGGCGGCTAAGGGATCGTTGCACGGCACCACGCGGTGGCCGAGCTCGACCAGCGCCTCGACCGTCGCCGACAGCACCCGGGGATCGTCCTCCACCACCAGGATGTCCAGACCGTCGCGCTGCCGGTCGGGCAGGACGGGCGCCTCGTCATGCGCGGCGGCGATACCGGACGAACGGTCCCGCGGCAGGTACAGCGTCACGGTGGTGCCACGGCCCGGCGCGGTGTCGATCACGATGTCGCCGTCCTGCTGGCGGACGAAGGCGAAGATCTGGCTGAGGCCGAGACCGGTGCCCTTGCCCGATTCCTTGGTGGTGAAGAAGGGTTCGAATGCCCGTTCCGCCACCTCCGGCGCCATGCCGCAGCCATCATCGGCAACCGACAGGCTGATATGATCGCCCGCCGCGCCATGGATCAGTTCGCCCTCCGTCAGGGTCCGCGCGGCGGTGCCGATGCGGATCGTGCCACGACCGTCCAGCGCATCGCGCGCGTTGACGCACAGGTTGAGTAACACGTTCTCCAGTTGCACCCGGTCCGCCCGGACCAGCCAGTCCGCGGCGGCATGCTGCACCTCGATCGTGATGCCGTCGCCCAGCGTCCGGTCGAGCAGGTCGGACATGTCCGCGATCAACGCGCCGATCGCGATCGGTTCGGGCTTCAGCGCCTCTTCGCGGCTGAACACCAGCAGGCGGCGGGTCAGCGCGGCGGCGCGGTTGGCCCCATCCATCGCACTGTCGATATGGCGCAGCAGCCCGGCCCGCCCGCCATCGACATGACGCCGCGCCAGTTCGAGCCCGCCCAGCACGACCGCGAGCATATTGTTGAAATCGTGCGCAATGCCGCCGGTCAACTGGCCGACCGCCTCCATCTTCTGCACCTGGCGCAACTTGGCTTCCTGGACGCGCAACTCGGTGGTCGCATCCGCCACCGCCGCCGCCAGCGCCTCCGCGCGTTCGCGCGCGGCATCGGCATCGGCCCGCGCGCGGATGCGTTCCTCGACCGCGGTCATGCTCATCCAGCCGAGCATCACCGCGCCCAGCACCAGCAACACGCCGAACACCGCCAGCACGCCGGCGATACGGCTGGATCGTTCGACCGAATCGGTCGCGCGATTGACCCGATCCTCCAGCAGGCGGCGTTCGCGGACGATGATGCCGTCCAGTTCGCGGTCGATCGCGACCAGTGAGGCGGCGTTGCGCAACAGGTTGAACCGCGCCAGCGCCTGCCCGTTCTTCCCGTAGCGGGTGGACAGGGCGGTGATCGACAGTTCCTCGCCGCGTGCCTGATAGGCGGCGCGCAGGCGATTGATCGCGGGGTCCTGATCCGCATTGTCGATGGTCAACTGGTGGAGCCGGTCGATCTGCGAACCGGCTAGCGTCCACCCCTCGAAATACAACTGGCCCTGCGACCGGTCGCTGGAGATGACGTAGCGGCCGAGCGACGCCTCCGACCGGGCGATAGTGGCGGATAACGTGCGGGCGAGGATCATCACGTCGTAGCTGTGGCGTTGCAGCGTCAGCGCGCGGTCCCGCTCGCGATTGGCGCCGCCCAGGGTAACGATCAGGCCGACCAGGACGATGGCGGCAGCCAGGGCGAGCACGATGACGGTGACGGTTCGCCACCATGCGGCGCCTGCCGGTGCGTCCCTTTCGCCCTCATAGTCCACTGAACCGGCCTACTCCAACATCGTCCCCCGGAAAAGTCGGGTCGTACAGTCGATGGATGTTGCTACGCGATCACGCCCAGCGCGCGGCCGGCCTCGTCGAACAGGGCGAGGACACGGGCGATCTGATCGGGCGTATGTTCGGCACACAGCGAGCAGCGCAACAGGAAGGTGCCCGCCGGTGTCGCGGGCGGACGCGCCATGTTGACGTACAATCCCGCCTCCAGCAGCGCCTGCCACATCGCCACTGCCTGAACCTGATCGTCGAGGATCACCGCGATGATCGCGCTGTCGGGCGTGTCGGTGCCGAGGCGGAACCCCTTCGCCTTCAGCCCGCCATGCAGCGCACGGGCATTGGCCCATAGCCGTTCGCGCTTGTCGTGCGCGGTCGCCAGCTTGCGGATCGAGGCGGCGGCGGTCGCCACCACCGACGGCGGCAGGCTGGCGGTGAAGATGTAGGGCCGGCAGGCGAGGCGGATCGCCTCGAACTTGGGATGGTTCGACACGCAGAAGCCGCCGACCGTGCCGACCGACTTGGAGAAGGTGCCGACGACGAAATCGACCTGTCCCTCCAGCCCCTGCGCCTCGTACACGCCGCGGCCATTAGGGCCGTAGAAGCCCATCGAGTGCGCTTCGTCGGACAGCACCATCGCGCCGTGCTTCTTGGCGACGGCGACCATCTCCTTCAGCGGGGCGATGTCGCCCAGCATCGAATAGACGCCCTCCAGCACCACCAGCTTGCCCGGTTCCTTGGGCAGGCGACCGAGCCGCTTGTCGAGATCCTCGACCGAATTGTGGCGGAAGCGGACGATCTCGGCATTGCCCTGCGCGCAGCCGTCGTAGATCGAGGCGTGGCTGTCGGCGTCGAGGATGACGTATTCACCCTTGGCCGCCAACGTCGAGATCATGCCGAGATTGGCCATGTAGCCGGTCGAGAACACGATCGCGCCCGACATGCCGTAGAAGTCGCGCAGCGCCTCCTCGGCCTCCATATGGTCGCGGAAGGTGCCGTTCAGCATCCGGCTGCCGTTGGTGCCCGATCCGAACGCGTCGAGCGCGGCGTGGCCGGCGGCGATCACGTCCGGGTCGAACGTCATGCCCATGTAATTGTAGGTGCCGAGCAGGATCGTCTCGCGCCCGTCGATCACCGCCTCGGTGGGGGAGCGGACCTCGTCCATCACGATCGCGAAGGGATCGATGACGCCGCTGTCGAGCAGCGCCTGCCGCTCCGCGATCAGCCGGTCGAACTTGCCCATCAGGTCGCGTTCGGGGGCGACCGGCGACGGATCGAGCGATACCGCCTCTGCCTGCAATCCGGTTTCGGTCATCGGTCGCCCTTCAGCGTCGCGACGGCATCGACCAGCTGGCCGACATTCTCGATCTCCGCCTGCATGTTCATCGTGATGATGATGTCGAACTCGTCCTCGATCGCGGCGACGAAATCCATGACGGTCAGGCTGTCCCATTCCAGATCGCCCTGGAAGGTGGTGGCGTCGGTCAGCGCCACGCCCTTTTTATTGAAGGGTTCGATCTGGGCGGTGACGGTGTCGAAGATGCTCTGGCGGTCGCTCATGACAATTCCCTAGGCGCTGAATGCGGCGGCGTTGCGGCGGCTATAGCAATCCTTGGGCGCGATACCACCGCGCGGTGTCCGCCAGCCCGGCGCGAGTGTCGACCTGCGGAGCCCAGATCGCGGGCGGCGGGCGGCGGGCGGGATCGATCGTCCAGTCGGGATGGCAGAAATAGGCAACCCGGTCGGCGGTCAGCTTCGCGGCATCCCCCCGCCAGCGCCGGTCCAGCCGCGCCGCCAATGACAGCAGCGCGCGGGGCATCGGCAGCGGCAACACCCGCCGCCCCACCGCCGTGCCGATGCCGGTCGCGAAGAAATCGGCATGGGTCATACCACCCGATCCGTCGTCCGCCTCGTGGATGGCGCGGGTGGCGGGTCCGGTCGCCAGCGCCAGCAGCAGCCGGGCAAGATCGTCGACATGGATCACCGACAGCCGCCCCGGCGGCGGCAGCAGCGCGAGGCCCCAGCGCGCCATCCGGAACAGGTCCAGCTGGTCCATGTCGCCCGGCCCGTAGATGCCGGGGGGGCGGACGATCGACCACGGCAGCGACGATGCCGCGACCAGCCGTTCCGCCGCCGCCTTCGACCAGCCATAGTTCGACAGGTCCGGTTCCCGCGCGGCAAGGGACGAGACGTGGACGAACGGCATGGCGCCGGCACGGGTGGCGGCGGCGAGGATGGCCTCCGTACCCTCCACATTGCCGGCCGCGAAGCCGGCGCGATCGGGCGCGTTGACGATGCCGGCGACATGCACGACCGCGTCCGATCCCGCGACCAGCCGGTCGAGCGCGACGGCTTCGTCCAGCGCGCCGGCGATCCACGTCACGCCGTCGCGCTCCGGCTGCGGACGGCGGGCGAGGGCGCGGACGGTGTGGCCTGCCGCGACCGCGTGGCGGATCAGCGCGCCGCCGACGAAGCCGGTACCACCGGTGATGGCGAGGATCATAGCAGCGCCAGATGGTTGCGATGGACCAGCGCGGCGCGCGGGGCATAGCCGAGGATGACGGCCTGTTCGTCGCTGCGCCGGCCGAGCAGCCGCCGCGCCTCGCCCGCGTCATATTCGGACAGGCCGCGAGCCACCGTGCCGGCCGGTCCCTCCACGGTCACCAGATCGCCGCGGAGGAATTCGCCCGCGATCGCCGTCGCACCCGCCGCCAGCAGGCTGCCGCCCGCCGCCAGCGCCGCCGCGGCACCGGCATCGACATGGATCGCGCCCGCCGCCGTCAGGCCGCCGGCCAGCCATGCCTTGCGGGCGGGGGCCGCGCGTTCGGCGACGAACAGGCTGTGCCGCCGCTCGCCCGACAGGGGACTGTCGACCCGGCCGGAGGCGATGGCGAGCGGGATGCCCGCGCCGACCGCGATCCGCGCGGCAGCCAGTTTCGACACCATGCCGCCCGATCCCATACCCGAGGCCGACCGCGCATCCGCCATCGCGGCGACCGCGTCGATCCGCTCGATCACCGGGATGTGCCGCGCGGCGGGATCGTGGGTGGGATTGGCGTCGTACAGCCCGTCGACATCGGACAGCAGCACGACGCCCTGCGCGCCCGCCGCCTGCGCGACGCGGGCGGCGAGCCGGTCGTTGTCGCCGAAGCGGATTTCCTCGGTCGCGACGCTGTCGTTCTCGTTGATGATCGGCACCACGCCCAGCCCGGCCAGCCGGCCCAGCGTCGCCGCCGCGTTCAGGTAACGCCGCCGGTCCTCCAGATCGCCGAGCGTCACCAGCATCTGCGCCGCCGCGATGCCGTGGCCGGCGAGCAGTTCGCTCCACACCTGCGCCAGCACGATCTGGCCGGTGGCGGCGGCGGCCTGCGCGTCTTCCAGACTGGCGCGGCCACCCTTCGCCAGCCCCAGCCGCCGTGCCCCGAGCGCGATCGCGCCCGACGACACGATCACCACCTGCTGCCCCGCCGCCGCCCTGTCGGCAATGTCGGCGACGAGGGTCGCCAGCCAGTCGCGCCGCACCGCCCCGTCGGGATCGACGAGCAGCGCCGAGCCGACCTTGACGACGAGGCGGGAGGTGGTGGCGGGGGCGAAGAGGGTCACGGACGGACGCTGCCTGACTGGAGGATGACGGTCATGGCCGGCGATCGGCGGCCGCGCGCCCGGCGGACCGGATCATGGCGTGGCGTTCGGCATGGGCGAGCAGCGCGTCGAGATCGTCACGCGCGATGTCGAAGCTTTCGTGCATGTCGGCGAGCGCGGCGTCGAGATCGGAGGGATCGAACCGCGACGGGCCGGGTGCGGGCGGCGCGACGATGGGTTCGTGCGGATAATTGCGGGCGGTGGCGCGGTGGACGAACATCGCGATCGAGACGAGCGCGATCGAGTTGATCCCGACGGGCGCGAAGGCGAAGGCATAGCCCGCCGCGTGGATGCCCTGACTGCCGATCACCGCGGTCAGCGCGGCGGCACCCCCCGGCGGATGAAGGCAGCGGCACAGCGACATGACCAGGATCGCCGCGCCGACCGCGACCCCCGCGGCGATCGTGGTATCGGGGACGGTGTTGAAGACGGCGACGCCGACCAGCGTGGAGATGACGTTGCCGCCGACGACCGGCCATGGTTGCGCCAGCGGACTGGCGGGCACCGCGAACACCAGCACCGCCGACGCGCCGAGCGGGGCGACGATGATCGGGAGGTCGGCCATCGCCAGCGGCAACCCGGCGCACACCACGATCGTCAGCGCGATGGCGATCATCGCGCCGACCGACGCGACCAGCCGTTCCGACAGCGTCGCACCGGCAAGCAGGGGCCTGAAGATCATGACGGGCAGCGTCAGCGGGGCGCGCGTCGTGCCGATGGCCGACCGATCACGGCATCGATCACAGCGGCGACCATTCCACCCGGTCCTCCTCGCCATCGTCCTCCACCGCCGCGCCCGCTTCGGGGCCGACCGCCTCGATCAACTGATCCAGCACCCAGTCGACGCCGATGCCGCTGGCGCCCGACAGCGGGATGACGTCGGTGCCCGATGCCTCGGCCAGTTCGGCGGACAACGCCTCGATCAGTTCGTCGTCGAGCGTGTCGATCTTGTTGAGCGCGATGACGTGCGGCTTGTCGACCAGACCGCCGCCGTAATTCTCCAGCTCGGCGCGGACGATGCGATAGCTTTCGGCGACATCGTCGTCATTGGCGTCGACCAGATGCAGCAGCACCCGGCACCGTTCGATATGGCCGAGGAACCGGTCGCCGATGCCGGCGCCGTCGGCCGCGCCCTCGATCAGGCCGGGGATGTCGGCGATCACGAACTCGCGCTGCTTGTGGCGGACCACGCCCAGCTGCGGGCGGGTGGTGGTGAAGGCGTATTCGCCGACCTTGGCCTGCGCATTGGTGACGGTGTTGATGAAGGTGGACTTGCCGGCATTGGGCAGGCCGACGAGCCCGGCATCCGCCAGCAGCTTCAGCCGCAGCCAGACCCATGCCTCCTCGAAGGGCCAGCCGGTGCCGTGCTGGCGCGGCGTGCGGTTGGTCGAGGTCTTGTAGCTGGCATTGCCGCGACCGCCATCGCCGCCGCGCAGGAATATCTCGCGCTGGCCGACCTTGGTGAAGTCGAGCAGCACCTCCTCCTTGTCCTCCGACAGGACCTGCGTGCCGACCGGCACCCGGATGACCAGATCGTCGCCGCCGCCGCCGGTGCGGTTGCTGCCCGACCCGCCCGAGCCGCGCGGGGCGCGGAAATGCTGGGTGTAGCGAAAGTCGATCAGCGTGTTGAGGCCGGCGACCGCTTCGAAGATGATGTCGCCGCCCTTGCCGCCGTTACCGCCGTCGGGGCCGCCATATTCGATGAACTTTTCGCGCCGGAAGCTGACGGCGCCGGGGCCGCCGGAACCGGAGCGGCAGAAGATCTTGGCCTGGTCGAGAAAATGCATGGCGCCCCCTTACCCGGTGGAGGCGGGCGCGTCATCCTCTCGCTGGCGGGCGGCGTCCGACCCCAGCAGCGCCGCCAGCGCCAGTTCGCGGGCGCGGGTGCGCGACAGGCCGAGCGCGCGGGCCATCGGCGCGCCGAGCAGCGCGTCGCCCAGCGCCATCAGCACCAGGTGCAGCGTCTCCTCCGCGATCGGCCGCGCGCCGATGCCGGTGCCCGAGGCGAGCTGATCGACCAGATCGTGGATCGCCTGCAGGATCGGGCCAAGCGCATCGTGATTGCCGGTGAGGATCATCCAGCTGGCCAGCGCCCCGGCGCCTTCGCGATCGAAGGCGTCGAAGGTGAGGTCGACGATCGTGCGCGGGTCCTGCGTGCCGGCGCGCGCCGCCAGCACGGCGGCCCCGATCGTGGCGGTGATATCCGCCGCCATTCGTTCGGCAAGCGCGTGCTGAAGCCCGCCCGCCGAGCCGAAATGATGGAGCAGGTTGGCGTGGGTCCGCCCGATTCGCGCCGCCACCGCCTTCAGCGTGACGCCCTGCGGCCCCGCCTCGATCAGCAGCGCGCGCGCGGCATCCAGCGCGGCGGCGCGCGATTCTTCGGGCGCCAGACGGCGGCGGTTTGACATGGGAAAAAGCGGACCTTATTTACATCAATGTAAGTAGTTTGACGGTATGTCGCTGATGCTACCCTTGGAGAAGTTTATGGCGAAGGCAACCACTCCCGCCGACCTGACGATCACGCCGCGCGACGTGCGCTTCGGCCGCGGCACGCGGCTGGGGCGATACTGGCTGAACGACGATCCGATCGCGACCGCGTTCTACAACGCGCTGTCGGTGACGTTCCCCAAGGGCGAGGCCTATTTCTGCGAGAGCGTGAAGGCGTTCCGCGACGGCACCCCGCCGAAGCTGCACGCCGAGATCCAGGCGTTCGTGAAGCAGGAGGTGATCCACAGCCGCGAGCATGTCGCCTTCAACCGGCACGTCACCGCACAAGGATATGACGTCACGCTGCTGGAACGTCATGTCGACGAGGCGCTGGCGCTGACCAAGGGGCGGCACCCGATCGGCAATCTGGCCGCGACGATGGCGCTGGAGCATTTCACCGCGATGCTGGCGCACGAGCTGATCGCCAATCCGCGCCATCTGGCGGGGGGCGAGGCGCAGGCGGCGGGGCTGTGGCAATGGCATGCCGCCGAGGAGATCGAGCACAAGGGCGTCGCCTATGACACCTGGCTGCACGCGACACGCGACTGGAGCCGGTGGCGGCGGTGGAAGGTGAAGTCGCTGGTGATGCTGATCACGACGTGGAAGTTCTTCCAGGGCCGGCGCAAGGGGATGCTGGAACTGCTGCGGCAGGACGGCATGACCGGGCCGAAGGTGTGGGCGAAGCTGGCGTGGTACGCGTTCGGCCGCCCCGGCATGGCGCGCAAGGTGGCGGGGGTGTGGTTCAGCTATTTCCTGCCCGGCTTCCATCCGTGGAAGCATGACGACCGCGCGCTGATCGCGCTGGCCGAGAGCGAATATGAGGATGCGCTGCTGCCCGATGCCCGGCGGTTGCAGGCGGCATAGGGCGATTCGGTCGTGACCGGCGAGGGCGGAAAGTCACACCGGAAAGTCACGAAAGTCCCATCCTACAGGGGTGATTCGTGGGGGCGTTGACGGTGGAAAGAGCGACGGGGCGCGGACCGTTGGCGATCCTTGCCCCGATATCGTGCCGTCGTAGCCCGATCGGGCCCTGTAGGACAGGTCGGCCGGATCGACCGGCATCGCCGTTTGTCCCTTCCCGCTGGGCATGGGCGGGAGGGGCGCGGCATCCCGCCGGGCGCGCGATGGACAGGCTGGAGTCGGATGACATCAGATTGATCCGTCATTGCGAGCGCAGCGAAGCAATCCAGCGCCGGACCAGAACGCCCTGGATTGCTGCGCTCCGCTCGCAACGACGAACATCCGGTTCCACCTGATGTCATCCGGCTCTAGGCCGCGATCGGCATCGGCGCTCGGCCGTCTTCCGCGAGATCGAGCGTGTATTCGATGCTGGGCGCCGCCTCGGGCCGGGCGACGGAACGCTTCGCCTGGGTGCGCCCGGTCGGCCGGAAGCCCAGCCGGCGCAGGACGCGGCCCGATGCCGGGTTGTCGGCGAAATGCCATGCCTCCAGCCGGTCGATCGGCAGCGCGTGGCGGGCCATGTCGACCACGGCGCGCCCCGCCTCCGTCGCATAGCCCCGGCCCCAGGCGGCGGGCGTCAGCCAGTAGCCGAGATTCGCGGCACCTTCGTCATCGTCGATGCCGATGCCGATGCCGCCGATCAGCCGTGGCTCGCCGCCATCATGCGCGACGATGACGAAGCGCGGGTCGTGGCCGCCGCGCGGCTGCGCGATCCAGTCTGCGGCATCCGCCAGCGCATAGGGGTGCGGCACCCGCGTCAGCATCCGCACGACGCGCTCGTCGGCGATCGCCGCGGTCAGCGCCGGGGCATCCTCCGGCCAGGCGGGTCGTAATGTCAGTCTTGGCGTCCGCGCGAACATCTTGCCTCTCCTCGTCGCGTCGCCCGCAGCCATGCCACGCCGGGATGACGGGACGGCGACAACGGGCGGGGGAGGGAGCACAAGAAAAAAGGGAGCCGGGGCGACCCGTCTCCCTTTTTCTGGCTGGTTCCGTTGCCGGAACTACCGGGTCGTCCTGGTGGACAACCCGGTCGGTTGTCCGATGTTATTCGGCGGCCTCTGCCATAATCTCTACCGAGCAATAGCTGCGGCCGAGCTTGCCCTTGGCAAACGCGACGCGACCATCGACCAGCGCGAACAAGGTATGATCCTTGCCGATGCCGACGTTCGCGCCCGGATAGAATTTGGTGCCGCGCTGACGCACGAGGATGTTGCCGGCGACGCACTCCTGGCTGCCGAACTTCTTCACGCCGAGACGACGGCCGGCCGAATCACGACCGTTGCGCGACGAACCGCCTGCTTTCTTATGTGCCATGTCGAATACCTCCTGTTCGCGTGCCGCTCAGCCGACCGAAACGATCTTGAGGATCGTATGGTTCTGGCGATGGCCGTTGCGACGACGATAATTGTGACGGCGACGCTTCTTGAAGACGATGACCTTTTCGGCCTTCGCCTGCGCCACGATCTCGGCAGCGACCGTCAGGCCGGCAACCGACTTCATTTCCGACCCTTCGCCCGCGAGCAGGACATCGCCCAGCGTCACGGACGAACCGGCGTCACCGTCGATCTTCTCGACGACGATCTTGTCTCCTGCGGCGACGCGATACTGCTTGCCGCCCGTGCGCACGACTGCGAACATGGCCCTCATCACTTTCCAAAATACATAGTCCACGCCGGACAATGGCCCGGCGGGAAGAAGGGCCAGCTAGGCAAAGGGGCGTCGCTTGTCAACCTCGCGCAGGCGCCCGGCGACGGTTAGTGGCGATGTTCGTCGCGCAGGCGGTAGCGCCCGTCGGCAAAGCCGGTGAACAGCCCGGGGATCGCGGGATGGTCGATCGGTTCGTCGCTGTCGTCCGGCACCAGGTTCTGCTGGCTGACATAGGCGACGTAGCTCGATTCGATGTTCTCGGCGAGCAGGTGATAGAAGGGCTGGTCCTTGCGCGGCCGGATGCCTTCGGGAATCGCGTCGTACCATTCGTCGGTATTGGCGAAGACCGGATCGATGTCGAAGATCACGCCGCGGAAATCGAACATACGGTGGCGCACGACATCGCCGATGGTGAAGCGGGCATGCGCGATCGGCGGGGCGACCGGCTCCGCCCCGCCCGACGGCGGACGGGACGGGGCGGAGCGATCGAGGTGGACGTGACGGGGCATCCCCATCATCTAGGCGCTGTCGCGATGGCCAACAAGCCGAGCCGCGAATCGCGGACGCGACCGGGGTGGCGACGACGTGCCGTAACGGGCTTGTGCGCCGCGATTCCTTGGGCTAGAGGCCCGCCCTCGACCGATCGGCCCGTCGTTCACGCGACCGGCCCGTTCCTTCTGCGGAGAGGTGGCAGAGTGGTCGAATGTACCGCACTCGAAATGCGGCGTGCCCTCACGGGTACCGTGGGTTCGAATCCCACCCTCTCCGCCATTTAATTATCAAACATTCGCCGACCGCCCCGGAAACGGGGCGGACCGATGCGCGCGGCATCGGGTGAGGGCGGTCGCGCAGCGGCATCTGCGCGAGCCATCCAGAATGTCGCCGTGACCGGCTTCACCGGTAAATCTGTCGTGCATCCGCCTTGAACTGGGCGCCGCTGTCGTTGCGGCTGTAGAACATGTGGCCGCCCGCATAGACGCGGAGCTGCACGCGTTCGGCCTGGCCGAAGGCCGGCATCTGGTCGACGATCAGGCGGGAGGCGAAAAACGGGCAGGACAGGTCGTCCCAGCCATGGACGATCATCACCCGCATCTTCGGATCGTTGGCGATCGCCTTGCGCAGATCGGCGACCGGCGTGTCCGCCGGCTTGCCGCGATCCCAGGCGCGGTTCACGGCATAGGACAGCGCGTTGTAGCGGGCGTCGGTCTTCCATCCGACCTCGCGCGTGACGAAATCGACCATCGCGCTGGTCGTGGGGGCGATCAGCGCGTCGAGGATCGGATCGTTCGACTGTTGCTGCGCGGACCAGGGGAAGGGATCGAAGGCGGTGACGTTGGAGTCGTACACGCTGCCGATCGTCCCGTCGGCGCGGTGGATCTCGCGCAGATAGGTGCCGGTGTCGATCCGGCCGCCGCGCCGGCGGACGAGCGCGGGTTCCAGCCCGGTCAGTTCGGTGACGCGCGTGACGATCCGGTCCGTCGCCGCCGGATCGGATCGGCCGCGCAGCAGGTCGCGGGCGAAATCGCCGCGGGTATACGCCTCCACATCGGCCATCGCGGCCGGGGTCAGCCGCCCCTGCCGTTCCAGCGTCGCCGCCGCCATCGACGGCAGGCCGATCATCCATGGCAGGGGGGACAGGGCGGTGGCATCGTCACCGACGGCGGGGTCGAGATAGGGGGACACCATGATGAGGCCGTTCACGCCGACCCCGATCTGCGATTGCAGTTCATAGGCGATGCGCGGCGCGCGGTAGCCGCCATAGCTTTCGCCCATCAGGTATTTGGGCGAGCGCAGCCGCCGCTCCCCGACCAGCCAGTCGTAGACGACCTTGGACAGATACCGGATATCGGGATCGTTCGCGAAGAACACCTTCTTCGTTTCCGCCTCGTCGACCAGACTGCGGCTGAAGCCGGTGCCGATCGGATCGATGAAGACCAGATCGGTGAAATCCAGCCAGCTGTTGGGGTTGTCGCGCGCGATCGGCGCATCGGACGGGGCATCCCCCTGTGCGCCGAACTGCACGCGCTTCGGCCCGACCGCCCCCAGATTGAGGTAGACGGATGCCGCCCCCGGTCCGCCGTTGAAGGCGAAGGTGACGGGGCGGCCGGGATCGCGGCCGGGCACCGTGTAGGCGGTATAGGTGACCTGCCCGATCTCCTTGCCGGTGTCGTCGCGAACCGTGATCGTGCCGACGGTGGCGCGATAGGCGATCGTCCGGCCGCCGATCCGCGCGGTCTGCGCGATGGATCGGTCGGCGGGCAGCGGCGGCCGTTTCGTGGTGTCCTCCGCCTTCTTCGCGGGGGTCGCGGCGGGCTTGTCGGCCTGTGCGTGGACGGCGCCGCCGCCACCGGCGAGCAGCAACGCGACCGCCGCGAGGCGCAGGGCGGACGGCGCCCTCACTTCGCCCGCTCCGCGATGACGGGCGTGGGGGCGGGGGTGGGCAGCGTAAGGGCGAGGGTAAGGCGCAAAGGATGTTCCCGGCGTGGTTGCCGCGGCATCATGCCCGATGGTCGCCGTGACGCAACATGGATGTTCCGGCCGGATGTCCGCATCGGCGGCCGCGGCGGAAAGGGCATTAAGACTGCTATAATATTCGGCGGATAATGGGGACGGCGGGATGCGGATCGGGCTTGTCCCCCCGTTCATTCGACCGGCCGTCGACCGCGGCCCCGTACCGGAATGCGAGGAAGTGACCATGACGAGGGCGATCGGCAACACGCTCAACCGGCTGCGCATGTCGGCGAAGATGACGATCATGATCGTCATCGCCCTGATCGCGTTGTCCGCGACGACCGCGATCGGCATGCATACCGTGTTGTACGACAGCGCGGCGATCCAGGGTGCCGAGCGCCAGGAAAGCAACATGCGCGTCGCCTGGTCGGTCCTGCATACCGCCGGCAAGGGCTTCCGGGCCGAGGGCGATCGCCTCTATGTCGGCGGGACGCTCCTCAACGGCAACGATGCGGTGGTCGACCGCATCAAGTCGCTGGTCGGTGGCACGGCGACGATATTCCGGGAGGACATGCGGATCAGCACCAACGTTAAGAAGGACGACGGGAAGCGGGCGATCGGCACCACGCTGAAGCAGGGGCCGGCCCATGACGCGGTGCTGGGCCGTGGCGAACGCTATCGCGGCACGACCGATATCCTCGGCAAGCCCTATTTCGCCGCCTATGATCCGATCAGGGATGCCGATGGCCGGGTGATCGGCGTGCTGTTCGTCGGCATCCCGACCGCGGACTTCTTCGCGCAGGTCGATTCGGTGGAGCGCCGGCAACTGGCGATCGCCATCGTGGTGACCCTGATCGCCGCTGCCGGGTGCATGATCGCGGCGCGCGTCATGTTTCGCCCCGTGGCGGCGATGGGGCAGATGATGACCGCGCTGGCGCAGGGACGCCACGACCTGTCCGTGCCCGGTACCGAACGGCATGACGAGATCGGCGAGATGGCGCGCGCGGTGGCCGTGTTCCGGCAGGACGGCATCGCCAAACAGGCGGCCGATCAGGCGAAGGCCCGCACCGATGCCGAGCAGAAGATGGTGGTCGATACCGTATCCATCCATCTGTCGCACCTGTCGGGGGGCGACCTGACCACGACGATCGATACGGATTTCCCCGCCGAATATGCGGCCTTGAAGGCCAACTTCAACGGCGCGCTGCACAGGCTGCACGACCTGATCGGCTCGGTATCGGAAAGCGCGACCGCGATCCGCACCGGCTCCGGCGAGATCGCGCAGGCGTCCGAAGACTTGGCGCGCCGCACCGAAAGCAACGCCGCCTCGCTGGAGCAGACCGCCGCGTCGGTGACGCAGATGGACGGCCGCCTGCGTGCGTCGGCGGTGGCGGCGACACGGACGGTGGAACGCGCCGATCAGGCGATCGCCACGGTCGGTGGCGGTCGCGCGGTGGCGGACGAGGCGGTGCAGGCGATGGGCCGCGTCAGCGACAGTGCCAAGGGCATCGACAGCGTCATCGAGGGTCTCGACAAGATCGCGTTCCAGACGCGGGTGCTGGCGATGAACGCCGCGGTCGAAGCGGGCCGGGCGGGGGATGCCGGGCGTGGCTTTGCGGTGGTGGCCGATCTGGTGTCGGCGCTGGCGATGCGGGCCGAAGAAGAAGCCAAGCGGGCGCGTGACCAGTTGACGATGACGCAGACCGATATCGTCACCGCGGTCGAAGCGGTGACCAAGGTCGATGGCGCACTTGCCAACATCTCGGGCGACGTGACGCAGGTGCATGAACTGCTGGCGACGATGGCGGCGGACAATCAGGCGCAGTCGGCGGCGATCACCCAGATTTCGGCGGCGATCGGGATGATGGACCAATCGACCCAGCAGAACGCCGCGATGGTGGAACAGACCTCCGCCGCCGCGCGCAATCTGGCGGGCGATGTCGGGCAGCTTGCCGATCAGGCCAGCCGGTTCAAGGTCGCGCGGCCCGACAGGGGCGGACGTGGCGCGCAGGTGCGCCGGTCCGGTCAGGTCCGGACGGGGGCGGGTCGATCGCCGGTCGGGCTGGTTCCGACGGCGGCCTGACCGGCTGATCGCCGCGCAACGGGGCGGGGCGGGTCAGGCGGCCAGTCCGTTCGCCTCGACATGCGCGGCGATCTCGCCGGCGGTCGTCCACCAGATGCGGGGATCGTCGGCCTCGCGCAATTCGGTCAGCACCCGTGCGAGGGCGGGCACGCGGTGCGCCTGCCCCATGATGAAGGGGTGGAGCGCGATGCCGAGGACGAGCGGGCGACGATCGCATTCCGACAGCAACTGCGCGACCGCATCGCGGATCATCCCCGCGAACCCCTCCGCCTCCTGATGGCGGGCGACGATGGCGGGCAGGTCGTTGATCTCCTGCGAATAGGGCACCGACAGCAACCCGCCATGGGCGGTCGACAGACGGGTCGGCTGATCGTCATGCGCCCAGTCGAGGACATAGCGATAGCCGGCCTTGGCGAGCAGATCCGGGGTGTGGCGGCTTTCGGAAATCCACGGACCCAGCCATCCGGTGGGGCGGACGCCCAGACTGGCCAGCCGGTCGGTCACGTCGGCGATCATCCGGTCCTCGCCGGGGCGGAACATGCTGCCCTGCGCCTTCGCGTTGCTGCCGCCGTGCGCGACGATCTCGTCGCCCCGGTCCCGACATGCCTCCGCCAGACCGGGGCACCGGTCGAGCACATCGGCATTGAGCAGCGCGGTGGTGCGCAGCGTCAGCCGGTCGAACAGGCCGATCAACCGCCATGCCCCGACGCGGTTGCCGTAATCGCGCCACGCATAGTTCATCACGTCGGGTTCGGTCTGCGACGGGGCGAGTTGCGGTCCCATTCCGCCGCCGAAATCGAACACCTCGTGATTGACGCCCAGATAGAGGGCGAGGCGACGGCCGCCCGGCCAGTCATAGGCCGGGCGATCGACGATGGCGCTATAGGGATAGCGGTCATGGGAGTGGCTCATGATGGCCGGAACGCGCCAGCCGGGCAAACGCCGCCCCGGCATGGCGGCACGGAGTATCGGGCGGATTATCGGGATGGCCGGGCGACTTATCGGCTGCCGATCGTTGAGCGGGACGAGGAGCAGCCTTTCCATGTCCCGCCATATCCTGATCGCCGGCGCGAGCGTCGCCGGCAATACCGTCGCTTGGTGGCTTGGCCGCGCCGGCTTCGACGTCACCGTGGTCGAGCGGGCGCCCGCCTTCCGTGACGGCGGCCAGAACATCGACGTTCGCGGCGTCGGTCGCGACGTGATGCGCCGGATGGGGCTGGAGCGCGCCGCGCTGGATCATGGTACGGGCGAGGAGGGCACGGCATGGGTCGGGGGGGACGGCCGGGTGGCGGCCGCTTTCCCCGCCGACGGCACCGACGGGCCGACCGCCGAGATGGAGATATTGCGCGGCGACCTGGCCCGATTGCTGTACGACGCGGCCCGCGAGCATTCGACCTATCGCTTCGGCGATCGCATCGCCGATATCGGGCAGGCCGGCACGGGGGCGACCGTCACCTTCGCCAGCGGCCATGTCGAGCGATATGACGCGGTCATCATCGCGGAGGGGGTGGGATCGGCGACGCGCGCGCTGGTGTTCCCGGGGGAGAACCGGTCGCGCTGGATGAACCTGACGATCGCCTATTTCACCATCCCGCGGATGCCGGACGATGACCGGATGTGGCGGTGGTACAACGCACCGGGCGGTCGCAGCGTGTCGCTCCGCCCCGACCGGCACGGCACCACCCGCGCCATGCTGTCGGTGCAGCAACCGCCCGGCGGCGAGCAGGACTGGGACGCCGACCGCCAGAAATCGTGGCTGCGGGACCGCTTTGCCGGGGCTGGCTGGCAGACCGGGCGCGTGCTGGCCGGCATGGCGGACACCGACGATTTCTATTTCGATGTCCTTCGGCAGGTGCGGATGCCGCGCTGGTCGGCCGGGTGCGTGGCCCTGACCGGCGACGCCGCGTGGTGCGCCACCCCGATCGCCGGCTATGGCACGACGCTGGCGATCACCGGTGCCTATGTGCTGGCGGCGGAACTGATCCGCACCGCCGACGTGCCGACGGCGTTCGCCGCCTATGAACAGGCGATGCGGCCGATGGTCGAGGATGCACAGGGCGTTCCGACGATCGCGCCGCGCCTCGCCAATCCGCACAGCCGGCCGGGTATCCGCCTGCTGCACGCGGTGCTGAACGTGGCGAGCCGCCCCGTGGTGCGCCGCGTCACCGGCAAGCTGTTCGGGGGGCGGTCGAAGGATGTCGACCTGTCGCGGTATGACGATCACCCGCCCGGCGGAAAACAGGTGGAGCCGCGTGGCCGCCCGGGCGGCGGCGGGGTACCGATCGTCGCGCTGGGTGGCGTGGGTGTGATCGCGTTCGTGGCCTGGCGCCGGGCCTCCGCCCGTGCGGCCGGGCGGACAGGACGGATGTCGGGGAGCATGAAGCGATGACGCGCGATCTGCCGACGGGGCTTGCCGACTGGCGGGAGGCGCCACGGGTGCGTGCGCTCAACGACCAGCCCCTTGGCACGACCGGGGATCATGTGCTGTGCTGGCTGCAACAGGCGTTGCGGGGGCGCGACAACCCGGTGATCGACGCGGCCGTGTGCCTCGGCAACGCATTGCGGCTGCCGGTGCTGGTCTATCACGGCATCGCCGAGGATTATCCCTATGCGTCGGATCGCCTGCACCATTTCATCCTGGGGGCCGGTCGCGATCTGGCGGCGGATTGCCGGGCGCGGGGGCTGACCTGCGTCCACCATGTCGATCGTGCCGGGCATCGTGAGCGTGGGCTGGTCCACCGCCTCGGCGCGAACGCCGCGGCGATCGTGTTGGAGGATCAGCCTGCCTTCGTCGCGCGCCGGCAGTCGGAACGGGTCGCCGCGCGCGCGGCCGTGGCGGTGTTCGCGGTCAACGCGGCCTGCCTGGTCCCGCCCGCCGTGATCGGCGACGATGTGCGCGGGCGATCCGGTTTCCTGCGGCGGCACGAGCCGGAGCGGGCCGGCTGGATGGCGGGGGAGGACGTGGTGCCGACGGTCGCGCCCCATGACGGCCCGCTGCCCTTCACGCCGGACCGGATCGAGGGGATGGATACCGACGCGCTGATCGCCGGGCTGTCGATCGATCACAGCCTGCCGGCCAGCGTCATGCACCCGGCCGGTCGCGTCGCGGCGCAGGACCGGCTGCACCGGCTGGTCGCGGACGTGCTGCCCGGTTACGCCACCGCCCGCAACGACGCGACGCGACCGGAAGGGGCGAGCGGACTGTCGCCCTATCTCCATTTCGGCGTGCTGGGGCCGCGCGAGGTGATGGCCGCGGTGACGGCGGCCGCCGCCGGTGCCCGGCACAAGGCCAAGTTCGCCGACGAACTGCTCGGCTGGCGCGAGTGGTTCCACCATCAGGCACGCACGCTGGACGCGCCGGCCCGATACGACCGCGTGCCGGCCTGGGCGCGGGACACGCTGGCGGACCATGCAGATGATCCCCGGCCCGAGGCGGAGACGCTGACGGCGATGCTGCGCGGCGAGACGCGCGACGAAAGCTGGAACGCCTGCCAGCGCCAGTTCCTGATCGATGGCTGGATGCACAACAACCTGCGCATGTACTGGGGCAAGCGGATCATCGCGATGACGCCCGATCCCGACACCGCCTGGGCCACCGCCTGTTACCTGAACGATCGACTGAGCCTGGATGGCCGGGACCCGTCCACCTATGGCAACATCGCGGCGATGTTCGCGGGCGCGCCCGCCGATAACGAGCGGGCGGTCTATGGCCGGGTCGCGCGGCGCGGCGACGGATCGACCCGCCACCGGGATGGCGGGGCGGCATGGCTGGCGACGGCGGCATCACGGGCGGTCCCCGCCGTGTCGGTGCCGGCGACGCTGCCCCGCAACGCGTATATCGGGCCGGGTCATGAGGCCACGGCACGGCTGCTGGAGGAATAACGGATGCGGATCGGGATTGTCGGGGCCGGCATGGCGGGCCTGTCCTGCGCGACCGCGCTGGTGGAGGCGGGCCATGACGTCGTCGTGTTCGACAAGGGGCGTGGTCCGGGCGGTCGCATGTCGACGCGGCGGCTGACGACCGACCTTGGCGAGATCGGGTTCGATCACGGGGCGCAATACATGACCGCGCGCGACCCGGCGTTCGTCGCCCGGATCGAACGCTGGGCCGATGGCGGCCATGTCGCGCGCTGGGCGGCGGCGGGTGACGATGCCTGGGTCGGCACCCCGGCGATGAACGCCCCGATCCGCGATCTCGCCGCGCATCTGGACGTGCGCTGGCATCGCCGTATCGACCGGCTGACGCGGACCGGCGATGGCTGGGCCTGCCATGGCGACGATGTCGACGCGATGCCGTTCGACGCGGCGATCGTCGCGGTGCCCGCCGAACAGGTCGCCCCGCTGGTCGAGGCATACCGGCCGGACTGGGCCGGGCAGGCGCGGGCGACGCCGTCCGATCCGTGCTGGACGGTGATGGCGGCTTATGACCGGCGGCTGCCGATCGGGGCCGATCGTCTGGCCGACCGGGGCATCATCGCCTCCGCCGTGCGCAACTCGTCCAAGCCCGGTCGCGCCGCGGCGGAGGCGTGGGTATTGCAGGCGACCGCGGCATGGTCGACCGAGCATATCGAGGACGACCCCGCCAGCGTGGAAGGGGCGCTGATCGCGGCGTTCACCGAAGACAGCGGCGTGGACCTGCCGTCACCGATCGCCACCAGCGCCCATCGCTGGCGCTACGCGAAATCGGGACGGCTGGGTCAGGACGCGCTGTGGGACGGGGCGCGGCGACTGGGCGTCTGCGGCGACTGGCTGCCCGGCAGCCGGGTCGAGGCGGCATGGCTGTCGGGCAGGCGGCTGGCCGGGATGGTGGCGCCGCCGGCCTGACCCCCGGATATCAGCCGTTGCGGTTCGATCGTGACCGCAGGTGCGAGAGGCCGAAGCCGGCCAGCGCCCCCAGCCCGGCGATCCCGCCGCCGATCCCGATCTTGAGCATGTCACGCTGGCGCGACGTGAAGAATTCGTGCCGGTTCGAGATCGCGCGGTCGGTGGCGTCGCCGTCGATCCGGGCGGGGCCGGGCACGGGCGCATCGAGGTTGCCGGTCTTCGATCCCGTCGCGTCGCCCAGTTGCTGCTCCGCGAACCCGCTGGCCTGCCGGTCGGCGAAGTTCGGCACCAGCGCCTGCGCGATCGCCATCTGGAGCGTGGAGCGCCCCACCCAGATCTCGCGCTGGGGATGGTCGATCGCCGACACGATCGCCTCGGCGCACAGGCGCGGATCGAACAGCGGATCGGGCAGAACCTGTTCACGCCCGGTATGGTTACGCGCCCAGCCCGGCTGCGGCGTGTTGACCGCGGGCAGATAGACCACCGACAACGTCACCGGCACCTTGTCGCCGATCAGTTCGGCGCGCAGCGCATCGGTGAAGCCGGATACCGCGAACTTGGCGGCGCAATAGGCGGCCTGCAACGGCACCGCGCGAATCCCGAGACCCGACGACACCTGCACGATGGCCCCGTGTCCGCGCGGCTTCATATGGCGCAGCGCGGCCAGCGTGCCGTACACCTGGCTGAGATAGGTGGTCCCGGTGACCCGCTGATACTCCGCCGGGGTGATCCGGTCGGCTGGGGCCACCACGGTCGACATGGCGTTGTTCACCCATGCCCCGATCGGCCCCAGTTCCCGCTCGATCCGGTCGGCGGCGGCATCGACGGCCTCGGCATCGGCGACATCGGCGCTGATCGCCAGGATGGCCGTGCCGTGCGCCGCCAGCATGGCGCGCGCGGCGTCGAGCCGTTCCTGATCGCGCGCGATGATCGCGACCTGCCAGCCCGCCTTGGCCAGTCTTTCCGCCGTCGCCAGACCGATACCGGCGCTGCCGCCCGTCACTACTGCTGTTCTAGGCGCTGTTTTAGCCATCGTCATGATCCCGTGTCATCGTGTCACGGGACCAAGCGATCGACGCGCCGCTAATATCCCCATGACATCGTGGTGTTTATCTTATCCGGCGATGGTGAAGACGGACCCGGAATCCACCCGCAGGCCGGCCCCGTTGATGAAGCTGGCGCGCTCCGAACACAGGAAGGCGACCGCCGCCGCCACTTCCTCCGCGCGTCCGCGCCGCTTCAGGACCATGCCCGGCCGCTCCTCGGCGAGGAAGCTGTCGATCGCCGCCTCGAAGGGTTCGCCGCGCTCGTCGGCGCGCTTGCGCATCATCTTGTCGGTCATCGGCGTGGCGATGAAGGCGGGTGAGACGGTGTTCACCAGCACGTTATCGCCGCCATAGGCCTTGGAAAGCCCCTTCGCCAGGCTGAGGATGCCCGCCTTCGACGCGCAATAGGCCAGTTCGTCGACATAGGGCTGCACCGCGTCTTCGGAGGCGAACAGGACGATCCGGCCCCAGCCGCCACGACGCATCGCCGGAATGGCCTCGCGGCACATCCGCACCGCCCCCATCAGGTTGATGTCGAGCGTCTGTAGCCAGCCGGCATCGTCGACATCGAGGAAATCGCCCGTCGCCCCCGTGACGCCTGCGGCGTTGACGTAGATATCCGGATCGCCCAGCCGGTCGCGCACCGATGCCCAGATCGCCCGCACGTCATCGGGGTTCGTGACGTCGCCGGTGACCCCGATGACCTCGCCCAGCGACGACAGCTCGTCCACCGCCGCATCCAGCGTTCCGTCCGCTCGGTCGGTGACGGCGACGCGGACGCCCGCCTCCAGCAACAGCCGGGCGGTTTCCTTGCCCATGCCGGAATCCGCGCCGCTGACGAGCGCGATGCGATGGCCGATACCCAAATCCATGATGAACTCCTCAACGGTCCGAGGTGAGAAAACGGTCGGCGGTGCGCAGCGACAGCGCCATGATCGTGAGCGCGGGGTTGGCCGCCAGCGCGCTGGGGAAGACGGAGTTGTCGCAGATCAGCAGATTGGGGATGTCGAAGCTGCGCCCGTCGGGATCGACCACCGCCCGGTCGCCGTCATGCCCCATGCGGCAGGTGCCGATGGTATGCGCGGAGCGATCGACCGCCAGCACGTCCTGCGCGCCCGCCGCTTGCCAGATCGCGGTCAGGGTGCGCCGCGCATGGCGATCGATCGCCTGTTCGTTGGCGTGATAGCTGAAATCGATCCGCGCCTTGCGATGCCCGAAGGCGTCGGTTTCGTCGGCCAGCGTCAGCCGGTTGTCGGCATGGGGCAGACATTCGCCGTTGATGCCGATCCCCGCCATCCGGTTGTAGCCGCGCAGCATCGCCTCCAGCCGCGCGCCCCACATGCCCGCGCCGCGCGCCAGCCCGTTGGCCAGATTGACGGGCAGCACGCCCAGGCTCTGGATCAGGTAGCCGCCGGCGCAGCCCGCGTCGCCCGGTCGTATCATGTCCTCGCTGATGAGGGACGAGGGGTAGCCGCGGTTCATCCGCATGTCGGCATCGAACCGGCCCCAGACCTGCGTCGCGACATGCGCCATGAAGTTACGCCCGACCTGACCGCTGGAATTGGCGATGCCCAGATTGAGCAGCAGGCGCGGCGTCTCCACCCCGCCGGCGCACAGGAAGACGGTGGAACAGCGCTGGCGACGTTCCTCGCCGTCCTGATGGTAGACGACCGCGCCGATCCGGCCCGTGCCGTCGAACTCGAACGACAGCACCCGGCATCCGGCCCGGATATCGGCGCCATGGGCGGCGGCGACGGGCAGGTAGGTGGTGTCCATGCTGGTCTTGGCGGCGTTGCGGCATCCCTGATGGCAGGTGCCGCAATTGACGCAGGCCTGACGCTGTCCCCAGTGCGGCTGGTCGTGATCGCGCGACACGAGCGCGGCGGGCGCATCGGTGGCGATGATGCCGGTCGCCGCGCAGCCGCGCGCCATCGCGTCTGCCGCCGCGTTGCGGGGCACGGGCGGGTAGGCGTAGCGGCGGGCCGCGTCCCATGGATAGGCGGCGGGACCCGACACGCCGGTGAACCGCTCCACCTCCTCGATATAGCGGATCAGTTCGGCATGGTCGATCGGCCAGTCGGCGCCTTCGCCGGTCAGCGTCTTCAGCCGCAGGTCACGGGGGTCGGGGCGGGGGCAGAAGGCACCCCAGTGCAGCGTCGATCCGCCCACGCCCATGCCCGAATTGTTCGACCCGAACGCGGTGGGGGTGGCGCCGCCGCTCAGCCGTTCCTCCATCCAGTAGATGTCGGCCGCGACCTCGTCCGCGACGTGATCGTCGGGGCGGAAGGCGCGTCCCGCCTCCAGCGCGACCACCGACAGGCCCGCCTTGGCGAGACGGGCGGTCAGCGGTGCGCCGCCCGCGCCCGTGCCGATCACGACCGCGTCGACAGGCGTCGTCGCGTCATGCCCGATCGTGCTCACGCCACCGGCTCCGGCGCGATTTGCCAGGCTTCCGGATCGTCGGCACCGGTGCGGGTATAGCCCTGCTTGCGGGGACGATCGCCGCCCACGGCGAACCCGTCATAACCGATCGCCGCCATGGTCGCGGGCAGCGACATCCAGGTGCGGGCCGTTTCGGCGCGGACGTCCTCGAACCACAGTGCCATCTGCGCGGGGGAAAGCCGCGCCCCGTCATCCGCGATGCCGACTTCCCCGCCGGCGAGGCGATCCAGCCAGTCCGCCCGGGCGGCGGACGGCAGCATCGCGAAATCGCCGGTGACGGCGTTCAACGTCGCCAGCCCGCGCCGCCATGCCTCGGCATCGGGCGGCAGCGCGGCGAAGCGCCAGCCGTCGCCGGGGCCGTCGGCGATCCCCGTCAGGATGCGATCGGCCAGATCGCCACCGCCACCGGGCAGGACCTGCGCGACCAGTGCGGCGACGGTTTCCCGGTCGAGGTCGGTCCAGGGCGCGGTCGCCGGCACCGGGGGGCGCATCCGGTCCAGCATCGCGGCGCGCGTCCTGCGGCTGACCCGGTCGGAGGCGAGGAGCCGGACGAAATCCGCCGGCAGCATCGACGTCGCGACCATCGCGGCATGATCGCGGATCAGGGCGGCGAGCGCCTCCGGTTGCTCATAGGGGATCAGGTGCGCCGCATCCGGCACGACCCGCAGATCGGCCGTGACATAATGTGGCAGGTTGAGCCGGCGTTGCGCGTCCTCGCCCAGATCGCCGTCCTCCGCCCCGGCGACGATCAGCGCGGGGATGGTGATCCGTCCCGCCGCGGCGCGCCAGTCCTCGCGGCTGCCGCGCTCCAACCAGCCCAGCCACGCTTCCCGGTTCGAGCGCATCACGTCGGCGATGGCGCGGTCGCGCAGGGCACCCGGCAGCGGCGCGGCGGTGTTGGCATCGACGAAGGTCGCGGCATCACCTTGGGCGATGCGCCCGTCGGCGAACCAGCGGATCATCCCGGCCCGGCGATCCTCGTCCATCGGTTCGGGCGCGGGGGGCGAGGCCGCGACCAGCACGACACCCAGCACGCCGGACAATCCGGCATCACCGGCGGCAGCGCGCGCGGCGACCAAAGTCGCGATCTTGCCGCCCATGCTGTGCCCGACGATCACGCACGATGCCATCCGGCGGGCGCGTATCAGGTCCGCCAGCCAGTCCGTCATCGCCGCCACGTCGGCATGGCCGGCATCGGCGGCATCGCCGAAGCCGGGCAGGTCGAGCGCGAGACATTCGTATCCGCCCAGACGGTCGATGACCTGTGTCCACTCCCCCGCGCTGGCGCCGAGCGCGTGGAGAAACACCAATGTCGGTCCGGTCATGCAGCCTCGTCAAATCCAGGTTCATGCCGGACGCCGGGGAGCGCTTGTCCGTTCCTTGGGCAGCGTCGCAAAAAATGATCTCGATCAACTTGGCGACGGTTTCGGATACGAAGGGGTGGCCCGTCGCGCCTGTCATCAGGCGCGACGGTGAAGGACCGCCCGACGTTGTTCGCGGCGTGTGCCGGGGGCCGTATCCCGGTTACATGCCAGCCGTGCCGCCCCGGCCCATGGCATCGCCGTCAGCGTGGTGGCACGGCGGCGCCACCGGTCGGGACCGATCCCTCCGCGACGTTCCAGCCCCGCAAGGTGAGGCGGGGGGCCGCCCCGACCGTCGCGGGATAGCGGACCGTCACCGTCTTCCGCTCGCCCGGTAGGAGCGAGACGTAATTGTCGCTGTAATAGGCGGGCAGGATACGCTGGCCCGCCGCATCGACCAGCGTCAGCTTCGCGTTGAGCGCCGGCACCCCGGTATCGTTCGCCAGCGTCACGGTGATCGCCCTGTCCTCGCCATCGACGACCGGCGCGGTGGCGCTGGTCGTGAGGGCGGCGGGGGCCAGGGCGTTCAGGGCGCGATAGGCGGTGGTGTCGCGGCCGCGCCAGTAGAAGTTCTCCGATACCGTCCGTCCGGCGGCATCGTTCAGCGTCAGGCTGACCAGCACCATCGGATGCGCGGCGAACAGCCGGTCGAGCGGGACGGCGGCCAGCGCCGTGGCCCGGTTGGCCAGCGCATCGACCCGGTCGGTGCGGGTGAACAGGTCGGCGTTGTCGAGCCCGACGACCCGCACCTTCGCGGTCAGGCCACGGGCGTCCGCGCGGGTGGTGTTCAGCACGACCAGTTCGTTGCCGGGCATGTTCAGCTGGACGTGGAGCGGCTCCACCGCCTTCTTCGCACCGTAATAGGCGGCATGGGTGTCGTAATCCCACGAATAGATCTGCCACGCGTTCGACGGCCAGGCGGGATGCGTCATCCACAGCAGCCGGCCGGAATTCTTCGTCCAGAGGTGTCCCTGATACCCCTCGTACATCGCCTTGTGCGTTTCGAGGTTCATCATCTGCGCCTTGCGCTCGAAATCGGCGAAGCTGGTGCCCGCGCCGAACATCGTGTCGAGCGTCTGCATGAACGTCTTCGTGTCGCCGTTCCCCGCGAAATGCCAGTCGTGATAGGCGAGCACGTCGCCCAGCGGCCAGCGGTCGGCGGCGGGGGTGTAGCTGGCGACGGATTCGGCGGTGGACAGCGAGGGCGTGCCCGTCTCCACCGAGAAACCGGTGGCGAGATCGGTGAAATAGCCGACCGGCGGCCGGTAGTTATAGGGGCCGGAGCCCTGCAGGTTCACGACGTTCGAGCTGCCGGTGAACCAGCGGGTGCCGTCCAGTTCGAACACCGCCTTGTCCAGCCCCTCGTTCAGCGCCGGATAGGGCACGCCCTCGTTACGGCCGAACCACAGGACGATCGAGGGGTGGTTGCGATAGCGGGCGATGGTGTCGCGCGCGTTGGCGAGGAACAGGCCGGCATCGTCCGGCTCGATCTGGAAATTCTGGGTCGACTGCCAGAAATCGTTCAGGATCATCATGCCGTTCTCGTCGGCGAGATCGTAGAACTCCTCTTCGGAATTATTGCCCATCCAGTTGCGGATGACGTTCATGTGCGCCTCCTTCTGAAGGCGGAAGAACGGTTTCAGCCAGTCGTAGCTGACCCGCTTCATCGCGTCGTCCATGCCCCAGTTGCCCCCGCGCGCGGCGATCTTCACGCCGTTGACCCGGATAGTCAGATGCGGTTCGGGAAGCACCTCGTCGATCGCGGTCACCGCCTTCGACGTGGTGCCGGCGGCGGTCAGCGATTCCGCCCAGCCGCGCGGGGATTCCTTGATCGCCCCGTGCCGGACGTCGATCAGCCTGGCCCCGGCCAGGGCGCCGTCGGTGGTCTGGACGTTGACGCGGCGGAGCGCGCCCCCGGCATCGAACAGCGACAGGTCGTAGCTCACCTCGCGGATGCCGAACCGGTCCTGCCGGCTGTCGGACAGGCCGGCGGCGTCGCTGACCTGATAGGTGACGTCGTACAGGTACGGGTCGCCATAGCCGTTGGGCCACCACAATCGGGGATCGGCGACGCGCAGCTGGCGGAATTCGGCGGGCGTGAACGCGATCTCGCTGCGGCCGGCGGGGGCGGTGACGGTCTTGTCGACGGTCACGCCGGCAAAGGCGACGCGGACCGTGACCGGCCTGGCGGTGCCGGCGTTCTCGATCGGCACGGTGACGTAGATGTCGGCGCGGTCGGTACGCGGCAGCGGCAGATCGGTGACGACATGCGGGTCGAGGATGCGGATGTCGCCGTGCGCGATCAGCTCGACCGGGCGCCACAGCCCGGTGTTGCGGTCACGGATGCCGGGTATCCAGTCCCACCCCTCGGTCGCGACGAAGGTGGGGCCGTCGATGGCGAGCTGGCCGCCATTCTCGCCGACCCCCGCCGTCACCGACTGTTCGTGCGGGATGCCGGGATGCGGGGGCGGCGACACGCGCACCGCGATCACGTTTTCGCCGGCGACCGGCAGATAATCGAACTGACCCCGGATGAAGGCGCCGCGCGTGTCGCCCAGACGGCGGCCGTTCGCCCACATCTCCGCCGCGTAGTTGACGCCGCCGAACATGATCGTCAGCCGCTTGCCCGCCGCCGCCGGGGGCACGGTGAAGCTGGTGCGGTACCAGTAATCCTGCCGCGCCAGGCTTTCCGGGATTTTGAGGTTGTTGAGGCCGTAATAGGGATCGGGATAGACGCCGCGATCGACCAGCGTCTGCAACACGGTGCCGGGCACGGTCGCGGCCCGCCAGCCATCGGCGCGGACGCCGGGGCGGGACAAGGCGGCACCATCGCCCGTCACCTCGGGCGCGGCGGCGAGTTGCCAGCCGTTGATCTGCCAGCGACCGGGGGCGACCGGCTGCACCACGGGCGCGGTCGATACCGGCTTGGCGACCGGGGCGGTGAAGGCCCCGCCCTTCGACTGCGGCAGCGTCCACGCGTCCTGCTGTCGGGTGAGGCCGATGCTCGCCTGCTTCTGGAACGGCCAGCCGACGCCGACCTGCCATAGCTGCACGACCGCAAAATCGGGGCGGGCGCGGATGGCGGCGGTGACCTCCGCCGGCGACAGGGCGGTATCGTGGACCGCCGCACCGACCAGCGTGCCACCGAAATGCGGGCGGCCGGGCAGGGCGGGGGCGATCAGGAGCGTCGGCGTCACCGCGGCCGCGGCGGCACGCCCACCGGCCACCCGGCGGCCATCGACATAGAGCGTCAGCGCTCCTCCGTCCGACACCGCCGCGACATGCGTCCAGCGGCCCGCCGCCAGCGCGGGACCGCGAACGACCGTCCGGCCATCATGGATGGCGACGCGGCCGTCGTCGATCGTCAGCGCCCGCCCGTCGCCGATCGCGATCAGCGTGACGATTCCGGCCATGTCGCGATCGGCGCGAACCCAGCTCGTCAGGCTGTACGGCGCGCCGGCGGCGGCGAGGCCGGTCGCCCCCGGCAGCGGTCGTTCGATCCCGATCCCGCCGGGCAGGAAGCTGGCATTATACGGCCCGCCATCGGCAGGCACCGCCGCCGACGACGGCAGGGCGGCCAGCGCGATCGTCAACGTCGACGCCAATGCTGACATCGCAGTGCCCCAATGCGCGCGCCTGTTCCGGACCATCATGCCATCCCCCCTGAATTCATTCTTGATTGCCCGCGATACCATGGCACCACGGCGGTTGCCGAATTAAGACATCATCTTTCGTTATTCGGCAAGCGGCTTTGACCTGGTGTTATGGCCGGACAATGCCAGCGCGATCGGGCCGAGCGGCCCGGCGGCGATGCCGAGACCGGGCGCGCGGACATAGCCCGCATCGCGCGGCGGCAGTTGCAGATAATCGCCGATCAGCGCCCGCAGCCGCCGGTCGATCGCATCGATCAGATAGGGGCGGTGCGCGATCACCCCGCCGCCGATCAGCAGTCGGCGCGGGCCGGTGGCCGACACCAGCGCCTGTGCCATCTGCGCCAGCGCGTCGACGACGGTCAGCCAGACGGGATGATCGTCCGCCAGATGTTCGCCCCGACCACCGAGCCGCGCGGCGATGGCCGGGCCGGCGGCCAGCCCCTCTACACAGTCGCCGTGATAGGGGCAGGCGCCGGACCAGTCATCGCCGGCGAGACGGGCGATCCGCATATGCCCGGCTTCGCAATGGCCCAGCCCCCGCGTGGGACGGCCGTTGACGATCAGGCCGACGCCGACGCCGGTGCCCACGGTAATGTAGGCATAGTCGTCCAGCCCCTGCGCGGCCCCCCATCGCCCTTCGGCCAGGGCGGCGCCGTTCACGTCCGTATCGAACGTCACGGCAACCGGATAGCGCGCGGCGAGACGGTCGGCGACGGGCGTATCGCGCCAGCCCGGCTTGGCGGTCGAGGTGATATGACCATAAGCCGGCGATGCCGGGTCGAGGTCCACCGGGCCGAACGAGGCGACACCCAGCGAGGCGAAGGCGCGAACGTGCCACCATTCGTCCAGCACCGCCTCGATCCCCGCCAGCGTCTCGGTCGGGGAGGTGGTGGGAATCGATCGCTGGTCGATGATCGCATGTCCGGCGTCGGCCAGCGCGACGATGCACTTGGTGCCGCCCAGTTCCACGCCGGCGATGCCGGCGCGCTTCAGATCGTGATTCATTGAAACCTCTTGAAATCTTGTCGGTATCAGGACGCGCTTGCCAGGGCGGGAGGCATGGCGCGGACATGCTGGCGGATGGCCGAGGAATCGGCGGGCAGCATCAGATGGCCGAACGGCAGCAGCGCGGCGCCGACCGCCGGCGAATCCTCGGCCAGCGCGCCCGCCTCGATCGGGGCGAGGGCGGGGATATGGCCGCCTTGCGCGGCGATCAGGTCGGTGGTGCGACGCGCGAGCCGGTGAACCAGCGCGATCGGCAGGCGGCCGCCGATGAGGATCGCGCCCGGATTGAGCAGGCAGTTGACCGCGATCAACGGCTGGACCAGCGCCTGCGCGGCACGCTCCACCCATTCGTCCACGATCGCGCGAGCGGCAGGATCGGCCGTGCCGGGTTCATGGCTGCCCCCGGCGGGCGCGGCATCGGCCAGCATCCGGTTCAGCCCGGCGAGCGAGACGATGTTCTGCAACGCGGTCCGCCCGCCGGCGCCGTCGTCGACCGTCATGAAGCCGATCTCGCCGCTGCGGCCATCGGCGCCGCGATCGTACAGGGCGTTGACGACGACGCCGCCGCCCAGCCCGAACGTGACGAGCAGATAGAAGAAACTGGCGACATGCTGGCCCAGCCCGAACTGCATCTCTCCGATCGCCGCCGCGGCGGCATCGTTCTCGACCAGCACAGGGATGTCGCGGGGCTCGTCGAACACCCCGCCGAACAGCGCCGGGATGTCGGTGGAGGACCAGCAGTCGTATCCCGCAGGCCGGCCGGGCAGATCGACCGCGCCGAGATCGTCGGGCAGGGCGACGCCGATCCCCATGATCGCATGGGCGGGCATCGCCGCCCGGTGGAGCAGCGGACCGACCTCTTCCCGGAAGAAGCGGCGGACGTCGGCGGGCATCGGGAAGGGCAGGTCGCGGCCGATGCGCGCACGCACCGTGCCGCTGAAATCGGCCGCGACCATCGTCAGATGATCGCGATCGATGTTGATGCCGATCGAGAACGCGCCATCGGCGCGGATCACGAGGCGGGTCGCGGGTTGCCCGCGCCCGCCGCGCCGCTGGCCTGCCCGTTCCAGATATCCCTCTTCGAGCAGGCGGTTGGTGATGTTCGCCACGGTGGCCGGCGTCAGCCCCGTCACCCCGGCGATCGCGGCACGGGTCGAGGGACCGGCGATCCGGATGGTGTGGAGCACGACGCGCTGGTTGTGCAGGCCGGCATGTTCGATGTTCGCCCCGAACAGCCGGCTGGTGTCGCCGCCAGCGGGCCGGGCGCCGGGTTGAACGCCGGGCTGACCATTGGCGCTGGCCGGGGATGGGGCCGAAGCGGGGGGCGGGGCCGAAGCGGGGGGTGGGACCGGGTCACTGACCATTATCCCTTCCACCCTACGGCCCGCGCGCAATGGATCAATCGTTTTGCCGAATTCAACGGTATCGGCATGTAATGGGTCCGGATCAAGGCCGGCCGCCGGGTCGGCAGGACGGGATCATGCCGGTCGCAGCCGGTCGAGG
The DNA here is from genome assembly GCF_014841615.1 of Sphingomonas sp. CFBP 8760. Classification (GTDB taxonomy): domain Bacteria; phylum Pseudomonadota; class Alphaproteobacteria; order Sphingomonadales; family Sphingomonadaceae; genus Sphingomonas. The sequence goes on along the minus strand of NZ_JACYUG010000006.1, from coordinate 193,118 downwards.
AAGCGGACATGGGGTTCGGCATGGGCCAGCGTGGCGGCGATCGCCGCCTGCATCCGCGCGAAGGTGTCGGCCAGTTCGGCGGTGGTGAACTGGTCGGCCAGCGGCGAGTGGCGAACCGGCAGGTCTTCGAACCCGGTATACATGCTGAGCCAGCTGGGGTCCTGGAACGTATCCCATTCGTTGCGGACGAACTCCCCGCCGGCCCGCCATGCGTCGACCTTGACCTGCAGGGTTTCCGGTGGGGCCAGACCGCGCATGTGATCCCAGAAGGGTTCGCCCTCGCGCCGGTTCGACCAGTAATGGAGGAACAGGAAGTCGCGGATCCGTTCGAACTCCAGCACCGACTGGCGGTTGTAGGTCGCCGCCAGCCGGGGGTCCATCGCCCGGTCCGGGAACAGCGCAACGAGACGTTCCAGCCCCGACTGGATCAGGGTGATGCTGGTCGATTCCAGCGGTTCGAGAAACCCCGACGACAGGCCGAGGCCGACGACGTTGTTTTCCCAGAACCGGGCGCGGTGGCCGGTGGTGAAGCGCAACCGGTTGGGCGCGGCCAGCGGCGCCCCCTCGATATGGGCGACCAGCACATCCTCGGCCGCGGCATCGTCGATGAAGTCCGAGCAGTAGACATGGCCGTTGCCGATGCGGTGGCGCAGCGGGATATGCCACTGCCAGCCGGCGCTGCGCGCGGTCGCGGTGGTCAGCGGCCTGTGCGCGTCGACCGCCGCGGCGCAGGGGATGGCGACGGCGCGGTCGCACGGCAGCCAGTGGCGCCAGTCGACATAGGGCACGCCCAGCGCCTCGCCCAGCAACAGGCTGCGAAAGCCCGAACAGTCGATCCACAGGTCACCGTCGATGCGGCGGCCATCGGCCAGCGTCACCCCCTCGATCCGGCCATCGCCGCCGTGGCGGTGGACATGGTCGATCCGCGCGTCGACATGCGCGACGCCGTTGGCCCGTGCCAGCCGCCCGAGCAAAGCGGCGAACTTCGACGCGTCGAAATGGACCGCGAAGTCGAACACGCCGAGATCGTTCTGCGGCCGGTCCGTCGGCGGCAGGAACAGGCCGCGTTCCGCCAGTTGCGTACACAGGCTGAACCGGTCGAGCGGCGTCGTATCGCCGGCGGCGCGCATCTTCAGCCAGTATTGATGGAAGGCGACGCCGCGCGCTGGCATGCCGTAAAGGCCGAAAGGGTGGAAGAAGGCATGGTCCGGCCGTTGCCAGCCGGCGAAGCGGATGCCGTATTTGATCGTGCCCTCGGTCTCGCGCAGCACCTCCGGTTCGCCCAGTTCGATCGCCGCGAAGAAATCGCGGATCGCCGGCACGGTCGCTTCGCCGACGCCCACCGTACCGATCGCGCTGCTTTCGATGACAGTGATCGACAGGCGCAGATGCGCGAGCCGGCGGGCGAGATAGGTCGCCGCCATCCAGCCGGCGGTCCCGCCGCCGACGATGACGATCGACCGGATCGGGGAAGAAGAAGAGGAGAAAGCGTCGCTATCCATGCCGCCACCGTAACAGGATGATGAAACCCGGACCGATCGAAAAAAACGCCGCATCGACCGGGTGGCGGATGCGGCGCGAGGCTGGGAGGATGATGGTGCGAACCGATCAGAACTTGACGCGGACCCCGCCGATGAAGCGACGTTCGTAGACGTTCTCGTACAGGACCTGATCGGAGAAGGTCAGGTAGTAACGCTCGGTTTCCGCCGTCAGGTTCGACGCCTGACCGTAGAGGGTGACGTTCGGCAGGATATCGTAGCTGACCGAGGCATCGAGATAACTGGTCGGCTTCTGATACTGCGCCAGCCCGCCGATGCCGCCGTAATCGGACGAGACCAGACGCTTCGAGCGGTAGTTGTAGGCGACGCGGGCCTGGAACCCATATTGCTCGTACCACAGGGCGGCGTTCGCCTGATGCTTCGAATTGTCCTGGAACGGCTGCTTGTTGCCGGCCAGATCGGTCAGCCCGGCATCGCCCAGCGACAGCGTGTAGTTGGCATCGACACCGAAGCCGCCGACGAAGCCGCCGACGCCGTAATCGGCCAGCGACTGCTTGGTCGACAGTTCGACGCCCTTCAGCGTGCCGCCTTCGCCCTGCACCGCGGTGCGGACCGGGACCGGGCGACGGATCACGCCGTCATTGTCGGGAATGTCGTTGCGGAAGATGGTGGCGTTGGCGATGAAGCTGTCGACCGAGATGTAGAACACACCCGCCGCGATCAGGCTGGACCGGCCGGTGTAGTATTCCACGCTCGCCTCGACATTGTCGGCGCGCCACGGATCGAGCTGCGGATTGCCGCGGGCGTTGGCGCCCGTCGCCTCGAACCGGTTGGGCGTGATCTGCGTGTTGATCGCATAATCGACGTTCAGGCCACCACCCCATTGCAGGAAGTCGAGCAGCGTCATCGTCTTCGAATAGGCGGCGCGGGCGCGCAGCTTGTCGGTCAGGTCGACCGCGACGTTGAACGCCGGCAGGAAATCGGTGAAGTCGCGCTTCGTCACGACGTCGCCGGTATCCCGGCCCGACAGGCCATAGGGCTGCGGCGCACCGACGATGTTCTGGCGGACGCTGAAGCGCGTGTTGACGACGCGCAGGCCGCCATTGGCGCGGAACGGCAGGCCGAAGATGTCGCCTTCGCCGCTGACTTCGGCATAGCCCGAAATCTGCTTCAGATCGATGCCGAACGAGTCCGCCGGGTTCACGTTGTTGATGCTGCCCGGATAGAACTTGTTCTGGAACGCCTCGGAATCGTCCATCGCCTTCGGGTCGAGGACGTACAGCGGCGGCGTACCGGCGGCGGGCAGCGAATATTGCTTCATGAGCCCGGCGAACACGGGGTCGCTGGCCAGCCGGGTGTAACCGGCGGTGTAGGCCGCACCCGATGCGTCGCGCACGCTGCACGCGCCGTCGTTCAGGTTGACGTCGAACGCCTTCCACTTGACCAGGCAGCCGGCGGCCGGGTTCTGCGCGTTGTCGCGGTTGCCGGCGTAGAAGGGCGAAACCCGCTCGAAGGTGAACTGATCGACGCTGCGCTTGCCGTAGCGGCCCCCGACCTTCAGCGAGAACTGCTCGCTCGGGCTCCATTCGGCGTCGCCGCGGAAGGCGTACATGTCGCCGTCCTGATAGACGTTGTTCTCCGACGAGATCGTCTTCAGACCATAACGCCCGAGATCCTGGGTCTGGGTCAGGAACGCCTGGGGGAAGGTGAAGACGGGGGCGCCGCTGCTGTAGTCGACCGTGGCCTGCTGGCTGTAGGGGGCATAGCCGGTCGGGTTGAAGCGCACATCGCCGCCCAGCGCGGCGGGATAGTTGCCGACGCCGCTATAGGCCCATTGCGTGCCGTTGGTCAGGCTGAACTGCGTGTAGGACTGATCCGACTTGCGGCTGGCCTTGCCATAGACGCCGCGAACGGTCGCCTTCAGGTTGCCGCCATTGTCCCAGTCGAGCTGCAGGTTGTAGTTCTGCGATTCCGACTTGATCCGGAACGTTTCCGCATAGCTGTCGAAATTCGGCATGTCGTACTGGTAGGTCTGGACAGTGTTCAGATCGAGCAGCGTGCCGCGCTGATCGCGGATGCCGGCGCCGGTGTTGGTCGACCGGGTCGGCAGGAAGGGCGACGACTGCCAGTCGATCGCGGCGAACTGGAAGCCGGCGGTCCGGTCATACTGGGTCTGGCGGGTGTAGAAACCGTCGGCGGTCAGCTTCAGCGCGTCGTTGATCTGGAACTGGAGCGAGGCGTTGGCGCCGAAACGCTCGCGGCTGGTGATGCGGTTCCACGCGGTGTGCGCCTGCGGGGTGATGAAGGCGTCATTGGCATCGCCGTCGCCGTTCACGTCATAGCCGACGATGGCGCCGTTCTGACGCACCGCCGTGCCGCGGAACTGGCCCGCGGGCAGGCCGACGCCGAAATCGTTCCGGGTCACGCCGTTGTCGACGAAGTTGCGCTCGCTGCGGATCGCCACGCCGTAATCCTGGACGCCGCGATAGCTGTTGCCCAGCGTCAGGTCGCTGTACGCCGCCGACACCAGCAGGCCGACGCGGCCGGCATTGTACGACAACAGGCCGTTGACCGACGGATTGAACTTGTCGGTCCGGTCGCCATACTGCGCCTCGGCGGCGGCGGACATGGTCAGGCCGCGCTTCAAGTCGAACGGCCGGCGGGTCAGCAAGTCGACGGTGCCGGTCAGGCCCGCCTGCTGGAGCGAGGCGGTCGGCGACTTGAACACGGTGGCGCCGGAAAACAGCTGCGACGGGATGTCGGTGAAGTTCGGCTGCACCGAGGTGACCGAGTTGGCGCCCAGGAACTGCTCGCCGTTCATCAGCGTCGTGACCTGCGGCAGGCCACGGATGTTGACCTCCGCGCCCTCGCCGGCGCTGCGACGGATCTGGACGCCGGAGATGCGCTGGAGCGAATCGGAGATGGTGACGTCGGGCAGCTTGCCGATGTCCTGCGCGCTGATCGCCTCGACGACGCTGTCGGCGTTGCGCTTCACCTCGATCGACCGGGCCTGCGATGCGCGGATGCCGGTGACGACGATATCGGCGTCGCCGTCCGACTGATCGGGCGCCGCGACCGGGTCCTGACTGGTGGCGGGGGCGCCGGCGGTGTTGCCGGTCTGTGCCGCAGCGGAAGTCGCCGTCAGCGCGACGATACCCAGCATGACGGGCGATGCCGCCGAAACCAGCAACATACGGCGCAGCGGCTTGCGAAAATCACCCATCATCATCCTCCCACGTCGGCATCCGCTGACAATCCTGCCGCCGATGCCTTTTCTTAAGTCATTTTTATTTATTCAATCGGCCCCGGCGCCGTCAAGATTCGTCGCGTGGGCCGGTGGCTGGATCGTCAAGTTTCAGGGGCCAGTGTGACGTATTGGAAACAGTCGACCGTCCGCCGGATGGCCAGGGCCGGGAACGGCGCGAGAATGTCCGTCGATGCGGTCGGGTACGATTGGCGGGAGGCCAGCTGGCACGGTCTTCCGGATGCAGGGGAAGGAGCCTTGCCGGCTTCGTCCTGCGTGGTCAGGACCGCCGATCGGTCGTCACGAGCAGTTCGTCCCTGACGGCGCGGGCGACGGGGATATCCGCCGGGGCGAGCCGCAGTACCATCAGCGCGTCCGCCCCGATCCACCGGGCGTCGTCATGCACCGAAAGCTGCCAGTGATCGCACGTCATCCGGACATGGATGGCGATCAGGTTGATGGCGCCGCCTTCGTATCGATGCAGATGCCGCATCATGATCTCGCCGGGTTCGCAGGTGATGGCGAGTTCCTCGGCCAGTTCGCGCGCGATGCATGTCCGGATGGTTTCCCCCGGCTCCACCTTGCCGCCGGGAAATTCCCAATAGCCCGCCAGATTCTGGCCGGGTGCCCGGCGGGCCATCAGGACATGCGCATCCCGCACGATGATCGCCGCCGCCACATCCTTCACCATCTGTCGCGGGGCGATCGTCGAGGAAGCCAGCCGGCGATCCGCCGGGTCGGGATCGCGACACATGCCTATTTCCGCTCGACCTGCTCGACCGGGGCGGTGTCGGTGGCCGGCGCCTCGTCGCGGGAGGCGCGTGCGGTCATGCCGGTGGCGGACGCGTCGTCCAGCATCTGCTCGTCCGGGCCGGGTGCGATGGCGGGGGGCGCCTCCGCCGCCAGATTGACCTCCGGTGTCGCCGATGGCGTGGGCAGCGGTTCCGGCGTGTCGACGGGGGCCGGCTCCGCCATCTCGACCGGCGCCACCAGATTCTGCTCCACCGGGGCCGGCTCCTCGCTCGATCGCGAGCACCCGCCGAGGCCGATGGTCAACAGGGCCGCGGCGATCGCGAGGGTCGTTCGTGCAGTCATCGTTCTTCCTTCTCAGCGCAGGGCCAGCGTCTGACGCGCGGACCGTGCCTCGATCTTGGCGGCCAGCGTTCCGTCCCACCGATAGGGATCGCTGCGGAAGCTGACCTGCCCGTTGGGGCTGGCGAACGCGGTCCAGTACAGCAGATATACCGCGACCGGCTCCGCCAGTCTGGCGCGCACGGTCTTGCCGGCCGCGACCGTCGTGTCGATCGTCTCGGACGACCATTCGGGCGTCGCGTTCATCAACTGCTTGGCCAGCGCCGCCGGCTTTTCCAGCCGGACGCAGCCATGGCTGGCCAGCCGGTCGAACCGCGCGAACCCCGATTGCGCCGGCGTGTCGTGGAGATACACCGAGAACGGGTTGGCGAAGTCGAACTTGAACTTGCCCAAGGCGCTGCGTTCGGAAGATTGCTGTAACCGCCTGGCCCCGTCACCCGCGTCGATGATGCGGAAGCCGTTGCGCGCCAGATAGCCGGGATTCGCCTTTTCCTTGGGCCACAGCTCGCGGTTGGCGATGCCCGAGGGCACGTTCCACGGCGGGTTGAGCACGATGCTGTGGATCTGCGAGGTCAGCATCGGCGTCTCGTCGCCGGGCCGCCCGGTCACCGCCTTCATCGACAGCACCGGCGCGTCGCCGTCGAACAGCGTCAGCACCGCCGCGGCGATGTTCACCTGCACGCGGTTCTTCTCCAGCGTGGGGGGCAGCCAGCGCCACCGTTCCATATTGGCCTTGATCTGGCGGGTGCGCGCGTCGACCGACACATCGAGCGCGGCCAGCGTCTGCGCACCGACCGTGCCGGTCGGGTTGAGGCCGTACCGGCGCTGGGCCCGCCGGACCGCCTCGATCAGGGCGGCGTCGAAGCGATCACCGGACCCCGTCAATTGCGGGTCCTCCACGGCGAGCCGCCCGCGCAACGCCGCCACGCGCGGCCCGGTGGCGCCGAAGGCCAGATCGGGTCCCGCGGGCATCGACGTCCATCCCCCCGCCGCGGCGATCTCGCGGTAGCGGGCAAGTCCGGCGACCAGCGTGTCGTAGCCGGCATAGGGCGGCGGCAGCGAGGCGATCCAGGCGGCCAGCCGATCGTTGGCCACGGCATTCAGGAAGCCGGGCAGGGGATCATAGGCCACCGGCCGCATCGCCCAGTCGCGCTGGAAATCCGCCTCCGCCAGCCGCCCGGCATGGACCGCCCTGGCATGGTCGAGCGCGGCGCGCACCAACCCGTCATTATCCGCCGGGGTGGCGGGTGGCTGGTCGCTCAACCCCTGCGCCACCGCGTCCTTGCCGATCAGGCTGGAAAGCTGGATCGCCTGTCCGGTCGACAATCGGGGCAGCGGCACCGGTTGCAGGATCGGTGGCGGCAGGATGATGGCCGGGGCCGTCGGCGGCGGCGATGCGGGCGGCGGCATGTCCTGCGCCCCGGCAAGGGCCGGCCATGCGCCGGCGCCGAGCAGCAGATATCCGGCCGCCTGCCATCCGAGGCGGGCGTAAATACGTGGGTGGCGGTGCTTCGTCGTCATCATCGCCGGCCCTATCACGGCAGGGGGGCGGTCCGCATCGTCTATCGTCCCGGATGGCGGTGATTTTCCGTCCAGCCCGATGGCGGGGAGGGCGGGCGTTCCGCGCGCCGCCGCCCCTGCACCTCCCCTCTCGCTTTTCCCGCGTTATCGTCCGAACTGGAAGCGGACACCGCCCAGGATACGACGGCCGCCATACTGGATCTTCATGATGCGCGGCGTGCCGTCGGCGAAGTTGATGTACGGCCCGGTCGAGATCGTCTGCGCCTCCCGCGAGATGTTGCGCGCCTCGACATAGACCTGCAGCGCGCGGGTGATGTTCCACGCCGCCTTGGCGTCGAGGAACTCGCTGCCGTCGATGAAGCGGGCCGTGCCGGGATTGTAGCCGGGGCCGACCAGCCGGACGTTGGTCCATTGTTCGCCCGGATAGTTGATATCGCCGGTGTTGCCGCCGCACGGCGTGATGCAGCTGAACCGCGTCGTCCGCTTCTGATAGGCCAGCCGGAAGTTGAACCGCCCGTCGTCATACCAGAATGAGGTGTTCAGATAATATTTCGATTCGTCGGGCGGCAGCATCGTGTCGCCGGTCAGCGGTTCGCGCTGGCCGGAGGTGACGATCGACGACAGGATCGACAGGTTGGTGTCGACACCGGTGTGGCGGAAGATCCACGGCAGCATCGTGAAGGCGGTCTTCGCCTGGAATTCCCAGATGTTGCGCTTATAGCCCGGCCCGTTCGCCCAGGTGGGGATCGAGAATTCGATCTCGCTGAGCGGCCGGCCGGTGACGGGATCGGTCACGGTGCTGCCCTCGAACGGGCGGGACAGCACCGTCACGCCGATCGGGTTGCCGACCTTCACGTCGAGCCGGCCGAACGTGGCCGAGAACAGCGTGTCGGCATTGGCATACCATTCGAGGCTGAAGTTGTAGTTCCAGGCGGTGAACGGCTTCAGCCCCGGATTGCCCAGCCGGCCGCTGCACCCGAATTCGTCGTCGCCCGCGATCAGCGCCTGCCGCTCGTCATAGGCGGTGCAGTTGCCGCCCGGCAGCAGCCGGTCGGTCGACGGCCGCGCGACCGTCTTGCCGCCATAGGCCCGGAAGACCAGGCTGTCGCGGAAGGCCCAGAGGTTAAGGTTGACCGTGGGCAGCCAGTCGCGCGTCGACGAATTGATGGTGGCGGGGAACGAGAAGGTCTGGGTCGAGATCGTGCCGGTGTTGTTGGGATCGGCCGCGTTGAACCCCGGCAGCACGCGGACCGCGGAGATGGTCTGCAAGGCCGTGCCGGAGACCTTGGTGAAGACGCCGCGGACACCGGTGTTGCCGTCGAACCGCAAGCCCAGCGGCAGATCCTGGTTGAAGTCGACCATCGCATAGACGTTCCTGATCGTCTCGTTGGTGCGTGCGACCGGCTGCGCATAGGTCTGGCCGTCGCTGCCGACGCAACTGATCAGGCAGTCGAAGTTCAGGAACTGCGATGCGCCGAGTTGCGAGAACAGCTCGTCGGTGCGGATGCCCTGCCACGAGGGCGGCAGGTTGCCGCGGTTGGGCAGGTCCCCGAAGAACTTCGAATCCGCCTTGTCGAGCGTGCCGGCGAACAGGTCGCGCAGCGCCTGCGGGGTCAGCGTGTCGACGCCCGAGCGGATATTGGCGGGGTTGGTGCTGGGCACGAAGCCGAAGTTGCACGACAGGCCACCGGCGGCGGCCGATCCCGCGGTCGGCTCACACGCGCGGAAGGTGCCGCGGACCTGCGCGGTCGGCACGATGACCGCGGGCACATAACCGGGCTGGCCGAACACGCCCTGCTGCGACACCGTGGTATAGCCGCCGCCGCCCCAGCGACTGATGCGGTTGTTGCGATACATCGCACCGACCTTGATGCGGTTGATGAACGGCAGCAGATCCTCGGTCTTGTAGGCGAAATCGAACTTGCCGATCTTTTCGGACGCGATGCCGAGACGCGGGGAATACAGGACCGAGAAGCTGGGCGTGACCAGCGGCAGCTGCGACACCAGATACTGCGGTGTCGCAGGGCCGTTGGCCGATGCCGCGACCGCATTCTGCCCGATACAGGTCGCCGGGTTCGTTCCGCCCGCGACGCAGGGCGGACGGTTGACCTGGACGAAGTTAGCCGGGTTCGTCTCGTCATAATTGGCGGGAAGCTGGATGTCCCACAGGCCGTTGTCCTGCAGCGCCAGCGTGGCGTCGCCATATTGATAGGAGCGCGCGGTGCGCATGTCGGCACGGCTGGTCCGCGCGCGGGTCATGCCGCCCCACAGGTCGATCTCCAGCCGGTCGCTGCGCCATTCCGCCCCGCCCTGCACATAGGCGGTCTTGGTATCGATCTCGTTCTCGATCTGGTCGATGTTGACCGAGTTGTTGGTCAACGTCATCCCCGTGACGTTGTGCTTCGCATCGACCACGACGCTGCCGGGCACCACGTTCAGCACGTTGCCCAGCGTCGGATTGTTGGCGATGTTGTTCAGGCCGTATTGCGGGTCAAACAGATAATAGCCGGCCGGCGCATTGGGTGAAACCGTGCGCGTGCGCGGGACGGTGGTGATGGTGGAATCGACGAAGCTGCCCGCCGGGTTGGCGCTGAACAGCGTGATCGGCGTGCGGCTGCGGTTCTGGTCGTGGACCTTGCGGTCGGCACGGGTGCCTTTGAAGAACAGCACCAGATTGTCGTTCACCTGGAAGTCGAACCGCGCATCCAGCGAGTAGCGTTCGTCATTCTGTTCGTTGGTGAAATGGCGGATCAGCGACGGGGTGTAGTCGTTCCACTGGTTCAGGCAGGTCTGCTGTTCCAGGATGCGCTGCGTCCGCTGCGTCGCCGATCCCGTGGTGTTGAACGGGAAGATGCTGATGCATTCCGCCTTGCTCTGCGCGCCGGCGGCCAGCGTAACGAGCCGGCGCGGCGTCAATGCGCCGCCACCCGGTGCGAAGCTGTTCGCGATCGGCACGTCCGCGGCATCGGTGCCGACCGTGTCGGGGTTGAAGGCGAAGGTCTTTTCGGGCGAGTTGTCGAAATCGTACAGGCGCGAATAGTTGCGGTTGTTGCTCGTCGTGTTCTCGTAATTGTGGCCGTTGTTCTGGATTTTGGCATAGGTGCCGCTGACGATCACGCCCAGCCGGCCGCCCAGATAGCGGCGCGACGCCACGGCGTTGAAATCCGGCGTCCAGTCGCGGCCCAGCGAATTCTGCTGGGCGCCGGCGCGCACCGAGAAATAGGGTTTCTTGAAATCCAGGCCGCTACGCGTCTTGATCTGCACGCCGCCACCCAGCGACCCCTCGGTCTGGTCGGCGGTCGACCCCTTGACCACGTCGACGCTCTTGATGAGTTCCGCCGAAAGTTCGCGCAGATCGCCGCCGCGCGTCGCGCCACCATCGATCGCGAGGCCGTTGGTCGACTGGACGCCGATACCGTCCAGTTCGACGCGGGTCAGGCCGGGGCCGTTGCCACGGACGGCGACCCCGTCGCCCTCGCCGAATTCGTTGCGGGACAGCGCGACGCCGGGGATGCGGGAGATCGCCTCGTTGACGTTCCGGTCCGGGAACGACCCGATATCGTCGGCGACGATGGAGTCGGTGGCGGTACGGGCGTTGCGCTTGCGCCGGTTGGCGGTCTGCTGGCTCTCGCGGGACCCCACGACCAGAATCTCGCTGTCGGAGGACGGTGCATTGGCCTGCGGGCCGTTCGATGTCGCCGGTGCGCCGCTGTTCGATTGTGCCGCCGCGACATGAGGCATCGCGCCGATCGCCAGTCCGATCGCCAGCCACGAACTGGTGGCGGCCACGCGACGTAAACGGAATGACGCAATCGTGCTCATTGATCCCCCCCGACAAGCAGGTGCGGAGCATTATCGCCCTTCACACCTCAATATGTAGGACAGATACGCACATCATGGAATTGCGTGTCAATGCAAATGATCGCTTTCCACGGCAGTATTTGAGATCCGGTAGGAACAATACCAAGCCCAATATTCGTATACCATTTCATGAAATAGCGTTATCAGTGATCGTAACCACCGGTTGCTTATAACGCATTGCATGTAGTGGGAGGAGAACTGTGAGCGGTATCAGTAAATCCGGGATTTCATGCAGATGATGCGAAAAATCCGAGGGGATATCTGGATACCCATGGCGAACGCCTGAATCGGATCATCGCGAATCCACGGCTTCGACCAAGAACATGGTTACAGGCATGGCAGCTTTGCGATCGACCGGCTCCTGTGCGCCGACGATGGACAGGAGCCGGTGATGGTGTCGGGGCGTGGTTTCCCGGTCGGCGGATCAGGGCTTCAGTCTGAGCATGACGACGCCGTGCGGCGGAACTGCGGCTTGATAGTGGCCCGAACGTTTGCCGAGTTCGCGATGCGCCCACAGGTCGCGCACCTGCAACCGGACCGAGCGCGGCAGGCCGAGCATCGCCCAGTCTGCGGCGATCGTCGCCGGCGCATCGCCGCGGTTGAACAGCAACAGGGCACGGCCGCCATCCGACAGCGGTTTGGACCAGACTTCGCGATCGCCATCCTTCCAGACACGGTGGCCCTGAATGCCCAGCGCATCCTGATCGACCGCGATGACATCGGTGTTCAGCAGGATCGCCCGCGTCGCCGCGTCCATGGCGACGACATCGTTGCCCGCGATCAGCGGCGCGGCCATCATCGCCCATAGCGAGAAGTGCGACCGGTACTCGGTATCGGTCATGCCGCCGTTGCCCACTTCCAGCATGTCCGGGTCGTTCCAGTGGCCCGGGCCGGCATAGGGCCATAGCGGCTCGTTCATGTCGGCGATCGACGTCACGCCCCAGCTATAGCCATGATGGCCGGTCCATTTGTCGGTGATATCGCCGGTCGTGCGCCACATGTTGCCGATCTTCGACGCCCACAGCCACGGCTTCGAATTGCCCCATTCGCACATCGAGAACAGGATGGCGCGGCCCGATGCGCGCAGGGCATCCGACATCAGCGCATACGCCTCCTCCGCGTTGCGGACGCCCGTCGAGCACCAGTCGTATTTCAGATAGTCCACGCCCCAGCGCGCATATTGCAGCGCATCCTGATATTCGTGCCCCTGACTGCCCGGACGGCCGCCGCAGGTCTTGGTGCCGGCATCCGAATAGATGCCGAACTTCAGCCCCTTCGCATGGACATAGTCGGACAACGCCTTCAGCCCGCCGGGGAAGCGTGCCCTGTCCTCGGTGATAAAGCCGTTCGCGTCGCGGGTGCCGTGCCAGCAATCGTCGATGACGATATATTGGTATCCCGCCGCCTGCATCCCGTTGGACGCGATCGCGTCGGCGGTGGCGCGGATGGTGGCTTCGTCGACCTTGCAGGCAAATTTGTTCCAGCTGTTCCAGCCCATCGGCGGCGTCGGGGCCAGGCCGTTCGCGGTCCGCCTCGGGTCCTTCGACGGCGCCAGCGTATTGGGATCGGGATCGAGCACCTCCTGCGCCGGGACAGGCGCGGCGGCACCCAGCAGCAGCAGGGCGGCCAGCAAGTGAGGAAATGACTTTTTCAGCATGATCGATCCATTATTCCTTCAGGTCGGCATCCGCATCGCGCGCGGGGCGAAGCCCGCCCGCCCTGTCGTGCCGGCTATTTGCCATCACCGTCCGGTCCACAGGGCGGGATGCGCCTCCACATAGGTGGCCAGCCGGTCGGCGATGATCTGGTCGTCCGCGGTCGAGGGGTGATAGTCGCAGCCCGACATCGCCAGTCCCGGCACCGCGACGAACGCGACACGGGCATCCCCGGCGGCGTTCAGGCGGGCGGCGACCCTGGCCGTCTGCGCGGCGATTTCGCCATCGGCCATGTCGGTCGCCCACAGCAGGATGTGCGCGCCCGGATGCTCGGTGCGCAGGCCGGTGACGAAGGCGACGTACCGGTCCTCGTAATCCGCATGGAGCGAGGGGCGGGTCGACCAGCGTTCGCCGGCATGAAGCGCCGTCGAGAAGTCGTTGGTGCCCAGCGCGATGACGATCAGGTGCGGGTGCCATGCCGCGTCGTCGTGGCGCGCCACCTTGTCGAACAGCGTGAAGGGATAGACGATGGGCAGCGTGTCGCCGATGCCGCCGTCGTAATTGCGCACGATCCCGCGACCGGAGATCGCATTGACCCGGTAATCGGCATCGTAGCGGCGGGCGAGGCGCCCGGCGACACCCTGTGCCGGGTCGGTCGTCGCCCATACCTCGGCCGGCGTGCAGGTCCGGGTGGGGGAGATGTTGCCGTAGCCGACGGTATGCGAATCGCCGATGAACTCGACCCGGCGGGAACGGGCCGGGGCGGGCAGGGGGCGGGTGGTGCCAGTGGCATAGAGGCCGCCGATCATGGTCGGACCGGACTGGCTTTCCCCCGCCACGTCGATGCGCAGGGTATGACGTCCCCCGGCCAGACCGCCGATCCGGTAGAGGCCGGGCTGCGGCTTGACGAGGTGGGCGACACGCCGGCCATCGACCGCGACGTTGAGCACGATGTCGCCGGTGCCGATGCGGATCAGCGCCGCCTTGCCCCGGAACGCGCCCTCCAGATAGGTGCCCGGCCATTGCCGGCGATAGCCGTCCGGCGTGCGCTCGACCCGCCCGCCGATGTTCAGGGGCAGCGCGGCGCCCGCGACGGTGGTGGCCGGTGCGGGTGTCACCGTCACCGCTTCGGCGGCCGGCCCGGCGGCGGGAGCCGTCCCCGCCAGCGACAGGGCGGCGAGTGCGGCGGCGATCCTCATGCCTTCAACCATGCGGGTAGTTCATCCTTCGTCACGTAGCGGCGCGATGCGAAATAGCGGCGCAGCAGATCGGGGGTGTTCTGGTCCGCGCCCGTCAGCCAGCGGCTATGCCACGTCATGAACCACAACCAGTCGGAATCGGGGCCGAGCAGCGCCGGATCGGGCACCGGACCATTCTCGTGCAGGCAGATCGGCAGCGTGTCGCCGACGATCGCCTTCACCTGCGCGAACATCGGCGCGAGATTGCCGTGATCCTGCACATAGATGTCCGCCCCCGCGATATCGACCTGCGCGCGGCCGGGATACCAGGCGGCATCGACATTCTGTCCGGCCCAGCCCAGCACCCAGATCAGGTTGGTCAGCCGGTGGACGCGGGTATAGCGATCGTACATCAGCCGCCACAGCGCCTTGAACGCGTCGGGGCCATGCTTGCCCCACCAGAACCAGTCGCCGCTGAACTCGTGGAACGGCCGCCACAACACCGGGATGCCCCGGTCGCGCAGGCCCGCGAGCAGCACGGCCACCTGATCCATGTCGCGCAGCATCGCGACGTGCTGCGGCGTGCCGGGCCGCAGCGCGGCGGCGACGTCGAAATCCTTTTTCGAATTCTCGTAGCCGGTGCCGATATCGGGTGCGCCCCAGTGCCAGCAGAGCGTGACGATCCCGCCCGACCGCGCCCAGGCGACCGCCCGTTCGTTGACCGCGTCGTTATCGGCCGGATCGATATAGTCGAGGCCGAGCATCGCGGGCAGGCGGCCGGTCGTCCGGCGCAGGTAATCGAGTTCGGGCTGGCCGCCGTTCGCGGACCGGCCCACCTCCTGCTGGCCGGTCAGCGTCCGCCTGCCATACTGGCTCCACAGATAGGCATAGAGGCGCTGTGCCCCGGTCGATGCGGCGGGGTTGCTCAACGCCCGCGTCGCCGGTGCGGCGGCCAGCGAGGGGGCGGCCAGCAGGGGGGCGGCGTGCAACAGCCCCAGCGCGCCCATGCCCGCCAGCGTCCCGCGTCGGGTCGTGCCGTGATCCATCCGTTCAGCCCTTCGCCAGCGCGGCGGCATGGGCGCGGATGACGGCCTGGGTCGAGGCGTCGCTGTCGAACACGCCGTACCAGCCCTGCGGCTCGTGCGGGGGATCGCCCATATAGCCGAGGTCACCACGCCGGAAGCGGTGGTCGGCATGGGGCGTCCGCGCCTCGCCGTTCCATGCCCAGAAATTGGATCCGGCCAGCGGCCCGCTGCGCGCGACGTCCGCCTCGATCGCGGCATAGATCTGGCGATAGAAACGATCCTTGAACGTCGTCGGGATCGTCGGGTCATAGGCGGTGGCACCGTCGCGCGGGTAACCGAATTCCTCGATCACCAGCGGCTTGCCGAGCGTGGTGGCGAGGCGGATGTGCGCGGCGATGTAATCCGCGACCCTGGCGGCACCGGCATCATAGGTGCCGGCGAGGTTGCCCGCCTCCATCCAGCTCCAGTTGTTCGGCCAGATGTGCGTCGTCAGATAATCGATCGCCGTCGAACGGTGCGCGGCAAGGACCACGTCCTCGCGCTCGATCGATCCCTTCAGCCCTTCCGAACCGGTGCAGACGAGGTGGTTGGGATCGAGCGTCTTGATGTAGCGCGCGGTCTCGTCGATCCAGCGATAGTAATGCGGCAGGTTGGGCACCGCCACGGCATCCGATCCGCCGGGGCGGGGTTCGTTGGCCAGCTGCCACGCCATGATCGTCGGATCGGCGGCATAGGGCTTGCCCGTCACGCCGTTCACGCGGGTGACGAGCGCGCGGATATAATCGCGGTACAGCGCCTGCGCCCGACCATTGGCATAGAAGGCCGCGGTACGATCGGCGAATTCGGGCCATGGGTGCGCCGGATCGTTCATGTCGATATAGTCGCCGCCGTTGACCCAGTAGAGATAGGTCATCATCCCGCCCGACCATTCCCAGAAATTGGTCAGGTAGACGACGGCGGTCATGTCGCGCCTGGCCATTTCCGCCAGCGTCCAGTCCAGCCCGGCGAGCAGATCGGCGTTGTAGGTGGCGCCGGCATCGCGGAAGCCGGGGGTGATCGAATTTTTGAGCGGCGACAGTTCCGCCGATCCCAGCACGCGCAGGTTGCGCACGCCTAGCGCCTGCAACCGGTCCAGCTCGCGCGACAGCCGCGCCCGGTCGCCATAGGCGGTCGGCGCGCCCAGCCATGCACCATACCAGATATTGGCGCCGGCATAGCGATAGGGCGCGCCATGACGGCGCAGGCCCAGCCCGTCCACCGTGACGAAGGGGGGCGCCGCCGTGCCGGCTCCGCCCGGACGAGGCGCCATCGTGCAGGCGCCCGTCAGCGCCGCAGCCCCCATGATTACCGAACGGCGATCGATCATGTCCGTCATGTTCCTTTGTCCTGAAGAAGGGGCGGTCATTCGACCGCGGGCAGTTGCCGGGCGATGTCGGCATGGCCGGCGCGCATCCGGCGCAGCGCATCGGCGACCCGGTCGGCATCGAGCGCGTCGACGACGGGGTCGTAGCCATCGGGATCGATCCCCTGACCCAGCATCACCGCGACCCAACTGGGGATCGAGAACAGTTCGTCGTCGTAGCGGAAGATGCGGCCCTTTTCACGGAACAGCGCCAGTTTGCGCGCCAGCGTGTCGGGGATCGCCATGGTGCGGACATGCCGCCAGAACGGGGAATCGTCGCGCGCGGTCGCATGGTAATGCAGGATGATGAAGTCGCGGATGGCATCGAACTGGCTCGCCATCAGCCGGTTGTATTCATCCCGCTCCACCGCGGTGAACCGCCTGTCGGGGAACAGCCCGAACAGCTTCGAGATACCCGTCTGGATCAGGTGGATGCTGGTCGATTCCAGCGGTTCGAGGAACCCGCCCGCCAGCCCCAGCGCAACGACGTTGCCCGCCCACATCCGCGCCCGCCGGCCCGCGGTGAACGACAGGCGGCGGGGGGCGGCGGTGGCGGGCGCGTCGAGATGGGCGAGCAAGGTGCGTTCCGCCTCGTCGTGATCGATGAAGCGGCTGGCATAGACATGGCCGTTGCCGGTGCGATGCTGCAACGGGATGCGCCATTGCCAGCCCGCCCGACGCGCGGTGGCACGGGTGAAGGGCAGCAGCGGGCGACTGCGCTCGGTCGGCACCGCGATAGCGCTGTCGCAGGGCAGCCAGTGCGACCAGTCCTCGAACCCGATCCCCATCGCCTCGCCCAGCAACAGGCTGCGGAACCCGGAGCAGTCGATGAACAGGTCGCCCTCGACGCGGCGGTCGCCTTCCAGTCGCACGGCACGGACGAAACCGGTGTCGCCATCCCGGTCGACGTCGAGGATGCGTCCCTCGATCCGCTGCGCCCCCTGTGCCTCGGCGCGGGCGCGCAGGAAGGCGGCATAGAGGCCGGCATCGAAGTGATAGGCGTAATCCAGCCCGGCCAGCGGCGAGCGCGGGTCGCCCGGCGGCGGGGCGAAGCGACGGTGCCGGGCCGCGACCGCCGCCAGCGAATAATCGTCGATCGGGCCGATGCCGTCGCGGTGGCGCAGCTTCAGCCAGAGCTGATGGAAATTGAGCCCCTCGATATCCTGCCCATGCGTGCCGAACGGATGGAAATACCGGTCGCCGCCATCGCGCCAGCCGACGAACTCGATCCCCAGTTTCACCGTGCCGCCGGTCGCGCGCAGGAAATCCGCCTCGTCGATGCCCAGCCGGGCGTTGAAGCCACGGATCGGCGGAATCGTCGCCTCGCCGACGCCGACGGTGCCGATCGCATCGGATTCGATCAACGTGATGGTACGCTGGCCATCGTCGAGGAAACGGGCGGCGGCGGCGGCCGCCATCCAGCCGGCGGTGCCGCCGCCGACGATCACCACGCGACGGATGGGCGCCCCGGTCATGCACGTCCTCGCATCAGCATCCCCAAATAGTCCGGATAGGGCGGCAACCGCCCCGGCAACGTCGCGATCGCATCGCGTAATCGGGCCAGCGCGTCGGTGGCGGTCGCGGCGGGAACCGACAGCGCGATCGGATCGGCGCGCACCGGGCGCACGCCGAGGCCGAGCAGCGCCTGTGTCCAGTCGGCGCGCGACACCATCTCCTCCTCCAGCGGCGGCAGGGTGCCACGCTGGCGGAACTGGGCCATCAGGACGGCCAGCCCCTGCGGCACGGCCCGGACGCGCGCCGCATCCCAGAACGCACCCGGCGGCGGCGCGACGTGATAGAAGGCGGCGGCATGATCGCACAGCCGGTCCGCCTGCAGCGTCGCGCGGCGGTTGTATTCGGCGATCAGGAATGGATCGGGATCGCATGCGGGCATCAGGTCCAGCGCCAGCGACAGATGCGCACAGGCCAGCGCGAACCCCGGCAGGCCGAGCGGCCCGACCGTCGCAGCGGCATCGCCCAGCGCCAGCACGTTCCCGACCAGCGGCCGCACCCGGCGACCGGGATGGAGCGCGATCGTATCGGCCGGCGTGCCGAACAGGTGGCTGGCCTCCGCATCATCGGTAATGTCCCCCGCATAGGCGAAGGCGGTCAGGGTGTGATCGGCCAGCGGCCAGGTCGCGGTCCAGC
Source organism: Sphingomonas sp. CFBP 8760 (assembly GCF_014841615.1). GTDB lineage: Bacteria > Pseudomonadota > Alphaproteobacteria > Sphingomonadales > Sphingomonadaceae > Sphingomonas. Next base: position 174,493 of record NZ_JACYUG010000006.1, on the reverse strand, counting down.
CCGCCGGCACCGCGGCATAGACATCGGTGGGGGAGGGGGCACCGGCGGCGGTGGTCAGCAACAGGCGATCGACCGGCAACGCGGCGCTCCAGTCGATCCAGCCATCGTCCGCTGCCAGCAAGGCGGCGGGGCCGCTGGCGTCGATGAACAGGTCGGCGGCGATCCGCGTGCCGTCGGCAAGGGTCACCGCGCGCACGACGTCGGCCTCCCGCTCGACCCGCAGGTCGGCGGACGGCATGATCGCGACCCGTGCGGCCCCAGCCCGCGCCGCCAGCATCGCGCGCCCGCGCACCGGGTCGATACGCAGGCCATGATCGATCCGCGACAGCAGCGAGCGCGGGTCCGGTTCGGGCAGGACGAAGCGGCCCGCCGCCGCCAGCGTCGCCGCCGGCACCAGTTCCTCGAACCGGCCGGTCGCGCCGTGCGCCAGCCACAACTGGTGAAGCGCGGCACCGGCGGCGATCGGCACGCCCTCGCCCGTGCCCAGCGTGAAGGCGGCGTCACCCCATGCGAAGCGTTCGCCGATCCGGTGGGTGGCACCGGCCGCGACCAGCGCCGGCTCGTCGATCCCCAGCGTCGCGAGGAAGGCGAGCGTGCGCGGGCCGGCGACGGGCAACCGATCGGCCAGCGCGGCGGGATCGTCCGGCGTGGCGATCACCGTCACCATGGCCTGCGGCAAGGCCATGGCGAAGGCGATCGCGGCAATCAGCCCGACCGGGCCATCCCCGATGACCGCGATGGCGCGGAGTGCGAGGCGCGGATTGCCCGTCACCGTCATGCCGCCACGCCCATGCCGGCCAGATAGGTGCCGTGATCGGGCAATCCGCCGACCGCATCGGCGATGCCCCGTCGCAACGCCGCCAGTGCCCGGTCGAGCGCCGCGGCATCGGGCAGGTCGGCGCGCGGGTCCCACCCCGCGGGCACGATGCCCTGACCCAGATAGACCGCGATCCAGCTCGGCTCCAGGAACAACCCATGCGCATAGCGGGAGACGTGGCCGGTACGACGCCACAACGCCATCTTCTCCGCCAGGCTGTCGGGAATCGCCATGGTCCGCACATGGTCCCAGAACGGGGAGTCGTCGCGCGTCGTGGCGTGGTAGTGCAGGATCAGGAAGTCGCGGATGCGATCATATTCCGCATCGACCAGCGCATTGAACCCATCGCGGTCGGCGGCGGTGACGGTGCGGTCCGGGAAATGTTCGATCAGCTGCGTGATCGCCATCTGCACCAGATAGATGCTGGTCGATTCCAGCGGTTCGAGAAAACCGGATGCCAGCCCGATCGCCAGCACGTTGCCCACCCAGCTGCGCCGCCGCCGCCCCGCGCGGAAGCGGAGCAGGCGTGGTTCGGCGAGCGGCGGGCCCTCCAGGGCCTCGACCAGCGCATCCGTCGCCGCCCCGTCCGACAGGTGGTCGCTGGCATAGACATAGCCGTTGCCGACGCGGTGGCGCAGCGGGATACGCCAGCGCCAGCCCGCCGCCATCGCGGTCGCGCGGGTGAACGGTTCGATCGGGCCGGGGGGCGAGGCGCAGGGTGCCGCGACCGCCCGGTCGCAGGGCAGCCAGTGCGACCAGTCCTCCCACGCCTCGTCCATCGCATCGCCGATCAACAGTGCGCGGAAGCCGGAACAGTCGATGAACAGATCGCCTTCGATCCGTTCGCCATCGGCCATCACGATAGCGCGCACATCGCCGCTGGCGGGATCGCGCTCGACGCCGTCGACGCGTCCCTGGGTCCGCGTCGCGCCCCGCGCCTCGGCATGGGCGCGCAGGAAAGGGGCGAAGCGCGTGGCATCGAACTGGTACGCATAGCCGTAGCCGGTGGCGAGATCGTCCGGGTCCGGACCGGGGTGCGCGAACCGCCGTTCCTGCGCCGCGACCACGCCGACGGAATAGTCGCCAATCGGCGCCGCCGCCCCTGCCTGATGCCGCCGCAGCCAGAGATGATGGAAGCCGATATCGCCGAGCGACCGGCCATAGGTGCCGAAGGGATGGATATAGGAATCGCCGACCCGGCCGAAGTCGCGGAATTCTATCCCGAGCTTGAACGTCGCATGGGTCGCGGCCATGAACGCGCGTTCGTCGATGCCCAGCCGGGTGATGAAGGCGCGAAGATGGGGAAGGGTCGCTTCGCCGACCCCGACGATCCCGATATCCGCCGACTCGACCAGATGAACGCTGGCGGCGCCGGGGGCCAGGCTGGCAAGCCCGGCGGCGGTCATCCATCCCGCGGTGCCGCCCCCGAGGATCACGACCCTGACCCGATCCCGATCCCGTTCCGGCAATGCCTCTCCCCTTCGCGGGCCGTGCCCCGCATCGTCCGTATGTCTTAAAAACCACGATTGCGGAATACTTATATCAAGTTTCGATATTTCTCTTGTGACGATTTATCGGTAGCGGTAGCAGCACTGGATAGTCGGGCAATGGTGCCTGCTGACCAGAATGCCGACCAGATCTTTCCGGCTCGAATCGGAAAGCGGTCTCGGGATGAGGACTGAAGGGGTAGATATGACGGAGCGTGCAGGGCGTCGGGCTGATCGCAAGGTGATCGGCAGCATGGGCGCTGGTGTATCCGCGTTGGCGTTGTTGTGTGCGGCGCAGCCGGCGCTGGCGCAGGACGATGCGACGCCGACCAAGCCGCTGGCCGCGGGATCGCAGGGCACGACATCCGGTACGCCATCGGTCGCCGCCGGCACCGCGACGACCGCGGTCGATCAGGCCGGCGCCACCACCGGCACCTCGGGTGCCTCGCAGGCCGCCCCGGTCACGCCGCCCGACACCGAGCGCGAGGAGATCGTCGTGACCGGCGTCCGCCAGAGCCTCGCCACCGCGCAGAACATCAAGAAGAATTCCGACACCGTCGTCGATGCGATCACCGCGCAGGATATCGGCGCGTTGCCCGACCGCTCGGTCAACGAAGCGCTCCAGCGCGTGCCCGGCGTCGCGATCAGCCGCTTCGCCGCGCCCAGCGACTCGCAGCATTTCTCGGTCGAAGGCTCGGGCGTCGTCATCCGCGGCCTCAGCTATGTCCGCGGCGAATTCAACGGGCGCGACACGTTCGCGACGTCGGGCGGACGCGAGATCGGTTTCAACGACGTGCCGGCCGAACTGATCGGCTCGGTCGAGGTGTTCAAGAACCTGACCCCCGACCTGATCGAGGGCGGCATCTCAGGCACGGTCAACATCAACACCCGCAAGCCGTTCGATCAGCAGCAGCGGCTGATCTACCTGTCGGGCAGCATGAACTATGGCGATCTGGAAAAGCGCGGCGCGCCTTCCGTCGTGGGCCTGTACAGCCAGCAATGGGACACGGACGGCGGCAGCCGCTTCGGTATCCTCGCCAGCGGCAGCTATTCGCAGTTGCGCAGCCGGTCGGACTCGGTGTTCATCTCCGCCTATCTGCCGCGCTTCAACGACGACCGTAACGGGAATGGCGTGCAGGATGCGGGCGAAGGCCGCAGACTGAATGCGGGTACCCAATATGCGACGACGCTGTTCGATACCTATCCCGTGCCGGCAGGTCGCCAATCGGTTTACGTGCCGATGGGCGGCGGCAACCGGACCCAGTCGTTCAACCGCGAGCGCATCGGCGTCTCGGCCGCCGGCCAGTTCGAGAACGCGGCGAAGACGGTGCTGTTGACCGCGCAATATCTGCGCACCGATGCCCGCCAGAACTGGATCGAGCATACGATCGAACCCAGTGTCGGCCTGGGCGATTCGGTGCTGGTCAAGCCGCTGCCCGGCACCACCCCGACCTATGACGACAACGGGGTGTTCACGAGCGGTTCGCTGTATCGCCCCGGCTTCCGGCCGACGTTGAACAACGGCACGGTGCTGACGCAGTTCGCCCCCAATGGCGGGCCGATCGTGTTCGCCAACCGCTATACCGAGGGTCGCTCGGTCACACAGGACTTCTCGTTCAACGCCAAGATCGATCCGGTCGAGCGACTGCACCTGAATTTCGATGCGCAGTATGTCGATTCCTTCTCGGACAGCATCGACGACAATGTCGGCACCACCAGCTATGGCGGTTTCGGTCTCGATGTGACCGGCAAGACACCGCGCGTGGTGTTCCAGCCGCAGGGCCGCGACGCGGCGGAGTATTTCGCCAACCCGACCGCGATCTATTTCCACGATGCGATGAACAATCGCAGCGACAATGACGGCCACGAATACGCGTTCCGTGGCGATGCGCGCTACGATGTCAGCGACGACAGCTTCCTGCGCAAGGTCGCGGTCGGCGGCCGCTATGCCAAGCGCGACCAGACCGTGCGTACCAACGACTACAACAACTGGGGCGCGCTGTCCGAGACGTGGACGAATGGCGGGCCGCAGGTCCTCGGCACCGCAACGGCGGGGTCGACCGAGCTGTTCTCGTACACCGACTTCTTCCGCAACAAGTCGACCAACCCGCCTTCGACGCTGTACATCTCGGATGCGACGCTGCGCGATCACGATGCGCTGACCGCGCTGCTGCGCACCGCCGCCGCGGCGGGCGGCGGCAGTTACGTGCCGTTGCAGGATCGCACCGGGCTGGTGGACGATTACTTCCGGTCGAACGAATATTACAGGAACAAGGAAACCACGATCAGCGCCTATGCCCGCGCCGATTTCGGGATCGACGATCTGGGCGGCGGCATGGCGCTGTCGGGTAACATCGGCGTCAGGTTCGTCCGTACCAAGGACCAGTCCTTTGGCGCGCTGACCCTTCCGACCAACGCCCAGATCATCGGCACCGCCGCCAATACGGTGGCGTTCTGTACCAACCCCTCGAACATCAACAACGCCTTCTGCGCCCTGAATCCGGCCCAGCAGTCGGCGGCACTCGCCTTCGCCAATGCCGCATCGTTCCCGGATGTCGCCAGCCAAAGCTTCAATCACTGGCTGCCGGCGTTGAACATCAAGTTGCAGGCGACCGAGAAACTGCAGTTCCGCTTTGCCGGATCGAAGGCGATCTCGCGGCCCAGCTTCGGCGATCTGCGTAACTTCACCGGCGTGACGCCGAACTCGACCGGCAGTTTCGGCTTCCAGTCGACCGCCCGCAACCCGTTCCTGCGTCCTGTCGAGGCCAAGCAGTTCGACCTGACCGCGGAATGGTATTTCGCCAAGGTCGGCACGCTGAGCGGCGCGCTGTTCTACAAGCAGTTGTCGAACATCATCCTCGACAATTACGGGTACAACCGGTCGGTGACGAACAATGGCCAGACGTTCGACGTGCTGGTCAACGGTCCGGCGAACGCGCCGGGCAAGGGGAACGTGAAGGGCGCCGAACTCAGCTATCAGCAGACCTATGATTTCCTGCCGGGTATCCTGTCGGGACTGGGGACGCAGGCGACGTTCACCTATGTCGATCCGGGCAAAATCCCGAACGGCAATCCCAGCAATGCCGATGCCAGCAATGCGCCGCCGGTGGATACCGGATCGCTCTATGCCAACCTGCCGCTCGCCGGCCTGTCCAAGTATAACTTCAACCTTGCCGCCTTCTACGACAAGTCGAGCATCTATGCGCGGGTCGCGTACAGCTGGCGCTCGAAGTTCCTGCTGACGAACCGCGATTGCTGCTTCCCGTTCCTGCCGGTCTATGCGCTGGCGGCCGGGCAGATGGACGCGTCGATGTTCTTCACGGTCAACAAGAACTTCAAGATCGGTGTCGAGGCGCAGAACCTGCTGAACACCGTGACGAAGACCGCCTATCTGCTGACCGGCGACGGGCAGACGGCACCGCGTTCCAGCTTCATCAGCGACCGCCAGTTCTCGGTCACGACCCGTCTGACGTTCTGATCCCCGAACGTCGGCCCTGAGGGGGTGGGTGGCCGTTGTGGCTACCCACCCCCTTTTTTTTGTCAGTCGGTCGCCCGGTCGCGTGTCGCGTCGAGGAACGCGGCGACCCAGACCAGGGGGGCGTTCCAGTTGATCGCGACCTCGTTCATGGTGAAGGCGCGCCAGTCGTCGGTCCAGCAGGTCTGGCCGACGCACTTGCCCCGCATCGGCGCGGCGACGTCGTCGGTCATCGCGGCGGAATTGGGCCCGCCCGACACCACGCCCGGCGGCGGCGCGGGATAGCGCGCGTCCGCCGCCTTCGCCCAGAACCGGTGATGGGGCGCGTGCATCGACCGCGTGCCGAAGCCGCTGACGAACGACCGGTCGAGCGCGTTGCGGCCGAGCAGATAGTCGGCGACATCGACCACGCCGTCGCGCCATGCCGGCTTGTGGCCGATCTGCCAGGCCACGCCCAGCAGCATCGCGCGGTTGAGCATCGTCGCGTTGGAGCCCCAGCCATAACGCGCGCCGGCCATCGGCAGGCGGTACCCGCTGCGGCTCCGTTCCGCGAGAACCCGGTTGGCCAGTGTCTCGATCCGGTGGCGGATCGCGGCGACCGTCGGCGATGGCAGGCGATTGGGCACCGTCGCCAGCGTCATCAGCCCGGCAAGGCCGGTGTCGCCCCAGCTCAGGTCGATGCCACCCTCCTTCAGCAGCGGCGATCCCTCGATCACGGTCGCAAGGGCGGGATCGCCGGTCGTCGCGAACAATTCCGCCGCCGCCCAGAAGCGTTCGTCGGCGATCCGGGGGTCGCCGTATCCGCCGCTGCCCGCGAAATCCGAACTGGCGAGGATGGCGGGATGACGTTCGGCCGCCGCCCAGCCGCGCCGGGCGCCGGCAAGGGCGCGAGCGGCGAAGGCGGGATCGCGCGTCCGCCAGATCCGCGCCGCCTGCGCCGCGACCGCCACCATGTTCAGCGTCGCCGCAGTCGAGGGCGGATACAGGAAGCGCCGCATCCGGTCGTCGGCAGGGGCGAGCGGCAGGCCGGTCCACGCTTCGTCCCCCACCTTGGTATGGACCAGCCCGCCGGCGTCGATCGTGCGGAAATCGCCGGCGGGGCCGCCCTGATCGGTGCGCATCGCGACGGTCAGGCGGCGGCCATCGGGCACCTGCATCGCCAGCAGGAACTCCACCTCCACCCGCGCCTCGTCGAGCAGATCGTCCTGTCCGTTCGCGTTTTCGGGGATCGCCAGCCGACCGTCGGCAAAGGCGCCCGCGTCGCCCCATGCGCCCAGCCGCTGGTGAAGATCGAGCAGCGTCCAGGCCGAGATACCGCCGTTGACGACATATTTCCCATGGTCGCCGGCATCGTACCAGCCACCCGTCACGTCGAGCCGGTAATCGCAGCCGGGCCAGAGGACCCCGCGCTGGTCGGTACCGGCGAAGCACGTCAGCACCTCGTGCGGGTGGCCCGCCGCCCGCGCCAGATCGGGGCGTTGCACGTGGCGCGCCAGGATCGGCACGGCACTGCGCTGCTGATAGAAGAAGCCGAGCGCATCGGTCGCCAGCTGCCGGAACGGACGTGCCGCGATCGCGAAGGGCTGGCTGACGGCATCGCCCACCGCCAGCCGATACCCCTGGCCGATCGTACGATAGGCGCCGAAATCGATCCGTTGCACCGTTTCGCCGGAGGCGGGTTCCGCGCCGAACGGGATCGTCATGCCCTGCGCCACCTGCCGCCCCGCCGCGTCGAGCAGCCGCCAGCGCAGGGGCGTGGTCCGGTCGTCCGCGACGACCGCCACTTTCGGCCCGGTGACCTCGTAACCGATCTGGTCGACACGGACGGGGCTGGCGGCCGGTTCCGCCGAAGCCGTGGCGAGCGCCGCGGCGAGGATGGGGACAAGCATGATGTTCACGTCAACCTTGGTTGCGGCCGCTCTGGATCAGGATCGAATCGGACGGCAGGATATGATCGAGGAACGGCAGGATCGCGGCGCCGACCGCAGGCGCATCCTGCGCCATCATCGCCGGCATGATCGCCGCGTGCGATGGCAGCGCCAGGGTGCCCAACGCGGTGTTCAGCCCCGTGGCGAGCCGATCGATCAGCGGCGCCGGCAGCCGCCCGCCGATCAGGATCGCATCGGGATCAAGCAGGCAGTCGATCGCGACCAACGGCGCGGTCAGGCTGCGCACCGCATCGGCCAGCCAGCCGTCCACCACATGGACGACCGCCGGGTCGTCGCGGTCCAGATCGGCGACGCTCATGTCCGCGAACCCCGCCGCTTCCAGCCGGTTGAACAGGGCCGACAGCGATACGGTGTCCTGCACGATCGCGCCTGCGACGTCGGTGGTCGGGTCGGGCATTAGGCCGATCTCGCCGCTGCGCCCGGTCGCGCCGCGACGATAGGAACGGTCGATCACCGGCGCGCCGCCCAGCCCCGCGCTGATGAGCAGGTAGAAGAAGTTCGGATTGTCGAAACCGGTGCCGTATTCCGCCTCCCCCAATGCGGCGGCGGCGGCATCGTTGTCGCGGTGGATCGGCCATGGCACCGGCGCCAGCAGCCGCGTCAGGTCGATCTCGTTCCAGACGTGATAGCCCGCCGGTTGATGGGGCAGGGTGATACGGCCAAGATCGTCGGGGATCGCGACGCCGACCCCCAGCATCCGGTCGCGGTCGACGCCGCCATCGGCGATCAGGCGATCCATCTCGTCCAGGACGAAGGCGACGACATCGTCGGGCATCGCGAAGGCGATCTCGCGCGTCACCCGGCTGCGGACCTGCCCGGCCAGATCGAGCGTCACCAGCGTCAGATGATCGCGATCCACGTTCAGCCCGATGCTGAAGGCGCCATCGGGGTTGATCTGCAACCGCAGCGCGGGCTGGCCGCGCCCACCCTGCCGGCGGCCGGCGTTGCGCAGCAGCCCCATCTCGATCAGGCGACCGGTGATGTTGGCGATCGTCGCCGCGGTCAGCCCGGTCTTGCGGGCGATGGCAACGCGGGTGGTATCCTGATCCACCCGTATCGCCTGCAGCACGGTGCGCAGATTATACTGGCCGGCGCGTTCCAGATTGGTGCCCGACAGGCTGCCCGACAACCGGGCGTCGCGTTCCTCCGGGGCGGCGGGATCGGCCGCTATCCCCTGTTTCGTGCCGAACCTGATCTCCATGCCCTGTCTTGCCTTCTTCGTCGTGGTCGCGGGCCGGCGATGGGCGGCCATGGCGATTATGGTACGGTCCGCAGGTCGCAGATCGTTCGGCGCAGTCCGGCTTTGGCCACCGGGCCGTTCTGGTCGAACGCCATATACGCCCGGCCGCCGCGATCGTAAGCCGGCCAGCCAATCAATGCACCGCCATTGGGATCGCCGGTCCTGACGAAATTGACCCAATAGGCCTGAAGCGGTGGCTGCCCCGGCTGCGGCGTGTTGAACAGGTAGCCGAGTTCGCTGGCATGGCTGACGGTGCCGCCGGGCGGCGCATAGTCGAATTGATATTGCCACACCGACCCGCCGCGCGCGGTCAACGCGTTCGACACCGCGATCGTCGGGCAGCGGAAGGTGAGGTCGGTCGCCAGTTGCATCGTCACGTCGCCCAGCCGCGGATCGGATACCGGCACGCCGCCCGGTTGCAGGCCGTACAGGCGCAGCGCCTGTTCCGCATGGGCGCCGAACGCCTGCCGCACCGTCGTCGCGGCATCAGCCAGCCCCCCATGCAGCGGCAGTTCGCGGGCGTTGACGCCGATGACCAGCGGCACGGGGTTGATCCGGCCGTTCGCCAGCAACCGGGCGGGGGTTTCGGGCAGCACGCGGCCGTCCACGATCGCCTGCAGCCAGACGAAGCTGTCATCGTCCAGGCCCGGCGCATCGATGCCGCTGTCCGCCCGCAGGATCGCATCGACGGGCAGGCGGCGCAACTGAGCGGTAGTGGCGTCTTCGGGCGAGCCGGCGGCGCGGGCGATGGCGGCGCCGAGGGCTTCGTTGTCCGTCAGGCTGCGCGGCGCGGTGCCGAAACCCGCAGTGCCGCTTTCGGCGATCGCCTGATGGAACAGGCCGCGCGATCCCGGACTGAGCAGGTGCAGGCCGACATCCATCGCCCCCGCGGATTCCCCGGCGATCGTCACGCGGGCGGGATCGCCGCCGAACCGGGCGATGTTGCGCCGGACCCAGTCGAGCGCCGCCTGCTGGTCCATCAATCCGTAATTGCCGCTGCGCCCGCCCTGTTCGCGGCTAAGCGCGGGATGCGACATGAACCCGAGCGTGCCGAGCCGATACTGGATGCTGACCAGTACCAGCCCGTGATCGGTGATCCGCGATTCCACCGTGCCGCCGCCCGCCCCGGCGCGGTTGCTGCCCCCGTGAATCCACACCAGCACCGGCAGCTTGGCGGTCGGGGCCGTGCCGGGCGTGCGGACATCGACGAACAGGCAATCCTCCGCCCCGCCCGCCGCCGCGGCGCGGTTCCATTCGCCCGACGCCACCTGCGGACAGGCGGCATGGGGCGCGATGGTGGTCCGCGGTGCCGTCCATCGACGCGGCCGTTGCGGCGCACGCCAGCGCAGCGGGCCGACCGGTGGCGCCGCATAGGGAATGCCCCGGAACACCGCGCCGCCACCGGCCAGCGCCTCGCCCCGGACCGGTCCGTCGTCGGTCCGCACCACGGGGCCGGCGGCAGCGGCCATCGCCAGCGCGATCGCCAGCATCAACGCGCGATCGCTTTCGGCGCGGGCCGGGCCATCGCCGCCCGGATCGCCGCTTCGGCCACCGGTGCCATCGCCGCATAGCCCGCCTTGTTGGGATGGACCCCGTCATAGGTCATGCTCGCGCGCAGCGCCCGGCCATCGTGCAGGGCGCTCCAATAATCCGCATAGGTCGCACCCGTCCGCGCCGCATAATCCCTGATCCAGCCGTTCATGGCCGCGATCGGCGTCGCGGTGTCCAGACCCGGCCGCCACGGAAACCCGTCTGCGGGCGGGATCGAGGCGAGGATCACGCGGATGCCGTGCGCGCGGGCCAGTTCGGCCATCGACATCAGATTGGCCTTGGTCTGCTCCGCCGTCATCGGGCCGGTATTGCCGGCGATGTCGTTGGTGCCAGCCATAATCTGCACGACCTGCGGTTTCAGGTCGATCACGTCCTGCCGGAAACGCAGCAGCATCTGCGGCGTCGTCTGGCCGCCGATGCCGCGTCCCTGTCGGCCGGGCGTGAAGAAACCGGGCATCATGTCGAACCAGCCCTGCGTGATCGAATCGCCGATGAAGACCACCGTCACCGGCCCCGTCACCGCGGCATTGGCGGTGCGATAACGATCGAGCCACGGCCAGTCGGTGCGCAGCCGCTCCTCCGCCTCGCGCGCCCATTGCGCCTTCTGTTCGGCGGTCGGCAGCGTCTGCGCTAGGGCGGAGCCGGCCAGGGCGGAACCGGCAAGGGCGGCGATCAGCAACAGGGCGATGGTCTTGGTCATGACGGCGGCTCCGGGCATCAACGAAGGGGGGCGATGATCGCGGCCGCCCCACCGGCGGCGGCAAGGTTCAGCGTCAGCGTGTCGCCCGCCTGCACGGTGGACGACGAGGCGGCCAGATCGGTCGGCACGGCGCCGTCGCTCCACAGCCGCACGCCATGGCGGCCCGGTTTCAGGAATGACAGCGGGATCGTCATCCGCCGCGCGGTATCGGTCATCGCGCCGATATACCAGCGATCGCCGCGGCGGCGGGCGACGGCGATCGATTCACCGATGCTGCCGGTCAGGAAGCGCGTCTCGTCCCACGTCGCCGGCACCGCCGCGAGGAAATCGAGCCCCGGCTGGCCGCGATAGGCATCGGGCGTATCCGCGACCGATTGCAGCGGGCTTTCATAGACGACGTATTTGGCCAGTTCGGCCGCCCGCGTCGTCTGCGTCTGCGGGCCGGTGGCGGCGATCGCGAAGGTGGCGGGCGTGTGGTTGCGATAGCCGCCGGGCGTATAGTCCATCGGCCCCGCCAGCATCCGCGTATAGGCCAGCGTGATGTTGTGGCGGGGGGTGATCCGCTTCGTCCACTTGTTGTATTCCGCGCCCAGCACGCCTTCCTGTGTCAGGTAGTTCGGCCACGTCCGCGTCATGCCCCAGGGATGCGTCGCACCGTGCAGGTCGAGCAGCAGGCGATGCCGCGCGGTGGCGGCGGCCAGCCGGTGGTAGAAGCCGATCATCGCCTGATCGTCGCGGTTCATGAAATCGACCTTGATCCCCTTCACCCCCGCCGCCGCGACGAACGACAGGATCTTTTCCATGTCGCGGTCGAGCAGCTGCCAGTGCATCCACAGGATCAGGCCGACCCCCTTGCCACGGGCATAGGATACCAGCCCCGGCAGATCGATCTCCGCCACCGGCACGGTCGGGTCTGCACCGGGATACAGCGTGCCGCCACCGCCGCTGTTGATGTACCAGCCCTCGTCCACCATCATGTAGGGCAGGCCGAGCGAGGCGGCGAAATCGATGAAGCCGCGCTGCGTCGCCGCGTTGGAACCGGCCTTCGGCACCCCCGCCAGCATCGGCCCCGACCACCAGTCCCATGCGGTCTTGCCCGGCTTCACCCAACTGAAGTCGCCTTTGGGGGCGGGGTTCAGGCTGGTCAGCAGCGTGTTCTCGATCAGCTTGCCCGCGACCGGCGCGATCATCACGACCCGCCAGGGCGAGACGACGCCGTCGCCGACATCCAGCTTCACCGCGATGGCGGGATCGTCGGGCCGTGGCGACAGGCGGGCGGCGACGCCGGTCGCGCCCGTCTCGGTCCCGGTCAGGTACATCGCCGGCCAGTTCTCCACCGCGGCTTCCGCGATGGCGATCGTCGGGCCGCCCTTGCCCGTCTCGCAGACCAGCGGCAGATCGTAGAGGTGGTGCGGCCGGATCGCGGAGGCCCGAACCGGATCGTATTCGCCCTCATGACCGGTATCGAACCGCCCGAGATTGAGGCCGGTGCAGGCATAGTCGTCGGCGAAGGCGAATTGGGTCAGTTCGTTGGCCAGGCGCAGGCTGGTCAGGTTCGGCTGGCGCGGCACGGCATAGCGCAACGCGACACCGGTGTCGTAGGCGCGCACGACCAGATCAAGGCGTCGGCGCTGGCCGTCCCGTTCGGCGAAGCGGACGACGATCTGGTTGTAGCGGTCGACGACCGTAGCGACCTTGCCGGCGGACAGCGTGTAGCGATCGGTGCCCTGGCTGCGGCTGGTCGCGGTGGGGCGCAGTCCGTTCGCCAGCTTGGCGTAGCGCTCGAACTCCAGGCCCAGCGTGGACGGAGCGATCACCGGTCGCCCCGCCACCGCGACGGTATAGGTCGGCTGATCGGCTTCGTTCGTCCCCAACATCACCGTGATCCGCCCGTCGGGGGAGGCCACCGACTGTGCCGCAGCGGGGGCGGCGGCCAGCAGCGCGACGGAAAATAACATCGGTTTCCCGTATATTGCCATGATATCCTCTCGACGGCGATCTGCCGGCAAGCGATCGTCTGGATGCGGCAGGAAGCACAGCGGGCAGAAAAAGCCAAATTGAAATATGTATTATTGACACGACGCGTGCTGCACGGCTTGGTCCGGCCGCCGCTGTTCGAGACGGCGAGGGAGAGTGGAATGCGGATGGGCTTTGGTACGGCGGGCGCGGTGATGGCGCTGATGGCGGGAACGGTCCCCGCACTGGCACAGACGCCGGCGGGCTCGGCCGTCGCCAATCCCGCGCAGTGGCCGGCGCTTCGCATGAGGCTCCAGCGCGATCCCAAGGTGGAGGCGCGCGTCGACGCACTGCTGGCGAAGATGTCGATCGAGGACAAGGTCGGGCAGTTGTTGCAGGTCGACATCGCCAGCATCGAGCCACGCGATCTGGAGACGTACAAGCTCGGCTCGATCCTGAATGGCGGCAATTCCGCGCCGAACAACGACGAGCGCGCGCCCGCGCCCGAATGGCTCAAGCTGTTCGACGCGTTCTACGACGCGTCGGTCAAGCGCACCGACGGGCGCCCGGTGGTGCCGGTAATCTGGGGGACGGACGCGGTCCACGGTGCCAACAACATCGTCGGCGCGACGCTTTTCCCGCACAATATCGGGCTGGGCGCGATGCGCGATCCCGCACTGATCCGCCGGATCGGCGCGGCCACCGCCGCGGAGACGGCGGCGACGGGCATCGACTGGAGCTTCGCGCCCACCGTCGCGGTGGTGCAGGACGATCGCTGGGGCCGCACCTACGAAAGCTATTCCGAGGATCCGGCGATCGTCGCCTCCTATGCCGCCGAGATGGTCGAGGGCATTCAGGGAACGATCGGCAAGGACTTCATGAAGCCCGGCCACGTCATCTCGTCGGTGAAGCATTTCCTGGGCGACGGGGGCACCGGCGGCCGCGACCAGGGCGATGCACGCGTGCCCGAAGCGGTGCTGCGCGACGTCCATGCGGCGGGCTACATGACCGCGCTGCCCGCCGGGGCGCTGACCGTGATGCCCAGCTTTTCCAGCTGGAACGGCGAGAAGATGACCGGGAACAAGAGCCTGTTGACCGGCGTGCTGAAGGAACGGTGGGGCTTTCAGGGCTTCACCATCGGCGACTGGAACGCGCACGGACAGGTGACGGGCTGCACCAACGAGGATTGCGCGCCCGCGATCAACGCCGGGCTGGACATGTTCATGTATTCCGGCCCCGGCTGGAAGCAGCTTTACGCCAACACGCTGCGCGAGGCGAAGGACGGCACGATCCCGGCCGCGCGGCTGGACGATGCGGTGCGCCGCATCCTGCGCGTGAAGGTGCTGGCCGGCACGTTCGAGGCGGGACGCCCGTCGTCACGGCCGCTGTCGGGCAAGTTCGACCTGCTGGGCGCGCCGGAGCATCGCGCCATCGCGCGGGCCGCGGTGCGTGAATCGATGGTGCTGCTGAAGAACAACGGCAGCGTGCTGCCGGTGAAGGCGGGGGCGAACATCCTGGTCGCCGGGCGGGCGGCGGACGATATCGGCGTCCAGTCCGGCGGCTGGTCGATCACGTGGCAGGGCACCGACGTCACCAACAAGGACTTTCCCAACGGCGAATCGATCTGGTCGGGCATCCGGAAGGCGGCGACCGCGGGCGGCGGCACCGCGACGCTGGCGCCGGACGGCCGCTTCACCAAAAAGCCCGATGTCGCGATCGTCGTGTTCGGCGAGACACCCTATGCCGAATTCACCGGCGACCGTCCGACGCTGGAATACAGCCCGGAAGACAAGGGCGATCTGGCGATGCTCAAGCGGCTGAAGGCGGCAGGGGTGCCCACGGTCGCGGTGTTCCTGTCGGGGCGGCCGTTATGGGTGAACCCCGAACTCAACGCCGCCGATGCCTTCGTCGCGGCGTTCCTGCCGGGTACGGAGGGCGGCGGCGTCGCCGACGTGCTGGTCGCGGGCAGGGACGGACGCCCGGCGCATGATTTCCGCGGCAAGCTCAGCTTCTCGTGGCCGAAGCGGCTGGACCAGTACGTCCTCAACCGGCGCGATCCCGGTTACGATCCGCTGTTTCCGATCGGCTATGGCCTGACCTATGCGGCGAACACCCCGCTCGCCCAGCTTGACGAGACGAAGCCGAAGGTGACCGCAGGCGACCAGAACGCGCTGTTCGTGCGCGGCCGGATCGCGGCCGGCGCGCGCTTCAACAGCGGCGGCCCGCTGGCGCAGACGCGGACCGACCGCAATGCGCAGGAAGACAGTCTCCGCCTCGTCTGGAACGGCAAGGGATCGGGTGAGGCGGCGATCGAACAGGCGATGCCGATCGACGTGACGCGCGAATCGAACGGCCAACTCAGCCTGATCGTGGATTACCGCGTCACCGCCGCCCCGACCGCACCGGTGACGCTGGGCATGGCGGATACCGCGAAGACCGCGACCGTGCCGCTGAACGGCGCCCTGGCGAAGGGCGACTGGACCACCATCGCGGTGCCGCTGCGTTGTTTCGCCGATCAGGGGCTGAAGATGGGCACCATCGTGAAACCGTTCGTCCTGACCACGGCGGGTACGCTCGGCATCGACGTATCGGCCGTCCGGATCGGCAGTGCGCCGGCCGGACCGGTGACGTGCGGCGTCAAATAGTCCGGTGGCAGGCGACGCGGCCGAGATCGCGTCGCCTGCCCCTGCCGACCCGGCGCAGAGCCGGGATCGAACGCTATCGGTAGGTCCCCATCGTCACCCGGATCAGCATCGGCCGGGTGAAGTTGAGACCGTAATCGGTCTGGTCGCCGTTCAGGACGCGCAGGCGGCGCCAGGTACCGGCGGCGTCATAGCTGCCCTCCTCGACACGCAGCAGTTGCGATGAGTCTCCCTTGACCGGCGTGGCGAGGTCGAGACGGACGCGCACGTCGGAACCTGCGATCAGGAACTCGTCGGGTGCAAGCTGGATGACGGCGGCGCCGCCGACCGGTTGATCCTTCGTGGGGTGGGGATCGGTCTTCAGCCAGGGCGAGTCCTTCTCGCCGAACTGCCACAGGCCATATTGGGTCGTGACGCGCCAACGGCCCATCACCATGGTCTGGTCGCCGCCGTCGGCGGGCTTGGCGCTGCCCCAGGTCGGATGCGCCAATGCCAGCCCGGCCCATGTCGAGGCGATCGGCGCGATCAGCGCGTATTTCTCCGCGAACGCCTCTACCGTCGCGGCGTCGACGACCTTCGTACCCAGCGGATAGTTGACATAGCCGGTATCGTCGAAGCCGAACGGCGCGAAACCGATCCCGCCCCGGCCCAGCACCGTCCACAGGAAGCGGGCGTAATCGGCGGCGTTGCCGGTTTCGGGCACCATCAGCGCATTGTCCGGCCGGTCGTACAGCCGCAGATATTCGGCATAGGCGCGGGCATCGCGGTTGTAGATGTCCGGGGCGACCAGATCGAGATGCGGGGCCGCGGCCTTCCACGCGTCGATTACCGGCCAGTTGGGGCCGCCGCTGGCGCCGCCATCCTCGCCCGGGGTCGCGAACGGACTGCCGACCGCGGCGTTGGTGTACATCGGCACATCATGCACGGCCCGGCCGGCGGCGGCGATCTCGTCGATATAGCGGCCGACATGCCAGCTGTTGAACGCCGCCTCGGCCAGCTTGCCATAGGCTTCGGTCCAGCTGCCCCGCTTGCGCAGCGCGGCCGGCACCGGCCCCCGGAACAGCGCCTGTGCGGCGGGCGCCATGTCACGGTTCTGACCATAGACGCCGCTCTCGTTCTCGACCTGCACCATGATGACGCGGTGATCGGGATCGGCATCGCGCAGGTGGCGCATCAGCGCGACGAACGCACGCTTGTCCGCCTCCAGCGTGGTGCGGGAATGCGGCGACAGCGCGTAATGCGTGCTGCCGTCCGCCTTGCGCATCCGTGGGAAGCGTCGGCCATCGGTCTTCACCCAGGCGGGGACATAGCCGGGGCTGGTGTTCTTCCACGTCCCGAACCACAGCAGCACCAGCCGCAGGTTCCGCGCGCGGGCCCCGGCGAGCAGGGCATCGACATAGGTGAAATCGAACCGGCCCTCGACCGGTTCGACCTGTTCCCAGGCGACCGGGATTTCGAGCGTGTTGGCGTGCAGCCGCTCGACCATCGGCCAGACCTTCGGCAGCATCTCCGGATAGTTGCTGCTGTTGTTCGCCTGCACGCCCAGCATCAGGAACGGCGCGCCATCGACCATCAGCGCATGGCGCCCGTCGCGCGATACGATGCGCGGCACAGACGATGTGGCCGGCGCGGCGATGGCGGGCATCACCGATGCGGCGCAGGCCAGCGCCGCGACAAGAGCCCGTTTTCCCCGGCTGGTCATCATGCCCATCATCCCTGCTCCCAAGTCCGTTGCGGACGCGTCGTCGATGGTCCGCCACCACCGCCAGCCCGTGTCCGTCGTTAGAATGATGGCGCTACCATCATGTCCCGCGAGTGTCGAGAAGGCCGGATGCCATGCCCGGACCGAACCTCCATGAGGGACCCGCTATCGCAAGGCGCGGAACCGGAAATCCCGGAAGCGTGCTTCCCCCGCACCGGCCGAATAGAGGCCGGGCCGCAGCATCAGGAAACCGCCGCGGACATTGTGGTGATAGCCCGATACCTCCATGCCGCGGTCGAACCGCCGCCATGTGCGGCCACCGTCGCCCGAGGTGTGGATCGCGACGATGTGCCGCTTGTTAGCGATGCGGATCGTCATGCGGCGGCCATGCAGGTTGGGCGGGCGCCCGCGCTCGATACCGTATTGATGGGTAACGAAGCGCTGCTCGTCGAAACCCAGACCGCAATAGAGTTTGTCGTCGTAGAACAGGACGAGGCCGGCTGTGCCGCCCGGCGCGATCTCGACATCGCACTGGAATTCGTAGGATTGATCGCCCGCGATCAGCATCAGCGGCGAGGAATCGACCGGCGCCGTGCCGCTCGCCTTCAGCACCAGCGCACCCTGATCGATACGGACACGATCGGCTTCGGCGGGGCCGGGGCGGAAGAAATTCCACTTGGCCCCCAGTTTCAGCGGCGCGGTGAAATCGTCGGAGAGCGGCTGGCCATGGGGGCCGGCCTGCCCGCCGCCGGGTTTGGGCAGCGGTTTCGACAGGTCACCGCCGGTCATCCGGAACCAGCCGTCTGCCGTCCAGCGAACGGGATCGAGCAGCACCTGCCGCCCCAGCGTCCAGAAGCCGTTCTCGTAACCGTGATAGACCGACCACCAGCTGCCATCGGGCGCCTCGACGAGGCTGGCATGACCGCGCGACCACCATTTCTCGTCCATCGAGACGGTGCGCACGATCGGGTTGCCGGGATCGTTCGACCAGGGTCCGTGGATCGAGCGCGCGCGGGCGACGATCACCATATGCCCGGTCGGCGGCCCGGCGGTGCCGCCGACCGCCGTTATCATGTAGAACCAGCCGCCGTGGCGGTGGATCTTGGGTCCTTCGGGGCTGAACCCCTCGACATCCCAGTCGTCGGGATAGCGCCACGGATCGTAGACATGCTCCACCTTGCCGACCGTCGACAGGCCATCGGCGGACAGCCGGATACGGTCGCCGCCCGACAGGAACAGCCACCGCGAGCCATCCTCGCCCACCGCATGGCAGGGATCGATATGGCTGTGGAGTCCGAGGCTCACCGGATCGGACCACGGCCCGTCGATATGGTCGGCGTGGATGACGAAGACGTCGTTCCGCGGGCTCGCCTTGACCGGAATGTAGAGGAAGTAGCGGCCATCGTGCTTTTCCAGGCTGACCGCCCAGACCGAGCCGATGTTGCGGGTGAGCGCGGCGGTGCGCGGGCGCCAGTTGACGAGATCGCGGCTGTGCCAGATCGTCAGCCCCGGATAGCTGTCGAAGCTGGAGAAGGTCATGTAATAGTCCGCGCCGTCCTTCAGGATGGCGGGATCGGGCCGGTCGCCGCCGATCAACGGATTGAGGAAGCGGCCGTCGCCGAGGTCGGCGATACGCTGGCCTTCATATCCCCCGCGCCAGGTCGGCCCGGCGGGACCTGCCGCCGCCGGCGTCCCGGAGACCAATGCCGCGCCGCCGGTCAACGCCGCCAGTGCGAACGCGTCGCGCCTGTTCAGATCGGTCATGGAGTCTCCCGGTTCATGAGGGGGGCTGGTCGATATGGATGACAGCCTGTCGCGGCCGGGCACGTCACGATGCGGCTGGCGCGACCCCGTGGCATGGATGTCCTGATCGAGCGGGCAGGCGACCGGTCGTCATCGGCTCGCGGTTTCGACCGGCAGGCGATCGAGCATATCCCGCGCCGTCTCCACCTGCGATCCGGCATGGGGCGAATAGGCGAGGGGCGCCAGCACCATCCGCGCTTCCTCGAAGCGCTTGTCGGTCACCAATTGGGTTGCGAGGCGCAGGCGCAGGCCCGGGTCCTGCGGGGCGATCTCGAACGCGCGTTCCAGGCCGTCGACCGCCAGCCTGGTCGGTGACTGCTGTCCGGCGATGAAGCTGTCATAGTAAAGCATCAGCGGCAGGGGGTTGTCCGGCTCCGCCTTGTTGGCGCGGCTGATCGCGGTACGGATCGCCGGCCAATCGGCGCGTGCGCCATGATCGTCGCGGCGGCGCATCACGCTATGCGCCCGCGCCAGCAATCCGGCCGGGGAGTCCGGCCGTGTCGCCAAGGCCCGGGCGATGGCGGCATCGCATGCGTCGAG
This sequence comes from Sphingomonas sp. CFBP 8760, assembly GCF_014841615.1. Lineage (GTDB taxonomy): Bacteria > Pseudomonadota > Alphaproteobacteria > Sphingomonadales > Sphingomonadaceae > Sphingomonas. The sequence continues at coordinate 154,631 of NZ_JACYUG010000006.1, read as the reverse complement.
TTCCCCCGCCATCGCCTCGGCATCGGCCAGCACCAGTTGCGCATCGGGGTCGTTGGGGAATGGCGCCGCGGCGCTGCGCGCCAGCTTCACGAACGCCGCGGCGTCCGGCCGCAGCACGCCGCGCTTCAGCCGCATCCGGAGCGGCAGGACGGCCGCGGCGCCCGGCGACAGGCCGACCACCTCGATCCTGCCGCTCGCCACCGTGGCGGGCGGGATGCGGATATAATCCAGCTTGCGGCGTTCATAGGCGTTCAGTTCGCGACCGAGGACATCCGGATCGCCGAACGCCGCCTGTGCCGCCTCCTGCCGCGAGGTGCCGTTGTTGATGGCATTGAGATAGCGGGCAAGCTGCCCTTTCCGCGCATCGGCGAAGAAGAGATAATGGGTCAGCAGCCACCCCGTCGCATAGAGCGATGCCTTCTCGCGATCGTTCAGCTTGCGCTTGTCGTCGGCCAGCATCGTCGAAAGCGGCAGGGCATCCGGCCGGGCCAGCGTGCGGGCACGGTGCTGGGCAGGCAATCCGATCCCGATCGCGCCGTCCGCATCGAATTGCGCAGCCGACGCGAATTCCGCGAAACCCTCGACGAACCATACGGGATAGGCGGCGGCGAAGTTCTCCAGCAGGAAATGATGGGTGTACTCGTGCAGCAGCACCGTCATGGGATCGAGCGCGCCACGGCCATCGTTACCCGCGAAATCAAGGCTGGGGGTGACGATCAGCGAGTGCGCCGCGCGTGGCCGGTAGAAACCGGCGGCCCAGCTATTGTCACCGCCCAGCAGCTTGCGGACGGCCGACGTGCCGCGCACCACGAAGATGGTGACGCGGTTGGCGGGCGATACGGGCGGATCGTCGACCTTGCGGAGACGGCGCAGCGCGTGGTCGAACCGCTCCAGCTTGTCGGCATAGGCCGCCAGCGCCTTGGGATCGTCCTCCGAATAGATCGTGAAATGGGGGCTGCGGGCCTCATGCCATTCGGCGAGGGCCGCCGTCGGCGACATGGCAAGTATCAGCGCCAACATCGTTTTCTTCATCGGCCACCGCTCTCCCTTATCGACCGGAGGCTAGCGGTTCGCGACAGGGGGAACAAGCCGGGCAGCGATCGCGGGTTTGCCGGCTCCCTGACGGATATCCGGAAGCACGAGCCGGAATATGGTCCCCGACGTCGGCAGCAATGCCAGCGTGCCGCCATGGGCCAGCGCGATCTGTCTGGCGAGGGTCAGACCGACACCGGTTCCGTCGGGCTTGGTGGTGTGGAACGGACGAAAGATGTGGGTCGCCTTGTCGCGGGGGACGCCGGTTCCGTTGTCCTCCACCTCGATCGTCAGCCCGGCGTCCTCCGTGTGCAGGCGTAGCGCGACCTGCGCGGGGGTCGCCGCGACCGCGGCCTCGGCCGCGTTCTGGAGCAGCGCCCACAGCGCCTGATTCAGTTGATCGCGATCGAGCGGCCATTCCGCTTCGTCCGCCGCAACCGACAGCGCCACCATCGGCCAGCGCCCCGCGAACAGCCGGGCAAGATCGTCCGCCATGTCGGTCAGGCGCACCGGCCGCCGCACCGGCGCGGGCAGGCGGGCCAGCGTACGATAGGCTTCGGTGAAGCGTTGCAGCCCGTCCGCCCGGCGGGCCAGCGTGCCGACGATCTCGCGCAGCAGCACCGCGTCGACATCGGCCCGTGCCAGCACTGCCACGCCGCTTTCGGCCAAGGATACGATGGGCGCGAGGCCGTTCAGCAGTTCGTGGCCCAGCACCTCGATCAGGTCGGCGGTCGCCCGCGCCTCCGCGGTCCGTTCCTCCTGCTCGATGTCGATCAGCGCGGCGACACCGCGCCCGTCGGGCAGCGCGACGCGATCGATCCGCCAGTGCCGGGCCTCGTGGCGGAAATGGGTGACGGCGGGGTCGGTCAGCGCGGCGGGCACGGGCAGGATGCGGTCGTCGGTCGCGAACAGGCGCCGTGCGGCACGGTTTAGCGCGCGCGCCGCCGCCCCCTCGATCGCGAGCAGCGGTGTCGGCGCCGCATCGAGCAGGACGCGCAGGGCCATCGCGTCGGCATCCGCAGGGGTGGCGGCGGGTGGCGGGGCGATGCGCGGATGCACCACGGCCCACCAGTTGAGCACGCAGAGCCAGATCGTGACGAGCATCGCCGCCGTCAGCAGTCCCCACAATCCGTCCGCCCATGCGATCGCGCCGGCCACGCCGCAGCCGACGAGACCCAGCGCGCCCACCATGGCCGGCACGCCGCGCCTATAGTCCATAGCGTGCCATTCGCCGGTAGAGCGCGCCCCGGCTGAGGCCCAGCGCCGCCGCGGCATGGCTGACATTATGGCGGTGTTCGCGCAACGCGGCCTCGATCATCGTCTTTTCGGCGTCGGTCAGGTCGAAGTTCGCATCGGGGGTGCCGGTGCCGATGGCGGCGCCGGCGGTTTGAACGGCCGTGGGCATGGCGGGCAGGGCAAGGGCGGCGGCATCGACGGTGCCGTCGCCCGACAGCAGTACCGCCCGTTCGATCGCCAGTGCCAGCCCGCGTACCTCGTCCGGCCAGCGGGCTGTGTGGATCGCCGCCTCGGCCGCCCCGGTCAACCGCCCCTGCGGCTTCCCGAACCGGGCCGCGGCGATGCGGGCGAAGTGGCGGGCGAGCAGCACGGCATCGTCCTGCCGATCGGCGAGCGGGGGCATCGCGACCTCCACCGTCGCCAGCCGGCGGTACAGCGCCGGCACGATCGGCGCGATGGCGTCGGCGATCGCGATGCAGCGAAGCGCGGTGGGGATACGATCGAGCAACCGCGCCTGTGCAACGCCATCCAGCCGGTCCGGATGACGCAGGATCGCGGTGCCGCCGGCGTCGTCCAGCCGCTGCCACGCCGCTTCGTCCCGCAGGTCGATCCGGGCCGGAGCGGTGTCGGCGTGCGGGGAGGCGGCATGGATCGCCAGCGCGGCCAGCGTCCGGCCGCTGCCGGACGGACCGGTGATCGTGACGCTGGCCGGGGTCGGTCCGATCCGGTGGACCAACGTGCGCAGGGCCTGCATCGCCGCGCTGTCGCCCAGCAGTCGCGGTGGCTCCGCCATGAGGTCGGCAGACGGGGCGGCCTGCATTCCCGGCGGGGCGGGTGCGCCGCGGGCGATCGCGGCCTCCACCTTGGCGACCAGTTCGGCGTTGCGCCACGGCTTCATCGCGAAGTCGCGCGCACCGGCCTGCATCGCCGCCACCGCGATGCGGATGCCGCTGTGCGCGGTGATGACGACCACGCAGGCGGCGGGGTCGTCCGCGACGATCCGGGCAAGACAGGCCAGCCCCTCTCTGCCGCTCGATTCGCCCGTGCTGAAATTCATGTCGAGCAGGATCGCGTCGTACCGCCGCCGTGCGAGGCAGGAATATGCCTCCTCGGGGCCGTTCGCGGTGTCGAGGCGGTGGCCGGCCATGCGGAATGCGATCTCCATCGCCCGCGACACCGCCGGGTTGTCGTCGACCAGCAGAATCGCCCGGCTTGACGGCACCACGGGGTGTCCATTCGTGGACACTGTGTCCATCGGCGGACGGTCGTTCGACCGGCCATTGGGTAAAAATCGTTCGTTCATGCTGGTTTAGGCTTTTCGATTGTTCCGGGCGACACTGTCCGCATGATGACCGAACAGCCCGTACACGCAACCGCTTCTCCCGGGGCCACGATGGATCGCCGGATCGAGCGCCCGCCGACGCCGTGGTGGCGCCGCCGGACCACGGTGCTGGTGGCGCTGGCGGTCATCGCGGCGGTGCTGGCCTGGCGGCTGCTGCCGGCCAGCGGATCGACCGATGTCGCCGCCGCCGATCTGGAAACCGGCATCGTCGAACGGGCGGCGTTCGCCGATTACCTGCCGGTCCGCGCGACGGTGGCACCGGGGGTGACGACGCTGGTGGGGGTGCTGTCGGGCGGGCAGGTCGAACGATTGCTGGTGCAGGACGGCGCGATGGTGACGGCGGGCCAGCCGCTCGCCACGCTGGCCAACCCGACGCTGAAACTGGAGGTGCTGACCCGCGAGGCGCAGATCGCCAGCCAACTGGGCGGCGTCGCGGGGGAAAGCCTGGGGATCGAACGCAACCGGCTAGACCGATCCGCACAGATCGCGCAGGCGAATTACGATCTCATCAAGGCGCGGCGCGAACTGGACATCCGCCAGCAGCTGCACGACCGTGGCTTCGTCTCCGATGCCGGCGTCAAAAGCTTTGCCGAGGAGACCGCCTATCAGGAGAAGCGCCTCGCCCAGCTGCGGTCGGGTGGTGCGGCGGAGGCGCGGATCACCGCGACGCAAGGGTCGCGGCTGAACGACACGCGCGAGCGGCTGGAGAGCAACCTGTCGGCGGTCCGCTCCGGCCTCGACGCACTGGTGATCCGCGCCCCGGCCGGTGGCCGGCTGACCAACTTCATCATCCAGCCCGGCCAGACGCTGAAGCCGGGCGATCCCGCCGGTCAGGTCGACAGCGAAGGATCGTGGAAGCTGGAGGCGGATGTCGACGAGTATTTCCTCGGCCGCGTCCGTGTCGGGCAGCCGGCGAGCGCCGGTGACGCGCGCCTTGTCGTATCCAGGGTATTGCCGGCGGTGAAGGACGGGCGTTTCCGCGTTGAACTGACCTTCGGCCGGGCCGCCCCCGCCGGCCTGAACCGGGGGCAGACCCTGGACATCCGTATCACGCTGGGCAGCACCGCGCCCGCGCTGGTCGCGCCGGTCGGCGGCTGGCTGGAGGCGGGGAGCGGTACGTCGGTCTTCGTCCTCGACGCCGATGGCGCCCATGCCCGGCGGCACGCGGTGAAGACCGGTCGGCGCAACCCCGAACAGGTCGAGATCCTGTCGGGCCTGAAACCCGGCGACCGCATCGTCACCAGCAGCACCGCGTCCGTGAAGGGCGACATCCTCAACCTCCGCTGAAGGGCATCACCATGATCCGTCTTGAGAATATCCAGCGCCGCTATGTCTCCGACGAGGTGGAGACGACCGCGCTTCACGACATCGACCTCACCGTGGCGGCGGGTGAGTTCCTCGCCATCATGGGGCCGTCGGGCTGCGGCAAATCGACGCTGCTCAACATGCTGGGAACGGTCGACCGGCCGACCGGGGGGCGATACCTGTTCGGCGACCTGGATCTCGCCGCGCTGGAGGAAAAGGCGCTGGCGAAGTTCCGGGGCGCGACGCTGGGCTTCGTGTTCCAGAGCTTCAACCTGATCGACGAACTGACGATCGAGGAGAATGTCGCGCTCGGCCTCGCCTATCGCAAGGATGCCGGGGGGCGACGAAACCGGGTGGCTGCGGCGATGGACAAGGTGGGCATCGCCCACCGCGCGCGCCACTACCCCCATCAGCTGTCGGGCGGCCAGCAACAGCGCGCCGCCATCGCCCGCGCGATCGTCGGCGATCCGAAACTGATCCTCGCGGACGAGCCGACCGGCAACCTCGATACCGCGAATGGCGAGCAGGTGATGAGCATCCTGACCGGCCTGAACGACGAAGGGGCGACGATCGTCATGGTCACCCACTCCCCCAGCCACGCCGACATGGCGAAGCGCCGGATCGACATGCTCGACGGCCGCATCGTCGCCAGCGCGATGCGCGCGATCTGATCCTCCCGACAAAGGAAAAACCGACATGACCCGTCCTTTCGCCATCGCCGCCATCGCCGCGACCTGCATCGCCCTTTCCGGCTGCGTCATCGCGGTGGAACGTGCCGCCATCGCCGGACCGGCCACACCGGCGGCGGGCGAGGCGCAACGGCGTTTCGATGTCGCCGGTTTCGAAAAGGTCGATCTCGCCTCGTCCGACCGGGTGGTGATCGTGGTCGCCGACCGCTTCGCCGTGACCGCGGCCGGCGACCCGCGTGCCGTCGCCGCGCTGGCGATCACGGTCCGCGACGGCATGCTGCGCGTGGACCGCATCCCGGGGCGGTATCGCGACCGGGGTGCCACCGTCACCGTGACAATGCCGGTGCTGCGCGCGGCCTCGCTGTCCGGTTCGGGCAGCCTGCGGGCCGATGGCGTCACCGGCCCCGGCTTCGTCGGTGAACTCGCCGGATCGGGCAGCATGACGCTGACCGGGCTGACGGCGGCGTCGGTACGGCTGGATCTGGGCGGATCGGGGTCGATCGTCGCGGACGGCCGGACCGATGCGGTCGACATCGATCTCGGCGGGTCGGGCCGGGTCGATGCGCAGGCGCTGGCGACGCCGATGGTCGCCATCGACATGGGCGGATCGGGATCGATCGTCGCCGCGGCATCGCGGGCGGCCACGATCGAGGCGGGCGGTTCGGGCACCGTGCGCGTGACCGGCGGCGCGCGGTGCGATGTCCACAAGAGCGGCTCCGCCATCGTCCGCTGCGGCTGACGACCACTTTCCTCCGGTACGGACCATCCGCGATGAACCACTTCGCCTTCCTGTCGCTCTACCGCTCGCTGACCCGCCACAAGCTCTACGCCGCGCTCAACATCGGCGGATTGGCGGTGGGGATCGCGGTGTTCCTCATCCTCGGCCTCTATGTCCGCTTCGAGACGAGTTTCGAAAAATGGCTGCTGCGCCACGACGGCATCTATCTGGTGCAGACGGACTGGAAGGCCATCGATAGTCCCTTTGTCGGCAAGTATCCGAACACGATGGGTGGCCTGCTGGAGCAGTTGAAGGAAGACTTTCCAAGCCTGGTCGGCACGCGCATCAACGGTGGTGAGGCGAGCGGCACGGTGATCCGCGATAGCAGCGCGACGACGGAGGACGTGGCCCGCGTCGATGCGGATTTCTTCAAGGTGTTCGACCTGCCGATGATCGCCGGCGACAAGGCGACCGCGTTGGCCGATCCGGCATCGATCATCATCAGCCGTTCGGCGGCGCGCCGCTATTTTGGCGAGGGGAACCCGATCGGCCGGACCATGACGCTCGCGTTCGAAAAACCCGGCCGGTACCGGGTGACCGGCGTCTTCGAGGATCTGCCGCGCAACACCGATCTGAAATTCTCGATCGTGGCGCGGCAGGGGCGGGATGCCAGCGACTGGTGGTATCGTTGGGGCTCGACGTCGCTGTTCACCTATCTGCGGTTCGATAATCCCGCGGACGCCAGGGCCTTCGAGCAGCGGATGCCCGCCTTCGTCCGGCGGCGCGGTGCTACCGATATGGGTCCCGATGTCGCCAACCAGATCGGTCTGGCCTTGCTGCCGATCGTGCGGGCGCATCTGGAACCGGAAGGCAAGGCCAGTGCTGCCAAGAAGCTGACCATCGTCACGCTCGGCACGGTCGGGATGCTGACGCTGCTCATCGCCATCGTCAATTACGTCAATCTGGCTACCGCCCGGGCTGGCCTCCGCGCGCGGGAGGTGGCGATGCGCAAGGTGCTGGGCGCCGATTGGGGCATGCTGGTGCGCCAGTTCCTCGGCGAGGCGATGGTGACGGTGGCGATCGCGGCCGTCGCGGGGCTTGCCCTGACCGAACTGGGATTGCCGCTGATCAACGCGGCCGGCGGGCTGGCGCTGGATATCCCCTACCGGCTGGTCGTGCCGCTGCTGGTGGTGCTGACGGTCGTCGTCGGGATGCTTGCCGGCTTCTATCCGGCGCTGTTGCTCGCCCGGTCGCCGGCAAGCCAGGTGCTGTCGTCGGCGCGTTCGCCGGGCGGCGGGCAGGCGGGGGCGCGGGTGCGCAAGGCGCTGGTCGTCTTTCAGTTCGCCCTGGCGATCGCCTTCATCGTCGGCACGCTGGTGCTCGTCGCGCAGACCCGGCACGTGCGCAGCACCGATCTCGGTTTCCGGCGCGACGGTTTGCTGGTGCTGAACGGTTTGAGCGACGACAGCCTCGATACCGGGCGTCGCCGGGCGATGCTCGACGCGTTGCGGCGGCTGCCGGGGGTCGGGGCCGTAACCACCGCGAACAGCGCGGTCGGGAACAACGGCTCCAACAATTTCGATAACGTCGACGTGCCGGGCAAGCCAAAGCCAGGGCCGTCGCTGCGCTCGATTGAGGTCGGTCGAGACTTCTTCCGGACCTATGGCGCGCGACTGATCGCCGGTCGCCTCTTCGATGACGCGCATCCGGCCGACGATACGAGTATGCTTTCGAAGGGAGGTACCCGCAACATCGTCATCAACCGCCTCGCGGTCGCCAAGCTCGGCTATGCCTCGCCACAGGATGCGGTGGGCAAGACGGTCGGCGGGGGAACCAAGCGCACGATCATCGGGGTCGTCGACCAGCTGCGTTTCTATTCGCCGCGCCTGCCGGACGACCCCACCTACTATGTCTATCATGGCGACGTTGCGCCCTATCCGATCATCACGCTGCGCTTCACCGGCGAAACGCAGACGGTCGTGGCGGCGGCCAAGACGCTGTGGCAGCGGATGGGGCCCCTGATCCCGTTCAACGCCAAAACCGGCGTCCAGGCGCTGGCGACGTTCTACGAGGCGGACGAACGTGCGACGCGGCTGTTCGGGATCGGCGCCGGTCTTGCCGTGATGATCGGCTGTGTGGGTCTGTGGGGGCTCGCCTCGTTCAACACCGCGCGGCGGATCAAGGAGATCGGCATCCGCAAGACGCTGGGCGCTTCGTCGGCGGATATCGTGAAACTGCTGGTCGGGCAGTTCCTGCGCCCGGTGCTGATCGCCAACCTCGTCGCCTGGCCGCTGGCGTTCGTGGCGATGCGGACATGGCTGGCGGGGTTCGACGACCGGATCGCGCTGTCGCCGCTCTACTTCATCGGCGCCAGCCTGCTCGCCACCGTGATCGCGGTGCTGACCGTGCTCGGCCAGTCGCTGCGCGCCAGCCGCGCCGCACCCGCCTGGGCGCTGCGGCATGAATAGGTGGATCGCCGCCGCCGCGGGGCTGTGCCTCGCGATGCCCGCCCCGGCGGAAACCCTGCGCGAGGCGATCATGGCCGCCTATGCCACCAATCCGCAGCTGGCGGCGGCACGCGCCCGGCAGGAGGCGTTGGCGGAGACGCCCGAACAGGCCCGCGCGCTGGGGCGTCCGACCCTGTCCGCCGACGCGGGCGCGGGCTATGATCGACTCGGCTATGGCCGCGCGGGGTCCGCCTCGGTCAGTGCGGCGCTGCCGATCTGGACCGGTGGGCGCGTCCCCGCCGCGGTGCGCGCCGCCGGGGAGGATGTCGCGGCCGGGGCGGAGGAACTGCGCGATGTCGAGGCCGCGATCCTGGAGGGGGTCGTCACCGCCTATGCCGACCTCCTCTACAACCAGCAGGCGGTGGAGGTGGCGCGCGTCGGCATCGAGCGATTGGATGCGCAGGTGGCGGAGGCGCGGTCCCGATTCACGCTGGGGCAGGCGACGCGCACCGACGTGGCGCAGCTGGAGGCGCAGCGCGCGACGGTCGTCGCCAATCTCGCCGATGCCGAAGGGGCGCTGGCGACCGCGGCGGCGGCCTATCGTGCCGCGGTGGGGCAGGATGCGGGCGCGCTGTCGGCGGAGGCGATCATGCCCGCCGCCTTGCCGGCCGATCGCGAACAGGCGCGGCGCGCGGCGGAGGCGGCCAATCCGCTGCTGCTCCGGCAACGCCGTGCGGTGGCCGGGTCGGTCGCCCGGATCGATCAGGCCCGCGCCGAGCGTGCGCCGTCGGTCGATATGGCTGGCAGCTATGGGCGCGGTGCCCGCCTGTCGGCCGGCGACATGCGGACTTACGACAGCGCGGCATCGGTCGGCCTGTCGCTGCGCCTGCCGCTGCTGACCGGCGGTCTGGTGCCCTCGCGCGTCCGCCAGGCGGAGGCGGTCAATCGCGCCGAACGGTTCCAGGTCGATGCCGCGATGCGTGAGGCGGTGCGCGCGGTAGACGCCGCCTGGGCCGTCCTGGGCGCCGCCCGTGCGCGTCTGGACGCGACCGCCACCGGCCTTGCCGCGGCCGACGTGGCGCTGAAGGGCGTGCGCGCCGAATATGGGTTCGGGCTGCGGTCGACGATCGACATCCTCGTCGCCGACCAGAGTTTCCGGGGCGCGCAGCTGGCGGTCGCATCCGCGCGTGCCGACGTGCTCGTCGCGCAGGCGCGGATGCTGCGGGCGGCGGGCCGTCTGGACGTGGACGCCTATGGCTGATCCCGCCGCCCGTCCGGCATGCCCCTATTTCGGGCGCGGCATGGCGATGCGGCCGATCAACTTCTCGCCCCGCTCGTCGCGCCGCAGTTCGATGTCGACCGCCTCGACGCGCTGGGTCGGACGGCCGAAGTCGCGGAACAGGTGCGCGGTCAGCAGCGACAGGCCGTTGGGGTCGAGCCGGTCGGCGGCATAGACATTGGCGCGCACCACATAGTCGCCCATGGGGGCCCGCCGCACGAAATACTCCTCCGGGCCATAGCCGGCGGTCATGTCGTTCGACAGGTGACCGCCGATCGCGGTGCGGGGATGGCTGTAGATCGCGCGCTCGCCGCCCGGCTCGTCGACCCACAGGTCGAGATCGGTGGCATCGGTGGTCCAGTCGACCACGACGCGCACGTCGGTATCCAGCAACGCGGTGAGCGCGGGATCGAGCGGGCTGGTGCCGCCCAGCCGTTTCAGCCGCGGCACCAGCGCGTTCGCCTCCATCAGCGCGATCAGGTCGATCCCGGCCCAGCGCTGATCGAGCGGACCGACCGCGACCTCGCGCAGCAGCGCCACCGCGCGGGTCAGATCGCCGCGGGCGTTGACCGGGCGCAGCGCCGCGCGTGCAGCCAGTGCCAGGGCGAGCAGCCGGCGCGGCTGCGGCCGGTCCGGTTCCAGCGTCGCCTGCCGTTCGCGCAGCTCGATCGCGCGGTCGATCGCGCCATAACGCTCCAGCCGGTCGGCCACGATCCCCAGCGTCGTCGCGTTCGCCGATGGCAGGTCGAGCGCGGACAGCACCGTCTGCACCGCATCCGCCGTCCGGTCGTGGCGCCGCAGCCATTCGGCGGTGTCGAGATAGAAGGCGGGCACACCACCCGCCTGCCGCTCCGCCTCCGCGAAGCGTTCGTCGAACCGGGCGGGTGCGGCGTCGAAGGCGCGCAGATAATCGCGGTCGGGCTGCCACGCCCCGATCGTCACCGCCGGCGCCGATCCCCACGAGGAGACACGCGCGCCGCTGACGACGATGTCGCGCCCTTCGGCTGCGGCCCCCGCCGGCAATGGGGCGGGCGGTGGCGGCGGCGGCGGCGGCGGTGGCGCGGGCGGCGCGGCGGGAGCGGGCGCGGCCACCGGCACCGCGACGGTGGGAGGTACTGGCCCCCCGCGCCGGCGTGCCGTCTTTGCCGCCGCCGCCGGATCGAAGCGCTGGCGCCACCATGCCACCTGCGTGGTCCACGCCGCCGTCACCTCGCGCAGGCGTTCACGCTGGGCATCGGCCCGCGCACCGTCCATCGCCTTGCGACCATCCAGATAAACGGCCAGCCGTTCGGCGGGATAGTTGGCGGGCGGTGCGATATCGGCGGTCAGATAATCGTTCGGCGTCTCCAGCACGATGAACGACAGGCTGGGGCTTGCCACGCCGTAACGGCGGCTGGTCGCGACGAATTCGGCGCGCTGGTCGTTGGCGCCCAGCGTGGCGAGCAGATCGGTCGCGACCAGCGCCGCGTCGCCATCGAACGGTGTGGCCTCTTCCACGGTACGGGTGATATCGATGCCGCCGACGCGCACCGTGACGCGTCCCAGGGCCGGGGCCTGGGCGACGACGCGCCAGCGCCCGGCCGCCGCCGGGATCGTCGCGAAGGGCAAGCGGCGTCCGTCCCCGTCCATCACCGCGACGATGCCGGGGACAGCGGTGGCGAGCGCGGCGGCGACCCGGTCGCCATCCTCGCCCAGCGCATGGGCCTGTCCGCCCAGCCCGGCGGCCAGATGCCGCAACCAGCCCATATCCGCTGCGGGTGAGGTGGTGATCGCATCCACCCGGCATCGCGGCGCGAAAGTGCTGGCCCGATCGATCGTGACCCGCCCATTGGAGAATAACAGGCAGCGATCCGCCGCCCCGTCGCCGGCAACCGCGGCGAAGCTGGTCGCCCCGCGATAGCGGACGCCGCGGAGCAGCTCGATCGCCGCTTCCGGCGTCGCCGCGGTCTGGCGGGTGGCGCCGTCGCTGGCGAAGGTGACGATCTCGATCCGCTGCGGCCGGATCGCCGCGACCGTGCGACGCAGGAGGGCGAATTCGGCTTCGTGGCGGTCGGCCAGCCGCGAACGCGACCGGTCCCAATAGATACGCAGCGTGCCGCCCTGCGCGGCGTCCGGTGCCGTCATCGCGGGGGGCAACGCCCCGGTCAGCTGGACGAACCGCTCACCGCTGCGATGGCGGCTGGCGATCGTGTCGGGTGTGGTGACCGGACCGATCACGATCGCGCCGTTCAGTGCGGCCTTGCCGCTCGCGGTGGCGCTCTGCCCGTCACGCTGCCCGTTGTTCTGGCCGTCATCCTGCCAACGCCCGGTCTGCCCGTCCGGCATCAGCAGCGTCGGTGCGGTCGCCATCCCGTCGGCCGTCACCGTCATCCCCCAGCCGGCGCGCGGCGCGGCGAGCCGTAGCGGCAGGCGGAGTCCTTCCACCCCGATCGGCACCGTGAAGCGCAACCGGATCGTCCGCCGCCCGCCCGGCAGGATCGGGAACACGCGCGTCCGGAACCCGCCATCGGCCGCCACCTCGGCCAGTCCGGGATCGACACCGCGGCGGACCTGCGCCTCATACACCGCCTTTGCCCGGGGCTGATCGACCAGCACGCCATCGACCAGCTGGTCGCCGACATCGAGCGCATAGCCGGTGACGATCGCGTCCTGCGGCAGCGTGAACCGGAAATCGCCTTCCAGCACCTCGTGGCCGTCGTTGGCGAATTCCGCAGTGACGGTGCCCTCGGCCACCGCCCCGTGGAGGCGCATCGCCACGTCGAAACGGTGGAGCGCGATGTCGCGGCCATGCGCGGCGTCGCGGATACCACCGGCGGTGGCGGTCAGGCTGGGATTGGCGACCGGTTCCTGCGCGACGACGGGACCGGCCACGAGCAGCGAGAGGACGAAGGATGCCGCATATCTCATTCGTCACCATCCCCGCCGTTGTCGTGCCGAGACTAGGGCCATCGCCACGGGCCCGGCAAGACGGCATCGTGGCGGTCGCGACCGTGTTCAACACGCCGATTGCTCCCTATCAGTCGAATGGCCTGACCGGGGTCGCGGACGTCGAATCGGTCGGCCGCCTGTTCCGGGTGGGCGTGCGCTTCATCTATCGAGGATCGGCCATTGACGACGACGTTGCTGAGGGGGGTGCTGGTCGGTGGCCTGTCCGGTCTGCTGTTCGGGTTCGACACCGCCGTCATCGCCGGCACCACCGAGGGTATCCGTACCGCGTTCGACCTCGATGCCACGGGTGTCGGCATCACGGTGTCCGCGGCGCTGTGGGGCACGCTGGCGGGGGCGCTGCTCGCGGGCAAGCCCGGTGACCGTTACGGGGCGAGGAACGCGCTGAAGGCGATCGCCATCCTCTATTGCCTGTCGGGGATCGGCTGCCTGTTCGCGTGGAGCTGGCCCGCGCTCATCGCCTTTCGCGTCATGGCCGGCCTGGCGGTCGGCGCGTCGTCGGTGCTGGCGCCGGTCTATCTGGCGGAAATCGCGCCGGCCAACCGCCGCGGCCTGATGGTCGGCACGTTCCAGCTGAACATCGTCGCGGGTATTCTGGTCGCCTATCTCAGCAATGCGATCATCACCGGCTTCGCGCTGGGGGCGATCGACTGGCAGGTGAAGCTGGGCGTCACCGCGCTGCCGGCGCTGCTGCTGCTGGCGATGATGTTCACCATTCCGGACAGCCCGCGCTGGCTCGCCGCCAGGGGGCGCATGGCCGAGGCGGCGGGTGTCCTGGCCCGGTTCGGCGTCGCCGATCCCGAGAAGGAACTGGCGGGCTATGTCCGTGCCGACCGGTCCGCGCCGTCGCCGCGCCTGTCCTGGTCGCGCCATCGCAAGCCCATGCTGCTGGCCTTCGGCATCGCGGCGTTCAACCAGCTGTCGGGGATCAACGCGATCCTCTATTACCTCAACGACATCTTCGCCGCCGCCGGATACGACGCCGTATCCGCGGACCGGCAGGCGGTGGTGATCGGCCTGTGCAACTTCGCGTTCACCGCGCTGGCGCTGCTGGTGATCGACCGGCTGGGGCGGCGGACGCTGCTGCTGATCGGGTCGGTCGGCCTCACCGTGACGCTGGGCGGGACGGCGGCGGTGTTCCTGAGCGGGCAGGGCGAGCAATATCTGCTGTGGCTGCTGATCGGCTTCATCGCCTTCTTCGCGTTCAGCCAGGGCGCGGTCATCTGGGTCTATATCAGCGAGATTTTCCCCACCGACGTGCGCGCACGCGGTCAGAGCCTGGGTTCGTCGACTCACTGGTTCATGGATGCGATCATCGCGATGGCGTTTCCGCTGGTGGCGGCACAGACGCGGGGTGGCCCGTTCGTCGTGTTCGCGGTGATGATGGCGGTGCAGTTCGTCGTCGTCTTCCTCTGCTTCCCCGAAACCAAGCGGCGGTCGCTGGAAGCGATCGAGGCGAGCGTGTGACGGGACGGCGGACCGGCGCATAAAGGGGCGATGCGGGGATGCGGCGTGATGCCCGGATACGACGCGACGCGTTGATTACGGCGGCGGCGGCAAGCTTCGCCGAACGCGGTTACAGCGTACCGCTGGAAGAGGTGGCGGCCCGGGCCGGGGTGGGGCGCGGCACGCTGTACCGCAACTTCAGGGACCGTGAGGCGCTGGCGATTGCGATCTTCGAGCGCGAGATCGACCGGGTCGACGAGATCGTGGCGGGCGATCGGCCTTTTCGCCAGACGTTGGTCGATCTCGCGCTGGGCGGGGCGCGCGGTACGGCATTGTTCGCCCGGATCGCGACCGAACTGGTCGCCGATCCCGCGAACATGGCCGCGCTGGAGGCACTGGGCACGCGGCTGGCCGGTGCGCTCGATCCGCTGGCGCGCCGCGCCCGTGCCAACGGCGAGGTGCGTGACGATGTCGACGGTGCCCGGCTCGGGCTGGCGCTACAGATGGTCGGGGGTCTGTTCTACGACCCGCATACTGAGGCGGCGGCGATGCGACGATTGAACGAGGCGCTGGACATCGTCCTCGACGGCATACGTCCCGCCCCTCATTGAACTATCTAACCGGACAGCTTGTCCGTTTCATCGGTCTGGATTATCGGGCCGTCGACACTTGCATCCGGCCCGGCCGGATGAACGACGAGGCGGATCGTGGATCAGGACGAAGACACCGCAGGGCGCGACGATGCCGCCGATACGCCCGACGCCGCCGGCGGCAAGGCGAAGAAGGGTCTGAGTCCCCGCGCGAAGATCATCCTGATCCTGCTGGCGCTCGCCGTGATCGCGGCGGGGATCGTCTGGTACGTCCGTCACGAGACGCGCGGCAAATATTTGCAGGAAACCAACGACGCACAGGTCGAGGCCGACATGGTGACGGTGTCGCCGCGCGTCGCGGGCTATGTCGCCGACGTGTTCGTCGGGGACAATCAGGACGTGCGGGCGAACCAGCCGCTGGTCCGGATCGATCCGCGCGATGTGCGGGCGCAGGCCTCGCAGGCCGAGGCGCAGATCGCGGTGGCGGCGGCGCAGGCGGATAATGCGCGGGCGCAGATCGCCGAGCAATATGCGACGATCGACCAGGCCCGCGCGCAACTCGCCGCCGCCCGCGCGAAAGCCGCCTATGATGCGGGCGAGGTGGCGCGCTATCGCCCGCTTGCCGCCTCCGGCGCGGAGCCGCGCGCGCAACTGGCGCAACTGGAGGCGACCGCGCGGCAATCCGCCGACAATGTCCGGGCGCAGACCGCGGCGGTGACCATGCAGGAACGCCGCGTCGCCTCGTTCCGGTCGCAGGAGCGACAGGGCGCGGCGCAGGGGCGGGCGGCGCGGGCACAACTCGAATCCGCCAATGTCGATGTCGGCGCCACGTTGATCCGCGCCGCCAGCGCCGGGCGGATCGGCGACAAGACCGTGACAGTCGGTCAATATGTCCAGGCGGGGACGCGGCTGATGTCGATCGTGCCGCTCGACCGGCTCTACATCACCGCCAATTTCAAGGAGACGCAGCTGGCGCTGATGCGTCCCGGCCAGCCGGTGACGATCGATGTCGATGCGCTGGACGGCGTGGAGCTGAAGGGCCGGGTGGAAAGCGTGTCGCCGGGCACGGGGGCGCAATTCTCGTTGCTGCCGCCGCAGAACGCCACCGGCAACTTCACCAAGATCACGCAGCGCGTACCGGTCCGCATCTCGATCGAGGCGACGCCGGCGGCGCGGCGGCTGCTGGTGCCGGGGCTGTCGGTGGTGGTCACGGTCGACACGATCGGGGCGAAGGGCGAACTGGACCGCATCCGCGACCAGCAGCGGCAGGCCGATCGCGGGGAACGCTGAGGTGGCGACCGCCGCCGCCGCTACCCCGCCGCGAAAGGGGGCCGAGCGTGCCGATGCCTCCGCATGGCTGGCGGTGGCGGCCGGGACGCTGGGCGCGTTCATGGCGACGCTCGACATCTCGATCGTCAATTCGTCGCTGCCGACGATCCAGGGCGAGATCGGCGCCAGCGGTACCGAGGGGACGTGGATCGCCACCGCCTATCTGGTGTCGGAGATCATCATCATCCCGATGGCCGCGTGGCTGGAGCGGATGCTGGGGCTGCGCACCTTCCTGCTGATCGCGGCGGGGCTGTTTACCGCCTTTTCGGTGATGTGCGGCCTGTCGACCAGCCTGGGCATGATGGTGTTCGGGCGGGTGGGACAGGGTTTCACCGGCGGCGCGATGATCCCGACCGCGCAGGTTATCATCGCGCAGCGGCTGCCGCGCGCGCAACAGCCGATCGGCATCGCCGCGTTCGGCGCGACCGCGATCCTGGGGCCGGTGCTGGGGCCGCTGATCGGCGGCTGGCTGACCGAGAATGTCAGCTGGCATTATGCCTTCTTCATCAACGTGCCGATCTGCGGGATCCTCGTCACGCTGCTGCTGCTCGGCCTGCCACATGAAAAGGCCAAGCTGCACCTGTTCGGCCAGGCGGACTGGAAGGGGATTGCCGGGCTGGCGCTGGGGCTGGGCGGGCTGACCGTGTTCCTGGAGGATGGCCAGCGCGAACAATGGTTCGATTCCAGTCTGATCCGGACGATGTTCGGGGTGATGCTGGTCGGGTTCGTCCTGCTGTTCTGGGGGCAGGCGACCGCGCGGCGGCCGATCATCAAGCTGAAGCTGCTGCTCGACCGCCAGTTCGGATCGGTGGCGCTGATGGGCGTGGTGCTGGGCGTGGTGCTATACGGCACCGCCTATGCCATCCCGCAATTCCTGTCGTCGATCGCGGGGTACAATGCGCTCCAGTCGGGCAAGGTGGTGCTGTTGTCGGGATTGCCGAGCCTGTTCATGATGGCGATCGTGCCGTTCCTGCTGCGGCGCGTGGACATCCGGATCGCGGTCGCCGTCGGGCTTGGCATCATGGGCCTGTCGGCGATGATGGATGCGAACCTGACGATGGCGTCGACCGGCGGCGATTTCACTGCCAGCCAGCTGATGCGCGGCGTCGGGCAGATCCTGGGCATGTTGTTCCTCAGCCAGGCGGTGGTGCGATCGGTGCCGCCCGAGGATGCCGGCGACGCATCCGGGCTGTTCAACGCGATGCGCAATCTGGGCGGCAGCTTCGCGCTGGCGGGCATCTCGATCCTGCAGGACCAGCGGCAGTGGCTGCATTCGCGCCGGATCGAGGAGTCGCTGAACGCCAACGGCGTCGCGGTGCAGGACTTCGTCGGCGGCCTATCGCAGCAGTTCGGCGGGATGCCGACCGCGCTGCGCGTCGTCGGCCAGCAGATACAGGGGCAGGCGCTGGTGATGACGTACAACGATATCTTCTGGATCATGGGCGCCGGCACGCTGGCGGTGCTGCCGCTGGTGCTGTTCCTGAGGCCGCTGCCGCAGGACGCGGCGCCGGCGATGGTGCATTGATGCGGGCGCTGCCGCTCCTCTGCTGCGCCGCGCTGGCCGGTTGCACGGTCGGCCCCGATTACAAGGCGCCGCCGGCGATCGCGAGCGAGGCGGTGGCGCGCGGCACTTTCGTGCGCGCGCGCGACGCCGCGTTGGCGCCGACGCCGGGTCTTGCCCGCTGGTGGGAAGCGCTGGCCGATCCGACGCTGACCGCGCTGGTCGACGATGCGCTGGCGCACAGCCCGACGATCGACGAGGCGACCGCGCGCATCCGTGCCGCACAGGCGCAACTGAGGCAGCAGCGTACCGCACAACTGCCCGCCGTCAGCGCCAACGCCACCTATCTCCATGCCACGCTGCCCGGGGTCGGCATCGGCGACAGCGGGGCGGCGGAGGGTGGAACGGCTGACGGCGGGGCGGGTGGCACAAGCGGTTCGGGTAGCGCGAGCGGCCTCGACTTCTACAATCTCGGTTTCAACGCGTCGTGGGAACTCGACCTGTTCGGCGGCGGCCGGCGCGGGGTGGAGCGGTCGCGCGCCACGATCGGGGCGCGCGTCGCCGATCTGGCGGATGCGCAGGTGTCGCTGTCGGCGCAGGTGGCGCAGGCCTATGTCGCGTTGCGCGACGTGCAGGCGCGTATCCGCCTGAACCGCGCGTCAACGGCGTTGCAGGAGCGGCAGGTCGCGCTGGCGCGACAGCGTCATGCCGCCGGCACCGCGTCGCTGCTGGATGTGGAGCGGCTGCGTAACCAGCTGGAAAGCACGCAGGCGGATGCGATCCCGCTGGGCGCGCAGGCGGACGAGTATCTGAACCAGCTGGCGGTGCTGACCGGGCGGGTGCCCGGCGCGCTCGACACGACGCTGGGTACGATCGTGCCCGTGCCGTTGCCCCCGGCGCGGGTCGCGATCGGCGATCCGGCGGCGATCATCGCCAACCGGCCCGACATCCGCGCGGCCGAGCGTGCGCTGGCGGCGAACACCGCGGCGGTGGGCGTGAACAAGGCGAAGGAACTGCCCGGCATCCGTTTCCTGGGCATATTGGGGCTGGGCGGTACCAGCCCCGGCGACGTATTCGATCCCGGCAACCTGACGACGCTGCTGGCGCCGTCGCTCAACTGGTCGCTGCTCGATTTCGGGCGCAACCGCGCGGTGACGCGGGGGTCGGAAGCGGATCGCGACGCATCGGATGCCGCCTATCGCCGCACGGTGCTGGCGGCATTGCAGGATGCGGAAACCGCGTTGTCGCGGTTCGGCAACACGCGCGCGCAACTGGGCCAGCTGATCCGGGTGGAAGCGACGGCGCGGCGATCGACGGCGCTGAATGCCCAACGGGTACGGGCGGGCACCACCTCGTTGATCGACCAGCTCGATATCGAGCGCCAGCAACTGTCGGCGGCGATCGCGGTCGAGCAGGCGCGGGCGCAGCTGGCGCAGAGCTATATCGCGGTCAACAAGGCGCTGGGGCTCGGCTGGTCCGCGCCGGCAGCGGCATCCGTGCCCGCGCGCTGATCCTCCGCCCGGTCGCCGCGGCCCACCGCCTCGCCGATCACCAGCAGGGTCGGATCGTCGTCGCTGATCGTGCGGACGAGGAAGGCGAGCGAAGCCAGCCGGCCCCGGATCATCCGTTCCTGCGGCAGCGATACGTTGACCGCGATCAGCACCGGCGTGTCGGGTGAGCGGCCCGCCGCGATCAGTTCCCGTGCCACCTCCGGCGCGGCGGCGCGGCCCATATAGACCGCCAGCGTGGCATCCGGGTTGGCCAGTCCCGCCCAGTCCAGATCGAGCGGCGCGCCGGCGCGGGCATGGGCGGTGACCAGCGTCAGCTTGCGGGCCAGACCGCGCAGCGTCAGCGATACGGCGGCACTGGCGGCGGCGGCGCTGGCGGCGGTGATGCCGGGGCAGACGCGGACCGGCACGCCGTGCGCGGCGAGGTGATCCATCTCCTCGGTCGAGCGGCCGAACACCGACGGGTCGCCCCCCTTCAACCGCACCACCCGCCGCCCGGCGAGCGCGGCGGCGAGCAGCAGGTCATTGATCGATCCCTGATCCTTCGAATGCCGGCCCGATCGCTTGCCGACGCTGACGCGCTCGACATGGTCGGGCACCAGATCGAGGATGCCGGGGCCGACCAGCGCGTCGTGGAACACGATGTCCGCCGCGCCGATCAGGCGTTCCGCCTTGCGGGTGAGCAGGTCGGGATCGCCGGGGCCGGCGCCGACCAGCCAGACGGTGCCGGGATCGATATCCGGCATGATCCTATCGCGATGCGGCATCGGCGGTCTCCGTCAGGGTGGTGGTGGCGATCAGCCGGGCGAGCGCCGGACGGCACGATCCGCAATTGGTGCCCGCGCCCAGCGCCTCGCCGATCGCGGCGACGCTGACGAGCCGCTGGCCGGCGATCGCGGTGACGATGGTCTTCAGCCCGACATCGAAACAGGCGCAGACGATCGGCCCATGGTCGACGACCGCCCCCGGCGCGCGACCGGCGAGCAGCGCCGGACCGGGGGTGGCGTGATCCAGTTGCGCGATCAGCCAGTCGCGCGCGGGAAGCAGGCCGGACCGGGTGACGAACAGCACCGCCGCCACCCGCCCATCGCGCAGGATCGCGACCCGGCGCGTGCCCTTCGCGGGGTCCTGCGCCTCGATCCGGTCGCCCCTGGGCAGGGTGCGTTCCAGCGTCGCCGGGTCGCCGTCCCCCGCCAGTTCGAACAGCGCGCCGCCCGGTACGGTGACGCGGGTGGCCCACAGGCAGTCGGGCAGCGCCGCCGCCGCATCGCGGGTGACGAGGAAACCGCGCCAGGCGGGCGCGACCGGCTCGATCCGGGCGGGCGTGTTCTTGAAACCGGGCTGGCCGGAATGCGGATCGGCGAGGGGGCGGGGCAGCAGGCCGGCGCGACCGCCGGTCGATTGCCGGTCGGTCCAGTGGATCGGCACGAACAGTTCGCCCGGCCGCTGCCCGGTGGCGATCGCCACGCGGAACAGGCTGTCCCCCTGCGGCGTGGCGACGCGGGCGAGGCCGCCATCGGTCAGGCCCAGCGTCGCGGCATCGTCCGGATGGACCTCGACCAGCGGTTCCTCGCGGTGGCGGGCCAGTTTGGGGCTGAGGCCGGTGCGCGTCATCGTGTGCCACTGGTCGCGGTAGCGGCCGGTGTTGAGCGTCATCGGCCACCCGCGCAGCGGCTCGGCCAGCGCGATCTGGCGCACCGGCACCAGTCGTGCCCGGCCGTCCGGCGTCGAGAACTTGCCATCGGCGAAGGGGTGGCCCCCCCAGCGGAACGGCGCCAACGCGTCATAGGCCTCGTTGCCGATCGCGGCGTGCGCCTTCAGGTTCAGCACGCGCGCACCGTCGTTCTGGTAGGCGGTCAGGCGGGCATGTTCGCGCCAGATATCGGCGGCGTGGCGATAGGCGAAGGCATCCGCCCAGCCCATCCGGGCGGCGACCTGCGCCACGATCCACCAGTCCGGCTTCACCTCCCCCGGCAGCGGCAGGACGGCGCGCTGGCGGGAGATGGTGCGATCGGAATTGGTGACGGTGCCGTCCTTCTCGCCCCAGGCGGCGGCGGGCAGGCGGACATCGGCGTGGAGGCCGGTATCGGTCGTCTCCATCACGTCGGACACGACCACGAACGGGCAATCGGCCAGCGCCGCGCGCACGCGGCCGGCATCGGGCATCGACACCGCCGGGTTGGTCGCCATGATCCACAGCGCCTTGATCCGGCCCTGTTCGACCCCGCGGAACAGGTCGACCGCCTTCAGCCCCGGCTTCGTCGCCATCCGGGGGGCGGCCCAGAAACGGCCGACGCGCGCCACGTTGTCGGGCGCGAAATCCATGTGCGCGGCAAGGGTGGAGGCGAGGCCACCGACCTCGCGCCCGCCCATCGCATTGGGCTGGCCGGTGATCGAGAAGGGCGCGGCGCCGGGCCTGCCGATCCGCCCGGTCGCGAGGTGCAGGTTCAGGATCGCGTTGACCTGATCGGTGCCGCGGATCGACTGGTTGATGCCCTGGCTGAACAACGTGACCGTGCGCGGCGTCGCGGCGAACAGCTCGAAAAAGCGGTGGAGGTCGGCCGGCGCCACGTCGCAGGTGCGCGCGGTGGTCCACAGATCGCCGTCCGCATCCAGCGCCGTCCAGAACCCGTCGGGCACGTCCAGCGTGGCGTCGTCGGTCAGCCCCTCGCGCCGGCAGTGGGCCAGCAGGCCGTTCATCAGCGCCACGTCGCTGCCCGGCCGGATCGCGAGGTGGAGGTCCGCTTCCTCCGCCGTCTCGGTGCGGCGCGGGTCGATCACCACCAGCTTCGTGCCGCGCGCCGCGCGCGCCGCCTGGATGCGCTGATAGACGACGGGATGGCACCACGCCGTGTTCGACCCGACCAGCACGATCAGGTCCGCCGCGTCGAGATCGTCGTAGCTGGCGGGCACCACGTCCTCGCCGAACGCGCGCAGATGCCCGGCCACCGCGCTCGACATGCACAGGCGCGAATTGGTGTCGATGTTGCCGGAGCCGATGAAGCCCTTCATCAGCTTGTTGGCGACGTAGTAATCCTCGGTCAGCAACTGGCCCGAGACGTAGAAGGCGACGCTGTTCGGCCCGTGCGCCGCGATCGTCTCGCGGAAGCGCCGGGCGACGAGGTCGAGCGCCTTGTCCCACCCCGCGCGCCGGTCGCCGATCATCGGGTGGAGCAACCGGCCCTCCAGCCCCGTCGTCTCGCCCAGATGCGTGCCCTTGGAACACAGCCGGCCGGCATTGGCGGGGTGATCGGCATCGCCCCGGATCGTCACCCCCCGCTCGCCCTGCCGGGTGGCGACGATCCCGCAGCCGACCCCGCAATAGGCGCAGGTGGTGCGTATGCCCGTCATCTCAGGCCGCCCGCGCCACGGGGGCGGTGGCGGTGGCGGGGACGGTCGCGGCGCGCGGGATCAGCACGCGGCCGTCCCGCACCTCGACCGGCACGGTCGGCACGCAGCCCTTGTCCTCGCCCAGCGCCTCGCCCGTCGCCAGCGAGATGCGCCAGTTGTGCAGGGGGCAGGACACCGCATGGCCGTGGACGATGCCCTGGCTGAGCGGGCCGTGCTTGTGCGGGCAGCGGTTGACCAGCGCGAACACCCGGTCGTCGCCGGTGCGGAAGACGCCGATGTCGTCGCCCCCCGCGATCGTCACGGTGCGCGCGCCGCGCAGGGGAATGTCGGCGACCGCGCCGATATCGATCCAGTCGGCGGGCATCATGCGTTCTCCATCATGGCAGGACCGGGGGCGGCACCGGGTGCGGGGCCGAAGGCGGCGAGGGGGGCATGCTGTTCGCGGTCGGCCCCCGCCGCCCGCGCCGCCCAGGGATCGTCCTGCATGAACTGCTGCGAGAACAGGAACCGTTCGGTCAGCGCCTGCCGGCCCGCGGGATCGTCGACGATCCGTGACTTGATGTAATCGAGGCCGATCCGCTCGACCCACGGCGCGGTGCGTTCCAGATAGCGTGCCTCCTCACGATAAAGCTGGGTGAAGGCGGCGCAGTAATCCTTCGCCTCCTGCTCGGTGGCGACCTTGCACAGGAAATCGGTGGCGCGGACCTTGATGCCGCCATTGCCGCCGACATGCAGTTCGTAGCCCGAATCGACGCAGACCACGCCGAAATCCTTGATCGTCGCCTCCGCACAGTTGCGGGGGCAGCCCGATACCGCGATCTTGAACTTGTGCGGCATCCACGATCCCCAGGTCATCTGTTCGATCTGGACGCCGAGGCCGGTCGAATCCTGCGTGCCGAACCGGCACCAGTCCGATCCGACACAGGTCTTCACGGTGCGCAGCGATTTGCCATAGGCGTGGCCGGAAACCATGCCGGCCGCGTTCAGATCGGCCCAGACGGCGGGCAGATCCTCCTTCTTGATGCCGAAGATGTCGAGCCGCTGGCCGCCGGTGACCTTGACCATCGGCGCGTTGAACTTGTCGACCACATCGGCGATCGCGCGCAACTCGCGCGGGTTGGTCAGCCCGCCCCACATCCGCGGCACCACCGAATAGGTGCCGTCCTTCTGGATGTTGGCGTGCATCCGTTCGTTGACGAACCGGCTCTGCTGGTCGTCGACATAGACGCCGGGCAGCGCGCACAGCAGGTAATAGTTGAGCGCGGGGCGGCAGGACGAGCAGCCGTCCGGGGTCGACCAGTGGAGTTTCTGCATCACCTCCGGGATCGAGCGCATGTCCTGTGCCACGATCTCGCGGCGGACGTCGTCATGGCCGAAGCTGGTGCATGTGCACATCGTCTTCACCGTACGCTCGCCGCCGTAATCGGCGCCGAGCGTGAGCGACAGCAGCTGTTCAACCAGACCGGTGCACGATCCGCATGACGCCGACGCCTTGCAGGTGGAGCGCACCGCATCGAGGCTGGTCGCGCCGTCCACGATCGAGCAGACGACCTTGCCCTTGGTCACGCCGTTGCAGCCGCAGATCTCGGCATCGTCCGAGAGCGCCGCAACGGCCGCCTTAGGGTCCGTCTGCCCCCCTCCGGAGGCATAGGCCTGACCGAAGATCAGCATCTCGCGGATGTCGGCGATGTCCTCCCGCTTCTTCAGCAGGTCGAAATACCAGCCGCCATCGGCGGTGTCGCCGTACAGCACCGCGCCGACGATGCGGTCGTCGCGGACGACGAGGCGCTTGTAGATGCCGCGCGCCGCATCGCGCAGCACGATATCCTCCGCACCCTCGCCGCCGCTGAAGTCGCCCGCCGAGAACACGTCCAGCCCGGCGACCTTCAGCTTGGTGGAAGTGACGGAGCCGCGATAGCCGGTGTGCCGTTCCACCAGCCCGTCCGCCAGCGCGCGGCACATGTCCCACAGCGGTGCGACGAGGCCGTAGACCATGCCGTCATGCTCGACGCATTCGCCCACCGCCAGCACGTCCGCGTCGGAGGTGACCATGTGATCGTCGACCTGGATACCCCGGCCGACCGCCAGTCCCGCCGCGCGGGCGAGGGCGACCGCGGGGCGGATGCCGACCGCCATGACGACCAGGCTGGCGGGGATCACGGTGCCGTCGGCCAGCCTGACCGCCTCGACCCGGTCGGTGCCGACGATCTCGGCGGTGTTCGCGCCGGTCAGCACCGTCTGCCCGCGTGCCTCCAGCGCGGATTTCAGCAGCCAGCCCGCGGCCTCGTCCAGCTGGCGCTCCATCAGCGTGGCGGCGAGGTGGATCACCGTCACCTTCATGCCGCGCAGGGTGAGGCCGTGTGCCGCCTCCAGCCCCAGCAGGCCGCCGCCGATCACCACCGCATCGCCGCCACGCCCGGCGGCGACCAGCATGTGATCGACATCCTTCATGTCGCGGAAGGTGATGACGCCGGGCAGGTCGTGGCCGGGCACGGGGATGATGACGGGATCGGAACCGGTGGCGATCAGCAGCTTGTCGTAGCCGACCGTGCGGCCCGACCGCGCGGTGACGGTGCGGGCGGCGCGATCGATATGGTCGACCGGGTCGCCGGCGATCAGTTCGATATCGTGATCGGCGTACCAGGCGGCGTCGTTGATGACGATCTCGTCGAACGTCTTCTCGCCCGCCAGCACCGGCGACAGCATGATGCGGTTGTAGTTCACATGCGGTTCGGCACCGAAGATCGTCACCCGGTAGCGGCCGGGTTCGCGCGCCAGCAGTTCCTCCACCGCGCGGCACCCGGCCATGCCGTTGCCGATCACCACCAGCCGGCGGTCGCTCCGCACGGCGGACGGGACGGGGGCCGCCTCCGGGGTCGCCATATTGCCGAGATCATGAAAGTCCATTCTTCGCGCTCCGAAACGAAAAAGGCCGCCATGCGGACGCTGGGGAAACCCAGCGCCTGCATGGCGGCCTTGCCATCATCGTGAACGATCCGGGATGATCCCCGATCGGGCGATGCGCCGTTCCCCCTCATCATCGAGCGGGTCCGGCTGTAGAGCCCGGAGCAGCGTCGCCCGAGCCCGATGAATATGCGTGATGTGCCGGTGGCCGGCAAGATGTTTTTCGCGGGTGCGGCAAATGCGGTCGCGCGTCGCCCGATCGGTCACGACCAGCGAGGCGAAGCCATCCGGATGCCGCAGGGGCGGCATTCCGGATGGCTTCGCGATGCCTTGCGGCGAGGGATCGAAAACTAGATCCGCACACCCTCGGCCGCGCCCCAGGAAGCGCGCCATTTGCCCTTGACCATCGTCAGCCCGACAAAGGCCAGCGCCGACAGCGCGGCGAAGATCAGGAACCCGGACGAGAAGCTGCCGGTCATCTGCTTGGCGATGCCCAGCGACGAGGCGAGGTAGAAGCCGCCGATGCCGCCCGCGAACCCGACCAGCCCGGTCATCACCCCGATCTCCTTCGCGAAACGCTGCGGCACCAGCTGGAAGACCGCGCCGTTGCCGACGCCCAGGGCCAGCATCGCCGCCACGAACAGCGCCAGCGCGGCGGCCACCGTCGTCGCCATGCTGACGCCCGCCAGCGCCACCGCCGCCGCGACGAACACGAAGCCCAGCGCCTTGCACCCGCCGATCGCATCCGCCAGCGCGCCGCCCATCGGCCGCACCAGCGACCCGGCGAACACGCACGCCGCCGTGCAATAGCCGGCGGTGATCGGCGACAGCCCGAACCGGTCGGTGAAATAGATCGGCAGGCTGGCGGCGAGGCCGACGAACCCGCCGAACGTCACGCTGTAAAAGGCCATCAGCCACCACGCATCGGCGGTGCGCAGCGGTTCCAGATAGGCGCCGAACGACTTGGGCGCGGGCTGGCCGGGTGCGTCCTTCGCCATCACCATGTAGAGGACGAAGACGATCGACAGCGGGATACCGGCGAGGCCCAGCACCGCGTTCCAGCCGAACATCTTGGCGAGCACCGGCGCGAACAGCGCGGCGAACACCGTGCCGGAATTGCCCATGCCGGCGACGCCCATCGCCTTGCCCTGATGTTCGGGCGGATACCACCGGCTGGCCAGCGGCAACGCGATCGCGAAACTGGCGCCCGCGAAGCCCAGGATGACGCCGAGTGCGATCGTGGCGCCGAAGCTGTCGACGCCCAGGAGATAGGCAGACAGCAGTCCGGCGATCACGATGATCTGGCTGATCGCGCCCGACCGCTTCGGCCCGATCCGGTCAACCAGCAGGCCGTTGACGACGCGCAGGATCGCCCCCGCCAGGGTGGGCGTCGCGACCATGAAGCCCTTTTCGGCCGGGGTCAGCGCCAGCGACGTCGCGATCGCGGGCGCGAGCGGGCCGAGCACGACCCACACCATGAAGGCGAGATCGAAATACAGGAAGGCGGCGATCAGGGTCGGCTTGTGGCCGCTGTTCCAGAAGCCGGCGGCAACCGTCTTGTCCGCGTCGTCCGTGTCTTTCCAATAGGCAGTCGCCATCGGAATCCTCCATGAAATATGGGTGAGCCCAAGCAAAAAGCCGCCGTCCATCGCCAGCGGGTGCGGGCGAGCGGACAGCGGCTTTGCTGATCTGTGTGGAGGGGTGCGACGCCGACGCTGGCGCGTTCCCCGCTGGACGCGCATCCTCGCGCGTTGGACCGAAGCTGACCTAGTTCGGCGTTCTTCGCAAGTGCGAAAAATCAGAGTCCGGGGGAGTTTTCGCCGGTCGCGGCAAGATATCCCGCGATGTCAGATGGATCGAACACCGCGCCATCGAAGAAACGATCGGGGCCAAGCGTCAGGCTGCCCTTCGAGGAGCCGACCGGCAGCGATACGCCGATCGATCCCTCCACCTTCATGCTGGCGCCGGGCATCGGCTCGCCCGTTCCCGCCAGCGCGCGCCGATAGATATCGGAGCGGAAGACATCGGCGGCGCGGCGTTCGGTGTCCGGGCCGGCCTCGATCCAGCCCCACCGGACGAACTGCGAGTAGATCCACAGCGCCTGGCTGCGCCACGGGAAACCGGCCGCCTCGCGGTGGAAGATCATCGCATCCGGCGCATGCAGCGCCGGATCACCCTGTCGCGGCACCATCTGCCCGGCCAGCGCGGGCAGGATCAGCTCGGCCGGCTGGCCGAGATACGTGTCGCGCGCCAGCAGATCGGCCAGTTCGGCATGATGGGCGGGATCGTCGCACCAGGCCGCCGCCCGCGACAGCGCGAGGATCAGGCGATCGACGGTGTCGGGATTCGCCGCCAGCCAGTCCTCGCGGAAGGCCAGTACCTTTTCCACGCCGCGCTGCCAGATGCGCGAGCCGAGCGTGACCAGTTCAGCCAGCCCCGCCGCGATCGCCGCGCTGCCCCATGGTTCGCCCGCGATGAAGCCGTCGATCTCGCCCGATCGCATCGCCGCGACCATCAGCGACGGCGACAGGACGCGCAGCGTCACGTCGCGATCCGGATCGACCCCGGCGAAGTCGAGCCAGTAGCGCAGCATCAGCGCATGGCTGGAGAAGCGGTGGACCACGCCGATCACCGGTTTGCGCCGGTACAGCCCGATCGCGGTCGCGAAATCATGCGCCGTCGCCACCGGATCGCCGGCCCGCGCCATGACATCGGGGTCGAGCGCGGCGGCGAAGGTCGGTGACATGACCAGCGCGTTGCCGTTGACGTTGAGCTTGAACGGCGCGGCGATCGCGGCGGGATGCTGGCTCAGCCCCAGCGTGACCGCCAGCGCCAGCGGCGCCAGCATCTGCGCGGCCTGCACCTGCCCGAACACCAGCCGGTCCCGCACCGTGGCCCAGCTTTCCGCACGCACCAACGCCAGCGCGATATCATGGTCGGCTGCGAAGCCCTTTTCACGCGCGGCGACCAGCACCGCGCTGTCGGTCAGCGGCAGGAAGGCGATCGACAATGGCGTCACGACGACGGCCCCAGCAGGCTGCTGGCGGTGATGAGCGCCTCCGCCACGTCGACGATACGGCGGCCCTGATTCATCGCGGTCGTGCGCAGCAGCGAATAGGCGTCGGGTTCCGACAGGTTGCGGCTGCTCATCAGGATCGTCTTCGCCTTGTCGATGGTGCGCCGGTCGGCCAGCGCGGTCTTCGCCTCGTCCAGTTCCGCCTGCATCCGCGCGAAGGCGTTGAAACGCCGGATCGCAAGATCGAGGATCGGCTTCACGCGTTCCTTGCGCAGCCCGTCGACGACATAGGCGGACACCCCGGCATCGATCGCCGCGCCGATCATCACGTCGTCGGACCGGTCGACGAACATCGCGATCGGCTTGGCGAGCGCGCGGCTGACCACCAGCATCTCCTCCAGCGTGTCGCGGCTGGGATTGCCCAGGTCCATCAGCACCACGTCGGGCGCCATCCGTTCCAGCCGGGCGACGAACGCCCCCTGCGGCGCGACGATCTGGATATCGTCATACCCCGCCTCACGCAGTCCCTCTTCAAGCACCGTCGCGCGCAGTCCGCTGTCGTCGATGATCACGATTCGCAATGGCCCCGGCCCCCTGCGGGCATACGATCATTGCTGCGGCCGCGAACGTCAACCGCGATCGTCGTTCGGCGATGGTGGACAGGCCGGACGGCGCGGGCGATGCGTGTGGTTTGGTGACGGCCGTGACGGAGGATGGACATGCCCGACAATGATCGACCCGGCGGCCGTACGGCGCTGGATCGCCGCGTCTTTCTGGCGGGGGCCGCCATCGGCATGGTGGCCGGGCCGGCATGGGGCGCGGGCGGATGGTCGCGCGTCGACCTGGCGGGTGTCGACCCGGCGATGATCGACGACCTGTTGCTGGTCGACGACATGACGGTATCCGCCGCCAATCTCGACCGGTTCCGCCATCGCCCCGCCGCGCGTCATGCGCATCCCGCCGCGCCGCCGGCGGTGCCCGTCGCCGCGCCGGTGCCGCGCACGATCCCCGGCCTGCCCGGCCGGCCGGCGGTGCGCACCGTCCAGTTCGATGGCGACCCCGGCCGGCGGCGGCAGGGGCGCGGGGCGGTGGTGTGGATGCATGGCGGCGGCTACATCGCAGGGGCGGCGGGCATTCCCGTCGATCTGCGCGTCGCCGCGCGCGAGCATGGCTGGCTGGTCGTGTCGGTCGATTACCGGCTGGCACCGGAGGCGGTGTTCCCGGCCGCGCTCGACGACAATCTGGCGGCGCTGTGCTGGGTCCACGACCATGCCGACACGCTGGGCGTCGATCCCGCCCGGATCGCGATCGGCGGGGCGAGCGCGGGGGGCGGGCATGCCGCGATGCTGGCCTTCGCTGCGCGCGACCGCAGCGCCGTGAGGCCCGCGTGCCAGATACTGATCTATCCCATGCTGGACGACCGGACGGGCAGCAGCCGATCGGCGCGGCCGGGCACGGGGCAATTCATCTGGACCGCCGCGTCCAACCGGTTCGGCTGGTCGTCGCTGCTCGGGATGCCGGCGGGTGGGGCGCGGGTCCCGGTCGCAGCGGTGCCGGCGCGTCGACGCGATCTGGCGGGGCTGCCGCCCGCGTTCATCGGCGTCGGCACGCTCGACCTGTTCCTGGACGAGGACCTTGCCTATGCCGCCGCGCTGACGGCGGCGGGCGTGGCGGTGGACCTGCGGGTCGTGCCCGCCGCCTTCCATGCGTTCGATGGCGTCGCGCCGCAGGCCCCCGCCTCGCGGTCGTTCACCGCGCAGTGGATCGCGACGCTGGCCGCCGCGATCGGCTGAGCCCGCGCGTCAGCGATCATCGGACAGGGGCAGGGTGATCGGCGGCAGCGCTGCGGTCGCGGGGCGGGCCAGCGCATATCCCTGGCACAGGCGGATGCCGATCGCCGTCAGGGTGCGCAATTCCGCCGCCGTCTCGATCCCCTCGGCGATGCACCGGATGCCCAGTCCCTCCGCGATCCGGACCATGCCGGACACGATGGTGCGACGCGCGGCGGAGGCATCGATCCCCCGGATCAGCGCCATGTCGAGCTTCAGCATATCGGGTTGCAGGTCGGCGAGCAGCCCCAGTCCGGCATAGCCCGCCCCGACATCGTCGATCGCGGTGGTGAAGCCGCGCGTGCGATAGGCGGCCAGGATGCGTTGGACATGCGCCACGTCGCGCATCCGTTCGTTCTCGGTGAATTCGAACATCAGCCGGCCGGGATCGAAGCCCACGCGCCGCGCCGCCGCCAGAGATGCGCGGATGCAGGCATTGGGTTCGTACACCGCATTCGGCATGAAGTTGATCGACAGCTTCGTATCGCCCGCCGGATCGAACAGGCCGCCGGCCAGCTCGATCGCCTTCACCCGACACGCCTGATCGAACTTGTAGATCATGTCCGGGGCGACCCCGGCCAGCACCTCGCCGGCGGAACGACCGTCCAGCCCGCGCACCAGCGCCTCGTAGGCGAAGACGTCACCGGTTTCGATATCGACGATCGGCTGGAACGCCATCGTGATCGCGATGTTGAGCGGGGCACCGCTGCGGCATCCCCGGCACGCCTCCGCCATGCCGGAAGGCGCCATGCCGACGGGCGCGATCGTGACGGGTTTGGCGAGCGCGACATCGGCCGCGGTGATCGGGGAATGCATCATGCCCAGTCTCTCAGCTTGCCCATCTCGTTGCGCGGCAGGGCCGGGCCGAAGCGCAGGCTCTTGGGGTGTTCGGGTTCGGTCAGCCGGGTGGCGACGGCGTGGTCGATCCGCGACGACAGGCCGGCGGGATCGTGATCGTCGTGCGGCACGACGAACGCCTTCAACCGGCCGTTGCCGTGCAGTCGCACCGCCGCGTCGGCGACGCCGTCAACCTCGCGCAGCACCGCGGCGACCCGGTCGGGCCATACATTGTGACCGGCGACCTGCACCGCGCCGTCGCGTCGGCGAACCGGCCGGATGGCACGGTCGCCGACGCGTTCTATCTGGTCGGGCAGGGCGTGGACCCCGCCGTCACGGTCACCGAGCCGCCAGTCCTCGTCGCCATGCGGCAGCAACCGCCAGCGGGGCAGCAGATCATAGGCGGTCGTCGGCAGTTCGCGCAGTGCGATCCCGCTGGTTTCCGACGATCCGTAGATGTCGAGCAGTCGGGCCAGCCCCGCCGCCGGCAACGCCGCCGCCAGTCCGTCGCCAAGCGGCCCCGCCGAACTGACGCCGACGACATCGTCCGGGAACCGGCGGGTCAGGCGCAGGATCGCCTGCCACTGGTCGGGCACCGCGACGACCAGATCGCCGGCGGTCAGGCCCCGCGAGGTGCCGGCCGTGCGCACGACGACCGGCACGTCCAGCGCCGCCGGCAGCAGCGCCGTCCAGATGATGCCGTACAGGTGATGCGCGGGCACCAGCGCCACCACGCGTCGCCGGCCGGGGAAACACGTCGCCAGGAACGCCGCCTCGTCCAGCAGGTCGGCCATCGCGTGGTTGCAGGGTGCCGGGTTGCCGGTCGATCCCGACGTGCGGACCGTCATCCGGCCGTCGCCCGCGGCATGACCCAGCATGATCCAGTCGATCCAGCCGCCGACCAGGCATGGCGGATCGCCACCCAGCAGGCTGTCGTCGAGATCGAACGCCTCCGCCAGTGCCCCCAGCGCGCCCAGTTGCTCCATCGAATCGAGGCCGAGCCCGTCGTCGCCGATCGGTGTCGCATCGGGCCAGCCGTCCGCCGGCAGTGTCGGCAGGACGCCATCCTCGCGCAGACGGCGCAGTTCGGCGGCGACGACGGCACAGGCGATGCGGCGCACCGCTGTACGGGAAGGGGCAGCAGTCGTCACGCCGCGCGGGCCTCGGGCTGGTAGACCTGGTTCCGGCCGGCATGTTTGGCGGCGTAGAGCCGCTTGTCGGCCAGCGCGATCAGTGCGTCGATCGATCCGCCCGCCTCGTCCAGCGTGGCCCAGCCCAGGCTCGCGGTGGCGTTGAGCGGCCCGTGCGGGGTCGCGATCTCCAGCGCGGCGATCCCCTGGCGCATCTGTTCGGCCAGCGCGATCGCCTGCGCATGGTCGTGGCGCGGCAGCAGCGCGCCGAATTCCTCGCCGCCCAGCCGGGCGAAGATGCCCCGTGGCGGCAGCAGCGCGGTACAGGTCTCGGCGACCTGACGGAGCAGCACGTCGCCGACCGGGTGGCCATGGACGTCGTTCACCGCCTTGAAGTGATCGAGATCGAGGACGATCAGCGACAGCGACTGCCGCAGTTCCTGCCAGTTCGCCTGTTCGCGCTCCATCGTCTGCGCGAAGTGACGACGGTTGGCCGCGCCGGTCAGATGGTCGCAGGTCAGCAGGCGGCGCAGGTCGGCCGCCGCGGTTTCGTGGCGTGGAACGTCGCGCAGCACCACCGAGAAGCCGGACGGGGCGGGATCGTCCCCCTCCGACCGCGCGACGACGAGCCGCTGGCACCAGTAGCGCCCGCCATCGGCGCGGCTCTGCCACCCCTCCTGCAGGTGCCAGCCGTCGCGCGCGGCGATCTCCAGCTGTTCGCCCAGCCGCAGGTCGCCGCCGGCGGTGTCGGCGGTCAGGATGTCGGCGAGGTCGCGACCGATCACCGCCGCATGGTCGTGGCCGGTCTGCCGGGTGAAGCAGGGATCGACCGAGGCGATCCGGCCATCGGTCCTGATCGTCAGCGCGGCATAGTCGTTGATCCCGTCGAGCAGGGTCGCGAACCACGCATCCGCCTGACGCAGCCGTTCCTCCTGCACCACCTGCTGGCTGATATCCGTCAGCGTCACCATCAGGCGATCGACGCCCAGCTTCACGATCGTACACGCCAGCACCTTGGGCGCCCCCGCCTTGCGACCGGGGCCGAGGTCGACGAAGATGCGGTGACCATCGCAGACGCGCCCGGTGGCGGGGGCATGGGCGGCCACGATGCTGCGCAGTTCGGGGGCGTGGCGTTCCATCGCCGCGAACAGGTTGCCGGCATCGCGCGGCCCCGCCAGCGGCAGCAGGTGCTGCATCGCATGGGGGTTCATCATCCCGATATCGCCGGCGGCATCGCATTCGATCAGCCCGACGGGACAGGCATAGAGGAATTCGAGTAGCTGTTCCTCGCTCGACTTGTCGGTCATGACCGCCTCATCGTTCGATCAGGATATAGCGGCGCGGCATGCCGGCGATCGCCAGCAGCCGCAGCCGCACCTTGGTCGGGCGCATCCGCAAGGTCAGGACATAGGGGACGATCTCGTCCAGATCCGCCTCGTCCTCGAACCGCTGCGCGACCAGAAAGTTGTTCATGCACTGCGCGACGGCATCGAAGAAGGGGACGCCGACCACCGTCGTCGGATCGAGCCCGGACATCCGTGCCTCCGTCGCGTTATAGGTCTGGACGATCGTGTCCGCGCCGAATCCGACCACCCCGAACGGCAGGGCGTCGCGTTCCTCGACGGTCATCGTCTCCAGATCGCGCAGCGCGACCGTCTCGAACCCCGTTTCCACCACCAGCACCTTGGGCACTCCTTTATCGTCGGCCTCTGCCAAAGAACGGTTAAATGTCTGCTAAAATCGCGTCCCGGTCGAGCGTGGATGCCCCCGGCGCGGCGGCACGACATGGCTGCCCCGCCACTGGTGCGCTTGTACCACGGCGTTGGTGCATCTGGACGATATGGCTGGCCATGCCCGCATGGTAGCGATCGGCCATGGCCGACCAGTATGATCCCGATCCCGCCCCCCGCACCGGGCCGGACGAGCATGAATATCTGCTCAAGCGTGCGGGGGATCACGAACGGCTCGCCGGACAGACGCGGGATGCCGATGCCCGTGCGATCCATCTGCGCCTGCGCAAACTCTATCTGACACAGGCCGATCGTATCGATGTGGTACATCAAGACTAGCCGGATCGGCTAAAATACCAGGAACGGGCAACTTCCCGGGTGGTTGATACGCCCGAACCGGCCGCGACCAGCGGACGCGGTCGCGAGAGGAATTGCCGTGAAGACCATCATCGTCACCATCGCCGGCGCCTTGACGCTGGTCGCCTGTGCCGCACCGGCGACGCGGATTTCGACCGGTCTCCAGCGCTATGGCCTCGACGAACAGCGCGCCGATTGCGTCGGCACCCGTTT
Organism: Sphingomonas sp. CFBP 8760; assembly: GCF_014841615.1. Lineage (GTDB taxonomy): Bacteria > Pseudomonadota > Alphaproteobacteria > Sphingomonadales > Sphingomonadaceae > Sphingomonas. The sequence continues at coordinate 119,896 of NZ_JACYUG010000006.1, read as the reverse complement.
GCAGGGCGATCTCTCGCTCGGCCAGCTCCGGCAGCTCGGGCGCGCCGCGGCGGCTTACGGCAAGAACGATACCAGCCCCGGCGTCCTGACGGTCGGCGATCTGCTGCGGGTCGCCGGCGAACTCAGGGACCCGGCGATCCCGCTGGCGGTCGGCAAGGCCGCGGCCGGTTGCGGTGTCATGCCGTAACGGCGGCCCATTCCCATTCCCAACATGAAGGACAGAGCGATGAACAAGGACGAATTGCAGGGCGGTGCCCGCTATGTCGGCGGCAAGGTCGAGAAGTCGATCGGCGACGCCGTCGACAGCCGTGACTGGAAGGTCGACGGCATCGTCGATCAGGTCGCCGGGGCCGCGCAACATGGCTATGGCCGCGCCCGCTCGGTCGTGAACGACGCGATCGATACCGCGCCGTACCTGGCCGAGGATGCGCGCGAGCGGCTGACGGCGGCGGGCGAAAAGGTCGTCGATGCGGCCCGCAAGGGTGGCACGGCCGCCGTGCGCACCGTGGAGGATACGCCGCTGCTGTGGGCCGCCGCCGCCGCGCTGGTCGGATACGGCCTCGCCTGGCTGGTCCACGGGCGTCGCGACTGATCCGTCATGGCCGAGGCATTGTTCAAATCCCTGCGCGAGACCGCCGATCTGCGCCATCTGCGCCAGATCATCGCCGGTCTGGACGAGGGCGTGATCCTGATCGATCCCGACCAGAGTTTGCTCTGGGCGAACGATGCCGCGCTCGCCATGCACGGCGTCGGCGACATCGCCGATCTGGGCGCGACCGTGGACGAATACCGGGCGCGCTTCCAGTTGCGCTACCGCAACAACCACCGGGTCGAGGCGGACGAATACCCGATCGAACGCGTCGTCGCGGGGGACTCCTTCTCCGAGGTGGTGGTCGAGGTGACCGTCGCGGGCGAGGATGCGCCACGCTGGGTCCATCAGGTGCGCAGCCTCGTCCTCAACGATGCCGACAATGGCGAGCCGGCGTGCCTCGTCCTGATCATTCAGGACGTGTCCGCCCGGTTCGAGGCGGAGGACCGGTTCGAACAGTCGTTCAACGCCAATCCCGCGCCCGCGGTGATCTGCCGGTTGAGCGACCTCCGGTTCGTGAAGGTCAATCAGGGTTTCCTCGACATGACCGAGCGGCAGCGCGATCAGGTGTTGTGCAAGACCGTCTACGACATCGACGTGCTGCGCGATGCGGACCGCCGCGATCTGGCCAAGGCACGCCTGGCCGAGGGCAGGACGATCCCGCAGATGGAGGCGGAACTGGAACTGCCCGGCGGCGGTACCCGACTGGTGATCGTCGCGGGTCAGCCGATCGACATGGACGATCAGCCCTGCATGCTGTTCACCTTCGCCGATCTGGAACCCCGCCGGAAGGCCGAGGGCGCGCTGCGCCATAGCGAGGAGCGCTTCACCCGCACGTTCCAGCTGGCGCCGGTGCCGATGGCGATCGGGGCGCGCGACGGGCACCTGCTGTGCGAGGTCAATGCCAGCTTCACCCAGATGACCGGCTACAGCGCGACCGAGATCATCGGCCGGCCGCTGGGCGAGGTGGAGTTGTGGGAAAGCGACGCGATGCGTCGCCAGATCGAGGCGGCGATCGATGGCGGCCACGATCTGCGCGGCCGCGAAGCGCGCATCCACGGCAAGGACGGCGCCGCGATCGACTGCATCGTCTCGACCGAGGCGATCCGGCTGGGCGACGATGCCTGCGTGCTGTGGGCGTTTCAGGACATCACCCAGCGCAAGGCGACCGAGGTCGAGCTGGTCGAGGCGATCGAGGCGGTGATGAAGGATACGAGCTGGTTCAGCCGCACCGTCATGGACAAGCTGGCCCGGCTGCGGGCGCCGCAGATGGCGCCCGACGGCCCCGGGCTGGACGACCTGACCGCGCGCGAACGCGACGTGCTGGCGCTGATCTGCCGCGGCTGCGATGACAAGACGATCGCGCGCACCCTGGATGTCGCGGGCAATACCGTGCGCAACCACGTCGCGCGCATCTACGCCAAGATCGGCGTCAACCGCCGGATCGCCGCAGTGGCGTGGGCGCGCGCCCGCGGCTTCGACGGCGAAGGCGTCGCGATCGAGAAGCCGGTTCAGGAGACGGTGGCATGACGGCGCGACGGACAGGCGACGATGCCGCGGCGAAGGCGGCGGCGACCCGCGCGACCAAAGGCTCGGTCCACGAGGCGATCGGCAAGCTGATCGGCGACGACGCCGCGCGCGATCGCGGCACGGCCGAACGCAAGGCTGGAGTCGAGGGGGCCGGAGTTCAGAAATCCCCATCGAACGGGTCCGGGGCGGATGACGCCCCGACGACCGGGAAATCCCCGCGGCGCTGACCGCGGCGACCATCAGATTTCAACAGGAGTGATTATGACGACCCACGTTACTACCGGCCTTGCGTCGGCCGATGCCGCTTACCCCGGCAAGACGGCGACCCGCATCTCATGGGGTGCGATCTTCGCCGGCGTCGTCATCGCCGTCGCGGTCCAGCTGGTGCTGGGCATCCTGGGGGCCGGCATCGGCCTGACCATGGTCGATCCGGTCGAGGGCACGACGCCCGGCGCCACCGGGTTCGGCATCGGCGCCGGCATCTACTGGCTCATCACCACGGTGGTGGCGCTGGGGGCGGGCGGTTATGCCGCCGCGCGCGTCGCCGGGGTGCATGAGCGGTTCGACGCGCTCGTCCATGGTCTGGTCGTGTGGGGCGTCACGCTGATCCTGACGCTGTACCTGCTGACCTCGGCGGTCGGCGGTATCATCGGCGGCGCGTTCCGCACGGTGGGCGCGGTGGCCGGCGCGGCCGGTACCACGGTGGGCGCGGCGGCGCCCAAGGCGGCATCGCTCGCCGGGATCGACGAAACCGACGTGCGCAGCGAGGCCGCGGCCTATCTGTCGGATGCGCCGAACGATCCTGCGCAGATGACGCCTGAACAGGCGCAGAAGGAAATCGCGACCGAACTGCCCGCGCTCGCCCGTGGCGGCACCGATGGCCAGCAGGCCGAGGCCCGCATCGTCGACATCGTCGCCGCCCAGCGCAAGATCAGCCGTCCCGAGGCACAGGCCCAGGTGACGCGCGCCAAGCAGCGTTTCGTCCAGACCAAGAACGAGACGGTCGCGACCGCGAAGTCCGCCACCGACAAGGCGGCCGGTGCCGCGGCCGGTACCTCGTTCGTCCTGGTGCTGGCCTTGCTGATCGGGGCCGGTGCGGCCGGGGTCGGCGCCACCGCGGCGACGCGTCGCCGCCTGCGNAGATCGGGTGCGCCATCACCCAGATCGAGCCGGCTGCGCGAAAAGGCGATCGGGGTGCGCAGGCCGGGAACACCGCCCGGCGCGATCATCATCGCCCGCGCTGCCACCTGCGGATCGGCCAGCGCCTCCGCCACCGAGTTGATCGGGCCGCCGGGTATCCCCGCCCGGTCGAGCGCATCGATCAGCGTCGCCTTCGTCCAGCCACGCAGGGCCGTGCCGAGGCGGGCGCACAGCGTGTCGCGATGCGCGACGCGCCCGGCATTGTCGGCATAGGCGGGATCGGTCCCCAGCGACGGCATCCCCAGCACTGCGCACAGCGCCATGAACTGCCGGTCGTTGCCGCAGGCGATGATGACATGGCCGTCCGCCACCGCGAACACCTGATAGGGCACGATATTGGGGTGCGCGTTGCCCAGCCGGGTCGGGGTCGCGCCGCCGACCAGATGGTTCATCGCCTGATTGGCGAGCACGCCGATCCCGGTGTCGAGCAGCGACAGATCGACCTGCTGCCCCCGCCCGGACCGGTCGCGCTCGGCCAGCGCCGCCTGGATGCCGATCACGCCGTACAGCCCGGTCATGATGTCGATCCACGCGACCCCCACTTTCTGCGGCTCGCCGTCGGGATCGCCGGTCAGGTCCATGATCCCGCTCATGCCCTGGATCAGGAAATCATAGCCCGGCTGGTGCGCGCGCGGCCCGGTCTGCCCGAAGCCGGTGACCGAGGCATAGACGAGGCGGGGGTGGCGCCGCGCCAGCGTTTCGTAATCCAGCCCGAACCGGGCCAGCGCGCCGACCCGGAAATTTTCGACCAGCACGTCGGCGGTGTCGATCAGCGCCAGCAACCGGTCGCGCTGGCCGGGATCGGCGAAGTCGCAGGTCACCGATGTCTTGCCCCGGTTGGCGGCGTGGAAATAGGCGGCGACGGTTTCCCGCCCGCCATCGCCATCGTGATCGCCGTCATGACCGGGGGCATCGCGCGTCACGAACGGCGGCCCCCATCGCCGCGTATCGTCACCCTCCGGCGCCTCGACCTTGATGACCTCCGCGCCCAGATCGGCGAGCGTCTGGCCGATCCACGGGCCGGCGAGGATGCGGGCCAGCTCGATCACCCGCAGCCCGCGAAGCGGCGCGGTCATGCGAAGGCCGACAGGCCCGTGATCGCGCGACCCAGGATCAGCGCATGAACGTCGTGCGTGCCTTCATAGGTGTTCACCGTCTCCAGATTCACCAGATGCCGCATCACGCCATATTCGATCTGGATGCCGTTGCCGCCGTGCATGTCGCGCGAGGTGCGGGCGATATCCAGCGCCTTGCCGCAATTGTTGCGCTTGATGAGCGAGATCATGTCGGGCGAGAAGCTGCCGTCGTCCAGCATCCGGCCGACGCGCAGCGACGCCTGCAACCCCAGCGCGATCTCCGTCTCCATATCCGCCAGCTTCTTCTGGAACAGCTGCGTCGCCGCCAGCGGCCGGCCGAACTGATGCCGGTCGAGGCCATATTGGCGCGCGCGGTGGAAACAATCCTCCGCCGCGCCCATCACGCCCCACGAGATGCCGTAGCGCGCGCGGTTGAGGCAGCCGAACGGCCCGCTCATCCCCTCGACGCCGGGCAGCAGCGCATCCTCGCCGACCTCGACATCCTCCATCACGATCCCGCCCGTCACCGAGGCGCGCAGCGACAGTTTGCCGTCGATCTTGGGCGCGGACAGACCCGCCATGCCCTTTTCCAGCACGAAGCCGCGCACCTTGCCGCCATGCGCCTCCGACTTCGCCCAGACGACGAACACGTCGGCGATCGGCGCGTTGGAGATCCACGTCTTCGCGCCCGACAGGCGATAGCCGTCGGCGGTCTTCACCGCCTTCGTCCGCATGCCGCCGGGGTCGGAGCCGGCATCGGGCTCGGTCAGGCCGAAACAGCCGATCAGCTCGCCCCGCGCCAGACCGGGCAGGTACTTGTCGCGCTGCGCATCCGAGCCGTAGGCGTGGATCGGGAACATTACGAGGCTCGACTGCACCGACATCATCGAACGATAGCCGGAATCGACCCGCTCGATCTCCCGCGCGACGAGGCCGTAGGCGACATAGCCCGCATCCGCGCAGCCATAATCGGCGGGCAGCGTGACGCCGAGCAACCCGGCCTCGCCCATCTCGCGGAAGATCGCCGGATCGGTATGCTCGTCGAGATAGGCGCGATCGACGCGCGGGCGCAGTTTGTCTTGCGCGAAGGCGGCGGCGGTATCGCGGATCATCCGTTCCTCGTCGCTCAGTTGCGCATCGAGACGAAGCGGGTCGGCCCAGTCGAAGGCGGTTCCACGGGAATGGACGGACATAGGAAGACACCTGCGATCGAGAAGGACGATCGCTGTCGATACAGCGTCTTGCCCCGCGGGGAAACGCCGATGCCGGGTGATGTGCCTGGAAAATGACCGCCGGTCGGGGCGGTGGTGGACAGGGCTGGATTCGAACCAGCGTACGCTTGCACGGGCAGATTTACAGTCTGCTGCCTTTAACCACTCGGCCACCTGTCCAGATGAGCCGCCAACGGCGAGGCGGCTCCATGACGAAGCTGATCGGCCGTGTCAACGCTTGCACGCACGGTTTGCGGCGCATAGCAGGCGGGCCAGTCAGGAAATTCGTCAAAAGGGAGCCGGTAGTGCGTCGTCATCCGCTGTTTGCCGCGACCGTCATGGTCGCCGGGCCGCTCGCTCCCCTGCCGCTCGCCGCGCAGGCCGCCGCCGGCCACGACGCCGCGATCGCGCGGATCGTGGACCAGGGGATGAACCACAGCGAGGTCATGGCGACCGTGCAGGTGCTGACCGACCAGATCGGCCCGCGCCTGACCAACTCACCCGCCATGCGCCGGGCAGAGGCGTGGACCGGCGACCGGTTCGCCGCCTGGGGCCTGAAGAACGTCCACAAGGAAGGCTTTCCGTTCGGGCGCGGCTGGTCGATCGAGCGGTCGAGCGTGCGGATGGTGTCGCCCCGCCCGATCCAGCTGACCGCGATCCCGGTCGCCTGGACCCCCGCGACCGGGCCGACGCCACTGACCGCGCCGATCGTCGTCGCGCCCCTGCGGACCGAGCGCGACTTCGCGACATGGCGCGGCAAGCTGCGCGGCAAGATCGTGCTCGTCAGCCAGCCGACCCCGCCGCGCGATCCGGAGACGCCCGCGTTCCGCCGGCTGGGCGGGGAGGACATCGCCAAGCTCGACCGGTACGAACAGCCCGTCAACGATCCCGCCGCCGAGGCGAAGGAACTGCGCGACGCGCAATTCGAGGCGAAGCGCGACGCGTTCCTCGCCGCCGAGGGCGCGGTGGCGCAGGCGACGATGAGCTATCGCGACGGCAAGCTCGTCAGCGGCGAGGGATATCTGTTCGGCACCGGCGAAACGCCGAAACTGCCCGCCGTCCAGATCGCCGCCGAGGATTATCGCCGGCTGACGCGCCTCGCCAAGACGGGGCCCGCACCCGTGCTGGAGATCGTCAGCGACGTGCGCTTCGACGATGGCGACGCGCAGGCGTACAACGTCATCGCCGAGATTCCGGGCACCGACCCCAAGGCGGGCTATGTGATGGCTGGCGCGCATCTCGACAGCTGGGTGGCGGCCGATGGCGCCGCCGACAATGGCGCGGGCAGCGCGATGGTGATGGAGGCGGCGCGCATCCTGGCCGCGACGGGGGTGCGCCCGCGTCGCACGATCCGCTTCGTGCTGTGGGCGGGGGAGGAGCAGGGGCTGCTCGGCTCGATCGCCTATGTCGACCGTCACCTCGCCGCGCGCGGCAAGCCGGGCGAGTCGATGCCGACCGGGCTGTCCGCCTATTACACCTATGGTCAGCGCTGGCCGATCGTGCCGCGGGCCGGGTACCGGGACCTGACCGCCTATTTCAACATCGACAACGGATCGGGCAAGCTGCGCGGCCTGTATGCCGAGAATGGCGGACCGGCGACGGTATCGACGTTGCGGTCGTGGCTCGCGCCGTTCGCGTCGATGGGCGCGGATGCGGTGGTGGCGGGCCGGACCGACGGGACCGACCATGTGTTCATGCAGGCGATCGGCGTGCCCGCGTTCCAGTTCGTGCAGGACCCGCTCGACTATGGCAGCCGTATCCATCATAGCGCGATCGACACCTTCGATCACCTGAAGGCGCAGGACATGCGACAGGGATCGACGGTGCTGGCGGGCGTGCTGCTCGCCGCCGCCGATGCCGACAAGGCGCTACCCCGGCCGCCGCTGCCCACGCAGCCCGCGGTCACCGATCCCTTCGCCTACCCTGAGGATAACGACTGATGGCCCGCCGCGGACACCGCCCTTCCACCGGCACCGCCAACCGCCCCCGCCTGTGGGGTCGCCATGCGGTGACGGCGGCGCTCGCCAATCCCGACCGCACCGTGCGCAAGCTGTGGCTGACGCGCGAGGCGGCGGCGTTGCTGGAGGTGCCGCCGGTGATCCCGGTGACCTATGCCGATGTCGCCGATCTCGGCCGCCTCGTCCCCGCCGATGCGCCGCATCAGGGCGTGGTGGCGGAGGTCGATCCGCTGGAGGACATGTGGCTGGGCGACCTGCTGCATCTGGGGCAGGACGATCGCCGGCCGCTGGTGGTGCTGGATCAGGTGACCGACCCGCACAATGTCGGCGCGATCCTGCGCTCCGCGGCGGCGTTCGACGCGCTGGGCATCGTGACGCAGGACCGGCACGCGCCGCCCGAATCGGGCACGGTGGCGCGCGCCGCATCGGGCGCGCTGGAGACGGTGCCGTGGATCCGCGTCGTCAATCTGGCGCGCGCGCTGGAGGAGATCGCGGAGGCCGGGTTCTGGCGGATCGGCCTGACCGGCCACGCCACCCAGACGCTGTCGGAGGCGATGGGCACGCAGCGCATCTGCATCGTGCTGGGCGCCGAGGGCGAGGGGATGCGCCAGAACACCGAGGCGCATTGCGACCTGCTGGCGAAGCTGCCGATCTCGCCCAAGGTGGAGAGCCTGAACGTGTCCAACGCGGCGGCGATCGCGCTCTATGCGGTGGCGGCGCGGGGGTAGGGTTCCCGCTGTCGTTTACCGAACACTATCCCGTCGTCGTTGCCAGCGCAGCCCCGCCGTCATTGCGAGCGTAGCGAAGCAATCCAGGCCGCCCTGCGCGGGGCTCTGGATTGCTTCGCTACGCTCGCAATGACGGAGCGGGGCTTGGTGACGAACCGGGCTTGGTGACCGACCGGGGCTTGGTGACGGGACGGGCAGGGGCGGCGGCATCATCTCGCGCCGGCCCGGTCCCCTCACGCCACCTGCGTCGCGGCGACCTCTTCGGCTTCGCGCAGCACGTAGCCGCGGCCCCAGACGGTTTCGATGTAGTTGTCGCCGTCGCACGCCATGCTCAGCTTCTTGCGCAGCTTGCAGATGAAGACGTCGATGATCTTGAGTTCGGGTTCGTCCATGCCGCCATAGAGATGGTTCAGGAACATCTCCTTGGTCAGCGTGGTGCCCTTGCGGAGCGACAGCAGCTCCAGCATCGCATATTCCTTGCCGGTCAGGTGGACGCGGGCGCCATCGACCTCGACGGTCTTGGCATCCAGATTGACCGCCAGCTTGCCGGTGCGGATCACCGACTGCGAATGGCCCTTGGACCGGCGGACCACGGCATGGATGCGCGCGATCAGTTCCTCGCGGTGGAACGGCTTGGTCACGTAATCGTCCGCGCCGAACCCGAACGAGCGGACCTTGGAGTCCATCTCGTTGACGCCCGACAGGATCAGCACCGGCGTCGTCACGCGGGCGACGCGCAGTTTCTTCAGCACGTCGTAGCCGTGCATGTCGGGCAGGTTCAGGTCGAGCAGGATGATGTCGTAATCATACAGCTTGCCGAGATCCAGGCCCTCCTCACCGAGATCGGTGGTGTAGACGTTGAACCCCTCGGTATTCAGCATCAGTTCGATCGCCTTGGCGGTCGTCGGCTCGTCTTCGATCAGCAGCACGCGCATACAGGTATTCCCCAGCCGCGGGACCGCTCGTCGTCGAAGCGGCAGACCCGAATATTAACCACACAAGCAGTGAACGCAAAAGGTTAATCGACACTTAAATCGGTTGGTTTTTTTACACCCATTTACGGTTTTTCAACCGTGGCCGGTGTTTCGTGGCCGCAACGACTTTGCCCGGAGCCCTGCCCGGAAAGTCACGGTGGAAAGTCACGAAAGTCGCATCCTACACACCCTTTTGCGGCTGTACGCAGACGACGCGGACGCGGGGAGCGACGGCGTGCGGACGGGCGGCGGCATCAGGCATCCGCCGTATCTGCCAGATGACCGGACTGTAGGACAGCGGCGGGTTCGGTGCAGGGATCGCGCAGATGCCGGCTGAGAAAGGCGATCAGCGCCTCCACCCGTTGCGGGCGCAGCGGGCTGGGCGGGGTGAGCAGGTGCAGCCCGACCGGCGGCGGTGTCCAGTCCGGCAGGATCGCGACCAGCGCGCCGCTGGCCAGATGCGGCCCGACGATGAACCCCGGCAGCGCGGCGATGCCCAGCCCGGCGATCAGCGCGGGGAGCAGCGCGTCGCCGCTGTTGGCGGCGAGCGGTCCTTCGGGACGCACCGTCACCTCCGCGCCGTCCGGCCCGTGCAGCCGCCACGGACCGCTGATATTGGCATAGCGCATCAGGCGGTGACGGCCGAGTTCGCTGGCATGGCGCGGCTCGCCCGCGGCATGGAGATAGGCGGGGGCGGCGACGATATGCGTCGCGATCCCGCACAGCCGGCGGGCGCGCAGGCTGGAATCGGCGAGATCGCCGATCCGGAGCGCGACGTCGAACCCCTCCGCGACGATATCGACGCGCGCGTCGGACAGATGCAGGTCGATCTGGACGCCGGGGTGCAACGTCAGGAACCGCGCGACCAGCGGCGCGACATTGGCGACCCCGAAGCTCATCGGTACGGCGAAGCGGACGGTGCCGGCGGGCGAACTGGCGGCATCGCGCGCCGCTTCCTCGGCGGCGCGGGCCTCGGCGACGATGCGCTGGGCATGGTCCGCCAGCAGCCGCCCCGCCTCCGTCAGCGCCAGCCGGCGCGAGGTGCGGTGGAACAGCGACTGGCCGAGTTGCGCCTCCAGCCGCGACACCGCCTTCGACACGGTCGCCTTGGACAGGCCGATCCCGTCGGCGGCGGCGCTGAACGACCGGTGTTCGACCACGGCGGCGAAGATCGCCCATGCTTCCAGATCGGGCAGACGCATGACGGGGTTCCTGTATTGCCGTGGCTGTGTCGCCGTTTTGGCAGCGGGCGTCGATAGCAATTCGGCGATCGCGGCGCGTGTTCGGGCGGCGGGTGAACCTTGGTTAATCCAGCAAACGGAAACGATCGTTTTCTATCGTTTCCGTTTACGGCGTGATGCGATCGCCTATCTTGGGGGCAACCAAGGGAGTTAGCATCATGTCCGACACCATGACCAAGATCGATCGCCGCACCTTCGACAGCCTCGGCCATGCGAACCATGGCTGGCTGGATGCGCGGCACCACTTCTCGTTCGCCAGCTATCACGATCCCGACCGGATGGGCTGGGGCGCGATCCGGGTGTGGAACGACGATGTCATCGCCCCCAATTCGGGGTTTCCGCCGCATCCGCACCGCGACATGGAGATCATCACCTATGTCCGCACCGGCGCGATCACGCATCAGGATTCGCTGGGCAACACCGGCCGCACCGCGGCGGGCGACGTGCAGGTGATGAGCGCCGGATCGGGCGTCCGCCATGCCGAATACAATGTCGAGGAAGAGGCGACGACGCTGTTCCAGATCTGGGTCGAGCCCACCACCCGCGGCGGCGAGCCGAGCTGGGGCGCCCGCCCGTTCCCCAAGGACGAGCGGTCCGGCAAGCTGACCGTGCTGGCCAGCGGCTTCGCCGAGGACACCGACGCGCTGCGCATCCGGGCGGAGGCGCGCGTGCTGGCCGCGACGTTGCAGGCGGGGGAAAGCGTGACGCACACCGTCGGCGCAGGTCGCCACGCCTATCTGGTGCCCGCCACGGGTACGCTGACGATCGACGGCGAGACGGTGAACGCCCGCGACGGTGTGGCGTTGTCGGCGGGAACGGTGACGATCACCGCGACCGAGGCCGCCGAGATCGTCCTGGTCGACGCCGCCTGAGTTTACAGCTGCCTGACTTTCACCTGTCGAAGGAAATCATCATGACCAAGGTACTCGTGCTCTATTACTCGTCCTACGGCCATATCGAGCAGATGGCGGATGCCGTCGCCGAGGGCGCGCGTGCCGGCGGGGCCGAGGTGGACATCCGCCGCGTCGCCGAAACCGCGCCCCGGGCGGTGGTCGAGGCCGCGCACTTCAAGACCGACACCAAGCATGCCGAGATCGAGGGGCCGGACGCACTGGCGAATTACGACGCGATCATCGTCGGCGCGCCGACCCGGTACGGCCGGATGCCCAGCCAGATGGCGGCGTTCTGGGACACGACCGGTGGCCTGTGGTTCCAGGGCAAGCTGATCGGCAAGGTCGGCGGCGCGTTCACCTCCACTGCCAGCCAGCATGGCGGGCAGGAGACGACATTGTTCTCGATCATCACCAACCTGCTCCACCACGGCATGACGATCGTCGGGCTGGATTACGGGTTCGCCGGCCAGAACGGGCTGGACGAGGTGAAGGGCGGCACGCCTTACGGTGCGTCGACGCTGGCCGATGGCGACGGCTCGCGCCAGCCGAGCGCGGTGGAACTGGACGGCGCCCGCTATCAGGGCAAGCGCATCGCCGAAACGGCGGCGAAGCTGGCGGGGTGAGGCTTGCCACGCTCCTTTCCGGCAAGGGGGGGAGCGTGGTGAGTTTGCCGTAACGACGATTACGGGCCACTTCCCCGGCGGAGGCCGGGGTCCAGTCGGGTAACGGTGGCGGTCCATCGCCGGAGACGTGCCCACTGGACCCCGGCCTTCGCCGGGGAGGTATATAATGTTTGGCGGTGCGCGCCCCTTGAACGCTTCGCGCGCGGATCAGCGGCGGCGCTTCTTCTTCTTGTCCTTCACCGGCGGCGCGAGGACGGGGGGCGAAGGCTGCCCGGTCAGCACGATCCGCGGCGGCGGACGGATGCCGGGATCGGCGGGAAAGGCGGCGCGGGCGCGGGCGAACAGGAACCGCGCCTTCGCCGCGCCGGGGATCGACGCGGTCGTGCCGACCCAGCGCCAGTGCCATGGTTCCCACTTCACCCGCTGCGCATTGCCGGGCGGGAAGCTGAGTTCGAAGCCGAAGCGGGGACCGTTGGCGATCAGCCAGCGCGCCGGGGGCAGCGCCGCCATGCACGCCTCGATATCCGGGCAGCCGCCATGGGGGCGCACCGCGAAGTCGACCGCGAAGCCGGTGGTATGTTCGCTATGGCCGGGCGGCGCGACCGAGATCGCGCGCGATTCCGCATCCCCCTCGCCACCGGTGGCGAACACCGAGGACTGGCGCGCGATCGAGCGGTGGCACGACAGCGCGAGGATGCGACCCCCCGCCGCCGGATCGGCCGCGGCGGCGGCGATCAGTCGCTGGAGATCGGGCAGCATCTCGCGCCGGACGCGGCAGGCGCGGACCGCCAGGTCGGCGGGCACCGTCACCAGTTCGTCGGGCGCGACGTCGCCATAGGCGAAATGCCCGAGCACGCGGCCGTCGGACACGGGGCCTGGCGTGGAGCCTGGTGCGGGGCCGGGCGCGGGGGTGGCCATCGCCTGGGCAAGGAGAAACGCCAGCATCACCCTCACGCCTCTGGCATGTCGCGCCATAGGGTGGCAAGGAGCCGCCATGCATGGTGACCGTGTCCTCTTCCTCGATGGCGAGGCGTTGGTGATCGACAAGCCCGCCGGGCTTCCCGTCGACAAACCGCGCGATGGCGCGATCAGCCTCGAAAACCATCTCGAATCGCTGCGGTTCGGGTTCCAGCGCTGGCCGACCGCGGTCCACCGGCTGGACCGCGATACCAGCGGCTGCCTGTTGCTGGCGCGCAATCCCAAGGCGGCGGCGCGGTTCCAGCAGGCGTTCGAGGGCGGGCTGGTCGAGAAACGCTATATCGCGATCCTCGACGGCATCGTGACCGGTGAGGGGACGGTCGACATGGCGCTGGGCAAGACCAGCACCGCCGAGGACGGCTGGCGCATGGTGCCCGATCCGCGCGGCAAATCCGCCCGCAGCCACTGGCGCGCGCTGGAAGAGCGGGACGGCCGCACGCTGGTGGAGTTCAAGCCGGAAACCGGCCGCACCCACCAGATCCGCGTCCATGCCGCCAGCGGGCTGGGCGTGCCGGTGGTCGGCGACCCGGTCTATGGCCGGGCGGATCGCAGCGGTCCGCCGGCGCGGTCGGGGCCGGGGATGATGCTGCACGGCATCGAACTGGTGGTGCAGCGGCCGGGCAAGGAACCGATCCGCGCCGAGGCGCCGTTCCCCGAGCGGTTCGGTGCATGGGACCTTGCCGTCCCCGCCTGACCGATGCCGCTGATCCCGATCACCCGCGCGATCGCCATCGACGAGGGCGAACTGGACGAAAGCTTCACCCGCGCCGGCGGGCCGGGCGGGCAGCATGTCAACACCACCGACAGCGCGGTGCTGCTGCGGTTCGACGTGGCGAGTTCACCCAATCTGCCCGAGGCGGTGAAGCTGCGCCTGGCCGCGCTGGCCGGATCGCGGATGACGCAGGCGGGCGTGCTGGTGCTGCGCAGCGAGGGCGCGCGCTCGCAACTGCTCAACCGGCAGGAGGTGCGCGAACGGCTGGTCGCGATGATCCGCGAGGCGACGATCGTGCCCAAGAAGCGCCGCCCGACCAAACCCACCCGCGCCTCGCAGACCCGCCGCGTCGACGGCAAGACCCGCCGGTCGGCGGTGAAGGCGGGACGCGGCAAGGTGCGCGACTGAAGGAAGACGAGATGTACCAGTTCGATGTGACCGCCGGTTCCAAGGCCGAACTCTACCACGATCTCCACGCCGCGCTCGACGCGCTGACCGCGGGGGAGGCGGACGGGATCGCCAACATGGCAAACGCGGCGGCGCTGCTGTGGCAGTATCTGCCCGACCTGAACTGGGCCGGATTCTATCGCATGGTGGCGGGCGAACTGGTGCTGGGGCCGTTCCAGGGCAAGGCGGCGTGCATCCGCATCCCCGTGGGGCGCGGCGTGTGCGGCACCGCCGCCGCGACGCGCGAGACGCAGCGGGTGGACGATGTCCACGCCTTTCCCGGCCATATCGCCTGCGATGCGGACAGCCGGTCCGAACTGGTGGTGCCGCTGGTACGGGACGGGGTGGTGCTGGGCGTGCTCGACCTGGACAGCCCGGTGCCGGCCCGGTTCGATGCGGAGGACGTGGCGGGATGCGAGGCGCTGGCGGCGGTGCTGGCGGCGCGGATCTGACAGTCTGTTGGAAACTCGCGAAAGGGCGAGTTTCCAACAGACTTTGAACCGAACCGGGACGAAGTACGGCTGGCGTCGGCCGTGGATCGGTGGTAGTTTTGTACCAGACGGAAGATAGTGCGGCCGGGTGGGGGCCGTAACAGTCACCGTTCGGACTCCTTTACCGGGAGTGACCGCGATGCCGCCCCGTACCAACTCCCGCGGGGCGGCATTGCCGGGTTGCTGCACATGCCGTCATCCGCCGAGCATGACGACGCAATCCAGTGCCAGAGCCGGATGACATCAGGTTGAACCGGACGTTCGTCGTTGCGAGCGGAGCGAAGCAATCCAGCGCCCGGTGCGTGACGCCCCCGATTGCTTCGCTGCGCTCGCGATGGCGGATGGGGGCGGGTAGCCCCTACCGCCCCGCGAAGGTGACGAGGCTCTCCGATCCGTCCGCGCCCAGCGCCGATACGCCGACGAAGTGATCGTCGACCGGCGTCTGCAGCAGGATCGCCTGCGTGCCCGTCACGTCGCGGTGACCGGTCCAGTCGGCGGTGTCGTTGCGCCGCCAGTGCAGGCGATAGCGGACCGCGCCCGGCACCGGTGCCCACACCACCTTCGTATCGCGCGACAGGGCGCCGGAGATGGTCGCGGTGGCCGGCGCGGCGGGGGCGGCGGCGAGGCGGGCAAGCGTCGCGGTGTTGATCGCGGTCACCTTGCCCAGATAGGCGAAGTCCATCCGGTCGATCGTGTCGCCGAACACGGTGCCGCCCTCGGTGCGCAGGTCCTGATGCTGCGCGTCCCAGTTCTCGTTGGCGACGGAGAAGCGGACGGCGGGATAGCCGAGCTTCAGGAACGGTTCGTGATCGCCGCCGCGCCCGAACCGGTCGGGCCGGCGATCGAGGAACACGTCGAGGCCGAAGCGCCCGCGCGCCGCGACGCCGTCGATCGCCTTGGCCAGCGCGCGGCTGGGGCCGTCGTCCTCGCCGCCATTGCCGCGCCGGGCGATCTGCTGGGGCATGTCCTCCGACGAGCGGATACCCTCCGAGAAGACGCGCACCCAGCGCGCCTCGCGCGCGCCGCCCTGGCCGATCGTGTTGCCGACGATGTCGTTGTTGAGCATCGCCGACACCTGCCATCCGCGCGCCTTCGCGGTATCCGCCAGCAGCGTCGCGCCCCATAGCCCCTGCTCCTCGCCGGAGAAGACGGCATAGACGATCGTCGCGTCGAACTGCCGCCCGGCGAGCAGGCGCGCCGCCTCCAGCACCAGGGCCACGCCCGATGCGTCATCGTTGGCGCCCGGCGCGTCGCTGGTCGTATCCATCACGTCGGTGACGCGGCTGTCGATATGCGCGCCGATGATGACGACGCGGTTGGGATCGCGGCCCGGCTGGATGCCCAGCACGTCCTGCACCATGACGCCGCCGGGCGCGCGCGGGCCGGTGAAGGAGCGTTCGATCCTCTCCACCCGGATGCAGCCGCCGCAGGTCCGCCCGATCGCCGCGAATCGCGCCGCCGCCCAGTCGCGCGCCGCGCCGATGCCGCGCCGCGGATCGGTGGTGGTGGAGGCGGTGTGGCGGGTGCCGAATCCGACCATCGCCGCCACGTCGGCGCGCAGCCTGGCGGGGGAGGGGGATGGTAGCGCGGGAGCGGGGGCGGGGGCGGGGGCGGCAGCGGCAGCAAGCGCGAAAAGGATCGACATGGCAGGGGGTTGTGGCGCGGAACGGGGGGATACTCAAGCGGGGGAGGCGGCGGCGGATTCCGTGCCGGGTTGGGACGGGACGCGGTTAACCATCTTCGCCGCTGGCCGAAATCGTAAACAGGGCGTTAACGTGTCGCCATGACCAGACGTCTCGTCCTGACCAACGAAGCCGCCCGCCACCCGATGCGCCGCGCCCTGCCGCCACCGCCCGCACCGCGGCCGGCGAAGAACGGCGATCAGGACGTGAAGCTGTTCCTGCTGAGTTTCGCGGCGTTCTTCACCTGCTTCTACACCTTCCTGTTCTGATGGGTCGCTCGTTCCAGAATCCGATGTCATCACGTTGAACCAGATGTCCGTCATGGCGAGCGCAGCGAAGCAATGACGGATCGGGGCAGGTCGTGTCGTCCTGCTCCAAAGGCCCGCCGTCAGGCGTGGAGGCGTTTGGCGACCATGCCGCGCTGGTCCTCGATCTCCGACCGGGCGCGGCGCAGCACCTCCACCTCGGTCGCGGCCAACAGGTCCTCCACCACGCGGCGCAGGTGATCGCGCATCGTCTTGCGGGCCAGCGCCGAATCGCGGGCGCGAAGGGCGTCGACGATCAGCCGGTGTTCGTCGACCCGCGGGTGGATACCCTCCCGCCGCGCCTCCGCGAACATGTGCGCGCTGAGCGGGGCGCGATCGCGCAGCGACCATAGCATCGCGACGACGGTGCTGATGACGGTGTTGCCGGTCGCCTCCGCGATGCAGAGGTGGAAACGGCGATCGGTCTCCATCGCCTCGGCACTGGCGGGATCGAACGAGGCCATGTCGGCGAGAATCCGGTCCAGTTCCGCCAGCGTCTCGTCGTCGATCACCGTCGCGGCGACCGCCGCGGCCTCGCCCTCGAACAGGATGCGCGCCTCGATCAGTTCGAACGCGCCGATATCCAGTTCCGCCGGGGTGCCGCCATCGGTCGACGTGCCGACCACGTACAGGCCGGAACCGTGCCGGGCCTCCACCATGCCGCGAATCTCCAGCGCGATCATCGCCTCGCGCACGGTATGGCGGCTGACCGCGAATTCCTCCGCCAGTTCGCGCTCGCCCGGCAGGCGGGTTCCCACCGCATAGCGCCCGTCGTCGATCGCCCTGGCGATCGCCTGGGCGACCTGTTGATACAGTTTTCCGGTCGGTTTCGTCATGACGGTACCGATCCCATAGCGGCGGGGCGGATACAACAGGCACTTAAGCCAAATTGGTTGCACAAAAGGTTCGGACAATTTACACAAGTGGTAGGCGCAACGGTCGGGCGCCACCGTTCGGACAGGGCCGGACGATCCAAAGGCCGGAACGATAACGATAAACCCGAGGGGGGATGACCATGAGGAATGCCAATGGCGGCCGGTCGATACTGGCTGTGCTGATGGGCGCGACGATGCTGACGGCACTGCCCGCCGCCGCACAACAGATGCCCGCCACCCCCGCCGATCCCGCAGCCGCCACTCCCGCTCCGGCCCCGGCCGACACCATGCCGACCGACACCGTGCCGGCCAATCCTGCCACGCCGACCGTCGCGACGCCCGCCAATCCGGACCAGACGACCGCCGCCGATCCCCGGTCGCTGCCCGAAGAGGGCGCCGCACCGGGCGCCGACATCGTCATCACCGGATTCCGCCAGAGCTATACCGACGCGATCCGATCCAAGCGCAACGAGGTCGCGATCACCGACGGCATCTCGTCGGACGGGCTGGGCCGCTTTCCGGACCTGAACGTCGGCGAGGCGTTGCAGCGCGTCCCCGGCGTCCAGATCAACCGCGAGGCGGAGGGGCGCAACGCCACCATCAACCTGCGCGGCTTGCCCGGCGAATATGCCCGCCTGACGCTGAACGGCGTCGCCTTCGCCGAGCCGATCCTGACCGAGGCGGCACCGCTGGGCGCGTTCAACGCCGACATCTTCAGCGCGATCATCGTCGACAAATCGCCGCTGGCCAGCGCGCAGTCGGGCGGCCTGTCGGGCAATGTCGACCTGCAGATCGCCCCCGCGCTGAGTCGCAAGGAAGGCGGCTTCGCCAAGCTGGCGATGGAATACAACCAGCTGGGCGACAAGTTCGCGCCGGCCGCCACGGTCGGCTACAACCACATCTTCTCCGAGAAGTTCGCGGTGTTCGGCGTCGCGACCTACAAGCGCGAGAATTTCCGGCGCGATACGGTGCAGTTCAACACCTATTCCGCCTTCACCGCCGCACAGGCGCAGGCCAATGCCGGCGCCCTGGGCAGTTACTATGCGCGGTCGACCGCCTGCCCGTCGTGCACCGGCACCACGACCACCAACGGCGTCCTCTACAATTCGCAGCTGCGCCAGTATTCGCGCGACAATGACGGCAATCTCTACACCGGCGCGGCGGGCGCCGAATGGAAGCCCGACAGCAATACGCGGATCGGCCTGACCGGCTTCTACACCGATCGCAAGCTGCCCAAGACGATGCAGTATTTCTCGATCGTCGATAACAACGCGGCCAGCGTCGTCACCCCGCGCAGCAGCCCGGTGCAGCTGGATGACGGACGTTACGTGGTGACCGATTACGACTTTACCAACCCCGACACGCGCATGTCGACCCGGCGCCTGTCGCTGCGGCAGAAGGCGTGGGGCGTGAACCTGAAGGGCGAATGGAGCGACGACGACTGGCGCCTCACCTCGGTGCTGACCGCGTCGCGCGCCAACAACCGGTCGGAGGAGACGTCGATCGATTTCGACCGCATCCAGACCGCGGCGGGCAACGGCGTCAGCGGATCGATCCGCACCGGCGCGGGCGAGATCGGCGACCTGTTCTACTCGCTGGCGCCGACCCCGGCGGTATCCAGCCTGTCGCCGACCGGCTGGTTCTGGGGCGGGGTGGCCGATCCCACGCAATTCTACGACTCGACCGTCGTCGCCAACCGTCGCCAGCGCCTGCAGGTGACCGGCACGCAAAGCTATGCGCAGAACGACCTGCTGGCCTATCAATGGGATGCGGAGCGCAGCTTCGACAACAGCGTGCTGACCGGCATCCAGGTCGGTT
Organism: Sphingomonas sp. CFBP 8760; assembly: GCF_014841615.1. Lineage (GTDB taxonomy): Bacteria > Pseudomonadota > Alphaproteobacteria > Sphingomonadales > Sphingomonadaceae > Sphingomonas. Next base: position 100,565 of record NZ_JACYUG010000006.1, on the reverse strand, counting down.
TCCGCTTCGAGCACAACAAATACGTGTCCGAAGGCTATCGCACCCAGGCGTTCGGCATCCAGACCCAGAATATCGACGGCAGCTTCCTGGAGGAATCGCCTGGTATCGACGGCTTCTTCGGCGGCAAGGCGGGCACCACCAGCGCCAACTGGCAGTCGACGCGGTTCGACTATGCGCTCGACAAGCTGTTGCCGGTGACGCTGTATCCGGGCGGGGCGCTGTCGCCGCTGGGCTTCAACATCCGGTACAACGACAACGCCTATTCGCTGTTCAACTTCTCCAACCAGACCGACATCGCGGCCGGCTATGCGCAGGCGAAGTACGAGGTGACGATCGCCGGCCTCCGCATCCGCGGCAATGGCGGGCTGCGGTACGAACAGGCGCGCAATTCGATCGATGCGCTCAACCGCATCTCGCTGACCGGCACGGTCGGGTCGCCCGCCGATTTCCGCGAGACGAACTACACCCGCACCTATGGCAAGCTGCTGCCGTCGTTCATCGCGGTCGCCGACATTTCCGACAAGCTGCTGGTGCGCGGGGCGGCGTACAAGACCTATGTCCGCCCGCAGCCGCGCCAGTTCACGCCCGCGACGATCGTCGGCAACCCGGTCAACGGCGTCTATTCGGTCACGCTCGGCAATCCCGATCTGAAGCCGTACGACTCGACCTCGCTCGACCTGTCGGTGGAATGGTACAACCGGCCCAACGGCATCATCTCGCTGGCGGGGTTCCAGAAGCGGATCACCGGGCTGATCGCGTCGATCAACGATCCGCGCCGGCTGTGCCCGGCGAACGCCACCACGCTGGGGCTGGGGACGCTGACCGTCAACGGCGACCTGTGCCAGAGCAGCCTGATCTACACCGGCGGACCGGTGCCGACGCCGTTCATCGTCGCCGCATCCGGTTTCGTGAACCAGGAGAACACCGTCACGGTGCGCGGGCTGGAGTTCAACCTGCAACAGTCGCTTGATTTCCTGCCCGGCTTCCTCAGCCACTTCGGCGGCGGGTTCAACTATGCCTTCACCGACATCAGCGGCCGGGGCGCCAACGGACAGCAGGCGACGCTGCCGGGCGTGTCGAAGCACAATGCCAACGTGATCGGTTATTACGAAACCGGCGATTACGGCCTGCGCCTGGTCTACAACGTGCGCAGCAAATATGATCTGGCGGCGGCCGGCACGGTGACCGGCGCGGCGCGATCGGTGCGCGCGCGCGGGCAGATCGATCTGTCGGCATCGTACAACATCAACGAGCGCATCTCGCTGTCGTTCGATGCGTACAACCTGACCAACGCCACCCGGATCGAATACGAGAACGACGAACGCCTGATCCGCCGCGCGGATTATGACGGCCGCACCTTCACCGCGACGGTGCGCACGACCTTCTGATCCCTCCCGTCTTCCCCACCTTGCGGCGCCTTCCTGGTCACGGGCGGGCGCCGTTCCCGTATCAGCGGGCGGCGCCGTAGCGCGGGCGGGCGTCCGGTCGGACACCAACTCGATCCGGTTCGGGATCACGCCGGGATCAGGCGGCACGACAGATCGACCGCGCCATATGCGGTGCCGCGCGCGATCACGGGGAACTTCTCGATGATTGGGCGACCACTTTCGCCGCGAGTGGTTCGTTCAGGCTGGTCATGCCATCGCCCCCGCGCTACGTCGAGCGGACAACGACCGGCCGTCAGCGCCGGACGACACCGGGAGAACGCCACGATGCCGCACCTCTGCAAATCCGTCGTGGCGGCAGTGCTGATATCGGCATCGGGGTCGGCGCAGCGGGTCGAGCCGCGCTGGATGCAGGTCGATCCGCTGATCGGCACCGGCAACGACGATCAGGGCGACACCATCCCCGGTCCGACCCGGCCGGCGGGATCGATCCACCCCAGCCCGGAAACGCTGATCGGCAGCAATGCCGGCTATGATCGCGACGCGCCGCTCAGCGGCTTTGCGCAACTGCACACGCAAGGGTCGGGCGGGCGGACGACCTATGGCACGTTCCTGATCTCGCCACAGACGGGCGAGCCGTTGCTGGACGAGCCGGCGCATCTGTCGGCCAAGGCGGACGAGCGCGCCCGCGCGGATGGCTATGCCGTCACGCTGACCCGCTGGAACATCCGGGCGGAAGTGACCCCGGCGGAGAATGCCGCGCTGTACCGCTTCGCCTATCCCGCCGGCGCGCCCGCGACGATGGTGTTCGACATCACCCGCAAGATTCGCGGCGAGCTGGCCAGCGACGGCGCCGATGTGACGATCGATCCGGTGAAGGGCCGGATCGTCGCGCGGGTGCGGACGAAGGATTACTGGAACCCGGCGCGCACCGACATCTGGTTCGTCGCGCAGCTGGACCGCGCGCCGACGCGCTGGGGCCTACGCACCGGCGACACGGTGCGGGCCGGCGCCACCGATGGCGCGACCCCCGCCGACACGAAACTGGCGGCATGGTGGCAGTTCGACACGACCGGGGGCAAGCCGGTGATGATGAAGGTGGCGGTGTCCTTCACCAGCGCGCAGCGCGCAGCGGAACTGCTGGATCAGGATATCCCCGGCTTCGATTTCGAGGGGGTGCAGGCCGGCACCCGCGCCGCGTGGAACCGCGAACTGGCGCGCGTGACGATCGACGGCGTCGGCCAGGCGGACAAGCGCCGGTTCTACACCGCGCTGTATCACAGCGCGATCCAGCCGCGTGATCGTACCCACGATCAGCCGGTCGCGGATCGCGCGACGCCGCACTGGGACGATTACTATACGCTGTGGGACACGTACCACACCGGCTTTCCGCTGATGTCGCTGCTGCGCCCCAGTGTCTATGCCGGCAACGTCGCGTCGATCGTGTCGACCTTCCGCAAATATGGCGCGGCGCACACCGCGTTCATCGCGGGCCGCAACTATCATGTCGGGCAGGGCGGGGACGAGGTCGACAATGTGCTGGGTGAAGGGTTGATCCGCGGCGTGCCGGGGGTCGACTGGAAGGCGGCGGCGGCGGTCGCGCTGCACAACGCGTTCGAGGAACGCCGCCCGCGTTACCTGATCGACGGCTGGTTCGCGGTGGGCGATCGCAGCCCGGAACCGGACAACCAGCGCGCGAAATCGGGATCGTCGACGCCGGCCTTCGCGCTCAACGATTTCTATGCGGGCAGGCTGGCGGCGGCGGCGGGGCGGCCGGCGGAGGCCGCCCTGCTGGCCACGCGTTCGGCCAGCTGGCGCAAGGTGTGGAATCCGGCGGCGAGCAGCGACGGCTATGCCGGTTTCATCATTCCGCGCTACCCGGACGGCCGGTTCCAGCCGCTCGATCCCAAGATCGGGTGGGACGGCAAGAAATACGACAATGTCGGGTTCTACGAGGGCACCGCCTGGGTCTATTCCTACACGATGCTGCACGACCTGCCGGGGATGGTCGCGGCGATGGGCGGCCGCGCGCGCTTCACCGACCGGTTGCGCCATGCGCTCGACGCCAACCTGATCGACATCACCAACGAACCCAGCTTCGCGACGCCGTGGCTGTTCAGCGAGGTCGGCCGCCCCGATCTGGCGAGTTACTGGGCGGACCGCATCTTCCGCCGCTTCACCGCCGATGCCTATCCGGGCGACGAGGACAATGGCGCGATGAGTTCGCACTATGTTTTCAACCGGATCGGCCTGTTCCCCAGGCTGACCACCGACCTGTTCTATCTTCATGCGCCGCACCAGCCGCGCAGCGTCATCACGCTGGAGGACGGCCGCACCTTCGCGATCGTGGCGCGCAACTGGAAACCGGGGCGCATCTACATCGCCGCCGCCCGGCTGAACGGGCGCGCCCTGACGACGCCGTTCGTGCGGCAGGCGGATATCGTGGCGGGCGGCACGCTGGAGCTGACGCTGGCGGCGAAACCGACGGGGTGGCTGCGGGCGGATTGACGGAACGGGTCGCGCCCTTTCGCCGGCTCCGTTGTCTGTTCCCTATCCGGTGAAAAGAGGGAGGCGCAGGGCCGGAAGGATGAGGGCGGGAAACTGGGATCGATGATATCGGGTCGAACCGAAGGTCCGTCATTGCGAGCGTAGCGAAGCGATCCAGCGCCGGATCAGGACGCCCTGGATTGCTTCGCTAGGCTCGCAATGACGGCGTTATGGAGGCTTCAATCCCCGGTCGTGGCGGTCGCCGGCCGCGCTGCCGCCACGGTCGTTCCCGGCCCGGCGAACGGTTCCAGCCGGAACGAGAAACGACGCGGGGTCAGGGGGATGCGGTATGGCGGCAGGGGTTGGCCGTCCTTGTTCCACGTCGTGTCGCCGCCCAGCCCGGCCTGTACCGCGTCGACCATCAGGCTGACCTCGCCGTGCGGCACGATATCGGCGCTGTTGCGCGTGCCCGGCGGGCGGCGGGCGAGATCGGCATAGGGAAAGGCGAGCGCGTTGACCGACAGCGGCCGGTCGCCGGTGATGCGCAGGCCGGTGGCCGGCCCGGTCAGTTCCAGCCAGCGGACGTCGGTCTTGTTGCCGGTTTCCTGCGGGCGCATGAAATCATGGTGCTGCGCGGCGATCGCCCCGCGCCACAGCGCGATCATCGCCCCGGTCTTGCGATCGGCATAGCTTTCGTGCGGGCCACGGCCATACCATTCGACCGTCCGGTACGCGGTCGGCATCGCATAGGCGAACCCGATGCGCAGGGGATGGGGCAGGTCCTGCCTCAGCGGCGTGAAGTCGCCCGCGACCGCGACCGATCCGTCACCCGCCATCGTATAGGTGGTGACGAAGCGGGCCGCGCCGTCGCCCATGCCGTGCCGGACGGTGATGGTGGCATCGGCGGCGGTGACGCCGTCGACCCGGCGCGTCGCCGACATGCCGGCCCAGGCGGCGTGGACCGCCTCCGGCCCGGTGCCGATATCGTTGTCGGTCAGCGCGCGGGTGAAGTTGGGCGCGCCGCCGTGCAGCAGTTCCGACCCGTGGACGCGGTAGCCGGCGATCAGGCCGGTCGTGCGGTCGATCGTCAGCGTCGCGTCGCCCGCCGCCAGCGTCAGCGCGCCTGCTCGTTCGGTCAGCGTCACCCGGCCGGGCCGGGCGGTGCCGGTGGCTGCGGGTGAGGCAAGGACGAACTGTTCCCAGCCCATCACCGTACCCGCAGGCACCAGCGGGACGGCATCGGCCTTCGCCAACGCGCGGACCGTGACGATCCGTTCGACGCCGGGCGTGGCCGGCAGGCGGGGCAGGGCCAGTATCAGATCGTCGGTGCCATGCGCCTTCGTCGCCAATGATGGCCCCGCGCCCTGTGCGACGACGACCCCGTTCGCGGTCACCTCCCACTCGATCGCGAAGCCGGACAGGTCGCGGAAATCATGGCGGTTGGTGACGGTGAAACGACCCGCCTTCGCATCCACGGCGGCGAACCGGATCGGGGAGTGGACCTTGGCCAGTTCGTGATATTGCGGGTTGGGGGTGCGATCGGGCTGGATCAGGCCGTCGCCGAACTCGATCTCGCCACCCGGATTGGGGCCATAGCTGCCGCCGTCGCCCCAATAGCGGCGGCCGTCCTGCGTATACCGATACATCGACTGGTCGACCCAGTCCCACACGAAGCCGCCCTGCAACCGGCCTGGATGCGCCTCGATCGTGTTCCAGTAATCGATCAGGTTGCCCCCCGAATTGCCCTGCATATGGGCATATTCGGACTGGATCATCGGCTGCGCGAAATCGGTACGGCGGGCATAGTCGGCCATCCTGGCGGCGCTGTCGTACATCGGCGCATAGATGTCGGCGAACGGGTTCGGCCGGAAATCGCCCAGCTGGCTCCAGCCGAGATACGAGATCAGCCGGGTGGGATCGATCGCGCGGGCGGCGGCGGCCGCCGCCTCGAAATTGGGGCCGTTGCCGGATTCGTTGCCCAGCGACCAGAAGATGATCGACGGGTGGTTCTTGTCCCGCTCCACCATGTTGACCACGCGGCTGACCTGCGCTGCGCGCCACGCGGGATCGTAGCCGATCTCGTATTTGGTCCGGTCCACATCGGTGCGGCGGCTGTTGATCATGTAGCCGTGGCTCTCGATATTGGCCTCGTCCATCACGTAGAGGCCGTATTCGTCGGCGAGGTCGTAGAGCCGTTCGTCGTTGGGATAGTGCGAGGTGCGCAGCGCATTGACGTTCGCGCGCTTCATCAGCGCCAGGTCGCGGCGCATCGACGCCTCCGAGATGACGTGGAAGGTTTCGGGATCGTGTTCGTGGCGGTTGACGCCGCGGATCGTGACCGGGCGGCCGTTGATCGTGACCAGCCCCTGCCGGATCGCCACCTCGCGGAAGCCGATGCGGCGCGCGGTCGCCTGCACCACCCGTCCGCGACGATCGACCAGTTCGGTCAGCAGCGTGTAGAGCGCGGGCGTCTCCGCCGTCCACGGCCGCACCGCGGGCAGCGTGGCGGCGAGCACGGTCGCGGTGCCGCGGACGGGCGCGGTGCGGGTCAGGAGCGCGCGGTCGCCGTCCAGCAGCGTCAGCCGCGCGACATGGCCGGCGGCGGCGGCGGTGGTCGCCAGGCGCACGTCGAGCGTGCCGTCGCGATAGCCGTTGGCGAGGCCGGCCCTGACGACGGTGTCGGCGATCCGCGCCCTGGGGGCCGCCATCAGGTACACCGATCGTTCGATGCCCGAGACGCGCCAGAAATCCTGATCCTCCAGATAGGAGCCGTCCGACCAGCGGTGGATCCGGATCGCCACGCTGTTGCGCCCCGGCGTCAGGAAACGGGTGACGTCGAATTCGGACGGCAGCTTGCTGTCCTCCGAATAGCCGACCTTCCGCCCGTTGACCCAGACATGATAGGCCGATCCCGCCGCGCCGATGTGCAGGATCACGTCGTCGCCGCGCCATCCCGCCGGCACGTCGATATCGCGGCGGTACAGCCCGACCGGATTGGTCGCGTGCGGGATCAGCGGCCGGTTGGCGGGAAACGGATAGGTGATGTTGTTGAAGCGGGGCTGGTCGTACCCCTCCGCCTGCCAGTCGGCTGGCACCTTGATGCTGCGCCAGCCGGACACGTCGTAACCGGGGGCGGCGAAATCGGTCGGGACGCCATCGGACGAGGGGAAGAAGGCGAATTTCCACGCGCCGTCGAGCGTCAGGAACCGGGCGGAGCGGGCCATGTCGCCCGCCAGCGCGCGGTCGCGGTCCTCGAACGGGAAGCCGGTGGCGCGGGCGGGCAGCTTGCCGATCGCAAAGATCGCCGGGTTCTCCCACTCGGGCCGGGTGGGGTCGACCTGCGGCTGGATCGGCGGCGTCTGCGCGTGGAGCGGCGCGACGCCCAGCAGCGCCAGCCAGCGCAGGCGGCGCGGGATCGTCATCGCATCGTCGCCGCATGGGCGATGCCGCGTTCCAGCCCGCGCAGTTCGGCCAGTCCGCGCATCCGGCCGATCAGCGAATAACCGGGATTGGTGGAGCGGGTGAGGTCGTCCATCATCTGGTGGCCATGATCGGGGCGCATCGGGATGCGGCGGCCGGATGCGGCGGCCAGCCGGTGGACCGCCGCCACCACCGCCGCCATGTCGGCATCGCCGTCCAGATGCGGCGCCTCGTGGAACGCCGTGTCGCCGCCCTCGCGATCGACCGAACGGAGGTGGAGGAAGCCGATCCGCTCGCCCAGCCGCGCGACCATGCCCGGCAGGTCGTTGTCGGCCCGCACGCCGAGCGAACCGGTGCAGAAGCAAAGGCCGTTCGACGGATTGGGCACGCGCGCGAACAGGGTCGTCAGGTCCGCCTCGGTCGATACCACGCGCGGCAGGCCGAAGATGGGGAAGGGCGGGTCGTCGGGATGCACCACCAGCCGCAGCCCCAGGTCGTCGGCATGGGGGCACACCGCCGCGAGGAAGGCGGTGTGATGCGCGCGCAGCGTATCCGCATCGATCCCCGCATAGCCGGCGATGGCATCGCGGAAACCGGCGGAGGTGAAGCTCTCTTCCGCGCCCGGCAGGCCGGCGAGGATCGTCGCCTCCAGCCGGGCGCGCCCGTCATCGTCCATCGCGTGGAACCGGGCGGTGGCGGCATCGATCAGGTCGGGCGCGTAATCATCGGCCGCACCGGGCCGGCGGAGGATGTGCAGGTCGTAGGCGGCCACCGCCTCCCACTCGAACCGCAGCGCGCGGGCGCCGTCGGGCAGCGTCCAGCCGAGATCGGTGCGGGTCCAGTCCAGCAACGGCATGAAGTTGTAGGTGACGACCCGGATACCCTCCGCGGCGAGGTTGGTCAGGCTGATGCGATAGGCGTCGATCAGCGCATCCCAGCGGGGGCCGCGCGTCTTGATGTCGTCATGGACGGGCAGGCTTTCGACGACGGTCCAGTCGAGGCCCGCCGCCTCGATCGCGGCGCGGCGTTCGGCGATCGCGGCGCGGGGCCAGACCGCGCCGTTGGGGATGTCGTGCAGCGCGGTGACCACGCCGGTCGCCCCGGCCTGACGGATGCCCGCCAGCGACACCGGATCGCGCGGCCCGAACCAGCGCATCGTCTGCGTCATCAACACCGGTGGCATCCCCTGTCGTCTCTTCGTCCAACGTCCCGATCCTACCAAGTCGCGCCGTGGGCGGCCAGTGGTAATCGATGTGGGTTGGCCAATTCGACCCGGTAGCGGGGCGGGTGGTCAGGCGGTGGCGAAGAACTTGGTACCCGCCACTCCGACGATGATGAGCGCGATGAAGGCCATCTGGGTCGGGTTCAGCTTCTCGCCGAACAGCACGACGCCGAACACCGTCACCCCCACCGCGCCCAGCCCGGTCCATACCGCATAGGCGGTGCCCGCCGGCAGCCCGCGCATCGCGAGCGCCAGGAGGCCCATGTTCACGAAACTGAGCGTGACCGGCACGGCCGAGGCGAGCAGCGTGCCCTGCATCGCGGCCCATTTCAGGCTCAGCGCCCAGACGATTTCGGTAATCACGGCAATGCCGAGGATGAGCCACGCCATGCGGCACCTCCTGCTTGCGGGCTCGGTGGAAAACGTGGCGACCGGAAACCCGTAAGAGGCGCGCACGATGCGCGGCTCGATAGACGGTGATCGGGCGCCTGTCCATGTTGGTTGTCCATGTTGGTCTCGCGGCCATCGCGGGTCCATGCCGCCTATAGAATATCGGCTGACAGTCGCCGTTACGTCACCCGGCACGCCGCCGGATCAGCCGCACCCAGCCGGTGCGCAGCCACGACAGCAGGCCCCGGATGCCACGCCGGCCGGGATCGGGTCGGCGCGGGGCCGCGGCATCGTCCAGCCCGCTGGCCCTGGCCAGCGCGGCCTGATGCTCCGCCGCCCGGATATGGATCGCCCTGACCGCCTCGATCGGGGAGGCGACGGCTTCGGCGATGTGACGCCGCATCTTGTCGCGCGGATCGTCCAGAAACGGTGATGGGCGCATGGTCTTCTCCCTGACCGCTACAACGCCGGTCGACCGCTTTCGGCCCGCGCCACGACGATGCGGGCGTCGGGTGTCGAACAGGCGGTGCGCGCGGCGATGGCCTGTACCCGCAGCGCGTTGCCGGCTACCTGTCTCGGATCAGGACGCTCCACCCGGGGGAACGGCGCTGCGCTTCGTTGGCGGCGCTGATAGGGTAGGGGTGCTGACAGGGGGACTTTTTTTCGTGAGACACATCGTGTTGCTTGCCGCTGCCGCCATGGCCGCCGTTTCGCCGTCCACCGCCATCGCCAAGGGCAATGCCGCCGATGGCTTGCAGGCGATGCGCGAACTGAACCTGATCGTGCTGGGCGATCTGGACACGCAGCAGCATATCCAGGGCAAGGCGTTCGTCGGCGGCAACGTCAAAGGCCGGCCGGTGGTCGCGCAGGGCGGCAGCCAGGGCTATCGGGCGAGCGGGCGCCCGCAGCTGACGGTCGGCGGCAACATCGAAGGCTTCACCATCGAACGCAACCTCGGCGAGCCGCTGATGGCGCTGGTCGGCGGGAACGCGACCGGCATGGCGCTGAACGGCGTCGGCACCGTCCAGGTCGGCGGCACCGCCAATGTCGCCAATTTCAACCCCGGTGGCAGCAAGCTCGTCCAGTACGGCACGGGCGTGACCGGCGGGCAGGTGCAGGACGCCCCCTATCTGACGCTGACCCCCGGTCTGGCCGATCCGCGCAACGGATTGGCCGCCACCATCGCGGCGCAGACGACGAAGCTGGCCGAGGACCTCGGCGTCCTGTCGATGCAGCTGTCGTCGCTCGCTTCGATCTCGACCATCACCGCGACGACGACGGCGCTCGATTATGCGCGCGCGGCGGACGGCTATGCGGTCTTCACCATGACCGCCGCGGCGTTTCAGGATCAGAACGCCAATTTCGATGCCCTGTTCGGCCGTCTGCCGGCGGGCATGACGACGATCGTGAACGTGCTGGGCGATACATTGGTCCAGGGCGGCAACATCAATGCGACCGCGCTCAACCAGACGGTGATCTGGAATTTCGCGCAGGCGACGTCGATCACGACGAAGGGGTGGCACGGGTCGATCCTGGCGCCGCTCGCCACGTTGACGAACACCAGCGCGATCGAGGGAAGCGTCGCCGTGAAGGCGTTCGCCATGAACGGCGAGGTCCATCTGGGCACGTTCGCGGGCACCGACGCGATCGTCGCGTCGGCGGTGCCGGAACCCGCGACCTGGGCGATGATGCTGACCGGCTTCGCCCTGATCGGTGCCGCCGTTCGCCGCCGTCGCCGCGCCGCCATCGCGTTCGTCTGAACCCGGCGGGCGTCTGAATTCGGTGGGGGAGCGGCGATGCTCCCCTGTCGCGCTTGGGGATCGCCCGGCCATGCCGCCGGGCAACCGGGGGTTGTGCCGATCCGGTCTTCGTCCGGCAGCGGCCGGTTCGCCTATGCCGCCTCGCTCAGTCCTTCGTCCGCCTTGTTGGCCAGTTCGAGGTACAGGTTCGCCAGGGCGTAATGGCTGGCGCATACCGCCGGGTTGGCGGTCGCCGCCGCCAGCCGCAGCTGCAATTCGGCACGCGCCTCGTAATAGGTTCGCTCGTCGTCGGCCTGCATCGCTCTTTCCCAAAAACCGGCGATTTGCTCGCCTTGTCGCTCGAATCGGCCTCCGTGGCGGAGGATGGACCCGGCGTTATGAGCGCTTCGCTACGCCGGCGGGACGGTCGTCGCAAGGCCGATGTTCGCTGTCCGTTCTAATGTAGATCAGGCGTCCGTCCCAAAACGGGCGATGCCGTATCCGTATCGATGACCTATGTTTATCCGTCGATGAAAAGGCGCCGTGGCGGCGTCCCCGGCCATCGGGTCACCCGGCCCTTGCCGACGCCACCTTGCCGGGGAACCTGACGCCGCGAAGCTGACGGATCATATCCCTGGCCTCGGGACCGGCGGCCTGCATGAACAGCGCGAACAGGTCGTGATCGTCCAGATCGTTGCCGATGTGGAGCGGCAGCGCGACCGGCTGGCGCAGGCGCACCCCCGGCTGCGCTTCCAGCACGATGGCCCGCCACGACATGCCCACCGGCGCGGGGCCGACATCCTCGCTGAATTCCCGGGCCACGGCATTGCGGATGCGAAGCCGGTTGTCGGGATGCCCGTCGAACCAGGCCGCGTCGCCCTGCGTCGCGATCTCGATCATCCGTTGCTGCAGTGCCGTGATCCCAGCCATCATTCGCCTCCGCCCGCGCCCTACCGCCAAATGTAGCGCCCGTCACGGCGGACACGGTGGACGGCCGTCTGGTCGGATGCGCCATTTGTGCCTGAAAATACAACCACTTCGCCGGCAACCAGCAAATATCGGGCAATCGGTGATTTCGATTAAGATACTCGTTTTGATTTAGAGTATTTGATCGAAGCCGTTAAGCATCGAACCTCGGGCATTCAATAAAATTGCATCGTACAAAGATGTCATATTCCGGGGCAATTGCATAAATTTCTGAAATGATGACGAAAAATTTCAGATCATTGATGGCCTGACGTGGAATTGCGGCGGCATTGCCCGGATGTTCCTGCATGGTCACCACTTCTTAGGATGTTCCGTATACGAAACGAAACATCCTGAAACGAGAGCACGCATCCCTATCATGCCGAACCTTCCCGTAAGCATCGGCAACCATGCCGATGACGGGCTGCTCAAGCGGGTGGCCCAATTCAGCGATGACCTGAAATCGTCCTTGTCGAAGCACGGCTCCGTGTCGATCGACCTGTCCGAGGTCCGGGATCCGGACACGGTCCATGTCGAACCGGCCGGCATGGACGATGACGACCTGCTCGACGACGGGTTGTTCTGAGAGTTTGTTGGTTTTGTTGCACAACCGGAGCGCGGCATGGGAATGCCTTTATTGTCGGGCTCCATGCAACGCGGATGGTGTTCGGGGTTCCTGGTTGCGAGCATCGACGCCAGGAGCATTGGACTTTCATGGCTGACCATTGCGGCGGACGGGAATGACCGCGTCGGCGCCCCGTGGTGCAATCGCCGCACGGCACTTCCCGGTGTCATAGGCGCCGTCACCGCCGATGATCGCGATGCGCTCGTTCGTCGGGATTTGTGCCGGAAGATCCGGCAGCGTCGCCGCGTCATCAATCGCGTTGGTGGTGACCTCGATCGCCCGGATCGCCCGTGCCTCAGCATCGATCCCCGGGTGAACCCTTCGACTGGCTCAGGACAGGCTTGCGCCATTGACGGCGATAGGAAGCACCGTGCCTGCGTGTTTTCCCTTCGCCTTTGCCCATCATCCTGATCCCGGTGCTGTCGACCGGCAGGTGCAGGCCGCCTGCACTGGCGCGGCTGGCCAGTGAAACCGTCAGTGTCTTTTGGCGCCGGCACGACGTTGGGTAATCCGGTACCGGCCAATCCGGCTTCACCAGCCCTTCGACTTCGCTCGGGAGAACCTTGAGCAGGCTCGCAACCAACCCCCGTCATCTGGCGAGGGAAACACCGCAAGAGCAACCGGGAAATCGTCCCGCACCCCAAGCGAGATGTCGTCCGGTTTCGAGCGCGCCATGTCACGCCGGGCAGACGCCCCTCCGCTTGAGCGAGACAATTTACGTTCACACCGGACGCGCTCGTCCACCACGCGGCCAACACGATGCGGCCCGGGCTACCAAGTAGTCATAATTTCGTCACAACGCTTGACGGCGATATCAGCCCGACTAACAATGCATGCCTCGAATAGATACCGGGCAGTCCACTAAATGTGGATGCATCGCAAATCTCCGGTCTTGACAGCGGTGATGTCGCCGCTGGAGAATATTGCCTTTTTTAGATGGTTTGCAATTCGTTAGTACGCCGTAACAACGGGCAAAAGCCCGAAGGCAAGTCGGAAGTGTTCCTCGAATGGTTCGATCGGGTGAAATGATGCGAATGATCGTTGCCGTCCTCCTTGCCGCGCCGCTGATGATCGGCGCGGCGCCCGATCGGAAAACCGCACGCGCGGTGCACGATCGCGCAATCGTGCTCGATACGCATTTCGATACGCCGGCGAATCTCGGACGGCCCGGGTGGAGCATCATGGACCGGCACGACGTCGCGGTGACCGGCGATCAGGTCGACTATCCCCGGATGGTGGAGGGTGGCGTCGATGGCGGGTTCTTCGCGATCTATACCGGGCAGGGGCCGCGGACGCCCGAGGGCGACCGGGCGGCACGCGATGCGGGGCTGGTCCGCGCGGTGCAGATTCGTGAGATGGTCGCAGGCCATCCGGGCGTGTTCCGGCTGGTGACGACATCGGCAGAGGCCCGCGCGGCGATCGCGACGGGCAGGCGCTTCGTGTTCATGAGCATGGAAAACGGTTACCCGTTCGAGGCGGACCTCACGCTCATGCGGACGTTCCAACGGCTCGGCGTGACGATGATGAGCCCCGTGCATTTCAGGAACAACGACCTCGCCGACAGTGCGACCGACAAGCCCGAATGGAACGGCCTCAGTGCGAAGGGGCGGGCGTTCGTCGCGGAGGCGAACCGGCTGGGGATCGTGATCGACGCGTCGCACAGCTCGGACCTGTCGCTGCGCCAGATGATCGAATTGTCGAAGGCGCCGATCATCCTGTCGCATTCGGGCGTGCGCGCGATCTTCGATCACCCGCGCAACGCGACCGACGCCGACCTCCGGCTGCTCGCGGCGAAGGGGGGGGTCGTTCAGGTCAATGCGTTCGACGGCTACATGGTGCCGCAACCCAGGATCGCCGAACGCGACGCGGCGATGAAGGCGCTGATGACGGGCATCGATTTCGAGCGGATGACCGACGCGGATCGCCGGAAACTGGTGGCGGGACGCAAGGCGATCGACACGAAGTGGCCGGTGCCGAAAGCGAAGTTCGATGACGTGATGAAGCACCTGCTGCACGCGATCGAGGTGGCGGGGATCGACCATGTCGGGATGAGCGGCGATTTCGACGGCGGCGGCGGGGTCGACGGGTTCAACGACGTGTCGGACTATCCAAAGATCACCGCGGCATTGCTCGCCCGCGGGTTCAGCGCGGCGGACGTGGCGAAGGTCTGGGGTGGCAACGCGTTGCGCGTCCTCGACGAGGCGCAGCGGATGGCGGAGCCGGGGGCCAGGCCGGCGATACCCTTGACGTCGTGATCGCGGTGCCGGCGAGCCGCAGAACGGCCGCCGAAGCATGAACGAGGGGGGAGGGGGCCGGGACGCCGTACACGGTGGCCGGTCGGTCTGAAGGCACTCAACGGTCGGTTCGCCGATCCAGAAGGGAGCCATTCGCGTTGACCATAGCCCATTATTCCACCGGCACCGCGCTCGCGCTGTTGATCGCGCTTACCGTTCCGACATTCGCCGCCGCACAGGTCGCGGCGGCGGGGAATGCCGAGCCCCAGGCCGTCGAGGAACCGATGGGTGACATCGTCGTCAATGGACGGCGCATCTCCCAGGCCGACGAGGCGGTCGGGCAGGATCGGATCACCAGCACGGTGGCGGTCACGCGGGAGGCGCTGTTGTCCGCGCCATCGGGCATCTCGGGCCTCAAGATGCTGGAATCGCTGCCGGGCTTCAACGTTCAGACCGACGGCGCACTGGGCCTCTACGAGTTCGGCAACAGCGTCCAGGTGCGCGCCTTCAACCTGGACCAGATCGGCTTCATCGTCGACGGCATCCCGACCGGGCGCAGCGACGCGTTCGGGGGCAGCCCGGTCTTCCGCTACGTCGACAACGAAAATCTCGGCGTGGTCGAGGCTTCGCCGGGTGCGGGCGGGGTGACGATGCCGAGCTATTCCTCGCTCGGTCCGATCGTGTCGTATCGCTCGATCGAACCGCAGGAAGACCTCGGCGTGTTCGTGTCGCAAAGCTTCGGCGATTTCGACATGAAGCGGACGTTCGTGCGCGTCAGCACCGGGCGGGTCGGGCCATTGAAGGCCTATGTCAGCCGGACCAAGCTCGACACCGATCTGTGGCGCGGCGCCGGCTCGGTCGATCGCGAGCATTGGGAGGCGCTTGCGCAGGTCGATCTCGGCGGTACGAGCTGGGCGCGATTCAAGTTCGTCGCCAACGACTTTTTCGATTATGATTCCCCCTCGCTCACCCGTGCCGAATACAACTCGTCGACACCCGATCTCAGCGGCAATGTCGGGCGGTATCGCGGCTATCTGGGCACGGTTCCGGTCTATGCGCCGGTCGCGGGCGGCCCCCAATATTCGAACGCCAACTACACCTATGTCTCGGATCTCGCGATCAACGTCCGGAAGGACAAGTTGTACGGCGCGACCTTCCACGCCGGAATCGCGGACAATGTCTATGCCGAGACGACGCTCTATTGGGAGGACAAGGACGGCTACGGCGTATCGCCCGACAGCTACGCCAATTCGCTGACCCGCTATCGCCAGCAATCCGCGCGGGGCTTTGCGCTGACCGCACCCCGCGGCACGCAGTTCGGGCTGTCGGGCGTCGGTGGCGACCGGATCGGCATCGTCCAGTCGATTCACGCCGATGTCGGTCGCCACGCACTCGACGCCGGGATCTGGGCGGAGCAGGACAAATATCGCCGCACGCAGCTGCGCTACAACACGGTCGGCGGGTCGCCCGCCGCCGATCCGATCTACAGCGAGCCCGTGTACCTGCGCCGCAACTATCGCACCGAGCGGCAGACGACGCAGCTCTATGTCCGCGACCGGATCGCGCTGACCGACAGCTTCAGCCTCGATCTCGGCAACAAGATGCTCGATCTCGATTATCAGCATCGCGGTTACCGCGACTTCAACGATTACGCACGGGTGGTGGGCGGAGTCACCGTCGCCGGCTGGGGTCCGCAATACAACCGTGCCCGTTATTCGGACTATTTCCTCCCGACCGCCGGTATCCTGTTCAAGCTGCCCGATCACCGCTCACAGCTGTTCGCGTCCTATGCGGAGAACATGGCGCTGCCCAAGGGGATGGATGACGTCTTTTCGGTCTCTTACGCCAGTTCGGCGGCGCTGGTCGCGGCCCCGGCACCCGAGCGCTCGAAGAATGTCGAACTGGGCGTGCGGACCACGCAGCCGCAGTTCTTAGCGTCGCTGACCGGATACTATACCAAATTCGACAATCGCATCCAGTCGATCACGTCGATCCTGCCGGGCACGACCAACGTTACCGAGACCTTCTACCAGAATGTCGGTGGGGTAGAGGCGTATGGCGCCGAGTTGCTCGCCAACGTCAAGCCGACCGTGTTGCGCGGGTTCGCCTATTTCAACGCGAACGTGACGTACAATCACGCACAGTTCCAGGACGACATCGTCGCAACCCCGACGCTGACCTATCGGACGGCGGGCAAGTTCCTGCCCGACAGCGCGAAGTGGATTGTGTCGGGCGGCATCACCGTCGAGCCGTCGCCATGGCTGGTTGCCAACCTCACCGCGAAATATACGAGCAAGCGCTTCTCGACGTTCGACAACAGCGCGGGATCGTCCGTCCCCGGCTTCACCGTCTTCTCCGCCTATGCCGATATCGGCGACGGATTTTCGTTGGGGCCGATCAAGAACGCGAAGATCCGCGTCAACGTCGACAATCTGTTCGACAAGGACGTGCTCTCGTTCATCTCGCCGGCGATCACCGGCGACGGGTTCTTCCGCCCCCTAAGTCCGCGCACCGTACAGCTCAGCCTGTCGGTCGACCTTTGACCTTTGTCTCCAGCGAGGATCTTGCCATGATCGAAAAGACCTATCTTCCCGAAGACGCCTGCGACGACCTGCTCGACAGGGGCTATTCACGGCGGCAACTCGCACGGATCGCGGGGATCTTCGGGGCGGGCGCGGTGGCGGCGTCGTTCGGCCGCCCGGCCTGGGCTTCGGGCGGCGTTCCCGATCCGGCACCGACCGCCAAGGTGCGGATCGGCGCGAACGAATGCTGGGCCGGGCCGCTGCCCCCGGGCCAGCGCGCCGCGCGCAAGATCATCACCAACAGCAATCGCTATGCACCGCACGACGAGCGCAACCACTTCCTGAAGGCGGTGATGGCCGTGGAGGGCGTGCCGTACGATCATATCGCGCCGTGGCCGGGATCGAGCGATCCGCTGTCGCGCGCGATCGTCACCTTCTGCTCGCCACAGCGGGGTCTGGTCGTGGCGGACCCGACGTTCGAGCTTGCCGGGCGGACCGCGGACTGGCTCGGCGCGCCGGTCAAACGCGTGCCGCTGACCGCCGACTATGCACATGACGTGCGTGCGATGCTGGCGGCGGATCCGAACGCGGGGCTGTATTACATCTGCACGCCCAATAACCCGACGGGCACGATCACGCCGATCGCCGACATCGAATGGCTGATCGCGAACAAGCCGGCAGGCTCGGTCGTGCTGGTGGACGAGGCCTACACGCATTTCGCGGGCGTGCCGGTCGCGTCGCCGCTGGTGACGGCGGGGCGCGACGTGATCGTGCTGCGGACCTTCTCGAAGATTTTCGGGATGGCCGGGATGCGGATGGGCTTCACGATGGCGCGACCGGATATCCTCGCGAAGATGATCCGCTACGATGGCGGGATGCAGTCGGGCGCGTTGCCCTTGCCGTCGCTGGCCTGCGCGACGGCGAGCCTGACCGCAGCGCCCCTGATCGCCGCGCGGCGTGCCGAGATGGTCCAGGCGCGGGGGATCGCGCTCGATCATCTGCGCGCGCGCAACATCAGCGTGAAGCCGACGAGCGCGAACATGTTCATGATCGATTGGAAGACGCGCCCGGCAAAGGACATGCAGGCCGCGTTCCGTACACAAAGCGTCGAGATCGGCCGGTCGTGGCCGATCTGGCCGACGGTGTCGCGGGTGACGGTCGGCTCCATCCAGGAAATGAAGGCGTTCTGCGGGGCACTGGACAAGGTGCTGGCCTGAATCACATCAGCGACGTCGCACCGCCGGGCTTGCCGGCGGACCATCATCATCCTGCCGATTGCGCCGTCAACGACTCATGGGTGCTTGAATTACGCGCAAGAAGGTCGCCCGCTTCGCTGACGTCGCACGGCACCATGACGCCGTTCGTCCTGTCATGGGTAATTGGCGCGCCCGGGTGGATTCGAACCACCGACCACAAGCTTAGAAGGCTCGTGCTCTATCCGACTGAGCTACGGGCGCGCGGCGAATGGGTTTGATTAGCGCGGATTGCGCCCGGAAGGAACCGGGATCATAACCGCCGTCATGGCGCAGGGCGACAAGGGGGCGGGCGGCGGCGCCCATGACGGCGCGGACGACCGCGCGATCGTCGCGACGACCGGCGGCGAAGCCGGGGCGGCGGGGGGCGGGGGCTTCCGCCATTTCGATCTGGTCATGGCGGCGTTCGTCACCATCCTGCTGCTGTCGAACGTGATCGGCGCGGGCAAGGTGGCGACGATCCGGCTGCCGCTGCTGGGCGACTGGCCGTTCGGGGCGGGCATCCTGTTCTTTCCGATCAGCTATGTGCTGGGCGACGTGCTGACCGAGGTCTATGGCTATGCCCGCGCCCGCCGGGTGATCTGGGCGGGGACGGCGGCGGTGCTGTTCATGGCGGCGATGAGCGCGATCGTCGTGGCGCTGCCGCCCGCGCCCGGCTGGACCAACCAGCCCGCCTATGAGGCGGTGTTCGGGCAGGTACCGCGCATCGTGCTGGCCAGCGTCTGCGCGTTCTGGGCGGGGGAGTTCGTCAACGCCTATGTCATGGCGCGGATGAAGGTGATGACCGGGGGGCGCCACCTGTGGTCGCGCACGATCGGGTCGACGCTGGTGGGGCAGGGGGTCGACAGCCTGATCTTCTATCCGCTCGCCTTCTGGGGGGCGGCGGGCTGGACCAACGATCTGGTCGTCACCGTGCTGTTCACGCAATGGGCGCTGAAGACGGGATGGGAGATCCTGCTGACCCCGCTGACCTATCTGGTGGTCGGTACGCTGAAACGCGCGGAGCGCTTCGACGTGTTCGACACCGACACCGATTTCACGCCGTTCCGGGCGCGGGTGTGACGGGCGGCGCGGGCTGGCCCGGGATCGCGGGCAGCCGGTGGTCGATCATCGCCCATGCCGGCGCCATCGCGGTCCAGATCGTCGTTTGCGGCGGATAGAGGCCGGGATCGTCCAGCGTGCCGATCCGCAGCACATAGAGGTGCGGACGCGGTTCGGCATAGCCGCCGACCGGGGTGCCGCAGGTGCCGCAGAACTCACGGTGCATCACGCTGCCCGAATCGGCGACGGAGGAATAGCGCGATAGCGCACCCTCGATCGTCAGCGCATCGCGCGCGACGATCAGATTGGCGGTCGCGCTGCCCGCCGCCAGATACTGGCACAGCCGGCACCAGCATTGCCGCGATGCGATCGGCGGCGCGGCAAGCGTGTAACGGACCGCACCGCACAGACATCCGCCGCGAACCGGCATCGTCAGTGCGGGATCGGTCACGCCCCCACCGTCTCCAGCAGCCCCTCGAACAACCGGCGCCCGTCGGTGCCGCCGTGCGCGGCCTCGATGCGGCGTTCGGGATGGGGCATCATGCCCAGCACGTTGCCGGCGGCGTTGACGATGCCGGCGATGTCGCGGGCCGAGCCGTTGACCGGCTCGCCATAGCGGAACGCGACGCGGCCTTCGCCTTCCAGCTGGTCGAGCGTGTCGGCATCGGCGAAGTAGTTGCCGTCGTGATGCGCCACGGGAAAGCTGACGCGCTCGCCATCGGCATAGCCACGGGTGAAGGCGGTGTCGCCGTTCGCCACCGTCAGCGCCACGTCGCGGCACACGAAGCTCAGCCCGGCATTGCGCATCAACGCACCGGGCAGCAGTCCCGCCTCGGTCAGCACCTGGAACCCGTTGCACACGCCCAGCACCGGGGTGCCGCGGCCCGCCGCCTCGGCCACCGCGCGCATGATCGGCGAGCGGGCGGCGATCGCGCCGCAGCGCAGGTAATCGCCATAGGAGAAGCCGCCCGGCACCGCGATCACGCCCAGCCCGTCGGGCAGGTCGGTGTCGCCATGCCACACCATCGCCGGCTTCACCCCCGTCACCGTCTCCAGCGCGACCGCAAGGTCACGGTCGCAGTTCGATCCGGGAAACACGACGACCGCGGTCTTCATCAGGCGCGCTCCACCCGGAAGTTCTCGATCACGGTGTTCGCCAGCAACTGCCGGCACATCGCGTCGATCGCGGCATCGTCGGTATCGTCGGCGACCTGCATCTCGATCAGCTTGCCGGCGCGCACATCCTCGACGCCGGCAAAGCCCAGCGAGCCCAGCGCATGGTGGATCGCCCGGCCCTGCGGATCGAGCACGCCGGGCTTCAGCGTCACGAAGATACGGAGCTTCATCGGTCTTCCCTTACTTGCCGCGGCGCTTGCGATGGCTGGCGAGGTCGAGGACCGCGCCCTCTTCGCCCTCGGGCATCAGGCCCAGCCGCCGTGCGACCTCCTGATACGCCTCCGCCTCGCCGCCCAGATCCTGGCGGAACCGGTCCTTGTCCAGCTTGTCGCCCGACTCCATGTCCCACAGCCGGCAGCCATCGGGGCTGATCTCGTCGGCCAGGATGATCCGGCCGAAGTCGTTGTCCCAGATGCGGCCGAATTCCAGCTTGAAATCGACCAGCCGGATGCCGACCCCGGCGAACAGCCCGCACAGGAAATCGTTCACCCGGATCGCCAGATCGGCGATGTCGTGCATCTCCTCCTGGCTGGCCCAGCCGAAGCAGGCGATATGCTCCTCGGAAACCATCGGGTCGCCCAGCGCATCGTCCTTGTAGTAATATTCGATGATCGTGCGGGGCAGCTTGGTGCCCTCCTCGATCCCCAGCCGCTTCGACAGCGAGCCGGCGGCGACGTTGCGCACCACGACCTCGATCGGCACGATCTCCACCTGCCGCACCAGCTGCTCGCGCATGTTGAGGCGGCGGATGAAGTGGGTCGGCACGCCGATATGGTCGAGCAGCGTGAAGACGTGTTCGGAGATGCGGTTGTTCAGCACCCCCTTGCCGTTGATCGTGCCCTTCTTCTGGGCGTTGAACGCGGTGGCGTCGTCCTTGAAATACTGGATGAGGGTGCCGGGTTCCGGACCCTCGTACAGGATCTTGGCCTTGCCCTCGTAGATCTGGCGGCGGCGAGCCATGGGCGGTCCCCTGAAAATGAGCGGCCCCGGCGGCGCGAGACGGTCGCGGGCCGGGGCGGAAGATGGCCGGGCCTATAGGATAAGGCGACGGGGGGTGCAATCGTGCCGGTGACCCGCGGTCAGGCGGCGGCGAGTTCGCGGACGGGCCGGGCGACGACGGCGGGCGCGGGCGCTGCGGGTATCGCGTCGGGCCGGACCCCGCCCACCGTCTCGCCCGCGAACGGCAGCGGGGCGGCGGGGGAAGCGGGGGAAGACGGGGCGGCGGCATGGCACGTCATCGTCGCGCGTGCCGCATCGCGGACCTCCGCCTTGAACGCGCCCTTGCGGCGGCTGCGGCGGCGATGCGCCGCGCTCGCGCCGGAATCGGCTGGGTCGCGTTCGCGCAAGGGAGCGGGCATCGCCCATTGGCCGGCGGCGTTGGCCTCCGCCCCGAACATCGCCCAGAAACGGTCGTAATCGAAGGTGAAGTCCGCCTTGTCGTCGCGCGATTTCAGCAGTTGCTGGTCGTTGCCGACGCCGACGATCGTCGCGATCCCCAGCGCCATCGCCACCCCCTGCAACGCCGCCATCGCGAGGTGCGAGGGCGCGACGCCGTGGCTGGCCTTCACCGCCGGTTGCAGTTCGCCGCGCTCGGGCGCCGCCCCCTGCGCCCCGCCGACGAACAGGACATGGGGCGCCGCCTCGCCGACGATGTCGCCCGGCACCACCGAGAAACTCAGCTGGAACAGCAGCACGTCCTGCCGGAAGAAGGCGAGCAGCAGATCGCCCTCATAGAAATGCGCGACGTTGTGGCGCAGGCCGATATGATAGTTGCCCGCCACCTCGTCGTTGCGCCACAGCATCGCCCCGGTGGTCAGCAACCGGTCGTAGAAGCCGGGGGACAGTTGCGCCTGGACGAAGCGGTAATGCGCGACGATCGCCGCGCGCCGCTGCCCCAGCGTCAGCGACCGGGCGAGGTGGCTTTTCAGATATTGCCGGGTCAGTGCCGGGCTCTGGTCGAGCAGCCCGCTGTAGCAGGCGGAGGACAGCAGCTTCATCAACTGGTGCTGGCCGTTGATCGACCGGACGATCGGTTCCTGGAACGCAACTTCCGCCACCCGTCGCAACGTCTTCAGGATGCCCGCCATTTCCTCTGCCCGCCCTTGCCGACAATCATCGTCGGAGTCGGACCCTAGGGGCGAGATCGATAGGTCGGGTTAGCGGGAATGGTTACCAGACGGGGGGATCGGCGGGCGGCGTGTGCGGCGCGCCCGGCCCGGCGACCCGCCGCCACGCCGCCTGGCCCCAGCGCCGCCACACCACCACCAGCGCCAGCAGCACCACCAGCGGCGGCCCCAGCGTCGCGATCACCCACAGCACCGCCGCCAGCGTTGCCGCGGTGGAGGCGGCCGCCGCATCCCCCGCCTCGCGCACGCGGTTGGCCAGGCCGACGCCCCGGCCGGAGCGATAGTCGAACGAGACCGGGGTGTTGGCGATGCTGTCGCGCGCGGTCGCGGCGTCGGCGCGCGCGGTGCGGGCCTGCGCGGCGAGTTCGGTATCGCGGCGGCGCAATTCGGCGCGCGCCTCCGGCGTCTGGCGGCGGCGCAGATCGGCCTGGACGCGCGCGCGCTCGGTGATGGCCTCCGTCGCGGCCTGCGTATCGGCCCTGGCCTGCGTCGCCACCTCGGTCCCGCCGATCGTCACGCCGCCCAGCACCGCGCCCGCTTTCTGCGCGGCCAGCACGCCCTGCCGCCCGAACGTCCGCGCCACCGAGGCGGCGACCGTCATCGACAGGTCGGCATCGACCCCGCCCGACGGGGCGACCGTATAGTGCAATCCGGTGATGCGGCACCGGTCGGGGCCGAGCCGTTCGCAGGCGGCGGCGTGGGTTTCCTGCACGTCGGCGATGTCGTCGCCGGGCATCACCAGCGAATAGGCGTAGGAGAACGCGATCCCCGCCGCCGATCGTCCGCCCAGATCGGGGCCGGTGTCGCCGCTGACGGCCGCGTCATCATGGCTGTCGGGCGCCTTGCTGCAGGCGGCGATCATCGCACACGCCGCCACCACCGTCATCGCCCGCCGCATGGTCATGTCCTCCGCTTGCAATCTTGATCGGCGCGATGGGAATTGGAGTCAAGCGGGCGTCACGTCACCGCCAGCCGGGTGGCGAAGCGCGGCGCGCGCCAGTCGCCCGATGCCATGATCCCGCCCAGGATCGCGCCGGCCCGCCACACGTCGTCATGGCTCAGGTACAGCGGCGTCAGCCCCAGCCGCAGGATATCGGGATCGCGGAAATCGCCGATCACGCCGCGTTCGATCAGGGCTTGCGCGATTCCATGGGCGTGGGGGTGGCGGAAACTGATATGGCTGCCGCGCGCCGCCGGATCGGCGGGGGTGACGCAGTCCAGCCCCGCCGCGTCGCCCGCCGCCGCCATGATCCGCCACAGCGCCGCCGATTTCGCCCAGACCGCGTCCCGGTCCACCGTCGCCCACAGGTCCAGCCCCGCCTCCAGCGCCGCCATCGCCAGCATCGGCGGCGTCCCCGCCAGCCAGCGCTTCATGCCGGGGGCGGGGGCATAGGCATCGGCGAAGGCGAAGGGTTCGGCATGGCCCATCCAGCCCGACAGCGGGCTGGCCAGCCGGTCCTGCCACCGCGTCGCGACATACAGGAACGCGGGCGCGCCCGGCCCGCCGTTCACATATTTATAGGTGCATCCCACCGCCAGATCGGCCCCGGCGCCCGACAGGTCCACCGCCACCGCGCCGACCGAATGGCTCAGGTCCCACAGCACCAGCGCCCCCGCCCGGTGCGCGGCGGCGGTCATCGCCGCCATGTCGAACCGGCTGCCGGTCTTGTAATGGACATGCGTCAGCAGCAGCACCGCGACATCGCCATCGATCGCCGCCGCGATATCGCCGCGCGGCACCACCCGCAGCGACGCGCCGGGCACGCAGGCGACCGCGCCTTCGGCGACGTGCAGGTCGGTCGGGAAATTGCCCGCCTCGCTCAATACCACCCGGCGGCCGGGATCGACGCGCAGGGCCGCGACCAGCGCCTTGAACAGGTTGGCGGAGGTCGAATCGCCGACGATCACCTCGTCCGCCGCCGCGCCGATCAGCGGGGCGATCTTGCCGCCCAGCCGGACGGGCGCGTCGATCCACCCCTCGTTCCAGCTACGGATCAGCCGGTCGCCCCAGGCCTGCGTCACCATGTCCGTCATCGCCGGCACGGTCGCGCGGGGCAGCGGCCCCAGCGAATTGCCGTCGAGATAGATCACCCCCGCCGGCAGCGCGAACCGGTCGCGCAACGGGGCCAGCGGATCATGCGCGTCCAGCGCGCGTGCTTCGTCCCGTGTCATCCCGGCCCCTGTCATCCCGGCCCGTGTCATCGCCGCAATCCCTTCGCGATCGCCCGTTTCGCCGCCGCCCAGGCGGGCGTTTCCGGCGCGATCAGTTCGACATGGCCGGTATCGGCGAGCATGGCCAACCGCACGCGATCGCCCGCCTTCTTCGCCGTCGCGACATAATCGGTGGCGAGGCGGGCGGGGATGATCCGGTCGTTCAGACCGTTGACCAGATCCTGCCCCACCCCCAGCGGCAACAGGCGCGGGATCGAGGTGTCGGCATAACCGCCCCCGGCGACCAGCCGGCCGACCACCTCGGTGCCGCAGCCATTGTCGGGGCTGGCGGCGGTCGCCTCCAGATCGGGCAGCCCGCCCAGGCTGACGACATGGGCGATCCTCAGTGGCTGCGGCCGCCGCAACGGGCTGGCCGCCGGCAGCTTCGGCCGCGCCGCCAGCCACAGCGCCAGATGCCCGCCGGCGGAATGGCCGACCGCGACGACCCGGCGCAGGTCGAGACGATAGGCCGATGCCTGCGCCGCCAGCGCATCGGCGGCGGCGGCGACATCCGCGAAGGTGCCGGGATAGCCGCCGCCCGGCCGGTCCACGCCGCGATAATCGATGTTCCACACCGCGATGCCGCCGGCGCGCAGGTCGGCGGCGATCCAGTCCATCAAGGTGCGGTCGGCGATGTCGCTCTGCCAGCAGCCGCCATGCACCATCACCACCACCGGATGCGGACCCGGCCCGGCCGGCACCCACAGATCGACCTTCTGCAACGCATCCGGGCCATAGGCGATCGTCGCATCCGCCGTCGGGCGGGGGCGGGCCTTCAGCCTGGCCCAGGTGAGCAGGGCGGGGGACGGATCGGCGGCGACGGCCGCGACGGGCAGCAACAGCGGCAGCAGCGCCAGCAAGGCAGGACGGATCATGCTGGCGACCATAGGCGGGATCGCCCCCGCCGTCACGACGGCACCGACCCAGACGCCGTCACGAACGGCACCGTCTTGCCCGCCGTCACGACGGTGCTGTCCTGCACGCCGTCACGACGGCGCTGTCCTACAGGCCGGCAAAGGCGCAAGGGGGTGGTCATGCTGATCTACCCCCGCCCGGCCATCCAGACCCGTCGCCCCGACCGGGGGCATGGCGGCGCACGCACCCCGCTGGCCCGCACCCCCTGTAGGATGCGACGTTCGTGACTTTCCACGCCTGCCGGGTGTGACTTTCCACCGCGTCCGCCGGGCTTGCCGCGGCGGCGGTTGCTGCTATGAAAGCGGAACATATGGCGACCGAACTCACCGGCCCCGACACGCCGATCGGCATCTTCGACGCTCCCTTCGACAGTGCCCTGTCGGAGCGTTACCTCGTCTATGCGTTGTCGACGATCACCGCCCGCTCGCTGCCCGATGTGCGCGACGGGCTGAAACCCGTGCATCGCCGCCTGCTCTGGGCGATGCGGCTGCTGAAACTGGACCCGGCCTCGGGGTACAAGAAATGCGCCCGCGTCGTCGGCGACGTGATCGGCAAATACCACCCGCATGGCGACCAGTCCGTCTACGACGCGATGGTCCGCCTCGCGCAGGATTTCGCGCTGCGCTATCCCCTGGTCGACGGGCAGGGCAATTTCGGCAACATCGATGGCGATAACGCCGCCGCCTACCGCTATACCGAGGCGCGGCTGACGCAGGTCGCGATCGACCTGATGGACGGGCTGGACGAGGATGCGGTCGGGTACCGCCCGACCTATAATGGCGAGGAGCAGGAACCGGAACTGTTCCCCGGCCTGTTCCCCAACCTGCTGGCCAATGGCGCCGCCGGCATCGCGGTCGGCATGGCCACCTCGATCCCGCCGCACAACGCCGCCGAACTGCTGGATGCCGCGATCGCCTTGGTCGACGATGCCGCCGCCAACGTGCTGGATCACATCACCGGCCCCGATTTCCCGACCGGCGGTCTCGTCGTCGATCCGCCCGCGGTGATCGCCGAATCCTATCGCACCGGGCGCGGCAGTTTCCGGGTGCGCGCGCGCTGGAGCATCGAGCGGGAAAAGGGCGGCGGCTGGCAGGCGGTGATCGCCGAGATTCCGTACGGCGTGCAGAAGGGCAAGCTGATCGAACAGATCGCCGCGCTCATCAACGATCGCAAGCTGCCGATCCTGGCCGATGTGCGCGACGAATCCGACGCGGAGGTCCGCATCGTCCTCGAACCGCGGTCGCGCACCGTCGATGCGCAGGTGATGATGGACGGGCTGTTCCGTCTGACCGATCTCGAAACCCGCGTGCCGCTCAACCTGAACGTGCTCGACCATGCCCGCACGCCGCGGGTGATGGGCCTGCGCGATGCGCTATATGCCTGGGTCGAGCATCAGTTCATCGTCCTCGACCGCCGCACCCGCCATCGGCTGGCGAAGATCGCCGACCGGATCGACCTGCTCGACGGCTATCTGATCGCCTATCTCAATCTCGATAGCGTCATCGAGATCATCCGGACGGAGGACGAGCCCAAGGCGGTGATGATCGACGAGTTCGCGCTGAACGACCGGCAGGCGGAGGCGATCCTGAACATGCGGCTGCGCAGCCTGCGGCGGCTGGAGGAGTTCCAGATCAGGAAGGAGCGCGACGGCCTCGACAAGGAACGCGCCGACCTGACCGCGCTGATCGACAGCCCCGCCAAGCAGAAAACGCGGATGAAGCGCGACCTGCGCAAGGTCCGCGACCGCTATGGTCCCGAAACGCCCCTCGGCAAGCGCCGCACCACGATCGAGGAGGCGGCGCCCACCCGCGACATCCCGCTGGAGGCGATGATCGAGCGCGAGCCGATCACCGTCATCCTGTCGCAGCGCGGCTGGATCAGGGCGATGCGCGGCCATTCCGATCTGACCGCCGCCGATACGCTGAAGTTCAAGGAGGGCGACGGCCCCGCCTTCGCCTTCCACGCGCAGACTACCGACAAACTGCTGCTGGCGGCGGAGAATGGCCGGTTCTTCACGCTGGCCGCCGACAAGCTGCCTGGCGGGCGGGGCTTCGGCGAACCGGTGCGCGCGATGATCGACCTCGACGGCAATGTCCGCGTCGTCGCGTTCGTGCCCGCGTCGCGCCAGCAGCGGTTGCTGCTCGCCGCCAGCGACGGGCGCGGCTTCATCGTGCCCGTGGCGGAGACGATCGCGGAGACGCGCAAGGGCAAGGCGGTGATGACCCCGCGCGCCGGCGCGCTGCTGAAGATCGTGCGCGCGGTCGCGCCGGGCGACGATTATGTCGCGGCGATCGGCGATAACCGCAAGATGCTGGTCTTCCCGCTCGCCGAACTGGTCGAGATGACGCGGGGGCAGGGGTTGCAGTTGCAGCGGTTCCGCGACGGCGGCCTGTCGGATGCCAAGACTTTCGTGTTCGCGGAGGGACTTAGCTGGACGATGAAGGGGGAAACGGGCCGGGTGCGGACCGAAACCGATCTGTCGGCATGGCGCACCGCGCGCGGGGCGGCAGGGCGGATGCCGCCCACTGGCTTTCCCCGCGACAATCGATTCGCATGACGGGGTGACGCGGGGTTTCAGGGCATCTTAACCACCGGCCGTTAGGACGGGGTCATGGCCAGCGCCCCCATCGACGATCCCGTCCCGCCGGGTATGCCGCTGGCATGGGCGGCATCCTGCCTCGATCTGATGCCGGTGCCGGTGCTCGAACTGTCGCGCGGCGACGATGTGGGGGGCTGGACGATCACCGCGGCCAACCGCGCCTGCCGGGCGGCGGGGCTGGACATGGCGGCGGCGGGACCGACGATGATGGCCGCGCTGCTGCCGCATCTCGACCGGCTGACCTGGTCGAACCGGCTGCACTGCGATTTCGACTGGCAAATGGGCGACGCGATAGACTGTCGCTATTACCGCATCACGATCGCCCGTGGCTCGCCGGTCGAACGCAGCAACTTCCTGCTCACCCTGATCGACCAGACCTCGCAGCATCATACCGAACGCAGCCTGCGGCGCGAGATGACCAGCGACAGCCTGACCGGCCTGCCCAACCGCGAAGGGTTCGGCGATCTGGTCGAGGCGGTGTCCGACGACCGGGCACGCTATGCCGTCCTCGTGGTCGATCTGGCCCGGTTCGGACGGATCAACGCCTGCCTCGGCAGCCTCGCCGGCGACGAATTGCTCATCACCGTCGCCCGCCGGATGAAGGGCGCGTTGCGGGCGCGCGATACGCTGGCCCGGATCGGCGGCGATGAATTCGGCATCCTGCTGACGATCGACGAATCACGGGACGAAGCGGCCGAACTGGGCGAGCGCATCCGGCGCACGCTCAGCGCGCCGTTCCGGCTGACCGATCTGGAGATCAGCGTCGACTGTGCGGTCGGCATCGCCTTCGGTGCGGACAGCGACGACCCCGACGACCTGATCCGCCACGCCCAGCTCGCGACCAAGCGGTGCAAGGGGACCGGCCGGATCGAAACCCATCAGAACCATATCTTCGCCGAGGCACGCAGCCAGTTCGCGATGGAAACCGCGCTGCGCCACGCGATCGAGCAACGCCGGCTGCGCCTCGCCTATCAACCGATCTGCGATCTGGCGACCGGGGCGATCGCCTCGTTCGAGGCGCTGGCCCGCTGGACCGATGTGGACGGTACCGAACACAGCCCGGTGTCGTTCATCCCGGTCGCGGAAGAATCGGGACTGATCGTCCCCCTCGGCCGCTGGGCGATCGACGAGGCGGCACGGACGCTGGCCGACTGGGACCGGCGGTCGGGCGGGCATTGCGGCGCGCGGGTGGCGGTGAACCTGTCGGCGATCCAGATGCAGCGCGATATCGTCGCCCCCGTGGTGGGCGATGCGCTGCGCCGCCATGGCCTGACCGGCGACCGGTTCTTGCTGGAACTCACCGAAAGCGCGATCGTCTCCGATCCCGATCGCGTCGCCCAGACGATGCACGCGCTGAAGGCGCTGGGCTGCAGGCTGGCGATGGACGATTTCGGCACCGGCTATTCGAACCTCGCCTATCTGCAGGGCCTGCCGATCGATATCCTGAAGATCGACCGTTCGTTCGTGACCGGGATGCTGGCCGATCGCGACAAGGTGGCGATCGTGCGGGCGATCCTGTCGCTGGCGCAGGCGCTGGGTATGCAGACCACCGCCGAAGGGGTGGAGACGATCGAACTCAGCCAGACGCTGGCCGCGCTGGGCTGCACCAAGGGGCAGGGTTATTTCTACGCCCGGCCGCTGGAATCCGACGCGGCGTTCGCGATGCTGCGGGCGTCGCGTCCGTTTACCACGCCGGCGATCTCGTCGGCGATCACCGCGACCCGCTGATCGTCGGGGAAACCCTCCGCGATCCAGCGCGTCTCGACCGCGCGCAGCGCCGCCGCCACGTCCGGCCCCCGGCCCAGCCCGCGCGCGACCAGCGCCCCTCCGCCGATCGGCAATCGCGGCGGCGTCCATCCGAGGATCGGTGCCGGATCGCCTCCCGCCAGCAACAGCCGGTCGACCGCCCCTTCCACGCCATGCCGATAGGCGAGCGCGTGCGGCCCCTCGTCCCCGGAACCCGCGGTCGCGGCGATCAGCCGCTTGCGATGCGCGTTGGACAGTTTCAGCCGCGCCCCGACCGGCTCCGCCGCCGCCGGCGGCACCAGCGCGGCGAGTCGGCGAATCGGATCGGCGGTGATGCCCGCTGCCGCTTCCCGTGCCGCCAGTGCCGCCAGCCGGTCCGCCCCCGCGCGGTCGATCTCCGGCAGCACCGCCGCCAGGATGCCGCGCTCGACCATCAGCGCGATCACCGCCACCGCACCCGGCGCGACGAGCAGTTTCAGCAGTTCGCTCGCGATCCGTTCGCGCGACAGGGCCATCAGGTCGTTGGCGCGCGCGGTGCAGGCGTCCAGCCCCTCGGCATCGATCGCGGTGCCGAACCGGGCGTGGAAACGGAAGAAGCGCAGGATGCGCAGGTGATCCTCGGCGATCCGCTGCAACGCGGAGCCGATGAAGCGCACGCGACCGGCCGTCAGATCGGCCAGCCCGCCGAAATAATCGTCGATCCGGCCGGTCACGGGATCGGCGTAGAGCGCGTTCATCGTGAAATCGCGGCGGGCGGCATCCTCGCGCCAGTCGTCGGTGAAGGCGACTTCGGCATGACGGCCATCGGTGGCGACGTCGCGTCGCAGCGTCGTCACCTCGACCGGGCCGTCGGGCAGCACCGCGGTGATGGTGCCATGAGCCAGCCCGGTCGGCACCGCCCGGATCGCCGCCGCGCGCAGCCGCGCCAGCACTTCTTCGGGGGGATGGCGGGTGGCGATGTCGACATCGGCGACATCCAGCCCCAACAGCGTATCGCGCACCGCGCCGCCCACGAACCGCGCCTCTCCCGATTCAGCACCCAGCGCCGCCGCCAGCGCCGCCAGCCCTTCGCGATGCCGCCACGCGGCGTCGGGCAGGATCAGGCCCATGCCAGCCGCCGCGACAGGTTGACCAGCATCGCCGCGGTCGCCCCCCAGATACGCCGGCCCTGCCAGGGTATCTCGACGAACTGCCGTTCCTCGCCCCGCCACACGCCGCGGCCGGGGTGGTGATGACGGGGGTCGAGCAGGAAGCCGAGCGGCACCTCGAACACGCTGGCCACCTCCGCCTCGGCGGGGACCAGCGGCAGGTCGGGCGGGATCACCCCCAGCACGGGCGTGATCTCGAACCCGGACCCGGTGCGATAGCGATCGACCGCACCGACCAGCGTCACCGCGGCGCGGGGCAGGGCGATCTCCTCCTCCGCCTCGCGCAACGCCGCATCGACCGCGCTCTCGCCGGGATCGACCCGGCCGCCGGGAAAGGCGACCTGCCCGGCATGGTGGCGGAGCGTGTCGGTGCGCTGGGTCAGGATGACGCCGGGATCGGCACGGTCGGTGATCGCCACCAGCACCGCCGCCGCGGTCCACGGCCCCGCCGGTTCGCCCGCCAGATCGGCGAAGTCGCCCGTGGTCAGGTCACCAGACGGCGGCCGCGTCAGCGCCGCCCCCAGCCGCTCGACCAGCGTCATGCCGCCGCGACGGGAAAGAAGACGCCGTCGCTCCACACCCCCGGCACCGGCCCGTCGCCGGCCAGCGCCAGATCGGCCAGTTCGTAATAGACCGGGCGGGCGACCAGCGCCTCCAGCCCGCCGCGCACGTGCAGATAGGGGCGGGGGGCGTCGGCCTCCCCCGCGAATCGCAGGGGGTGGGCCTCCCCGGCGGTGACGAGGTCGCCGGTGTTGAGCTGGAAGGCCAGGCGCATCGCGTTGCCCGTGCCCTCCACCTTCATCGCGGTGGCCACGAACGGCGCGTCCTCTACCTCGATCGCCAGCTTCTCGATCGGGGTGACCAGCACGTGACCGCCATCGGGTTCGCGCCGCAGCACGGTGGAGAACAGCCGCACCATCGCCGGGCGGCCGATCGGCGAGCCCTGATGGAACCAGGTGCCGTCGCGCGCGATCCGCATCTCGCTG
Source organism: Sphingomonas sp. CFBP 8760 (assembly GCF_014841615.1). GTDB lineage: Bacteria > Pseudomonadota > Alphaproteobacteria > Sphingomonadales > Sphingomonadaceae > Sphingomonas. Next base: position 68,374 of record NZ_JACYUG010000006.1, on the reverse strand, counting down.
TCGCCGCAATGCGCCGGATTCCACTGGTCGACCGGCGGCAGCCGGCGTTGCTCGACCAGCCGGACGATCTCCGGCAGGCTGAGGGCGGCGAGATCGGGCAACGGCTCCATCGGCATGATGCGGGCGGTAGGCGGGGAAGCCGCCCCCGTAAAGCCTTCGCCGCCAAGCCTATCGTGGTCCCAGCATCCCGGCGGCATCGGGCACCCGTTCGCCCCGCGCCAGCAACCGGTGCCGCTCGACCGGGCCGGGCAGCCGCCACCGCCCGGTGCGCGCCGCCGAAAAGCCGAAGAAGCGCGCATAATATTCCGGGTCGCCGATCAGCATCATCGCCTCGTCCAGCCCCAGCGTCGCCGCCGCCGCCAGCGCCGCCTCGGTCAGCCGCCGGCCGATCCCGCCCTGCTGCCGATCCGGATCGACCGCCACCGGCCCCAGCATCACCAGCGGATGGACGACGCCGTCATCCCCGGCCAGCGCGATCGGCCAGCACTGGATCGACCCGATCGGCATCCGGTCGCCGTCGAGCGCAACGAAACCCAGCCCCCCGATCGCCTGCGCGGCGCCCCGCACCAGATAGGCGGTCCGACCGTGGCGGGCCGGTCCGAAAGCGCGGTCCAGCAATGCCTCCACCACGGGCAGATGCTCCGGGCGGAGCGGGGCGATCGTCGTGGTGGCCGTCAGCATGATCGATCCTCGGAAAGGCGCGGGCGCTGTAGCGGGGATGGCCGGCAACGCAAGTCCGGGTCATGGGGTTTCGCGACGCCGCCGGTCTGGTAGAGGGCGAGGCATGACCGATCGCCTTCAGCTCGAAGTCCATGACATCGAGGCTCCCGTCCTCACCGGCATCTATTCCGAGGAGACGCATCTGCCGCAGCCGCTGCGCATCTCGCTGACGGTGGACATGCGGTGTCCCGACCGGTTCACCCCGGATACGCCGTTGTCCGCGTCGAAGAATTATCTCGATCTGAAACATGCCGCCTCCACGGCGTTGCCGGCCGGCGTCCATTTCACCTTGGTCGAGGCGGTGGCGGAGCATATCTGCGACACGCTGTTCCTGCAGGATGAACGCGTGCTGGCGGTGACGGTGAAGATCGTCAAGCTGGCGATCGCGGAGGCGGGCGAATCGATCGGCATCACCCTGACCCGCCACCGGCGATGACCGTCGCCGCCGCCGGCCCGGCGGATGCCGTGCCGGCCCCGGTCGTGCTGGAACCGGGCGACGACGCCGTCGAACTGATCCGTGCCCTGTCGGGCGACTCGGCGGTGGTCGTGATCCGGCCGGGCCGCGATGCGACCGCACTGGCACTGGCCCGTGCGGCGGTGGCGGCACTGGCGCTGGAACGGGCGCCGATGCGGATCAACGCGGTGGCGCCGGGCGCCACCACCGACACCGCCGCCATCGCCGGCGCGGTCGGCTATCTCGCGTCGGCCCCGGCGGTGACCGGACAGGTCATAGGGCTGCGCTGACCGTCGCCGCGCCGCCACGACGGCGGTCGCATGGGCCCAGCTGCGCAAGCACGAACCCGTAATCCTCCCGCGCGATGGCGGCATTGGCCGGATCGAGCTGCGCCGTCGCGGCATCGGGCAGGGCGGCGGGCAGGCCACAGGCCAGCCGATACCATAGCAGCGTGTCCCTTGCCGGTGGCCCCGCGGCCTCGTCGACGATCTCGCTCAGCGCGACCGCCCAGCGCGGCTGTTCGCCGGGGCGGCGCAGGATCGACAGCGATACCGGCCGCCCGCCCGCCGCGATCAGGAAGATTTGCGTCTCGCCTTCGCCCGGCAGCGCGCCGGGGACGTGGAAGGCATTGCCGATGCCGGTGATCGCGGGCGGCGCATCGTTCGCCACCACGGCGCGGGCGATGGCGCGGACCTGGCCGTCGATCGCCGGCGACCAGGGCAGCATCGCATCGGGCGCGGACAACTGGACTTGACCGGCCAGATTGGCGACCGGCCGCGCGAACAACAGCACCCGCGCCTTCTTCAGCTTCGGCGCGCGGCCGCGTTCATCGGTGGGCGCATCGAGCAGATAGCCGATCCGGGGCGGCAGCCCCGCCTGGCCACGGACGAGCGCGGTGACGTCCGCCTCCACATACAGGCGCTGGCGGTCCGCCGCCACGCCGGCCGCCTCCGCGCCCTTGATCCGTGTGGTCGACCGGATCGTGGCGTCGGCGATCACCGGGCTGGCCAGCGTCAGGTCGACCAGGTCGGCATAGGTCGGACCGGCACTGGGACCGGCGGAGTCGACCGCGGCGGAAGCGGGGCGTGAATCCGGCGATTGTGTGGCGGTCGCGAAGGCGGGCGGCGCGATGCCGACCATCGCGGGCAGGGTGCAAAGCAGCAGGCGGCGCATGATTTCCATACCCCCTCTGCTACCGCAAAAAGCCCCAAACGACATAGAATTATCCAACGTTGGCACGCCTGTACGTTTGTTGCGCTGACAAAGCGTTTGCGTGGCGATGCAGCGGACGTTAGGAATTCGGTCAGCTGTTGCCGGACGCCCCCTTCGAAACGGACCATCGTGTCCGATTTGTGGCGGCCCTCCGGTGCGGAAATTGGGAGTGTCGTTGCTGAATGGCCTACGTTGACCAGAAGATGAGCAGTGGCAAGGTGGTCGCGATCGTGATCGTCGCGCTCATCCATGCCGTGCTTGGTTACGCCTTCGTCACCGGTCTCGCGTACCAGTACGTGAAGAAGGTGACGACTGATCTCAATACCTTCGACGTCGAGCCGCCGCCGCCGCCGCCGCCGCCGGACGAGCCGCCGCCGCCGCCGCCAGATCAGCCGAACCTGCCGCCGCCGCCGACCACGGTCGTCGTGCCGCCGCCGATCATCGCGTCGCCGGTGCCCGCGCCGCCGATCAACACGTCGTCGATCATCCCGCCGTCGCAGCCTACTGCGCCGCCGGCGCCGCCTGCGCCTCCAGCACCGCCAGCGCCCCCCGCGCCGGTGGTCAGCAAGGCGGCCGGCGCGAAGGGTAACCCGGCCGAGTGGATTTCCACCGACGATTATCCGCCGAGTTCGCTGCGTGCCGAGGAAGAAGGCACCACCGGAATCGCCTGGGACATCAACGCCCAGGGTCGTGTGGAGAATTGCCGCGTGACCTCGTCGAGCGGTTCCGCCGCACTCGACCGGGCGGCGTGCCAGGCGATCACCCGCCGCGGCCGCTACTCGCCGGCACTCGATCAGTCGGGCAATCCCATGCGGTCGAGTTCGTCGCGCCGCGTGACGTGGAAAATGCCTGCCCAGTGATGCGCACGGCGCCGTGCGCGCCGTGTCACCACCCCATATTCTACCGATTTAGCCAGAGGATCCCGCTACCATGTTCACCACCATTCTCGCCGCAGGCGGCGCGGCCGCAGGCGCAGATGCCAACCCCTATGGTCTTGCCGCCGCGCTTCGCGAAGGCGGGCTGATCTCGCAGTCCGTGTTCGCGATCCTGGTGCTGATGTCGATCGTGTCGTTCTACATCCTGTTCTCGAAGCTGTTCGAACAGCAGAAGATCATGAACCAGGCCAAGCGCGTCCGTCAGGGTTTCTGGCAGTCCAACTCGCTGCGCGAGGGTTCGGCCAAGCTCGAAAAGAACTCGGCCTACAAGCAGGTCGTCGACGACGGTCTGGCCGCACAGGAGCAGCACACGCGGCTGACCGATCCGGTCGAGGCACATGACTGGCTGCACGGTTCGCTGGCGCGGTCGGAAGCGGCGATCAACTCGAAGCTGGGCGGCGGTCTCGCCTTCCTCGCGACGGTCGGTTCGGTCTCGCCGTTCATCGGCCTGTTCGGTACGGTTATCGGCATCTATCGCGCGCTCGTGAAGATCGGTGCCTCGGGTCAGGCATCGATCGACAAGGTCGCCGGTCCGGTCGGCGAAGCGCTGATCATGACCGCGCTCGGCCTCGTCGTCGCGGTTCCGGCCGTGCTGTCGTACAACTGGCTGCAGCGTCGCAACAAGGCGATCGCGGAGGACCTGTCGGCCTTCTCGAACGACGTGCTGGGCTTCCTGGCCTCGAACGGTGCGGTTCGTCCGACCGCGCCGTCGGTCGGCACGGCCAAGGCTGCACCGGTGAAGACGACCGGGACGACGACCACCGCCGGTCAGACCGGTGGCGTTCAGACCCGCGTATGACGACCGGACGTGGGGCCGCCGCGGCGGTCCCACGCTCTCGCCGGCGGCGTTCGCCGGCGATCATCAAGCATAGGATTGCCACGATATGGCGATGAGCGTTGGTGGAGACTCCACCGAGAAATCGATATCGGACATCAATACGACGCCGCTGGTCGACGTCATGCTGGTGCTCCTGATCATCTTCCTGGTGACGACGACCGTCGCGGTCCAGGCGGTGCCTCTGAAGCTCCCCGAGGTCAAATTCGATCCGACCCAGACCAAGCCCGAGAACGTCTCGCTGGCGGTGACGACCAATGGCGACGGCAGCTGTGCGGTGTATTGGAACCTCACGCCCGTCACCTCGACCGAGCTGCTCGATCGCGGTGTCGCCAAGCTGAGGGCCGAGATCGATCGTCAGGGTGGCGTGAACGCCGCGGGGCTCGAACTGCCCGAGGTGCACATTCGCGGCGACGTAAACACGCCGTACAAGTGCATCGGCGGCACGATCTATACCATGCAGCGCGCCGGCTTTGCCCGCGTCGGCTTCATTTCCGAGCCGCCGCCCGGCGGCACCTCTGAACGCTGACGATCGCTCGGACGTATTTAGGAGTAGCATGCAATGGCAATGAGCGGCGGCAAAGAAGACGGTGATCCGATGATGGAAATGAACATGACGCCGTTGATCGACGTCCTGCTCGTTCTCCTCATCATGTTTATCATCACCATCCCGATCCAGACTCATGCGGTGAAGGTCGATCTGCCCCAGAATTCGCAGAACAAGCCCAACCCGGTGAATTCCGAAAAGAACAAGATCACGATCAATGCCGCTGGTGAAGTGGCCTGGAACGGTGCGCCGGTGACCGAGGTCACGTTGCGGCAGTATCTGGATCAGTCCGCCAGCATGAATCCCGAGCCCGAACTCCACTTTCAGCCCGCACCGGATGCGCGCTACGAAGCGGTGGATCGCACGCTGGCGCAGATCAAGCGCTCTGCGATCACCAAGCTCGGCTTCATCGGCAACGAGCAGTATCGCAACGATTTCTGATCGCTGATCCGATCGGTAGAACAGGAAAGGGCGGTCCTTCGGGGCCGCCCTTTTTCGTTGTGTCGCCATCGTCTCGGAACCGCCTCCGTTCACCATAACAAACCGCTTGCCTGACCGTCACGGAAGTGACACCATCCCGTCACAAAACTGAAACATCGACAAGACGGTGTAGCTGACAGGAGACAGGAAGATGCGTGTGCCCTTGATCGCATTGGCGGTGGCGATGGTGTCGACACCGGCCTTGGCCGGGGACCGTCTGGGTCACGAACAGATCGCGGCGGGCGATCTTCACGGTGCTGAAGCGACGCTGGTGGCGGAGCGCCGTATCTACCCACACCGGCCCGAACTGATGCTCAACCTTGCCGTGGTCTATCAGCAGACCGGGCGGACCATGGCGGCACAGGATCTCTACCGGCAGGTACTGGATCGGCCCGACGTATCGCTGCTGACGCCCTCCGGCGTCGCCCTGTCGTCCCATGCCATCGCCGAGCGTAGCATGGCGCGTCTTGCCCCGACCACGCTGGCGACTCGCTGAGATTGACCCGTTCGGACCGGATGACGCCGCCGTGGGCGTCGCCATCCGGTCATACCCCCGAGCCGCCACGATGGTTCGAGGACATGGTATAGGGGCCGCCTGCTCAAACGGCCGGATGAGTCGGTCGTGGACCGATCCGACGGGGTCGTTGCGTATGGGGAGCGGAGCATCCATCTTGCCGGCCTTCCGGGACCGGCGTTTGGCTATCGCTCTGAGGGTGTGACGTCGAGTGGTGGCGAACGCCATGGTGGCAGATATGCACCGCCTGCTATTCTTCTGGAAACGAGCGGTGCCGGCCCGATCCGGCCCATACGGAAAAGCTGGACGATTTCGGCCAGCAGCCTACATCATCGTGCTGATGACTTACCATGACAAGCTATCGGGCATCGACCTGCGCAGCGAGATCGATCGGCTCCGCAAGGAGCGCAACGCGGTAATTCTGGCGCATTACTACCAAAAGCCCGAATTGCAGGACATTGCCGATTTCGTCGGCGACAGCCTCGATCTCAGCCGCAAGGCACAGGCGACCGAGGCGGACGTGATCGCGTTCTGCGGTGTGCGCTTCATGGCGGAGACGGCGAAGATCCTGTCGCCGCAGAAGATCGTGATCCTGCCCGACATGGATGCCGGCTGCTCGCTGGAAGACAGCTGCCCCCCCGATCAGTTCGCCGCGTTCCGGGCCGCGCATCCCGATCATATCGCGCTGACGTACATCAACTGCTCGGCCGAGGTGAAGGCGCTGTCCGACGTGATCGTCACCTCGTCGTCGGCGGAGGCGATCCTCGCCAAAATCCCGCTCGACCAGAAGATCATCTTCGGCCCCGATCGCAATCTGGGCGGCTATCTGGCGCGCAAGACCGGTCGCGACATGCTGCTCTGGCCCGGCGTATGCATCGTGCACGAGGCGTTTTCCGAAACCGAATTGCTGAAGCTGCGCGCCCAGCATCCGGACGCGCCGATCGCCGCGCACCCCGAATGCCCGGCGGTGATTCTCGATCATGCCGATTATGTCGGCTCGACGCGCGGCATCCTGGAATATGCCAGTGCGATGCGGGGCGACACGCTGATCGTGGCGACCGAGCCGCACATCATCCATCAGATGGAAAAGGCGATGCCGCACAAGCGCTTCATCGGGGCGCCGGGGGCGGACGGGAACTGCAACTGCAACATCTGCCCGTATATGGCGCTCAACACGATGGAGAAGCTGTACGTGGCGCTCCGCGATCTGGAGCCGCGGATCGAGATGGAGGAAGGGTTGCGACTGGGCGCCAAGAAAAGCCTCGATGCGATGCTGGCGATGGCGGGCGGCACGGTGGGGCAGGGCGATCTGGGTCCGGCCAAGGTGACGGGCGACTGACACCCGGGTAAGCCGGCCGAGCTGGGACAGCCACTCGCCCGGCCCATGTCGCCACCGCTTCCGGGGCTGCGATACGGGCAGCCCCGCCAACGATCCGATGCAGGATATCGTCATGCCTTCTTCCGCCAGCACTGCCGATCATGGTGGTTTCGCCCTTCCCGGTTTCGATCTCGATGCGTTCGTGGCCCGCACCCTGGCGGAGGATCTGGGGGATGGTGGCGATGTCACCTCGGCGGCGGTCATCCCGGCGGCGGCGCGCTTCACCGGCGTGATGGCCGCGCGCGAGCCGATGGCGGTGGCGGGACTGGCGATCGCGGCGGCCTTCTTCCGGGCGCTCGATCCGGCGGTGACGATCGAACGGCCAGTGCGCGATGGCGACCGGGTGGCGGCGGGGACGCCCCTGTTGCACCTGTCCGGTCTGGCGCGGGGGATGCTGACCGCGGAACGGTGCGCGCTCAATACGGTGCAGCACCTGTCCGGAGTCGCCACGCTGACCGCATCCTATGTCGATGCGATCGCGGGCACGGGCGCGACCTTGCTCGACACGCGCAAGACCATTCCCGGCCTGCGCGTGCTGGAGAAATATGCGACGCGGATGGGCGGCGCCGACAATCACCGCATGGGTCTGTGGGATGCGGCGATGATCAAGGACAATCATGTCGCGGTCGCAGGCGGGATCGGTGAGGCGGTGGCGCGGGCGGCGCGTGCCGGGATCGCGCGGATCATCGTCGAAGTCGACCGGATCGATCAGATCGAGCCGGCGCTGGCGGCCGGGGCGACGCACCTGTTGCTCGACAACATGGATATCGCCACGCTGCGGGATGCGGTCACGCTGGTCGCCGGGCGGGTACCGACCGAGGCGTCCGGGGGCGTGCGGCTCGACACGATTGCGGCGATCGCGGCGACGGGCGTCACCTATGTCAGCGTCGGGCGGCTGACCCAATCCGCGCCGGCGGTGGATATCGGACTGGATTTTACCGCCACCTGATTGCGCGATGGCAGGGAGCGACTATCGTCCCGCCGACCAGAAGGGGAAGACGATGCGGCCGAAATCGGTGAAGCTGGGCGAGCAACTCTATGCCGGATCGATCCTGCTGACGATCGCGCTGGCGGTCATCGGGTGGGACGAGGCGGTGGCCACCGGCGGCGTGGTGCTGGCGGCGGTCGTCAATGTCGTGGTGATCGGGATCACGGCCCTGTTGCTGTATCTGACGACGCGGCGGGCGAGCCGCGTGGCCTTGTGGCTGCTGGTGGTGCTGACCGCGATCAACATCGCCGGTTTCCTGTTCCAGGTGGCGGGCGGCGTGGTGGCGCCGGGGCTGTTCGGGGTGCTCACGACGGCGCAGACCCTGCTCGCGATCGTCGGCATCGTGCTGCTGTTCCGGCCCGGTGCACGGGCGTGGTTCGCAGAGACGGTGCCGGAGGAGCTCGCCTGATGCGGCGGCCGTCGATCCTGATCGCGGCGCTGGCCGTGATGGCGCCGGCGGTGGCGAACGGCCAGGCGCTGACCTGCACCGCACCCGCCACGGTGCCACGGCCCCGGCCCGACCTTCCCTCCGCCAGCCAGCCGCGACGGGTGGTTCCGATCGGCGGCTATACGCTGGCGATCACCTGGGCACCCCGATATTGCCGGGAGAATGGCGACCGTGCCGCCGCCCGGTTCCAGTGCGGGGCGGGCAACCGCTTCGGCTTCACGCTGCACGGGTTGTGGCCCGATGGCATCGGCAAGGAATGGCCACAATATTGCCAGGCGACGCCGCTGCTGCCGCGCACGGTGGTCGCCGCCAATCTGTGTGCGACACCATCCGCCCAGTTGCTGCAACACGAATGGGCCAAGCATGGCACCTGCATGGCCGGCTATACGCCCCAACGCTATTTCCGGCAGTCGACCACGCTCTATCGTCGGCTGCGCTATCCCGACATGGACGCGCTGTCGCGGCGACCGCTGACGGCAGGGGGGCTGGCAACGGCGATCGCCGCCGCCAATCCCGGTGTGACACCGGCGATGATGCGGATCACGGCCGACCGGCAGGGCTGGCTGGACGAAGTATGGCTGTGCCTGGACAAGGCGTTCGGCCATGCCCGCTGCCCGGCGCATCAGGGCGGGCTGGCGGACGGCGCGTCGGTCAGGATCTGGCGCGCGCGCCGGTGACGATCAGGCGGCGATCGTCACCGTGCCGGGATGATGCTTGTCGAGATGACGGCGGATGATGCGCAGGTTACGGGTGTTGGAGCGGAAGAAGAAGTCCGCGGCATCGCCCACCAGCGGCACCAGCCCGATCAGCGCGTCGAATCCGACATTGCCCATCATCCGCGCGATCTGGAACTTCGACATGCCGAGATTGCGCGCCTCCCACACCAGCCATGTACCCATCAGCGCCGCGGCGGCATCGCCGACCACGGGCACCAGCCCGATCAGGAAATCCAGCCCGAACTGACGGTTGATGCCGGGCAGGGTGAAGGTCCGTTCCAGCAGATGCTCCAGCGCCTCGACCCGGCGGCGTACCGCGGCGGCATCGCGGTCGATGGGAAGCTGGTCGAACATCGCGGTCGTCTTCATGGACAATCAGGTGGGATCGGGACGCAGCCGGTTCAATGGATGCCAGGCACGGGGATTGGCCTGCCACGCGCTCAGCCGGTTCGCGACCAGCGACCAGCGCAATGGACGGGCGATCGGAAGGAAGCCGGCATCGGCATTCATCGCGGCATCCGCCGCGGCGAGGCGCACGCCGCGCTCCGTGATCGTCGGGGCAAGCCGGGCCGCTTCCAGCGCCGCTGCCGCCTGTTCGCCACAGGCCATGCACGCGGTGGCGAGATACCAGCGGGCACTGTCATAAGGGGCGATCGTATCGATCAGGCGCAGGTCGGCGGGTTCGTCCGGGCCGACACGGTCGAGCAGGATGCCGATCCGCCGCCACGCCGCCGCCAGTTGCCCGTATAGCAACGTCATTCCCGGTCCCGGCGGCAGCGCGATGGCGAGCCGTACCGGCACCGGCGAGAAGGCCGCGACCCGCGCCCGTGCCGCCGCCTGCCGCTGGCCGATGGTCAGCAGGGTCCAGTCGGGCACCTGCGGCGGCGCGGCCGAATCGAGCGCCTCGGGCAGCAACCGGTCGGTCGCTTCCCAGCCGGGGGCGATCGCCGCGACGATGGCGCCGCGATCGATCGCGGCGGACAGCGCGGTGCGGTTGGCGGGATCGGCCAGAAAGCCGTCGCGCCGCGCGATCGCCAGACCGAACAGCCCTGCCGCCGGGTCACGCCGTACCGACGTGCGCGGCAGATCGATCGTGGCCAGCAGCGGCCAGTCGGCCAGCGTGCCGCCGCTGACCAGATCCGAATCGCGCCGGGCGAAGCGGACGATGGCGCGCGCGGCACGCTCGCCGATCAGGCGGACATCCTGTTCGGGGCGCAGGTCGCGCTGGTCGTCGGGATCGGCCTGACCCGGATCGAAGGCGGGGCGCAGCCGGGCGGCGACGCGCCCGTCCGCCGCGGCCTGGACGATCCGCAACGGCCCGCTGCCCGATGGCGGCGACCGTGCGATCAGCGTCATGTCGGGCTGGGCGAACAGCTTCAGCAGGTCCGGGCGGGGCCGGTTCAGGCGGATCTCGATCACCTGCGGGGTCATCACCACGATCTCGTCGATGGCGGTCAGGAAGGGGGCGAGGGGATTGTCCGTCGCGATCAGCCGACGGCGCAGCAGGCGCACGATCTCCTCCGCCGTCACCCGCCGGCCGTTGGCCCAATAGGCTTCGCGCAGGCGAAAGATGTAGCTGGCCCCGTCGTCCATCACCGTCCAGCGTTCGGCAAGGCCGGGTTCGATCTGCCCGCCGGCATCGAAGCGGACCAGCCCCTGCGCGGTGGCATCCAGCAGCACGCGGGCGGGCAGGCCGGGCACCGTGCCCGGCGGCGGATAGGCGGGCGGATCGCCGATCGCGCTGACCACGACCGGCCCCGAATTGGCGCGCCGGTCGCACGCCGTGAGCAGGATCGCGCCGAGCATCAGGACCATCGCCTTCGCCATCATCGCGCCGTTCGCTCCCATGATATCGCGGATGGCCGGGCGCTTAGCACGAATGGGGCGAGGATGGACCGGGTCGATCGACGAGCTGGCGGACGAGATCGAGATCGGCGGGCTTGTCGACATCGACCGCGGCAAGGCCAAACGGGGTGGCCACGACGGCCGCCTCGATGCCGGCCCGCCGGCCGAGGTGGCGGATGGCCGTCGCCAGCGTCAGCCGCCCGGTCAGGTAGCGGAACAGCAGGCCGGGGCCGAGCCGACGCACGATCCGCCACGGCCGCTTGCGATCCGCCTCCACCTCGCGCCACAGCCCGATCGCGGCGGCGGCCTGTGGCGTGGCCAGCCAGAACAGGTTGCAACCCGACCATGATCCGTCGGCGAAGCGCAGCCACGTCCGTCGCGTGCCGGGTGCCGCGGCCTCCACTTCCGGCCGGCGGGCGAGCAGGGCGGCGACATCGGCGGCGGGGGCATCGGCGATGAAGCGGGCCACCCATGCCGGCTCCAGTAGCGCATGGTCGGCGGTGGTGACGAGCAGCGGGGCGCCCAGCACGTCGAACCCGCGCGCGACGCTGTCGCTGGGGCCGGCGGCGGGGGGGATGACCTCCAGCCCCAGCCGCATCGCCTCGATCAGCACGGCGGGGTGATCGGCGGATACCGCGATCCGCCCGGCCCCGGCCCCGCGCAACGCGGCGGCGACCCGCGCGAGCAGCGTTGTGCCCTGCAGCAGGATCATCGCCTTGTGCGGCACGCCGGCATAGGCGGCGACGGGATCGACGACCCCGGCCCGCGATCCGGCAAGGATCAGCGCGGCGAAAGGCGCTGTCATCGTCGCGCCCGCCATATCCGCCAGAACACGCCGGGCGCGGCGAGGATCGGATGGCGTCGCCGCCACGGCGTCATCGGCACGGCGATGCCGGTGTGCCGTTCCACCTTCCATGCGCCATATTCGCCCGCCCCCTCGAACGTCCAGGCCGCGCGGATCAGGCGGACCAGGTTGAGTGGCTTGCCCATCCGGCGGCGGCGGCGCCATGCCGCCCCGATCGCCGGACGATCGGACAGGACCGGGACGTAATCGCCGCCCTTCTGGGTGAAGGCGATGCCCGCCGCTTCCCAGGCGAGGGGCAGCAGAGCCTCGTACCGACCGGCACCGTGGACGAGTATCTGTTCCTCGCGTCCCGGCTTTTCCACCCGGAGTTCGGCGGCATAGGTCTGGCGGAACAATGCGCGCCAGTAATCGGCCGCGGTGCCGCGTTCCGGCCCCAGCGCCGCCGCGAACCGGGCCGCGGTGACCGACGCGGCCGCCACGGCGGTGACGACGGTGGCGCGCGTCGCGCCATCCGCGACCCAGACAAGCGCGGCGGGCTGCACGAAGCGGGTCCAGATCGTCGTATCGGCCAGCGTGCCGCCCGCCGCCTGTGCGAAGGTGGTCAGCCGCATCGTCGCGATCTTGGCGCGCAGCGTCTGCCCGTCGACCGTGATCTCCCGGTAACCGACGCGGGGCCACAGCCCGCGCTCCGGCGGCCCGGCGGTCAGCACATAGAAGTCGAGGACCCCATCGGTCGATCCGGTTCGCAGGTTGGACCCATAGAACAGGATCGCCGCGACCCCGGCGGTCGCCAGTCGTTCGGCGATCGCGCGGACATGGCCGGCGACGGGCGCGTCGAGCGCGGTCGCGACATACGCGTCGAGCGCGTCGCTCACGGAACGACGAAGGAGAGAACCGGCCCCTGGCGCACCGACAGCGTGCCACCGTCGAAATGCTCGCCATCGAGGATGAAGCCGTCATCCAGCGTCACCTCGAACGAGGCGGCGTCGAGGTGATGGAAACCCATCCGCGCCATCCATGGCGATTCAGACCCCGCCAGCAGCGCCGGCGCGGTGATCGGCAACAGCCGTGGCGGCGCATCGATCGCCAGCAGCTTCATGCCGTCGCGCGGACGCCCGAACGGCTTCAGCCCCAGCGGCAGGCTGCGCAGCGCGGAGGCGAGCAACAGATAACGCGGGCGCTGGTCCGGATCACCACCGCCGGGCAGGCGCAGGCCCATCGCGCTACCCTTGCGCCAGGTGCTGTTTGCCCCGCCGAACATCGTCTGCAAGACCGCCCAGCATAGCGCCAGCCCGACCGCCACGCCGTTGAACGCCCCGGCGCGGTGGGTGTGCTGCGCCAGTTCCGTCGCCTTCACGAACGCACCGGCCCCGAACAGGAAACCGCGCAGGGGCCGCGACCCGTCGCTGCGGGCGACCTCCACGGGGCGGCGCTCGACCCGCCGGCCCTGTGCCGTCGCCGCCAGCGCGTCGGCCAGCGTCCAGCCGGTGGGGATGCCGAGATCGATCGCCAGCGCGTTCGTCTTGCCGGACGGGATGACGACGATATCGGGCCAGATGCCCTTCCACAGATGTTCGGCGCAGGTCAGCACATCGCGCACCGTGCCGTCGCCACCGTCGATCACCAGCAGATCGATTCGCCGCGCCGCGAACGTCGCCAGCGTTTCCGCCAGCGCGGTGCGGGTGCGCGGCGCGGCGACCATCACGCTGTCGGCACCGGGGACACCCGCGGCATATTGCGCGCCACGGTTGAGATGGCTCTTGGGATTGCAGACGATGCCGACCTTCAGCGGGCCGACCGCAGAGGCCGTCGGCGCCGCCTTGGTCAGGGCGACCGGCAGGGAATCGACGCCGGCGAACAGCAGGGCGGAGGCGGAGTACTGTGAAGACACGTTCACATTTCTATCCTCAACAAATCCGGACCGCTACATATTTGTGACCAACGCCGGTGACGTCCACGCGCTCCCCCGGTCATCAGCGGCGATACCGCATCAGCATGGTCATCGTCGCCCCGCCCGCAGGGACCGCGAATCGCGTCGCGGTGAAGGACGGCAGACCGATGCTGGTCGGGGCGTCGTTGGAGAAGCCGAACCCCTCCTTCGGGGCGAACAGCGTGCGGTTGAAATCATGGTCGCCGTTCTCGTCGTGATATTGCGCCACCGCGTAATGGCCGGGGGGCAGCCAGAAGCAGGCCACGGTGACGGGCGCGCGGGCGGGAACGCGCGCGCGCAGCAGCTTGCCGCCCTTGGCCAGGAAGCGCCGCTTGTCATCCGGATAGACGGTGAAGGCGACCTCGCCATCCGCGCTGTGCAGCCCGGTGGCACGGACGGTCAGCTTGGCGGCACCGGTGGTGGCGGTGCCGGCGCAGGTCTGCGCCGCAGCCGGACTGGCCGCGACGATCGACGCGACAATCAGGAAGGCAAGAGGGTTCGGTCTGGTCATTCGGCTCATTCACTTTCCACCACGGTGGTAGCGATGTGCGCGTGAACCACGGCTTTACTGTGGCGGGACGGCGACCCTATCGTGGGCGGCGCGACAGGCGGAGCGCGGCGATCGCCATCAGCACCGCCACCGCCGCCGATCCCACCGTCACCGCCATCGCCACCCCGGTCGCCCCGTACCACGGCGTCAGCGCCGCCGCCGCCGCGAACAGCACGCCGACCCCGGCGGCGCGGATCGCGAAGACGCTGCCGGCGCGTTGCAGCGCGGTCATCACCGTATCGACCCCCGTCGTCGCCAGATCGAGGCACCCCGCCACCGCCAGCCACAACAGGATCGGCCAGGCATGGCGGAAGTCGCGACCGCCGACCAGGTTCAGCACCGGTTTGCCCAGCAACAGCACCAGTATCATGATCGCCCCGGCAGCCAGCCCGCTGCCCATGAACAGCCGCGACATCAGCCGGGCCAGGATCGCGGGCGGGGCATCGCGCAACGTCTTCACCACCTCCGGAAAGGCGGCGCGGGAGATGAGCTGCGACAGCTTGGCCAGCGCCTGCGCGATCTGCGACGCGATCCGGAACACGCCGGCGGCGGCGGGACCGGCGGCGGCGCCGACCAGCAGCAACGGTATCTGCTTGCTCGACAGGCCGAGCGTGGAACTGGCATTGGTGCTGAGCGCGAAGCGGACGATGCCGGGATGCTCGCGTGGCAGATGACGCGATCCGCGACCGTGCCGGATCATCGCGAAATCGCCGCTGCGCGACACCATCAGCCAATAGGTCGCCGCCGTCAGCACCTCCGCCGCGCCCCAGGCCACGAGGAAGCCCTGCACGGTCGGATGGATCAGCCAGACGAGGATCGCCCCGACGAACCGGGCCACCGGCGTGACGCTGTCGGCGATGGCGGCAAGCGAGAATTTGTCGCGCAGCCGCAGGATGCCGAGCGGGGTGGAGCGGATCGTGAGAAGCTGGATGACGGCGAAGATCAACGTCGCCCGCTTCAGCGTCGCGCCGATGCCCAGCGCCTCTCCCCATAATTCCAGGATCAGCCAGGCCAGCGCCGCGCCGATCAGCGCACTGGCGGCATCGAGGATGGCGCTGCCCCGGAACAGGCGGGCGAGCGCGGCATCGTCGCGGGCCGCCAGCGGCCCGACGCCGTACTGGACGATCACCTGCCAGCTCTGGAAGGCGACCAGCGTCGCCAGCGTCTGCGCCGCGCCGGTGATGAGCGCGAACCGACCGAAGCCGACGACCCCCAGCGACCGGGTGGCGATGCCCAGATAGAAAAGCGACAGGATCGCCAGCACGCCGCGGCTGGCCAGCAACCAGCCGAGGTTGCGCGCGGCCGCCCGCATCAGTCCAGCGGGACCGTCGCCGTCCGGATGATCGGTCGTCGTGGATGGAATGGAGGGGGGAACCGGGCTCGTCATGCGTTGCGGGACGGCTTAGGGTGACGCACGGAACGCGGCAAGACCCGTGGTCTTTCGCCCGCCGCCCCCCTAAGGCGCGAAACATGGATATCGGCGGGAGCAGACGGCCATCTGCGGCATAGCGGGCCTTTTCGCGCGCGGCGCGGCGGCGACGCCGGAAACGGTGCGTGCGCAATGCGCGGTGATCGTCCATCGCGGGCCGGACGACGAGGGCGTGTTCGCGGATGGCGACTTCGCGTTCGGGATGCGACGGCTGAGCATCGTCGACCTGGCGGGGGGGCATCAGCCGTTCTTTTCGCCCGATGGCCGGCTCGCGCTGGTGTTCAACGGCGAGATCTATAATTTCCCGGCGCTGCGGGCCGAACTGGCGGCGGCGGGCCGCGTGTTCCACAGCAGCGGCGATACCGAGGTGATCCTGGCCGGCTACGAACGCTGGGGCGACGACGTGTGGACGCGGCTGGACGGGATGTTCGCGGTGGCGGTGTGGGACCGGGCCGGGCGCCGCCTGACGCTGGCGCGCGACCCCGTCGGCATCAAGCCGCTCTATTATACCGACCAGCCGGCGGGGTTCGCGTTCGGATCGGAACTGAAGACGCTGACGCTGTTGCCCGGTTTCTCCTTCGATACCGATGAGCGGGCGCTGCTCGATTATTTCCGGTTCGGGCATGTCCGCAGCCCCCGGTCGATCCATCGCCAGATCCTTACCCTGCCGCCGGGGCATGTGCTGACGGTGGGGGCGGGGGAGGCGCCGGCGATCCGCGCCTATTGGACGCCGCGCTATGCACCCGCCGCCCCGGTGTCGGACGGCGAGTGGGTCGACCGGTTCCGCACCCGCTGGCTGGACACCGTCGCGGAACAGATGGTCGCCGATGTCGAGGTGGGTGCCTTCCTGTCGGGCGGGGTCGATTCGTCGGCGGTGGTCGCGGCGATGATGCGGGTGTCGGATCGTCCGGTGCGCACCTTCACGATCGGTTTTCCCGATCCGCGCATCGACGAGAGCGGCCCGGCGGCGGCAATCGCGGCGGCGCTGGGCACCCGCCATACCACCCGCACGCTGGAACTGGCGGCGGCGCGCGATCTGCTGCCGGCGGTGGCCGCCGCCTATGACGAGCCGTTCGCCGATCCGTCGATGGTGCCGACCTGGTATGTCAGCCGGGTCGCGGCCGAGGAGGTGAAGGTCGCGCTATCGGGTGACGGCGGCGACGAGCTGTTCTTCGGCTACAAGCGCCATGCCACCGAACGCCGGATCGGCCGCCTGCCTGCCCCCTTGCGCCATGCCGCGCGGGCGATCGGCGCAATCCCGCCGCTGCCGTCGCGCCATCTGAACGCGGTGATCCAGCGCTGGACGAAGACGGCAGCGAGCGCGGGGTTGCCGGACGGCGTCGCGCGGTTCTTCGCGAAGACGCAGATCAGCGCGGACAGCTTTCGCGCGCGCGTGTTCGACCCCGGTTTCCTCGCGCGGGCGGGCGGCGGCGATGGTGAGATCGCGCGGCTGGGCGCGGAATATTTCCCCGATCCCGCCGCCCTCTCCGCCGATACGCTGGAACAGTTCGGACTATGCGATCTGGCGCTCAACCTGCCCGGCGCGATGCTGACCAAGGTCGATCGGGCCAGCATGGCGCATTCGCTGGAGGTGCGGGTGCCGATGCTGGGCCAGCCGATGATCGATCTGGCGCTGTCGATGCCCGCCCACATGAAGCTGGATGGCCGCGTCGGCAAGCGGGTGGTGCGGGAGGCGATCGCGCCATGGCTGCCCGCCGGCATCCTCGACCGGCGCAAGCAGGGCTTCCAGATGCCGCTGTCGGCATGGTTCGCGGGCGATTTCGGCCGCTACGCCGAGGAACTGTGGCACGACAGCGGCGCGCGGGCCGAGGGCATCTGGCAGGCGGCGGCGGTGGACCGGGTATTCGCCGACCACCGCGCGGGAAAGCGGGATTACAGCCGCTTTCTCTATGCGCTGGCGGTCTATTGCCTGTGGCGGCTCAGGCGAGCCAGCTGACCACCGCCGCGCCGTGCCGCTTCACCGCGATCGCCTGCAACAGGCGGATCAGGTGGACGACCAGCGAGATCGCGGTCCACGCCGCGACGCCGATGATGCCCCAGTCGGGCCGCCCGATCAGCAGCCCCGCCAGCAGGATCACCATGTTCGGATTGCGCCGCGCGGTGAACAGGCGGAAGTCGCTGTCGAACTTGCGCCAGACATGGATGTGCATCCCGAAGCGGACGATGAACGCCCCCTCGATCAGGCGCTGCGCGACATAGCCGAACAGCATCGTGCCGATGACGATCCAGAACATCTGGTCCGACAGCGCCCGGCCATAGGGCGCGCAGCCCGCCGCCCATGCCCACCACCAGAAGGGCGGATGGACCAGATCGACGCCGTGATCCCACGCATTGCCCAGTTTCGACGAGGTGATGGTGCACCGCGCCAGCTTCCCGTCGACGGTGTCGAGCACCATGAAGACGAGGCCGGTGGCCAGCCCGGTCCAGAACCAGCCATACCAGAAGGCGACCGTGGCGACGATGCACAGCACGCTGCCGATCGCGGTGATGCCGTTGGGGCTGATGCCGATCCGCGCCGACAATTGCGTCAGCCGGAACGCCCATTCGGGCCACAGATATTTGGTCAGGACGTCGGTGACGCCCTTGTACGCGCCCTTGTAGCTCAGCCGCTCGATCGCGGGAACGGTGGCGGGGGTCAGCGGTTCCATGAACGGGCGTTCGCGTTTCCGCAGCGCCTCGTTCAGGATACCGCCCTCGTCCTCCGCCTCGATCACGGTCAGGCCGGGCAGGGGGCGGCCGGCGATCATCAGCGCGGCGGCCTCCTCGGCCTCGACATCGCCGACATGCGCCAGCACCGGGCGCCCGTCGCGCGTCACGACGGTGCCGGGGCGGGTCTTCAGATGCGCGGTCCAGACCGGGTCGAACGCATAGTCGAGATGGGCGAGCACGATCGTCGCGCCCCGCTCATCGAACCCTTGCGCCTGTGCGATCCGGCGGGTGCGTTCGGCATTGGTCATGCCCCAGAGCGGGGTGGGATTGTCGCCGATGGTGGCGAGCGCGGGAGAAGTCATGCCGCGGCGTTACCCGATCGTGCCGGATTGTCGAGCAGGTCGCGGATGACCCGTGCCGCGCGTGCGGGGGCCGCCCCGCCGGTATCGCCCAGCGAGTCTGCGGCGAACCGTGCCTGCTCGGCCGCGAAGCCGGGGTGGATCGCCGGCGCCCGGGCCAGCGCGGCCAGCAGGTCGGCGGGATCGTCCACCACCTCGCCACAATGCCACTGTGCGTAGGACGGGTCGGCCCGCCAGTCGACGCCGCCGGCGTTCAGGAAGACGCAGGGGCGCGGGCGGGACAGGAACTCGATCACCTGGCTCGACGTGTCGCCCAGATAGAGATCGGCGGCGGCGGTGTAGCTGCCGTCGACCATCGCGAAGCCGTCGATGTCGCAATGCACGTTCGGGCGGCCCGCCAGATCGGCCATCACCTGGCGCACCTCCGGCGCGCCCTCCACCAATCGCTGATGCGGCGCGAAGACCAGGTTCCAGCGGCCGTCGTCGGCGATCCGCCGCACCGTCTCCGCCCCCCAGTGCCACCATGATGACCGATGCCGTTGCCAGTGCGGCGCATAGAGGACGACCGGCTTCGGTTCGGCGAAGGGCAGGGTGGCAAGGCTGCGCTGCCGGAAGGCGGACTTGACGTAGCCGGTGGCGATCACCCGGTCGGATGCGAAGCCGCGCGCCAGATAGGTGCCCCGCTCCCGCTGGCTGGGCACCAGCATCACGCGGGCGGCGCGGCGGCGGGGATCGTCGCGCGCACTCATCGAGCCGACCCCGTGCGAGGTCTTCACGAACGGCGGCAGGAACGGCAACGCACGCGGCAGCCACAGGCTGGTCTGTTCCGCGCACACCACCGCGCGGGCTCGCAACAGGTGGGGGATCAACCGGATCAGCGTCGGTATCTTGGCCGGCAGCGGCGGATTGCGGCCATCCGCGCCGGCCGGCAACCGGCGAAAGCCGGGAACGCGCCGGATGCGGACGCCCGCCAACCCCGCGCTCCACCGCGTCAGCAGTTGCTCATGGACCGAGGTGGCGACCCACAGGTCGATCGCGACATCACCGTCCGCCGCCAGCGCCTCAACGATCGGGTAGAGGTGGGGGATCAGCAGCGTCTCGCCGAGGAACAGGAAGGCGACCGGCCTCTTCATGCCCCGCGTTCCCGCCGCCAGCGTTCGATGTCGTCGGGCCGGTCGATCTCCTGCCAGGGCGTGCCCGCCGGGATCGCCACCGCCGCCACCGCATCCACCCCCGCCAGCCGGTCGACGATCGCATGGTGGAAAGCGTGGATGCCGTTCCCGCCGCCGATCACCGCGCGCAGCGCATCGGCATAGGCACCGCCCCCGGTCGAGGCGACGATGCCGAGCGAGCGGTGCGTGGCGCGGGCCGGGTCGAGTGCCTTGCCAACCGCGCGGACGCGTCCGTCCGCCACCGCGACCAGCATGTCGTCGGGCTCGGGCGAGGCCAGCGTATCGACCACCAGCTTCACCCCGCGCCGGGCATCGGCGACCGCGGCGGTCAGCACCGCGGGGTCGAAGATCGTATCGCCGTTCATCAGCACGAACGCCCCGGTCAGGTCGGCGCGCGCCGCCCACACGCTGCCGATGCTGCTGCCCGCCGCCCAGAAGGGATTGAAGACGAGGTCGGTCGCCAGCCCGTCGTCGCGCCGCGCCGCCAGATGTTCGCCGATCTGTTCGATACGATAGCCGCCGACCACGGTGACCGCGGTGATGCCAGCCGTGCGGATCGCGCGAAGCTGGTGGTCGAGGATCGCCCGGCCGCCGACCGGTACCAGGCATTTGGGCGTTTCCAGCGTCAGCGGCAGGAGGCGCGAGCCGTGACCCGCCGCGATGATGATGGCCTTCATGATGTCCCGCCGTGGTTCGTCCCGCCGCCTAGGATACAATGGTGGTGGGAATGGGGCAGTAATTTCCTGCTGTCCTACAACGAACCAAATAGGATAGTTGGGCCGCCTCAATCGAATCGGGGGGCTATGATGGACGAGACGATCGACGGATTGATCGATGCGGTGATCGAGCGGGAGGGCGGCTATGTCGATCATCCCGCCGACCGGGGCGGGCCGACCCGCTGGGGTATCACGGAATCGGTGGCGCGGACGCATGGCTGGCGCGGATCGATGCGCCAGTTCCCGCGCGACGAGGCGGTGGCGATCTATCGCCGGCTCTACTGGTATCGGCCGGGACTGGAGGCGGTGGCGGCGCGGGCGCCGCGCCTGGCGGCCGAGCTGTTCGATACCGGCGTCAACATGGGGCCGCCGGTTGCCGCCGGGTTCCTGCAACGCGCCCTGAACGCGCTGAACCGAGGGGCCACCGATTATCCCGACCTGACGCTCGACGGCCGTATCGGCCCCGCGACGCTCGCCGCGATCGACGCTTTCCTGGCGACCCGCCGCGCGGTGGGCGAGGCGGTGCTGCTGAAGGCGATCGATGCGTTGCAGGGCGAACGCTACATCGCGCTCGCCGAACGACGCCCCGCCAACGAGGCGTTTCTCTATGGCTGGCTCGCGCAACGGATCGGAGAGCCGGCATGAACGACCAGCGCCTGCGCTTCCGCGCGTTCCTGGCCGTGGTGATCGCGACGCTGCTCGTGGCGCTCGCACCGATCGCGGTCACCGGTCTGCTCGGCAAGGTGCTGCCCGAAGCGCTGATCGCCACGTCCGACAAGGTGACGACGGGTCTCGTCACCCTGCTCGGCACGATCGGGGGGCTGCTCTTCCGGCAGAGCCAGCCCGATGCGGCGGCCGGCCCGGTGGTGCCGCGATGAGGGCGATCGTCGTGGTCCCCGCCGCCGTCGCCCGACCGCACGCCACCGGGCGATGAACCCCTTTTTCCGG
This sequence comes from Sphingomonas sp. CFBP 8760, assembly GCF_014841615.1. GTDB lineage: Bacteria > Pseudomonadota > Alphaproteobacteria > Sphingomonadales > Sphingomonadaceae > Sphingomonas. The sequence continues at coordinate 46,723 of NZ_JACYUG010000006.1, read as the reverse complement.
AGCATCCGATGCTGACCATCACCGATGACCTGTCCGCCTTCACGCTGGCGGCGGGCGAGCCCTTCGTCCTCGACCTGCGTTTCCATGATGCCGACGGCGCGGCGATGCCGCTGGCGGGACGTGCCTTTGCCCTGTCGTTCCACGATCACGACCGGGTCGCGCACGCCGCGATCGATGGCGAGATCGTGGCCGACGGGGAGGGCGATCACGTGCGCTTCGCCCGCGACGGCCGGCTGTCCGAATCGCTATATGGCTGGCCGCTGGTCGTGGAACTGGCGGAGCGATACCGCCACGGCCGCGACGTGATCGCACGCGGAGCGCTGACGATTCTGCCCTCCGCCGGGGATGTCGTCTCGCTCGACGGGGCGGCGATCGCCGGGCACGGATGGCGCGTCACGATCCGCGCCGGCGCGGATGGCGCCGCGCCGGTCTTTGCCCGGACGCGGATACCGTTCGATGCGCCGCCCGCGCCAATGCTGGCGGCGCTGTCGTTGCCGGCCAGTGCCTGGACGGTCGGGGTCGCGGTCGATCTGCCGGTGACCGGCACGACGCCGAATGCGCTGCTGGCGGCGACGTTGCCGCCGGGACTGGCGATCGCGGACGGCAGGATCGTCGGCGTGCCGGCGGTGGCCGGCCCGGCGGAGATCGCGCTCGTGGAGACGCTGGCCGGTGCCGGCAACAGTCCGCGGACGACGGTGATCGCCATCGTCGTCGCCGCGGCGTCGGTGATGGCGGATGCGGTGCTGCCCCCGCATCCGGTCGGCCCGGTCGATCTGGGCACGCAGACGGCGATCGGCCTGCGCATGATGGCCGCCGAACCCTATATGATCGGTACCCGGTTCCGCCGGGCGACGAACACCGCCGATTTCTGGTTCCGCATGACGGATGCGCAGAACGGCGTGATCTTCCGGATCGTCGATGACGATCATTATGGCGTGATCCGCGTCGTCGACGGCGTCCAGAGCGAGATTATCGGGTACGAATATCGTGCCTTCGCCCCGCCGCTGGTCGCCGCGCCGGTCACCGCCTTCATCGAACTGCGCGTCGCGGCGGACGGTAGCGTCGCATTCTACCAGAACGGCATCCGGATATCGGTGACGATCGACGCCGCGTTCCTCGATGCGGTCCAGCCGCGCGGATATGGCGTGCGTTTCGCCGTCACGATCGGCCCCGCGATGGCGAACGTGACCGCCGGATCGCTGGCGCCGCCGCTGGCGATCCACACCGCGACGGTCGATCCGGCGACGCGGCGGATCGATCTGGCGATCACCTATGTCGGGACGCCCGATGCCTACGACTATGCGGTGAACGGCGGCGCGTGGGCGGCGGCGCGGACCGTGTCGTCGGCGCAGGCCGGGCAGGCGGTGCTGCGGCTGCCCGCGCTGGCGGCGGGGATCGCCGGGAATGTCTCCATCGCGCTTCGCCAACGCAACGCCCCCGACGTGTCCGCGTCGATCACGGTTCCCGTCTAGCGGCGCGCGCGGCGCAGGCGGAAGACATATTGCCGCAACCGTCCGATCCTGACCGTGCCGACCAGTCGATACCGGTCGGCGACCGCGCGCAGCACCAGTGCTTGCGTGGCGGGATTGGTGGTGGGCTTCGGGGTGCGGATCACGATCAAGCCGGGATCGCGCGCTAGGATGCGGGCGGTCTCGGCGACGGGATCGGTATCGATGCCATGGACCTCCGACGTCTGGCCGAGATGGCTGCGAAAGATGTAGCGGGTCGGAAGGCAGGACCGGGTCAGGTAATAGAGGATCGGTTCGCTGTTGAAGCCGAACATGCATCCCGCCGGCCGGTCGCCGACCATCCGCGCCAGCGCCGCCGCCTGTGCCGGGGTGCCGCGCTGGCGGATGCGCAGGGTCGTCACCAGCGCGGCCAGTGCCAGGCCGATCGCCAGCATCGCGACACAGCGGCGCAACGCGAAGGTGCAGCCGCGATCGTTCAGGCCGGCGGCGGCGGCGATCGACAGCGGCAACATCACCGGGATGAAATAATGCTGTTCGGCGGTCCCCATCATCAGCACCGCGATCAGCGCGATCGCCGCCCATTCCAGCGCCGGCCACGCCCGCCACCCGCCGCGGATCGCCAGCCAGCCGAGCGGGGAGGCCAGCGCCGCCGCCTCCAGCAGCTTCACCGCATTGGTGGCGGCGGTATCGGGGTCGCCCTGTCCGAAGATCGACACGAAGTTGGCGAAGATGAACGCCTCGCCATGCCCCGCCGCCATATAGACGGCCAGCGCGATGGCGGTGGGCAGCAGCGCCAGCACGATCCACAGCGCCGCGTCGCGCCCGATGCGGTGCAGCGGCCGTCCGGCCAGCCAGCCGGCCCGCAGCAGCGCCAGCGCGAAGAAGACGCCCTCGAACATGGCGGTGTACTTGATCTGCATCGCGACGCCGACCAGCAGCATCGCCGCCGCGCCGCGTCGCGACAGGCGTCGCCGTTCGCGGATGCCGTCGATCGCCAGCAGGCCCGCCCCCGCCATCGGCAGGCCGTACCAGACCGATGCCTGCCCGCCCCCGCCATCGAACACCACCAGCCACACCAGATAACAGAGCCCGCCGGCAAAGGCCGCGCCCGGCGAACAGAACCGGCGGGCGATCCGGGTCGCGAGGAAGGCGGTGGCGGTGGCGCACAGGGTCGCCGCCACTTGATAGGTCAGGATGCCATCGCCGCCGACCGAGCGGATCGCGGCGAAGATCAGGAACAGGCCCACCGGCTTGCGATCGAAGATGTCGACGAACGGCCACGCGCCGTGCATCATCCGGTTTCCGACCAGCAGGTAGAAACCCTCGTCGCTATGAACCAGCGGATTGCCGAACAAGGCGCCGCGCGTGACGAAGGCCGCCAGCAACAGCAACGATGCCTGCATCGCCGCCGATCGCGGCAGGCCGAGCCGTCGCCGATGGTCGGCAACGACAGACGGGGCGGCGGCATTCATGCCGGCCGCCCTTAGTGCCTCATGGTCCCCCCGTCAGCCCGGTACGACCTGATATTGCAGGCTTTTACAGGCAGGCTTCCAGATACGCCTGATCGAATCCGAACTGCTTGGCCTTGTCCAGCGTGTAGGGGCGCAGCCCCATCGAGCGGTACTCGCCGATGATCTTGCCGTCCGCGCCCTCGTCCAGATACTCGAAGCGGAACAGTTCCTGCGTGACGATCACCGGGCCTTCCATCCCGATCACTTCGGTCACGTTGGTCACGCGGCGGCTGCCGTCACGCAGCCGCTTCACCTGGATGATGAGTTCGACCGAATCGGCGATCTGGCGACTGATCGCCTCCTTGGGCACCTTGATGTCGGACATCATCACCATGTTCTCCATGCGGGCCAGCGCCTCGCGCGGGGAATTGGCGTGGAGCGTACACATCGACCCGTCATGGCCGGTGTTCATGGCGGCGAGCATGTCGAAACACTCCGCCCCGCGGATTTCGCCCAGGATGATGCGGTCCGGGCGCATACGCAGCGCGTTCTTCACCAGGTCGCGGATGCTGATCTCGCCCTGACCCTCCAGATTGGCGGGGCGGGTTTCCAGCGGCAGCCAGTGGGGCTGTTGCAGGCGAAGTTCGGCCGCGTCCTCGATCGTCAGCACGCGCTCGCCCGGGTCGATCATCTTCGACAGCGCGTTCAGCATCGTCGTCTTGCCCGAACCGGTACCGCCGGAGATGACGACGTTGAAACGGCTGGCCCCGGCGATCTTCAGCGCGGTCGCCATCTTCGGGCTCATGCTGCCGAACCCCGCCATCATGTCGAGCGTGATCGGCTTGGCGGAGAATTTGCGGATCGAGATGGCGGTGCCGCGCAGGCTCAGCGGCGGCACGATCACGTTGACGCGGCTGCCGTCCTTCAGCCGGGCGTCGGCCAGCGGGGTGGTCTGGTCGACCCGGCGTCCGACCGAATTGACGATGCGCTGCGCGATCTGGAACAGATGCTCCTCGTCGCGGAACTGGATCGGCGCGATCTCCAGCTTGCCCTTGCGCTCCACATACGTCTGGTCGGGGCCGTTGACCATGATGTCGGTGATGGCGGGATCGGCGAGCAGTTCCTCCAGCGGCCCGAGACCCAGCAGTTCGTCGACCAGCACCTTTTCCAGCGCGAACTGTTCGCGGCGGTTCAGCGTCAGTTTCAGCTCGGCCAGCACCTCGCCGATGATCGGGCGGAATTCCTCGGCCAGTTCGTCCTTGCCCAGCGTCGCCGCCGCTTCGGGATCGACGCGTTCCAGCAGGCGCGGCAGCACCTGCTCCTTGATCTTGTGGACGGAGGCTTCGAACCCCTCCACCTTGCTGCTGCCGGCATCGCCACTGGCGTTCTGGCGATCGGACAGGCGCTGCATCGCATCCAGCGTCGGCGCGGAATGGAGCGTGGGGTCGAGTTCGCCGGGCAGGGCCAGCGCGTCGAGCGGCGGGAATTGCTGGCCACCCTCCGGTTCCGGGCGGGGGGCGGGGCCGCCGCCGTGCATCGGCCGCGCCACGCCGAACGCCGGCCGGACCGGCTGTCCGCTACCCATATTGCTCCGACGCCCGAACGCGCTCATTCCCGATCCTCTTGTGTCGATACGGGATGCTAGCGGCCAAGCTTTTAGAATTGGCTAATCGTCCGTTTCGTCGATCATTTCCGGTCCGGTCCAGGCTTTCCGGGCCAGCCTTCCCGCTCCAGCAGGGCAAGTTTGCGGTCCGGGCCATGGGCATAGCCGCCCAGCGCCCCGTCGCCGCGCAGGATGCGGTGGCACGGCACGACGACCGCGACCGGGTTGGCGCCGCAGGCCGTTCCCGCCGCGCGGGTGGCGCCGGGATAGCCGGCCAGTGCCGCCAGATCGGCATAGCTGCGCGTCTCGCCCGGCGGGATCGCCTGCAACGCCTGCCATATCGCTTCCTGAAACGCGGTGCCGCGCACGTCGACCGGCAGGCCGGTATCGCGCGCCGGCGATTCGACCTGCGCCACCACCCGTGCCGCCATCGCGGCCAGCGCGGCATCGCCCGGTTCGATCGCGGCGAGCGGGAACAGCCGGGTGAGCGCCGCCGCATCCTCGTCGAACGCCACCCGGCACAGCCCGCGCATCGTCGCCGCGATCAGCAGCGGGCCGAGGCTGGTCGGCACGATCGTCCAGCGGATCGTCTCGCCCGGTGCCCCGCGCCGTCGCTGGGCGGGCGTCATGCCCAGCCGTGGGGCGACGTTGCCATAGAAGCGGCTGGGGGCGGCATAGCCCGCCGCGTAGATCGCCGCCGTCACGCTGTCGCTGGCCGGCAGCGCCGCCGCGCCCCGCGCGGCGCGGCGGGCGCGGGCATAGGCGGCGGGGCTGACGCCCGTCGCGCGGACGAACAACCGCTGGAAATGATGCGGCGCATAACCGACCCGTGTCGCCAACCCGGCCAGCGTCGGGGCTTCCCCGGCATCGAGGATCGCGGCGGCGGCGGCCACCGCCGCCCGGTCGCGGGCGACGCCATCGGGCAGGCAGCGGCGGCAGGGGCGATAGCCGGCGGCCCGTGCCGCGACCGCATCGGCATGGAAGCTGACATGCTCGCGCCGTGGCCGGCGAGCCGGGCAGCTTGGCCGGCAATAGATGCCGGTGGTGGCCACCGCGACGACGAAGCGGCCATCGGCATCGCGGTCGCGCGCGACGAAGGCGGTCCAGGCGGCGGCGTCGTCGAACGGATCGGTCATGCCGTCGTCCTACCGCGTCCGTCACACGGCTTCATCCCGGCGCTTGCGATCAAAGTGCCGCCATGCGTCGCACGTCCTCCTCGCCCGCCGCCAGCGAGCGGACCCGGCCCAGCCCCTTGCTGACCTCGTCCCCCGCGTTGGGTGCGAAGATACGGGCGCGGGCGTACAGATCGCCGGCCAGCGGATATCGCCCCTCCGCCTCCGCGCAGAGCGCCAGATTGAACACCGTCGGCCCGTGATCGGGCGACAGCCGGTCGATCTCCGTAAAAGCGCGACAGGCGGCGGCCTGATCGGTCTTGGTCAGGCGCACCGCCTGTCTGAACCGGTCCGCGACCTCGCCGGGCAGGCCCTTGCGATCCTCCTGTATGCGCACCGTATAGCGTTCGCGGTGCGGGGCGAGATCGAGCCGGACCTCGCGCGCGACCGATTCGGCCATGACATCGGCGGTCAGCGCGACATCGAGCGGGACCCCCGTGTCCTCGCACCACCAGCCGCTGTCCGTCCGCGTCTTCGGCCCGCTATAGACGGTGCGGTCGTCGCGCCTGCGGACCAGTTGCAGGTCGGCGCGCAGGCTGACCGATCGTCGCGTGCAGCGCACCCGGTAACCGATCCGCCTCAGGCACTTGCCGTCCTTCTTCTCGGCGCAGCGCTCACGTGCCTCGGTGTAGTCGCTGCTCTCCACGGCGATATCGGCCTGACCGGTCAGCATCCCGTCCGGCCGCAGCGAGGCGGGCACCAGCCTGGCATGGGGGGTGTCGTTACGGTCCATCGCGGCCAGTTGCCGCTCGATCGCGTCGCCCAGTTTCTCGCCGAGCGGCCCGTCGATCATGTCCACGCCGATCGTCGGCAGGAAGCTGGCCTCCCGCGCGGTGGCGGCGAAGATGCCCTCGACGCGCAACGTCTCGGCGGCCACGGGTGATGTCGCCGCGATCAGGCCGGCCGTCATCATCATCCGCCCTGCGCCGCGCATCGCCACCGTCCCCATGCCCCCCGTTCCACGTGCCTGCCGTCATCGTTGCGCGAACGATCCTGAACGACGCGTGTCGACCGCGCGGCTTGCATCGGCGGCCCCCCCATGCTAGCCGCGCCGCAGCCCATCGGAGGTGCGTTTTTCGCGCCCCGTTCCCTATGGGCGAACCCGTTCTGACGACGAGGAATTCCAGGTCCGTGGAGACAGCTGGCGGTATTCAGGCAAGTTTGGGCGGTCGTTATGCCGTGGCCCTTTTCGACCTTGCACGTGACGCGAAGACGATCGATGCGGTCGAGGCGAGCCTGACGGCGGTGCGCGACGCGCTCGGCCAGTCGGACGACCTGCGCCGGCTGACGACCAGCCCGCTGGTCGGGCGCGGCGTCGCGGTGAAGACCGTGCTGGCGGTCGCCGACCAGATCGGGGTCGATCCCACCACCCGCAGTTTCCTCGGCGTGCTCGCCGAAAACCGGCGGCTGTCGCAGCTGCCCGCGATCATCCGCGCGTTCCGCACGCTGGCCTCGCGCCATCGCGGCGAGATCGCGGCGGAGGTCGTGAGCGCCCACCCGCTGACCGACGATCAGGTCGCCCAGCTGAAGCAGCAGCTTCGCCAGCGCGTCGGTCGCGAGGTGTCGGTCGACCTGTCGGTCGACCCCCAATTGCTCGGCGGGCTTGTCGTCCGCATCGGTTCCCAGATGATCGACTCGTCGATCCGCACCCGTTTGAATGCGCTTGCCAGCGCGATGAAAGGCTGAGTTGATGGACATTCGCGCCGCAGAAATCTCCCGCGTCATCAAGGACCAGATCGCCAGCTTCGGCGATCAGGCACAGGTCTCCGAGACCGGTCAGGTGCTGTCGGTCGGCGACGGCATCGCGCGCATCTATGGCCTCGACAACGTCCAGGCGGGCGAGATGGTCGAATTCGCCAACGGCGTGCAGGGCATGGCGCTCAACCTGGAGGCCGATAACGTCGGCGTCGTGATCTTCGGCTCGGATTCGGAGATCAAGGAAGGCGACATCGTCAAGCGCACCGGCACGATCGTGGACGTGCCGGTCGGCAAGGGTCTGCTCGGCCGCGTGGTCGACGGTCTCGGCAACCCGATCGACGGCAAGGGCCCGATCGTCGCCGAGAAGCGCAGCCGCGTCGAGGTGAAGGCCCCCGGCATCATCCCGCGCCAGTCGGTCAGCGAGCCGATGCAGTCGGGCCTGAAGGCGATCGACGCCCTCGTGCCGGTCGGTCGTGGCCAGCGCGAACTCATCATCGGCGATCGCCAGACCGGCAAGTCGGCGGTGGCGATCGATACCTTCATCAACCAGCGGACGGCGAATGCCGGCACCGACGAATCGAAGAAGCTCTACTGCGTCTATGTCGCGGTCGGGCAGAAGCGGTCGACCGTCGCGCAGCTGGTCAAGACGCTCGAAGAGAACGGCGCGATGGAATATTCCATCGTCGTCGCCGCCACCGCGTCGGACCCCGCGCCGATGCAGTTCCTGGCGCCCTATACCGGCACTGCGATGGGCGAGTATTTCCGCGACAACGCGATGCACGCGCTGATCGTGTTCGACGATCTGTCGAAGCAGGCGGTGGCCTATCGCCAGATGTCGCTGCTGCTGCGCCGTCCGCCGGGCCGCGAAGCCTATCCGGGCGACGTGTTCTACCTGCACAGCCGCCTGCTGGAGCGCGCGGCCAAGATGTCGGACGCCAATGGCGGCGGCTCGCTGACCGCGCTGCCGATCATCGAGACGCAGGCGGGCGACGTGTCGGCCTATATCCCGACCAACGTGATCTCGATTACCGATGGCCAGATCTTCCTCGAAACCGACCTGTTCTTCGCGGGCATCCGCCCGGCGATCAACGTCGGCCTGTCGGTCAGCCGCGTCGGTTCCGCCGCGCAGACCAAGGCGATGAAGAAGGTGTCCGGCTCGATCAAGCTGGAGCTGGCGCAGTATCGCGAGATGGCGGCGTTCGCGCAGTTCGGATCGGATCTCGACGCCTCGACCCAGAAGCTGCTCAACCGCGGCGCGCGCCTGACCGAGCTGCTCAAGCAGAAGCAGTTCGCGCCGATGCCGTTCGAGGAGCAGACCGCGTCGATCTTCGCCGGCACGCAGGGGTATCTCGATAACGTGCAGGTCAAGGACGTGACCCGGTACGAGGCGGCGATGCTGTCCGATCTGCGCGCCAACCATGCCGGCGTGCTGACCAAGATCCGCGACACCCGCGATCTGGGCGACGAGGCGAAGGGCGGCCTGAAGGCGGCACTCGATCAGTTCGCCAAGACGTTCGCGTAATGGAATCTCCCTCTCCCCGTCGGGGGAGAGGGTAGGGGAGGGGAAGGTGCCATGCACTGACCCATGCCCCTCTCCCCGGCCCTTTCCCCTGACGGGGAGAGGGGGAAGAAGGTAGAAGATGGCGTCACTCAAGGCCCTCAAGGTTCGGATCAACTCGGTCAAATCGACCCAGAAGATCACCAAGGCGATGAAGATGGTCGCCGCCGCCAAGCTGCGCCGCGCGCAGGAGGCGGCGGTCGCCGCGCGTCCCTATGCGCAGCGCTTGGAAGGCGTGATGGCCAGCATCGCCGGCCGCGTCGGCATCGCGCCCGGCGCGTCGCCGCTGCTGGCGGGCACCGGCAAGGATCAGGTCCACCTGATCGTCGTCGCCACCTCCGAACGGGGGCTGGCCGGTGCGTTCAACACCAACATCGTCCGGGCGGCGCGCAAGCACGCCGATGCGCTGATCGCGCAGGGCAAGACGGTGAAGTTCTACATCGCCGGCAAGAAGGGGCGCGTGCTGCGCCGCTTCTACCCGACCATGATCGCCGCCGATCACGAGATGGGCCATATCAAGCGGCTGGCGTTCGACGACGCGCGCCAGATCGCCGACGATGTGATCGCGCGCTTCACCGCGGGCGAATTCGACGTCGCGCACCTGTTCTACGCCAAGTTCGTCTCGGCGCTGGTGCAGGAGCCGACCGGCATCCAGATCGTGCCCGTGCCGCTGTCGTCCGTCCCCGGTGCCGCCGGCAAGGCGAACGCCCCGGCCGCGGTCACCGAGTACGAGCCGAGCGAGGAGGCGATCCTCGCCGACCTGCTGCCGCGCAACGTCGCCATCCAGATTTTCCGCGCGCTGCTGGAAAATGCCGCATCCGAACAGGGCAGCCGGATGAACGCGATGGAGAATGCGACCAAGAACGCCGGTGACATGATCCAGCGTCTCTCGATCCAGTACAACCGCACCCGTCAGGCCGCGATCACGACCGAACTGGTCGAGATCATCTCGGGCGCCGAAGCGCTCTAAAAGATTCGAAGCAGGAAGAACCGCCATGGCAACCGCCGCTGAAGACATCCGCCCGACCCAGACCACGGGCACCACCAACAATGTCGGCACGATCGCCCAGATCATCGGCGCGGTCGTCGACGTGCATTTCCCCGAACAGCTGCCGTCGATCCTGTCGGCGCTGGAAACCAGCAACAACGGCAACCGGCTGGTGCTGGAAGTCGCGCAGCATCTGGGCGAGAACACCGTCCGCACGATCGCCATGGACGCGACCGAGGGCCTGACCCGCGGCCAGACCGTGACCGACACCGGCGCGCAGATCAGCGTGCCCGTCGGCCCCGCGACGCTGGGCCGTATCCTGAACGTGATCGGTGAGCCGATCGACGAGCGTGGCCCGGTCGCCACCGACCTGCGCTCGCCGATCCATGCCGAGGCGCCGCTGTTCGTCGATCAGTCGACCGAAAGCGCGATCCTCGTCACCGGCATCAAGGTCATCGATCTGCTCGCGCCCTATGCGAAGGGCGGCAAGATCGGCCTGTTCGGCGGCGCCGGCGTGGGCAAGACCGTGCTGATCCAGGAACTCATCAACAACATCGCCAAGGGCCATGGCGGCACCTCGGTGTTCGCCGGCGTCGGCGAGCGTACCCGCGAGGGCAACGACCTGTATCACGAGTTCCTCGACGCGGGTGTCATCGCCAAGGATGCCGACGGCAATCCGCAGTCGGAGGGTTCGAAGGTCGCGCTGGTATTCGGCCAGATGAACGAGCCGCCGGGCGCCCGCGCCCGCGTCGCGCTGTCGGGCCTGACGATCGCGGAATATTTCCGCGACGTCGAGGGGCAGGACGTGCTGTTCTTCGTCGACAACATCTTCCGCTTCACGCAGGCGGGCGCGGAAGTGTCGGCGCTGCTCGGCCGCATCCCGTCGGCGGTGGGGTACCAGCCGACGCTGTCGACCGACATGGGCGCGCTGCAGGAGCGGATTACCTCGACCAACAAGGGGTCGATCACCTCGGTGCAGGCCGTCTACGTTCCCGCCGACGATCTTACCGATCCGGCGCCGGCGACCTCGTTCGCGCATCTTGACGCCACGACCGTGCTGAACCGCGCGATCTCCGAACTCGGCATCTATCCGGCGGTCGATCCGCTCGATTCGACCAGCCGCGTGCTGGAGCCGCGCATCGTCGGTCAGGAGCATTACGACACGGCGCGCGCCGTGCAGTCGCTGCTCCAGCGTTACAAGTCGCTGCAGGACATCATCGCCATCCTCGGGATGGACGAGCTGTCCGAAGAGGACAAGCTGACCGTGACCCGCGCCCGCAAGATCCAGAAGTTCCTCAGCCAGCCGTTCCACGTCGCCGAGGTCTTCACCGGCATCAGCGGCAAGTTCGTGCAGGTCGAGGACACGATCCGCTCGTTCAAGGCGGTGGTCGACGGCGAATACGACCATCTGCCCGAAGCGGCCTTCTACATGGTCGGCGGCATCGACGAAGTCGTCGCCAAGGCCGAGAAGATGGCCAAGGAGGCGTGATCGTCGCTGCGGCGACGGCGGCTCTTCTCGCGACGGCACCGGTTCCGGTGCAGGCTCGCGGGCAGGGCACCGTCGCCGCGGTCGATACCGCGATCGCCGCGTGCGAACGCTGGCTGCTCGAACCGGCCAGCTGGAACGGGGACATCGCCGCCTTCGGTCGGGCGCAGGGCTTGCAGTCGCAGGCCACCGTGCCATCGGTCGCGCTGCCGCCGCCCGTGATGCGGGTCGCGCTCCATCACTGGCGGGTCCCGTTGGGCGAAGGTGGCATCTATGTCACCACCTCCGATCGGCTGCCGGTCTGCCATCTGTCGGGCGGTGGCCCATTCGATATGCAGCCCGCGATCGTCGCGCTGCGCCGCGCTCCGGATTTCGCCCGCCGATGGCAACACATCGGTGGCGGACGCGAGGGCGGGATGGTCAGCGAACGGTTCGTCAGCACCGTCGATCTCCAATTGTCGATGACCCTGTCCCATGCAGTCGCGGCCGGCGGTCGCACGGATCGCGTCCAGTTTCTCGCCACCGCCAGCTACCAGATCAGGAAATAGTCCCGATGCTCCATTTCGAACTCGTCACCCCCGAAAAGCTGCTCCGGTCGGAGAGCGTCCACATGGTCGTCGTCCCCGGCACCGAGGGCGATTTCGGCGTGCTGGAGGGCCATGCCCCCTTCATGTCGACGATCCGCGACGGCGTGATCTCGGTCTATACCAGCGCCAACGGCCAGCCGGAGACGATCGCGATCAAGGGCGGTTTCGCCGAGGTCAACGACAAGGGCCTGACGGTGCTGGCCGAACACGCCGGCTGATACCGGCGCATTTCTGCGGGTCACCGCCGGTTTCCCGTCATCGCGAGCGCAGCGAAGCGATCCAGAGGCCCCGCGCGCGGCGCTGGATCGCTTCGCTGCGCTCGCGATGACGATAGCTTGAGTACATAAGTCCGGTACGACATTGGCAAGGGGCTGTCCTACATCAGCGCCTTCCGCCATGACGACCACGCCTTTCCATAGAAGGTACGGCGCAAGGTCGGGACGGTGCGCGAACACCCCTGTAGGATGCGACGTTCGTGACTTTCCGTGTGACTTTCCGCGTCACAGGAAGCTGTACGGATCGACGTCCACCGTTACCCGCGCCTTGCTGGGCCATGTCAGCGCGCCCAGCCATTCGCGGATCACGTCCTGCACGTCCAGCGCGCGGCGGGCATGGACCAGCAGACGGTAACGGTGCCGCCCGCGCAACATCGCCAGCGGCGCGGGGGCGGGGCCGTACACCGCCATCCCCTCCACCGTCGGCGCGGAGCGGCCGACCAGCAGCGCGGTCTCGTGCGCGCAGGACTGCTCCTCCGAACTGACCACGATCGCGGCATATCGCCCGAACGGCGGCGCCCCGGCATCGCGGCGTGCCTCGGTCTCGGCCTCATAGAAGGCATCGCCGTCGCCGGTCACCAGCGCCTGCATCACCTGCGCCTTGGGGCTATGCGTCTGGATGAAGACGCGGCCGGGCTTGGCCCCGCGCCCGGCGCGGCCCGATACCTGCCTGATCTGCTGGAAGGTCCGCTCCGCCGCGCGCAAGTCGCCGCCCTCCAGCCCCAGATCGGCATCGACCACCCCGACCAGCGTCAGGTTGGGGAAGTGATATCCCTTGGTGACGAGCTGCGTGCCGACCACGATGTCGATGTCGCCCGCCTCCATCCGCCCGACGAACTCCGCCGCCTTGGCCGGCGACCAGATCGTATCGCTGGTGACCACCGCGGTCTTCGCCTCCGGGAACAGCAGCGCCACCTCGTCCGCGATCCGCTCGACCCCGGGGCCGCAGGCGACCAGCGAATCCTCCGCCTTGCATTCGGGACAGACCTTGGGCGTCGGCATCACATGCCCGCAATGGTGGCAGGCGAGGCGCCGGGTCAGCCGATGCTCGACCATCCACGCGGTGCAATTGGGGCACTGGAACCGGTGGCCGCACGACCGGCACAACGTCAGCGGCGCATAGCCGCGTCGGTTGAGGAACAGCAGCGACTGTTCGCGCTTCGCCAGCGTCTCGGTCATCGCCTCGACCAGCCGCGGGCTCAGCCAGCGGCCGCGTTCGGGCGGTTCGTGGATCAGGTCGATCGCGGCGATCGCCGGCATCTCCGCCGCGCCGAACCGCTTCGGCAGTTTCAGCTCGGCATAGCGGCCCAGCGCCACCTGCTGGCGCGTCTCGATCGCCGGCGTCGCGCTGGCGAGGATCACCGGGCATTCCTCGAACTTGCCACGCATCACCGCCACGTCGCGGGCATGGTAATGAACGCCCTCTTCCTGCTTGAAGCTGGTTTCGTGCGCCTCGTCGACCACGATCAGCCCCAGGTTGCGATAGGGCAGGAACAGCGCCGATCGCGCCCCCACCGTCACCAGCGCCTCGCCGCTGGCGATCGCCCGCCATGCCCGGCGGCGCTGGGTGGAACGCAGCCCGGAATGCCACGCCACCGGCTCGCAGCCGAACCGGTCGTGGAAGCGTTTCAGGAACGGCTCGGTCAGCGCGATCTCGGGCAGCAGCACGATCGTCTGCCGGCCCTGTCGGATCGCCGCCGCCACCGCCTCGAAATACACCTCGGTCTTGCCCGATCCGGTGACGCCGTCGAGCAGGGTCGGCTCGAACCGGTGCGCGGTCACGCCGGCGGCCAGCGTGTCGGCGGCGGCGCGCTGTTCGTCGGACAGCGTCGGTGCGCCGTGGCCGGGATCGGGGACGGGATAGGGGCTGTCGATGTCGACCGTCACCGCCTCCAGCACGCCCGTCTTCACCAGACCGCGGATCACCGAGTCCGATACGTCGGCGATGCCCGCGAGTTCGCGGATCAGCCCCTGCCGGTCGCCGATCCGCTCCAGCGCCTGTTCGCGCTGCGGGGTCAGGCGGGCGGGCACCTCGCCGGTGGCGCGATATTCGGTGACGGTGCGCGCCCCCTCCAGCGCGGAGGTGGAGGCAAGGCACATGCGCAGCACCGCGGCGGGCGGCGCGAGGTAATAGCCGGCGGTCCATTCCACCAGCCGGCGCAGCGCCGGGCGCAGCGGCGGTACGTCGGCCACCGCCAGCAGGGGGCGCAGCCGGTTGTCGCCCACCTCCGCGTCGGACGGCATCCGCTCCGCCTCCCACGCCACGCCCAGCAACTGGCGGGGGCCGAGCGGGGCGACCACGATCGACCCCGGCTCCACCGTCATGCCATGCGGCACGCGGTAGTCGAGGGGGCCGAGGGCGGCATTGAGCAGGAGGACACGGGCGCGGGACATGCCCGCTGCATATGGGGGTAAGCGCGCGCGAGGTGAAGCGTGGCGTCGCGGGCGATGCGGTGGCATGACGGGGCATGGCCGCTCTGCCTCATCCCCTTGCCGCCGATTGGGCGGCGCATCTGGCGCGCGATCGACGGCGGTCGGCGCATACCGTGCGCGCCTATCATGCGACGGCGGATCGGCTGCTGGCGTTCCTGACCGGGCATTGGGGAGGGAATGTCGACGCCGCGCGGCTGGCGGGAATCGAGGCGGCGGACCTGCGCGCGTATCTGGCGCACCGGCGCGGGGCGGGGCTGGGCAATGCATCGGCCGCGCGCGAATTGTCGGCGGTGCGGGGGTTCCTGGCATGGGCGGGGACTGCGGGGCCCCGGCTGCGCGGACCACGCGTGGCCAAGGGTATTCCCCGGCCGGTCGCGCCCGCCGATGTGATCGCGCTGGCGGAGGAAGTGGCGGACGAGGCGCGCGAGCCGTGGATCGCCGCGCGCGACTGGGCGGTGCTGTTGCTGCTGTACGGCGGCGGCCTGCGGATCGGCGAGGCGATCGCGCTGACCGGCGCGGCGCTGCCACTGGGCGAGACGCTGACCGTCACCGGCAAGCGCGCGAAGACGCGGATCGTGCCGTTGCTGCCGCAGGTGCGGACGGCGATCGAGGACTATGTCCGCCTGTGCCCCTGGCCGATCGGGCGGGACGAGGCGCTGTTCCGGGGGTTCCGGGGCGGGCCGCTGGCACCCGCGATCATCCGCCGGTCGGTGCGGGGCGCGCGCGGGCGGCTGGGCCTGAACGAGCGGACCACGCCGCACGCGCTGCGCCACAGCTTCGCGACGCATCTGCTGGGGCGCGGCGCCGATCTGCGCGCGCTGCAACAGCTATTGGGTCATGCCAGCCTGAGTTCGACGCAAGTCTATACCGCGGTCGATGCGGCGCACCTGCTCGACGTCTATCGCCACGCGCATCCGCGCGCCTGAGTTATCCCGTCCGGGGCCGCCAGGTGATGACACGGTAGATATAGAACACCACGATCGCCACCGTCAGCGCGATCGCCAGCGGCCCGACATAGCGGTCCAGTTCCTGAAAGCGCCGGTCAAGGTACAGACCGGCCGCCGCCAGAACGGTGTTCCAGATCGCCGATCCGCCCGCCGTCGCGATCAGGAACCGCCAGCGCGGCATCCGCGCCATGCCGGCGGGCAGCGACACCATCGTCCGGAACGTCGGCATGAAGCGGAACACGAACACCACCCAGCCGCCGCGATCGTGGAAGAAACGGGTGATGCGTTCCACATCCTCCCACTCCACCGTCAGCCAGCGGCCCCAGCGATCGACAAAGGGGCGCAACCCCTGATAGCCGAACCGCCGCCCGATCCAGTACCAGACATAATTGCCCGCAACCGTGCCCAGCGTCCCCGCCGCGACCAGCCAGCCGAGCCGCATCTGCCCGCGCGCCACCGCCATGCCGCCCAGGCCCATGATGACCTCCGACGGGATCGGCGGCACGATGTTCTCCAGCGCCATCAGCAGGATGATGCCGAAATAGCCGCCCCAGGCGATCCAATCGAGGATAAACTGCGTCATGGCGCGCTCAACGCGCGCCGATGGCCTTTCGTTCGGCGACCCGGCGTTCGATCGCATCCCAGATCAGCCCGGCGACATCGGTGCCGTCGAACCGCTCGATCGCGACGATGCCGGTGGGGGAGGTGACGTTGATCTCGGTCAGCCATTCGCCACCAATCACGTCGATGCCGACGAAGATCAGGCCGCGCCGCTTCAACTCCGGCCCCAGCGCGGCGCAGATCTCGCGCTCCCGCGTCGTCAGTTCGGTCTTCTCCGCCGAGCCGCCGACCGCGAGGTTCGAGCGGATTTCGCCTTCGCCCGGCAAGCGGTTGATCGCGCCGACGACCTCGCCATCGACCAGCACGATGCGCTTGTCGCCCTTCGCCACGGCGGGCAGGAACGCCTGCACCATGTGCGGCTCGCGCCAGGTCTGGTTGAACACCTCGATCAGGGCGGACAGGTTGGCGGCATCCGCCTCCACCTTGAAGATCGCCTTGCCGCCATTGCCGTGCAGCGGCTTAATGACGATGGCGCCGTGTTCCGCCAGAAAGGCGCGCGCCTCGTCCAGCGAACGGGTGATGAGGGTGGGTGGCATGAACCGCGCATAATCGAGCACGAACACCTTCTCGGGCGCGTTGCGGACGCTGGCGGGGTCGTTGACCACCAGCGTGCGATCCGCGATCCGTTCCAGCAGGTGCGTGGCGGTGATGTAGCCCAGGTCGAACGGTGGGTCCTGCCGCATCAGCACCACATCCGCCTGTTCGCCGAGATCGAGGCTGACCGGATCGTCGAGCCGGAAGTGATCGCCCGCGACGCGCTGCACCGTCACCGGATGCGCCTTCGCCCACAGCCGGTCACCCGACCAGTTCAGGTCCTCGGCAGCGTAATGGAACAGGCGATGGCCACGGGCCTGCGCGGCCAGCATCAGCGCGAAGCTGCTGTCCCCGGCGATGTTGATGCCGGCGAGCGGGTCCATCTGGACGGCGACGGAAAGGGACATGGGCGACCTTCGCTGGGGAATGGAAGCCGGCAGGTAGGGTGCGGCGGGGGGATTGTCACCCGTCGCGCCACCCGGATCAGGGCATCCACGCATTCTCGATATGCCGGGGGCGCACACCGGGGGCGAGCAGGATCACGTCGACACGGATGTCGTCGCCCGGCCCGGCATAGCGCGGCATCAGCATCTCCGCCGCCGCGGCGACGCGGGCAAGGCGGCGTTCGTCGATCGCCCAGTCCAGTTCGGCAGCGGCCTTGCGCGTCTTGACCTCGACGAAGGCGACCAGGTTCTGCTTGCGCGCGATCAGGTCGACCTCGCCGACGGGTGTCCGCACCCGGCGATCCAGGATGCGCCAGCCCTTCAGTCGCAACCACCACCCCGCCAGCCGCTCGCCCCGCCGGCCCGCAGCCTCGGCGAGGCGGCGGGTATCTGCGGTGCGGGTCGAGGTGGGGCGGGGCATCGGCCTGTTCTGTCGCGTGCGAACCGGCGGCACAAGGGCGGCCGCGACATGGAGCAAGACGATTTCATCCGGGCGGGACCTACAAGTTTTTGGGGGTGGCCGGGACATGGCGGTCGCCTTACGCGCCCGGGGATATGGACATGCCGGCAACCGCAAACCTCTGGGCGCTGACCGAAAAGGAGAAGCAGACGCTTCGGCTGATCGTGCGCGGTTACGATGCCAAATCTGTCGCGCGCAGCCTTGGTCTGTCGGTCCATACGATCAACGAGCGACTCCGCGAAGCACGGCGCAAGATGGGCGTATCAAGCAGCCGCGAGGCAGCGCGCCTGCTGTTCGAGACCGAAGGTGACGGGCGTAGTGCCCCGATCCGCGAATTGTCGGCGGACAAGGAAATCGGGGAAGACCGTGGCCCCGGTCCGATCGATCAGGTCCCGGCGCCGGTGGACGGCGTGGGGCGGGCCTATCGCCATTCCCCGATCATCATCGGAGTGCTTCTCATGACCCTCGCTCTCGGCCTGCTGGCCAGCATCATGGTGCCCAACATGGTACTCGTCCCGGCGTCACCGCCCGCCGCATCCGACGAAGCCGCGCATTCGGCGGTGGTGGATGCCGCGCGCCAATGGCTGGCGCTGTTGGACCAAGGGCGTTGGGACGACAGCTATCGGGCGACCGGCAGCGCGTTTCGCACGCTGAACACCGCGCAGATATGGGCCGACATATCCCGAAAGGTTCGCACGCCGCTCGGCGCCGTGATGTCGCGCACCTTCTTCAGTCAGGAGAACCTTCCCGCCCCGCCCGCCGGATATGAAGTGGTGAAGTTCCGTACCCGCTTCGCCAACAAGGCCGACGCGGTAGAAACGGTGACGCTGGACCGCGAAGACGACCAGTGGCGGGTGGTGGGCGTCACGATCGGCTGAACAGGCGGTGCTTGCGCGCAGGCTCCGGCGTCGGGACGATCCAGAAACTCTCTATGATCCCGGCATTCCAGGACTAGATACGACGCACGATCGGGAGACGGCTGTTGTCTGAGAGGCGTCGAATCGGAATCAGGATGGCCGTCGCGGCTGTGGTCATGACGGCATCGACGACAGCCGATGCATGCCGATGCGTATCACGCAGCGTGCAGGCACGGGCGAAGGCCGCGGATGCGATCGTCATTGCCGATGTCGCCGGGTTCGACGATCGTCGCCCGACCGATCGGACGTTCAAGGTGAGGGTCGTGAAGAGCTGGAAGGCGCGGCTGTCCGGCCCGCTCACGATCCTGAGCGAGGCGACGACCTGTCAGGCCGATCTGCGGCGCGGCACGCGGTACCTGATCTACCTCAAGCGCACGGCCGGCGGCTACCGGACGGACGCGTGCGCCGGCAACCTGCCAGCTGCGCACGCCAGGGCCGCGATCGCGGCGATCGGTCGATAGCGGTCAGTTCTTCATCGCCAGTGCCTTGGCATACAGCGTCTTGCGGTCCAGCCCCAGCGCCTTGGCCACCTCGCTCGCCGCCTGTCCGGCGGGCAGGCGGGTCAGCGCTTCGGCCAGTGCGGTGTCGCCCTCCTCCGCGCTGGCCGGCGGTGCCTCGCCCGGGGGGGCGACGACGATGACGATCTCGCCGCGCGGGGGGGCGTCGGCATAACGGGCGGCCAGAGTGGCGAGGGTACCGGTGACGGCCTCCTCGAATTTCTTGGTGATCTCGCGCGTCACCGCCGCCTCGCGGTCGCCGAGCACGGTCGCCAGCGTGGCGAGGCAGGCGGCAAGGCGGGGACCGGATTCGTAGAGGACCAGCGTGGCGCGCACCGCCGCCACCTCGGCGATCGCATCCGCCCGCGCCTTTTCCTTGGGGGGCAGGAAGCCCAGGAACAGGAAACGGTCGGTCGGCAGGCCGGCCAGCGTCAGCGCCGCCACCGCCGCGCAGGGACCGGGGATCGTGACGACCAGATGGCCCGCCGCGCGTGCATCGCGGACCAGCTTGAAACCGGGATCGGAGATCAGCGGCGTGCCCGCGTCCGACACCAGCGCCACCGCTTCCGTCGCCATCCGGGCGATCAGGCTGGGGCGGACGCCTTCGGCATTATGGTCGTGATAGGGAATCATCGGCCGCTTCACACCGATATGGCGCAACAGGCCGGCGGTGACGCGGCTGTCCTCCACCGCCACCACGTCCGCGCGCGCCAGCACGTCGGCAGCGCGCGGAGAAAGGTCACCGAGATTGCCGATTGGCGTCGCGACGATGTAGAGTCCGGGATCGAGACCGGGACCGGTTGGGATTTCGAGAAAAGACATGGGGATCGTCATGGCAGAGGCCGCCATCTTACCGCAACGTGGATCGACGCGTCGCTCGTCCGCGCGCCGCTGGATAACGCTGGCTGCGGCCTGCGTGCTGTCCGCCTGTTCGACGGTGCTGCCGCGCGGGGTGGAACCGCCGCGACCCGCCGTCACCCGGCCAGCCGCGCCGGTCGCGCCGCCGGTGGTGGAGGCGGGCATCCCCCGCGACGTCGCGCGCAACCGCGTCGCGCTGCTCGTGCCGCTGTCCGGCGGCAATGCGGGGGTGGGCCGATCGATCGCCAATGCGACGATGCTGGCGTTGCTCGATACCCAGAACCAGTCGGTGCGGATCACCAATTACGACACCGCGCCGGGTGCCGCCGCCGCCGCGCAGCGCGCGATCGCCGAGGGTGCGCAACTGATCCTGGGGCCGCTGCTGGCCGAGGACGTGCGCGTGGTGGCGCCCATTGCCAAGGCGGCCGGGGTGCCCGTGCTCAGCTTTTCCAACGACACCGGTGTCGCGGGCGACGGGGCCTATCTGATGGGCTATGTGCCGGCGCAGTCGGTGGAGCGGGTGGTGGAATATGCCCGTTCGCGCGGAGTGACGAGCTTTGCCGGGCTGGTGCCCAACGGCCTGTACGGCGAACGCGCGTCGACCGCGTTCCTGCGGGCGGTCGAAGGGGCGGGGGGGCAGGTCGTCTCGCTCCAGCCCTATGCCCGCGGCACGGTTACGGGCGCGGTGCAGCGACTGGCGGCAAAGGCACCCTATGACGCGGTGCTGATCGCGGACGCCGCCGGCACCGCCGCCGCCGCCGCGCCGCTGGTGAAGCGGGGCAGCGGTGCCGCCACGCGAATCTTGGGTACCGAATTGTGGAACTCGGACGGGGGAACCGCGCGGCCGGCATTGGCGGGCGCATGGTTCGCCAGCGTGTCGAACACCCTGTACCGGCAATATGCCGTGAAATACCGCACCCGCTTCGGCACCGCGCCCTATCGGTTGTCGAGCCTGGGTTATGATGCGGTGTTGCTGACGGTGCGGATCGCGCGCGACTGGCGGGTCGGTTCGTCGTTTCCCGAAGGGAAGCTGCGCGATGCGGATGGTTTTTCCGGGATAGACGGCGCCTTCCGCTTCGGCCGCGACGGCGTCGCCGAACGCGCGCTGGAGGTGCAGGAGGTGCGGGGGAACGCCAATACGGTCGTGTCGCCGGCGCCGGCCGGCTTCGGCAAATAAGGACCGGCTCCGGTCCTTCCCTTTCCCGTCAACCGGGGAGGGAAGGCTCGACCCGCTTGCCGACATGCGTCTCGCCGCGCGCTTCGGCGAGTTTGACCTGCCGGTGCCGCTCGGCATAGCCGGCCTGTCGCGTCGTATCACGCGATCCGTGGCAACCGGGGCATGACACGCCCTCGACGAACAGGGGCGAGGTCCGGTCGTTGGCGCTGACCGGCATCCGGCAGCCACGGCACAGGACATGCGTGCCCGCCGCCAGGCCTTGCCCCACTGCCACGCGCTCGTCGAACACGAAACACTCGCCCTGCCACCGACTGTCGGCGGCGGGCATCTCCTCCAGATAGCGCAGGATGCCGCCATCGAGGTGGAACACGTCGTCAACGCCCTCGCGCTTCAGATAAGCGGTCGCCTTTTCGCAGCGGATGCCGCCGGTGCAGAACATCGCGACGCGCTTGCCCGCCAGATCGTCGCGATGCGCCGCGACCCAAGCGGGGAAATCGCGGAAACTGGCGGTGGCGGGGTCGACGGCGCCTTTGAAGCTGCCGATCGCGACCTCATAGTCGTTGCGCGTGTCGACCACCACCGTGTCGGGATCGTCGATCAGCGCGTTCCAGTCGGCGGGGGCGACATAGGTGCCGACATCGTCCAGCGGATCGATATCCGGGACGCCCATCGTCACGATCTCACGCTTCTCCCGCACCTTGAGGCGATGAAAGGGTATCGCCGCCGCCTCGGCGAACTTGGGGGCGAGATCGGCACAGCCGGGCAGGGCGCGGATCGCCGCCAGCATCGTCTCGATGCCATCGTCGCTGCCCGCGATGGTGCCGTTGATGCCCTCGCCCGCGATCAGCAACGTACCCCGGATGCCCGCCGCCTCCGCCACCGCTTCGAGATGCGCGCGGATCGCCGCCGGATCGGCGAACCGGGCAAAGCGATAGAGCGCCGCGATCCGGACCGTCATAGCGCGTCGAAATCGATCGGTGCGTGCCGGTCCAGCGTCTGCGGCGAGGGGGGCATCGGGTATTTCAGCCCGGTCGCGCAGTTGAACAGCACGACGCGCTCGTCCTCGTCCACCTCGCCGGTACGCAGTGCCTCGCGATACGCCGCCAGCGTCGCGCCACCTTCCGGGCACAGCAGCAGGCCGTCACGCTGCGCACAATCCTCCACCGCCTTCAGGATCGCGGGATCGCCGACGCCCAGTGCCTTGCCCCCGCTTTCCCGCACCGCGCGCAGGATCAGGAAGTCGCCGACCGCGCGCGGCACGCGGATGCCCATCGCGATGGTATGCGCGTCCTCCCAGCGTTCGGCATGTTCCTCGCCCGCCTCGAACGCGCGGACGATCGGGGCGCAGCCCGATGCCTGCACCGCATACATGCGCGGGCGCTTCGAGCCGATCCAGCCGAGCTTCTCCAGTTCGTCGAACGCCTTCCACATACCGATCAGGCCGGTGCCGCCACCGGTCGGATAGAAGATCGCGTCGGGCAGGTCCCAGCCGAACTGTGCTGCCAGTTCCAGTCCCATCGTCTTCTTGCCCTCGATCCGGTAGGGTTCCTTCAAGGTCGAGAAGTCGAACCAGCGGCCCTCTGCGGCACCCTTGCCGACGACCGCGCCGCAATCGTCGATCAGGCCGTTGACCCGCCAGACGCGCGCACCCTGCATCGCGATCTCGCGCACATTGATCTCGGGCGTGTCCTCCGGGCAGAAGACGATCGTCTCGATCCCCAGCCGGCTGGCATAGGCGGCGAGCGCGGCACCGGCATTGCCGTTGGTCGGCATCGCGATCCGGGTGACGCCCAGTTCCTTCGCCATCGCCACCGCCATCACCAGACCGCGCGCCTTGAAGCTGCCGGTCGGCAGTCGCCCTTCGTCCTTGACCAGCACGTTGGCACCGCCGCTGACCGGGATCGGCACCAGCGGGGTCTCGATCTCGCCGAGGCTGACGATATCGCGGGTGTGGCGCACCGGCAGCAATTCGCGCCACCGCCACAGATCGGTCGGCCGCGCCGACAGGGCATCGCGTGACAGAGCCGCGCCGGCGGCGGCCAAGTCGTAGCGGACCAGCAACGGCCGGCCGACGCGCGACAGGCCGTGCAGCCTGTCGGCGTCATAGCGCTCGCCCGTCATCGAACATTCGAGATGGGTGACGAAGCTGGGGCGATCGGCGGTGAGATTGTCGTTCATGGCCAACTCCTTGCCGCCCGGCCGCTGCGAAGTCGAGACGGGCGTCGCCACCGGACCGGCTCCCCGCCCGGCGGGCAAGGGGAGCCGTCCGGGATCAGTCGGGCTTCTTCGCCACCGCGACCAGCGCGGGGCGCAGCAGCCGGTCCTTGATCATGTAACCGGCCTGCATCTCCTGCACGACGGTGCCCGGCTCGGCGTCGCTGGGCATCTCCATCATCGCCTGATGCTTGTTGGGATCGAGCGTCGCGCCCATCGCCTCGATCCGGGTGATGCCGTGGCGGGCCAGCACGTTGTCCAGTTCGCGGCCCGTGGCGTCCAGTCCGGTGACCAGTCCCTTGAACCGGTCGTCCTCGCGCGCATCGGCGGGGATCGCCAGCAGGCCGCGGTGAAGGTTGTCGGCCACCGACAGGATATCGCGCGCGAAGCTGGTCGCGGCATAGGCGCGCGCATCGGTGGCGTCCTTTTCGGCGCGGCGGCGGACGTTCTGGATATCCGCCTGCGCATAAAGCGTGGCCTGCTTCGCCTCGGCCAGCTGGCTTTCCAGTTCGGCGATGCGGGCCTGCGCGGTGTCGTGTTCGGCCACTTCGGGCGCGGCCTCTGCGGTTTCCTCGCGCAGCGTGTCGGTGCCGGTATCGTTCTCGTCGATCATCGATTCTTCCTGTTATCAACCCATCAGGCGGGCAAGCGTCGCCGCGGTGAAATCCACCATGGGCACGACCCGCGCGTAGTTCAACCGCGTCGGCCCGATCACGCCGACCACCCCGATCACCTGACCGCCCGGTCCGCGGAACGGCCGCGCGATCACCGACGATCCCGACAGCGCGAACAACTTGTTCTCTGCACCGATGAAAATCCGGGTCGCCTCGCCCGCACTGGCGGAATCGAGCAGGCTGGCGATCTCCTGCTTGCCGTCGAGATCGTCGAGCAGATCGCGCACCCGGTCCAGATCGGCGGTGGCGGCGTCGTCGATCAACCGGCCCTGTCCCCGCACGATCAGCACCGGGCGGCGATCGCCGTCCTCGCTCCACACCGCCAGTCCGCGTTCGACCAGCGCCCGCGCCGCGCCGTCCAGTGCCGCGCGACGATCGGTCAGTTCCCGCTCCAGGCGTGCCCGTGCCTCCGCCAGCGTCAGGCCGGTCAGGGTCGCGGACATGAAATTACCCGCCTCGACCAGCGCCGATCCCGTCAGGCCGGGTGGCAGATCGAGCACGCGGTTCTCCACCGTGCCGTCCTCCGCCACCAGCACCGCCAGCGCCTGCACCGGCGAAAGCGGCACGAAGCCGATCGAGCGTAGCGTCAGCTCGCGCTTGGGCACCAGCACCAGCCCCGCGCACGCCGACAGGCCGGACAGCGCGGCGGTGGTGGCGGCTAGCGCCTCTTCCACCGGGCCGCCGCGACCGGCGTTGCGGCCGATCTGCGCCTCGATCTGCGCGCGCTCGTCCGCGCTGGGTTCGGTCGCCTGCATCATGCCGTCGACGAACAGGCGCAGGCCGCGTTCGGTCGGCCGGCGGCCGGCGGAGGTATGCGGGGATTCGAGCAGCCCCAGCGATTCCAGTTCACCCATCACGTGCCGGATCGAGGCGGGCGACAGGTTGAGCCCGGAGGCGAGCGCGATCGTCTTCGACCCCACCGGCACGCCGGACATGATATACCCGTCCACCACCGCGCGAAAAATCTCGCGCGCCCGGTCGGTCAGTTCGGCGACGGGTGGTCCCATGCCCATGATCTAGGCTGGCGTGGCCCGGAACGGAAGGCTAGGCACGCGACCAGTTTTATCGACCATAGGAAATGCCCATGCGCCCCAGCGGCCGCACCCCCGACCAGATGCGCACGATCAGCATCGAACCGCGCTTCACCCGCCATGCCGAGGGATCGGTGCTGATCGGCTTCGGCGACACCAAGGTCCTCGTCACCGCCTCGATCGAGGAACGCGTGCCGCCGTTCCTGCGCGGCAAGGGCGAAGGCTGGGTGACGGCGGAATACGGGATGCTGCCCCGCGCCACCCACACCCGTGGCAACCGCGAAGCGGCGAAGGGCAAGCAGTCCGGCCGGACGCAGGAAATCCAGCGGCTGATCGGCCGATCCTTGCGCGCGGTGGTCGACATGAAGCTGCTCGGCGAGCGGCAGATCGTGATCGATTGCGACGTGATCCAGGCGGACGGCGGCACGCGTACCGCCGCGATCTCCGGCGGCTGGGTCGCGTTGCGCCTTGCGGTCGACGGGCTGCTGGCATCGGGCAAGCTGACGGTCGATCCGATCAGGCAGAAGGTCGCGGCGGTCAGCTGCGGCATCTATCAGGGCAATGCCGTCCTCGACCTCGACTATGACGAAGATTCGAACGCCGACGCCGACGGAAACTTCGTGCTGCTCGAAAACGGCCACATTGCCGAGGCGCAGGCGACCGCCGAACACGCAACCTATGATGAGGAGGCGCTGCTCCGCCTGCTCCGTCTGGCGCGGATGGGCTGCGCCGACATCTTCCGCGCGCAGGCCGAGGCCGTGAAGTGAGCGGAGAGGGCCGCGATCCGCAGGCGATCCGCAAGCTGGCACCCGGCCGGCTGGTGATCGCCAGCCACAACAAGGGCAAGGTCCGCGAGATCGCCGCCTTGCTGGAAGGGCGGGGGCTGGATGTCGTCTCTGCGGGCGAACTCGACCTGCCGGAGCCGGAGGAAACCGGCACCACCTTCGTCATGAACGCCGAGCTGAAGGCGCGGGCGGCGGCAGATCTGTCCGGCCTGCCCGCACTGGCGGACGACAGCGGCCTGTGCGTCGATGCGCTGGGCGGCGATCCCGGCATCTTCTCCGCCCGCTGGGGTGGCGAGGCCAAGGATTTCGGCATGGCGATGACGCTGGTCGAACGCGCATTGGCCGCGACCGGCCCGGCACCGGCGCGGACCGCGCATTTCGTCTGCGCGCTGGCGCTGGCGTGGCCGGACGGCCATGTCGAATGGTTCGAGGGGCGGGTGGACGGTACGCTCGTCGATCCGCCGCGTGGTGACAACGGCCATGGCTACGACCCGATGTTCGTGCCCGATGGCCATGACCGCACCTTCGCGGAAATGGACGACGCGACCAAGAACGAGATCAGCCACCGGGCCGATGCGTTCCGGCAACTGGTCGCAGCGGTGTTCTGACGATCGCGGTCGTCCCCACACCTTGTGATCCGTCATTGCGAGGAGCGGGGCGACGCGGCGATCCGGCTTGCCACGCAATGACGGTCTTGTGTCTGATAGGCGTCGGTCGGGCCTAGAACGCCGGTCGGCCCACGATATTGCCGGCCGGGCGATACCGGCACACCAGATAATCCTCGCGAGGATCGCTGGCGGTCGCGCAACCCACCTCGCGCGTGTCGCGCCAGACGATCTGCGCATAATGGCCGGCATCCTGCCACTGGCCGGTACGGCTGAAACGCGGGGCGGGGGCGTTGACGAAATGGGCGGCTTCCTCCGCCCATGCCGCGACCATCTCGCGATAGGCATAGGCGCCGCGCGTACCCGCCCACAGATTTTCGCCCTGCTCCTCCACGGATGGTCGATCGTCGTGGCGCAGCGTTCCCATCCGGGCCAGCATCGCGGCGTGATCGCGCGCGGCGGCGGCAAGATCGTCGTTCCACGCCAGCGGCGGCAGGCCGACCTGCGCCCGTGCCTGTCGATGCGCGTCCAGTACCGCCTGCCGCAGCGCATCGACCGCGCGCACGGGTGCCGACGGCGTCAGGGCAGCGGGCGCGGCAGCCCGCGATGCCGCCACGGCGGCGGATGCCACTATCGCGCAGACCAACAGCAACGGAAACTTTGCCAACTCCATACAGAACGCCATATCGCACGCCGATGAATGTCTTGCGAACCCCTGTTGGCGAACCCGACGATCTGGCGCTGTATGTCCACTGGCCGTTCTGCGTGTCCAAATGTCCTTATTGCGATTTCAACAGTCATGTCCGTGCCGCGGTGGATCAGGCCGCCTGGCGGGACGCGCTGATCGCCGATTTGAGGCATGAGGCGGCCCTGTTGCCGGGGCGGCGGATCGGATCGGTGTTCTTCGGCGGCGGCACCCCCTCGCTGATGCCGCCGGCGACGGTCGCGGCGATCCTCGATGCGGCATCGGCGGCATGGGGGTTCGCGCCCGGCGTGGAGATCACGCTGGAGGCGAATCCGTCATCGGTGGAGGCGGCGCGGTTCGCCGATCTGGCGGCGGCCGGGGTCAACCGCGTATCGCTCGGCCTGCAATCGCTCGATGATCGCGCGCTGCATTTCCTTGGCCGTGCGCATGACGTGGCGGAGGGGGTTGCCGCGCTCGGCGTGGCGCAATCGGCGTTCGCGCGGGTCAGCATCGACCTGATCTACGCCCGGCCCGATCAACCCTTGGCGTCGTGGCAGGCGGAACTGGCCCGCGCGCTGGCGTTCGGCACCGAGCATATCTCGCTCTATCAGTTGACGATCGAACCCGGCACCCGGTTCGCGACCGAAGCGCTGGCGGGTCGGCTGGTGCTGCCCGATCAGGATGCGGCGGCCGACATCTTCGAGACGACAAGGGCGATGACCGCCGCCGCTGGCCTGCCCGCCTATGAAACCTCCAACCATGCCCGGCCGGGGGCGGAGAGCCGGCACAACCTGACCTATTGGCGATACCGCGACTATGCCGGGATCGGACCGGGTGCGCATGGCCGGCGGGGCGGGCTGGCGACGGTGCGGCACCGCAAGCCGGAAAACTGGCTCGCCGCCGTCGCCCGCAACGGCCATGGGACCCAGAGCGAGGAACCGCTCGCGCCGCACGACCGCGCGACCGAGGCATTGCTGATGGGCCTGCGCCTGACCGAGGGGATCGACCTTGCCCGGATCGCGAGGCTGGCCGGGGGCGTCGCGCCGGTGGATGCAAAGGCTGTCGCGCGCCTGTCCGACCTCGGCCTGATGGCGCAGACCGGTGACCGGTTGCGCGTGACCGAGGCAGGGGCGCTGCTGCTCGACGCCATCCTGCCCGAGGTGGTGCAGGATGCCATGGTCACCGCCTAAGCCGCCGCTTACCGGAAGATGCCGAGCAACGTCTCGTACTGCCCCAGCGCGGGCGCACCGGGAACGGCATAGCCTTCGCGCAACAGATAGGCGTGGCGGACGATCTCGGCCTGTTGCTCCAGCCCGTATTGCGGCAATCGCCAGCCCGGCTTCATCGTGTAGCTGTAGCGGCAGAAGGGATGGCGGGCGAGCGGCAGGTAGATGCCACGCTGCCATTGCCACACATGACACAGTTCGTGGAGGAACAGGCCGCGCAGGGCCAACCCCTCGGTGGCGAAATCCTCGCTCCAGCTACTGCCTTCGGGGTGGAAGTGGATATGCCCGCAGGGCGCCATCGCAACATGGCGCGGCTGGAAGAACGCCCATTTACGCCGCCTGATCTCGACTCCCGACAGGTCGATGCTGTCGTGATAGAGCGATTTCGCCAGCCTGACCTCGCCCGCGGTCAACGGCCGGGCATGTCCCTTCGTGGTTTCCATCATCGCCGAACGCGGGAGGACTCCCGGTGGACCCTCAATCCGGCGCAGGATCGGCGGCGCCCACCGCCCATGCCTTGCGCTCCATCCGCGATCCGTCGGCGAAGGTGAAGGTCAGGAGGGTGGAATCTCCCTTCTTCATAGCCGGATCGAGACCGAAGATCATCAGGTGCAGTCCGCCGGGTGCGAAGCGGATCGTGCCATGCGCGGGCAACGGCAGATCGCGGACCGGCTGCATGGTCATCGCGCCGCCGGTCGTCATCGACTGGTGCATCTCGGTGCGGATCGCCCGGTCGACCGACACGCTGACGAGGCTGGTCGGCGTGGCGCCGCCGTTCAGCGTGAAATATCCCGAGGCGGGCCGCCCCGCCACGGCGGGCAGGCGGACCCACGGGTCCTCCGTCTCGATCGTCGCGGGTTTCAGACAACCCGCCAGCATCAGGCAGCCCGCCGCAATCGTCCACCAGCGTTGCATTCCGGCCACTCCCTCGACACTCGCGATATCGCCCTAGGTTCCACGACTTCTTGCGGCAAGCGGCAGGCCACCTATATCGCGCCCATCACCGGGAGATTGCGCTGCCGTAACGGATCGCGATCCCATTCTTTTTTTGTTTGATGAGGGGCATCAAGGGACTCATGGCAAAAGTTATCGGCATCGATCTGGGCACCACCAACAGCTGCGTTTCGGTGATGGAAGGCGGCAAGCCCAAGGTCATCGAGAATGCGGAGGGCGCACGCACGACGCCGTCGATCGTCGCCTTCGCCAAGGACGGCGAGCGGCTGGTCGGCCAGCCTGCCAAGCGTCAGGCGGTGACCAACGGCGACAACACCATCTTCGCCGTGAAGCGCCTGATCGGCCGCCGTTTCGACGATCCGATCACCAAGAAGGACACCGAGCTGGTGCCGTACAAGATCGCGCGCGGCCCGAACGGCGACGCGTGGGTCTCGGCCGGCGGCAAGGATTACAGCCCCTCGCAGATCAGCGCCTTCACGCTTCAGAAGATGAAGGAAACCGCCGAATCCTATCTGGGTGAGACGGTGACGCAGGCGGTTATCACCGTTCCCGCCTACTTCAACGATGCGCAGCGTCAGGCGACCAAGGATGCCGGCCAGATCGCCGGCCTCGAAGTGCTGCGCATCATCAACGAACCGACGGCGGCGGCGTTGGCCTACGGCTTGGAGAAGCAGGACGGCAAGACGATCGCGGTCTACGATCTGGGCGGCGGCACCTTCGACGTGTCGATCCTGGAGATCGGCGACGGCGTGTTCGAGGTGAAGGCGACCAACGGCGATACCTTCCTGGGTGGTGAGGACTTCGACAACAAGCTGGTCGAGTTTCTGGCCGAAGGCTTCAAGAAGGACGAGGGCATCGACCTCGCCAAGGACAAGCTGGCGCTGCAGCGTTTGAAGGAAGCAGCCGAGAAGGCGAAGATCGAGTTATCGTCGGCAGCCTCGACCGAGGTCAACCTGCCCTTCATCACCGCCGACCAGAACGGCCCGAAGCATCTGGTGAAGACGATCAGCCGCGCCGATCTGGAGCGTCTGGTCGACGACCTCATCAAGCGCACGATCGAGCCGATGAAGAAGGCGTTGGCCGATGCCGGCGTGAAGACCGACGACATCAGCGAGGTCGTTCTCGTCGGCGGCATGACGCGGATGCCGAAGGTGCGCGAGGCGGTGAAGAACTTCTTCGGCAAGGACCCGCACACCGGCGTCAACCCGGACGAAGTCGTGGCGATGGGCGCCGCCATTCAGGCGGGCGTGTTGCAGGGCGACGTCAAGGACGTGCTGCTGCTCGACGTGACGCCGCTGTCGCTGGGCATCGAGACGCTGGGTGGCGTGTTCACCCGGATGATCGACCGCAACACGACGATCCCGACTAAGAAGTCGCAGACCTATTCGACCGCCGACGACAATCAGGGCGCCGTGACGATCCGCGTGTTCCAGGGCGAGCGCGAGATGGCGGCGGACAACAAGATGCTCGGTCAGTTCGATCTGGTCGGCATCCCGCCGGCACCGCGCGGCGTGCCGCAGATCGAGGTGACGTTCGACATCGATGCGAACGGCCTCGTGAACGTGTCCGCCAAGGACAAGGGTACCGGTAAGGAGCAGCAGATCCGCATCCAGGCATCGGGTGGCCTGTCCGACAGCGACATCGAGCAGATGGTGCGCGATGCCGAGAGCTTCGCCGAGGAGGACAAGAAGCGGCGTGCATCGGTCGAGGCGAAGAACAACGCCGAATCGCTGATCCACACCACCGAGCGTCAGTTGGCCGACAATGGCGACAAGGTCGACGAAAGCCTGAAGGCCGAGATCCAGTCTGCGATCGATGCCGCCAAGGCGGCGGTCGAGGGTGGCGAGCCGGAGGCGATGAACGACAAGTCGCAGGCACTGGCGCAGGTTGCGATGAAGCTGGGGCAGGCGATCTACGAGAAGCAGGCGCAGACCGATGCCGCTCCCGCGGCCGATGCCGCCGCCAAGAAGGACGACGACGTGGTCGACGCCGAATTCTCGGAAGTCGACGACAACCCCAAGGCGTAATCAACGTCATGAACGCGCCCCGTCAGCCCTCCGCCGTTAGCGGCGTTGGGAGGGCGGGGCGCTTTCCTGTGAGGCGGTCATGAGTACCCAGGTCGATTATTACGAACTGCTCGAATGCGAGCGCACCGCCGATGCCGGCGTCATCAAGTCGTCGTACCGCAAGCTCGCGATGAAGTATCATCCCGACAAGAATGCCGGGTGCAAGGATTCCGAGGCCAAGTTCAAGGCGGTGTCGGAAGCCTATGACGTCCTGAAGGACCCGCAGAAGCGCGCGGCCTATGATCGCTTCGGCCACGCCGCGTTCCAGCAGGGCGGCGGCGGTGGCGGCGGCGCGCAGGACTTCGGCGGTTTCTCCGACATCTTCGAATCGGTGTTCGGCGAGTTCATGGGCGGGCGCGGCGGCGGTGGCCGGCAGCAGGCACGACGCGGTGCCGACCTACGCTACGACATGGAAGTGACGCTGGAAGAGGCGTTCCATGGCAAGGCGACCGAGATCACGGTCGACGTGTCGGCTGAATGTGACACCTGCCACGGCTCGGGTGCCAAGCCCGGTACCCATGCCTCGACCTGCCGTCAGTGCAATGGCCATGGCAAGGTACGGGCGCAGCAGGGTTTCTTCGTGGTCGAGCGGCCATGTCCGGTCTGTCAGGGCGCGGGGCAGGTCATCGCCGATCCGTGCGGCGATTGTCGGGGCGAAGGTCGGGTCGACAAGACCAAGACGCTGACCGTCAATGTACCCGCCGGGGTCGATGAAGGCACGCGTATCCGCCTGACCGGCGAAGGCGAGGCGGGACCACGCGGTGCGCCGGCGGGTGATCTGTACATCTTCCTGCATGTGAAACGGCATGCGCTGTTCGAACGCGAGGGCACGACGCTGTTCGCGCGCGTGCCGATCAGCTTCACCACGGCCGCGCTTGGCGGATCGCTATCGATTCCCGGTCTGGACGGCGACACCCATGAACTGAAGATTCCGGCCGGCATCCAGACCGGTAAACAGTTGCGTCAGCGCGGTGCCGGGATGCCGGTGTTGCAGGGGCGCGGATCGGGTGATCTCGTCGTGCAGATCGAGGTTGAGACGCCGACCCGCTTGTCGAGCCGACAGCGCGAATTGCTGGAGATGTTCCGCGAGACCGAAACCGGCGACGAGTGCCCCGCGAGCCAGGGCTTTTTCGCCAAGCTGAAGGGCGTGTTCGCCGCCGAGTGACGAAGGCCGCCCTCTTCCCGGCGGGAGGGGGCGGGATCACGCCGCCCGGAGCATTTCGATGAACTGACCGGCGGCCGCGCGCAAGGCCGTCGATGAAGCGCTCAAGCCGGAGGCGGCATGCGATACCTGTTCCGATAGCGTCTCCGTATCGTTGGCGAGCGTGACGATACCGTCCACTTCCCGCGCGACGGTTTCGGTATCGGCCGCCGTCTCCTGGGCGGTACGTTCGATATTGCTGGCGGTGGCGCGGTGACGACCGACCTCGTCGCGGATCGTCTCGGATGCCGCGGCGACATCGGCGACGACGGTGGTGATCTGCCCCAGCGCATCGCGGGCCAGACCGGCACCACTGGCCATCGCGTCGGCCAGATGGCGGATGCGCCCGGTGGCGACCGACGCCTGTTGCGCCAACCCCTTCACCTCGCCCGCGACGACTGCGAAGCCGCGCCCGACCTCGCCGGCCCGCGCCGCCTCGATCGTCGCGTTGAGCGCGAGCAGATTCGTCTGCGCGGCGATCGCCGCGATCGTATCGGTGAAGCCCCCGATCGTGACGCCATGCTCGCTAAGCGTCGTCACCGCCGCGTGACCGGAGGTGGAGATGCCACGCGCATCGCCGCTCAGGCTCGCCTGCCTGTCCACCGATCCGGCGATCAGCCCGATCGACTGGCTCAACGATCGTACCGCGACCGCCAGATCCTGCGCGCGATGCGAGGCGACGACGACGGAGGTGGCGGTCGTGCCCGCTTCGCGACTGGTCTGCCGCGCGAGCAGGTTGAGCGCGTGGGCGGATCGGTCGAGATCGTCGCAGGCGGTGCCGACCGCGCCGACGATATCCGCGACCGATGCCTCGAAATCAGCGGCCAGCCTCAGCATGTCCTGCCGGCGGCGATCACGCGATGCAGCCTCTGCCGCTTCGCGCAATCCCCGTTCGGCCTCGGCCTGCCCCTGCGCTATCTGGGCATCGTGCAAGGCGGTTTGCGCCATGGCGGTTCCGGCGGCGGCCTGTGCGGCCAGCGAATGGCTTTCCTCGCGCGCGCGGCTTTGCGCGACCAGTAGATCGCGCAGGCGTACCGCGATGAAGCTGAGCAATCCCGCCTGCAGGACGACCGCGACCGCATGATACAGGACACGATCGATATTGCCGGTGGTGGAGAACACCAGATCGGGTGCCACCAGCCACAGCAGGGCATGGTGGACCGCGATCAGCACGCTCGCCAGCACGATCGGTCGCCAGTCGCACAGCAGCGTCAGCGCCGACAGGGCGACGAAGAAGTACATGTGCGCATCCATCTGCCATGCCCCGCCGGCCATGACATAGACCCCCAGCGCGGGGATCACCGCCGGCAGCGTGCCGACCGCCAGTCGTGCCACCGCGTCGTTGCGTCCGTGGCGGATCAGCCATGTGGGGTAGATAGTGGTGGCGGTGCCGATCGCCAAGACGATCATGACCCGGTCGCGGTCCAGGCAGAACGCGACGAGCGCCAGCAGCAAGGTGGTCGTCCAGCCGCCGATCGTGAGCAACCGGACGCCATGGCGACGCAGATCGTCAAGCTCGATCGCGCCGGAAGACGGCGTGTCGGTCACGCGCCGCACAGGATATCGGGGGCGGCGAGGGGGATGAGTCCCCGACGCGACAGGCCGATCAACCGGTCACGATCACCGATAACGATCAGGCTGTGATCGCCGGGGCCACGGCGCGAAATCCGGGCGCCGGTCGCCAATGCGGCGTTGGCGATCTCGGCCACGCGATCACCGGCGATGGATACGATCAGGATGGTGCCATGGGCGGGCGGGACCAGTGCCAGCGACAACAGGCCCACGATGGCGCCGGCCACTTGAGCCAGCATCGGCAACAGGCTGGGCGTGAACGAAGTAACCATGAGGCCGGTCTAAGGGTGTCGGGTTACTTTTCCGTATCCGTCGCCGGTATGCCCGCCGGCCTGTCCGCCCCCTGTTACGAGGGCGGTGGCCGATGGATCAGAAGGTCGAAATGACGACCCCGACCACCAGCGCCTGGGCCGCGATCGCCAGCATCGAGCTGGTCACGGTTTCGAACATACGCATGGAATTGGTCTCCGATGCCGGAATGATATCCGGCATCGGCGATGTATGACCGGCTCACATGCCGCGCAATTTAATTGCTATCATTCGTCATTGCATTGCGCGCACGTGTAACTAAAATCTTAACGGAAGACCCGGTCGAAGATCGTGTCGACGTGCTTGAAGTGGTAATCGAGGTCGAACCGCGCCTCGATTTCCGCAGTCGGCAAGGCGGCCGTCACGTCGGGATCGGCGACGAGCAACTCCATCAGCGACAGTTCGCCATCCGATTCCCACACCTTCATCGCATTGCGCTGGACCAGCCGGTACGCGTCCTCGCGGCTGACCCCCGCCTGGGTCAGCGCCAGCAGCACGCGCTGCGAATGGACCAGACCACCCATGCGGTGCAGGTTCTTCGCCATCCGCTCCGGATAGACGACCAGCTTGTCCATCACCCCGGTCAGCCGCGCCAGCGCGAAGTCGAGCGTGATGGTGGCATCGGGGCCGATATAGCGTTCGACCGACGAATGGCTGATATCGCGCTCATGCCACAGCGCCACGTTCTCCAGCGCGGGCATGACATAACCACGGACCATGCGGGCAAGGCCGGTCAGGTTTTCGGTCAGCACGGGGTTGCGCTTGTGCGGCATCGCCGACGAACCCTTCTGACCGGGCGAGAAATACTCCTCCGCCTCCAGCACCTCGGTCCGTTGCAGGTGGCGTACCTCGGTCGCCAGCCGTTCGATCGACGAGGCGATGACGCCGAGCGTCGCAAAGAACATCGCATGGCGATCGCGCGGAATGACCTGGGTGGAAACCGGCTCCACCGTCAATCCCATCTTCTGCGCGACATAATCCTCCACGAAGGGATCGATATTGGCAAAGGTGCCGACCGCGCCGGAAATCGCGCAGGTCGCGACGTCGAGGCGCGCCGCCACCAGCCGCTCACGATTGCGGGCGAATTCGGCATAGGCCTGGGCCAGTTTCAGCCCGAAGGTGACGGGTTCGGCATGAATGCCATGGCTGCGCCCGATCGTCGGGGTCAGCTTGTGTTCGTGGGCACGTCGTTTCAGCACCACCAGCAGTTCGTCGAGATCGGCGATCAGGATGTCGGCCGCCCGGGCGAGCTGTACGGCAAGACAGGTGTCGAGCACGTCGGACGATGTCATTCCCTGATGCAGGAACCGCGCCTCCGGGCCAGTCCGTTCGCTGACATGCGTCAGGAACGCGATGACATCGTGCTTCGTCTCCGCCTCGATCGCATCGATCCGGGCCACGTCGAACGGACCGGCGGCGGCATCCGCCTCCCAAATCCGGGCGGCCGCTTCCTTCGGGACGACCCCCAGTTCGGCCAAGGCGTCGGTGGCGTGCGCCTCGATCTCGAACCAGATGCGGAAGCGTGCTTCCGGTGTCCAGAGGGCGGCCATGGGGGCACGGGAATAGCGCGGGATCATTGTACCTCGTCTCGGTTGAGCCACGGGTCGTCGCGGCGACGCCTCTGGGGCGGGACGAACCGTCGTTAGCAGCACTCGCCCGGTCCTTCAAATTGGATCATATCGGCCATACCTACAGTTTATAAGGCCGACTCGTACAGATCATCCGTTCCGACGGAAGACGAGTGTGCCAAGGGTTTGGATGAAGCGAAAGGAAAGTCACCATGTTGAAGACGATCATTCTCGCAGGAACGATGACCATTGCCGCCCCCGTGCTTGCGCAGACCGCGCCGCAAGCCGCCCCCACTGCGCAGACCGCGCCGCAAACCTCGGTTGATCCGGCGACTACTGTGCCACCGGCCGCCGTCGATCCGGCAGCACCCGTGGAAGCAGCACCCGCACAGACGGCAGAGGCCGCGCCGGCCGATGGCACGCAGGTCGCACAGGCGGTGGACACGCAATTCGGTACCTATGACAAGAACGCCGATGGCAAGTTGAGCCGCGCCGAATTCTCCGAATGGATGGTCGCATTGAAGACCGCGAGCGATCCGTCGACCAAGGCAGCGAGTGCCGAGACGAAGAAGTGGGTTGGAGCGGCCTTTGCGCAGGCCGACACCGACAAGAACAAGTCGCTGGACAAGACCGAGGTGACCGGGTTCCTGGCGCAGGCCCAGTCCTGATCGATACTGACTGTCTCCTGACGGCGATAGCCGACCAGACGCCCCGCCGGTTTCACGACCGGCGGGGCTTTGTCGTTCAGATCGGCCCCTTCTAGATCAGCCCCTGCGCGCGCATCGATACATGTCCGCCGGTCCCGATGATGAGGTGGTCGTGGAGCGCGATCCCCAGTCGCTTGCCCGCCTCCGCGATCGTTCGGGTAATGTCGATGTCCGCCCGGCTGGGTGCGGGATCGCCCGACGGGTGGTTATGGACGAGGATGATCGCCGCCGATCCCAGATCGATCGCCCGCTTGATGACCTCGCGCACATATACCGCCGCCTGATCGACCGTGCCCTTGTGCATCACCTCGTCACGGATGAGCATGTTGCGGGTGTTGAGGCGTCCTATGCGGAGAGCGCGTGACGCTGGACGGTGAAAAACGCGGAACGTGAACCCTATATCCCTTGCCTCGGAATTTGGACCAAACGGCAATTGTCACAACGGATGTCGGGCTCCATACCTAGCATCGAATTGCGAATACGGCGAACAGGGGGCGATTTTGACCAACGGGCAGTGGCAAATTGTGATTGGGATAGCGGCGATCATCGTCGCGATAATCGGGATTCGGGTCGGAGCATCCGTGATTAAGCGGCGCCACGTGACTCAGCGGCAGCGTACGGGCAAGGGCTCGGTTTCGATCCAGTCGGGACGAGATACGAAGGTGGATCGTATCAAATGAGTGACCGGCAAGATCAAAAGGTCGCAGCGGGCGGCACCGCGATACAGAGCCTTGGCGATACCACTATCTACAACGGAGTTGGCTCTGACGAGATCAAAGCCATCGTTGAGGGGCTGGCCGATCAACTTCCACGAATGGCTGCGGTCGCCTCAGCAATCGTTGAGGAACGACTAAAGTCGTTCAAAGAAGAAGTTATCGGCCGGTTTGACAAGGACGGGTCGGTAAAGGGGGCAGCATTCGAGGATCCCGATTTTATCGAGGTCGTCGCGGAAGCCCAGCGTGGATACGCGCGCACCGGCAAGGCAGATGCTCACAAAACCCTGATCGACCTTATCGCTGAGCGCTCAAAACAGACGAGTGGGGAACGTATCGCGCATGTTCTGAACGAAGCCGTTAGCGTAACGCCAAGACTTACAAGTAGCGAGCTGAGCGAGCTGGCACTCGTGTTCGCAATAAAATCGATAAGACTCGGAGCTATAAATAGTCTAGAAAGCTTTGCTGCATACCACCAATTGCTGTTCGACGACCTCTTAGGCGATGTTGAAACGGGTCAAGGCACCTATAACTATCTCGTGGCGCAGCGGTGTGCCAGTATCTCCATGGGGGAGATATCTTTAATTGAGTGCTGGCGGAGGACGTATCCAGGTTTGTTCATGGTTGGTCTAGATAGATCACGCTACCATGAGTTGGTAGGTGACGCCGTTGACAATGCCAACTTATTCACAACGTCACTGCTGACCCGTGAGGGGCTCCAAGTCAACGCGGTGGACAAAAACACCTTCGATGCATTGGCGGCGGCGAATCGTATAGAATCCGAACGGGCGGGAAAAATCTGGGACCAAGCCATCAACAACCTAGGGTCCGATAACCAGATTATAAGTCGACTCAGTGCGTTATGTCCTAGTCTGGCTGACGCCCATACAAAATGGAACGGGTCACCTCTTAAAAATCTCGACCTGACAGCGCTTGGGCTCGCGATAGGGCATACTCGGATGTCGCAGATACCGGCTGCAGTATCGGCAGACATCTCGATTTGGATCAATTAATCGTTTAGCAGTACGCACTGTACGTGTTGAGGTGCAGGACGCGAAACCGCTCGACCCCGTCATGGGCCATGTCGGCGCGAAGATAATCGAGCAGTGCCTGCCAGTTGGCCAGCACCGGTCGTGCCGCCACCTCGGTCCGGATCATGCGGATCGCCGTCGCCTGCGCGATCCGGACTGCGGCCGCAGCGGTGTCGCCCATGCCGTCGACGCGTTGCAGCGCGGTGGCATCCGCCGCCATCAGGCCGCCGATCCCGCCGAACTCCTTCAACAATGCCTTCGCCAGCGGTTTGGTATCGCGGCGCGGAATGGCCAGCGCGAGCAGATATTCGACCAGTTCGTGATCGAGCAATCCTTCCGGATCGGCGAGCAGCCGACCGCGGAGCCGGGCCCGATGGCCGGTGGTATCGACAGGTGGATCGGCCATCGTGGGGGGAACCTACGCGGTGGTGGCGGACAAGCAACCCTTGGTTGCCGCACGGGGCGGCACCGCCTATCTCGAGTGCATGTCCACGCTCGCCTCCGATCTCTCCCTGTCGCCCGCCGCCGCCGCCCGCGTCGCCGCGATCGCCGCCCGTCAGGGCAAACCGGCGGTCCTGCGCCTGTCGGTCGATGGTGGCGGCTGTTCCGGCTTCCAGTACAAGTTCGGGCTGGCGGACGGGCCGGA
This sequence comes from Sphingomonas sp. CFBP 8760, assembly GCF_014841615.1. Lineage (GTDB taxonomy): Bacteria > Pseudomonadota > Alphaproteobacteria > Sphingomonadales > Sphingomonadaceae > Sphingomonas. The sequence continues at coordinate 7,562 of NZ_JACYUG010000006.1, read as the reverse complement.
GGGGGGCGATCATGTCGCGGAGACGGATGGCGTCCGTCTCGTCGTCGACGATATCAGTCTCGATCTGGTGCGCGGATGCCGGGTCGATTACGTCGAGTCGTTGGGCGGCGCGGCGTTCCGGGTCGATAATCCGCAGGCGGCATCGGGCTGCGGGTGCGGCACCAGCTTCGCGGTCTGACGTGAAGATCGTCACCTACAACGTCAACGGGATCAAGGCCCGCCTGCCTCGCGTGGTCGAGTATCTGACCGAGGATCAGCCCGACATCGTCTGTCTTCAGGAACTGAAGTCGAGCGACGAAACCTTCCCCCTCGCCGAGATCGAGGCGGCGGGATACGGGGCGGTGTGGCATGGCCAGAAGGCATGGAACGGCGTCGCGGTGCTCGCCAAGGGTGCCACGCCGGTCGAACGGCAGCGTGGACTCGCGGGGGAGCCGGAGGACGAGCATAGCCGTTATCTCGAATGCGAGGTGGATGGGCTGGTCGTCGCGTCGCTCTATCTGCCCAACGGCAATCCGCGACCCGGACCCAAATTCGATTACAAGCTGCGCTGGATGGAACGGTTGACGACCCGCGCCCGTGACCTGCTGGCGGAGGAGGTGCCGACGATCCTTGCCGGTGACTACAACGTCATTCCCAATGACGACGATACATTCTCGGTCCGCGCCATGCAGGACGATGCATTGATGCAGCCGGAAAGCCGTGGAGCGTATCGCCGCCTGCTGGCGCAGGGATGGACCGATGCGCTGCGCACCCGCGAACCGAAAGGACGGGTCTGGACGTTCTGGGATTATCAGGCGGGCGCGTGGCAGCGCGATGCCGGGTTCCGGATCGATCACCTGCTGCTCAGCCCACAGGCGGCCGACCGGCTGGTCGGGGCGGGCGTGGACAAGACCTATCGCGGTCGGGAAAAGGCGAGCGACCACGCCCCGACCTGGGTCCGCTTGCGATGACGCGGTGGATCGCGCTGCTGGCGGTGATGCTGCCGGGTGTCGCCGCCGCCCAGCATCGCGATCTGTGTGCCGAGCGGCCGGGGTTGGGAACCCCGGCCTGTACCGTCGAACCGGGACATGTGCTGGTGGAGACGGGACTGGCCGACTGGACGCGCGAACGCGATGCCGATGGCCGCACCGATACGGTCGGGATCGCCGACACGCTGGTCCGCATCGGGGTCGGCGCCGTGACGGAATTGCAGGTCGGCTGGACGCCCTATGGCCATCAGCGGATGCGCGATGCGACGACGGGGACAGTAACGTGGACGGGACGCGTCGGCGACGTGATGCTGGGGGTAAAGCGCAATCTGGCTGAACCGGACGGCCATGGCCTGTCCTTTGCGCTGACCCCGTTCCTGACCCTGCCGGTCGGGCGTACGCCGATCGGCGAGGGGGACTGGGGCGGCGGGATCGTCGCGCCGCTGACCTACGACCTGTCCGACGCGATCCAGCTGGAATTCACCGCCGAGGCGGATGCGGCGGTCGATGACGACGGGCATGGCCGGCACCTCGCCTATAACGGCGTGGTCGGTGCCGAATGGGATTTCACGGAGCATGTCGAACTGGTCGGCGAAGTGCAGGCGATCCGCGACCGCGATCCGGGTGGGCGCACGACCCAATATCTCGCCGGCGTATCGGCGGCTTGGCAACCCAGTGGGCACGTCCAGTTGGATATCGGCACTGCTGCCGGGCTCAACCGTGCCGCACCCGATATACGTGTCTATGGTGGCATATCGGCGCTGTTCTGACGCCGCATATCATTCGGTGGCCGTTTCCGCCAATTATCGGTGTGCCATACGGCGAGGTGGTGTGTGTTGCTAACACACCAATTTGTAAGTCATTGATTTTGCTAGAAAGATAAACTGGCACGGCAAGTGCAATCCCTGTTCGGTGCGGGCTGATCCGCACAGGGAAGGGAAAACCTCATGTTCGCCACCAAGTTCTGCCTCTCGGTCGTCACCGCCACGCTGTTGACCACCGCCGCTGCCGCCGCCGAGCCGCGCGATGCTCCCACGACCATCACGGCACCTGTCCCGACGACCGTTCCCGCCACGCGGCCGATCGCCGGCAAGGGGCTGAGCCAGCGCTATTGCATCGTCGGTGATATCACCGCGTCACGCATCCTGCGCCGCGACTGCGCCACGCTGGCCGAATGGCAGGTCCTGGGTGTCGATCCTCGCCGGATGCCCCGGCGCTGAAGGGCGGGCGGGTGACAAACCGGTCCCCGTGGCGCGTCGCCACGGGGCCGCTGCCCTCACAATGTCCGTTCGTAGACCTGATACACCTTGTTGACCTCGCACCGGATCGCCTGCGCGATCGAACGCATCCCCTGATTGTCGTCGAGGATCCAGCCGATCTCGCTCCGGCTCGCGCCATATCTGGCCACCGATGCCCGGCGGATATATTCGATCATCATGAAAGCCAGCTGGCTCGCCATTCGCGACGCCTGCAGTTCCTTGACCACCCCCATCAGCGGCACCCGCATCGTCCGCACCTTGGGCTTGCGCAACCATAGCAGCAGCTTCGCCCAGCCAAAGGGCAGCAGACTGCCGTTCAACGGCGCGATCGCCTCGTTCAGGTCGGGCAGCGTGATCATGAACGCCACCGGGCGGCCGTCCAGTTCCGCGATGCGGATCAGGTCGTTGAACACGATCGGCTTCAGCTTGATGCCGACATCCTTGATCTCCGGCGGTGTCAGCGGCACGAAGCCCCAGTTGTCCGACCAGGCATCGTTGAGGATCGCGAGGATGATCGCCGCCTCCTCTTCGAACTTCGACTTGTCGACTTCCCGGATGCGGATGCGGGGGTTTTTTTCGCCCGACTTGATGATCCGCTGGACGATCGGCGGGAATTCGTTGGTGATGTCGAGGTCATAGGTCAGCAACTGCTTGACCGGCGCATAGCCTGCCGTCTCTATCCAGCCGCGATATTCGGGCTTGGCGTGGCCCATCATCACGGTCGGCGGATGATCGTAGCCCTGGATCAGCAAGCCCGGCTCTTCCCAGACCGACATGGAGATGGGGCCGAGCGCGCGGTTCATTCCCTCGGCGCGCAGCCATGCCTCCGCCCGCGCCAGCAGGGCGGCGAAGACATCTTCCCGTTCCGCCTCCATCAGCCCCCATTGCCCGACCCCGGGACCGAAGCCCCGATCGGCCGGCATGCTCAGCGCCAGCGTATCGATATGCGCGGAAATCCGTCCGACGACGCGACCGTCCTGTTCCGCCAGGAACAACTGCGCCCTGGCATGGCTGAACCAGCCGTTCTTCTCCGGCGTGATGAGGCCGAGTGCTTCCGACTTCAGTGGCGGTATCCAGTTCGGATCGTCGCGATAAAGGCGGAAGGGCAGGTCGACGAACGTCTTTCTGTCGCGTCTGGTCTTTACTTCCCGGATCGTCACGCCCGTCGCCGCCGCCATGTCCACATCCCTTGCACCGTTTCGCATCCGGTAACCGGCAAGGTCGATCATGGCGAGTGGCAATTCCGTCGGGCGCAGGGGCGGGGAACGGGGTGCAAAGCCATGCTGTCGCCATTATCTTCGTGTCATGGATCAGGTTATGAACACCACGATGTCCCTCGATCGCGCGTCGGTGACGGCCGCTCCCGCCACCGGGCGTGTCGCCGACGACAAAGCGATGCTGCGTGCGGCCGCCGAGTTGACGCGCGATCTCGTCCAGCCGCGCCCGCGACTATATTGGGCCGATCTGATCGCCTCGGTCGTGGTTGGCTACGGCGCGCTGGTGATGGCGATCATGTCCACGTCGACGGCGTTGTCGTTGGTGGCCGGTATCGTCGCGATGCTCGGCCTGTATCGTGGATTGAGCTTCATCCACGAAGTATCGCACATGAAGCACGCGCTGCTCCCCGGTTTCCGCAAGGGGTGGGATGTTCTGGTCGGTGTGCCGATGCTGACCCCGTCCTTCATGTATGAAGGCGTTCACAATCTTCATCACGCCAAGACGCGGTACGGTACCGCGGAGGATCCTGAATATCTGCCGCTGGCGCTGATGAAGCCCTGGACGTTGCCGCTGTTCATCGTGATCTCCGCGCTTGCGCCGATCGCATTGATCGTCCGTTATGCGGTGCTGTCGCCCTTGTCGCTGTTGTCGCCGAAGTTCCGTGCCGTGGTGGTCGAGCGCTATTCGGCGCTGGCGATCAACCCCCACTTTCGTCGCCGGATGCCGGAAGGCGCCTTTGCCCGGCAGTGGAATCGGATCGAGACGGCCGCCAGCCTCTGGGCGATCACGTTGGTGACATTGGCTGCGACGGGGGTGCTGCCGCTGCGCGCGTTCCTGATTATCCTTGGCGTCGCTTCGGGCGTGGCGGTGGTCAATCAGGTGCGGACGCTGGTCGCCCATCTCTGGGAGAACGAAGGCGAACCGATGAGTGTTACCGCCCAGTATCTCGACACCGTCAACGTCCCGCCGCCTGCATTGCTGCCGGCATTGTGGGCGCCGGTGGGGCTGCGGTATCACGCGCTGCATCACCTGTTGCCGGGACTGCCCTATCACTCGCTTGGCGAGGCGCATCGCCGCATTTCCGCCGCGTTGGACGGGGCATCGCCTTATCACAAGGCCAGCTATCCTGGACTGCCGGGGCTGGTGTTGAAGATCGGGCGGAGCACGATGATGCCGAGAAATCGTAGCCCGATCTGAACGGTTGGCGGTGTATCCAACACCGCGATCGGTTTGACGGTAATACGCGGGCAATCGGCCTTGTCTGATTAAACTGGTCATCATTGGCGACCTATTTCGCTGTAATGCCGCCTAAGCGATTGAATTTTCTGCCGTAGTTGTAGTTAGGGCATTCGTCTGAATCATCCCTTCGTCGAATATATCGGCTGCGTTTCATATCAAGGAATGGGCTGCGGTCGGATCGGTTGATCCTCCAACCCAACCAATCCGACCGTTGTTCGATTATGGGCTTCATTGCCATTGCAACGATCAAAGACATTCCCCCTGTCATAAATATGGGGGCGGTGACCAGCGTGGGGCATAGTTACCTATAACCCATTCAAACTGATTGTTTGGGGCACCGTTTATCATGAAAATCGATCTGTTGTCGGCAGCGGTGCCGGTGGCGCTGCTGGTGCCTGTGCCTGCCTATGCGATGCCGGATACCGCCACCACGACGGCTGCTCCGGTGCAGGCGCCGCAAGGTGCCGATGTCGTCACCACCGGCGTGGCCAAGGGACGCGACCGGCTCGACAGTGCCACCTCGACCAGTTCGCTGCGAGAGGCCGAAATTCGAAAGCTGGCACCGGGTTCGATCGGTGACCTGCTGCGTGACATTCCGGGCATCCGCTCGGAGGCGTCGACCGGCGAGGGTTCCGTCAGCCTGTCGATCCGGGGCCTCCCGATCGCCTCATCGGGGGCGAAGTTCGTGCAGTTGCAGGAAGATGGCCTGCCGGTGCTGGAGTTCGGCGATATTCAGGGCGCGGGGGCCGATAATTTCCTGCGCGTCGATCTCAATCTGTCGCAGGTAGACGTGATCCGCGGTGGCTCCGCCTCCACCTTCGCGTCCAATTCGCCGGGCGGGATCATCAATTTCATCTCGAAGACCGGCGATGTCGAGGGCGGCGCGGTGGCGGTGACCGCGGGGCTGGACTTCGAGCAGTATCGCACCGATTTCGATTATGGCGCGCGGCTGACCGACAGCGTGCGTTTCCATGTCGGGGGCTTCTACCGGCAGGGTGAAGGCCCGCGTCGCGCGGGATACGACGCCCAGAAGGGCGGTCAGATCAAGGCAAATGTCACCAAGGAATTCACCGGCGGCTATATCCGCCTGTACGGCAAGTATCTCGACGACCGTTCGCCCTTCTACGATGCGGTGCCGTTTCGCGCGACGGGGACCAATGCCGATCCCAAGGTGACGACGCTGCCCGGCTTCGATGGCCGGCAGGACACGCTGCTGTCGCGTAACATCCGCACCAATCTGATGCTGGACGGTGAGAACAACGTCACGGTCAACGACGTCGCCGAGGGGCAGAGCGTCAAGGCCGCATCTCTGGGCATGGAGGCGCAGGTTGACCTGCATGGCTGGACGGTGACCGAGCGGTTCCGGTTCTCGGACATGTCGGGGACGCTGATCTCGCCATTCACCAGCGCCTATCTTCCGGCAGCGGCCGGCGTGCAGTCGCTGGGCGGGGCAGGGGCGACGCTCAGCTATGCCAATGGCCCCCGCGCCGGGCAGGTGATCGCCGACCCCTCGACCCTCAACGGCAACGGGTTGCTCGTCGCGCTCAACATGCTCGACCTGCGGCTCAACAGCTATGACAACGTCACCAACGATATCCGGGCCAGCCGGGTCTGGCGGGTGGGTGAAGGCGACCTGACAACGACCGCGGGCTTCTATGCCGCGCGGCAGACGATCGATCGCGATGCGCTGTGGACCACCTTCGTCTCCGAACTGCGCGGCGATGGTGAGGCGGCGCTGCTCAACATCACCGATCGCGCGGGGCGGGCGCTGACGCAGGACGGCGTTTATGCGTATAATCTCGCCTTGGCCCGCGGTACGCGGCGGCGGTCGCTGCGCGTCGACTATGCGGTGAACGCGCCGTTCGCGTCGGTGAACTACCATGTCGGCCGGATCGCGATCGGCGGCAGCATCCGGTACGATTACGGCAATGCCGAGGGTCGTATCTTCGGTTCCGACCTGGGCGGCGGCCGGATCGGTACGGTGGCGCGCGACATGAACGGCGATGGCGTCATCTCCATCGCCGAACAAAAGGTTGGCGTGACTCCCCTCAGCGCGCCGGCACCGGTCGACTATAAATATGATTACTTGTCCTATTCGGTCGGCATCAACTTCCGGATCGCCGAGCCTCTCGCGGTGTTCGCACGGTACAGCCGTGGTGCCCGTGCCAATGCCGATCGCATCCTGTTCAGCAACATCGTCAGCACCACCGACGGCAGCCTGCTGATCCCGGGTGCCGCATTCGATCCGGTCAAACAGGCCGAAGCCGGCGTGAAATATCGTCGTGCCGACCTGACCCTGAACCTGACCGGGTTCTGGGCAAAGGCGCAGGATACCAATGTCGACCCGGTCACGTCGGGCCTGATCGCGCGCGACTACAAGGCGACCGGGCTGGAATTCGAGGGCGGCTATCGGCGCGGGCTGTTCAGCCTGACCGCCGGCGGCACCTGGACCGATGCGGAGATCGTCCGCGATCGCATCAACCCTGCGGTTGCGGGCAACACGCCGCGACACCAGGCGAAGTTCATCTTCCAGGCGACGCCGCAGATCGTCACCGAGCGCTTTGCCGTGGGGGCCGTGCTGATCGGCACGACCCGCAGCTATGCGCAGGACGACAATGTGCTGCGCGTACCCGGCTTCGTGACGACCAACGCCTTCCTGCAGGTTCGGGCGGCACCACGCCTGCAACTGACGCTGAATGCGAGCAATCTGTTCGACGTGAAGGCGTTCACCGCCTTCGACGATGCGGCGCTTCCGGCCAGCGGCATCGTTCGTGCCCGGCCACTCAACGGTCGCAACACGTCGCTGACCGCGCGTCTGGATTTTTGAGGGCGGAGGGGGGCGCTTGCGCCCCCTTTTGCCGTGATGTTTCTTTCTTCG
>NZ_JACYUG010000005.1 GCF_014841615.1 Sphingomonas sp. CFBP 8760 | reverse complement strand
TGTCGCGGTTCGACACCATCGAGGTCTCGTCGACGACGATGACCGTGTCCTTCAGCTCCGCGCGGCGGGCCTGTGCCTCCGGGGTATTGGGATTGGTGACGTGCTTGGCGTTGTGCCAGATGAAGTACGCAATCGTCTCCGCCTGAACCCCGGAGTCCTTCATCTGGTCGACCGACATTTCGCGGTTGGGAATGGCGTCGGGCCGCGCCATGCCTTCCTTCATGTCGGCGACCATCTTGTTCTGGAACGCCAGGCCAAGCACCGACTTGCCTTCGGACTCGACGACGCGGGCGACGGCCTGCAGCATGGTCGACTTGCCGGCACCGGCGATGCCCTGCACGGCGACGATGCGATCCGGGGTGGAGACGATCAGCGTCGCGGCCGCGAGTTGGCCTTCGTTCAGCGGGTGAGGGGAGGCGGCCTGCAGCCGATCCGGCACAGCCGAGGGCGTGACGATCGGGGTGCCAGCGCCTTTGCCTTCCTCGATCCGGGCAAGGATGGCCTCTTCGGTCCTGAGTGCGTCCGGCGTGGTGACCGCGGCAACGGTCTTACCCTCGACCTTGATCTCGCCAACGAGGAGCTTGCCCTTCTCGATGAGCTGCTCGACGCGGGCCTCGACATGGTCGATCGTCACGCCCTTGAGGCCGAAGTCGAGCGCCTTCTTGGCGACCTTGTCTTTGTCGAAGGCGGCTTCGCGTTGATCGAGGCTACGGACCGCGGATGCCACCGCCAGCTGAGCGTTCGCCTGGCCGGTCGACTGCGCGAACCGGACGATACCGCGATCGACCAACGGGTCCGGCGAGCGCAGTAGCCCCGACACGGTTTCCATCGCGACCTTCACCGCGTCCGCGATCGCATGGTAGCTGCGCCCGACCAAGCCAGCGTCCTCACGGCTAGCGGCGTTCGCCAGTTCCCCTTCGAGCAGCTTCTTGCCGTCGAAACCGTGTTCGGCCGCCTTTTTCATCCAGTCGAGCACGAGGCCGTCGCGGTCTTCGACATTCAGCTTGGGATCGCGGGTAGTGACGGTGACACCGTCGCGGCCCTTGGGCGAGACGATGCCGAGTTCGGCCGCCTTCTCCATGATCTGTTCGCGGCGCTGGCTGAACGTTTCCAGCACCTCTTTCGGCACGCCGACGATCTCGAACGTGCCGTGCTTGCCGCCCATCCGGACCTGGTAGCCAAGCTTCTCCAGTTCATCGCGAAGGTAGCTGTGGTAGATCGAGCCGATGACGCTGTTGCTCGACCAGATCCGGTCGGCATGCAGGGCGTGCATCTTGCCGTCAGGCCCCTTCGTCATATTGGCGACGATCGCATGGATATGGGCTTGCGGATCCAGCGCCCGGCTGGTGTCGTGCTGGAACAGCGCGTAGACCAGGTTGCCGGTCTTCACCGTCTCGGTTTTACCGTCCTTGGTGATCCGCGTTTCTGCGAGGTTCTTCTCGACCCAGGCCATGGTTTGCTGGACCGCTTTAGTCTGGGCGCCGTCGGGACCGAGGATGCGTTTGTCGCCGGCGATATAGGCCATCACCGATACCGATTTCGGCGCGGAGAATGTCAGGTCATAGCCTGGCCGGCGCGATTGCCGCTGGTCCATGACCCGCTCGCCGGACGGCAGTTCACCGCCCAATACCTTGGCGAAGGTCTCCTGTGAAACCTTGCCCTCGAGGCCAGCCGCGGCCGCGCCCTCGCCGCCCCACATGCTGACGTCACCGGCCTTCTCGTCGGTGTAATATTCGCCACTGACGAAGTCGTCCTTGGCGAAATATTTGGCGGCCCCGGACGCCGATCTGACGGGTGCCATCGAGAGCATCGTTAGTCACCCACACCCAGGCCACCGTCCTCGATCTCGTCGGGGAAGGCATCACGTGCTTCGCGGGTCGACAGGTCCTCAGCCCGATCCGGCGTCGGCTCCGTAGCTCGCACCGGTCCAGCCTTACCGTGGCGATCATCGTCGTCGCCCGAGCGTTCCGCTTGGCCAGTTGCGGGCGCTGCGCGGTGGTCGCGTTTGTCGTCAGGCGCCGGTTCGCGCATGTCCTCGAGCAGTGCTTGCGGCTGACTCTGGGTTGCAGGTTCGTCAGTCTTCCCGTCGCGTGAGTTGTCGACCTCATCCTCGGTCGGCTGCGACAGGATATTGCTGGCGAAATTATTGGCGATGTTGGCGGGCGGAACCTCGGTTTCATCGAGACCCGGCACATCCCCACGCCCTACTTCATCATCACTACCTTGCGGCTTGCCACCCCTTCCGCGAACACCCGTCCCAGGCTCGTCCGGCTTGCCGGGTTTGCGGCGGATGAAGCCTTCGGCGACGGTCGGGTAATGCTCCCATTCGAGGCGGACGCGGGCGGCGGGAAAACCGTCAGGAAACTTCACGAAGCCGTGCAGGCTCGGCAGGTTCATGATGTCGTCGGGGATGACCAGCGGCTCGATCTGTTTGCGCGGGGTGAGGGTCGAGGCGTCGCGGGTGTTGTTATAGCCGTAGCTATAGCCCTCATCCATCTGCCGGATCTCGCGGTTGCCGATGTAGCGGGCGCCCTGTTCGGCGGTGTCGAGGTCGGCCGCGGCGAGGATCAATTTGGTCCGGGCGAGCGACGACAGGTTGCGGGCATTCTCCTCGCCGTAGACCTGGATGAGCTTGTCGAACGAGTGCAGCCCAAGGACCATCGCCCCGCCGAAGTTTCGGGCGGTCTGGAGGCCGCTTTCGATCGCCGGCAGACGGTGGAGAGCGCCAAGCTCGTCGAACACGAACCAGGTGCGCAGGTCGCGGGTTTTGCGCATCGTCATCAGCGAGTGAATCGCGAGGTTGGACCACAGCGTGAGCAGTGCCCGATTCATCTCCAGATCAGTGTAATTGGAGGTGATGAACAGGATCGAGCCGGGCTTCTTCTCGGCCGTCATCCAGTCGCGGATCGAGTATGGCGGACCGTCGTCGGGCAGGAAGCGCAGGATGTTGGCGTTGGTGTTGAACACCGCTCGGATCGACTCCGCCATCTTGGCGGCTTCAGGTGCGGTGATCGGGTCGGCGATGGTGTTGGCGAGGTGCTTGTGGACCAGCTTGAGGTCGGCGGTCATGAGGTTGTCGGCAAGGGCCTGGTTGGACGTCTCGCCCATCTCGATGAGCTTCATGCACATCTCGATGAAGAGGGTGCGCGCGGCCAGCACCCAGAAGGGATCCCCGGCACCGCCATCGGACGGAATGAGCGCGCCGGCCGCAGCGGTGAAATCGCTGTAGCTGGTGCAGTCGTTGAAGATCGTCCAGGCCGGGCAGCGGGCGTCGGCCGGGTTGAGAATGGTGTCGCGTTCCGGATCGAAGAACGCCTCGACATAGGCCCCGGTCAGGTCGAAGACGACGGCGCTGTCCTCGCGTTCACGCATCTGCTGAAGGAGCTTGCGGAAGACGGTGGTCTTGCCCGAGCCGGTGGTGCCGAGCGTCATGAAGTGAGACTGCTCGAGCCGGTGGGGAAACGGGATACCGGCGACGCTGTAGGGGTGGTGGATGCCACCAAGCTTCCGAGCCTTGAATTTGCGCTTCAGGACCTGCTCCGGCGTCTCACCTGGGAAGATCCGTGCGGCCTCCTTCACGAACTCGACTTTGTTGTGGGCGGCGATCTCGGCATAGAGGAGGTCGCGGTCGACCAGCATGGCGCCGCGCTCATGGCGTTCCTGGATCATCGCCTTGCCGCGCCGTGCGGAGAAATCGACGTACCAGATCGATAGCGGGACGGTGATGCACGAGGCGGCCACAACCGAGCCGAGCAGGCCCTTCACGGCCTTGTGCCAGGCAAGGATAACCTCCGGCACATAAGGGACGTAGCCCATGTAGGTATGGCGCACGCTATTGTCGGGCAGGCGCAGGTTGATCCGCTTCATCTCGTCGAACGAAATCCAGTCCCAGAGACCCGAGAGGATCCGCGTCGAGATGAGCTGGATGTTGTTCTCGTCGAGGGTCAGCGTCAGGATCGTGGAGTAGGCGATGACGAAGACGCCAAGCCACATGTAGACGGGCATCTTGATGCCCTGCAGCCACATGAGGACCTGGGTGTTGAGGAGCTGGCTGCCGCGGGTGAAGTTGCCGGAATTGCGGGGAGCGTCGCCACGCGCGGAATGGTGTTCCTGCGGGATCGGCCGCTTGTCGTTGCGGATGTCCTTGCGCGGCTTCTTGGCCGGCTTTTTGGGGTCATCACGCGCCATGGTGAAGCTTCATGCGACGGTCGGTTTCGAGGACCAGCGTATCGCGCATTTCCGGGTGGTCTTTGCGGATGATCGCGTCGAGCGCGACCTGCATATACTCGGTCACACGCAGGTGCCGGCGCTTGCTACCGTGTAGCAGCTTCAGTCCGTCGAGATGTTGCTCGATCGCCCGTCGGACCAGGTCCGATGGTGAGCATTCCAGTTTAGCTGCCTGTTCCTCGATGCGGACACGCAGGTCACCGTCTACACGGACGGTGAAAGGTCGTGAGGTACTCAATTAACCAGCCTCCTAGCAGAGAGGCTGGTGGGTCCTGAGGAGGACCTTCTGCATAGCGTAGGCATATAGCTGCGACAAGGCAGATTTTGCCTATCACAGCATGAACGTACGACAGTGTCTTACGCGCAAACCCGCGGAAAACCGTGCTTTCAGTAACGTATTACAACGTACGACAAATCGTACGACAATGTATACACCGCCAAGCGCGCTTTAAGCCATTGATTTTTCGCGGAAAGGGGCAAGCGCAGCTTGCGTAGGGTGTGCTTCTTTGTTGTCTCGATTCCCATGTGTTGCTCTGATCCTTCTTGTTCTTCAGGTCGATGGGAAGGGCCTCCGGTTTTCCGTGGGGCAGGGGTCCGCCATCAGGGCGGAATGATGGATTGAACCTGCGCTTCGCGCGGGTCTCTTGGGCCTGTTCGACGATAATCGTCATGGGGGTTTCCTTGGGTGAGTTCGGATCGAGTGGCCGTGGTCTTTTCGAGGGGTCGATCGCTGGCTATACCGGGGGTGTTCAGAGCCCGATCAGCCTGACCAGAAGGTAAGGAAAATGGCGAAGTCACTGGACGCTGAAATGGCCGCGATCGAGGCCGAGGAACTGAAGCTGGCGGAGCGTCGCAAGGCGCATCAGAAGAAGCTTCGGGATACGGCGATCGACAGGGTCGAGAAGGTAGGGTTGCTGAAGCTCCCACTGGACCGGCTGGAGCGGTTGATGGAGGCGGTGAAGACGCTGGGCATGGATGAGGTCGAGAAGCGGCTCACGGCGAAAGCCTGAGCCGGTTCGAGACCGGGATCGATGCCAATGGCCGCACGGGTTTGCTACCTTGTGCGGCCATTCTTTTGCCAAGGATCGAGGCGCAGCCGGCTTGGGCATTCCCAAGCAAAAAAATGGGACGCCAGCCGTCAGGCTGGGCGTCCCATGCGATGTCGTCAGCGGGTCGTTGCTCGGTCAGATCCAAGCCAGCCGGCACTCGCCCTCGACCGGCTTCATGACAGCCATGGCGGTCAGGGTTTCGACGTAGGATGCCATGGCCGGATCGGCAGCGAGACGACGCCTGATCCGGGGGCTGGTCAGGCGATCGCGAAGCTCGGTCATGGCGATGACGCCGGACCGTGATCGATCGAGGCCAAGGCCGTTCAGGAGCGTCATGGCATGGGCTTCGCTGAGTGCCAGCTGCAGCTCGGCATCTGGAGTTAGCGAGAGCCTGATCCGGATATCCCCGCCATGCTCTGCCTGCCAGATTCGGACCCGCCGGCCGAGGAATTGCGCTTCGTCCAGAACGGCGATCACGTCGGGGTCATGGTCGAAGCATTGCGACACGCTGGCCAGAGCAAGCGGGCAAATGCGAGCTTCGAGGTCGAAGGTCGGATCGCCGGTGACGCCGTGGATCGGAACCAGCATAGTGATGCCCAATCGTAGCGACTGTTCGGCGAGAAGATCGCGCAGCGACACAAGCTGCTCGGGGGTGATGACGGCTGCCTTCGGAGGGAGAACGCTGTTGCCGTTTTCAATGCGGAAAGTGATGGTCATCTCGACCTCCTTCGTTGAAACCGCATCTCCCCTTCCCCCTTCTCTCCGGAGAGGGTTCGGAACGTTGCTGTCTCTGCGCGGCGGTCGGTCCGCGAGGCGGAGCGAGCGCACGGCCGAAAGGCCGCTGCGCCAGCCAGCGAGGCGGGCTGGCAACAGTTCGTAAGGGTCGGGAAACGGCGTCAGCAGCGCCGGGGCGGGCTCGATGCCCGCACCGGGGTTAATCCGGCCGAGGCGTAGCGAGGGGAGGCCCGCAGGGGCCGTACCGCAGCGAGCGAGCCGGACGCCGCGCGTAGGTCAGCGATGACCATGAAAAAGGCCACCCGGTCGCCCGGATGGCCTGTTCGTCTGAACGATGAAGGAAGGGGCCGAAGCCCCTCCCTGCGTGGCTAGAGGATCATCTTGGCGGCCAAGGTTGCCGCTGCCCCGAAGAGCGCAATGAAGCCGGTGGTGCCGACGCTGACCCATTTGACCGATTTCATCTCGCCGCTGATGTTCGAGATGGCGGTTTGGGTGCCGGTCCCGACAGTGTCGATCTTGGTCGACAGCGCCGCGATCTGGATCAACAGCGTGTCGATCTTGTTTTCGAGCGGCTTCACGGCTTGTCCGACGGCCATTTCAATATGCTCCTCGACGGCTTCGACGGCTTTTTGGGCGATCTCGTCATCGATATTAACGCTTCGGAGCGCGCGAAACAACGTTACCTGCATGTCGTCCTCCTTCTTCTTCAAGACGAATGTTGCGGTAGGCTGGCGCGGCGAGGGTCAAGGATCGCGTAAACGACCGCGTAAGCGGCGATGGGGGTCACGATTTTGCGCAGCAAAATGGTGGGGCCCCGTCGTCCTTGAGGCTCGCCGCGCCGGCCGGGATAATGGGCCGACTTGAAAGAGAGTTTTCCTCCTCGCGGCAGCAGCGCATGTCGGGCTCGATGCCCGCCTTGCGCTTCACTGTGCGAGGCGTGGCAAGGGGAGGCCCGCAGGGGCCGTACCGATGCGAGCGAGCAGGATGCCGGCGCGATGAAAAAGGGGGCACGTGGCCCCCGGTCAGAAGTTCCAGAACCAGTTGGGATCGTCCATCCGGTTCGGGTCGTACAGGCTCTCCGGTTGGGCTTCCGCCGCCCGTCGTGACTTCAATTCCAGTTCGACGGCATCCAGTTCGTTGCCCGCCTCATAGACCCGCCAGTCAGTGCCGCATGCGGTGTCGTACATTCCGGCGAGCGTCTTCTCGTCGAGTGCCTTCAGGTCGATCCGGTCGCAGAAGTCCTCGAACCGGTTCAGCGTGCGCATCAGCGAGCCGATCTCGGACGATAGACCCCGTGCGCGAGAGGCCAGTGCGGCATCGTCCAGATCGTAGACGCCGAACGGGTTGTGGTCGTGACCGTAAGCTTCCGAGACGTTGTACATGTGATCCTCCTTCGTCGATGACGAAGTCCTCCCGGTGGCCGGGGTGGCAGGGGTCAAGGACCGCGTAGCGGCCGCGCCAGCGGTGGTGGGGGTCACGATTTTGCGTAGCAAAATGGTGGGGCCCCGCCGTCCTTGAGGCCTGTCGCCCCGGCCGCCATGATGGGACTACAGAGAGATAGATTTTCCCCGCGGCAGCAGCGCCGGGACGGGCTCGATGCCCGTCTTGGCGCTTCCCCGGCCGATGCGTAGCCAAGGGCAGGCCGAAGGGCCTGACCGACGCGAGCGAGCCGGGGGCCGCCTGTCGATCTGGACAGACGCGCGGTGAACGCGGCGCGGCCCGGCGGGGCCGTGCCAAGGGTGCCGCGTGACAGCGCCGGGGCGGGCTCGATGCCCGTCACGGCGCTTCCCCGGTCGATGCGTAGCCGGGGCAGGCCGAAGGGCCTGACCGACGCGAGCGAGCCGGGTGCCGCGCCATCCCCGCCCGCAAGGTCCGATCAGCTCGCCGGCGATCGCCACGGAGTTGCGGTAGCGCACTACCGGAGGGGGGAAGTCGGGCGGCTGCGCGGCGACCAGGCGCGGCCCGACGGGGCCGTGCCAAGGGTGTCGCGCCGCCGCCCGACTGGCGTGGGGGGAACCGTAGGGTTCCCCCCACAGCAACGCTGGCAAAAAAGGGCCAGCGCCGGGGGTCGCCCGTCGCTGGCCTGAGGGATTTCCTGCCAAGGAAAGAGGGGGGCGGCGCGCTCTGGGCTGCGCCGCCCGAAAGGGGTTAGCCGTTCGCCTGCCGGTTGCGGGCGGTCGGCGCGGGTGCCTGTCCGCTGATCGGGAAAGCATGGGTTGGAATGCGGGCGGTTTTCAGTACCTGCAACAGGTTGCTTTGCAGCCCCGAACCCTGACAGACGATGGCTTCAACCGGTGCCAGTTTCACAAGCTGTTCGTTGCGGACGAACCCGGCGCGGTTGCCATAGCGGCCCGTTTGCGGGGTGAAGGCAATCACGGTCACGTTGCGGCTGGATGCCCAAGCTGCCGCGATCATATCGCATCCCCGGCGCTGGGCGGTGGTGCAAAGCGTCATGTGGGGCACGCGGGCCTTGATCTGGTCCAGCTTCTCCCAAAGCTGTTCGTGGTCGTGCCATTCCTGCCCGCCCGAAAAGACGACAAGCGGGCCGCTCGGGTTGCGCTTCTCGCGGTGGTCCTGCGCGCGGGCTTTGAGGAAGTCGAGGGCGGCAATCTGGCTGGCGGTTCCGCCGCTGGAAACCTTCGATCCGCGCGCCGGGGACCAAGGGTGGCCGGACTGCGCGTGGTAGCAGTCGGCGGCATAGTCGCGCATACATTCGATGGCGGCGCGACGCTCAGTCATGGTGTGGGCGCGTAGCTGCAATTCCTCCATCTCGGTCGAGTAGATTTCGGACGGCTCATAGCGGCGCGCCATCTCGCCAAGGTCGCGGCAAAGCGCGTCTTCCTCGCGTTCCAGCTTCTGCGCTTCGAAGTGGAACGAGTTGACGAAACCCCATGCGATCGCCTGTGCGCTCGCCTCAAGGCGGGTATCGCGCAACAAGTCGAACAGGGTCGCCATGATCGCCGCGCAATCGTGCTGCGCCTGTAGCGGTTCCGGCATGTCGAGTTCTTCGCGCTCGCCGCCAAGCTCGACGATGGACAGCGCGCCAACGTCGCCGAACGCTTCCTGAAAATTGGTCGTTGCGGTCGCCTCGGTGATGCTCTCGGTAATCTCGGCCGCGCGCTGGTCGCTGGCGGTGTCATGCTCGGGGGTATCGTTGGCGGGATCGCAATCGTGGGTGTCGTCGCGAGCGGCGTTGTTGCGGCGGGTTTCCCAACCTTTCCGGGCTGCCTCAGCGCGGGCGGCGTCGGTGTTCCCAAGGGCTTCGCCGATGTCGGAAAAGCTGTTAAAGCTAGCGGAGGTCGTCTTCTTGGTCATGGCGGTAAACCTTTGGCAGGGATGGCGGTTTAGGGTCGGGGGAGCGTTACAGCGCTCTCCCCGCCCGTCTCGGTCGGTGGCTTAGAAGGCGGGCATGTCGTCCACGTCGGCAAGCTGGCCGTTGTCGGTGGCGTTGCCGGTGCCGAAACCGTCGTCATTGGCCTTGCGGCGGGTCTGGCGGGTGCCGTCCATGTTCTCGCGGCGGGGCTGCGGGCGGTTCCAGACAACGCGGAAACCTTCGTCGTTGTTGCCAAACAGGGTGATTTGCAGCGGCTCGGACAGGCTGGGGTCGTCCAGCTTACCCTGATAGAAAACCTCGCCGGTGGAATTGCTGGTCAACTCCCACAGTGCGCCGATCTGCACCCAGCGGCGGGCGACGTTCAGGGTGACGATTTCGTAGGCGGGGGCGCGCTCGTTGACGCTCTCGACCGGGCGGAGACCCAAGCGGGCAAGGTCGATGGTGGCGGTGGCGATCGAACCGATAAGCTGACCGTTGGCGCTCTTGAACTGACCGATGTTCATAGTCTTAACTCCATCTAGGCGGGGGCCTGTCCCCCTGTTTGCCGGTCCGTGGGGCCTTTCCCCTCCGGCATCTTCTTTCTACCCCCTCCCCTCTATTTAGCCAAACGGATTGATTACTTGACACTATAGTCATCGTACTCGGTGAGTCCGAGCATAAATAGCCCCCGACTAGGGGGCGTAAATAAACAAACAAACAACGCATAGACCGCGTCAGCGGGCTATTCCTTTTCTACTGTGCTGACGGGCAAGGCCCGGCCTTTGTTCTCATCGCACCCGGAGCCGTCCTCGCAGGGGCTCAAGAGGCAGGCACGGCCGGCGGGGTCAACACGAATGACGGAGGCTCCGCCGCTTTAGCGGTGGAAACCGTAGGGCCTTCAGGCCCGGTATTCTTGTTGAGGCGTCTTCAAATCAAACAAAAGCATTGTCCGTCAGGACAATTCTACTTTGACGCCGACCCCGTCGGATGGGTCTGGCACGCCGAGACACTGAGAGACGGCGAAGGGTGCGATGAGAACACAGGCCCACAAAGCACTCATCATGCGCCTAGCGCATGATTCCACAGCCGCAGGCTGCCGGCGGTGGTCGTGGTCCTGGGTGTGACGTGCGGGGAGAGTGCCACTCATGCCCCACATCATCCGCGCCAATGGCCGCAGAAGGCCCGTGGAGGCGTTGCAGTACGTCGGACAAGGGATCGTTACCCTTCAGGGCGGAGACCCGCTCTTCGCGGGACTCCGGTCGGCTCTTGCCGACTAGAGCCCGGCCCCGCCCTCTTGGGCGGGGTGGCCCCCCGGAGCATTAATCGCTCTGGTCAGCAACGGCGCACCCGTCACCGAACTGATGAGAATGACGGTCCGTGGAGTGAGCCATAGCTTCTCCGCCATGACGCCTTGGCCGGTCGATAAACACAGCGGGGTTCAACGTATGACACCAGCGTTCAAGACTTGGGCCCATTGGATGTCCCGTTTACCAACCTTCAAGCAATTCCGCGCACTTACAGAGAATAATACATATCGGTTCTACATTCGGTGCGACCGGTTCGAAAGTTCGTTAATCCCATGAGTCTAGGACTCGCCTTGTGCGTTTGATTGTAAGGGTCCGGACGGGAAGCACCGGGCAGACAAATTAGGGTGTTCGAGCGGATCAATCATGTTGCCGGTCCTGACCTGTTACCGTCACGATAGGGTGGCGGTATCGTCAACCATCGGCGTCTTGAAACCCTTCGGCATTCGACATTGTCGAGCATGGAAGGGCGAGTCAGATGACGGAAGAAGCGATGCTCCAAGTGTTGGAGGAGCATCATCGGGCGATCGAGGCGGGGTTGAGCGAAATCCGACGTCATTGCGGGACAGCGAGCCCCTGCAGCCGTGAGCTTGGCGCGGCACGGGAGCAGTTGACGGCCGCAAGTCTGGCGCGGTCGCGGTTCGTGAGTGAGCAGGTGGTGCCGAGCCTGCTGAAAGAAGCGGATGATGACCTGCGAACCGAGTTGGCGGAGTTGCTGTATGCGACGGCGGCCAAGCGGATGCTGTCGAACGGGCATATCAAGGCGTGGACGACGTCTTCAATCGAGGCGGACTGGTCGGGCTACTGCGCAGCTGCCAAGGTCATTTGGCCGATGATGGAACAGCAGATCGAGCGCGAACGTCGCGTTCTCATCTCGCGGCTGAAGCAGGGGTAGCGGTTGCGATCGGCAGACAAAAAAAGGGCCAGCGCGAGCCGGCCCAAGAGGGGGGTTCATTAGGAGAGGGGGCCTGAAAGGCGCCGTCAGGCTGGGTAGCTGGAAGAGGTTAACAGGCGCTTATCCTTGAAAGGGAGCCGCCTAGATCGATATGCGTCGGCGTGATCGAACGCCGTTGGCGGCATTCGATCGGAGGTTTTTGAGCAGCATGACCGACACCCGGGTGACGACGATCGAACGAGCCTTTCAGTTGGCCAGGGAAGGGGTATGCCGTTCCGTTGACGACATTCGCGGTCAGCTTACGTCCGAAGGCTATGATCGTGTGCTTGAACACCTGAGCGGGATGAGCATCAAGCGGCAGCTGAATGCCGCGCTTGCGGCTCGTGGTGTAGCCAGCACGGATGACGATGATGATTGAGTGTGCCGTTGCTGAGCAGCGGTAGCGGTTGCGATCGGCAGACAAAAAAAGGGCCGGCGTGAGCCAGCCCGGAGGGTCTTTTAGGAGAGGATGCCTGAAAGGCGTTGCCATGCTGCACCTGCGAACGGATTGACGCAAGCGTTTAATCTACCGGCGTTATTTTGCGGGATGACGGGCCTCCACAAAGCCGATCACGGTTGAGAAGGCATCGTCCGCTCCTTTCGCACTGCGCATCAGAAGGTCGTCCAGCGTGACGCCGATGCGGCCGATAGCCTGGACGGTTGTGTCGGTCGCGCCAACTGCCGCAGTGCCTTGCTCGGTCTTGTCGACGAATGCGGTCTCGATTGCCGGCAGGTGGCGGTTGATGATCGCATCCACCTCGTTCCGGTCGGCATCCGACATGTGCGGGTAGGCGGCAAGGCAGCGGTTCAGCTTCTGCCGCAGTGGCGGCAGGATCTGATTGAAGGGCTCGCCCAATCGCGCGCCGAGCGTGGCGAGGTAGATCGGCGTGATCGTGGCTGCGCCTGAGGTCGCGGGTGACGGTAGCGGCCGCGGTGCCGAGGACGGCACTCCGTAGGGTTCGAGGAGATCGATGTTGACGCCAAGGTTGCGCATGACGCGGCGATAGCTGGTCAGGCAGTCGATCCCGATCGTGGTGGCGACGTCGTGGCGCACGGTGCGGGGTCGGTTGAGCCAGGTCAGCCGTCGCAGGTCCTCACGGTACTGACGCTCGACGGGGATGACATGCTCGCTATCGTGGCGAAGGGGCGTATCGGGAAAGCTGGCGCAGGGCCGGCCGAGGAACGATGCGAAGGCTTCGTTCAGCGCCGGCACGAGGCCCTGAAGGCGGTTGCGGCGCTCGGCGATCGGCCGCGGGGCGCTGTAGATGCGCTCGACCTCGTCCAGCGCCTTTTCCAGCGCGATCGAGAGGCTGTTCGCGGGGTAGGGCAGCGCGCTGGCGCGACGGCGGCTGTACGCTATGTATCCACCGGTCGCGAACGTCAGACCCGCTGCGCCGAGCAGCCCTTGGCCAAGGCTCCCTTGGCTCCACGCTGCGATGATGAGGTAGGCAGCGAAGGCGATGAGGAGAGCGACGATAGCGACCTGCTTGGCGAGTTCGGAACCCTGCCACAGCACCGTCTTGCGGGTGATGTCCGCGCTATTCACGACGGGGTTACCGATAGGGAGACTATCGGCCCGGCGATCCATGAGGTTGGAAGTCATGACGCAACTCCGTTCAGCGAAGGTCGTGGATTTTCCCAAGTCCATCCGGTTTTCAGGGTCGCTTCATTCGAAACATACCTTCGAGCAGCGACGACTTCGTTGGAGCCGGCTTTTGAAAGCTGTGGAGCAGCCGCTGGGTGATCTTCTGGACCTCGATCAGATCCTCCGGCGTGTGCAGGTCAGCGAACATGCTGTTGCCGGTGCCGACCATACCGATGTTGTGCAGGGCGTCGGCCAGAAAATTGATGTCGCGGGTCTGAGCTTCATCAGGCCGTGACTGGCTTGCCACGCGGATAGCGAGGAAGGCAGCGGCTGCCGCCCTGATCCAGGTGGCTTCTTCAGTTGTCAGGTCAGCCATGGTGACGCCCTTTCGTGATTGAAACGCAAACGAAGTTGATCGTGATGTTTTATCCGTGATTGTCTGCCACGTCTCGGAGAACACCGGCCCAATAGGCGAGGATGTCACCGGCGTTGCTCTCCGTCTCGGCGGTGATGGCGGCGTAGTTGCCGAGATCGCCCGCAATCCGGGTGGCGGTGGTGACACCGGCAACTTCCAGATGCCCGACCAGTATGGCAGTCAGCCCGCCGATCGCGTGGATCAGGTCACGAACCGTAGGTTCGTCAGGTAATGTTTCCATCGTCATGTCTGATACGTCCAGGGATTGAGCAACACCGTACCGGTGCCAGCGAAGTCAGCCACGTTGCGGGTGACGATCGTCAGGTCGTGAACGAGTCCGGTCGCTGCGATCCATGCGTCGCGTTCGCTTTTGGTGTCCGGGACATGCAGGCGCGCACAGCGCAGCGCGATCGGCGTGTCGATGGGCAGGATTCGACCGGCGAATGCCGGCATGACCTTTTCGTGCAGCCAGAGGCGTAGAACGCCCGCCTGCCGCGGATCGCGGCGCTCGAGAAGGACGATGCCAAGCTCGATCTCCATGACGGTGATGACCGAGAGGTACATGTCGGCCTGGTCGACGCTGCCGGCCCATGCCTCGACGGCCGCATCGATCTTACCGCTGCGCCGCTTGCGCAGCTCGGACAGGACGTTGGTGTCGAGCAGGTACATCAGTCGAATACCGCCGGACGCGGGAATGACGCTGGCCGGGTGAAGTCGACCTCGATGTCACCGACCTTGTCCATGTCGAGCGCGTCGAGGATGTTGCCGGGAGGCGCCTTTAGCCGCTCATATTCGGCAAAGGGCATGACCGCAATGATCGGTCGGCCGCGTTCGGTGATGATGACCGCACCATCGACCGCGGCACGCTTGATGCGGCCCGGCTCGCGTTGAAAATCGCGACTGGAAAAAGTTTGCATGGACGGCTTGACCTTCAATGTCGTGACGTTCAGACATTGCCGCAGGCAGCGGGATTGTCAATGTTCGTCATGCGACGGCCTATCGCTCACGCGCATGACAATCGTGGCGATCCCGGTGCCCCGCCCGAAGGAGGAAATGATGAAGGCCCAGGACATGATGCGGGGGTACGACTACGACCTGCCGCTATACGACGTGCTCAACAACAACGAGAAGAACGAGAACGGTGACCCGGTAGTGTCGGCCGATCGTCGGGTGCTGGCAGGCGCCACCATCGGGATCGGCCTCGATCTGGCCTATCTTGCGATCACCGAGCTTCAGGAAGCGTTCGAGACACTGGCGGCCGATGCCGACAACGGCGTGAGCGACGGTGAGGGTAGCAAGGATCTGGCCGAAATCCTGGATGCGAAGAACCCGTTCCAGATGCGGCTCTGGTATCTGCTGTACGATACGCCGTTCCAGCAGGCACATGAGGACCTGTGCTGGCTGAAGAGCGTGACCTATCGCCGTGGCCGGATGTGCGCCGTGATGCGCGAGCAGAAGCTGCCGGTGATCTACGCGACGAACGCCGACCTGTGCGAAGGCTTCACGGCCGCGCAGCTCTTCGACAGGATGACGGTCAAGGGCTGACGACGCTGCCTTGGTCAGGCGACCAGGGCGAGAAGATGCTCCGGGTGATGTGGCCAGCACCGGGAGACGCGGAAAGGCTGAATGGGATTGTCGGTACGGACCACGAACTGGTCGATGCCGGTGTTCTCGCGAAGCTGGATGGCGACGGCGTAGGCGTTCTCGAAAGAAGCGAGCGAACTGTGGCGAGCCGAGAGTGCAATGACGGTCATGTTGATGTCCCTTCGGGGTTGATGTCCTTCGGGTGAAGTCCTTCGGGTGGTGTGCCTTTGGCGGATGGAACGGCCGGAACGGCTCGTTCATGGAAAATTGAGGATGAACCGTATAACGGGGATGGCGGACCGGAATCGGCGCGAGCGCGTTGAACCAGTCTATCCAGGAGGATCCTTCGATCGACGGGGTCGGGACCGCTGCTATCGGTTCCGGCCCCGTTTTCGTTATCACGACCCTGACGCCTGGTTCTCTCGGCACGCAGCGCCACCACGATACCGGGATCGTGATGGGTCTGGATCAGCCGTAGCAGCGCCGCATCCGGCAACAGGGTCACGTCGAAGCGCGGCCCCTTTGGTTTGGCAGCGGTCCGACCGAGGCTGAGCAGGTGACGCCGATTGCGAACCTCGACCAGCAGCGTACCCCGCTCGACCCGGTTAAAGGCGCGATCGAGGCCATACAGCCAACCCGACCGCGCCTCGACCAACATCGTCTCGCACCGCGCCAGGTCATCGTCGTGCCGGCATTCCCGGATGCGGTCTACCGTCAGGCACCGGGCAGTTTCGCGTGTGCGGGCGTAGTGATCGCTGCTTGGGCTCTCGATCGCGAACAGGCGGTGCATGTGCCTGACCCATGCGCCCATGCTCTCCTAAGCGAACGCCTTCGCTTTCCCTCTCCCCTCCCGACGATATGCCCGCTCTGGCGGCAAGGTCCGGGGCGGTTGGCGATCGCCGTAGAACAGGTCGGGTTGCCGGAAGCTCATGACAGCGGCCGCAGGTCGCGAACCTCGACCATGTGGATTTTGGCGGTCCGCTCGGCGCCGACGGCGTCGAAGAAGACATAGCAGTGGTCGGCGAACGTCTCCCCGCACAGACGCCAGATCACGCCATGCCGGCCGAGATAGCGCTGGATGCCAAAGGCAGGATCAACCGAACCCGGCGCATCGACCAGCGTCACGCGCTGGCGAACGGACAACCAGTTAGCGGCACCGCGCACGATCGTCCGCCTCTCCCGCTGGGTCAGGATCGATGGGCGGTCGCTGCGTGGCGGACCGAAGGTCGCGAATGGGTCGCCCTTGATCCGGTCCAGTTTGGCCGCAACCGTCTCGACCGGGGGTCGCTCGACGATCGGCGCGGCGGGACCGCGGCGGTAGTGGGTGATCGCGGTGCTGGTGAAGAGGTCCTGCTGATAGCCGACGATCCGTCGCCGGCGTTGCTCCTCGGCATAGTCGGCCCGCCAGTCATCATCGTCGCTGAGCGGCCCTGGTGTCATCTGGTCGCGGACGACCGCCATCAGCTCGTTGAACTCGTGCTCGGGCACGATGGCGATGCGGGGGTCGTACCTCACAGCATCAGCCCGACGGGATCGCTGCTCCGCGCAGCGGCGTCGTACCCGCGCTGCCATGCCGCCTGTAGGCGACTGCCTGGATCGTAGCTGGATGGGTTACCCATGACGAATGACCGCCATCCCGCCTTGTCAGCCTCCCAGTCCTCGTCGACGGGTCGCCGTGCCAACAGCGCGAGGAGATCGAGCCGATGACCCTTTCGGGTTTTCCCGACCATGTCAGAGGTCCTCGCGCAGCATGATCGTCACCACGCGCCGGGTGATGCTGGCGTCGGCGGGATCCTCCGAGCCGTATTCGAGGGCGGTGTCGTAATAATCGATCCGGAAGTAGATGGTCGTGCCCTGGTACTCGAAGATTCCCCGGTCCCGTTCCCCAGCCTCTGCCTCGGAAAAGCGGTAGCCGCGTAGGGCGGCAAGGATTCCAGCCTGGGCGACGATCTCTGCGGCGCGGTTTTCCGCGAAGGTGTCGAGACAGGCTCGCGTGATCCCGATCCGGGCGGTACGATCGAGGCCCTGTCGGCACCGGTCATTGAGGCGGGCAATGGTGGCAAGACGTGCGTCGGGGCTCGCCAGCGTGGACGTGTCGGTCATGTCGATATCCTTCGATTGGTTCAGGCGGCGAGCAGCGGGCGCTCGATCGCGGCGACGCCGGCGTTGAAGCGGTCGATCCAGTCCCGCATTGTCGGGCGGTCCTCGATCGGGATCGAGGCGGCGACGTCCTGAAACCGGATCAGGTCGGTGGGCGCATTGTTCCAGATGCGGTCGATTTCGCGCGCCGGGAGCAACCCCTCGTTGCGGATGAAGTCGGTCATCCGGCCAGGGCGTGCCTTGGTTCCCTTGCGCCACAGACCCTCGACGGTGTGCAACCGCGGGGCGGCACGGGCCTCAACCAGCACGATCAGGCGCAGACACCAGCGCGGCAGATCGCGGATCTCGTTCGGCTTATTGGCTATGCACAGCCAGCACGCCGATTTCGGAGGGACCGGCAGGCCTTCCGCCACGATCCGGGCGGTGCAGGCATCTCTATCCCAACCCCACTGCCTGAGCGGATATTCGCACTCGTAGAGTGGATCGTCGATCGATAGCGCATGGTTCGCGCGTAGTGTATCGCGCGGACCAGCATCATAGCCAATAAGACGTCGGACCCGTTGACCACGCTCCCATGCGTCTATCGCTGGTTGCCATGTCGATAGGAAAGCGTCCTGCGGCGACTTCTTATATTTTAGGCTGCACGAACTGCCTCCGAGGCTCTTGCTAGGCAATGTTGCGTTGGTCAAGCACATCTCTAGCAGCCCGTAATATGGCGGCCAATGCTTGAACCTCTTGGGAATATACGAGACTATCTCATGGCGAATACCGCGCGCGTCCATCCAGGGCCGGATGACGTCGAGATAGGCATAGGTCGCCGGCTTCTCGACACCTGTGTCTGCGGTCAGGACCAGATCGATCTTCTCGCCGCGGGCGACCTTCTCGATCAGGAGGGCGGTGCTGTCGACCCCTACGCCGTAAGCGAGGACGACAGGCGCTGGAGGCATGCCGTCCATCTCACTTGGCCTCGGTCGTGCGTTCGGCGATCGCTACCGCCAGTGCATCATTGGTCATCGTGACCGTCACCGTCCGGTCGGCCGGGACCAGCCAGCGGTAATTCGACAGCAGCGAGCGCACCTGGACTTCGAGCGCGGCGTCGCTGCCTTCCAGAATGCCGATGACCCGTTCAGTCGCGTCGCGGATGAAGCGCAGCCGCTGGGTCTGCGGTGTATCGGCGTCGCAGTCGGTATCCGGATCGAATGCCGCACGACGGGTCAGATCGATGACATCGCCGGCGACCAGCTCGGCACCACGGCGAATGAAGATCGCCAGATCATCGATACGGCAGGACATGTCATGGTCCGGCGCGAACGCCACATCCGCCTCACAGAGCACCTCGGCGAAGGAACCGCCACGATGAAGCATCACGGACATTTCCAGCCCCTCGACATAGCCGTGATCGACATCGGCGGGAGCGCCGGTGTTCTCATCGACCGTGAAGGTGCAGCCGTCCTGGGTGACGTAGAACGCGATCGCCCCGACCCGGGCCAGCTCGTCATACCAGCGATATCCGGCGAAGGCCGTTTCCTCGTTCACCAGTTGACCGCCGAAAGGCGAGTGACGGGCGATCGCGAGCGCGGCGGGCTGGGCGATCAGGCTATCGATCTCGGGCATGACGACCATCGCAGGATCGGTGATGCGACTGCCGCTCGCATAGTTCTCGTCGTGATCGGCGTGCAGCGGGAGCCAGCCGTTCAGATACGGTTCTGCCTCGGGCATTTCGATGCCGAGCGCCTGGGCCTGCGACCAGTTGTCGAAGGCGAGCCGATGCAAGGGCTGCGCCGCGATCGTGCGGAAGATGGCTGCCGTGACTGCGCTGCGCAGGTCGCCCAGCGCGTCATTCTGCACGGCCTCCTTGCGGGCCGGCAGGACCAGCTGGATCGCCAAGCAGTCGAGGATATCGACCCGGGCATTCCAGAGGTGGCCGCGCCCGACCTCGCCGATAGTCGGCAGGCTGCACGCTATGGTCACGCCGTGGAAGTTCAGTCGCGGATTGCCGCTGACCTTCAGCTCCTCGCGGTAGATGCCGATCCGACAGCCGTTCCAGTCCTCGATGCGAACCGCGCCATCAAGCCAGCCGCTACGCGCGACCGGTTCGCCATTGAAGGTGACCGGCAGCGGATAATGACATGCCACCTGCCGAACGGCTTCTTCGAGCCCGTCGGACCATTCGTGCGGTATCCGTACCGTGATGGCGGTGCCGCAGACGATGGGATCGTTCGAGATCGCGATCGACCGACTGCTTGCCCAGGCACCGGCCGGAATGTGCGCCATCCACCCCTGCCGTTCTGGCTGTGACCACGACCGGATGATGACGTCGCGCCCGGCAAGGCTGAACACGCCCATGCCGGCAGGATCCTCGCGCGTTTGCGTTTCCTCAGACCATCCCGATCGGCCAAGCGTTACGACCGCGGCCGGGTCGGCGATACCGCTGCCATCATCGACGACGTGGAGCAGCTGATCGGCGGGATGTCCTGCCGTCGTGATTACGATGTTCGTCGCACCAGCCCTGCGGGCGTTCTGCAACAGTTCACTTAGCACGTCGTGTGCCGACCCGTTGAACAGTTGCCCAACCTTGGCGATGGTCTCGGGCGCGACGCTGGTGGCGATGGTGGCGGGGAGCATGGGCAGGACCTTTCGGACGTGCGCGGGGCCTTTCCCCGCACCTGCCTGTCCCCTCCCCCTCCCTCCTTGCGCCTTGGGGCCTATCTGGTCGCTTCAGACCTGATGCGGGGCGCGCCAGGTCCCCTTTCGTCCAGACATGAGCGCTGGCACGATCATACCGGTCAAGCGATGATGGTCAGGACGTCACCAAAGCGGACCGTATCGAGGAGCACGCCATTGGCATCGTTGATCTCGATCCGATTGCTGGAACAGATGCATTGGCCATTACGGATATGGCTCACGATCAATTCCCGGGCACCGACGATTGCTTCCTGCTTTGCATGTTCAAGGCTTGGCCGGTCGATCCCTTCCTCATCATAGGCATCGACGTGGGCAAACACGTGTAGATGAAACCGTGACATCTCCTAACTCCTTCCCGGCCAACTCTACGACCCGCCCGGTGTCGGGATACATAATGGGTTAAGGTATTGTAATATAATCGAATTTTGTTGGCGTCACTCTCGGTGTCGGCTTTCGTCGGAGGCGAAGACGGACCAGAGGTGAGCCTCGGCATCGATCAGGTGCTCGAAGCACTCGCTGGTGATCGCGACGTCGACGATCCAGCCGTTGCCGTACGCCTGGATGAAGCCGACTTTGTAGACGCGGCCGGCGCTATCCGATGGTGGGATCGTCGCCAGATCATGGCCTTCAGCCGCGAGGCTCGACACATCGCGGCCGGTGACGCGCCAATCATCGAACCGGGCTGCCTCGTCAGAAGCCGTCAAATAATCGCGAGTGGCGATGGTCCAGGCCGCGTTGACGTGGTCGAGGTCGAGGCCAAGCGCAGTGGCATCGCCGTTACCGACGATCGCAGGGTCGCGTGTCGCCTGCCACGACGCCAGCATGACCATGTTGGCGTCGAGGAAGTCGTGCCACGCGCACACCCCTGCCTCCACGGTCCGGTTGCGGATACGCATCTTACGCCATTCGGCCGGGTCGAGCTGCTGCGCCAATCGATGGGCAAAGTCACAGTCTAGCTCTGCGACGTGACCAAGGATTGCTGCTGCGATAAGGAAGAAATTCCTGCTTTATAGAATTTTATCAAGGTGTTATAATCGAATCGATAGGCCCACATATTGAGCACTTAAAAATTTGTTGACCGAAGGAATGAGATAAACAACACTCATCAAACCAATACAAACCGAAGAGGTGTGATATTAAGCAGGTGAAGAATCTTGCCTTTATTATTGCCAATTTGGCACTAACTTGTGGTGCCCCCGCATACGCACAGTCCGGATGTGGACCTTGCGAGCTCACTTATCAACGTGAGCGGTATGCATGTGCTAGCTACCCTAACAATAACTATCCTGCTAATTGCTATCAGCAGGCTGAGATTAACTTTGCTCGATGCAAACAAAGCTATGGATGCCCAGGATAAGTAATAAGAATAGGAGGCGACAATGCGTGTGTTAAAAATAGCAGGTTGGGCGTTGTCGCCTTTTATGGCATTTCTATCACAAGATGTGATAGCGGCGCAGTCCGCATATACCTGGGGAAAGCCAGGGGTTTCGCGTACCGATTATGACGCTGATGCTATTGCCTGTAGCCTTCCAACGGCCTTACGTGATGTAAAGCGGGATAGGGAAGCTAAAGTCTACGTACAGGGCTTCGAAGCCTTGGAGCGAGAAAATAATATGCCGCCCATGGCGCGGCCTGCTGATGAAGAGGGAATTGCAGCTCAAGCCAACCGGAATGTGCTATTGAAAAGAATATACGACCCTAGGCGTCAAGTTAATTCTTTACAGAACAAGTTGCAAAAAGAAGTAGAGACATGCTTGATAGGCCGTGGATATAGTATATTTCCACTGTCGAAAGACCAATCTCGGAATTTGAAGAAATTCGTACCCGGATCAGAGGAGCGTCGTGATTTTCTTTATCGCCTTAGCACGAACGCTGGCACCGTGGCATCCTCATCCTTAAATAAGAATAGTCACTAACGCGACCGCATAAATAATGCATCATTACGCATCGAACTAGAATTATTTATAATAATTATCTTATAGATGTCAAATTTGCCCCACAGCATATATGCATCTTACCATTTAAAATGGCCAATCTGCTAGCCAGTTATTGCTCGTTCCGACAGATCAGTGTCGTCCCAAGCGGTGACCCCTGGCCATGGCATAAGCTTATCAAGTCTATTGACGGGATGACCTTGCTCGATGCAGTTGAAGACGTTGGCAAGCCACTCCTGCGGGTTGACCGCGTTCAGCCAGCAGATCTCCAACAGCGTATACATGGCCGTGACACGCTCACTGCCACAGTCGGCATCGCAAAAGTCCAGTTTCGTCTGCCGAGAGCAACGGCATGTAGCGCATTCTCAGCTGGGTTGTTGCCGATCTCCAGCTGGCTATCGGTCTTGTAGGCAACGAGGCGGGCTTTAGTTTCACCGCATAGCGCAGCGCCGCTGCCACCGGCACACGCGCCGAAATCTTGGCGAGGACACCATTGGCCTAAGCGAAGAAGTCCAGCAGATACAGCCGCGACAGTTTGCGCATCCTACGTGAATCTGAATGCGGGGTCCGGTCAGGCGTCATGTGAGGCTCGATCTCGTATCGCTCGCGGATGATCGCCATCCCCTTACGGTCGACCGAGGCTTAGCCTACGACTCCAAACATTTTTTCACCGGTTCCCACCTTGTTTAAACCGGCAAAACCGAGCGCCTTGTCATCGGCCTCGGTCATCACGGTCAGGGTGCGAATGTCAGCCATCATAGTCTCCTCTGGGATGAAGTTGGGAAAGGGGGTGGCGTCGGCGTCAGCCGCGCCCGTCCATCAGCCGGGTCGCGCCACCAAAGGTGCGCAGGGCAGCCGCCATCTCGCGGCGGATGTTCGTCTTGTTGGAGACGATGATCTCCGGCACGAGCGGCTCGCCGGCCGAGGTGGCGTAGCCATGTGCGGGCTCGCCGCCTTCAGCCTCGATCCGGATCAGGTGACCACGCCGCGGCGCGGGTCCGACATAGCGGGCGGTGAACTCGCTGAGCTTGCCGGTCAGGCCCTTGATCGCCTTACCCCAGCGGATGTGGCCGGCACCGATGTTGCCCGCCCCGCCGTAGCCGCGGTCGAGCCAGCAGCGCAGATGGGCACGCTGTTGCAGCAGCGAGTTTTGCGTCCGCTCCATGTTCGCGCATAGCGGCAGCGCACCGGCAAAGGCGTCGACGATACGGAGATAGTCTCCCTGCACCGCGATCAGGACGTCATCGATCTCGACGCCGGCAAGGATGGCGCGAAGCGCATCGCCGTGGCGAGGGTCGGCGATGATCTCATCGGCGCGGGCTGCGGCGATCGGCACCGACGTCTTGACCGGGCAGTCGCTCACAACAAAGCCGGCATGGCGGTCGATCGTGACGATCGTCATTGCCTCAGTACCCGCGCGGGCGCGAACCTCGCCGGTCAGATGAAGACCGGTCACCCGCATCAGCCCCGGCGTCACCTCCTCGATGGTGGCGTCCGAAACAATCAGCAGCCGGCGCGACCACCGGGTCGGGCGGGCATGGTCGCTTGGCTTGGGCCAGCTGCTCGGCGCCGGGCGGGCGATTGGCTGCGCTGAAGCAATCGGCCGCTGATTGTCACGCCGCAAGGCAACAAGGTTGCTACGGCGGGCAGCGTCGAAAAGGTCGGACTGGTCACCGCCACCATCGGCGAAGCCGCGATCATAGGCGGCACGCTTCTCGGCCTTGCGCTTCGACCCGTCGACGAAAAAACGATGCTCGCAGCCGGCGTCAGCGGCAGTCCAGCCGCTGGCATAGGCGACGGCGATATCCCAGTCATAGCCATGCTCGTCACGGCCTCGCAGGATCGCGACCTCGTTATCGGAGATCGTGCCGTCCACGATGTGGGATTCTGTGAAGGCGAAGTTGCGCGCCTGCCGCTCGGCTTCCGTCCTGGCGCTGATCGCGTCGTTCAGAGGCTTCATCTCGGCTAGCCGTTCGCCACAACGCGCCATCCGGTCCTCCAGCGACGCACCGGGAGGCAGGTCGGGATACGTCCGCCAGATGCGGGCAAGCTCGGTTGCATGTTCAACCGATCGGCCCCGGTTTAGCCAGCAGCGCATGTCGGCGGAGTCGAACTTCTCCGGGGATACAGCCTCGGCAGGCCCGAATGGCTGTGCAGGCGGGAGCGATCCCGCCGGGATGGTCCCGGCGGGTTGCGATGTCATCATCAGCATGGGTTCGATCCTTCAGGAGAAGGCGAGCGGTGCCGGCATCGCCAGCCATTCCGGCTCGGTGTGCGCGATCGGCTTGTCGAAGCGTGTCGCCTCGTCCTCGCTGAACACCGTCGCCAGTCCGAGCCGGCCGAAGCCGTGATCGTTGTTCCAGAAGCTCAGGCCGTGTTCCTGGTCGGCAAGCGCCAGCACGAAGCCGTCCACCGCCTCATCGGGGTCGGCGATCGTGCGGGTGATCACGCGATCAAGGATATCGCGGGTGTTATGGTAGTCGATGCCGGCCGCGGTGATGACGACGCAGCCGCCCCCGAACTCGCCGACGCGAAGACGATCCATGCCGTGCGCCCATTCGAATGCGCAGGGCAGCGCCGACTTGCAGGCGGTAAAGATCAGGCGGGCGATCACCTCGATCTCGACCTGCTCTCCACTGAAGGTGACCGAGCACAGGCCTTCGGTGCCGGGCTCCTCGATGTCGATGTCGCAGCCGAGGCTGGGATGGGCAGGATCATCGATCAGATCGAGGAAGCTGCCGAAGGCGTTCGGCCCCTTGGCCGGAAACACCTCGCCGAAACGCACGCCGAGCGCATCGAACGAGAGCTTCAGATCCTCGTCGTCGCTGACGGTATCGAGGATACCGATCGCCT
Organism: Sphingomonas sp. CFBP 8760; assembly: GCF_014841615.1. Lineage (GTDB taxonomy): Bacteria > Pseudomonadota > Alphaproteobacteria > Sphingomonadales > Sphingomonadaceae > Sphingomonas. The sequence goes on along the minus strand of NZ_JACYUG010000005.1, from coordinate 278,436 downwards.
TCACGGCGAGGCTGAGCATCGTCGCATCCGCCGGCGACATGAGGATGCAGAAGGCGGCTTTGGTGTAGCTGTTAGACACGGGCGTTCTCCGGTCACGCCGGGGTTAAGCCGGCGCGCCATGCTTGTGGGGCTTGGGCTGGATCAGGCGGCGGTGAGGCGCTGACGCGCGGCTTCGGCCTGTTCCGGGAAAGCAGCGGCGAGGTTGCCGTGCAGGATGGCAAAGTCGGCGACCGGGAAGGTCCCGTCCGGGCCTGGCCGCGTCGTCAGCAATGCGCCGATCACCAGTTCGGCATGTTCGGCGCGTTCGATCGTGGCGACCTTGCCGGCATAGCCGACGGGCGGCGTGAACCCTGCCTCGATCCAGGAACCGAGACCTTCCTCCACGGCCTGGGCATAGGCTGCGACCGCCTCGCTGTCCTCGTCCTCCACCCGCAGGGCGAGCGTGCGATAGCAGCCGAAGTCGTGGCGGTTGTTGTGGACGATCAGCTTGCACCCTTCGGGGGGCATGCCGTGGCGGGCGATGATCGCCAGCTTATAGGTCATCACCTCGAGCGTATTGGCCACGTCGAAGTCGATGGTCTGCCCGAGCTGGGCGCATTCCTCATTGGCAGGCGCGCCGCCAAGATCGAAGATGTGGGACATGGGGTTTCTCCGTCGATCCACCGTGGATCAACAACCCCATCTCCCTCCCCTCCATTGCCCTTGCGGGCGCTTCAGGACCGCTTGAGGAAGGGCCGGGCTGCGATTTGGGCCGGACCGTCGGGCGTGGCCACGGTCTTCAGGCGATCGGTCTCCAGCGTCGCACCAAGCGTGTCAGGCAGGTCGGCATAGGTCTTGGCAATGGCGATCGCCTCTGCGGCGGTTTTCAGTTCATCGATATCGGTGCCGGCCCACCGCAGCATCTTGCTCTCTCCGGCCTTGGTCGGATGCGGCTTGCTCACTTGCACGAAGAACGTCCGAAGTGGCCGATCCCAGCCGATCGCAACGTTAGTGCCGGCCCTGCCGGCGAAGGTATGACGGCTCATTGTTTGATCCCCCAATCAGTCAGGCTGCCAGTGTGATCCATTCAGCGTGCCACGGGCGCGGATACGGCGCAAAGCGCATCACTCCGGGCAGCGGCGCATTATCGCGGGTCTGGCGGTCGATCAGCCAGTCGATGTAGCGACCGGCCGCGGCCCAGTCGTCTTCGAGCAGCTCATCCAGCATCGACGCCTGCCGCGCCTGGCTCTCGCTCAGCAACGACCAGTCAAGCATGTCGAGGAAGCGCTCTCGCCGGTCCATGTAGCGCGACAGGTGGGCGGCGTCGCCCCTTGCGACGCCGAGCGCGTGTTGGATGTCCATCGGAGCCCTCCTTCAGGCGGCAAGCTGGGTGGGGAGGTCATTCGGCCGGCCGGGACGGCTGAGGCCAAGGTCGCGGCACAGCCGGTCGGCGAAGCGGTCGGGCTTCAGCAGGTCGCGGATCGAGGCGAAGCGGTTTTGCTGTTCGAGACCGCCCGACACCGCCCGGTAGGATACCTCACGACCTTCGTGACGCGCGCCGATCTGCAGCATGACGGCGAGGTCGGCTGCGGCGAGCAGGATGTAGCCAGACTGGTCGACCGTGCCGGTGACCGCGCGGACCTCATAGGATTCGGTCGCTAGGCCAAGCGCACTGGCGAGCAGCAGCATGGCGCGCTTGCCGTCCTCGTGAAAACGGGCCTTGGCAGCGGCGTCATATTCGACACCGCGGATCGCCAGCGCCAGCAAGGTCGGGAAGCGCTTCAGTTCCTCGACCCGGCGGGTGCAGGCGGCGCGGAGCACGCCTTCATCGGCGCGGTTGGCCGAGACGGTGGCCATATGCCGGGTCAGCAGCGTCACGGCAGGATCGCTTTCCGGGCTGACGCCGGCGTTGCGGCAATCCTCCACCGCCTTCTCGATCGCGTGCAGGGTCGCGGTGACGGTGGTCAGGGCGCTCGGGTCCAGCGCTTGTTGGTGGCGGAAAGGCACATCGTAAATCATCGACGCATGCTCCGAAATGAGGACCGCGCGCTTCTCTTGCGCACACCCCTCACCCCCCTCTTTTCTCCGCAACACCGGCATCGCGCTCGTATCGTCAGCCCCTCAGGGCTGGGCTCCTGGGCATGCCTCGGGGACAAGATATTGCCGGTTTTTGGAAACATCTTTCCGGCCGTCAGGCGGCCTCGCGCTCCTCGGCATATAGGTCCGCTGCCCATGTCTCGATCCAGCTGGCGGTGATCTCGTCGTGTGACAGGTCGCCGGAGGCGATCAGGTCACGGACCTCGGCACGCGCGCGGGCAATGGCGCGCTCCCATGGGTCATCGCTGGGGGTCGGTAACGGCATCGGTGCTGTCGCGGGGGCGTGGCACGGCGGTTCAAGCAGCCGGTCGAGCTGGACGATCGTCCAACGCTCCATGTGATCTGCAGCGAAGGCGTCGGTCTTCGACCTCCCCGTTCGGTGCGCTTCGCGGCGTGCGGCCGTGCCCCATGCCTGTGAATCGATCGACGCGACGCGCCCGGCGAACGGTAGCAGCCATGGCAGTGCGGAGCCCTTCACTCCGAACAGGTGCGCGCGGACGCCGATCGGCAGGACGCGATCGAGGTAGCTGACGACAGCGATCAGACCTTCGGGTCCATGTATGTCACGCCGGCACATGCTGCCGACACCGACGACGGTCCCGGGCAGCATCGACAGGTGGAGAGCCTCGGCGCAGCGGCTGTAGTCCTCCGGCGTCCGGCCTTGCAGGACCGGCATCAGCCGCTCGATGATGCCGAGGTCAGCGGCGCGTTCCCGGCACTCGCGATTGGTCGCGACCGTGCGGCTGATGCGATCCAGGACCTCGTCGCGGTCGCCTGCGATCTGATGCTCGCAGCAATAATCGGCTGCGGCGATGCGCCGGAACGGATAGCTGGCCGCCAGCGCCATGTAGTCGGCGATCGACCATGGGAAACCGCCATAGCGACTAGCCAGAACATAGCCGGCACTATCAAGATCGAGGCTGCGCAGTCCTGTGGTATTGGCAAGTTGCCCGTGCCGCCAACCCTCCCAGCTGCGCCAACCGGCCCGGTCGCGCCATTTCGAGAGGCAGTTGGCTGATATCAGCATTGGTTGCTGCATCAGCTTGGCGCGGGCGAGGATCGGGCCGTTGTTCAGGTGCGGCAACCCGACGACGATCTCGATCGTCACGACAGTAGCTCGACACCCAGCGCCGCGAAGGTGTTCACGGGTTGGCCAGAGTCGTAGCGAGCGGCATCGCAGAGACCTTTGAAGTCCGGCCCATCATATTGGGTGAAGCCAAGGTGGTCGCAGCCGATGATGCGTTGGCCATAGACGCCGACCTTCCCGGGCGGCACCCAATCGGCCCAATCGCCAGAGGCGGAGCGCACGCCGATCTCGCCGATCGCCGCCTCGATGCTCGCGACCTTCTTCAGGACGTAGCTGTCGCTGGGGGTGATGACCTGGCCGGTGAAGCTGCCGTAGCGTTCCGGTCGCCAGTGTCGCGCGGTCTGGTGGGCGAGTCCGCGCTCGAACTCGAAGTGCTGGTCCTTCAGCGCGGCGAACTCCGCTTCGAAGCCAAGGATCACCAGCGTCCAGTCGACGTGCTCCTCGTAGTAGATGCTGTCGAGGCGCAGCGCCTCCGGCATCGCGGCCTGACGCTCGTCGGACAGGACGAAGCCGCCATGGGAACGGGTCTTCACCGACCAGATGCCGGGCAGGCGCTGGGTGGCCATTTCGGGCGTGTCCCAAATCGTATGCACGGGTGCAGGCGTGGAGGCGAAAGCGGGCATGGTCTTCTCCTTGAGCGATGCCCCTCCCTGCCCTCTCCCCTCTCCTTGGGCTTCAGCTGCCCCGGCGATCTCGGGAGCGGCTTTCGCAGGAAAGGCGTTCGCCGCGACGCCATTTGGCGGGATCGATGAAATAGCCGGCATGGACGCCGGCGTGCTTGGCCTCGGCGCGTTCATAGGCGGCGACATAGCGGTGGGCGCGAGCCGGATCGTCCTTCAGGTAGCTGGTCGCCGGGACGGCAAGGCCCGCAGCGATCATGTTCTCGCCAAGGTCTTGGCCCTGGATCTCGACGGTCCCGATCGGGCGACCGTAGCTCTGCTTGCCGGTGAGGCGGATCGTGCTGCTCCCGGCCTTCAGCAGCTTTGATGCATGGTCCTGCGCCGCCTTGCCGCACGGCCAGCAGCCATCGGTGGTGCGGCACAATTGCTTTTTTTCGAAGGCATCTGCACCCAGAAGCCTGACGTCGAAGGACACGGTATCGCCGTCAATCGCGCGGCCATCGGCGCGGATGACCGACTGGTCTTCGGCCTGGGAGGCTACACCCCCGCAGGCGGCAACGGCGAGAGCAAGGGCGACGATCATGCGCATGCGCGGGTATCCTGATTGATGGTGGTCGCTTCGACGATCCGCCATGGTTGCAACGGATCGTCGGTGGCGACGATCGCGGTGTCGATCCCGTCGCGGCGCATCCAGCGCGCGACGCGGACCGCGTTGGAATGGCTGTACAGCACCCGGCGCAGCGGTGAGAGGGGAGTGTCGTCTGGCATGGTCAATTCCATCATGCTGCTATTGGGGAAGCGGTAGGCGCAGCGAAGACGGTGCGGTGGACCTTCGTCTCGGGCACGACGGTCCAGGACATGTCGCGGAAGCCGGTGATCCGGTATCGCCCACGCCCTTCGGCGTTACGGAAGGTGATCTTCTCACCGATCTTCACGACGATGAACTCGGTGCCGCTGTGACCGTCACCGAATGAGATCGGTCGCGGAAACCGGAGCCGCATGCCGTTCTCGACCTTGCGGCCGTGCATACGCAACCGCACCAGGCAACGGCGCCGCCAGTTCAGGGCATGCTCCTTGGCGGTGGCCGAGAGGAGGCGAAGGATTCGGGCGGGGCAGCCGTCGTCGCATGGCCCCTCTGACTCGGCATTATCCTTGTAGGCAAAGACGTAGCCGTCCTTCGCCTTCGGGTTCCAGCGCACCTGACATACCATCGCCGTGACGTATTGGGGTTCCCCATTCCCGATGATTTCAACCGCGGCATACCAGACGCGGTTTCCGACGAACGCGCTGTCGATAACGCGCATGCCGCGCGTGCCGCCACCATCCAGCGTATTGTTGAAGGTGAATTGGTCGTCGAGATAAGCCTTGGGGTTTGCATGGCCGGCCATGCCGGCGCTGGTCATCGAAAGCCAACCCATGTCGTGTTCTCCGGTGAAGGTGGGTCATGCGGCAAGCCGCGCCTGAGGGGCATCGGCTGCAGCGGTTGAAAAGGCGCGCAAATATGAGAAAGCCTGTTCGGCCTTGCTCGCAGCGAGGAAGATCGCGGTCTTGTCCGCTTTCAGCACTTGTAGCCAACTCGCCAAGTAACTAGCATGACTGTCGTGTAGTTCGGTCGGCAAACCGAGATCACCGCAAATCATCGCTGCGCCAAGCTCGGCAACCAGCTCTTCCATGGCATAATCCTTGTCACCAAACTTCTTGCCAAAAGTGCGGTCTAGCCGGGTGCGGTGACCGGACCAGTGGGTGGTTTCGTGCGCTAAAATCGATGTGTGGCCGTCGGCCGACTTGAAGGTGCCAAGCCGTGGCATCTGGATATAGTCGAAGGTCAGGTCGAAGAAGGCGGCACTGCCGCCATGCCGAACCTTGGACGGGATCGCGTCGAAGAACTCATCGATGCGGTCCTGCCGATCGGACAGTAGTCGCGGTGTCGGCGCGATTGCTTCCGGATAGTAATAATCCGGCAGGCCGGATATTTCGTCGGCGTTGAAGACCTCATAGGAGCGCAGAAAGCGGATCATTCGGTCGGCGGACATGCCGAGCAAGTTGGGCACGCCGGCCTTGCGGAAGGTGTTGGCATAGACCGAGTAGGACGGTCGGGCGTCCGGACGGACCTCCCCGCCGAGTTCACGCGCCTGGCGTGCGGTCATCCAGTAGCGGCTGCGAAAGCCATGGGTGTCGCCGATCGCCCACAGCCACAGCGCATTTATTCCCGTGTATTCGATTCCTTCATGGCGGAGCGGGCGGCCGCCCTCGCCGATCAGCGACCACGGCCGCTGCCAGGGCGTAGTGCCGGCTTCAAGTTTGGCGATGATGGTGGCGGTGATATCGGCCGCGATATCGCGGGTTGCAGCGGGCATGGCGCTGTCCTTTTGGGCGGTATGAAAAGACACTGCCGGCGCCGCGTCGTCGCGGGCCGGCAGTGAGGTTGCTCAGAGGGGAAGCGGGTCCGCCCTATTCGGCCGCAACCATCTCGGGTTCGACCGCGTCGTCGTTGTCGTGCTGCACCTCGGCGACCACGTCGGTGCCGTCCTGTCCATCGACCGCGCCGCCATCTTCGTGACCGTCGCCGATCAGGGCAGCGAGGTCGTCACCGCCGGCGTCGACGTCCGTCGCCTCGGCATCGGTCTCGTCGCCGTCGCCGTCGCCGTCGCCGTCGATCAGGTCGGCAACGTCACCTTGTGCGTCATCGCCCTCATCGGCATCGGCCGCGATTGGCTTGTCGGTGAAGCACATCGCCCCCGGCAGCCACTTCAGCGCCACCTCCGTGATCGCCGGCTCGACGATCGCGTCACCGCCGAACAGCTTCTCGCACGTCTCCGAGATGACCGGCTTCTTTTCGGTGGCATGCCGGCTCGACAGCGCCGGTCCGCCAACCTCATGGAGGAGCGAGATCAACGACTTCTTGGAGACGCGGTCGAAGAAGTTCTCCGAGGTCGGCCGCCACCAGCTGGCAACGTCGATGTCCAGGATGGTGGCGAGGCGGCCGTGCATCGGGTTGAGCTCGTTGGTGCTGTAGGAGATCTTGGCCTCCAACGAAGTGGCGACGATGTACGCCAGCCATGCCGTCTTGACCTCGTCGTCGAGCGCCCGGAAGGCCTCGAACCGCACGACCTGATGGTCGGACGCGCGCCACGACGCATCCAGCCCCTCATGCACCTCGGTGAGGTAATCGCGCGCGCGCGCCTTGGGCATGTTGGTGAACAGGATCGGGTCCTGCGGCCGGTTCGCCCGGATCGTCGTGCCGACGTTCGCCGAGGTGCCGGAGCGCTCGTCGATCATCGCGAAAAGCAGATAGTCGAGCGCCAACCCCGGCGCCCCGATCAGCGCCGCTCCCAGCACGTCACGGCGCTGCATCGCGAGCTGGTCACTAAGGACCTGGCTGAGCGCCTTGCCACCCGGCGCGGCGTTGTCAGGCTCAACGACCTTGTCGCTGCCGCCCTTGGTCGGCGTCGGGGTGCCCTCCTCAATTCGGAAGGTAGGTGCCTGAATACCGCGATCGGCGACGTCATTGGCATCGCCCTGGCCTTCGCCATCGCCGTCACCCTGTCCGCCCTCGACATCGCCCTCGACCGCATCGGGCTCGACCACCGTCACCGTGATCGGCGTCTCGCTATAGTAGCTCTCGGTCAGGACCATGGTGCCGTTCTGGGCCAGCGTCAGGAACGCCCCGACCTTTGAGACCAGTTCGGGCGGCATGAACACCGGCCGGTTGTCCAGCGCCTCGAGTTCGGCCGCCAGGGCGTCGTTCTCGGTTTCCATCGCGGTGAACACGTCGTCGGCGAGTTCCTCGTTCTGCATCTCGTCATGCAGTACGGCCATGCGCTGCTCGATCTGCTCAGCGCGCTCGGCTTCTTCCAGCGTCATCGGCTGCTCAGGCAGGTTGATCTTGTAGAGGCCGCGCGTCGCGTCCCAGATGCTGTGCGTCGCGATCGGCCGGATCCAGGCAAGCCCACGTTCCTCACCGATCCGGGTGGCCTCGGCTTCCATCAGCGCAGCCGCGAGGGTGCGGGCGATCTCGGGATTCCGCCACTTCTCGCGGGCATCGCTGAACAGGTCGCGATCGATGACGCCGCCAGCGGCCTCGTAAGCCTCGGCGCCGACCAGGAGCGCGATCGGATCATCAGCGCGCATCATGTCGTTGGCGATGATGCGGCGGATCGAGTCCGCGGTATAGTTGCTGTACGAGCCATAAGTCGTCCAGGCGCTCAGCTGCGCCTCATGGCTGGCGGTCGACGCATAGGCCTTGGCCATGTCGAGGGTGATCTTGTTCTCGGCCAGCGCGGTGAAGATCGGCTCGGCGAGGTCGGCGAGGCGCAGACGGCCGTCGATGAAGCGGCGGGTCACCCCGAAGCGCTTGGCGACCGCGTCGATGTCGGTGCTGCCAGCGAGGAAGTGCTGGAAGGCGCGGCATTCCTCGGTCGGGCTGAGCTTCAGGTGGTGGAAGCTGACCGCCAGCGAGGTCTCGGTCAGTTCGGCGTTGTCGCCCTTCAGGACGCGCACCGGCACGTCATACTGCTCGGGATCGATCAAACCACGCTCGACCAGCATGTTGAGCGCCCGCAAGCGCCGGCCGCCATCGAACACCTCGAACATGCCACGCGAGCGGGCAACCGGCGTCACAAGCAAGTTCTGCAGGACGCCGCGCGCCTCGAGGTCGGCTGCGAACGGCTCGATCAGCAAGGCCGCGTCGGGGGCGGTGCGGACGTTGCTGGCGGAGAGGCGCAGTTTCGCGAGCTTCACGGACTGGATCATGGGAAATCACCCTTCTTATCTGAGCATCCGACCAATTTTCGGACACCCATCCCCTTCCCCCTTCTCTCCTTGTCATTTCAGGGGTCCCGGAATTGTTCGGATGTTCTGTCGCTCCAGTATTGTCGGCGAAGCAAAGCGGGCTATCTTCGCGTGGCCGGCGGACGGCAGACTCTGATGTGCGGACCACAGATGACCACCGAAACTGACACGATCGAATTCGCCACCGAACTGACCATCGCGTGGTTGAGCAATCCCAACACCCGGACATCTGCTGATGACGTGCCGGCGTTTCTACAGTCGATGCACAATGCGGTCGCTGCTCTCGGTGGCGACGTAGACGCGGCCCCGGCCGATGCTGCCTCGGTAGAGTACACCCCGGCAGTAACGGCGCGAAAGTCGCTTGCGAGCAAAGATCACATCATCAGCATGATCGATGGCAAGCCGTACAAGACCTTGCGTCGGCATCTGACATCCAATGGCTTGACCCCGGAGGAGTACCGCGAGCGCTACGGCCTCAAGAAGGACTACCCGATGGTCGCTGCGAGCTACAGCGAGAACCGACGGGAAATGGCCAAGAAAATCGGTCTTGGTCGTAGGCCCGGTCAGTCAGAGAATGCCGAAGCAGAGGCCACCACGCCCGCCGAGCCCGATACGGCCGCAGAGCCCAGTGCGCCTGCTGAGCAGGCCGCACCGAAGCCGCGTCGCAAGTTGAAGGTGGCGACGCCGACCGACGCGGAGTGATGCCGGGGATGGTCGACACGGGCCTACGAAGCACCGGCGTCGACCATCTTCACCTGTGGCAGGGCCCGTATTCGCTCATCGACCTTTCAGGAGCCGCTCCAGGACGATCTGCGCCTCGGCTGCCGGTACGAAAATGCGCGTCTTGTAAGCGATGATCTCGGAGAAGCAGCCGATCGACTTCAGCCATGCGTGTTGCGGCTGCGGGGCATCGACGATCTCGACCCGCTGTTTTCCATTCACGATCGCCCGCCGGATCGTCATCGGGAAGGGGCGGACCACGTCGACGGCGCGCCCGGACAGCACCGAACTGGCAATGGCGTCGATCGGCAGGTCGTCGGTCTTGGCGATGCCGAGCTTGGTGTAGAGCTGGACGACGTGCTTGTCGAAGACCAGGCGGCCGAGCCACGAGTTGCCGTGTTGATCCGCGATGCGGTTCACCGCGAGATGATCGGAGGGCAGCGCCGACCAGATCGGCAGCAGCAGACCGGTCGCGAGCCGGATCGTCTCGGTATCGACCTGATCCGCCGCCTCGGTGACCTCCGCCGTCCATTTGGCGATGAAGGTCGCCTCGTCGACGACGTCCCATGCGCTTTCCATCAGGTCAGCTGCGTGCATGTACTCGCGCCGGCAGGGACGCTGCAGTTCGATGCGCGCGATCGGCTGACCCTCGTTGTCCATCCAGGACGGTGCCTTGCTCCTGAGCGCCACCCGGCCGGAGCGGGCATTGACGACGAAGGCGGCGTCACGCTGCCATGTCGCCATGTTGAGGATGCGCTCCAGCGAGATCGGATTGCGGCGCCGGGCGATCTCGATCGTCAGCAGATGCGACGTCGCGCCGGAAAGCGGATCGGTCCGCAGCAACGTGTCGTCGATCACCGTGGCGGTATCGGCGATGATCGTCTCGACCCCGACATCAAGGGTGCCGGCCTCGCGCGCCGCGGCGACGCGGGTTTCAACCAGTGCCAGGAACTCGTCGAAGATCAGGTTCTGAATGCCGATCGGCAGCGCCAGCAAACGGTTCAGCCACCGCTGGATGGGCGGTAGGTCCTCTTTCAGGACGCCGTCGTTATCGTACAGCTCGAGGCCGGTGCGCGAGCAGAAGTCCTCCATCGTCGTACTGGTCAGCTTGCCGGCGTCGAGCAGCGCGAACCAGGTCAGAAGCGCGTCCTTGGCGTATTCGCTTTCGAGGTTGTCGGCTGGGTCGAACAGGTTCTGCCCGCCGGTCTGGCGCTGGCCGCGGGTGAGGGCACCCAGGCTGTCGAGGCGCCGCGCGATCGTCGAGGTGAAGCGCAGCTCGCCTTTGCAGTCGGTGGTCACCGGCCGGAACAGCGGTGTCGACGCCTGATGGGTACGGTGGGTGCGCCCCAAGCCCTGGATCGCGCGATCGGCGCGCCAGCCCGGCTCCAACAGGAAGTGGACGCGCTGCTGCTGGTTCTTGGCATCAAGGCTGGCATGGTAGGAACGCCCGGTGCCGCCCGCGTCGGAGAACACCAGCACCCGCTTGGTCCCGGCCATGAACGCCGCGGCTTCGACCTGACTGGAACGGCCCGATCGCGTCTCGATCTTCTGGCGTCCGTCGGAGGTCGGCACCAGACGCCGCGAGCGCCCGGTTACCTCGGCGACCATGTCGGTGCCGAAATGCTCGATCAGCGCGTCGAGCGCCGATTTGATCGGTGGCAGCGCGCAGATGTGTTCGAGCAGCTGGTCGCGGGCGGCGATGGCGTCGGGATTGTGGACCGGGTTACCGTCGAGGTCGCTCATCGGCGCCGAGCGCGGGGTGCCGGTGTCGTCGGTGTAGGTCTTCATCTGCCGGGTCGGGAAGGCCCGCATCAGGTAGTCAGCAACATACTCGACAGGCGATAGCTCGATTTCTGGATCAGCGCGCTCTTCTGCCGACATCTGCGACAGGCGGCGATCGAGGATCGCTTCGGCGGTGGTGACCAGCTGCAGCACCACCGACTGGTCGGCCTTCAGATGCTGTTCGACCGCGGCAATGACGGTGGGCAGCTTCATCGAGAGGAGGACCTGGCCAAAGAAGCGCTGCTTGGTCGACTCCAGTCGCGACCGCGCCGACGCCTTGGCGCCGCTATTGAGCGTCTCGTGCTTCAGGCCGTCGACGACGCCGGTCAGTTCGAGCGCGGCTTCCATATTTTGGTGGATGACCGACCACGCATTGGCATAGGTGTCGTAGATCTCGATCTGGGCAGGCGTCAGCGCGTGGCGCAGCACGTCGTACTCGACGCCAGCGAAGCTGAGCGCGCGCGAGGTATACAGCCCCAGTGCCTTGAGGTCGCGGGCGACCAGCTCCATCGCGGCGATGCCACCTTTGCGGATCTCGGCGATGAATGCTTCTCGGTCGGCAAAGGCGGTTTCCGGACCCCACAGGCCAAGCCGCACCGCATAGGCGAGGTTGTTGACGTCGGACGCGCCGGTCGCGGAGGCGTAAAGCACGCGCGCGCCAGGCAGATTGTTCTGGAGGAGGACGCCGCAGATGCCCTGCTGCGACCCTTCCTTCTTGCCCATCGCGCCTTCACCGCCAGCGACGCCGCCCATCTCGTGGGCTTCGTCAAAGGCGATGACCCCGTCGAAGTCGGTGTCGGCCCAGGCGAGGATCTGCTGCAGCCGGCTGTTGTCCGAGCGCATCGAGCGCAGCATCGGATAGGTCACGAACAGAACGCCCTCCGTCAGCCGGATCGGCTCGTCGATCTTCCAGTTCGAGAGCGGCTGCACGTCGCCGATCATGCCGCCAAGCGCGGTCCAGTCACGCCGCGCGTCTTCGAGCAGCGGCTCGTTCTTCGACACCCAGATGTGCCGTCGCCGGCCCTGCATCCATTGATCGAGGATGCAGGCGGCAACCTGCCGGCCCTTGCCGGCGCCGGTGCCGTCGCCGAGGAAGAAGCCCTTGCGATAGCGGCTGCCCGCCTCGTCGAAGCTCAGGCCAACGCCATTCTCGGCCGGCTTGAAGGTGCCCGGCAGCAACTGGCTCCAGGCGTGGCCGGCATAGACCACCGTCTCCAGCTGCGACGACGACAGCATCCGCTCGGCAACGGTGCGTTCCGGCAGGTGCGCGATATGGGTCGGGATCGGTGCCGGGATCGAGCCCATTGCCACGGATTCGACCAGTGCGGTCGGATGGTCGCCGGCGGTGTCGAAGACGATCCGGCTCGGCCGGTAGGGCAGGTAGCAGCCGATCTGATCGGCGAGCGGTGCCGGCGTCGGCAGTGTCCGGTAACCGACTGGCAGCACGTTGTTGCGGATCGGTGCGTGATAGGTACGGGCGACCGTCGCCTTGGCCTGGCGCACCGCGCCGAACAGGCTGGGCTTGCTCACCGGCAGCGTCGCTATCGTGGTTTCACCCACCAGCGCGGCGCGCGGGGGCACGGTCACGGCATCAATGAACTCCGCGACCGAGCTGCGCTGGATGACGACATGGCTTGTCCCGCTGGCGACCTTGTCGATGACGTAGAGCCGCACCGCGATATCGGTGCCGTGCTTGCGGTAGCAGTGTTCCAGCCGGAGCGAGGTCCGCACCGTGCAGCCGGTCAGCACCGCCTCATAGGCCGCCTTCAGCCGGGCGGAGGCTGCGAACCAGTCGGGCATAACTGCCACCACCCGGCCACCCTTGGCGACGCGCCGGATCGCTGCCTGCAGATGGCGAAGCGCGGCTAGGTCGTCTTCGCCGCGGCCGATGCTGCGCGAGAATGGCGGATTCATCACCACCACCGTCGGCTTGGGCAGGCGGGCGTGCAGGCTGACCAGCGCCGCGCCGTCGTGGCCGGTGACCACCGCGTCCGGGAAGATGCCAGCGAGGCGTTCACGGCGCTTGGCGTCGATCTCGTTCAACTGCAGGCTCGCGCACGCCGGCGCCTGGACGATCAGGAGGCCGTTGCCGGCGCTGGGCTCGAGGACGATGTCGTCCGGACCGATCGCCGCCATTAGCACTGCGATCGCCGCGATGTCGACCGGGGTCGAGAATTGCTGGAGGTTGATCTGCTCCTCGCTGCGCACCGTCTGGGTCGGCAGCAGTTGCATGAAAGACGATGCCGCATGGACGTCGGCGAGGTTCGCGATCTGATACGGCCGCGCCGCCAGGTGCAGGGCGATGGCGTGTTCGAGCATCTCGAAGCTGTCGCGCTGCGTCCAGCGGCCGTCGGCGTCCGACCCGCCGAACGCTACAGTCATCGCCTCGTTGAGGTCGCGGCGCGCGATCGGCGTACCCGCTGCCAGCAACCCGGCAATTTCTGCCGCAGCGGCGAGGTCAGTGACGGGCGGGAGATCGAGTAGGTCGAACATGGCAGGGCTCCTTGGTGCTGGCTGCCAATCCGACAGCTCACCGCCCCCTTCCCCCTCCCCTCTCTTTGGCCTCGAGTGCCCCGGCCCAGTCCTTGTGGCCCACGGGGAAGTCGACCTGGATCACCCTGTTGTCGCCTGCGTAGCGGGCAATGCTCCGCGATACCGCCCGGCGTCCGGCCAGGTCGTTGTCGCCGGCGAGGATCAGCTTGGTGACGCTGTCCGGGATGGTGATGATATCGAGCCGGCGCGAGCCGAGCGTTGCCCAGCAAGGCAGGCCCCGGATCTGTGACCATGCCCGCGCCGTCTCGAAGCCCTCAGCGAGCCCAATCGTCGGTCCTAGCCCGCCGCCCCGCCATGCGCCGGTGCCAAGCGTCCCGAGCGTCGCCTTCTGGATGTAGCCACCATCGGGATTGAGGAAGATGCGCTGGAAGGCGACCAGGCGCTGACCTTCACGTACCCCGACCAGCAGCGCCGGCTTGAACACCGTCGTCGGTTTGGGACCAAGCGGGCAGCGCGGATGGAAGCGGACATCCGTCGGCGCCGGCAGCAGGCACCGCGATGCCAGATAGCGCTCCGCGAGGTTGCCGGACACGCTGCCCGCCTCGTTCCATAGCCGATGGATATTGGCGGTGCCGGTCGCCTGGGCCGGGGCTGGTGGTTCATAGCGACGCCCGAGCGGGATACGATCGAGTTCGCGCAGGATGTCGCTGGCGTTGCACCCGGCAAAGCAGGTCACCAGCAGCCCGCGGTCACCCTGCCGGATCGACAGGCTCGGTGTACCATCGGCATGGGCGGGGCATCGGCACGTCGCAGTGTTGCCGTGCCAGGTGCCGCCAAGCGCGCCGACCAGGTCGACCATGTGCTGGGATGGTCGGTTGGCGATGAGGGTCATGGCTCATACCCTCAGCGCGTACCGGCAGGGATGCCGGCGATGGTGTAGAAGGTCCGTGCAGGGTCGAAGTAGGCGGCAATTGCCTCGGCTGCCGCATCTGCATCCGTTGGCAGATCCCGCCCGGTTTTCTGCGTAACGTAAGCCGCAAGCGCCTTATGCGCGGATGCCTCGTCGGCATGGAAGTCGAGGACATCCTTGGCACCGTGATCCCTGATGAAGAGGACGAACTTGTTCATGACTAATGGCCTCTTACTGAGGGCTGCCTTCACCGGCCCGCCCTGGGATTGAAGGGTTGAGGCCGTTCATCACGACCCTTCTCTCACCCTCCCTCTCCACTCCGGTTTTGATGGGCCAACGGCCGTCCCGGTCGTTTACCGACTGCTAAAAGGTGCCTGCTATCGTCATGGGGAACTAGAACCATTGTGCGCCGGTTTTCAGCACTGCGTCTTAATTTGAGGTGACGATGAACCAGTTCTCGCAAATTGAGATTGCCAACTGGATCGCCATCTATCTGGCTGCGGGCATGTGCTGCGCGATCGCCATGGTCCTCTCCGTCAGCGTTACGTTACATGGCCTGTGGCAGGACCGAGCATGGCAAGACGTTCGCAGCGTCCGTGGGGCAGTTCTATTCCTGCCAAAGGCGTGGTGGAGATGGCAGAAGTTGTATCTACTATCTACGCCTGTAACGCTTATTATTGTAAGTTATTTTGCTGCCACGATGACATGGAGTTGATCGCTTAGATATCGAGTGTCCACAGAATTTTGCGGGTGGCATTACCTTGCTCGACTTCGGATGGATCGAGGGTCACGAGGTCACCGAGCGTTTGCATGCGAGGATGGGTGACCGCCTTCGCCGCTTCATAGTCTTCACTATCGAAGCCCATCGCCTCCACCACCAGCGTCTTCACCTCACCGGTCATCCGCGACCTTGCCTCCAGCATGAAGTCCGGTCGGCAGGGACCATCCGGCGTCATCGTATCGAACAGCGGCTTGCCGATCGCGACGTCGACGCCCTGGACGTGAAGTTCGCGCTGGGCGGCGAGGATGGCGCGCAGGGTCTGGCGTTCGAAGTCGGATTCGACCGGTACGAACATCCGGCCGTTGTGGATCGGCTGGGCATAGGCGCGCAGGGGCGCATAGCCACGCGCCTCCGGATACTCGCCGGCGACGACCAGGACGATGAAGGGGCCAGCGATGCGGTTTCCCCGGATCGAGGGTGACTGGACCCGGGTGGCGATCCGGATCGGGTCACCGTCGGGGACATGTATCTCATTGCCTTTGATCGTCTTGGCGTAGAGCGCCACGAAGCCCTGCGGCGCATGGGTCTTCGGCCATCTCGGGGCCAGCACGCGCAGCGTGCCATAGACCACGTTGGTCTCGAGCGGTCGCGCATGTGTCCAGAAGGCGCGGGCCAGCTCGATGCCGGGTGCGATCTCGATCTTGGCAGCCGCACGACCGAGCGCAGCAAATTCCTCTTTGATCGACCATTCCTGACCGAACATGAGCGGCGCGATCTGATTGCAGCCGGCGTTGTCGAGCAGCCGCCAGAGCAGGCGGGCCAGCCGCGGCGTCGAGGCATTGCGGGTGCGATCATCCTGGGCATCGTCCTCGGGACGCTGCGCAAGCTTCTCCGGCGCCGGCCGCAGCACCTCGAAGAACCCCGCAGGCGGATCGGTCGGCGTGTTGCGCGTCCGGACCTCGGTGAGGCGGTTGGTGGCCTGATCGCGGAAGAACGGGCAGTCGGGACGATGCTCGGGACGCTTGGTGCTGGTCAGCCGACGGAGGTAATAGGTTTCGGCCTCGGAGAGGTAAGCCGGCGTCAGGATTGGGGGTGCCTCGTCGGTGCCAAGGCAGTCACAGGCGATCCAGCGCTCGCCGATCCGGGCATTCTGGACCAGCGTCACCCCGGCCTGTTCGTCGTGATACGAGCCCTCGCCGACGTACCAGCGCACCAGCGCCTCGCGCAAAGGTGGCGGTAGCCGGATCCGGTCCCGGCTGTTTCCATCGGTATCGCGGTGGATCAACCACATGTTCGAGTGACCTTGAGGCGCTGATTTGAGCCAGTTTCGGCAGGTCCGGTGGCATTGACAAGCGCAAACTTCCGGACCTCAACTCTTGGATATCACGCCGTCTGGGGGTTTTCCGTGCGTTATCCAGTTGCTGTTGTTGGCCTTTGCGCCGGTCTTATCATCAGCTCGCATGCGCTTGCCGCGCCGAAACGTGGCCTCGTCCGCAAGGTGCAGCTCATCTCCATGACGGGCACCCCTCCGGTCGAGGAAGAGGCAGTAGCGCCAGACAGTGCAGAGCCGCTGGCGGCGGTCGATGCCCCGCCCCTGCCGGCGTCCTTCGCGGTCCATGATCTCAGTCGCCGGTATGTGCAGTTTCGCATGCAGCAGGAGATGGCGGCAGCGGTAGCTTCGCCGGCTGCGACCGCCAGCGAGCCAGCGATCGTCGCGGCGTTCTCCTCGATCCCGGTCCCGGGTTGGCTGCGTGGCGGCATCGGCCCCATTCAGCAGGTGCCCTTCAAACCCGGCTGCGCGCCGCTGGCGTATCAGCCGTCGGGTTTCCTTGGTCGCGGTGCGGAGGCACGCCGGGCAGCCTATTACGGGATGATGAATGCGGTCGCCTGCGAGCACGGCATCCCCACGGGTCTGTTCGACGCGATGATTATCCGGGAAAGCGGTTACAACCCAAGCGCTACCTCTCGGGCGAACGCCTATGGTCTCGCACAATTGATGCCGGGCACCGCGATCGGCCTTGGCGTCGACCGATACGATCCCGTGGAGAATCTGCGTGGCGGCGCCCGATATCTCCGGCAGCAGCTAGACCGCTTTGGCCAAGTCCACTTGGCACTGGCGGCTTACAACGCAGGACCGAGCCGTGTTCGTGGTGGCGTGGTTCCGCGGATCACCGAAACGCAGGCCTACGTATCAAACATCATCGCCAATTGGTCGAGGCTAACGGCTCCTGCCGAATCCCTCTCATCGATATATAATCGACCGATTGGATACAAGAGGATCGCCGCCATGCAGCACTTTTAGGCGGTGAGCACCTTTTGCTTGGGCCTCATGCGAACCGCTGTGTTGACCAATTTGCGTCTACGTCCAAGAGCATCGGTTCTCTCACCTGAAACGACCTCAACAAGACTCAAGTCGTACTCAGGCAACCGGTTTTCCGCCTCGATACTCTTCAGGATTTGCTTGAGTCGTTTCACGGGACCCATCGAGCCAATCTTATGGTGAAGTTCCTCGATAGCTATATCGATCGGTCCAGCTTCACAGTAACAATGCGCGATCTCGTACAACCGCCGTTCGATCGCGCCTAAGCGGAAATAATCGTGGTGGTAATGGTAAATCCGCTGGTCCCGCTGAATAGCACGGTACAGCCAGTTGCACGGACGAACGCGGACGTATCGAAGGGCTTCGTCTCCGTTCGTCATCTTCTCGTACCGGACCTGTGCTTCTGACAGCCAAGAGAACCAACCTCTATCGATTACGGAACCAGTTTCGATATTAGTCTTGATTTGCGTGCCCTGGAGACGTTCCAATGCTTCAGCAAAACGCCGATAATCGCGGACCGAGGGCCGCTCCACGCCGGTTATGCGGAAGAAATCATGAGCGGCGAATGTCACGTCTTCGTCGGCAACCTGACCATCACTGATCGCCTGCGCGACGAGGGAGGCCACATACAGGAGGATTTCCTTGTCCCACATCGTCGCGACGCCGGTTGCGCTTGGCCGGATTTGGATGGTCACCTGGTCATGCTTGTACTCGATTGGCTCGAGATGCGCATTCTTTGAAAGCACGAAGAACGGGTAATCCATGATGCTCCGCTCGCCGCGGACCTTACCATGAAGCGGGCTGTCCATATCGAACAGTGAAATCTGCCGCGCTTCCGCAGGTGATTTCGCCATCGTCGATCCCCTTTGCAAACACCCCTTCTTACCACCCCCTCCCCTCAAATCATCCCCGGCCGGACATAGGGTAACTGAAAGCACGAGCTTTTAGGGCCCAACGGCATCTTCTCCCTCGTATTCCTCCGTAGCTCCCCGGGCTCAGGGTGCTAGGCCTCGTGCTTTCAGTTACCCTATCTCCATTCACCGCGGCGCGGGCGCACCACGGACTGTCGACCGCAGCGCGGTTGCCAAAAGCTGGCCGATGGATCGTGTGTCGGTGCCACTCGACAGCGATCGTATCGGCTGCCTTTTCATGTGATCCTTCAGTCCGTGAAACGTCCGGCCGAGGTTTAGCTTACCTGCTGCGGCATTCTTGTTCATGCCACGAAGGTAAGCTCCGGGACGGTCGACGTCGCCTCGAACATGTTTGTGCGCCGTCGCGAACACCGATGCTGCGGCTCCCTTTTGCCCCATCAGTCGGCAGGCTTCACGCCAAACGTCCGCGGGGATCGAGGCCTGGGCGACCAGCCTCTCGGCGTCACCGATCACAAGACCCCATGTCATTTGTTCACCGGGTCGAGATATCAACTCTGGTGCCACGGCCGCGATGAAGCTCGGATCGACACCGTGATGAGCGAGATCCATCTCGACGTCGCTCTGCGGCTCGTTGTTTCGGACGTCATAGCCCGCATCACTCCGCTTCACCGCCAAGCCTCTACAGTTAGTTGCTTTAGCAATGGAGGGTTGAATTGTAGTTGTATAGCGCGTGTCATTCTCGACGCCCTTGGGTGAATCTTTTGGAGCTTTCGGAGGCACATCCGCAACCTCGACGGCTGTCTTGATGCTGTCCGCTAGCGCAGCGGCGTGGCTTTCCAGCTCTGCTACACAAGCCTGCAGCAGCCCTTCGTCCCGAACCTTCCTCATCTGGTGGACTGCGAGTTGGGCAATTTCGGTGATGCTGGCAGTATCGATCCCACCAATCGCCTCATCGAGCGCGAATTGAGCCAGGCTACGGATGCGACGGCGTGCAGACGTGAGGCGTTTGCGTAACACTTCTAACCGCAAATCCGCCGCTGTACCTTCGGCGACTATGCTGACGAAGTCAGCATAGCGCACGCCGAGTGGGCTAAGGTCTATGCCATAAGCGTAGATCAGGCGGCCATCTCTGCCCCTGGCGCCGACACGTTTGCCGTTGGCGCTGTCACGATGGGCAATGAGGCCCCAGCGGGTTGCACTGGCAAGCAGCTTCTGAAGCTGCCTAACCCCGATACCCAACTTCTGGCTGAGCTTTTCATTAGACGGAAAGACAATCGGACGTTGCCCCTCGGCCCAATCTACCTCTCGCGACCAACTCATCAGTGTGTCGATGGCATGCACGAGGCGCGGGGGTATCCCAATGTAAGGCGCCGCGCGCTTTAGCGCCGTCAGGACATGCCGATGGCTGATGTTCTCAGGCAAACCGGAAAAGCTGTCAGCGAGACGTTCAGTCGATGCTGTACGTTCGTCTACTCGCCGATGCCCAGCCCCCGGAGCGAAGACACAAACACTCATTCGGAGAATCCCCTTTTGGATTTCCGTGCGGACGCAGAAGTCAGTGGCGCCTGAAGCGCATAATCCTACTGCATCATCGTAATTCAGCTATGCTGCTACTATTGAGCAGCACCACCGAAATTCCGAAAATCCCAACCTACCGCCGGGCTTTTCTTTTCTGCACGGCATTCCCTCAATTAGGTTTCGCGAAGCCAGACGACCCCGAGATCGCCTCCCGTGATTCCGGAACCGGCGATATGGACAGCCTAAACATCAGATGTGTGCGATGTCGTGCCCGCTGGCTCGTGCTTTCAGTTACCTTATCGAGGAAATCCTCGTGCTTTCAGTTACCGTATGTCCCCCGGCCGGATAGCGGGGCAACGCGATAGGGTAACTGAAAGCACGAGGAGGCGTGGCGCAACGCGACGCCCGCCCTCGAAAGCCGGGGTTCCACTCGTGCTTTCAGTTACCCTATCTACCGACCGAGCGATCTAGGCCTCAGGGGGCGGTCGCTACGTCAGGAGGGCTGCGCAATCAGTGTAAGTTATTCTTCGCCAAATTCATCAAATCGTTGGGACCGGCGCCGGCCAAGCTTTTTATATTCAACCTCGATCGCGCGCACCAAAAGGTTTTGGGCCGCCTCTCCATGTTCAGGCCTGATATCATCGAACCCAAGCCCATCGACATGCTGCACGACGGTAATGATCTGTTCGGGAAGGCCGGTCACAATACCAAGGCACATCGGTATGACCTTCAGGAGGTCCTTTAATTCGATACCCTCGTTTTTCTGCAGAACTTCCTGGGCGTACATCGCCTCGATCTTGCTGATGGACAGAGCTTCGAGGATCGCTACCAGCTCCGGCATTCTGAGGGCGACGCGCTTGTCGACCTCGCGGTGGAGCCCGTCGTGGAGACGGCTCCGACCGATTTTGGTCATGTACGCCAGCTCCCTGACGCTCATCCCTTTGAGGTCCATCCTGGCTAGGATGTAATCTTCCAAATCGAAGCTTGGAATCGCCCCCTCTGGCTTTTCCGTCCAACTTCGCGTCGCTTCGCCCATGCCCCGTCTCCCCGGTACATCTCGTGGGTAGACGCACGGAATCGCAAAAAGCAACCCTAAGCTGGTCCGAGACAAATCTTTATGGACGCTTCGGCCGCAACCGAATGACGTTGGTGTCTTTCTTTTTCAATGAAACGCGATAACTTTCCGCTTCAGAGGCGGAAAGGCCTAGTTTGGTTAGGACCTCTGTAGCATTGCGCTCGACCACTAGGTCAAAAAGCATCAACGAGACCGCATCCGGTAGTAGAACTGTTTGGCCAAGTGCCTCGCCGAGGGCGACCGCAGCCGCCTCGATCGTACCAGCACTCGTTTCTAAGATAGTGAAGTCTATCTTCACCTTACCTTCGCTTGAGATAATGCGAAGGTGGTTTCTCATATCCTCGGCATCATAGCTATCCGCAAGGTCTGGCGTGCGGTTGGCACGCTCGTTAATTACCATTGGCAAAGAATAATAAAAGCGGTGCTTATTAGACAGGAGCCTGATACTCTCGGTGGTTAGGCGAAAATAGTGATCCGAAACGGAAATATGATACGCCTTTTCAGCCGCCACTGTCGCTAACCCTCAATCTCGAGTCCACTCCGGACTTTGGCTTACCCCGCATACTCCAAAAAGCGGCGAGCTGCATCCTTCGACTCAAGGGCTAAACCAGTTACGATCCGAATGCCAAATTGGATGCCCGGATTTCCCGGGCAGCCTGCCCGCGTTTTCAGGGCGGGTGCCCGGATTTCCCGGGCGGCTGCCCGCCGCAGCCGGGCACGGTGATTCGCAAACGACAGAATTGGATCTGAAAGTTAAAAAAACCATAAGCTTCGGCTTGGTTCCGACGAATGCCGATTGCGGCCGGAGAAACGCACCGGTCAGTCTCCTCTTGGGCGCGCTGAACAGCGCTCGATCGAACGGAGACTCCTACCATGAAGACCATGCTCAAGATCGGCCGTCGCGCCGAGACGACCGCCCTGGCGGTCATCGGCGCCGCAGCTGCGGCCGCTGTCCTTGCCACCCCGGCGCTGGCCGGTGCGGACGCCACGTTCAACACCGCCCTGAATGCCTTCACCGGCTTCCTGGAAGGTTCGGGCGGCAAGATCATCACCGTGTTGTCGCTGGCTGGCGGTGTCGTCGGTCTGGCCTCGGGCCGCTTCTCGCTCGGCCAGGTCGCCATCCCGGTCGGCGTGGGCGTCGGTGCTGGCACCGGTATCCCCATCGTCACCTCGACCGTCACCGCAACCATCTGACCCGACCCGGTGCCGGCGTTGATAGCAGCTTCGCCGGCACCGTCCTTGAAGGTGGCGTGATGTCAGCCGATAAGTACGTGATCCCATCGCATCTCGACGATCCTGAGCTGATCGGGTTCTGGACGCTCGACGAGTTCCTCGCGATGGTCATCCCCTTCACCTGGGGGATCCTGTCCCAACACATCGTCATCGGGATCGGCCTTGCCGTCCTGGGCTGGTGGGCCCTGAGGAGGGCCAAGGCGGGACGGGCGACTTCGTGGTTGATCCATCTGGCCTATTGGCATCTGCCGGGCGGCTTTCCGTCGCTCAAGGCCACGCCACCTTCCTATCTTCGACTGATGGTGGGCTGACATGGATTTCTCCTACCAGCACGCGCAATCCCAGCGCGTCCTCCGCCAGCGTAATTTGCTTGGCATCGCCGCGCTGGTCCTCGCCGGCGTAATTGCGCTGCTGCTTCTGATGTCGGCGACGCGGAGCCGCGAGATCGTGCTGCAGCCAGTACTTGGCTCGCCGGTCACGCTGTCGACGTCGGGCGTATCGCGCGAATATCTCGAGCTCATCACCCGCGATACCGCGGTGCTGACCCTCAACCGCACCCCCAGCAGCCTCGACTATTGGATGAAGTCGGTCCTCGCGATCGTGTCGCCCAAGTCGCAGGGCGCGATCAAGGCAGACCTCCTCAAGATCGTCGACGAACAGCGCGGCTCGAGCATGTCGCAATACTTCACGCTGGAGGGCATGGAGATCGATCCCAAAGCGCTCCAGTCGACCGTGTCGGGCAAGCTCAACACGGTGATCGGTCAGAAGATCGTCTCCTCCGAGCAGCGCACCTTCGTCTACGACTGGGAATATGCCGGCATGACCCTGAAGCTCGTCGGCTTCAGCATGGTCCAACCCAAGACCCGACCGGGAGCCGCGATGTGACCGCGATCTACGCATTTGGCAGTGCCGCGCTCGGCACTGCCCTCTCCACCCGCACCTTCTGCTGGCTGAGCCGCATCGCGGGCTTGGCCCTCATCGCCGTTGCGGTCTTCATCTTCGCAGCGCCGGCCTTTGCTGCTGGCGACCAGACGTTGATGGCCGCTGACGGCGCGCAGGTGTCATGCACCGCGTCCTCGAAGGACCTCACCCGCATCAGCCTCGTCGGCGATGAGTTTGCAGGGGTCTCCAAGATCAACACCGGCAACCCGGCGGACGACTTCTCGGTCGTCAACGAGCCGGTGCGCGGCGACATCTACCTGTCGGTGCCGGAAGGCTTCGGCCGGCAGGTGCTGTCGTTCTTCGGCACGTCGAAGCGCGGCTACGTCTACAAGTTCCAGTGCCGGATCAGCGGCGACCAGGCGGTGCAGGTGTTCGTCTCGAACCCCGCGATCGCCAAGGCCGATGCAGTCGAAGCCGGCACCACCACCAAGATCGCCCAGACGTCCACGCCGGAAGAAGCCGCGGTGACGCTGGTGCAGGCGATGTACGCCAACAAGTCGGTCGACGGCTTCGAGATGCGCCAGCGCTCGCTGAAGCCGGTCTATGTCGGCAACCTCAAGGTGCAGATGATCGCGGAGTATCGCGGCGAGGCGATGACCGGCCGCGTCCTGCGCATCGAGAACAAGGGCACCGCCGAGGCGACGCTGACCGAGGCCAGCGTGGCGCCGGCCAGCGCGCTGGCGGTGTCGATCGCCGAGCCCAAGCTCACGCCGGGTCGGGTCACGACCGCCTACCTCGTCTCGCGGAACGGAAACTAAGCCATGGGCCTCAAGAACATCTTCAATCGCGAGCGCAAGGCCCTCGACGCACCGGAAGCTGGCGACGCGGACGGCGTTTCGCCGGTCGCGTCCGAACTCGATGGCAACATCGAGACCCGCAAGAAGCAGCAGATGAAGCTCGCGGCCGGCTGCGGCGTCGTCCTGGTGGCGTCGTCCTTCTGGATCTTCAGCGGTGATGACGCGGTCAAGAAGATCGACCCCGACAGCGCGGACAAGAAGACGGTCTCGGTCAGCGACATGACCAACAAGACCAAGTCCGAGCAGGAGTGGATGGCGCAGTCCGAGAACCGCTTCCAGTCGACCGAGAACCAGCTGAAGGGCGTCGACGGCACCAATGCCCGTCTCGCGCAGCTCGCCGAGCAGGTCGATGCGCTGCGGGCGCAGAACACCTCGATGTCGCAGGACGGTACGCGCGTCGTCTCCGCCTACCAGGCCGAGAACGAGCAGCTGCGCCGACAGGTCAACGAGCGAGCCGCAGCACCGGCGCCGATGCCGGGACGGCAAGCGATGTACGGTCCGGGCAGTGCTGCCATGTACGGCAATCCCGGCGCTGCCGGCCCCGGCCTAGCGCCCGCGCCCGCCCGGCTCAGCGAAGTGAAGATGGTGTCGTTCGGCTCGGCCGAGACCGGTCCGGCCAGCAAGGTAGCGAAGGGCAGCACGATCTATACCGATAGCCCCAACTATCTGCCGGCGAACAGCTTTGCCTCCGCCAAGGTCGTGGTCGGCGTCGATGCCTCGGCCGGCGTCAACAGCCAGGCCGATCCGCTGCCCGTCGTGCTGCGCATCACCGGGCCGGCGCGCTCGGTGCTGCAGAACGGCAAGCTGCTGACGACAAAGATTCAGGGCTGCCTCATCAACGGTGCCGCCCGCGGCGATCTGTCGAGCGAGAAGGTCTACATCAAGCTCCAGAAGATGACCTGCCCACAGCCGGGTGGGCGCTACGCGGAGTCCGAGGTCAAGGGCTTCATCGCCTTTGGCGGCAAGACCGGCGTGCGTGGACGTGTCGTCAGCCGCGAAGGCTCGCTGGCGATGCAGGCGTTCTTCGCGGGCCTCGTCGGCGGGGCCGGCACCGCGCTCAACTCAGCCTTCACCGCGCCGGTGGCGACGATCAGCGCCAATGGCAACGGTGGCATCAACCACACGCCCAACCTCGGCAACGTCGGCCTGCGCGCGCTGGGTGGCGGCGCGCAGGAGTCCGGCAAGGACCTCTCCAAATACCTGATCGAGCGCGCCGAGCAGTATCAGCCGGTCATCGAAATGCCGACCGGCGTCGACGTCGAAATCGTCTTCCTGGAGGGTGTTTATGTCCGCAACTGAGAACCCGCGTCGGCGCGTCCGGAGCGCGCTGTTCACCGGCGTCGTCGGCGCACTTGCCGGTGCGTCCGCGTTTGCCGGCATGGCGATGGCCGCCAACTTCGGCAGCGCCGGCGACACCAAGGTCGCCGAACGCCTCGAGGCCCGCCTGCCCAAGACGCAGGTGTCGAAGGTCGATTGCGCCGTGGTCGACGGCCTTTGTGAGGTTACCGCCGGCAGCAATCTGTTCTACGTCGATCGTAGCGGCCGCTATCTCGTCATCGGCCGGGTCTACGACATGGAGACGCGTCAGGACCTGACCGCCACCCGGTTGCTCGAAATCAATCCGGACACCCTGGTCGGCGGGGCCGCCAAGGCCAACGCCGCGCCCGATCGAGGCGACGCGCCGCTGACCAGCGCCGATCGGCCGGCAGCGCCGACGACGCCGAAGCATCTGTCGCTGGCTGCCCTGCCCAAGGACGGCGCGATTGTGTGGGGCAACCCACAGGGCAAGACGGTCACCGTCTTCAGCGACTTCGAGTGCGGCTATTGCAAGGCGCTCAGCAACGCGCTGGTGTCACTCAACGTGCGGGTGGTCGAGCGGCCGATCTCGGCGCTGGGTACCCGCGCGCTGTCCAACCAGGTCTACTGCGCCAGGGACCGGGTGAAGGCATTGCATAGCGCTTATGCCCGCGAGCCGCTCGGCACCTCGGCAAGCTGCGACACCTCCGGCCTCGACGCCAATGAGCGTTTCGCCAAGGCGAACGGCCTGCTTGGCACGCCGGTGCTGGTGCGCGGCGACGGCGCGGTCATGGAGGGCTTCCGCTCGGCCGAGCTGGTCGCTGCCTTCATCGCGGGCAGCAAGTCGTGAGCCGCGCCCGCCTCCTCCTCGCGGTTCTCGCCGGCAGTGCCGCGGTCAGCGGTTGCACCACGCTCGACGGCAATGCGAAGGGCAGCTTCTCGTGTCGCGCCCCCGACGGCATCTGCGCGCCGAGTTCGTTCATCGACGATCGCGCGCTCGCGCTGATCTCCGGCGAAGACGGCGATCGCCTGATTACGCCTGCCGGGCCGTACACCGCGCCGCGCGCCGAGGGTCGCGGCTTCGACACCGCTGCCGTCGCTCCGGCGCGGAGCCAGGAGCGGGTGCTGCGGATCGTCTTCCCGGCACAGATCGATGCGGCCGGTCGGTTGCACGAACAGACTGCGGTTCATGCCGTGGTCGAGCGCGGCGACTGGCAGCAGGCGTTGGCCAGCAATGCGGTCGCGACGACGCCGGCGCAGGTGCGGGCGGCAACGGGCGGCGACACGCTGCTCGCCGCGATTGACCGCGCCGATCAGCCGCTGGTTTCAGACGGTGACGCCGGCGTTGATCCGGACCTGCCGAGCGCTGCGGCTGTTGCGGCCGCTCGTGCGCAGGCAGACCCGGTTGGCGACATCAAGGATCAGGTGGCGCGCCGGCTGTCGCGGACCGCGCGCCGCCCGGCACCGACGGCATCCGCCGTGCAAGCGCCGATCGCCGTGCCTACTACCGTCCGGCCTGCCACGATCGCCCCCGTCGCGGTCGGCATGACGACCGCGCCTAAACCCCTCCCCGCATCCGAGTCTGTCCGTCCAAGCGCTGCGGCCACTTCGGCGCCAGTGGCGATCTCTGCGACCTCGGGCATCGCGGTGCCTAAGTACGCTACGCCGGCAGGCCGCGCCGCAATCGCGTCGGTCGCGGGCAATCCTGCGATCCGGTCGGGGCTCGCCCGTGCCGAGCCGGAAGCGCGTGAGGCGGCCAAGTCGGCCAGCCCGCTGCCGGTGCTGCGCGCATCCTCGTTCCCTGGAGTGGACCAATGAAGATCCTTCGCTGGCTGCTCTCGACCATCCTCGGCGACGCCAAGGTCCCGGAGAATGGCCGTCCGGACACCGCGGTGCCGCGGTTCGTCCACTGGCTGCCCTACCGGGGCTACGATCCCAATACCAAGCTCTACTACAACAGCGCCTCGCGCGGCTTCTTCCTCGAGGCGACGCCGATGATCGGCGCGACCGAGCAGAGCCATGAGATGCTGGCGCAGCTGCTGTCCGAAGGCATCCCGACGCCGGGTGCGCTGCAGGTCCATGGCTGGATGAGCCCGCGGATCAGCGATAAGCTCTCGCAGTGGTACATGCCGCGCTATTCGGCGTCGGGCATCTACGAGCGCATGGCCCGGCACCGCACCGAGTATTTGATGGGCGGCGTCTGGAAGTCGCTGTCCAACTCGGCCCCCTTCTGCCTGCGCAATCATCGCCTCGGCATCTCCTATTCGACCCCGGAATCGAGCCGGGTGTCGAACGACGAGATCATCTCGGTCATGGAAGGCATGATCTCGGCGCTGGAATCGCTCGGCGTCCATGCCCGCGCGGTCGATCCCAAGGGCCTCATCTCGTGGATCGATGACATCACCTCGCCGACCACGGCGCCGGGTGACGACACGATCACCTACAATCCGTTCGACTCGATCGCCGATCAGGCGGTGCGCCACGATCTGGAAATGAAGATCGAGCCGGACCGCATCCTGCTGCGTACCGAGCGTTTCCGGCCGACCGGCAAGACCGTCGATAACGCCCCCGAGATCGGCGAGATCTATCCGGACACGTTCGACGTCCGCTCCTTCTCGGTCCGCAACCTGCCGCAGCGTTGGGCGCCGTGGGACATGGCCAAGCTCATCGGCGACATGTTCGCCGACAAGCTGCGCATGCCCTGCCCGGTCTCGACCAACCTGTGCCTCGACTTCCCGGATGCGGAAGCCGCAGGCCAGCGCGCCGGCCGCAAGTTCATGCGCACCACCAGCCTCGCTGACAGCAAGTCGGCGCGGATGCTGCCGCAGCTGCACGACCAGTCGAAGGAGTGGGGCTTCGTCAAGGATGAGCTGCGCCAGGGCAGGAAGCTGGTGCAGGCGTTCTACTCGGTCACCTCGTTCAGCCCCAAGGGCAACGGCGATGCCAACGAGCGCATCCTGAAGTCGGTGTACCGGGCAGCAGGCTGGGACCTGCTCGACGATCGCTATCTGCAGATCCAGGGCCTGCTCGCGGCGATGCCGATGACGATGGCCAATGGTCTGTCGTTCGACCTGAAGAACATGAAGCGGCTGCGCACGGTGCTGACGACGACGGCCGCCAGCCTGATGCCGCTGCAGGGTGAGTATCTCGGCGGCAACAGTCCGCACCTGATGCTGATCGGTCGGCGTGGCCAGCCGTTCTTCTGGTCGCCGTTCGAGAACACCGCCGGCAACCACAACGTCGCCGTGTTCGGCAAGTCCGGCTCAGGCAAGTCGGTGGCGTTGCAGGAGATTTGCTCCTCGATGGTCGGCTCCGGCGCCAAGGTCGTCGTGATCGATGACGGCCGCTCGTTCGAGCATTCCTGCAAGCTGCAGGGCGGCGCGTTCGTCGAGTTCACGATGTCCTCGGCCTTCTGCATCAACCCGTTCTCGATGATCGACCCGGTGCTGGCGGAGACCGATGAGGATTACCTCATGGATTGCTTCGCGATGCTGAAAAGCATCGTCAACCAGATGGCGCGCCACATCGACAAGCTCAACGATACGGAAAGGGGGCTCATCGACGGCGCGATCAACGAGGTCTGGGCGGCCAAGGGCCGGCAGGGCTCGATCAACGACGTCATCGCCGCGCTGGACGCCACCGAGAACCAGATCGCGATCGATCTCGGCATTGCGATGCGGCCGTTCTCGTCGACTGGCACCTATGGCCGCTTTTTCGAGGGCGAGGTCTCGTTCGAGCTGAAGAACCGGCTCACCGTGTTCGAGCTGTCCGACCTGTCGTCGCGGGAGGAGCTGCGCTCGGTTGCACTGACCGCGATCATGTTCATGGCCAGCCAGGCGATGCGCCGCGAAGACCGCTCGGTGCCCAAGGCACTGCTGCTCGATGAAGCATGGCAGATGTTGAAGGGCGGCTCGATGGCCGACTTCATCGAAGCCTATGCCCGGACCTGCCGCAAATACGGCGCGTCGCTGATCACCGCCACCCAGA
Source organism: Sphingomonas sp. CFBP 8760 (assembly GCF_014841615.1). GTDB lineage: Bacteria > Pseudomonadota > Alphaproteobacteria > Sphingomonadales > Sphingomonadaceae > Sphingomonas. Next base: position 249,196 of record NZ_JACYUG010000005.1, on the reverse strand, counting down.
GCCTCAACGACTATTACAAGTCGGATGGCTCCAAGGCGGCGCTGGAGAACTCGGACTGGTTCGTGATCCTGCAGCAGAAGGCGGAGACGATCGCCGACTTCAAGAAGCACGACCGCTTCGAGATGGACGACTACACCGACGCGCTGCTCCGCTCGCTGAAGCGGCAGGGCTCCGAATATTCCGACGTGATGATCAAGGGCCCGGAGACGCTGGCGGTCGGCCGCCTCGTCCTCGATCCCTATTCGGCGACGGTCTACTCGTCGTCGCCGCAGACCTTCGCCGCCATCCATGACCTGCTGGCCCAAGGCCTGACCATGGAAGAGGCGATCGAGCGGGTCGCCTATCCCGACAATCCCGAAAAATGGACCGATCCCAGCGCCGATGAAGCGCTGCCGATCGCCGCGGAGTGACCAGCATGGCTACCGTTCTTCAGGTGTCCCGCAGCGGCCGCAAGGTCGACTACGGGTACGGCCTCTACTTCGGCCTGCACATGGCGGGCTTCCTCACCACCACGCTGCTGATGACGTGGGGCCTGTTCGTGTTGTTCTTCCTCGCGATCGGCGGCTTCTCGCTCGATGGCATGATGAACCACGTCCAGAACCTGACCAGCCGCTACCTCGCCGCGGACGGGACCCGCGTCGACCAGTTCAAGCTGATCGTCGGCGGGGTCCACATGGTGCTCAGCGCCGCGCTCATCTTCTTTCGTCGTCACGCCATCCTGCCGCGTGACGCTGGCCGCCAGGAGCGCCCCGCATGAGCGACAATCTCGGATTTCACGACAGCTCGATCGACCACGATCTGGGGATCGACCCCCGTTCGCGCACGCCTGTTCGCCCCGCTGCAACCCCTGCTGCGACCTCTGCCGCTGTCGCGCTTCCCAAGCGTAAACCGGTGTTTGCCGGCTACAGCGCGGGCCAGCTCGCCATCGGTGCTGCTATTCTCGTCGCGCTGGTCTGGGCGATGTGGGTGACGCGGGCGATGACCGCCGACAAGCCGCAGCAGATCGTCAAGGCGGACCTGTCGCGGATCGTTGGCGAATATGTCCAGGCACAGGCGCGCAGTGCCACGCCGCCCGATCAGATACAGGCGCAGATGCGCGCCTTCATGGCTTCACTCGACACCGAGCTGCAGCGTCGCGGCGCCGATGGCCAGGTTATCCTCGTCGGTGAGGCGGTGCTTTCCAAAAGCGTGCCTGACATCACTGCCGACGTCGCCAAGGCGGTCTATGCCTCGGGGCTGAAGGCGCCGATGCCGGCGACGCCGACCCAGATGGGCGCGATGATGCAGGGTCAGGTCCCGACCGCGCCGGCGATCACGCCGGTTGCGACCGCGCAAGTTGCTCCGGTCGCACCGGCTCCCAACCCCTTCGCGGACATGCCAGTCCCGGCCGCAGGACAGGACGTGGCAGCGGTCGATCCGTCCGCAGGTGGCGCGTCGGTTTCGACGTTCGGAGGCCCCGGTGTCCAGTAACGCCACCACCCTGCCGGCGCTGGCCGAAGGCTTCCGGCCGCGCAAGCGGCTATGGGCGGCGATTGGCCTGTTCATCGCTGGCGGCATGGCGTTCAACACCATCACCGAGTGGCGTGACACCCACGGGCTGCTCATCAACGCCTCGGAATCGCTGCCGAACTGGGCGTTCGTGATCCACAAGACCGCCGTGCCCAAGCGCGGCGAGTATGTGTTCTTCGTGCCGCCAGCGGTGCCGCTGGTCATCAAGCATTTCGGTGCAAAGAAGCAGATGTTCGGCAAGATCGTCTACGGCATGCCGGGTGACACCGTCGTCCACCGCAGCGCCGACGTGTTCGTCGCCGGCAAGCTGGTCAGCCACATGAAGCCGGTCACCAGGTCGGGCGAGACGCTGGTAGCGGGTCCGACCGGCGTGATCCCGCAAGGCTGCTACTATGTCGGCAGCCCGCATAAGGACGGCTTCGACAGTCGCTATGCCGCGATCGGCTACGCATGCGCCGACAAGATCGTCGGCGTCGGGCAACCGATCCTGTGAACCGGACGCTGGAGTCCTTTGCGATCGTCGCGCTGCTGTCGGTGTCGTTGACCTCGGCGACCCGTGCGCGTGACCACGGTGTCGTCGGGCAGGCGTTCCCGATCATCGAGCCTGATCTGCTCGCGACGATGGAAGCCAAGCTCCAGCATCTGCAGGCTACCGGTGGCATCGATCGCATGAACACCGAATTCGCGCGCCGCGCGGAAGCCCGCGTGCGCCGGCCCAAGCCGGTCGACGGCATCACTGCCGCGACCGAGACGCGCGAATGGGCCTATGACCCGACGATCTTCATCGAGCACGACGTGCAGGACCAGAAGGGCAATTACATCGCCCGCCGTGGCCAGGCGGTGAACCCGCTCGACTTCACCGTTGTCCGGCAGGCGCTCATCTTCGTCAACGGCGACAGCGCCGCGGAGATGGCCTGGGCGACCAGTCAGTACAGCGACCTGAAGGCCAAGATCATCCTCGTGAACGGCTCGCCGATCGAGGAGATGACCGCCCGTAAGCGCCGCTTCTACTTCGACCAGGAAGGTCGCCTCACCGGCAAGCTCGGCATCCGTCACACCCCCGCGATCGCGGTCCAGGACGGCCGGGTGATGAAGCTCTCCGAAATCAAGCTCAAGGGAAACAGCTGATGCCGCTCTGGCTCGACCTGCTGCGCACGCCGATGGCGGCGCCTGAGACCGACGACCTGCGCGCCATGCGCCGGACGTTTCAGGTTCTGTGCGTCCTCTCCGCGATCGGCGTGCTGGCGATCTCGCCGCTGGTGCGGCTGTTCGGCCGCCCCGCGTCGTTCGTGGTGGCGGCGCTGCTCATCACCACCGCGCTGCATACCGCCCTCTATGTCTTCCGGAAGAACCGGGCGGACAACGCCTTCCTCGACGCTGCGGTGTCGGAGGAGGCGTGAGCCAGCTCGCTGACTTTCAGACCGTTCCGGCTAGCGGGTGGGGACGCGGCTTGAAGTTTCTCGCTTCATGCCTGCTCTGGCTGAACGTCGTTCATCTGTTCTTTGTCGCCCTCGTCATTCGCTGCGCGATCGCGGAATGGCTCGATCCGACCGATGTGACGATCACCGCCCGTGATCTGCACTTTGTCGCACTGAATATCGCGGTGCTGGCTGGCGTCTATGTCGGTGTTGCCAAGCTCGCTGCCTTGAAGGTCCGGTCATGAAGACGCTGCGCCTGCTCGCGGTAGCGCTGGCCTTCCTCCTCGTATCGGTGCTGCTCAGCCCGCGCGCCGATGCGCAGGCACCCGCGCCCGCGGTGCCAGCGGCGAAGTCGACCTGCACCGGCAAGTTCGTCAATCCGATCACCGACGTCTGCTGGTCGTGCATGTTCCCGCTGTCGGTCGGCGCGCTGAAGATCTGGCCAAGCACGCGGCCCGATACCGACAACCCCGATCTGCCAGTCTGTGCCTGCGGCAGCCCGGTGCCGCGCATCGGCATCTCGGCCGGCTTCTGGGAGCCGGTCCGTCTCGCTGATGTGACCACCAAGCCGTGGTGCTTCGTCAATCTCGGCGGGACCAAGATTTCGCCGGGCTTCGATATCGGCCAGGGCCAGATGACCGGGCCGTCGCAGGTGGGTGGCAACGGCCAGAACACCAGCAAATGGCATGTCCACTGGTACGTCTATCCGCTCCTGTACTGGATGGAGATCCTCGCCGACTTCGCCTGTTTCGAGGCGGCGTCGTTCGATATCGCCTACATGACCGAAGTCGATCCGCTCTGGCAGGATGAGTCGCTGACCGCGCTCATCAACCCCGAAGCGGTGCTGTTCTCGTCGCCGATCGCGCAGGCCGCGTGTGCCGGCGATTGCATCGCCTCCACCGCCAAGCTGCCGCTCGATGCGACCTTCTGGTGCGCGGGCTGCCAGGGGCCGATGTATCCGGTCAACGGCAACATCTCCGCCTCGATCGGGCATGTGCAGGCGTCGCGTCTCGCCCTTGCCCGCTTTGCCTTCAAGATCCACCGCGAAGGCCTCGCCTGGGGCACGATGGGCTCCAAGGGCCTGTGCAACAAGTACCCGATGCCGGTGCTGCGCAAGCAGCAATACCGCACCCAGATGGTCAACCCGATCCCGACCGTGAACGGCAAGGCTGCCTGCCTGCCGCTCGGTGCCTCGACCATGCCGCCCCAGGCCGGTCGCGCCTTCCCCGTGAAGGGGGAGGACATGGGTTACCTCGTCTGGCGCAAGCGCAACTGCTGCGTGCTTTGAGGAGACACTGATATGCGCCGCCTCACCATTGTCATCGCCGCTCTTGCCGGTTTCGCCGGCATCCAGGCGATCGCCCAGACCGTCGATGGCCTCGACCTCGAGGCGATCAAGCGTCGCGCTGCCGCCATGCAGGGCGATGCCGACGTCTTCGCCGAGCATATCCGCAATCGCGGCGATGCCTTCCGCGAGGAAGCTGTCGCGGTGCAGGCCAAGGCTACCGGCAACCTCGTCAATCTCGCCAAGGCCGATCTGCCGATGAACGGCGACGGCGCGTTCGACTTCGATGAAATCATCAAGGGTGCCAGCCAGAACGTGTCGTCGACCGGTCGCGGTGAGGCGCCGCAGTTCATCGCGTTTGCCAGCCTGTCGATGCCGATCCCGGCGCTGCGCCAGCTGATCGCCGACACGTCGAAGGCGGGCGGCGTCGTCGTCTTCCGCGGCTTTCCGGGCAATTCGATGAAGCAGTTCAGCGCGATGCTGGCGAAGGTCGTCAACGAAAAGGACCAGCTCGCCAATGTCGGCATCGATCCGCGCCTGTTCCGCGCCTTCGACGTCCAGGCGGTGCCGACCTATGTCGCGGTCTCCTCCGACTTCGATCTCTGCTCCGGCCTTGCCTGCAAGACCGTGGTGCCGGCGCATGACCGCATCACCGGCAACGTGTCGGTGCGCTACGTCCTCGACACCTTCGTCGCCGGCCGTGGTCCTGGCGCTGGCGTCTCGTCGGTCGCGCTGCGTAACATGGCCAAGGGCGCCTAGGTGAAGCGCGTCGCCGTCTCCTTGCTGCTCGCTGTCCTCGCCGGCGCCACCAGCGGCGTCGTCGCGCAGACGACGATCGAGGAGGCGCGCAAGCAAGGTAACGACCTCGGCAAGGCGATGCGCGCTGATGCAAGCCTGGGGCCGAGCGAGGCGAAGCTGTCGGGGCTGCCCAATTATGGTGGCACAGATCTGCCCGAGAAGGTCTATTTCGACGATCCCGACCGGCTCGCGGCCGATGGTGGCATGAAGGCCGGCACCAACGACGCGTTCGGCACCGTCACCGACAAGGGCCGCACCCGGCCGAGCTTCAGCAACGCCGAAATCCTTGCTGCCACCTCGCGCGGCACGCTGATCGAGAAGGATCCCGAAGCCTATCTTGGTGGACAGTCGATTGGCGGGACGGAAGGCACCTGCACGCCGCTGCCGCCATCGGTTGGCGGCAAGGGTTATTATGAGGCGACCTGCAACCAGGGCGCCAAGGTCAGCGAGGCGGCGGAAAGCTGCCGTGGCAACGTCGTGCCGACGGTCGTCAACACGCTGCGCTACGAATACTGGGGCGCGACCAACGTCAGCATGCTGGCGCCGCAGGCCTTTCTCAACGCACAGGTCGCGGCCGGCGTCTGCCGCGCCACCGGCGTCACCATGCACGCCTGCGATGCGCAGATCGAGATGGGTGCAGGCGGCACTGACGTCGAAGGCTATCGCCGCTTCTGCAAGCGTAACATCCGCAGCCAGGCCTTCACCGTGTCCTGCTCGAGCGAGCTGCCGGCGGGGCCACTAGAGGGTCACTTCAACTCCAAGGCCGGCACGCCCTACTACCGGACGGAAGGCTTGCGCAGCGTCACCATCGGTCGCAACGAGGGCACCTGCCCGGCGCTGGCGGCCGACGCCAGCTGTGTGCCGCAGGCGGCCGAGGTCTGCACCGAAGGCCCCGAGACGCGGACGATCGACGGCGTACCGGTGACGCAGTCCTGCTGGGCGTGGTCGCGCACCTTCACCTGTCAGCGCCTGACCCCGGCGAGCGATTGCAGCGCCCTCGATGGCAACCGCCTGTGCAGTTTCTTGCGCGATGAATGCCTCGACGAACCGCAGAGCGGGGCCTGTCAGGTCTCGCAGCGCGTCTACAGCTGTCCGCTTCCCGACGATAAGGCGCCGACCGACAAGCAGTATGTCTGTGGCGGCGACGTCTACTGCCTGAACGGCAATTGCGAGACGATCGAGCGGGAGGCGTCGACTGAGTTCAAGGATGCGCTGGTCGCACTCCATGCGATCGGCGACGCCGGCAAGCAGTTCGATCCTGCCAACCTCACCGTGTTCTCGGGCGAGCGCGGCACCTGCACCAAGAAGATCTTCGGTGCGTCGAATTGTTGCTCGGGCAGCGGCGTGCCGCTGCTGACGCCGTGGCTGTGCAGTTCGGCCGAGAAGCAGCTCGATGAGAAGGACGACAAGGGGCTCTGCCACAAGGTCGGGTCCTACTGTTCCGACAAGGTGCTGGGCGTCTGCGTCACCTCCAAGGATGCCTATTGCTGCTTCGGCAGCAAGCTCAGCCGCATCCTTCAGGTCGAAGGCCGCAAGCAGATCGGCAAGGCCTGGGCCAAGCCTAAGGATGAGACCTGCAAGGGGTTCACGATCGAGGAGTTCCAGCGCCTCGACCTTAGCCAGATGGATTTTTCAGAAGTCTACGCCGAGTTCATGGATGCAGCCAAACTGCCCGATGAAGTCTCCGTGATGGCCGACATTCAAACCAGGATTCAGGGGTATTATGATCTTCACGGGCGCTAATGATGTGGAGGGCCCGGGGGGGCCGTGCGCGATCGACATGTCGGTGCTCGATCTCGCCATCTTCCTGCGTATCCACCGCTCCGGTCGCGGCACCTCGGCGGGCGAGATCGCGCAGACCATCTCGCACTGGTTCAAGTGCGACATCGATCCACGCGAGGTCGAGCAGTCGTTTCCACGCATGGCGGAGGCCGGCTGGCTGGTCCGCCGCGAGACCGGCATGCGCGCCACCATCAAGGGCCGCAAGCACGGCCGCAGCCATCTACGCGGCATCGTCCGGATGCTCGATCAGGGCACGCGGATGCTCGATGTCGCCGCGATGATGTCAGTTCTCAAACTCGCAATGATTGAGCTCGACGGGGAGCATGATGATGAAGACGATCAGGACTAAGCGCAGCGGCCGGGTTGCCGCCTCTCTCCTCATGCTGCTGACCACGGTCGCGCCGGCAGCCGCACAAACGATGGACCTGCAAAGCGCAGCGATGGCGGAGGCGGTCGGCGACGACGACGCACGGGCCAGCGACGCCGTCGTGCAGCCCGCGTTCGCGAGCGACGTTCGCGAGCAGCAGCAGGGCGACGACTTTTATTGCGGCGAGCGCAAGCTCGGCCAGTGGTTCTACTGCGAGAGGCCGAAGGCTAAGCCGTCGGCGCCGCAGGCATCCGCGCAGCCGCAGGTGTCTTCGACCGAACGGCTGAAGGCGATCACCCGCCAGCTGGACGAGTTGAAGGCGCGCGCGATCCTGGAGCCGACCGAGGCAAACGTCATCGCCTATGTTCGCTATCAGCGCGAGCAGCTCGACCGTGCGTCGACTTTCTCGGACACCTGGCAGCGGGCGCTCTGGCAGAACCCGGATATGGACTACACGCTGCAGCGGCCGGTCTCCACCATCGCCAAGCGCGCATGGTCGGACAACCGCTCCGCCACTCGTGACCAGGTGCTGTCACGGCTCGGCCAGCGCTACGGGATGTTTTACTTCTTCGCGCAGTCCTGTGCCGCCTGCGAGGTCTTCTCGCCGATCCTGCGCTCGGTTGCTGATAGCCACCGTATCAACGTCATGGCGGTCTCGACCGATGGCGGCCCCAGCCGCCAGTTCCCGAATTACGTCGTCGACAGCGGCCAGCGTCAGCGCATGGGCGTGCCCTTGGCAACGCCGGCGCTCGTCCTGTTCGACACCGTCACCCGCAAGACGGTGCCGATCGGCTTCGGCGTCATGTCGGCCGACGAAGTGATGGAGCGCATCTTCACGCTCACCAACTCCAGGCCCGGCGGTGACTTCTGATGGCCAACACCCCCTCTCCCCGCCCCTCACGCCTCCGCGCCTTTCTGCGTCGGACCGCTGCGGTCGCCATGAGCCTTGGTGCCGCCAGCATGGTGCCGGTCGACATTGCCCGTGCCGACGTCGCCGGCGCGATGAACGACTTCTTTCAGGACGCAGGTGGCGCGGCCAACGTCACCGGCCCGAGCGCCTATCAGGGCCAGACCGCCGGCTACTATTCGATGGGCAACGTCTGGGCGCGGTTCCCGCAGAAGAACATCCAGCCGTTCAACCTGCAGATGCCCAAGGCCACGGCCGGCTGTGGCGGCATCGACATTTTCACCGGCTCCTTCTCGTTCATCAACGGCGCCGAGATGGTGGCAATGATGAAGGCGACGGCCAACAATGCGCTGGGCTTCGCCTTCCAGCTCGCGATCGACAGCGTGTCACCCGAAATCGGCAAGGTCATGGATGGCATGGCAAACAAGGCGCAGCAGATGAACCAGATGAACATCAGCTCCTGCGAAGCCGCGCAGGGGCTGGTCGGCGGGCTCTGGCCGAAGATGTCGCAGGCCCGTAACACGATCTGTGCGACGGTGGGCAACAGCCAGGGTCGGTTCTCGGACTTTGCCCGCTCGCGGCAAAAGTGTGGTGATGACGCTGAGCAGACCGCGACGCTGGACGGGAATACCGATCCGACGATGGCTGACAAAATCCCCGGTGCGCCGCGTAATTACACCTGGGATGCGATCAAGAAGAGCAATAAGTTCGGCAGCGACAAGCAGTTCTCCGAATTGCTGATGACGCTGGTCGGCACGATCGTCATCAACCCCAAGGCCAAGGAAGGCTCGAAAGTGGGCTTCGTCGGGCCGGCGGAAGACGCGGTGGTGACCGCTCTGCTCGATGGTGCCGGCACCGGTACGCCGGTCAAGATCCTGCACTGCGAGGATGAAAATTGCCTCGAGATGACCGAGGACGATCTGCGGCCGGGTCCGGGCCTGCGCACCAAGATCAAGAACCTCATCACCTCGATCAACGGCAAGATCCGCACCGACAGCGCGCTCGACGCGCAGGAACAGCAGCTTCTCAACATGACGACGCTGCCGCTCTACAAGATGCTCGCGGTGCAGGCGATGGCGCACCAGAACTTCGCCGATGGCGAGACCAACGCGCTGGCCGAGATCGTCGCGGTCAACCTTCTGTCCGCGATGATCGATAACATGCTCGATCGGATCAGTCAGGCTACCGTCTATGTCCAGCCGGCCGATGCCGAGATGGGCAAGATGTGGCGTGACCAGCTGACCGCGGCGCGTGCCCGTTATGCGCAACGCGATATCGCCCTGAAGGGCGGGCTCGAGCAGACGATCGCGCTCATCAACAAGTCGGTCATGCTGGAGTCCACCCTTCAGAACAGCATGTCGCCGGCGATGGCGGCGTCGCTCAATTTCTCGCGCGGTTTGAGCGCGCAGGGCCTCAACTAAGGACGTTTGGCGATGGTCGAGGTCTTCACGATTGGCGGTGGCGAGTACATCGTCAACACGTTCAACGCCGTTGCCGCGTGGACCGGCGGGGGCGGTTACCGGGCGCTTCTGCGCGTCGTGATGGTCCTCGGCCTGATTTACGCGTTGCTCGCCGTCGCCTTCACCATGAACGTGCGTGCCTGGCTGAACTGGTTCCTTGGCTCCAGCCTCATCTACATGTGCCTGATGGTGCCGACCGTCAGCGTGAAGGTCACCGACCGGATCAATCCATCGCTCGCGCCGGCGACCGTCGCGAATGTGCCGCTGGGGCTCGGCGTGATCGCCAGCTTCACCAGTCAGGTCGGCGACTGGCTGACCCGAACGGCCGAGACGGTCTTCACGATGCCGAGCCAGCTCAGCTATTCGAGCAATGGCATGGTGTATGGTGCGCGCCTGCTCGATGCGACGCGCAACTTTCAGATCCGTGACGCCGAGTTCTCCACCAACCTGTCCTCGCATTTCAAGAACTGCACCTTTGGCGACATCATGCTCGGCCAGAAGTCGATGACCGATCTTGCGGCCGCCAAGGACCTTTGGGCAGCGATGGGGCCGGGGTCGGCTGCACGCTCGCAGCCATGGGTTGTTCGCAGCGGCGCGGCTACCGATACGCAGATCATCCCATGCCGGGCGGCCTACGCCGAACTAAGCAGGGACTGGGTCGAGATGATAAAGGCGCATACGCCGCTCTGGGCGAAGGAAACCTATCCCAAGCTTTCCACCGCGGTTGCGTCCGCCAAGCTTCAGTCGGATGTGCCGATCGTCAATCAGGCCTTCCTTGCGTCGAGCGCGAATTACGAGACGATCGTCCGGCAGAACACCGCGATCAACGCCTTCATGATGGCGCGTGACGGCATGTCGGGTGGTCCGGGGGCGGCCTCGATCGATACGTTCGCGACGACGAGGGCGGACATTCAGGCGCGCAACACCTACAACTCGATCGCGCAGCAGGCGATGAGCTGGGTGCCGATCCTCAACATCGTCCTGACCGTCGTCTTCTATGCGATGTTCCCGGTCATCTTCCCGCTGTTCCTGATGCCGCAGACCGGCGTCGGCGCCCTCAAGGGCTACATGACGGGCTTCTTCTACCTTGCCGCCTGGGGACCCCTCTACGTCATCCTCCATATGATTTGCATGACCCGCGCGACCGGCGCGGCGCAGGGCGTCTCGGAGGGCGGCATGTCGCTCGGGACCTACGCCGGCATCGGCGCGGTCAACGCGGAGACCGCGACGATCGCCGGGTTCATGCTGATGTCTGTGCCGTTCCTGGCGGCCGGGCTCGCCAAGGGCGCGATGAGCATCTCCGGGCAGGCGACCTCGGTTCTCTCGCCGGCACAGAATGCTGCCGAAGCTGCGGCTGCCGAGCAGACGACGGGCAACTACAGCTACGGCAACACCAGCTTCGCCAGCTCTACGTCCAACATGCGGCAGAGCGACCAGTGGCAAAACGCTCCTACGTTCTCGACCGGTGGCATCGCGTCCAGTTTCCGTCACGGTAATGGTGCGACAAGCAACAACTTTGGTGACGGGCAAAACGTGTATGACACGTCAAAGGCGATATCGAATATCCCGTTCAATACTTCCGCCATTCAATCGGCCATGGCAACAGAGAGCCGTCAGTCTGGTTTGGCAGCACGGGTTGCGGACGGGTTCGAGCAGGCTAGCCGCCGTGAGGTCTCGCATTTGAACGCCCTGCGTAATGGTCATTCCTGGTCGAACGAGAGCTCGTCTGGATTCAGTTCCAGTTCCGGCGATCGGGGTGGAAGCAATACTGAGCTTAGCGACCGGAGAACGATTGCTGACAGTGACGGGGTTCAAAATCGACATTCGGTCGGGGATGGTACTGGCCATCGCGTCGAGACTGGCAAAAATACTAATTGGTCGGACCAAATCACTGGAGGTGTTAAAGTCGGAGTTGGTGCAAGTTCCGACAAGAAGGGATCGGGCGGTGGTCCTCTTGCTGCTGCGGCACGCTTTCTTGGTATTAACGGTGAAATCAGTGGCGGTTACAGTCAGACCTATTTGCGTGCGGATACTACAGGCAATACCGATAGCGCAAATACAAGTCGCGATAATTCCATAAGCCTTACGGATGGCGTGAATAGGGACCACGCATCCGGAAGATCAGTAAGCACGAATGATGGAACCTTCCATCAAAACGAAAGCTTTGCTCGGTCGTCCAATTCGGAGGCTAGGACTCGTGCAATTGAGGAGTCTCTTAGCAAAATCGAGTCCTACAACGAACAGGCTCGGCACTACCGAGAGTTGTCTCAGTCGCTTGAGCAGCACGCAAGCTATTCTGAGAGCAGCGGCTTCAACCTATCGACCGACCTGCGTCAGGACCTTGCTCGTTGGTACGATAAGGAAAATGCGGCCAGTCCTGGTGGCAACATGCTGCCTGGCCTCTGGGAGACTAATCTTGACAGCACCCGCGAAAACGCTCGTAACATTGCGATTGGAAAATGGGCTTCGGAAAGGTCGGGTGCGATTGAACGTGATATTCAATCTGCCCTCGAAAACCCTGCACTTGCCAATATGAAGCTTCCCGGCGTAGCTTCTGAAGCGAGCATAGCGAGGCATTATTCAGGTGGCGCGCCGGTCGGAGCCGCGCATCCGGTTTCTACAGGAAAACCTGACACAAGTTCGGAATCTGATATCATCTCGTCGGGAGCAAGGGAGCTTTTGGACGAAGAGCGTAGACAGAAAACCGAAGGTCGCCGTGCGTTAGCTTCCGGCCCTAAGGGCCCAGAAACCGATTGATGTCAGGTAAAAAGCATATGTGCCCCACCAGCGAGTATGCCTGTAAGGGCGATAAGGAAGATGACAGCGGTCCTCTTCCCGCTGGACGGCGTGCTTTCGCTTGCATTGCTCGATGAGTACGGATTCACATGCCAATATCCTGAACCACGTCCTGGCATTGCGTCCGTGTCAAAAATCATCGGGTTGATTGGATCAAATTGCATGGCGCACCTCGCTCGACAAGGTAGAGCGAAATGAGTATCTTGGCAACTCGGGATCAAAGGCGTTTCTCAGTCGCTCACCATCGCCCGCCGGCGCTGAACGACCTTTCTGGAACCCTCATCTTTGGCTTCTCGTGGTTGCTGGTGATGGCGATCGGCTTGATGCCACTCGCCGAGGCATCGTTAGCGCGCTCGCCTTCGATAACGATGCCAACCACCATCGCGTTCTTCGTGGCTGTTGGTAGCGCGGTGCTGTTACGCCGGCGCTACTCCTGGTTGGGTTTGGTCCTTCACATTTTCGGTCAGATCGCGATCTGGCTGTCGCTTTTCGTCATGTCGCTGGCGATCGTGCTAGCGGTGTTCAGCCATTGATGCTGCCCCTGTGCCTCATCCTTGGCGACAGCACGGCGGTCGGGACAGCTGACGCGCTCGCCGCGCAGGGGCTACAGTGTGCGGTGCATGCCCGAGTTGGCGCCTCCTCGACGGAAACCCTTCGGACTTTTCGCGGTAATGCTCCGGTCGAAAGGGCGGTCATCGGGCTTGGCTCAAATGACCCGGAGAATCCACAGCTCGTTCGGAACCTAGTCGCGCTCCGCCAGCGGCTATCTGCGGTCCGTGTGACCTGGTTGGCACCATATAATGCGGCTGCTGCAGAAGCGGCGGTAGCGATAGCTCGCTCTTTCGGCGACGACGTTGTCCACCTGTCATCAGTGGCGACACGAGACCGGATTCATCCCGTGAGTTACCGGCAGGTAGCATCCTCACTGCGCTGGACCGGCGCTGCGATCGCAGTCAGCGGCTATCGTGTTCCACCTTCGGCAACGCGGCCACCTCCGACCCCGATGATCCGCCAGGCCGTCGTTCTTAGCTTCTAACGCAACACGTCATTGGGATTTCCGGCGACCTGCTGGTATAACCGCTCGTAAGGACTGCAAATGCGAACCTAAGCGCTGCAAAGCGCATCTAAGATTTGCAAAGCCAAGTGCTTTTCGGGGATTGGGCGCTTTTAACCCGCATGCGGGCGCTGCAAACATTTGGATTATTTTGCAACGCTTACATGCTATCTCGTTGATATTGCTTGATCGATTTTGCAATCCTTACGTGCGGTTTACAGCTTTCCACCACGTCGCGACATTCGAGCTATCGATTGGCATCGACCCAAAGCGGTCAGTCGTTAGTCGCCCAGTGGCGGACATCCGGCCAGCCCCATCTCTGCCAAGAAGCAGACGTCGCACTGATCAGGATGGCAGGCTAGGAACGAACCCTATGCCGCGCCCATATCAAATTGCTACTCTGCAAGTCGGTCGTGCAATCGCTGCGATTGTCGTCGTCATCTATCATGCGACGCAGATGACAGTCGGGGTCGCGGGGCCGTTTCCAGGGTCGTCCCTTTTTCTGCACGGCGACCTAGGAGTGGATTTCTTCTTCGTCCTGTCTGGCTTTATCATTTGTCATTCCGTGCCCGGAAACTCGCTTGGATCCTTCCTCCGTGCCAGGGTGCGTCGTCTCTACCTGCCCTATCTACCGGTCGGCATCGCCATGGCGCTGTTTCTCGCGTCGATCGGGTTAAACATGAACAGTTGGTCCTGGCTTCCAACCATAACCCTAGCCCCTGTCGGTAACCCCGCTCTCGCCGTAGCATGGACACTGCAGCACGAGATCGTCTTCTATGCCGTGTTCGCGGCCGCCTACTTTTCCGGTCGTCTTGCCGTCGGGCTCATGTTGTGGGCAATCCTCATCGTGGCCGCAGCGATAGCGGGAGTGGCGTTCCTGCCTCTGGCGCTCATCAACTTGGAATTCCTGATGGGGGTCGCAGCCGCTGCCGCATTTCAACGCGGCTGGGGCAGTCCACGCTGGTACGGCCTGGCCTCTGTGCCGTTTCTTGTTTGGATTGGTCTCGGGGCAAAAAACGACATGTCAGTCTTGGTCGGTCTCGCCATCGCTTTCACTATCGTGCCGGTTGCTCAATGGGAGCGAACCGGAACGCTGATCATACCGCGCTACGTTCTTTTCCTCGGCGCGGCATCCTACTCGATCTATCTCGTTCACGTCATTGCCATCTCGACGGTGGCGAGACTGGTTTCGGGTTGGCCCTTGATGATGACCGGGAGCATCGCCGCCGGCATCATCGCAGGCCTCGTCTATCATATTGTTATCGAACGTCCGCTACTCCGCGGTAGGTTTGGAACGACAGTCCGGCTTGTCTCCTCAAAGATTTCGCTTCGCAAGCGGACTTTCTGAAAGACACCAGTTCTTGTCGTTCACGACGGCTGAATGACGCCCTGCCAACGGCCAAAGAGGATGAGACTGGGACCAAAAATGGTGCGACGGTCCCACCCTCTTCGGCCGTCGATCTATAGCTTCAAAAAAGAAACAGGCGTCACCGTGGCGTGTCCACGACGTCCGCAGCTTCCACAGCGCAGCCGGGTAAGCGCCTCCAGGATCGGTCCGTCAGACTTGAAACGCTCGACGATCTTACCCCCCGGGAGATTGATCGTACGTCCGCACGCGCACACGATCCGCATGTCTTCACGGGCAGTGGCCCATTCAGCAAGCGTGGTGAACTTCGACTGGTTCGATGCCGGCATCTAGCGCTCGCTGTCGATCACGATGGCGTCACCTCCTCGTAGCAGCCCGCCCGGCGTAGCTGACGCACGATCCCATTGAAAGCCGCAGTTACGCCCTGGGCTCTTCCTATGTCATTGGTTTGCGATCCGGAATCCCAGTAGAGCGCCAGTGGCCATTTTTCCGGGCAATGCGGCAGCAGGCAACGAAGCGCCAAGCGGATCTCGGGAACGTCGACGCGGGCCTCGGCACAGCGCGCTACGCCGCAGCGCAGGATATGCACCGACAGCGCGATCACGACGCGCTGATGCCTTGGCAGCTTCGACACGGTCTCAATGGAAGTCGTGCGACTTGAAGCGCACGACCTCCTCTGGATCCATGCCGTCGGCGTGGGGCGGCCAATACTGGTTGCGCGGTTCGGGCTGCCAGCCCTTGTCGCCGCGATCGGGTGAGCCGGGATGCTGGCCGGCGTCGCCGCGGCCGGTCTTGTGCGGGAACGACATATCACCGACGCGGTGCAGGAGGTCGCCATGGTCGATGATCCGGTTGCAGATCACATGGATGATCTCGCCTTCCTTCTGAACCTGTCCCTTCATGCCGACCATCGAGGCGGACATGATCGTGCGGCGCTGCGCCTCGAAGCGATCCGGCCACAGGATGCCGTTGGCGATGCCGGTCTCGTCCTCGATGGTGATGAACAGCACCCCCTTGGCCGATCCTGGCTTTTGGCGAACCAGAACGATGCCGGCGACCTCGACGTAGCGGCCGTCGCGGATGGTGGCGAGGTCAGCGCACTTGGTGACGCCACGCCTGGTCAGCTCGTCGCGCACGAAGGTCAGCGGGTGGGCGCGGAGTGACAGCTGCAGCGCCCGGTAGTCTTCTATCACCTCGCGGCCGTCGGTCAGCGGCCGCAGTGCTACCTCCGGCTCGCCACCTTCGGCGCTGAAGGTCTCGGCCGAGCGATCGGCCGCAGCGAACAAGGGCAGTGGTGCCTCACCGAGCCCCCTCACCTTCCACAGCCCCTGCCGGCGGTCGACGCTGAAGCCGTGGAAGGCATCGCCATCCGCCAGCTTCTCGATCGCGGCGCGCTGCACCCCCGATCGCCGCCACACGTCCTCGACGCTCTCGAACGCCGTCGTGCTCCGTGCCCCAACGATCTTCGCGCCGTCCGCGTTCGACAGGCCACGGATCTGGCGCAGCCCCAGCCGCACCGCGAGGTAGCGGCCGCTGGCGCGTTCCAGCGTGCAGTCCCAGCGGCTGGCATTGACGCAAGGCGGTCGCACCTCGACACCGTGGTTACGCGCATCGCTGACGATCTGTGCCGGCGCATAGAACCCCATCGGATAGGCGTTGAGCAGCGAGGCGCAGAACACGTCCGGATGGTGATGCTTCATCCACGACGACGCGTAGGAGATCTTGGCGAACGAGGCGGCGTGGCTCTCTGGAAAGCCATAGCTGCCGAAGCCTTCGAGCTGGCGGAAGGTGCGCTCGGCGAAATCGCGGGGGTAGCCGCGCGCGACCATGCCCTCGACCAGCTTCTCCGAGAAATGCGACACACCGCCGGTGACCTTGAAGGTCGCCATCGCGCGGCGCAGCTGGTCCGCCTCGGCGGGGGTAAAGCCGGCGCCGACGATCGCGACCTTCATCGCCTGTTCCTGGAACAGGGGCACGCCGAGCGTCTTCTCCAGCACCGCGCGCAGTTCCGGCCGGGGATATTCCGGCCGTTCAAGACCCTCGCGTCGGCGCAGATACGGGTGGACCATGTCGCCCTGGATCGGCCCCGGCCGCACGATCGCGACCTGGATGACCAGGTCGTAGAAGCGCCGTGGCTTCATCCGTGGCAGCATCGCCATCTGTGCCCGACTCTCGATCTGAAAGGTGCCGAGCGTGTCCGCCTTCTGGATCATCGCGTAGACGTCGGGGTCATCGTCCTGCAGATCGGCAAGCCCGACCCGCACCCCCTTGTCCGCTTCGAGCATATTGAAGGCTCGGTTCATGCAGCCGAGCATGCCGAGCCCGAGAATATCGACCTTCATGAATTTCAATGAATCGATGTCGTCCTTGTCCCATTCGATGATCTGCCGATCCGCCATCGCGGCGGGCTCAATCGGCACCAGGTCATCGAGGCGGTCGTGGGTCAGGACGAAGCCGCCCGGGTGCTGGCTCATGTGACGCGGCACGCCGATCAGCTTGCGGGCCAGTTCCAGCGTCAGGCGCAAGCGGCGATCGCCGATGTCGAGATTGAGTTCTTCAACCTGCTTTTCGCCAACCCCGTCGGCTGACCAGCCCCACACCAACCCCGCCAGCGATGACGTCAGATCCTCCGGCAGTCCAAGCGCCTTGCCGACGTCGCGGACGGCACCGCGGGCGCGGTAGCGCTGGACGACCGCGGTCAGCGCGGCACGATCACGGCCATAGGTCTCGTAGATCCACTGGATGATCTCCTCGCGGCGCTCATGCTCGAAGTCGACGTCGATATCCGGCGGCTCACGGCGTTCACCCGAGACGAAGCGCTCGAACAGCAGCTCGTGCTTGATCGGATCGATGCTGGTGACGCCGAGCACGAAACAGACGCAGCTATTGGCGGCTGAACCGCGGCCCTGGCAGAGGATGCCGCGCCGGCGGGCTTCGCGCACGATCGCGTAGACGGTGAGGAAGTAGGGCGCGTAGCCAAGCTCACCGATCAGCCGCATCTCGTGGCTGATCTGGTCGGTATAGTTCTGCGGCACCTCGCCATCGAACATACGGTCGACCGCTTCGGTCGCCAGACGTTCGAGCGCACCTTGTGCACTCAGGCCATCGATCAACTCCTCGTGCGGATACTGGTACTGCAGCTCGCCAAGATCGAAGGTGGAGATGCGCGCGATATCGACGCTCGCCTGCAGCGCGTCTGGATAGGCGCGGAAGCGGCGGACCATCTCGTCAGGCGATTTCAGCGCACGGTCGGCGTTGACCTCGCGGCGGTAGCCAAGCTCGTCGACCGTGCATTTCTCACGCACCGCGGTCACCACGTCCTGCAGCAGCCGTGCCTCTGGCGCATGGTAGAGCACGTCGCCGGTGACGACGGCGCGCACGGCCGCCCCACCCGCTTGCCGCGCCAGCGCATCGATGCGCACCGTGTCCCCGGGCCTGCGGCGCTGGAACAGCGCCATGTAGCCCCGTCTCCCGTAGATCGCCTTCAGGTCCTTGAGCGCAGCAAGGTTCTCCTCGTCCGCCTCATGCGGCAACAGGATAGCGATGATCCCATCCGACCATGGCTCAAGGTCGTGCCAGTGCAGCAGGCACCCGCCCTTCCCGGCCCGCTTCTTGCCGAGCGTCAGCAGTCGCGTGATCCGCGACCACGCGGGACGATCGGTCGGATAGAGCAAGAGCCGCCGTCCGCAGGACAAGTCGACGCGGGTGCCGGCGATCGAGCGGACGCCGGTCGCCTTCTGTGCCTCCCATGCCCGCACGACGCCGGCGACGGTGCCAATGTCGCTGACCCCGATCGCCGGATAACCCAGCAATGCAGCAGCCGCGAACAGTTCGTCCGGGCTGGAGGCGCCGCGCAGGAGTGAGAAGTGCGTCAGCACCTGCAGCTCGACATAGTGGGTCATCCAAAGACCCCGTGCATCCACCAGGACAGGTCGCCGGTGTCGTCCTCAAAGCCGTCGCCGCGGCGGAACACCCAGAAGCGACCGCCTTCCTCGTCCTCGACCCGGTAATAGTCGCGCACCGCCCACACTTCCGCATCGCGGCGCCACCATTCGCCGTGGACGCGCTCGGGTCCGTCGCCGGCGACGACCTTGTAGGTACGTCCACGCCATTCGAAGCGTCGCGGGGNTGAGTCGGGCTCTGAGCTGGGTAACGGATGTCTTGGGGTCACTGACGAACGACGGTAGGTCAGAGACGATCTCACGTACGCCGATGGTCGGTTGATACCTCCCGTAGATCCCCGTCAGCATGACCAGCCCACCTCCCGGATTGGCGTCAGTTGCCGGATGCCACGTTCACGGGGTGCCGCCGGCCGGACAACTGGTGCGCGGCGAACAGAAGAATGCCGATCGCCAGTGGGATCAGGTAATAGATCAGGCGGAACATGAGCAGCGCTGCGAATAGCGCTGATCGATCAACATCCGGTAGTGCGAGCAGCATGACCGCCTCGAAGACGCCGACGCCGCCCGGCGCGTGAGCGAGCAGTCCGGACAGGAATGCCAGCAGATAGCCGATCAGCATCGCTGGAAACACCGTGATGGGCAAACCGGGCACCAGTACGAACAGCGCCGCTGTCGCCAGCATCAGATCAAGTGCAGCGAGCAGGAATTGAACCGCTGCGGTACGAGGTGCGGGCAGGACCAGCGTCCATCCGAACAGCTGCAGCGCCTGACCGGCACGGCGGTGGAGAATGGTGACATAGCCGGCGAGGAAGATGAGGATCATCATTCCTGATCCCGCCTGCAAGGAGTGGCTGGCTTGCCATCCACCCACCGCCAGAGCGTCCGGTATGGCGACGAACCCAATGCCCAGCAGTAGGAGCACGCCCATCCAGAAGGTCATGCCGGTCATGATCATGATCTGCATGACTTCACCTGGCGTCAGCCCCTTGCGCCGATAGATGCGCAGACGGGCCACGCCTCCAGTGATGAGCGCGAAGCCGAAGTTATGACTGAAGACGTAACTGGTGAACGATGCCAGCGCGGCAGTGCGGTATGCCACGCGACGGCCGATGATCCGCAGGGACATGACGTCGTAGCCAGTCAGGACGACATAGCTGACGATCGTCAATCCGGCTGACAGTGCAATCCGCGGTGTCGGGATGCGGATCAGCTCTGCCCGGATGTCGGTCAGGCTCAACCCCGACAGGATCTGGCTGAGCGCGCCGATACCGATCAGCACGACGACGAGCATCAGCACCGCCACCCCCGCAGTGCGCGTACGCTGTGATGCCCCCAGTCTACCGATGCGGGTGGTACGTAGCGGGAGTTGGGGTGGTAGCTCGCGATCGATCAGGGCATGGTCCTTCACAACTGGCGGATCAGGCGGATGCCGGGCCGGGGGCGCCAAGCGTCGCCGTCGTGGCGCACGGCACCGAGGCCCATCTGCAACTGGAAGCTGTGGCCGATATCCTGCTGGACCTGCGGCATGATGAGGGTCGACCGCTCGCGACCGAGGCGCATGTTGACCTCCACGCCAACGGTGGTGGTCGCCGCCACGTCGTAGAAGCTGGTATGGTTGACGAGCAGCGCGCGGGTTTCGCGTCCGCCCGCGCCGACCTCGCCTACGCCGATCATGGTCAGCGTGCTGGCCCGGTCGTCGAAGCGGTTACCGATCACGTACAGCAACGAACTGTCCCAGCGTCGTCGCTCGCGGTTCCATAGCCCGAGATACTGCACGCCGTGGATGGCGCGGCCCCGGTTGAACACGCCGAAGGTGCCCTGCACCCCGAGCTTGTAGTCGGTGACTCGGCGGTTCTCCAGCGGCAGTTCGAGCTCAACTGCAAAGCCGTCGGCAACGGCATATTCGATCTCGGGTGCCCATTCGACGCTGCGATCTGGACCAGACAGGTTGCGCTGCGCCAATGCGTTCACCTCCAGTTCGCCGCGCCGCGCGCCCAGCGGGCGCACCAGATCGAAGACCATGGGCTCGGCGATTTCAGGCGCCTCCTGCGCTCCTGCCGGAACGGATGCGAGCAGGAGAAGCGGCGCGTACAGCGACCGACGCATCACCGATCACCGCCCATGGCGTATGCGTCCAGCACGTCGCGATAGGTGTCCCACACCATCGCCGACGCCCGCGCCCAGCTATAGTCGGCGCTGGCCTGCCGGGCGCGGCGGCCGATCAGGTGCCTCCGCTCGGGAAACATGATCAGGCGAGCGATCGCCTGTGCAGCGCCGTCGGGATCGCCACCGTCATAATAGACGCCCGCCGCCTCACTTAGCAGCGCGCGCGCGCTGGCGACGTCGACGCTGACCGTCGGCAGGCCGCTCGCCATCGCCTCCAGCGTCACGTTGCCGAATGCCTCGGTGACGCTGGGGTTGAGGAAGATGTCGGCACTGGCGATCGCCCGCCCCAGGTCCGCGCCGTCCAGATGCCCCAAGGCGAGAGCCGCTGGCAGTCGACGGCGCAACCATGCCCGTTCGGGCCCGTCGCCGACGACGACCGGGCGGACGGGCAACCCCGCCGCCGTCAGCCGGTCGATGACCTCAGCATATTCGGCGAGCCCCTTTTCCCGCACCAGGCGACCGAAGAACAGCACCACGCAGCTATCGTCGGCGATACCGATCGATCGCCGCCATGCCATGTCGCGCCGCGCCGGATCGAACCGGACGCGATCGATGCCGCGGCTCCAGAGCCGCACCGCTGCGCCGTGGCCATGGCCGGCGAATTCGTCGAGGATCGGCCGCGTCGGCACCAGGATGCGGTCGTTCCGATCGTAGAAGCGGTGCAGGTGCCGCTCCAGTGCGGGACGGACCAGCGCGGCACCGTAGAAGTCGGCATAGGTCTCGAACCGCGTGTGCAGGCTGGCGACCAGTGGCACGCCCAGCGACCGGGCCAGCTTCTGCGCGGCTACCCCGGTCCAGTCGGGGGCGGAGACGTGGATGAGGTCCGGAGCGAAACGACGGATGTCGGCGCGGACCCCGTCCGGTAGGCCCAGCCCGAGCCGGTATTCGCCGCGCCCTGGTAGGCGGATCGAGGGCACCGACACCAACGTGCCGGTTGGCGCGAAGGCCGGCGTGCGCGTGGTCGGTGAATAGACCCGCACCTCTGCGCCGCGCTGTTCTAGATCACCTACCAGATGGTTGAGTGCACGGTTGGCGCCGTCGCGGACATAATTGTAGTTGCCTGAAAACAGCGCGATGCGAAGCGGTCGTCGCGGCCGGCTGGCGACATCCGACGAGGGGGGGAAGGCGCACGGGTGCGCGAAGGGCGGCAGTCGTCATGAACAGGCGTTTCCATCGCTCGGGTGCCCGCATCCCGGCGAACACCGGTGCAGGAGCGTGCAAAAGCGGCTAGGCGGGGCGGCTTACACACACCTTACGGCCATCCGGCGGGTCAGGGAGCAGAGGCGTCTTTCCATGCGGTTGTTGATCGTCGAGGACAGTATCGACCTCGTCGACGTGTTGCGTCGGCAGTTCGACGCCGCCGGCTTCCCGGTCGATCATGCCGGCACCGTAGAGGATGCACTGCTGATGCTGGGGATGGGACACTACGCTGCCGTGGTGCTGGACATCGGCCTGCCGGATGGCGACGGACGGACCGTGGCGCGGCGGATGCGCGATGTCGGCGACACCACCCCCGTGATCCTGCTGACCGCGCGGGGCAGCGTCGCCGACCGGGTCGCAGGACTGGCGGCAGGCGGTGACGACTATCTGATGAAGCCCTTCGCCCCAGAGGAACTGATTGCGCGCATTCAGGCGTTGCTGCGGCGTTCGGGCATGGTGGTGGACCGGGAACTGGCGTGCGGCAACGTCGTCTATGATCCTGTGACCCGCGACATCCGCGTTGCGGGCCTGCCGACGATCCTGAGCGCGCGCGAGCTGGGCGTACTGGAGGCGCTGATCCAACGGCACGAGCGCGTCGTTGCCAAGGGCCGCCTGGAGGCACAGCTGTTCGGAATGGATGACGAGCTGGGATCGAACGCCGTCGAGGTGTACGTTCATCGCTTGCGGCGTCGACTGACCGACGCGGGCGCCACTGCGCAGATCGTGACGGTTCGGGGCGTCGGCTACATGATGATCGAAGCTGCGCCGTGATACGCCTGCCACGTTCGCTACTCGCACGTATCCTGTGGTGGCATGGCATTGCGGTGGTCGTGACAGCGTTGGCGGTCTCGGCGAGCGTGTACGTGTTCCTGGACGCCACCGTCGATCATCTTGAGCGACAGACGCTCCGCGCACAGGTGCTGGCTGTACGCAGCGCCATCGTCGTGCGGCCCGGCGGCACGGTCGACATCGCCGCATACGACGCCCGGCGCCCTCCGCTGGCGGCGGGGATGACCGTGATGGTGCTCGATGAGCGGCGGGTGCTCACCGATGGCATGGTTACGCCCGCCCCACTCGCCGCTCCGCGCATTCCCCGGCGGGACGACGAGACGTACTTCACCCGGCGGTCGCGGCAGAGCTTCTATGCCGGACTCAGTGTCCCGGTCGTCGTCGCCGGCCGGCGCCTGTGGATCGTGGCGATCCAGAACCTGGACCACCCCGCCAACGTCATAGACGACGTCGTCCGCCAGTTCCTGCTGCATGGTTTCTCGGTCGTATCGCCGCTGCTGCTACTGCTGCTGGGCATCGATGCGCTGATCGTGCGCCGCGCACTTCGTCCGGTCCGGCGCGCCTCGGCGCTGGTGCGAACCATTGATGCGTCGCGGCCCGATCTGCGCCTGACCGATCCAGCCATTCCCACTGAGGTCCGGCCGCTGGCCGACGCAGTCAACAGCGCGCTCGACCGGCTCACCACCAGTTTGCGCATGACGCGCGATTTCACCGCCGACGCCGCGCATGAGCTGCGTACCCCGATCACCGTCGCGCGAGTTCGTGCCGCCCAGGTCGAAGACCCGGCGCTGAGGGCCGCGCTGATCGCGGATCTGGACGCGTTGGCAAGCACCGTGGGACATCTACTCGACATCGCCGAACTGGATTCGATCGGCCAACTGGCAATGGCGCCAGTCGATCTGTCGGCGACCGCGCAGCACGCCGTCGCGACGATTGCGCCGCTTGCCTTCCGGCAGGGCAAGACTCTGGAGATGCGCGAGGACGGTGCCAACATCGTCGACGGGCAGCAGCAGTTCATCGAACGCGCACTGGGGGCACTTCTGGAGAACGCCGTCAAGCATACGCCGCGCGGCTGCCACGTCGTCGTCGACGTCCGCGAGGCCGGGGTAATCTCGGTCGCCGACGATGGGCCGGGTATCGCCCCGAGCGATCAGGAACTGGTGTTTCACCGGTTCTGGCGGCGCGACCGAACGGCCGCGGCGAATTCCGGATTGGGGCTGGCGATCGTCCAGCGGGTTGCACTGGCACATGGTGGCAACGTGGTGCTGATGTCGCGGCCAGGGCTCACGGTTTTCACGCTCAGGTTTTTCGCTACGTGAACGGGGGAGGGGGCGTGACGCCGCCATGGTCCAGATCTCATAATTCCCCACGCATTTACGCCTTGGGAGCTGATACCCAGGATTCTAAACCGCCGTATTTGACGTGAGGCAGGGCACAGGCTGCTGTTACTGCCCATTTTGGCGAGATGTAAGTTATGGAGCGACCGTATATTCAGTATAAATAAATAATCATCGAGTCACTGCAGGTTGTACGCGATAAAATAAACTTTATCTTGATCGTAAGTATGCGACGTTTCAAAAATACTTCACCTATTTTGATATAATTCTGATTTAAACGTCTGCAGCAAAATTCGTCATTCGATGAAATACTATCTTTAAAAACGCGGTGTGTATGCCTGCGGAGTGGCGAATATCTGATAATAGTTTTGAAGAATATGATAAGGGTATCTTATGTAACCAAGAAGTGGCTGTTAATACCAGCGCCGACGGGGAATCTGGCCAATTAATTCATTAAAAATTACCTGTTTTGCATGAAGTTTCGAAAATACACGTAATACCCGGATTACGGATACGATCAAAGCTATCCTGAGATGGCAATATTTTTCCTGACAGTCATCGTGTCGATGCTATATTCGAGCAGATCGGCATGGACTGACCTCCGGCGCCTTCCAACATGGGCTTAGTTGACCACGTCAGCTGATACGTAACCCGGACGCCGTCATGATCCGACAGCCTCGGACTATCGGCCGAGCCATCGAACATGGCCTCGATCCGTATCGGATGAATCTGAACCTCGGAGCCGCTTTCGAAGAGCTGCAAATCCTGCGTATCCATCCACGGCTCGTCGCCGTCCCACGACTGCCTGACGTCACATGGAAGCGGATTGTCGGTGCAGTATCGCTGCACGATCGCGAACGGCTCCGTGACGTTGCGAAACCGCTCGAAGCGTATGGTCGAAGCCTTCATATTGAAGTCGCCGCCGACGACCGTGGGGATGTTCCGGTCCCCCACGGCAGTGATGAACGCCCCGAGTGCATCGACCTGCAGTCGATGGGCGCGAGCATGGCGTCGTGGAGATACCCGAGACGACGCCTGCGAGTTGAGGTGGGTGTTGAACAGGTTGATCGTGCCCGGAACGCCAGGGATGGCTATCCGGGCGTATAGTATGCCCTTGTTGCTTAAGCAGTCGAGACCGGCACAGCGGTGCTTCCCAAAAGGTTCGGAGCGCACCTGGACAATCGGGTAGCGGCTAAGAATGGCCAGGCCAGAATTGACGAGGTGAACGCCGATCTCGCCCTTGCTCCACCTGAAGGGGGGCGGCATCCTCTCGTCGTCGGGAAGGGTTCCGCCCTGGGTGCGCGACGGTCCAGATACCATGTTCAGATAGCCCAAGTCCCGAACGGCACGCACTGCAGACCTACTGAACATCTCCTGCACCATGACCACGTCCGGCGCAGTGCCATGTTCCCTCATGTTTTTTAGCGTCGCGTTGATTCTTCTCAGCGCCCCACCACGCCTTCCTCGCGCAGGCCATGCGAGACCTTCAATGTTGTAAGTCAGGACGTCGAGGGTGGTGCTGGCACGGGCACCGTCTGCCGACTTGAGGACCTTGCTGTGCCCCGGTGGCGGGCAGTTACGCAAGAGGGGGGCGGGTAGCGCGACGCATCCAGTCGTGAAGGTCAGCATGCAGATCAGGGACCAAGGCCGCATTGCGGACCGTGCAGGTCGATGGATGTCGCGGCGGTTGGGAAACAGCATTAGAAGCCTGCATCTGCAAAGAAGAAGGCGGAAATGCAAGCGAAGGTCCCAGTGCTGAACATCGTCCGGTATTGTAGTACCGAGGATCGTCGATCCGCGTACACGGGCCACTACCCTCTTTAGCGATCTGCGTATGATAGAACGTGCCCGGCTTCGACACCCCGTTCACATCCACTGCTTTCGTGTGTCCAAGGCATACATCGGCCTAGCGAGCCGCCAGGCTTGTTCCGATCGATAGCGTGCTGGACCCACACTTTCGCGTCTGCCATTCGCCTTTCCTGTTCCAACACACTTGATCGAATGTCGGCAGCGGCGCGGGTGAGGGTTGCAGATACCTTGGGAATTGCTGTTCGCCGTAAGGCGTGAGACTGTTGCGCAGCTCACGCAATCGCATTCGAGCGATCGTTGCGAGGCTTCCTCTGGAGCTGAATATGACGTCGCGTCCAACGGCTGCCGCGGTCCGGCAAAAACCAAGCTGCGATGCAACGGTCGCAAAACCGGAATATGTGCGCGTTCCATACTGATCCAAGGCGTTCTGGCCGGCTCTGGTCGTCTTGTTTTGGCGGGTGAAGTACCGATCGAGTGCTAACCATGAGGATTTCAATTCCTCGCCGTGATCTACGAGCAATGCATTATACGTCCCCTGTGTAAGAAGCATTGGCTCGAATTGGCACTGGAGCGCCGCCACGTTAAGCGCGGCTCTCAATGTCCAGACCATGCCCGCCGCCATCTCCGCGTCGAAAGCTCCAGGCAGTTGCTGCATGATGTCCGGTTCGATCCCGCTCACTGGATCACCAGCATAGTTATATTCCTTGATGTAAAACTGAGCAGATGCGGGTGTCGTAAATATTAAAAAATATACCGCTATTAGCAAAGACACGTTCGTACGCACGATAGTCAAGCCTCCGTTTGCTTGGCATTGCGTCCCATCAAGGATGAAAGTGGCGGAGCCAGGACTGGCTAGATCCATTTACTATCATACTTATTCTGATGATCGGCTTGGATGATTCATCTTCCAGCAATGCACTCATCCAACTGCCACCAAGGCAGTTGACCTGACTTTGCTTACACACACCTTACATTATGAGGTGCCGATCGGGATATTCCTCGGCTCGGTCAGCTAAGATGATCATATAGCCCACCGGGCAGACTTGCCGCCGCTGATGGGGAATGAGGATCAGCCTGATAGCCCTTTCACGATTTTCAACGCATTTGACGCATTTGACGCATGCCGTGGGCATCAGCATGTCTGTCGTATTCACTGGTGTCTGAAAAGCAGTCAGGCCTCGCATCGTGGCGCGAGGCTTGACTGCTCATGCTTACTTAGAAATGACCAATTACGCCAAACATCGGTCGCACCGTGTTGAAGTCGCCAGTGGTAGTGATTTCAGTACGAAAGCGAACGCCCTCTTTCTTTACCAGACCGTCGAGGCCAATGGCCTTGGGGCCAAACTCACCGCCGATACCGTACGAGATACGGCCAAAGTCACGACTGTCGGTGCCATAGCGATCGAAATTGACCCAGCGATATCCGACCTTGCCATAGAACAGCCCGGTCTCACCGGCGCGGACGCCTGCGCGACCATGGACCCCATATTCCCAGTCGATGTCGCCTGTGAAACCCTTGGCGGCATGACCTTCAGCGCCAACGAAAAACGCACCGATCGGGATGTTGACGCCGGCGACACCTTCAACCAGGCCGCCCTTGAGGCGGTCGCCACGGACCGACGAGGGAATGCCGCCACCCGGATTGCTTTCGAAACCTTCATAGCCTCCCATCAAGCCGACATAGGGATCGATCCCGAACTTGCGTGAGCCATCGGCCGTCGTATCCTGTGCAGACGCGACCGTGGGAATCAGAGACGCAACGGCAAATGCCGCGACCAGCAACTTGTTCATACTTGTATCCTTTAAGCGACCCGCCATCGTTGCGGCGTGGGTCAAAAGGCAAATGCCTTTTGCAGCTAAGTGTTTCATGAACATAGCATAAATGCGACAAACTGTGCCCCTAAGGCCACCGACACTCAGGCCTCTGCCCAGCCCGTTTGACGGTAAGAGGCGGGGTCTAGCCATCCATTGAGGTTATCGACGATGCGGTCAGCCCAGCTTGCCCCCCTCGAAAGCAAACCTTTCGTTTGCCACCATTTCAAGCCGTCCAGCCGACCGATTCTGGTCGCGTGTAACCGTCAAATATCGATGTGAATGAATGTCTGAAGTTGCGATGCGGGAGAGGGGGCGTGAACGTCCGGGTCTGGGTCTTGCTCGCGCTGGCGATGAAGGATAGCTGGATGGGATCACCGGTGACCCGCAGACTCTTCAGAGCCCTGTTTCAGGATCAGGCTGAGGCGCTTCCAGCGGCTTCGGTCGAGAGCCGGCAAATCCTCGCATAAGCGTGGGTGGCTCGATCGCGTTGTCTCGGCAGCGGCAATACCTTTTTGAAGGTTGTCCTCTACCTCACGCCATTGCGGGCTGCCAAAAGCAGCTTTGGGCAGGATGCCCTTGCGATAAAGCTGTTCCTGCCGCTCCATCGCCCAGCCGGGGCAGTTACGCACGATCGTCATAGCGTAGCCGACCGCCCACACGTCTGTGCCATCATGATGGGGCGGGGGATCCGCCGACGGCATAGCAAGCGTAAGCATCATTGCTATGTACGGCACCATCTTTAGCGACCTTTCACGACTAGTTCGCCTGTGACGGCGGACGCGGCGACATCGACGAAATTCAATCCAGTCGCACGCGCTGCAATCACCCGCGTCGCGAGATCGTCAGTGGCCCCGGTCCAGCCGGTGCCGGAGATACGGAAGATGTCTGCCGGGGGGGCGTAGCCATTGCGCCAGACCACCCGGGGCGCGGGGCTGTTAGGCTGCGGAGACTGCTTCTCCCATCGGGTGACGCTAAAGCCGTCGGCGTCGGTCATTTCGACCATCCTGCCATCGCTGTGCTTTGTGTCCAAAGGATCGCTCTCCATGTGGATCGTCATGGTAACGTAGCCGCGAGCCTGAACAGGAGACGCACACCGGGCAGTATCCACCGGATGGAATGAGACAACACCATCGGGCAGGGCCATCGCGTCGACCAATCGACGAGACACGAAGATATCGCCGTCCTCGAAAAAATCGAGACTGAAGGACGAATCGCGGATCTGCAGCACGGGTGTGACGCGGTCAGGTCCCGATGAGGTACGGGTTTCTCGTACCTCGTCCTTGTTGCGGATGAGGCTGAAGTTTGCTTCTCGTTCCGCCAGCTTGAAGTATCGTTCCAGGCCATCAAGGCTCTGTTGAATTGTCCACAACATCGGCGGCCTCATCGTAGCCGCGGGTAATAGCGACCGCGATCGGTCTTCAGCGCGCCTCGGAAACGCAGGGAAATGGCGTTCATCTGAGCTTTCAGAGACGCGGGGGTAGAGCTGTTGCCCGTGCGACCAAAGGCCCAAGGGCGTTCCTGACGTCGTTGTCGTAGCTCACCCCTTGAGAGCCATTGTGAAACGGCAGTTCGGTTAGATTCGGCGGCAGAACATACGTGGCCATGTTCGCGGGCAACGCGATGAGGTTCCCAACCGAATCCATCTTCCAGCCGGAGGCGGCAATCGCCTGCTGCACCGGGACAGGCAAACCTGCAACGACGGCGAAGGGGACCAGATGGTGCGCCTGCCAGCGCTGGTTACCCATGATAGAAAGAAGGGTCCTGGCGCGGGTGCTACTGGCGCTGAGAGTGGGAGACACGGCAGAGGTTCGCTCGACCACGAGAGGTATCTGCGCCGGCGCCGCGGCAACAGCTTCGTCCACGATCCTGTCGATGGCCGCGATGGCTGCAGCATCGCCACGTGAGGCTAGGCCAGCAGTACCGGGATGGGCGCGCTCATAGCGCATCACGCCAGCGGCGACGCGCTCATTGACTGGGCCGGAATATGGGACCTTGCTCCAATAACGGTAGTTCACGGCAATGTAATTCTGCGCCCAGACGTATGCCCGTGCCGCGAGGACATTCGCCGCATTCCCCCGATCGAGGCCGAACCTCTGCATTACATCGGCGACCCGCGATCTCTCTGCGGCGTCATGAAGCTGATTGAGCAGATCCGAGGCAGTGAGGATGTTGCCGCCTAGACGGATGGCTCCCCTTGGTAGCGTGGCAGGCCCGCCTGACCCCCAGGGTACGCTGGATGCCGTTCCAGCCTGGACAAAGCGCGTACCCGGCACCGTGCCCAGATTTCCCAGCATACGACCTTCGAATAGCATCGACGTCGTGTCGGTTCTCGATCCGGTCAGACCATCGATGACGCTGAGAGCATCGGACAGATCCGCCGGCATGGCGGCCTTCGGCAGGCTCATGTCGATTTCCCGTTCGTGCTCGATGAGATAGCATGTCCTCCCGCTATCACCAACCGGATGTCTTTCAGCGCCTAGGCTAAGCCTGATGCCGAAACCCGCCGTACGCGAAGAGAATGAGCGTTTGAAGTTGAAGGGCGGGGAAAGGGCCGTGAATGTCTGGTGTGGATTCTCGTGCTCGCCGACGGGACGAATTACAGCCAATCCAATCACTGAAAATTCACCTGTCGGCATCGCGGCGACACCAAAATATCGTATCTCAGCAAACCCCGAACGACATAAACAAAGGTTCGATAATATTAGTTATGTTAAATAAATATTTATTTCCAAATTTGGCATTGACGCAACTTCATCGGCCGACGCCAAAAGCGGCGGGTCGTTCGGCACGAGAAGCAAAACCTGTACGGCATCGCATTTCATCAATATACCACAGGATGATATTGGACGCGACAAGATAACCATCAGTGCGCCGCTATACGTTCTGTCCGGAAGCCCCATAGGCTTTTGGCGAGATCCAATTCATCGCGCTTCGCCTTTCCAATCATCCCCGCAAAATAGGCGCCGGGGGTGAGACGGATTTCGGCGCGCGAGTGGCGTTCGGCAGTGATCATGATCGCCACCGCCGCAGCATCGGGGCCGAGCTTATCAAGCGCATCAACGTAGACACCGATCCGAATGCCGAGATCGTTGCGAAGACGAGATGCTGCGCGATGAATATCAGACCAGGCCGGCCTGCGGGCTCCGACGTACATAGCTGCCGTGGGGAACATCTCCATCAGTTCCGCCGGCCGCGCGTCGAACCGACTGTTCGACGGCGAGGCTGGAAGGTCGGCTGCGATATGGGCGGGACCGTTCGGATCAGAACTACAATTTCGTGTAGCTTGTACATCTTTGATGGAATGAGGTCTGGTTTGTATATGTATGGAGGGCTCATTTTTTGACCCCGACCCACCATTATTCTCGGGAAACATGTACCTATCGATGGTCGTTGCGACCAACTGCTCGACCTCACTCAACCGGCCAAGCGCATCTTGAAACGGGTCGCTATCACGGGCTGAGCTCGCCTTGGCTGCTTCTGCCGCAACACGATCGATAGCGAGCTGCAGATCAAGCCAATGCGACCCGGTCAGCCGCATGTCTGCGGCCTGCGCAACTGCCTGACTGACAATACGCCGCACTCGGGCGATCTCCTGACGCCCTTCCTTGAAGAGGCGAGATTGCGCAGAATACGCGTCTGCGAGCTGCCGCAATTCCTCAAAGCGGATACGCAATGGCGAAAGATCAACGCCAAAGGCGGCGGAGATCGCGCCGTTCTCGTCGCGACGGCCCGTACGGCGTCCGTGACCGCTGTCGCGTGCAAGGATCAAACCCAGTGCACGCAGCTGGCGCAGCCGGGCCTTAATGGCGCTTACGGTCTTGCCTGCGACCTCGGCGAGTGTCAAATTGCTCGGCCAAGCAATCGGCGAACGGCCGGCCTTCCAATCGTCTGCATGCGTATAGCCGATGAGGTGCTCGAGCGTCTGCAGCGCACCGATGCCGATCCCGAGCGCTGGTGCTGCCCGCTTGACGATCGCGAATACGGCTTTGCGCTCGACTTCGGCAGGCGCATCGGCGAGCCTTGCCTCCAGTGCTCTCGCGATCTGACGTGAAAAGGCCGTTATCGGTCGGGCGCCTGTCCCGCCGGTAAAGGCCGTTTGGATATAGGTCATCGTTCGTCCCCTCTGTCGAGGGACCGTCAGCAGGCAAAGCGGAGGCGTGGCGCGAAGCGCGCTCCCTTGAACCGAGGTTCGGAAACCGATACGTGGAGGGTCTCTGTGTGACCGGTCAGCGTTTGGCGACGCTACCACGTTGCGATTTCTGGGTGCCCGGCCTTCGCGTCGGGCATTCGTTTATGCGCTCACAGTCACTCTTTCCGTTCGCCCCGCACACGTCGACGACCGACGGCCGGGAACACAAGGGGAAGATGCCAGCTCAGCGATTGTCTCGAAAGCAGTACGATTCGTGCTTTCACGGACTTTGAGTGTTTAATGTTCGTGCTTTGGCGGACCCCAAACTGCGCCGTTCGTGCTTTGACGGACCGAAGATCGTGCTTTGGCGGACCGGATCCGGCGAACTCATCGACGCGCGTTCGTGCTTTGACGGACCAATCGCCGAATCGGTCTGCGCCTGATTCGCCAAGGGCTTCAGCTGGCGACTACGGCCTTTTTCGGCGTCAGTGTAACAAAGGTAGGGGCCGCGACTCGACGTTTCGCAGCGCTTTCCGGGGGTACATCCACTTCATTCAGGATAATGCCGTAATCCGGGATTGTATCCGCGTCAGCAATACCCCTGAGAACATGCCGGAAATGCTTGAGGGTGTTCTGATAACCGAGTTGGAGACGCAGATCGTTCAGGCCAACCTGAACGGGGCCGTCAATGCAAGTCGACCGCGCGACTTCATACAAACGACGTTCGACCGGGCCGAGTTGAAAATAGTGGGATGAATACTCTAGAACGCGGCGGTCCTGCAGAATCGCGCGGTATAACCAGTCGCAAAGGCGAACTTTCACACCCTTGAGGCGCTGTTCGCCGGTTCTTGTCTTCGTGTATTGAAGGATTGCTTCCGAAAGCCACGAGAAGAAGCCAGTTTGCCCCTCACCGCCTGCTTCGATGTTGGTCTTGATCTGCGTGCCCTGAAGTCTTCCCAAGGCGTCCTGCAGGCGCGTGTAGGATCGAGCGGATCCGTTGACACCCGTCACGCGGAAGAGATCATGGGCCGTAAAGTAGAACTCTTGAGCAACGCGCTCGCCAGCATCCATCTTCGCAACCAGCAGGCTTGCAATATAAAGAAGGATTTCTTTGTCGTAGATCGTCGCGACCCCGCTTGGGCCGGCACCGATTTCGATCGAGACGGTATCTGTCTTGTAGACAAGTGACTTTTTCGACCCGGCCTTTGCAAGCGCGAAAAAGGGGTACGCCATGAGCGAATGCTCGCCGCGAACCTCGGTTAGAAGGGGGCTGTCCAGAACGAACAGGTCGCCTTGGCTGGGGTATACCTCGGTCATGCCGCTGTCGCCTCGGTCCGCAAAAGCACGAAAAGCCCTCGTTGAAGGTCCGCGAAAGCACGAAACGAACGAATTCTTACGAGGAGAAAAGCGACGATCGGGGCCAAGTTAGAGTGAACTTCGTGTTTTAGCGGACCTACCGTCAGCCTGCCCTTAGGCGCCTGACGGTCGACCTGGAGGATATGGGGAAGGCTTGGAATCATGGGCTGACGTTTAACAGGTTGGTTGCGGATATCACAGCCGTAGAACGACGCTTTGCCCCGATGCGAGGTGCCGCCCCGATGGGCCGCTCAATCACTGGATTGGGCTGCTCGTGCAAACAACCCTGCTCATCCACGCATAAGGAAAGCTGTAATCTGCAGGTCGAGCCTTTGCTCGATCGCAAAGCGTAGGCGCGGCAACATCGTCACGTTCGCCCTGCGGCGACGACCGCGGTCAGTGCGGCACGATCACGGCCATAGGTCTCGTAGATCCACTGGATGATCTCCTCGCGGCGCTCATGCTCGAAGTCGACGTCTATATCCGGAGGCTCGCGGCGTTCGCCTGACACGAAGCGTTCGAACAGCAACTCGTGCTTGATCGGATCGATGCTGGTCACGCCGAGCACGAAGCAGACGCAGCTATTCGCGGCCGAGCCGCGGCCCTGGCAGAGGATGCCGCGCCGGCGGGCTTCGCGCACGATCGCGTAGACGGTGAGGAAGTAGGGCGCGTAGCCAAGCTCGCCGATCAGCCGCATTTCGTGAGTGATCTGGTCGGTATAGTTCTGCGGCACCTCGCCATCGAACATCCGCTCGACCGCCTCGGTCGCCAGCCGTTCAAGCGCACCTTGCGCGCTCAACCCATCGATCAGCTTTTCGTGGGGATACTGGTACTGCAGCTCACCAAGGTCGAAGGTGCAGATGCGCGCGATATCGACGCTCGCCTGCAGCGCGTCCGGATAGGCGCGGAAGCGGCGGACCATCTCGTCAGGCGATTTCAGCGCGCGATCTGCGTTGACCTCGCGGCGATAGCCAAGCTCGTCGACGGTGCATTTTTCGCGCACCGCGGTCACCACGTCCTGCAGCAGCCGCGCCTCTGGCGCATGGTAGAGCACGTCGCCGGTGACGACGGCGCGCACCCCGGCGCCACCCGCCTGCCGTGCCAGCGCGTCGATCCGCACCGCGTCCCCCGGCCGTCGCCGCTGGAACAGCGCCATGTAGCCCCGTCGCCCGTAGATCGCCCTCAGGTCCTTGAGCGCAGCGAGGTTCTTCTCATCCGCCTCATGCGGCAACAGGATAGCGACGACGCCGTCCGACCACGGCTGCAAGTCATGCCAGTGCAGCAGGCAGCCGCCCTTCCCGGCCCGTTTCTTGCCGACGGTCAGCAGCCGCGTGATCCGCGACCAGGCGGGACGATCGGTCGGATAGAGCAACAGTCGTCGTCCGCAGGACAGGTCGACGCGGGTCCCGGCGATCGAGCGGACGCCGGTCGCCTTCTGGGCTTCCCATGCGCGGACCACGCCGGCGACGGTGCCGATGTCGCTGACGCCGATCGCCGGATAGCCAAGCAATGCAGCAGCCGCGAACAGCTCGTCGGGCGACGACGCACCGCGCAGGAGCGAGAAGTGGGTGAGCACCTGCAGCTCGACATAGTGGGTCATCCAAAGACCCCGTGCATCCACCAGGACAGGTCGCCGGTGTCGTCCTCGAAGCCGTCGCCGCGGCGGAACACCCAGAAGCGACCACCTTCCTCGTCCTCGACCCGGTAATAGTCGCGCACCGCCCACACTTCCGCATCGCGGCGCCACCATTCGCCGTGGACACGCTCGGGTCCGTCGCCGGCGACGACCTTGTAGGTGCGTCCACGCCATTCGAAGCGTCGCGGGGGCTGGTCGGGCATCAGCGCGATCACGCGGGACAGCGGTTCGGGCCGCGCAAACAGGCGGATCGGCCGTTGCCAAGCCGGCCAGTTTCCGGGCATCCCGGTCGGGTCGGAGCGGGCGACGGCTCGCTCCGGCACATGGCTGTCGACGGGCGCGATCCGGAACACCGCTTGTGGCCCGATCCGGCCAGCGATCACGTCGACCAGCCGTGCCGGATCACGCACCAGCGTCTCGCCGGCGAGGACCGCACCAAGGTCGNGATCCGGAACACCGCCTGTGGCCCGATCCGGCCAGCAATGACATCGACCAGCCTTGCCGGGTCACGCACCAGCGTCTCGCCGGCGAGGGCCGCGCCAAGATCGACCGCATCGAGTGGTTCGGTATGCACCGCGATCAGCCAGAACTGCTCGAAGCCCATACCGGGATCGATGCGCTCGATGCGCAGCTTGAACAGCCGCAGCAGGTGCGGCACCTCGCGGGTCGGCCGTGACGTGCCTACGCCCACAACCTGCTCGCTGCCGTCAACGCGCAATCCCGTCAGGCGCAAGGCGCGGGCACCCAGGCCCCTTGCCTGCAGCAGCTCGGCAAGATCCGCCAATAGATCGGCCATGACCTGCTCGATCGCCTCGGCGGTGCCGATCGGCTCCAGCAGGCGGCGCTCGACCATCGGCACCTCCGGATCCTCGCGCGGCGTGATCGGCTCGGCGACGCCTCCCAGCGCCTGATCGAGCCGAGTGATCGCCGCCAGGCCAAGCCGGCGGGCGAGCGGCCCGCGCGCCACTGGCAGCAGGTCGGCGATGCGTTCGAAGCCGAACTTGCGTGCGGCCACCAGCGCGGCCGGCGCCAGGCGCAGCGCGGCGATCGGCAGCGGCGCGATCGCGTCCACTGTTCCTCGCGGTTCGACGCGGATAAGGTCACCGTGCCCGAAGCGAGCCAGGGCATGGGCGGCACCGGCCGTGTCGGCGACAGCAAGACGCGCAGTGAAGCCGGCACGTCGGCAGAAGGCGAGCAATCGCCGGCAGAACCGTTCCTCCCCGCCGTGGAGGTGGTCACAGCCGGCGAGGTCGATCCACAGGCCATCTGCCGGGGTTACCGCCGCGATCGGCGACCAGCGTCGGACCACGAGCAACGCCAGCCGGTCGAGCAGCGCTGCGTCCGCCTCCGGTTCGGCGGGGCGAAAGTCGAGATCGGAGACCAATGCGCGAGCGTGAGCGGCGGCCATGCCGCGGTGGATGCCAAGCGCCTGCGCGCCGGTGCAGGCGGCCACTACCTCCTCGCGTCGGCCGACCTTGCCGACCAGCGCCAGCGGCGCATGCTCGATCGGCGCGAGGACAGCTACGACCGGTCGTGATGCCGGCGGTGTTGCCTTGTAGGGATGGCTGGCCGCTTCCGAGCGTCGACCAAGCTCGCGCATCGGTGGCTGGGCGTGGACCGGCAGCGCCGCGATCTGCGCCTCGATGTCGCCGCGTGATGGTGCGCTCTCGCGCGCCCACCGCGCACCCGGTCGCCATCCGCCGCCCCGCGGCACCGAACAGGCACCCGGATCGTCGTCTACCGGTAGCTGGAGGACGGGCCGCTCAGGCAGCCGCGAAGCGGGCCGTTCCAACCGTCTCAGCCGCTCGATGGCCAAGTCCGGCAGGAACAGCGAGACGACCCGTCTCATCGCTACCCTCCACGATCAGGGAAAAGCCTTCACCACCACGTTGCCGTGCTAGTTCAACCAACCATCTCCCTCTTCCTACACCCGCGACATTCAGCCGCTCGGACGACGCGGTGCCAATCCGCCAGCGTGTCCACGCGGCGGATGGCTCGGCAAGCGGGTCTTCATTCAGCCCCCGTCGGCGACGCAGCAGCAGTACCGGCATGTCCGCCTCGGCCGCGACCAGTTGCAGGCGGCGGGTGGCGACCATCGATACCTTGCTCGCCTCCGCGACGATCGCGGCTGGCGTGCCGTCACGTATCGCGTCCTCAACCACCGCCAGCAGTGCGGCATCGTCGCGAGGCTGGGCGTGGATGACGCTGGCAGACGGCAACCCGACTTGCGCGAGGCCGGGTGCGTAGAGGTCACACCGGCAGCTTGCCCAGAGCACTGGACCGCCGGTACCGGCCGCCTCGCGGGCAGCGATCCCGGCGATGAATAGCGTCGTGGCCGCGTCGTCGGCCAGCGATCCGGCCCGCGCGGTTGCCTCGTGGAGAGCCCCGGCACGCAAGCCCCCTGCCCCAAGCCGGCCGTCGATCGCCTCGACACCGAACGGCATCACGCGGTAGTCGGTCGCCGGCGTGGCGATGGTCCGCAGCTGCGCTATGCTGGGCGCTAGGGAGGCAAGGGCGGACATAAGGGCTATACTCGATTCGTTCCCTTTATGTTCTGTTAACGGGGGCGATCGGTCAAGGGGCTTTCTCGCCGCCTCCGTCTGCTCCGCCGGCAAGGCCGACCACGATGCTCTCGACCGCTACCCGATTACGTCCGCCCTGCTTGGCGCGCTGCAGCTGGTCGTTGGCAGCGGCCAGGACAGCCTTGGCTTCCCGACCACGCACCGCAACGACGCCGGCAGACAGGGTGACATGGCCGAGCGGCTGGTTGCTCTCTCGCACCCGCATGTCGCGCGCGCCGAACGCCTCGCAGGCCCGGGTGACCATCTTGCCAGCAGCAGCGAGGTCGATGTCACTGGCCAGGATAGCGAACGTCCCCCCCTCCGATCGGGCGACGACGTGGCCCGGGCACTGGTCGATCAGGTCTCGCGCCACGATCTTGATAAGCCGATCGCCGACCTCGGCTGAATGTGCCTCGTTAATGCCGCGCAAGCCATCGATGTCGACCAGCGCCACGCATGTGCGTTGGCTACCTGGTTCGGCTGCCAGACGCTCATCCAGTGCGGCTTGATTGATGAGACCGGTCAACGGGTCATGCTGACCGATGGTTTGCAGCGCCGTCAGCTCAGCCCGGATATTTCTTGCCTGCCTTGCTGCTTCGGCAAACCGGACTTCGGCATTTTCGGCCCGTTCCAATACCGTGGCAATCAGCGGTCCGGCGCCGCCATCCGGGGAATCGAGAAGGGCCGCAGAGGCGACGATCAGTTCACGGTTGAGGTCGCTGACGGTTTCCAGGGCGTCGCTGACGACGTCGAGGACGCGCAAGGTGATGTGGTCGATCTGGGGCGCGAGCAAACGCAGCGTGCTGCTGGGCCGGAACCTCTTGACTTGGGCGGGCGTGAGCCGGGCACCGCCGTCGATGACGCCGTCGACCTTGGCCCGAAAGTCTTGATCGTCGCCGTTAAGGTACTCATGCGCAAACGAATAATGGTCTGGCGTATGGGAGAGCCGATGTCGATCGAGGAACGCAAGGACCTTGCCCCCACCCTGCGATTGACTGTTGTGATCCGTCACAAATTTCCCCGTTTCGGAATGGAAGGCATGCCCCGCCTACCAGCCTGCCGATGGTCATGCTGAAGCCGCTCATGACAGATGTGTCCTAACGAACTCACCCAATATGACCGATGATCCACCCGTCGTGGCGCAGCGTGAGATTTCCCAATCTCGCCTTGCAAGTTTGCCGTCTCCGTGAAAGCTTTAATCGCGAAGGGCGAGCGGTGGCTAAACGACCGAAGTGAACCGCACCGGGTTTGATGGAGCATCCGTCTTTCAAAAGGCGGATGCCATATCAAAAGGTCGCCCCACAACCGGCGGTTCATGCCGTTCCGATACCTTCTCAAATTCCGCCGTTCATTCATTTTACCGGATGGATCGTTAGGCTACCCGGATAATTTGTTTCTACGGTTTCAAACGACCGGAGAGCGGATGTCCGTTATAGGATGATGTCATCATATTCCTGGCCGTCCGTTTAAAGGGAAACGAACGGCTCTGAGCGGCCCCGGTTGTAATCTGGTGGTGGAACGATGTCGCAGCAGGCTGCTTTTTAAGCGGCCTATCAGCTTTGTGAGGATGATGATGGCCACCAAGCACTTCACTGGGAACGAGGCAATCACAGGGTCAGATGCGCTCATCATCGTTGATCCGCAAATCGACTTTTGCCCCGGTGGCCGACTGGCAGTTGCGGGGGGAGACGAGATCATGACCGGGATCAGCCTACTGGCCACGCAGTACCAGCACATAGTTATGACGCAGGATTGGCATCCAGCCGGGCATCTGTCTTTTGCGAGCAGCCATCCCGATCGGCAGCCATTCGAAACAGTGCCGATGCCGTATGGCGAGCAGGTGTTGTGGCCTGATCACTGCATCCAGGGAACAGCTGGCGCCGAGTTCCATCCCGGCGTGCACAGCGCACTCACACGCGCTCACCTCGTGATCCGTAAAGGCTACGACCCGACGGTGGATTCCTATTCGGCCTTTTTCGAGAACGACAAGACGACGAGGACGGGGCTGGCCGGCTATCTGCGCGAAAAGCAGGTTCACCGGTGCGTGTTCGTGGGATTGGCCTATGATTTCTGCGTTGCCTGGTCGGCGCTCGATGCTCGGCGTGAGGGCTTCGAAGCGTCTATCCTGAAGGACTATACGCGAGCGATCGCCATGCCGGTACCCGGTGGGACGACAGTCGACGCGGCGGAAGCCCAGTTCCGCGCGGCTGACGTCCGGTTTTCTTGAAACGCTAAACGACCCACAAATGGACGTTCAGGCCGCCCCGCTCGCTTCCTAACTTCGGTCATTCATTCATGTAGACTGGTTCGTTCCCCGTAAACGACATGTCGCGGACGCGGAACGGCAAAAATGGCACTTTGCGGTCGTCCTGTTGCAAGGTCTGAACGGCAGCTGTTGACAAAGCTCGTTGTTCACATGCGGCAGGTTGACCGTCAGCTCTTGTCAAAATACGGCGTTTAGCGCTTATTCGTGCGGCATGGCGTTGCGACTGGAGCTGGGCCGGTAACAGACTGGCAGCTCTCGACCGCGATTTAGGAGCAGTAGGACGTCAGTTAATGTCAGTGCGATGGGCGCAAAGACCACAAGCAGTCGCACAGACCGAAGACGTTTCCATCTATTCATATCCAGCGTCCTTCCGCTGCCGATGTTAACGGTGTGCGGTGCCGGGCGAAGTTATTCGGGAGGTGGTGTTGATGAAATTTGAGGGGGACGCAGGGTGAACGGGACACAGCCGACCGAGCAAAACGATCAAATCCAGATTGCGATCATCGACGAGACCTATGGGGTCATCGAGGAGGACGCTGACTGGAAGATCGCTCGCGAAGAGCTCCGACGCACGCTGGAAGCGGAGCATGGCCTCCCTTTTGAAGACGGTGACATCGGCCCAGGCGCTAGCCTACCGGCCTTTATCACCTTTCTTAGCGGCACGGCGCCGGTTCCGCTTTGGACGATGAGTGCCGCGCTATTCTTTCTCGGCAAGCCGATCATGGAAAACCTAACGGCGTGGCGCGATGTGGCGAGCAAACTGCGCGCCTTTCTGAAACGTCCTGTAGCGCTAAATCGGCACGGCGCGGCTATTATCGCCGTTGAAGCGGTGTTCGATCAGATGGGTGGCCTACCGCGCGAAGTGCGTCTTTTGAGCTATGGTACACGGCATGTGGATGACGACGAGGAAATAGTCGACACCGGCATCGCCGGAGCCACGCCGACTTTGTTTCTTGGCTTCATCCGCCACGTCTTTCGGATTGAAGCTGATGGCGTCACGTTTGCAGTCGAGGTCGATGGCCGCATCGCGACCACCAAGCGGATCGATTTAGAGGGTATCCCATCGTCCTAAGGCACTGGGACAGGAGAGAAAAAAATTCATGGCTCGCAAGGAAAACCCGAGCGCAAAATCGCGTTCAGCGCCTTCCCCTTTGCCGGCTTGGAAGAAGCCATGGATTTGGTTTGTAGGCGTGGTGGCGGCCATCGCGTTGTTACTGACCAACGTCAATGCGATTCTTTCTAACACTCGCGCGCTACCGGACGAGATTCGAAAGACCAGCGATCAGTTTTTCGACTGGTATGCTGATTATGCGGGCTGGAAAGGCAAGTGGAGTAATTATCCTGAGGGACGCAGTAATATGGCCGAGCTTCGGCTCACCGGTGAAGCATTTCGTCTCGACATAGATGACGTAGGTTCAGGATCGCTGACCGGGTCGATCGAGACGAAAGGTATTTGCGACGGGGTGCCGCTGTTCGACCGACTGCTTATCGAAGGAAATGTCACAAGTTCGCGCCATGCGAAAATCAAAGCGTTCGATTATATTGGCGGCCACAAACGCACGTTTGCAGCTCTCGCGCTGCAACGAAACGGCGAGGTCATGACTGTAACTCCAAACGAGGATCCATCCGCGCTCTTTGCCAAGGAAAGCCGGATCGCACTCGATCCGGACGATCTACAGGCAAGCGCGGACCGCGAGCCAATCTGTGGCAACAAACGCAAGCAGTTCATCAAACGCGTATTGGAGAACGCTTCGCAAAAAGGAACGTAATTCGCATGCGTATGCAGCGGTTGCATGTCCTAGAGGCTGTTATGAGCCTATGGCGAGTTAAGCGGCTTGCTTCATCATGAGGCATACGAAGGCGACGACATGAAGTCCGTCAAGTGTTTCGGCATAGCGTTCATAATCTTTCACGAGGCGGCGGTAGCGGGTTGCCCAGGCGAATGATCGTTCGACAACCCAGCGGCGCGGCAGTAGCACGAAGCCGCGTTTGGCTTCCGGCAGCTTGACGACCTCCAGGGCGATACCGTGCCCGGCCTCTGCATTGGCGGCGCGCTCGCCGGTATAGCCCTGGTCTACCAAGGCGATTTCGACGTGGCCATCGGTGACGGCCCGCACGGTGCGGGCGAGCCGTTCGACCTCACCGCGATCCTCGGCGCTGGCGGGTGTGACATGCAGGGCTAACAGGTGTCCCAGCGTGTCCACCGCCATGTGGATTTTCGAGCCTTTCTTGCGCTTGGCCCCGTCATAGCCTGCCCGCTCGCCGCTTTCGGGCGTGGAGCGCAGCGTCCGGCTGTCGATGATGGCGGCGCTGGGCTCCGCCGGGCATCCTGCGGCCAGTCGCAATACACCGCGCAGATCGTCCACCATTGCCTCGAAACAGCCCGCTGGCAGCCAGCGTTGCGTCTGCTGGTACACCGCAGCCCGGGGCGGCAGGTCGTTCGGCATCCACCGCCACGGTGCGCCCGTCTTTACGATGTAACGCAGGCCATTGAACACCTCACGCAGATCATGCTCTCGCTGACTCGTATCCTCTCGCTGCAACAGCAGGTACGGCGCGATCAGCGACCATTCCTCCTCGTTAATGTCAGACGGATAACCTCAGCCATCGAGACGCGCGAAGTTGAGGTCATCGGTGAAAGCCTCCATAGTCTCGCTTTCGGTCTCGCAAAAGCGGACCAGATCCAACCAGAGCCGCCAGCCGCTTTTCATATTGCGGATGCGAACCGCCGCTTTTGGGCCCAGATCGGTGTCGATCATGTCGAGATCGCCAAGACCATAGACGTCCAGCTGATTGGCGCGCTCGCCGATCGCGCGTTCGCCAAGGCGGAACGCCCCTTTGAGATCACTCGCCAAGATTCTAATACCGTCGAAACCGATGCGAACGGCGTTGGTGTGTTCCATCTTCGCCGCTCGCTTCGCGACCGCCCCGATGAAGCGGCGAAGTTCTACGGGCACATCGCGCAAGCGCTCGACATAGTCCTTCAGCTCAATCGCGGATTCAGCGAGCTCGTGTGGCGCATGGCCCCAGCCCACCGCCGCATCTAGCCGGATCAGATTTGTCGCGTGGCTCGGTTGATCCGCCTCGGTCCAGTCGGTCAGCTTCTCCAAGATGGCGCGATCGGGGTGTGAGAAGCGGCTCTCGTGATCGGCCTTCATTTTTTTCAACTTTGCCACGGTGTAGACCGCGATGTCATTGGTCTTCTGGTGGTGCGGGTAGCACATAAGCATCAGGTTCGCGGCTTGGCGGCGCGCTTCGTTGGTCATGGCCACGTTGAAGCGTTCGCCATCGTCCTCGGCCGCTTCGATATGACAGACCTGACCGATGAAAGTGCCTTCGGCGTCCATCATCAGCGCGCCGCATCCCGGAAAGGCGCAGAGATTGCCAGACTTGAGGAACACCTCGCGCAGGGTCTGGCTTTTCGGCGTCAGGCGCTTCGCCTTTTCGGTCACTATCGTCATGATGCCGATATAGGGACAGAATTTTCGGGGGGCGATATGACGCACGAGGAACTTGGATACCGCGTGACCGGCGAGCGCCGCTCCCCGAAGCGCTGCTATGTCTATGCGCATCTCGGGCCAGACCGGGTGCCCTTCTATATCGGCAAGGGGACGGGCACGCGTGCCTGGTCAACCGATCGCGATGCGCAATGGCACCGACTCGTGCGCACCCGGTGCGACAGTGCCTATGAGATCGTGATCCTGGCAGAAGATCTGGGCGAGGAGGACGCGCTCGATCTGGAAGGCGACCTGATCGCCAAGCATGGCAAGACCCTCACCAACTGGGTCAATCCCGGGCGCCAGTTCGACTATGCGGAACTTGACCACTTCCATAAGCTGCGCGACGCGAACACCAGCTTCATTTCCGCCACGCGCCCGCTTGAGACGAGCGACCCCGAAGCCGCGGTCGCGCGCTACCGGCAGGCGATCGAACAGATGCATGAATACTGCGCGATCACTTATGAGGCCGGGCTGGTCGCCGAGCTGCGTAACGAGATCGGCCATCCGGCGCATGGCGACATCGCCGCGCTCGATCGACTGACGCTGGTACTCCGAAAGCTCGGGCGCTACGCCGAGATCGCCCAGGCAATCGACGCCTATTTCAAGCGCTATCCCTCCTGGGTGTCCCCCAATCATACCGTCGTGAAGCGCCGCGCCGAGGCAGGTGCGATCCTCGCCGGCGAGCGCAAGGCCCCGCGACTTTCCGTGCCCAAGCCACGCAACCGCAAGACCGGTACGGTGCCCGAGGAGGAACTTGCGCCGATCCTGGTGAAGGCGCGCCGCGACCGTGCGCCGTGGGATTGGATGGTCGCCGCCAAGCTCTGCCGTGCGCATCATGATCATGATCGCGAGATCGCGTTGCTCGAGGAGTTTCTGAGCGGCCCCCGCGTGCCGGGGCGCTCCTGGCTAGATGTGGAGGAGCGGCTGTTCAAGCTCAGGGCGATGTTGTCTGCCTGATCGATCGCGGCGCGCCAGCGCCGCGACAAAGGACGCGCCCGTGGTCGGCAACAGCCGGGCAGGTGACCTGTCGTGCTGGCAGCTCAGCCACGGTGCTGCGATCTATAAAGCAAAATGGGATAATGGCGGCTGAGTCGCAGCTGCATGTCTGGCCGTCGCGCACCACAGCAAACTAACTTCTGTCCGAAATTTGTTTCTGCTTTTCGGACAATGGTGTATCGGTTGTGTCCGAAATATGTGAGCAAATCTCAGACATGGATACGCCAGACCTGAAGACACAAATCGTGAAGCGCATGTCGAAGGCGACACCCCGTGCCGCCTGGACGCCTGTCGACTTTATCGATCTCGGCACGCGGGATGCGGTCGATAAGGTACTGCAGCGCCTGGTCAATGCCGGCGACCTGCGCCGCATTGATCGCGGACTGTACGACAAACCCGCCATCAACAGCCTGACTCGCCAGCTCAGCGCGCCCGATCCGCGGCAAGTGATCGACGCGATCGCGCGGCGTGATCAGATCCGGGTGCTGGTCGACGGCA
This sequence comes from Sphingomonas sp. CFBP 8760, assembly GCF_014841615.1. Lineage (GTDB taxonomy): Bacteria > Pseudomonadota > Alphaproteobacteria > Sphingomonadales > Sphingomonadaceae > Sphingomonas. The sequence goes on along the minus strand of NZ_JACYUG010000005.1, from coordinate 204,494 downwards.
TGACCGCCGCCAACGATCTGGGACTGACCAACGCAGTGCCCTCGAAGATCGTGGTGCATACCGATGCGCGGCTGCGCTCAATCCAGCTCGGCAACATGATCATCACGTTCAAGCCGACGGCGGCGAGCAAGCTCTACTGGGCGGGCCGGCCTGGCATGCGGATCGTGCAGGCGCTGCATTGGCTGCGCGACACGCTGGCCGATCCCGACGGCGTAAACGACCTCAGGGAGCAACTCGACAATATCCTGCACAGCGGCCCGAACGCGACCAAGGTCCGCAACGACCTTCGCGACGGGCTGTCGACCCTACCGACCTGGATGCACAATTTCCTAAAACCCCTGCTGACCGCGAGGCGCGCCGCATGAACCCCGCCTATGACACGATCCTGTCCGCAGATGATGAGACGCGCGCCGGCCTTTTCACGGCCGCCGCGCAGCGGATCGGAACGACGCCGCAGAATGTCGAGAAGGACTTCTGGGTATGCTGGACGCTCGACGCGTTGTTCAACGGCCTGCCCGAAGGGCCGCGCCTGTTGTTCAAGGGCGGCACCTCGCTGTCGAAGGGATTCGGACTGATCCACCGCTTCTCGGAGGATATCGACGTCACCGTGTTCCGCGACGATCTTGGCGAAGCCTATTCGGTCGAGGATCTCCATGCCCTGAGCGGCAAAAAGCGTGAGAAGGCGCTCGATGCGATCCGCGAGGCATGCGAGGCGTTCATCAACGGACCGATGCTCGAGAACCTGACGCGGATCGCGGCAGAAGCGTCGGCGCGAAACGGCATTGCCGCGGGCCAGTTGAAGGTCACGCCGGACGCTAAGGACAAGCAGGCGCTGCTGGTCCAATATCCGACCGCGACCGATCCCGACCCGTACATCCCCAAGGCGGTGAAGATGGAATCCGGCGCCAAGTCAGCGCTCGACCCGAACTCGGTGCGCTCGATCAGGCCCTATCTCGAACAGGATGCACCCGGCCTCGACCTGGAGGTGAAGAACGTCGCCATCGTCGATGCTGAGCGCACCTTCTGGGACAAGATCGTCATCCTGCACGGGCTGCGGCACTGGTATGATTCCAAAGGTGTGCTGCGCGGCGGCGGCAACCGTATCTCACGCCATTATTATGACCTCCACGAACTGATGCAGGCGGAGCTCGGCGCGCAGGCGATCGCGGATCCTGAACTTGGCGCGGACTGTGTCGCGCACGCATGCATGTTCTTCAACAGGCCGGCATTCGACCTCGCGAGCGCCGTCCCACCGACCTTCGCGCTTATGGCAGAAAGCGACATGTATGACGCGCTAAAGCAGGACTATGCGGCAATGTCGGGCATGATCTTCGGCACGCCGCCAAACTTTGAGGACGTAATGGAGAGCATTTCGATCCTTCAAGCTAAGGTAAACCAATTGCCGGAACAAAGTCCAGCTGTGCCATAATCCCGCTTTCGCAGCCTATGTTCGACGTCTTCGCGCTGACGCTGCCGCGCGGACACGCCTTTCAGCGAAAGCCAGCGCTCACATCAACGAGACTGAATAACGTGAGATGGTCGGGAGCAGCCGCCCGTTACTTCTGCGCCATGACCCAGTTGCAGTCGCGCGAGTGACCATTCTGCCTACCCAATTTTCGCCATTTATTGATCATGGTCGTCTCGGTACCATTGACCGCTCCGCGAGGCCGCCCGACGCCGGTCTTACAAGCGGCCGATAAGCCTCGCCTTGGTTGACTCGTCGCAGAACGCCGCCGCGATCGCGGAGTGGGTGATCCTCGCATCGACATCCGGGTCGCCGATCGCGCGCCGTGCTAGCCCGTATTCCTTCGCAGAGGTGGTCGAGAAGAACGCGGGATCGTCAGTCCCTAGCGTCACGACGCAGCCCGCAGCGGCCAGCGCCGCGATCGGATGCTGGTCGATGTCCAAGCATACGCCGAGCGCGACGTTGCTCGAGAGGCAAACCTCCAACGGAATGCCGAGCCGGGCCAAGGCGGCCATCACCGCCGGGGACTCGGCGGCGCGCACGCCATGGCCGACGCGGTCAAGGCCGAGCGCCTCGATCGCCGGCAGGATTGTCTCCGGTCCGAGGTGCTCGCCCGCGTGGGCAGTCACCTTCAGGCCTTCCGAGCGCGCGATGGCGAATGCCGGGCGGAACTCAGCCGCGTCATGCATCAGTTCGTCGCCGGTCAACCCGAACCCGACCAGTCGCGGCGATCGGCACGCGATGGCGGTCCGCGCCGCGTCGATCGCCGCATCGGGCCCGAGCTGCCGGACAGCTGTCGCGATCACGCGGCACTCGATGCCGGTCAACTCGCGCGCTTGGTCCGCCGCGCGATCGAGCGCTGCCAGCTGGTGGGCAAAGGGAATGCCGCCACGCCGTTCGTGCGGCGGGGAGAGCATAAACTCAACGTAGGCCGTGCCCGCGCGTCCGACGCGGACGAGGTGCTCATGCGTGACCTCTTCGAAATCAATGGCGGTGCGAATTGCGGCCGCCACCTCGTCATAGACCCGTAGGAAGGAGGGGAAGTCGTACCAACCGTAGCCCGGCGTGCTGAGCGTCCCCTCGCGCATTGGAACGCCGTTCCGCCGCGCCAAGCGTTCGGCAGTGGCCGCGGCGATGGTGCCGCGCAGATGGACGTGAAGGTCGACGTACATGCGCTAGGCGACTAGGGCAGGTTTATCAAGATTGTAACTGGCGCAAGGCGCCGCGCGGAAGCCGACGATGACGCCAATTCGATTCCTTTCCAGGAACGAGCATAAGATAGCCGAGGGCGCCCGCATCCTCGCTAGCGCTGACGTGCGGGTCGTACCCATACACTTCCCCCTTACCGAGCTCCAGACGGACGACGTGCCCGCGCTGGTCAGAGACAAGACGCTCAAGGCATTTCACAAGGTGGGTCGCCCGCTTTTCGTCGAGCAGACCGGCCTGTTCCTCGACCGGCTCGAGGGCCTGCCCGGTGGCCTCACCCAAGTTTTCTGGGATGCGCTCGGCCCCGATCGGGTCAGCTCGCTGTTCGGGCAGGGAGGAGGCACGGGCGTGATCGCACGCACCCGGATCGGCTTCTGTGACGGACGTGCAATACATCAGTTCGAAGGCGAAATCCGCGGGCGGATCGCCGCCGAGCCCCGAGGCGACCGGGAGTTCCAGTGGGATTGCGTGTTCATCCCGGACGGTTTCGAACAAACCTTCGCGGAGATGGGCGAGCGAAAGGATGATATCTCGATGCGCAGACGCGCCCTCGACGCCTTTGTGCACTTCCTGAAGGAGGTGGCACGTGCTTGAGGACCTCGCCAGGCAGATCCGCGAACGCAAGGTCGTCCTGTTTGCCGGGGCCGGCCTGTCCGCCCAGCTCGACCTGCCTACCTGGAGCGGCCTGATGGCACATATGGCGAGCGAGCTGGGCTACGATCCCGACGTACTAATTAGACCGGGGGCCGACTACCTCCAGATCGCAGAATACTATCGCCTAGAGAAGGGCAGCGTTGGTCCGCTCCGAAGCTGGATGGACAGGAGCTGGCATGTAGATGACGAGCGCCTCCGGACGTCCCGTGTCCACAACCAGATTGTCGACCTTGAATTCCCCTTCATATACACGACGAATTACGACCGTAATATCGAGCGAACCTTTGATCTCAGGGGTAAGAGATATTCTAAGGTCGTCGGAATGCTCGATGTCGCAGAAGTCCGAGCAGAACTGCCCCACATCGTCAAATTTCATGGCGATTTCGACGATGACGCTTCTCTCGTGCTGACCGAGTCAGATTACTTCGAGAGACTCGACTTCGATACCCCGCTGGACATTAAGTTCCAGGCGGATGCCCTCGGTAGGAGCATCCTGTTTGTTGGCTACAGTCTCGCCGACCTGAACCTTAGACTGCTGCTCTACCGGCTGCAGCGCCTTTGGGAGCGGTCAGGCCAAGCGCGACGCCGCCCGAAGTCGTACATCTTCCTGATGCGCCCCGACCCGGTGCAGGAGCGCGTGTTCGCAAGCCGGGGCCTTACGCCGCTGGTCCACGAGGGCGAGACCACGACGGACGCGCTCGCCGACCTGTTCGATCAGCTGCTCCACATCGTGCGCGCCAGGGTCTGAGGCACTTTGCCTGACGGAGGAACACCTCCTCGCCCGAGACGCTTAACCTCGCTCAGGCAAGATCCTGCCGTGGGACAACAGGCGAGGGCATCGCCACAACACGACACAAAGGAGGAAGAAATGACGCAAATGAGGAAAAAATGACACTTTACGTAAGATTCGACTTCAAAAACCCAATTGTCGTGGTGTCTGGCGTTGACGAACCAACGGTGCTGCACGGCGCCTATGTTGGTGTGCAAACGTCGAATGATGCCAACCTATTCAACTTATACGCGATGTCGCACGAGGGAAATCTGGTCGGTACGGTCCTTGGGCATATGGGTTGCCAAGTGGTGGAGAACATGGAACCAGGATTCCAAGCCGGCACCGCGTCACCTAGTGGATAGATTTTGACGAATGCACCCCGCCGAAATGGCGGGAATCAGCCATTTTATGCCGAAGGCGAGGGACTCATCCGTTGTGTTCTGACTACTAGGAGCTCGGATCGGAACCATCCGGCGTAGGCGAAGTCGAGCCGAAGATTACATCGCGACCATCCCGTCCGGGCCACGAGCTGCCGACCCACTTCCCTGCTCACCGACTTCAGACTTCCATTCATTTCCGCGATGCGATCGGACGTGTTCGACTATATCGAGCGCTTTTACAACCTGACGCGTCGGCACTGGACGCTGGGCTATTCAGCCCCCTAGACTTCGAGCGGCAAGCGCATGTAGCCTAACGTGGTGTCCATGGGACCGGCAGCAGCTCACGTCGTTCCTTCCTCGAGCCAAACTGTCATAGTCGATAGATCACTCAAAAGGGGGCAGCTCAGGAACGTTAATAGGCTCAACGGGCGGACGTTTCTGATCTGCTAGTGTTAGGTGAAACGCTCACACGATAAGCGCCCTCGGCCTCAGAAAGGACCGTGCCCCACTCCTTGGTCTCGTCAAGCAGGGTAGAGTATACCCCATTCGACAAGCGCCGCAGTATCGTAAAGCCACCGCTAAAATCCCCCGTTTGCTCGACCGTGCTCCTCCACTCACTCCAGTCAACGACGAACGCGTTCAGAAGCCGCTCAAGTGTGTACTGCGCGGTCACGGTACGGATGTGACCCTTGGTCCCTCCAAACAGCTCATTGCCCGCTAGGCTTGCGGCCGCTGCAGCGAGGAGGATGTAACCAAGCCGCGATACGCCGGTCCATGTCGGCACGGCGGTCTCCAACAGAGGACATGCCAGCCCCGCCGTTCCAAAGAGGAAGGCGGACCAGCGAAACAACGAGGCCGTCCGTCTGCGAGCGGTCCGCGTCCGGTAGTAGTACGTGACCTCCGCCTGAAAGAGCGTGGTTGTGGCCGTAGCGAGTTGGTCCAGAGACGAGGCGGTATCCTCCTTCGCCCATGTGAGAGTCTGAAGCGCCTTAAAGTAGTCAGTAAGGCGAGCCGGATCCTCGACCGGTCTGCGTCGTCGCGCATATACCGCCGCAAGGACGACGCCGACAAATACAAGAACCACCATCGCCGCCACCCATCCAAGCCATGGCGAGAGGCCATCACCCAGCGGATTTACGCTGAATGAAACCACTTGACTGTTGGCTCCCGCCTTCATCATGCAATTCTCCGATGCCGCGTTAAGCTACCTGCCTCATTAACCGAACAGCGATGGACGCTATCCTGATCATGGGGTTTGTCGACGGTGCGTTAGAGCAAAATCCGAACAGCGTGAATCGTTGAGGGATTCCTAAGGGGGCTGCAGTCTGATTTATGCTTGTCACCGGCGACGGGAGGGCCGTCAGATGGGTAAGCCGTTATCGATGGACCTGCATGAGCGGGTTGTTGGTGCCATTTCGTGAGGCATGTCGTGCCGAGCGCCGGCAGCGCGGTTCGAGGTGAACGCAGCCAGGGCGGTGAGGGCGGCACTTCAACGCGATCAGGGAAAGCCAACGGTCAAGCCACAGGGTGGTGACACGCGCTGGATGTTTGGTCCCAACGATTGATGGTGCAACAACCACAAGCGAGAGGAAGGAAGCGCTATGGGTCAGGTTCTACAGGGGAGCGCCACGACGACAGAGGTCGTCCGTCGAGCGATACAACATAGTAAAGCCTGTCCTGAGCCTGTCGAAGGGAGAGCCTGAGAGCGCTGGCCAGGCGCCACGGCGTCAACCAGAAGACGATCGCCAAGTGGCGCAAGCGCTCGTCGACAGCCGATCTGCGAACCGGACCCAAGGAGCGCAGGTCCACGACGCTGACGATCGAGGAGGAGGCGGTCGTCGTGGCGTTCCGACGCCACACGCTGCTGCCGCTCGACGAATGCCTCTACGCGCTACAGGCGACGATTCCGCATCTGACCCGCTCCTCGCTGCATCGTTGCCTCCAGCGGCACGGCATCTCCCGCCTGCCGGACATCGAGGGCGACAAGCCAAAGCGTCAGCTCTTCAAGCGCTGTCCCATCGGCTTCTTCCATATGGATATCGCCGACGTGCAGACCGCCGAAGGCAAACTGTGCCTGTTCGTCGGCATCGACCGCACCAGCAAGGTCGCAGTCACCCAGCTGTTCGACAAGGCTGATCGACGGACAGCGTGGGAGTTTCTCGAACACCTGCTGAAAGCCGTGCCTTACCGAATCCGCACGATCCTGACCGACAATCCTGCCCTGAGCGAAGTCGAAGGGGGCATTCAGTTCGCCGAGCAACCCCGCAACCGAAACACCGCCTGGTCGCGTCAGATGCGCTTCGACATGATCTGCGAGGTAAATGGCATCGAGCACCGGCTCACGAAACCGAACCATCCGTGGACGAACGGTCAGGTCGAGCGGATGAACCGGACCATCAAGGAGGCGACCGTCAAGCGCTTCCACTACGAAAGCCATGACCAGCTGCGGACACACCTCGCCGACTTCATGGCCGCCTATAACTTTGCCCGCCGGCTCAAGACGCTCAGCGGTCTCACGCCCTACGAATACATTGCCAAGATCTGGACGTTAGAGCCAGACCGGTTCATCGTCGACCCAATCCACCAGATGCCGGGACTGAACACCTAGGGGCCGTTGAACACTTCCCGCAAATCGTGCTCCCGCTGTCCCGCATCTTGGCGTTGCAGCATCAGGTACCGCGCCACCAGGGACCATTCCTCGTTGCTTAAATCAAATGGATACGGCTTGCGGCAAATGCTCATCCCAGCACGGATGACTCACCAAATCTCACAGGTCGATAACAGCCTCTAGTATCGTACTTTTGCATTTCTGATCATTCTTCAGAAATAGGCGGTCTGAAGTAAACTTCCATCGTTACGATTTTGCCGCTAGCTTGGCGATCACCTGGTCGCGCGAGCGTTTCGCCGCTCACGCGCCAGACCGTAACGGACGGGGCGTAGTTTTGCGCAACAAGCAGGCAGCACAGGCTGAAGATTTTGGGCCCAAAAGGAATTAGTATCGGGCGCGACCTTTGGACCAGACCATAGACTAGGGTCTCAAGTACGGCGTGCACTCGCGCCGGCTCTTCAACCGAATAGCTCATCGAGCGGTCATCGCTGAGCATCACTTCGAGGCTACGATTTGCTTCCTTGACAGCATCATCATAGCGACGGTCCTCACCGGTCGGTATAAATGCCCATGCTGCGGTTGGTTCAAGGAACTCGAGCGCCCCCAAAGCTAGGTCTGGCTCATAGCCGAGCCCCACGACCGCTGTGATTGGCAGTTCAGGCTTTGACGTCCAACCAGCAAACTCTGGAGTTACGGGCTGCGACACGGCCACTGGCGCATGTTCCGCATTACCTTTCACATAAGCCGCAGGGAGATACACGAATGTCGCATTCACGCCGTGGGGCGCGTCAAGCTCAGCAATAAGACGAATGATGTCGGCAAGCATCGGGCGTGACATCGATGATATATCAATCAGTACTGAGACGGGGACTTTGCTGAGATTACAATGCTCCTCAACCATTTCCTGTAACAGGTGAGCAATGATCGGGCGCCGGTTATCGAGGATATAGTAGTCGCTAGCGCTTAAGAACGTGCGGTTTGCAAGATACGAGACATAATCTTCATTTGGAAACGCCAGTGCGACCTTTCGTTTCGCATTGACCAGCTGTTTACGGGCCAAATGGGTCGATCGGCTTTCATACCCCAAAGTGCCAATAAACAGATCATGCACTTCCTCGAGTTCGCCGCTTCCAACCACTTCGATTAGCATGGTCATATGTCATCTCGAAACAACGGGGTCGGGTTATTGCGCTCATCCACGAGAAGGCGATGCAGCGACCCTTCACGCCCCAAAAGTAGCGGCAGCCGGTAGCTCGTGGCGAGCATGTATGACAAGCGGAAGCGCTTGCCCTTAATCGAACTGGCGATTGCTTCGGCACCTGAATCCGGCACTAGAATTATAGCTCCGGCGTTAAGCGCCTTACCCAAGGCCTCGATCATTGCTTCCGAGGTGTTGGCATCTATCGTGAACGACAAAACGGGATCCGGCGTAAAATCGTCAATGACGATATGCCGAAAGAAGCGGTCGCCAATCGCATCCAGCAGCGAGAGTAGTCCGCGCGAAGTCACTTGGCGCTGGCGAAATGTGTTGGACCCATCCGGGACGTATGGAATCGTCTTTAAAAGCGCCCGGAAGCGGTGCGCAGCGGTTGAAATCGCAAAAGCCTGAGTCTCTCGCGGAACGCGTCGGCGGTCCTCGACATAGCGGCGAATTAGTGGCCCCATGAGGCCGATCAGCCAGCGCGGATTGCCTTCAACGATCGCCAGCATGGCCTCGACGCCGTAGTAGATGTTTGGATTTTTCCGGCTTCGGCCAAGTCGCTTTCCACCGCCAATCGACTGTTCCTCGGACCGAAATGTTTCGCGCGTGGCGACAATCGATGTCACCTTGCGTACGATGCTCGCCCGCACGCTGGACGGCAGCGTGTCCATCGCCTCCAGATCAACGTCATTAACGCTAAGATATCGCGCAAAACTTGGGTCACGAGCGGCCAGTCGCTTGTAGCGCATTTGGAGGTCTGATCCGGCCTTGTAGGCGGAGGCGTGAACATCCCTGCTTTGTTCGACCATATCGACTGATGCTGACCCAAAAATATCTTCAGGACGTGCATCGCTGCAACCGGCATCGTCGATCATCGCCTCGAGCAATGAGCGCGAGAATTGAAAACCCTGCTCCTTGCGCGCATACCACAACTCAATCGGCTGATAGTCCTGCGACGGCATCGCTGAGACCGCTTTGTTTAGTAGGTCAGCGTCCTCGTGATAAGGACTGAGAGACAGCTTAAAAAGTAGATTCTGGTTCGTGCTTCGCAACGCTTGTAGGAGTGCTTGGCGAATCGGCTGCGGAGCAATCTCGAGTTCGTCGAACAACAATGCCCACTTGCGATAGGGCTGATCCGCGACCGCATTGAATTGTTCGACGCCATATGAGACGGCTGACAAAGGACTGAGAAAAAGGAAGCTGGTATCGGAAGATTCAGGGTTAAGCCGATCAACGCCGGCCATCGCTAGCTTATTAGCGATCTGCGCTATCCTCAACAATCTTCCCTGCAGCGCAGCTTGGACCGCTCCAAGCGTTGGTAGTTCAGTTGTAAGCTCCCACTGCATTGCAAGCGAACGCGACAAGGCGCTTATTTCTTCGCGTTCGAGCTTAACGTGCAGTCGCGCGAGCGAAGGAACTTTCGCTACCGCCGGGCTCATCGTCTCGATCATTGCGCGAACGACCGCAGACAGGATGTGGGTCGTGAACGCCGAAAAACCGAGGATAGTGCGCACGTCTTCGGATAGTCGCTCTTCCCCAAGGGCAGTCAGTTGGGCGCCCCAGCTGATATCGGCTGCCACGAACACACCAATGAAATCAATCTTCTCACGATACCCGTCTGCTGCCGGATGATTCCAAGAGGCCAGCGCCGGCAGCTGCAACATTTTGAGCAACGTCGTCTTGCCGCTGCCGCGGGGACCAACAACAATTCCGTGATTTCGTAAGATCAGTTCGTTGAACTGCTGGGGCGGAATGAAGCGCTGCGCGACCTGCGTTGGATCAAGATTCCGAGCGTTAAACGATTCAAAGACACTGGGAGCTGCAGATAGGATCGTCATTTGCGTCCCACCTCAATGATCTTTCCATCTTGCATACGCATGACAATTTGATGATCCTGCCTCAATCTCAAAATAACAGCTTGAAGATCCTGTGGGTGCAGGAAACGCAACCTTGGCAATAAGCCAATGAGTTCTTCGCCGCTTAAAGCACTGGCCTGGGCCGGGAAGTATGAGGCAATGTCGCGAGCAATACTTCGGACAGCTTCGCGGCAGCCAAACCCTAAGCTGTGCGGTAGGCCGGATAAATTGCCTGCCGGCTGCCAGCCCATCAGCGTTATCCAGTCCCATGCAGTGATCGTACCGGCGATGTCGAGACCCAAACTATCAAGATCACCGACCGGAATTTCAAGGATGTAAAACTGATTGCGCGCTCGCGCGCTCTGACTGTGATGGAGTGCGACACTAAACGAGCCAGCCGAGAAAATCACTGGTGATGATGAGCTACCGGTCGCGTAAGCCAAGCGAGGAAAATGCTTATGTCCGTGTATCAATATCCATGACCCATGAGCGCCAGAATCAAGGAGCTCAATCAGGCGGTCGCCGCCGAGCATTTCGCTATAATCTTCTTCTTCAACCGGGTTGTAGGGCGCCGGGTGATGATGACAGACTAAGATATTAACCCGGCGGTGATCGGTCGCCAAGGAGGCTCGCAGTGCAGAAATCGTTTTCGAGCTGACGCGGCCATACTTGTATTCAGGACTAGCATCGGTGCCGTAACCGTGAAACGCTGCTGAGTTTAGAAGAACAATGCGTAAATCTCCCTCAGTGAAAACCGCAAAGTTTCGCGACCAGTATTTGTCACACTGCTGCTCGCTAAGGCCAGGGAACATCGGATCGAGTGCTTGGAGATTGCCCTTTGGGTCGACGTCTCCGTGTGCATTGCGCGAATCGACATCATGGTTACCGCTCGTCGCGAACAGGTTTTGCGCTCCCAGCTGAGTTTTAAGTCGCTGAAGCTTTTCCCACGCAAACATGAGGGCGGCGGGGTCCGCCCTATCCGCGAGGTCACCGGGGCAAATTAAGAAATCTGCAGATAGCCCCTCATCGGCGATCAGCTTCTGAATCCCCTTGAATGGATGCTTCTCCGGCGAATCCTGCGTATCGGCCGTCCCGATGAACGATGGCCCGCCTGCACTCGAAGAGCCATTGAACACGTGGAGGTCGCTTACCACCGCGATCTTGATCACTTGGGCGCTCAAGCGGGGGCGCTCATTTCGCTCTCGGCGATAGGCTCACGTTGTATCGCCATTGAAACTGGTTTCACCAATGCGGCTGGGGTAGGTTGCCGGTCGGCAAAGCGCGCTCGTATATCTTGGTAGGCGACGAAGATGTTCTCCTCTACAATATGCTTTTGCGGACCTTTTGAGCCACCCATCGTCGAATGCAAATGTGACATTTTGACCGGTTGATCGACATATTGAAAATGGCAGCAAAGAAGATCGACCACTCTGTCGGTTGAGTTTCCAAGCAGTCCGTTGCTCGGATAGCTCAGTACAAAGACAGCCGGCAATCGTGCTGCGGCAGAAACGAGATCGCTAAATGCAGCATCAACGGACGATTTAAGCGAAAAAGCTGAACTGAAGCGGTCCGCACGGTATTGTCCTTTACTTGCGGTCTCTGGGTAGTCGTAGAGAACAATATTTTCGAGCAAATGGTAATAACGGGAATATTGGTCACTTGTGTAAGGGGGGTCGGCATAGATGACCGCTGGTTTCCGCTTCATGCTACGCAGCGATTTTAGCAGATCGGCAGCATTTCTACTGAACGTGCGATTACCTCGCCGCCACTTAACCGTTCCCAGAGGGCGGGCGTTGATCAGGGCATCGCGCCATAACGACCACATGCTCATCCGGCGCTTGCGCACAATGCGATGAATGTTGGTTGGACTGGGTGACAGAAACTGCGCGAAATGTCCTGTGGAATTGTTCGCAGTGATGATTGCCTGACAAAGCGCCAGCACCATCCAGCGATGTTCGGTCTGGTCAATATCGCCATCTAGAAGCAGCCTGTCCGCAGCGTAGCGAATTGAGTCAGCTTCTATCGCCTGCGTCAGTCCCACATAGGTGCCACCATGGGTCGTCGCCACCATGCAGTGGGCGCCCGCTGCGCGAAGCTCTACGCGCTTCTCTGTGCCTAAAGTGCTGATATCATCGATCAGCGTCTTCAAACGAGAAGGGTCAGGCGCGCCAAGCAACAGTTTCTCCTCAGAGACACTTGGTCCAAATACCTCAGTCAAAACATGCCGATTGTACGCGAAATGAACTAAAGCCTTTTGGACAAGGTCCGGCGCCGTGGTGAAAGCCATAGCGGCGCAGAAACGCTGCTGCGTTAGTAGTCCAGAGAAGGATTGCACATCATTGGACCAGATGGCACGGTTCGACCCAACCTGGGTCCCCACCGCCGCTATACCCGAGAAAAGATCGAGAAAAGGACCAGGTGCCATGGAGCTAACCAGCTCCGCGATGCGCGGCGCCAGCAGCTTTTTGGTTCCCATGTAAGTGAAATCCGCCACGTCGTCCCGCTGACCAATCCGATTTCACACCTCGATCCGCTAGCGATCGCTTACCGGTTGATAACGGCGCTCGCTCAATATCGCAAATCAAGACCGAGTTTACGGGCTTCCCAACATAAGTCGACCGAAGGCGCGTCGGTTCCGTACATTATTCACTGTCGGTTTGTCATCACTGCGATTTTGGGCGGGGTCCGAACCGCATTTCTATCGCGCCGTTCGGCGCAATCGAAGGGTCGCTGGCGGTGCGATGGCATGGTGAACGGTCGATGACGTGTAGTAGCCATCACCCCTATCCCAGAACCTAATACCAAACCGTATTTACCACAATCGCCAAGAGTCCGCCCCCGCCGGCGGCATGAGCTAAGTGCCGGTTTCGGCGGCCGCCACCCGAAAGCGGCCGGTCCGCTCTCCATCATCGACGGGGTCCGAAGCCCCCGGCCCCCTCCTGAACAAACGGCAGCTTACAGCAGTGGACTGCCCGAAAGCGGACCGACCGCAATCCACCAATTCAGACATAACGTCGTCGCGCATATCCTGCAGACTGTGTGAAAGCCCGGCCTGAGGATTCCCGTAGATCTCGGCCCATGGTATGTTTCTGCCATGGCGCATCTGGCTGGAACGGACCGCTCGCAGCTCCTGCTGCTGCCTGAAGCGGTGGATGATTATGTCGGGCAGGACAATCCGGTCCGGTTCATCGAGGCGTTCGTCGACGGGCTCGACCTTGGCACGGCCGGGTTCGTCCGCGTGCAGCCGAAGGCGACGGGGCGGCCAGGCTATGACCCGGCCGATCTGCTCAAGCTTTACATCTACGGCTACCTCAACCGGGTTCGTTCAAGCCGGCGCCTGGAAGCCGAGACCCACCGCAACATCGAGGTGATCTGGCTGCTGCGGCACCTCAAGCCGGACTTCAAGACGGTTGCCGATTTCCGCCGCGACAACCGTGCCGCCTTCAAGACGGTGTTCCGCGAGTTCGTGGTGCTGTGCCGCCAACTCGACCTGTTCGGGCGCGAACTCGTGGCGGTGGACGGTACGCGCATCAAGGCGGTCAACAACAAGAACCGCAACTTTACTCACACCTCGCTCACCAGGTTCATCCAGGAGGCCGACGAGAAGCTCGCCGGGTACATGAAGCGGCTCGATGAGGGAGACGCCGACGATGACCACACGCCGGGCGGCGGTTCCGGCCGGGGTAACGGCAAGCTGGCCGAGAAGATCGCAGCCATCCAGGGCAAGCGTGACCGGCAGAAGGCGCTGCTGGGCGCGATGGAGCGCACCGGCGCCGAGCAGATCTCGCTCACCGATCCGGATGCCCGCGCGATGGCGCGCATGACCAAGGTGGGCGTCGGCTACAACATCCAGCTCGCCGTTGACGTGAAGCACAAGCTGATCGCCGAGCAGGCGGTGAGCAACCAAGTTCTCGACCTGGGCCTGCTCGCCGAGACCGCGACAGCGGCAATGGAGGCGCTCGGCGTCGACCGCATCGAGGCGGTCGCCGACCGCGGCTACTTCAAGATCGAGGACATCGAGGCCTGCGAGAAGGCCGGCATCACCGCCTATGTCCCCAAGCCGATCCGCGGCCCTGCCGTGCGCGATGGCTTCTTCAGCAAGGAGGTGTTCCGCTACGAGCCTGACCGGGACGTGTTCGTCTGTCCGGCTGGGGCGGTGCTCTCGCCGCGTCACTTCGGCAAGTCGCGTGACAATGTGAAGGTCGACTACACCAACCGCGCTGCCTGCAAGGCCTGCGAGCTGAAGTCTCGCTGCACCCGGACCTTCCGCCGCGTCTCGCGCCTGGAGAACGAGGCGGTGCTTGACCGCATGGCGGCGCGGCTGGCACTTCGTCCCGGCGTGCTCGACGAACGGCGAAACAGCGTCGAGCACCCGTTCGGCACCATCAAACAGTGGATGGGCCAGGGCGCGTTCCTGATGCGCCGGCTGGAGAACGTTTGCGGCGAGTTCAGCCTGACCGCGCTTGCCTACAACATCAGGCGAGCCATCACCCTGGTCGGCGTACCGGGCATGATCGCTGCGGTAAGGCCATAATCGACGCCTTTCCGAGCCTGAGCGTTATCTCGGATGTCACATGAGCCGCCTATGGGCGCCTCAAGGCCGCCGGAGAGCGGCATCGAGCTGATCTCGCCAGAAATTACACCGGCCAATGACAGCGGAACTTACGCAGCCCCGGCTCACGGCTTTCCACACGGTCTGCCTGAGTTTCGGACGTCGCGTATGTCGTTGTTTTTGCCACAGAAGCCATTGATTGGAAGGGCGGACCAACCGTAGCTGCCGGTGAACGTGATGACGTCCACGTAGTAGCGCAGTAGTAGTTCTGCACTGCGAGTGTGGGCACACCATCAGCGTTGACCAGTTCGGCGCGGCTGGCACGGTCGTGTCCCGGCACACGACCGCAGCGGGCTCCAGTCATCAAGCAAGTGGTCTGCCGGTGCTGCTTCAGGCACACGCTTGGCCGTAAAAGTCTCCCAATAAATCCTACCATTGCTTAACTCGATACACTCTCATTCCGACGGCAATGCGGCTTGATCAACCAGCCAGAACAACGCCTCCCTTGTCTCCGCGACAAAGATGCCAATGATCTCATGGGGGTGTTCTTGCTCGGCCGTCAGACGGACAAGGTAGGCGGTCATGACAGAAGTGTTATGCCAACGCCTGTTCAGATCAAATAAAAAAAGCCACCAGCCTCTTTGCCAGCAGCACCCCAGCTATTCCAGACCTATGGAATAACAATCGTCACAGGTCTTATATCCCGCTTCCGCCTTCTGTCGCAGACAGCCAGAGCAATAACCTTGGGCGATCAACTCCGTCCTTCTAGCAGCTTGAAGCTCGATAAAGCGCAGTGGATACGCAAACATCCGTGTGAGGGCCGTCCACATACGGGTTGCCATCATCTGCCGCACCAGATCAATTCAAGCTTTTAAAATTGCAACCATATCGGCTGATATATCAATTGCTTATGATTTTAGCAACTGCCTCAACTGACCCACTTTCAGGTCGAGCCGCCAAAAGGCTCAGCCCTGATCAGACCAAAAAGGGCCGCTGACTTTTAATCAGCGGCCTCGCACCTTCACCTGAACATCGGGAGAAAATCAGGCGTAAGTGACTTTGTCAGAACGCCGACGATACCGAGCGGTTGCACCGATCATACCCAAACTGACGAGCATCATCGCCTATGTTGCTGGCTCAGGAACGACTGGCGTCGGGACGAACGATGTTACCGAAGACGTCGCAGCATCAGGATTGCCCACAACTGCCGCTAGTATGCCGGAGAAGCCTACACGCGCGCGGTTGACGTGGTATCACGGATGCGATGGATCGGTTGAGGTTGGAATAGCCGATGTGAGCAAATGGTAGAATTTAGAGAGGGGGAAGGGTAATTCAGATGTCGAGATATATTTCTTAGGCTCATTGCCGTTCAAAAAGTTTCTATCTCTTCGGTGGTACCCTTTCTGACATCACCCCGAGGTGATCGAAAACATTTCCTCCAGCGTGCTTCGACATTAGCTATGTGGCCTGTCTCAAAATGGGACTCAATGAACCTGACCGCATCCCTGCGTTTGCTCTGGACGTATGTTGTACGGGTGGAACCCCCACCCGCATCACGGGAGAAGCAGGGATGAGATCGACAGTCAAAGGAGCCGCGCTTGCGCTGGCCATCAGCACAATGTCTATTGCAGGGTCGGCCAATGCGGCGACTATTTTCGCCGTCGACGGGCTGAACAACCTCGTATCCTTCAACAGCGCGGCACCCGGCACCTATCTGTCATCGGTCAGGATAACCGGCTTCTCCGACAGCGTTCAAGCACTCGACTTCCGCCCCGCCAATGGTGCGCTGTATGCGCTCGCTGGCAATCGGACGCTCTACACGATCAATACGATCACTGGTGTCGCAAGCGCCCTTGGGGGCGGGGCGCTGGCGATCGAGGGAACACTGTTTGGCTTCGATTTCAACCCAGTCGCCGATGCGATCCGGATCGTGAGCAACACGAACCAGAATTACCGGGTCAACCCCAACACCGGCGCGATCATCGCCCGGGATACGGACGTCTTCTATCCCGGTGCTCCGGGACAGGATCCCGACATTATTGCCAATGCCTATGTCAGCGGTAGCACCACGCAGTATGCGATCGATTCCGCCGCCTCGACGCTGGTACGGCAGAACAACAACGCCGGCGGTCTAACGACGGTCGGTGCGCTGGGCGTCACCGTCGGCGGGCGGACGAGTTTCGACATCGCCGGTTCCGACGCCTTTGTGCAGAGCGGTCGCAATTTCTACTCGGCCAACCTCCAGACCGGCGCCCTGACGCGGATCGGCCAGACCGAAGACGAGCTGTTCGGGCTTGCGATCGCGACGCCGGCCATTCCCGAGCCTGCCACTTGGGCGATGATGCTCGTGGGCTTTGGCATGGTTGGCGCCGCTACGCGCTATCGGCGCAAGAGCGTGAAGGTATCGTTCGCCTGATACCCTGCCCGCTTTGGGCATGGAAAAGCCGTCAGTCGGAAGGCTGGCGGCTTTTTCGTGTCGGTAAGCCTCGTCAGGGACAAATTTCGCGCCAGTCGCTGCTTAAGCGTCTCGCTGCACAGTACACCAATGACAAATCATTACTGAAACCGAGACCTGCTCGTTTGCGGCGACTACATTCCCCGTACACCAAGCTTGGCTATCTGAAACCGGTACTAGGTGCTAAACGCCGATCAAGTACGGAGATGAATACACGATCGAAGATGTGTAACGATGAATAGGACGCAATATCCGATTTTGATTAGATTCCTGTCATCGTCAGCTGACGCAAAACACATGATTGCCGACACCCCAGACCGGCGGTCCCGCCGGCGCCCTCAGGCTCTCTTCACTATGCTGTATCGCTCGACGCACGACCTCTGTCGTGGTGGCGCTCCCGTGTAGAACCTGGCCCATAGCACTTCCTTCCACTCGCCTGTGGATGATGCACCATCAATCGTCGGGACCAAACATTTAGAACGTTCTTCCAAGGGTTGGCCGGATATTAGCGACCGCTGGCGCGCGCCGGTGCAGCAAATTCTGCGTTTTGCAATACGGAATGACCGGTTGTGGTGGAAAGCCGAACGTCCGCTTCGGAACGACGCTATATCCGAGCAAGGTCATTCTCTTAGGGAAGGCCGCAGATTGTTCGTTCCGTTCCAACGATCACGGTGTGTCCTACCGCAGCAGCCACGCCGTGGTTCTGTTCTCACTGGTGGAAGATCACGCTTTCCTCAATTGGCGCTTTACCGATCCGGTATTTGTTCGCTGCGTGCGTCTCATCGGGGTAGCCGAAGGACACACCGAACAGCATCTTCAACGACGGGTCGATATCCAGAACCTTGCGGATTGTGTCGGCATAGAAACCCAGCATGGTCTGCGGAATGCCGCCCAACCCATGAGCGGTCAGCGAGAGCAGAAAGGTCTGGCCATACATACCCATGTCCCCAGCGACGCGGACGTTGTCGCCGAACGATGGCATGAACAAAAGGGCGACATGTGGCGCACCGAAGAAGCTAAGGTTGAGTCGGGAAGCTGTCCGGCGATCCTCAGTGGCTTCTCGTGCCACGCCCATCGCCTGATAATAGGCAGCCCCCTGACTTCGGGCACGCTCGCTGTAAGGACCGTAGAAGTCGCTGTGCGCGAAGCTAAAATCGGGAGTGCTGTGCCCCACATCGTCGTCCGCGAGGATCTCCCGGCTCAACTCGTCCCGCTTGGCACCGGAAACGATGTGCATCTGCCAAGGCTGGGTGTTGCAGTTCGAGGGGGCGAGTTGCGCGTCTTCCAGCACGGCTCGAAGCACCTCGTCGGGCACAGGGGTGGGCAAAAAGCTTCGCACGGAGTGGCGTTCTCGCAGGACAGCATGGAATAGCTTAAGCTCAAGCACTTAGATAAACTCCGCTCTAGAACCAGCAGAAGCACCTTCCCACCAGTCAGACGCGCATTATCTAGTGCGCAATACATATGTCCGCTAGAGGCCTTTTTATGAATGATCATGTTTCGAAGAGCCGTGGTGAGGTAGACAAGCAGCTCGCGTTTGCCCTCTACGGAGCAGCCAGCCGCATGGCCCGAATGCATAAACCGCATCTGGAGCCGCTCGGACTGACTTTCCCCCAGTATCTAGTGATGCTTGAGCTGCTCGACGTCGCGCCCGTTTCCGTCGGCGAACTTGGTGGGCGGGTCGGCATGGATACCGGGACCATTACGCCTTTGGTCAAACGACTGCAGGCTTCGAGCCTCGTGACACGGACACGCGACACGGTAGACGAACGACGTGTATTGGTTGACCTTACTCCCGAAGGGCGCGCGCTTGACGTCGAAATCCGGGGGGTCGCTGGCAAGATCACCTCGGCCTGCAAACTCACCGATGATAACGTAGATGAGCTACGTCGCTCGCTTGAGAACCTCGCCGGAGGCGTCAGCGGCTAGCCCTGTAAAGGCGGGAGAGAGCGTCTTCCTTTAGGAGCTGCAGCGAACTTCCCGAGTGTCGGAATTTGGGCGACTGCCGACATAGCCCTATCGCGTATATGCCAATTAACGCGGCAATGGTCTGGACGTCTCGTTGAATGCCAAAAAGTGACGATGTGCCGTTTCGTCCATCAGGTGCTGCATGAGCGTCCAATATCCAACGACTGCGGCCTCACCAGCGGCGGCATAAGCACGTGCCATATTGGCTTGTAGCTGATCGAATAACTCATGTTCCAGCGCAGCCCCCTTATCGGTCAGGTACAGCATTTTCACCCGACGATCCTGTGTAGAGGTACGGCACTCTAGGAGCCCATCATCGGTCAATTTCTTTAAAACCCGACCAAGCGACTGCTTTGTGATACCCAATGTACTGAGAAGACTTCCGACCGATATACCCGGCCGTCGGGATACAACATACAGTGCCCGGTGATGAGCTCGTCCCAGACCTTGAGCCGCCAGACTTTCGTCTGCCCGGTTAAGATGCGACTTATGGGCAAACATCAACAGATCCATGCCGCCACGGATCGCGTCTGCGCGGAGAAATTGAGCGGCGGGGGGTACAATCGGTTTGGTCACGTCCACCGTATATAAGACCCTGCCTCAGTCGCAATTCATTCGATTGTTAAACAAATATCAAAACGACCTCGAACGGCAGCATCCCGGTAAACCCAACCGCCCCTTCTCGGCCGCCTACATTCCCCTGTTGGACATATCGCGACTTCCAAAGGCAAGGGGGCGGACGATGTGCCGGTGTCGCACAATACTGTCGCAAAACTAATTTGATCTGATGCATATCTGCGACTGCGTGTTCCGATACCCCTGGCCGCGGGCTCCAAACATCACCTGCCTCCTAGCGCAACCATTCCCTACCGCTTGGGTTTTTGATACATGGGCATATGCCTGTGGTGTTTCGTATTGATGGCCTGCGGGTCGTGATCTGGCCCAACGATCATCGCCCGGCACACGTGCACGTGAAGGGTCCGGCAGGGGAAGCGGTGTTTAACCTGAACTGCCCTGGCGGACCACCCGAACTGCGAGAGAGCTACGGCTTCAGGCTGTCAGACGTGAACAGGATCGAGGCCGCGCTGGCGGAGGCGGTGCCGATGCTGTGCGAGGAGTGGAGGACGATACATGGCGATTACTGAGCAGGAACTGGCGCAGGCTGAAGCGCGGATGGCCGAGACCCGTGCCGCGGGCCATGCAGTGTCCGCACGGTATGATCGCCGGCGATCTCGCGTTGTGGTGGCACTCAACACCGGGGTCGAACTGACCTTTCCAACCCGGATTGCCGAGGGGCTGGCTGATGCCTCACCGGAAAGCCTGGCCGAGATCGAGATTAGTCCAGCTGGGCTGGGCCTGCATTGGCCCAAGCTCGATGCGGATCTCTACGTCCCTGGACTGCTTCAGGGGGTATTCGGATCCAAGCAGTGGATGGCTCGCCAGCTCGGTGCGGAAGGGGGCAGGGCGCGGACCGAAGCCAAGGTTGCCGCATCCCGCCTGAACGGCCGCAAAGGTGGCCGACCCCGCAAGCACGCCAGCGCCTGACCCGTTGCCATACCCGTCAGCGGGGTTGATCCCGTCGATACCACCACGCCTCTGCCGCCTGAGGTTGTCGTCAGGGTTTCGACAGAGTGGGTTTGGCCTTCGTCAGCTGGCTTTCACGATGCTCGCGCAGCACGCGCTGAACCGTGGAACGCGATACCCGGAACAGGCTGGCGAGCTGGGACGGCGACCCTTGGCCTGATTCAGCCTTGGCGATGATCTCGGCACGCTGTGGCGCGGTAAGGCTAGGCCGGCGACCCAGCAGCCGTCCGGCACTGCGCGCATGCGCCAGCCCGTTCATGGCGCGCTCGAACTCGGCGAAGGCTCCCAAAGTCTGAGTCATCAACCGGCCTGCGGCCGTTGTGGTGTCCACGGCCTCGGTGAGGGACCTGAAGCCGGCGCCGGCTGCGGTGATCGCCTCCAACGTGAATAAGAGGTCGTATACCGAAGCCATGTCGCCGATTGTGTTGGCTGCGAACTGAAGCCCCGATGCACCGTCAGCCGGAAACGCAGCATCACCCGCCTCGTCAGTGAGGATGCCCGCGATACCGTCCGCGCTCTTGCCGGCACCGACGCGTATGCGCACGCACGGCGTCGAAGACAGCGCATCGAGCGCGTGTTCGGCCACCTGAAACGTAATCTGGGGCTACGAACGCTTAAGCTGCGGGGCCTCGCCGGAGCAGCCGAGGAATTCACTATGGCTGCCGCGGCATACAATCTTCAGCTGCTCGCCCGGCAGGCCGCGCCGGCCTGATACGCGGCGCATCCTCCGGTGCCCGGCGCCGCCAGCCGTTCGCCACGACGATCCCAAGCAGCCCTTTTTCAACAGTCTCGAGGGGTTTTGACGCCACGTGCATCGTTACCTGGGAACGGCCGGGGAGTAGAACCTCTCACCTAAATCACCCTGCCCCAGCCAGACGCTGCGCCACTCTGGGCCTCACATCGCGGTGCCGATGCGACGATGGAGCCGTCATGCCGCGGCGATGAAAGTTCTTTAATTTCCCGGCCTTATTATCGCTTTGGCAGCGGTGGTAGGGATGCTGATGTTCAAGAACCTGTTCAGGGAACGACGCCGTTCCGATGTCGTACATGGCCTCTCCAGCCACGATGCATCGGCAGAGCCTGTCTTCACGCGTTTCGCCGATGATGCGGCACTGGCGTTCAATGCACCCATCGCCGCCCTGACCCTGATCCATGACGACCTGCAGTCGATCATGGCCAGCCACGGTTTCCCGATCGGCTGCATGGTCAGGAGCAACAGCTTCTGCACCTATGCGATCGATCATCCAGGCGTACTGGAATGTTGCGATCCCGATGTGGATGCCCGCTTTGCGCATCTGCCCAGCGTGACCGGCGACCCGGGGGTCCGTTACTATATCGGCGCGCCGCTGCGACTGCTGAGCGGTATCGATGTCGGCACGCTGTGTGTGATCGATACCGTCAGGCGTCTACCCGCATCGGCGGATCAGACCGCTTACCTGCTCGGCTTGGCACGGCAGGCATCGATGGCGCTCGACGCCCGGCTGGATATCTGGGGCCATGCGGCATGATGCGGGTCGCCTGGTGCATTGCGCAGGAGCACGACCTGCGTCTCGTCGTCCTGGCGCTTCTGGTCGCGCTGGTGGGCTCGGCGGCGACCATCCAGCTCTCCGGCCGGATCAGATCGACCGGGGGATATAGCCGCCTCGGCTGGATCGTGCTGACGGCGGTGGGAACGGGTACCATGGTCTGGGCAACCCATTTCGTCGCCATGATGGCGTTTCGCACCCGTGCCCCGGTCGTACTCGATCCGGTCCTGACGCTCGTCTCCCTGCTCGCCGCCATCGTGCTGGCGGCGCCCGGCCTGGCGATCGCCGTCCATCGACGACGATGGGCAGGGCTGCTCGGTGGCGGGATCGTCGGCCTTGCGATTTCGATCATGCACTATCTCGGCATGGCCGCGTACCGGGTCGATGGCCTGGTCACATGGGATGGGCGGTATGTCGCTGCATCCGTAGCCCTTTCCTCACTGCTTGCGGGAGCCGCGTTCCACGTCCTGCGCGGGCGTGATGTCCGCAGCAGCGTAAGCGCTGCCGGGTTACTCGCCCTGGCGGTCGCCGCCCTGCACTTCACCGGCATGGCGGCGGTGAGCATCGCCGTGCTGAAGCTGGGTGACGGGCTGTCGGATCTGACGATGACGACGCTGGCCGTCACGACGGCGGTGGCGGCAGGCATCATCGTCGGCTGTGCTGCGATCAGCGCCCTCATCGATGGTCACACCCGGGGTGAATCCTACCGCCGGCTGCGGCGCATGGCCCTTCATGATGCCCTGACCGATCTTCCCAACCGGATGAGCTTCAACGAGGAGCTGGAGCGCCGGTTCAAGGTGAAGGGCGGATACAGCTGCATGGCGATCGCGATGCTCGATCTTTCGCGCTTCAAGGTCGTCAACGACACCTATGGCCATCAGGCGGGTGATCAGGTGCTGATGGCGCTGGCGGCCCGGCTCTCGGCCAATCTGCAACCGGGGGAATGCGTGGCGAGACTGGGCGGCGATGAATTCGCCGCGGTCATATCCTATCAGGAGCCGGACGACCTGACGCGGTTTCTCGCGCGAGTGCGCGCCGCCTTCGACCACCCGTTCGTGTTCGATCGCTTCAGCGCCTCGATCGGTGCCAACATCGGCGTTGCACTGGCCCATCACGATGGCTTCGATCCCGACGCCCTGCTCGCAAAGGCCGACCTTGCCATGTACCGGGCCAAGGCCGCCCATTCGGCGGAGCCGTGCTTTTATGACGCGCAGATGGACGATGCGGTACGTGCGCGTCGTGAGCTCGTCGCCGATCTGCGCAATGCCATCGAGGCCAGGGCGTTCGAGCTCCACTACCAGGTCCAGGCATCGCTCCCGACCGGCGAGATAAAGGGTTACGAAGCGCTGGTGCGCTGGAACCACCCGACCAGGGGCATGATCTCACCGGCGTGCTTCATCCCGCTGGCAGAGGAAAGCGGCGAGATCGTACCGCTGAGCATCTGGATTTTGCGCCAGGCTTGTATTGAAGCCGCCCTCTGGCCGAACCGGCATGTCGTGTCGGTCAATCTGTCGCCAAAGCACTTGGGCGACCCCCGTCTGGTCGAGACCGTACGCGCCGCTCTTGTCGAAAGCGGACTGCCCGCCGAACGGCTGACGCTCGAGTTGACCGAAAGCGCGATCATCGATGACCGCCGGTTCGCGCTTGAGCAACTGCGAGCGCTGAAGGCGATGGGTATCGCGATTGCGCTCGACGATTTTGGCATCGGCTACTCGTCGCTCGACGTGCTGCGGTCGTTTCCGTTCGACTGCATCAAGCTAGATGCCTCGTTCGTTGCCGAGATCGACCATGACGAGCAGGCGGTCCTGATCCTGAGATCCGTCGCGACGCTGGGCAAGATGCTCAATATGGCAGTCCTGGCGGAAGGGGTCGAACAGCCGTCACAGCTGGCAATCATCGCGCGGGAAGGATGCTCTGCGGTTCAGGGCTACATCATCGGCAGACCTTCACGCCGTCTCATCGATCCTGAACACGTCAGACGGATGATGATGCTTAAACCTCACCCGGTCCAAGCCAACCCGGCAGCGGCGCGAACTCACGTCACAACGCTTTGACGCGCTCAAGCAGAAAGTGATTTCTCTACTTTTATATCGCAATCTCGCTGGCTGTTTCTCGATGTGAGGCATGTCTCGTACCTAACCGTTGACAGGAAGTGTCTTGTACCTATGTGCTTGATAAGCGTTTGACAGCACCCAATGCATCAAGCCTTCCGCATCATTTCAGGAATCTCATGACCCCCGAAACCAACACCATCGAGCNCTGCAGCAGCTCGGCGAGGTCCGCCAACAGGTCGGCGATGACCTGCTCGATCGCCTCGGCGGTGACGATCGGCTCCAGCAGGCGGCGCTCGACGATCGGCACCTCTGGATCGTCACGCGGCGTGATCGGCTCGGCGACGCCTCCCAGCGCCTGATCGAGCCGGGTGATCGCCGCGAGGCCAAGCCGGCGGGCAAGCGGCCCGCGCGCGACCGGCAGCAGGTCGGCGACCCGTTCGAAGCCGAACTTGCGCGCTGCCGCCAACGCGGCGGGTGCCAGGCGCAGTGCGGCAATCGGCAGTGGTGCGATCGCGTCCACTGTTCCTCGCGGTTCGACGCGGATGAGGTCACTTTGCCCGAAGCGAGCCAGAGCGTGGGCGGCACCGGCCGTGTCCGCGACAGCGAGACGCGCAGTGAAGCCGGCACGCCGGCAGAAGGCGAGCAACCGCCGGCAGAACCGCTCCTCCCCGCCGTGGAGGTGGTCACAACCGGCGAGGTCGATCCAGAGGCCATCTGCCGGGGTTACCGCCGCGATCGGCGACCAGCGCCTGACCGCGAGCAACGCCAGCCGGTCGAGCATCGCGGCGTCGGCTTCGGGTTGGGCCGGACGGAAGTCGAGATCGGAGACCAGCGCGCGAGCGTGGGTGGCGGCCATGCCGCGGTGGATGCCAAGCGCCTGGGCGCCGGTGCAGGCGGCCACCACCTCCTCGCGTCGGCCGACCTTGCCGACCAGCGCCAGCGGCGCATGCTCGATTGGCGCAAGGACAGCTACGACTTGGCGCATTGCCGGCGGTTTTGCCTTGTAGGGATGGCTGGCCGCTTCCGAGCGTCGACCAAGCTCGCGCATGGGTGGCTGGGCGTGAACGGGCAGCGCGGCGATCTGCGTCTCGATGTCGCCGCGTGATGGCGCGTTTTCGCGTGCCCACCGCGCACCTGGTCGCCATCCGCCGCCCCGCGGCACCGAACCGGCACCCGGATCATCGTCGACCGGCAGCTGGAGGACAACCCGGTCAGGCAGCCGCGAAGCGGGCGGTTCCAACCGTCTCAGCCGCTCGATGGCCAAGTCCGGCAGGAACAGCGAGACGACCCGTCTCATCGCTACCCTCCACGATCAGGGAAAAGCCTTCACCGCCACGTTGCCGTGCCAGTTCAACCAACCATCTCCCTCTTCCCACACCCGCGACATCCAGCCGCTCGGACGACGCGGTACCGATCCGCCAGCGTGTCCACGCAGCGGACGGCTCGGCAAACGGGTCTTCATTCAGGCCACGCCGACGACGCAGCAGCAGCACCGGCATGTCCGCCTCGGCCGCGACCAGCTGCAGGCGGCGGGTGGCGACCATCGATACCTTGCTCGCCTCCGCGACGATCGCGGCCGGCGTGCCGTCGCGCACCGCATCCTCAATCACCGCCAGCAGCGCGGCATCGTCACGGGGCTGGGCGTGGATGACACTGGCTGACGGCAGGCCGGCTTGCGCGAGACCGGGTGCGTAGAGGTCACATCGGCAGCTTACCCAGAGCACTGGACCGCCGGTACCGGCCGCCTCACGGGCCGCGATCCCGGCGAGGAACAGCGTCGTGGCCGCGTCGTCGGCCAGCGATCCGGTCCGCGCGGTTGCCTCGTGGAGAGCGCCTGCCCGCAAGCCCCCTGCCCCAAGCCGGCCGTCGATCGCCTCGATACCGAACGGCATCACGCGGTAGTCGGTCACCGGCGTGGCGATGGTCCGCAGCTGCGCTATGCTGGGCGCTAGGGAAGCAAAGGCGGACATAGGGGCTATACTCGATTCGTTCCCTTTATGTTCCTAGACATTCTCCAACATTGCAACCCCCTTTGCGCGTCCCATCGTGGCTCACCCATTCAGTTGCCCGGAGGCGCTGACTACGACCCGCGCAAATGCGCTGCCATTATCCACGTGTCCGGCGATAGCTCGCGCCAGAAATACCGAGCACTACCAGTCTGTTAACCTTATCCGGTTACGAATGCCGTCAGTAGGCGAGATCGCGCCTTCCCGGGATATGTGACGATGCGCATTCTGCTGATCGAAGACGAGCCAACGACGGCGCAGGCCATCGAGCTGATCCTCACCACCGAGGGCTTCATCGTCGACAAGACCGATCTGGGCGAAGAGGGTTTGGACCTCGGCAAGCTATACGATTACGACATCATCCTGCTCGATCTGAACCTGCCGGATATGCATGGCTATGACGTCCTCAAGAGGCTTCGCACCGCGCGCATCGCAACGCCGGTGTTGATCCTGTCGGGGGTTGGCGACATCGACAGCAAGATCCGCTCGTTTGGCTTTGGCGCCGACGAGTACATCACCAAGCCGTTTCACCGCGACGAACTGACCGCACGCATCCATGCCGTGATCCGCCGGTCCAAGGGCCATGCGCAATCCGTGCTCAGGATCGGCAAGCTGCTGGTCAACCTGTCTGCCAAGACGGTCGACGTCGATGGCACGCGTGTGCACCTCACCGGCAAGGAATACGGGATGCTGGAACTGCTGGCGCTGCGCAAGGGCACGACCCTCACCAAGGACATGTTCCTCAACCACCTCTATGGCGGCATGGACGAGCCCGAGCTCAAGATCATCGACGTCTTCATCTGCAAACTGCGCAAGAAGCTCACCCTGGCATGCGGAGGTGAGAACTACATCGAGACCGTCTGGGGGCGTGGGTATATGCTGCGTGACCCGGATGTGGCTGATGCGGCAGCCGGCATTGCTGCATAGGCCATGACTGCCTCTTGAAACGGCCAGCAGACGGCGGCACTTGCCATGAACGCAAACCGTCAGCAGTTCGAATGCCAACCACTATCGGCAACTTGCTTAGCATGTAACAAGATAATGTTTTCCTCTTTCGCCTTGTTCCTACGGTGTCAGCGGCATGATCGTTGACGTATTGTTGACTGAAATGTGCATGAGTGAGGCTTGCTGACAAAGCGGTATACGGCATCGTTGCTGTGCTGGCCTTGTACCTTAGCAACGGCACGCCCACGTCAGCTATTTGGAAGGGTGCCGATGAGCTACATCATGGTCTATTTGAAAGATGCCAGGGAAATTAGCCGCGAGCCAGTTACGGGTAAGCTCGGCGAGGCCATGGTTCATGCTGAGGATGCCGTACGAAGCGGCGAGCATGAACGGGTTGAAATACGCAACGAAGATGAGAAGGTCATATACAGCCATCCTCGCTTGATATTTGGTGTTCCCTGAACCTTCAGGTCCGGTAGTCACTCATGAAGGTGCCGCGTCAGATATCGGATTACCTTGAGAGCACCAACACGAGTGCCGATCAGCCGGATAGTTTGGCGGCGCGGATCGTTCTGTCAGCCTTCCCGCAGTGATCCTGGAGCAGGTTTTTGACCAACGTTGCACTCGTCGCCGGTGCAGGTGGCATCATCGGCAAGGCTCTCCTCGAAGAGATTGCCGGAACGGCAGGCTGGCGTGGGGTGGCCCTGTCGCGTAGCCATGGTGAAGTTGTTGCCGACCTCAGTGACGCTGCGGCAAGCCGAGCTGCATTAGCAGGCGCAGGCGATGTCACTCACGTCTTCTATGCGGCCTATGGACCGGGCGGCGGCCTGGCAGAGGAAGACACGCGCAATTCAGCCATGCTCCGCAATCTGCTCGATGGTCTGGAGGCGGCCAGTGCCCCGATCGAGCGGGTGGTGCTGTACCAGGGGGCGAAAGTTTACGGCGTTCACCTCGGACCAGTGACGACGCCATTCTACGAGGACGAGAACCCGCGGCCCATTGGGCCGAACTTCTATTTTACGCAGGAGCGCGAGCTACAACGGCGCCGCGCTGCGGGTGGACCGGAATGGTCGATCCTGCGACCCGACGTTGTCGTCGGCGACGCAGCCGGCAATGCGATGAATATCGCGACGGTGATCGGCGCCTACGCCGCCTTGTCTGCTGCGGACGGGGCGGCTTTCCGCTTCCCGGGCTCCCGCACGACCTACGATGATTGTTTGGTTCAGGTAACGGATGCACATGCGCTGGCGCGTGCGAGCCTATGGGCCGCTACTGCCAGCGAAGCAGCGGATCAGGCGTTCAACTATGTTCATCCCCCGTTCCGCTGGCGGCGCCTGTGGGAAAAGGTTGCCCGGCATTTCGGCCTCGAGAATGGCGAGCCTATTCCATTCACGCTCGCCACCCATATGCCCGCGCTCGAGCCCGTCTGGCGCCAGCTATCCACGGGCTTACTCCAGACCGATTTCACAAAGGCGGTGGGGTGGGGCTTTGGCGACTTCATCTTCGGCACCGAAGCCGATGTAGTCTCCGATATGACCAAAATCCGTCTCGCCGGCTTCCATGAGGATCTTGACCCCGTTGATGCCTTGATCCGGGCGATCGAGCGTCAACAGGCTGCGGGCGTAATTCCTCAAATCAAACCAGTCAGCCAGATGGCGCTGTAACGGCTTGGTTCGGCGCTTCGTACGCGAGAGGGCGACGACCTTTCGCCAGCTGACGATAGCGGGTTGACCTAATCCCGGCCGCTCCCGCCCCCTTCCCCGCTCCCCACCTTCAGACGCTCGTTCATGGTCGCTCTGCCGCCTGATGTTACGGCTTCGAATATCGTGATGAACACCAAAACGTGGAAATCTTAATCGTTTTGAGTGCAATTCGAGCATAGGTATCGCTCATGCTTACAGCCCGACAGATTGACCTGGTGCAGGACAGCTTTGCCGAGGTAGTGCCGATTACCGATGCGGCAGCGGCAGAGTTTTACCGTCGCCTTTTTGAGATCGCACCCGACACCCGCGCCCTGTTCAGCCACGATATGGCTGAACAGGGCCGTAAATTGTTTTTGACCCTGGCCACAGTCGTAGACGCACTGGATCCGCTAGATACAATTGTGCCGGTCGCGCGCGAGCTGGCAATCCGCCATGTCGCCTATGGCGCACGCGAACCACATTACGCTGCAGTCGGTTCAGCACTGGTGGAAACGCTACGTGTAGGCCTTGGGCACGCGTTTGACCGTGATACGGAAGCAGCCTGGATCGCTGCCTACCGTATTCTGTCCGATACCATGCTAGCTGCGGTTCGCGCGCGAGCCTGACCTCCCATGAGCGAGATCATGGCGTACAATGACGACGGGCTGCGTGTGCAGCTTCGCGCCATGGCGACGCGCCTGACCGATATTGCCGGGTGCGTGGCATCTGAAGCCGAGGCGGCAACTGCGGTTGTGCGAGGAACCGTAGAGCAGGCTCACCGTATCGCCGATCTGGCCGCGATGTTAGCGGAAGCGGCTGGCGCGATTGAAGAGAGTGCGCGCCGGCAAGCAGATACGCTGGCCCATATCCGCGCTGGTCTGGCGATCAACAAGCCGGTGATCGATGCGCTGACGAGTTCGGCACAGGGCGTTGCCTTGATCAGTGCGGATGTATCCGTGATTGCACGAGAAAGTCAGATGCTCAGCTTCAATGCACGGATCGAGGCGGCGCGAGCGGGGGACGCAGGTCGAACCTTTGCTGTCGTAGCAGCAGAAATGTCGGCATTGACCGGCCGTACCAAGCGAGCCACCGATGACATCGGTGCCCGCGCATCAGCCATCGCGCGCGATGTCGGTGCCGCAGATAAGGTCGTTGCGGCGCATGAAGCATTGACCGTTGAGCAGGACAAGTTGCTGTGCGCATCGCTGGTTCAGGCTCAGCGTCAACGTGAGGCTGTCGCGGAATTGGCCATAATCACGGCCGACACGGCTGACGCGGCTGATCAAACGGCAACTGCGATCGGGCGTGTCGGTGCCAACGCAGTCGCGGTCAAGGTGCTGGCACGCCAGCTTGCCAAGCTCGCAAGGGTACCCCTAGATTCGACGTCAGCATGATGCATGTGGCGTGTGTTCGCCAACTTAGCTTCTGTCTCTGAAAATTCGACCCACAACGAGACGTTCAGGCACCTTTCCTCGCTCCCTGATTTCCGCCATTCGTTAATCTGGATGGTAGACTGCCAAACTGCGACGATGCGGGGTCGCTGAAACACGCATTGACGGTCTAGCACCACGTCAATGGCTCATGGCGGTGGCGACGCTGCCAGAAACCCTTTGCCGGGTTCGCCGTTGGCACCATCGGGGCATAGGGCACCGGAGTACCCAGAGATGAACGATCCGCGCGTCGAGGTTATGATCGTATCAGATGCGGCCATGACGCCATGACGATCCCGGCACTGTTCCGCCCGCTGACGGTTGGTCGGCTGACCCTGACGAACCGGATCGTGATTGCCCCCATGTGCCAGTATTCAGCGCAAGATGGCTGCATGAACGACTGGCATCTGATCCATCTTGGTCAGCTGGCGCTTTCGGGCGCAGCACTGCTGACGATCGAGGCAACCGCCGTCGTGCCAGAGGGGCGCATCACTTATGCCGATGTCGGCCTCTGGGATGACGCCACCGAGGCAGCGATGGGACGGGTGCTGGACGGCATCCGTCGGTGGTCCGACATGCCGATCGCGATCCAGCTGTCGCATGCCGGGCGAAAATCATCGACCGAGGTGCCGTGGAAGGGAGGCGCGCAACTACCCCCTGGCGCCGCTCACGGCTGGCAGACGGAGGCACCGTCCGCTCTTCCCTTCGCGACCGATGGGGCGCCACCGACAGCACTTGGCCAAGACGGACTGAGGCGGGTTCGCGACAGCTTTGCTGCCTCCGCTCGGCGCGCCGCGCGGTTGGGTATTGACGTGATCCAGCTTCACGCCGCGCATGGCTACCTTCTTCACCAGTTCCTGTCGCCGCTGTCGAACCGGCGCGAGGACGAATATGGGGGCAGCCTGAAGAACCGGATGCGCTTTCCGCTCGAGGTGTTCGACGCGGTTCGGGCCGCCTTTCCCGCTGACCGGGGCGTCACCATGCGTGTGTCAGGCACCGACTGGGTAGAGGGTGGATGGGATATTGCAGGCACGATCGCCTTTGCACAGGCGCTTGAGGCCCGCGGCTGTGCTGCCATCCACGTATCCAGTGGCGGTCTTGACCCTCGTCAGGACATCCCAGTCGGCCCCAGCTATCAGGTGCCGCTGGCACGCGCCGTCAAGCAGGCATGCAGCATGCCCGTCGTCGCCGTTGGTCTGATCAGCGACTATGAGCAGGCGGAAGCGATCGTTGGCACCGGTGACGCTGACATGATCGCGCTCGCCCGCACGATTCTCTATGATCCGCGCTGGCCCTGGCACGCAGCTGCGCATCTCGGTGCCCAGGTAAAGGCGCCGCCCCAGTATCTACGCTCGCAGCCACGTCGCTTCCGCGACCTGTTCGGCTCGCCATGATCACCCACAAACAGACATTCACATACCCTTCCCCGCCTCCCAACTTCTGACGCTCATTCATTTCCGCGCTATGACTGCTTTTGGCAGCCAGCGTATCATTCACAAATATCGCAATCTGGTGGTGAGTGGTCCGGCCGCCTTGGGGCGGTGATTTCGGCCAATGGCGGTCGCCCTAGCGCCAGGCACGGGCCCATACGCCTGAACGTGACGCCAGCGCGTCCTTTAGCAACGTCCGCTTCAAATTGCGCAACAGCTTCTGCGAGCGCCAGCTTTGGGTCAGGTATAGGGGCCCGGGCCGGGACGGCGCACCTTCGAAAACACGAACTTTTTCGCTCGGAGGCGTCATGCTACGTGCCGCTCCGGAGTGTCGGCTGGGGGATGAATCGGATTGAAGCGAGTTAAATCGGCGGTGACGGCCATGGGGTTGCTAGTCACCGCCGGGGCGTCCGCCGCGACACGGTCACCCATGGGTCTGCGGTGTACGGCAGTCACGACCTGGGCATGCGGGGAAGCAAAGACCTGCGAGCGCCGCGGCAGCGAGGTCAAAGAAAGCTACAGCTTTGATTTGGTGACGATGACGTATCAGGCACCGCACGATCGGGGAGCAATCACCGAGTTCGAAATCGACGACGGTGGCTTCATGACCTTCGTGCTCGGGGGCGGGCGGCGTTACGTCCACAAGAACGCTGACGCGGACGATCCGATGACGTCGTTCCTGTACATGTTGTCGCACGATATGCGCGAGTTGCAGTGCAACGCCCGCTACGCTCCGGATGCATCAGCGGTTGAATCCGGCGCTAGCCGCGGTCTCACCGGTCATTACTACCTGTCAGGTGTGATGGAGACGGGATCTGAGCTGGTGCTAAGTCCCGATGGAAGCTTCGCCTGGTTCATGAGCCATGGTGCCGCGGATCAGGCGGCGGAGGGCAAGTGGCGGATCGACGGCGAAATGCTCGTGCTGGACGCCGGACCCAGCGCTGGCGCAGAGCCGGCCTTCCGGCAATTGCGGCTGCGGATCGACCATGGTGCGCTGCTCCTGAACGGCGCGGGTAAGGGCCGGTACGAACGGCATCCATAAAAGCCGGAGTTGATCCTTCGTACCGGCGAGGTAACACCCCGAGCATGGATCATCGCCACCACCGCGCGACCACGGCGCCGACGCGCTCTGCCCCGAGGCGTATTCCCGTGCGAGCGATGGTCACCGCCGCGCTCGCTAGCGCTTTGGCGGCATCGCCATCCGTAGCCCAGGCCGAGCATGAGGCCGTGCTGACGCCGGCATCGCTGACGCAGGTGCTGTCCTGCCAGTCGCGCGACGCGCTCGGCACCTTCGCCGAGCTGCTTTTCCTGCAGAATCGCCCGCCGGCGTGGATGCGCCCAAGTAAATTGCCCGAGGCACTCGACGGCATGATCGGGTTGTATGGCTTCGCGGTCGAGGGAGATGTCTCGGTGTTCGGGGAGCCGGTCGACCACGTCTATTTCATGAGCGACTGGGTCATCGCGCTGCTGCCCCGCGCAAGCGCCGAGCGGGTGATTGCTGCCCAGAAGATGGCACGCGCGCCGATCGCGATGACGGAACAATATTACCGCTTCGTCGATCCCGAGACCGGGCCGATGATCGGCGGGTTCGCGCCGACCGGCGATGCGATGGCGAGAGTGTTGCTCGATGCCTTCGGTGCTGATCCGACGCCGAAGTCCACGAAGGGGCCGCCGTCGTTGACACCGAAAATGCTGCTGGTCGGGTGCAATTACGCCGTGGCGTCTCAGGAGGATTTTCTGGCTGCGACACGTGGCGCGGAGGATACAATGCGCAAGGCAGGCGCGGATATTCGGCGGATGGCTGAAGAGGGTGAGGCTCGCCCGCCACGGTGATCGTTTTGCGGCAGGCGCGCGGCCGGAAGCGACGTGTATCCGGCCGAGCTGGCAGGATGCCTTCGGATCGCGAAGATCACCACGATCGCCAAGCACTCGCAGTTTCGGAATGCTCGATGCCAGGTTTTACGCAATGGGCATTCCTACCGTCTCGTCGGGACGGGAGTTGCCATCGAGAACACGGTACGTCGATACGCCGTGTCGAGTGGGAAAGAGACAGTGGCGATGACGTTGCGCTTTGCAGCCTTGGCGACGATCCTTGGCGCGTTATTGTCGCCTGTGGCTGAAACCTGGGCAGCATCAGCGAGAGCCATATCGACGATCGACCTATCAAAACCGTTCGCGACACGATCACCCTGGCAGTTCATCGCTACCCAGGGTGAGGATGTCGAGGGTTTATCGGGCGAAGAGGCGCCAGGCCCAGTCTCGCTGTGTATCACCAACGATAACGGTCAATCTTGCCGCCCCGACGCCGACGACATCCTCACGCCACAGGACGGGAAAGATGTGTTTTCCGAACCCCATGTTCTCGGCAACGTCGCCCTGGTGCATCCCAGTGACACAACGACCCTGCTGCTCGTCGAGATCGGCAGCCTCTCGGCCATGAACGGCGATCGGCGGGTAGCAACGCAGCTGTTCGGATATGATCGCGGGCGGGATGTGTTTACCCAGGTTTACGCGCACGTGACCCGCAAGAACAACAATCAGGAAATACGGTACATCGCCAAAGGCGTACTCAGAGGATCCATCATCTCGGCCGAACCAACCAGCGACGCACCATTCGGTTTCTGGATCATCGTCAACCGGTCCGTCGCGTCGGGCGTCTACAAGCAGGTGCTGCGCTACCGCAGCGCGACGACATACGGTGACGGAAACCGTCTGGCGGTCATCGACTCCGAGATGCCGGGTATTCAACAGCGGCTCGGCTTGTGGAGGCCAGGACAGCCCTTGCCGCTGCCGCAGTCCGGCTGCGCCAATCCTCATATGCTGGATGGTGCATTGTGGTGTTGATGCCGTGACCTCCGGCCGGCCTATCCAGATCGCACTTGCTCCACACCGTCCCGACATCCGTCATGATGCCCGGGACGGTGCGAAGAGCTGCTGCTAGATGATGCGGTCGGTCTAGAAGCGGACCATGCTCTCGAGTTCGTTAGCACGGGTCGCAGTCTTCATGACCAGGCAGGTGCTGTTGATCGTCTCCTGATCAATCTTGCACTCATAGTCCCGGGCCTTCAACCACGAACGCTGCGCGGTACGAAGGGCCAGGCGCTTGTCCGGCGTCTTCGCCAGCTGACGCATGACTTGCTGATATGCCTTGTTCAATCGCGCGTCCTGGGCGGCGATCTCAGACTGGGCGCAGATACCCTGTTGCACCGTGTTTGTTCCCGCTCGGGACGCACAGGCGGTGTATCGATCCGAGATACCCGCCGGCGCCACCTGGGCAAGCGCGGGACTACCGGCGGACACCAGAAATGCCGCTGCCGCCAAAAATTTTAACTTCATTGAATGTTCCCCTGCTGCCATGATCGTTGCGACACCAATGTAGTTACGATCCCCGCCTCGTGTCCACGCGCCGGCGCCAACGCCTCAAGCCCTTTGCCACTCCAGCACGTAACCGCTTGTGAATCCACGACTGTCGATGCGAGAAACATGACGAAGATTGCCCTTTTCCTCGCGACCGCTGGGCTTCTCACCGGACCCGCAAGGGCCAATGACAGCACTGCGGAGCGTGCGGCCGGTGGCTTGGTCCTGACCCGCACGGACGCGATCGACATGGTCTCCGAAGACCTGTTCGTGTCGGCCGGACTGGTGAAGGTGCGCTACGTCTTCCGTAATCGCACCGCGGCCGATGTCCGTACCACCGTTGCCTTTCCGATGCCCGACGACGACCTTGCCCAACGCGACTATGCTGACGTTGCCGTCCCAACGGAATTCGCGACGTTCGTCGGCGGCAAGACAGTGAAGATGTCGGTCGAGCGCAAGGCGATGGTGAGGGGTGAGGACCGTACGTCGCTGCTGGCGGAACTGGCCGTTCCGCTTACAGGCGACATGGATCTGCAGCTTGACCGGCTCGGCCGGCAGGAACGTCAGCGACTGATCACGGCAGGGCTGGTCGTACCGGAAGACGGCGGCGATGGCATGGCGGGACATCTGGAGCCGCTCTGGACCGTCAGGGAAACGTGGCACTGGGACCAAGTCTTCCCTGCCGGTCGCGACCTTATCGTCGAACATCGATACGTACCCGGCACCGGCGGAAGCGTCGGCACCGACCTTGTCGCGTCCAGCTATCGGCGGAGCGGGCAGGGCAAGGCTTATGTCGCGCGCTATTGCGCCGATGCGCGCTTTCTGGCGGGTGTCGCCAGGCTTGCCGAACACGCAGGGGCCGCATCCGCTGCTCTCCCAGAATATCGTGTGGGCTATGTACTCAAGACGGGTGCCAACTGGCGTGCGCCGATCGGCAGTTTCCGGTTGGTCGTCGACAAGGGTGCGGCCGCGAATCTCATCAGTTTTTGTGCGGACGGCGTGCGTAAGATATCGCCGACGCAGTTTGAAGTGCGTCGAACGAACTGGCGCCCCGATCGCGACCTGTACGTGCTGATTGTGACGCCGCGCTGATGATTGACAGCTGGGTTTGCAGGCGTCGCGGAGATGCCGCTTCCTCATGATAGGAGGACGATTGCTTGATCGGGTTCCAGACCATTCTTGCCCGTGTGGTTCAGATACCGACGGCTGGCAGGCTACGGACCATCTTTATCCGTTATCGTATATCCTAGGTCCTCTCGTGCAGCGTTCCATTGCCCCCGCAGAGGATCGAGAAAAGGACGCCAGCATGGTCTCCTCCGACCCCGTCGCATGGAGTTCCGGAAAAACCGTGGCGGGGCGGATTGTCTCAGTGACACTTCCTGTCGCCACAGTTAGTTAGTTCGCGTGCAGGCCATCCGGCATCTTCTGACGCAACGCCACTTGGCCGTGCTGATCTGCGCGGCGACGCTGCTGCTGAAGCTGCTCGTCCCGACCGGCTACATGATCGCAAACGATCACGGCCGCTTCGCCATCACGATCTGCTCGGGCATCGCACCCGCAGCAATGACGATGGGCATGTCTGAGATGCATGGCGATCCCGCAGACCACGGTAAGTCGAGGGATTATGGCAAGGCGGAGATGCCCTGCGCGTTCTCCGGGCTGTCAGCGGCGGTCATAAGTCCGATCGATCCGATCCAGCTTGCCGCACTGATCGCCTTCGTCTTGGCCATGGGGATAGCGGCGACCGTTCTGCCGGCCCCGTCGCCACCAGCGTTCCTGCGACCACCCTTGCGCGGGCCCCCGGCTTACCTCTGACCTGTCATTCCGCGTCGCCTCACGCGACGCGTCCGTGAACTGCGGCCCAGTGCGCGTCTCGCGCCGGGCCGGTCGAAGGTATTGCCATGATCCGAACTTACCTGCTGGCCGGCGCTGCGGCGCCGTGCCTGCTGCTGGCCTTTCCGGCTGGCGCACAGATGCGAAGCAACGACGCTACCTCTGAAGAACGCACCGCTGCCACGATCATCGTCAACGGCCAGCGTGATCCACTCAAACTGAACGATCAGGCGCAGGCAGGGAGCCGGCTTGGCCTGACGATCCGCGAGACGCCGGCGAGCATCGAGGTGCTGACGCAGGAGAATCTTCAGGTGCGCGGCCTGCGCACCGCGCGTGAGACGTTCAACGATGTGGTGGGCGCTATTGCCGGCAACGTGCCGGGCAATCCGGCGGTCGTCTCCATGCGCGGCTTTGCCGGCAATACCGTATCGATCCTCCAGGACGGCGTACGGGTGTCGGCATCGACCGTCGTCCAGCGTGACAGCAACAACTGGCACTATGACCGGATCGAGGTCCTCAAAGGGCCGGCCTCGGTCCTTTACGGCGAAGGGGCATTGGCCGGCGTCATCAACAAGGTAACGCGCAAGCCGGTCCTGGGCGAAAGCCATCTCGACACGCTCCTGTCCGTCGGGAGCTTCGACACGGTGCTCGCGGCCAGCGGGGTCAATCTGCCGGTGTCCTCGACGATCGCGGTGCGCGCAGACGCGAGCTACCAGCGGTCGGACAGCCTCTACGATGTCGACAACAACGACACCTTCTCGGCTGGGTTGACCGCAAGCGCGCTGTGGCGGCCAAGCGACCGCCTGTCACTACTGGTCGCGGTCGATCATTTCGAGGATCGCTACGATGCGACCTATCAGGGCCTGCCGCTGATCCCTGGCCAGTATGCGCTGCGTCCGACCGACGCGGTAACGAGTGCGAACGGCCTGGTCGCCGATCGCGCACTGCGACGCCGCAACTACAATCCGCAAGGGGCCTATTCCGGCGCCAACGAGACAACGGTTCGCTCAAGACTGGACTGGTCGATCGGCAGCGGCTGGACGTTCGCGCTCGACCTGACCGGCTACACCGCGAAGCGCGACTTCCTGCTGGCGGACAGTCAAACCTTCGTCGCGCCCACCACGGCGTTTCCGAACGGCAGCTTCCGCCAGACCTATCAGGATTTCCGCCACGATCATCAGTTCTGGAACGCGCGCGGGGTCGTCGGCAATGACAGCGTCATTGGGGGCCTGCGCAACCGCTTCAGTCTGGGCGTCGAGCATAACGACACTGATTTCGTCAGCCTCCGCCAGACGGCACCTATGTCCGCCTTGCCGGTGGTGGACGTACGCAATCCGGCGATCATACCCCTGCCCATGGGAACGGCGATCTTCACCGCCGGCAACGTCACCTTCGATTCCAGACTGAAGCAGACCTCTGTCTTCGCGGAAGACGCGCTGAACCTGACACCCAAATGGCTACTGGTGGGCGGGGTACGCTGGGACCACATGACGCTCGACCGGGCCACGATCCAGAATGTGACCGGTGAGGTAGATCGCAACAGCCCGACCTTCGATCCGATATCATGGCGCGCAGGAACGACCTGGGACGCGGGCGGCGGACTGACCCTCTATGCGCAATACACGACCGCGGTATCGCCAGTGTCGTCGATCCTGCTCGCCTCGATCGCCAACAGCCGGTTCCGGCTGACCAAGGGGCGCGCCTACGAGGCCGGGTTCAAGGCGAGCGGCTGGGGTGGACGGGCAAGCGTGACCGGCGCCACCTACCGCATCGAGCAGAAGGACATCCTCACCCGCGACCCGAACAACCCGGCGCTGACGATCCAGGGCGGGCGCCAGTCATCGCAGGGGGCCGAGCTGTCGGCGGTCGTCGTGCCAGTGAAGGCCCTGCGCCTGTCGGGCGGCGTCTCCTACACCGACGCGCAATATGACGAACTGTCGGAGCTGGTGAGTGGCGTGCGGATCGACCGGCGCGGCAACCGTCCGATCAACATTCCCTCGACCACGGTCAACGCCTCGGCGCTCTACACGATCGCCGGCAAGGTGACGCTAGGCGGATTCCTCCGCCACGCCAGCGCTTTCTACACCGACACCGCCAACACCATCCGCGTCGCCGGCCATACCGTGATCGATGCCAGCGTGTCGTTCCCGGTTGCCCCACAGGCGACCGTGACGCTGCGCGGCCGTAACCTGACAGACGCCTTCTACGGCGAGTATTCCGGCTACCCGACCACCAATATCTATATCGGCGCGCCGCGATCGTTCGAGGTTGCGCTGGCGACGCGGTTCTGACGATGACCGGGCATCAGCGATCAACGGCATCGGGTGCGCGTATCCTCGTGCGTCGCGTCCATCTCTGGCTGGGGCTGAGCCTGGGACTGCTGTTCGCGGTGCTGGGTCTCACCGGATCGGCGCTGGTGTTCTACACCGGTATCGACGCTGCGCTTCACCCCGCGATCCAGGCCGGGCAGGACAATGCTGCGCCCGGCCTGACCGCACCTGTCTGGGACCGCGCACTGGCGACCGGACGCAGCCGCTGGCATGATCCGGGCGGCAAGTGGACGTTGGAGGTGACACCCGAGGGTGGTTTGATCCCGGCGCGCTACTACCCGGCCCCCGGCCGTCACGGCGACCGCCAGATGATCTGGTTCTCGGCCGATGGCAGACGGATCGTTCGTGCCGAGCCGTGGGGCCGCTACCTCATGAGCTGGCTCTACCAGCTCCATATGCAGCTGCTTGCAGGCGAGATCGGCAGTCAGGTGGTAGGCTGGTCGGGTGTGGCCATGTTGGTGCTGCTCGTCAGCGGCGTGCTGGCCTGGTGGCCTCGCGGGAGTTGGCGCAAGGCACTCGCTTTCAAGCGTGACACGGTGCCGATCCGACGCTTGCGCGACCTTCACAAACTGTCCGGCCTATGGAGCATGTTGCTGCTGTTCGTGCTGGTCGCGACCGGCGTGTTGCTGGCGCTCCCCACTGTCACGCGGGTCCTGTTGGCACCGGCAGCGATACCGGCCCCGAAGTCGAGCGACGACGCAGCCAGGCAGATCACGGTCGTTCAGGCGCTTGGCGCAGCGCATCGGGCGCTGCCAGACGGCCGCATCATGTTTATCGATGTGCCGAATGCCCGTGACGGGGCGATCCGGGTACGGCTGCAGGTGCCCGGCGACCCCCATCGACGTTTCCCCGGCAGCTATGTCTTCATCGACCAGTTTTCGGGCCGGCTTCTGGCGGTGCATGATGTTCGGCGTGCGGGCACCGGCACCACCATGGCAGCCTGGGTGCGCACATTGCACGATGGAACGATCGGAGGCCTGGCGACACGCGTCCTTGCTGTCCTGCTTGGCTTCGTGCCCACGCTGCTACTCGCAACCGGTATCCTTCACTGGCTGCGCCGCAGGAAGGCCGCATCCTCTGGCAGGCCATCATAGCCGGGATCAAACACGTTGGTTCCAGCAAGACCCAAAAGTGGACGTTCGCGGACATATTTCGACACCTCGAAATCAGACGTTCATTCATATTCCGGAATCAAAGCTGACGGCGACATCGTCGACGGGCGTCAGCCGCACGGAACCAGCGGCTTCCCGGAACGCTCGCGTATGATCGGAGCATGATGCTCCGCCAAGCGAGGAGCCTGCGCATGTCGACCCCCGAGGATCTGAAGGACATCTACGTCGACGAGATGAAGGACCTCTGGTCCGCCAACGACCAGATGCTCAAGGTGGTGAAGAAGATCACGACCAAGGCAAGCGACCCCAAGCTGAAGGAGATGCTCACCACCTCGCACGAGGGCATCACCAAGCACACGGCCGTACTGAAGGAGCTGATCGCCGGCCAGGACGAAAAGGTCTCCAAGGAGCATTGCAAGGGCATGGAGGGTCTCGTTGCCGAGGCAACCAAGCACGTGCTGGAGGAAGGCCCCAAGAAGGGACCGCTCCTCGATGTGCTGATCATCGCGCAGTATCAGCGGATGACCCACTACGGCATCGCCGGGTTCGGCACCGCTGCAGCCTATGCGGAAGCGCTCGGCCTGAAGGACGACGCCAAGCAGCTGAACGACGCCACCAAGGAAATCTACGGTGGCGACGAGTTCATGACCAAGCTCGCCGAGACGTCGGTCAACCTGCAGGCAGAGGACGCCTGAGCCGTCCGGTCAGGCCGGCACATGCCGGGCGGACCGCAACCGCACAGCAGGAAATGACCCCGGCCATGATACCAAATGCTATCTTCGACACACGCTGTGAGGGTGAAATGGCCGTTTAACAGCTAGTTCAACAGGTCGACCTCGACCATGAGGCCATCTTCATCAACGTCGAGGGCAGCAGCTACACGTCCGGCCCTGAACAGGCGGGATCAAACACTTATTCAACCGTTCGAACGGCAACCATGATTTTGGCAACCACCAAAACGCTGACTATTGTCGGCAAAGACATTCACGATATCAGCTTCTTCTACGCAGAGATAAACCGCGTCTTCATGGCGGAGGAGAATTGGAAGCTCGGCGAGAGTTTGGACGCGCTGGATGATATGCTGCGCGGTGGCTATGGTGCCATTCGGGGATATCCGTGTGTAAAACTGGTCTGGAAAGATATCGGCGTTGCCCGTTCGAGCCTCGGACTGGAAGCGACGCGGACATACCTGCGAGCGAAGCTTGAACGACCTGACCTATACAACGTTGATTGGATCAATGATCAGCTTGCGGCGCTGGAAGCCGGCACCGGTCAGACTTACTTCGAGATCATTCTTGAGATTATTGCCGGACACCAAAGCATCGAACTTGTCTCTGACGAATTGAGTCCCATAATGCCGGCACACCAGCCGTGAAACGCCAGAGGAGATTTTCTCCGATTTTCGTCCGCGTGGTTCGCTTCGTCGTGCTATTTACCCTGAGCCTCATTCTTGCGGCCGTTTGCTCTGCATTGCTCGCTCAGGAAGGTGCGTTGGGCTCCTGTTTTGAGGGGAGTTGTGGGTACATTGGCACCTTATTCTGCTTGCCTATCCTGACGATCGCCTTTTACATATTCTTTGGAAAACTCACGAACCGGTGGCTTAACCACAGGTGACTTCCACCATAGGCGAACATGCCGATATTTGCCGAGTGAACCGCATAGAGTTTGATGGAGCCTCCGCCTTTTGACAGGCAGAGGCCATATGAAAAGGGCGACCCACGATCGGCCATTCCACGCGGCTTGAGGCGTTACTGAAATCGGACCCTTGTTCATTCGGAGCGGGTGGGGTCCTCATCCAGCGTAGCGACACCCATCAAAGGATGCATGACGAACGTCCAGCCGTCACCGCCAACGATCATCAGGCGCAGTGACTGGCGATCTGCGGTGCAAAGAAGTGAGGCCGCTCCTGATGAAGCTGGCAATGAGACGGTCGTACCGTCCTGACGAATACCGGTTGCCCAGCCGCGACGTCCGGCGTGGATCTCGGCAGCAAGTCGCTGTAGCGCCGTTTCCAGCGCAGTGCGGGCGTGGAGACCGGTGACCCATGCGTAGCCAACGGGTGCCAACACCGGTGGTAACATGGTACTTCGACTGGAAGTCGCGCGCGGCTGCTCAACAAGGCGACGGGGTTGTTCGTTTATTCGATGAAGAGGACGGACGCCCTCCATATTCATCATGCGTGTAAACTCATCCATGATCGTTTTCTAGTTCCTGTAGCCGGCAAGCGGGCTGTCAATAGATGCAAGCGGCCAAGTGCTGCGATCCTACAGCGCTACGTGGAATACGCTGGGCTTTCGGGGCAATGCCCAGCTCGAATGTCGATCGTCCATCAGGATTGAGCACGATCGTCGTCCGACGTGCCTCCACCTTTGAACGTGTCGGCCATGCGCCGAAAACCATCAAGCATGCGGGCGTCCAGATCGTTGATAGCCCGG
Source organism: Sphingomonas sp. CFBP 8760 (assembly GCF_014841615.1). GTDB lineage: Bacteria > Pseudomonadota > Alphaproteobacteria > Sphingomonadales > Sphingomonadaceae > Sphingomonas. The sequence goes on along the minus strand of NZ_JACYUG010000005.1, from coordinate 161,653 downwards.
CCAATCCTTGATTCCGAACCGAGGGCCTCATCGACCTTGCGACCGATCCCTGACATCTCCTCGTAGAGTTTACTTGTCCCCTTGCCGCGCTGCCCCGCCAGATAAGCACGTGACGCGACCGCCAGGAAGCCGGATCTCGTCATGCCCTGAGCATCCGCAGCCTCGTCAATGGCCTTGATCAGACGCTCACCCATCGAGATCGTCAGGCGGACCGGCGTATCGTCGACGTCAACGTCGACCCATAGAAGTTGCGCGCCTCCTTGAGCCGCCTCGTCACTAGATGACGGGGACGGCCATTCCATGTCGGCGGTCTCGAGAGACAGCAATCGCTCCCGAAGCGCAGCCCGTGCTTCCCGCAGCAGATCGGGAATGTTGGTGGCATGGACCGCGAGATCGTCGAAGTCGATGAACGCTGCCGTCGCCTCGACGACGCCGTGCTGGAGACGTGCTGGATACGCGACCGTCGTCATTCCTGATCCTTTTTTACGTACATTTACATAAACCAGTGAACCGCAGGCGAGTTCACAACGTTTGGCTGATAATTCCACGACCTCACCGTGATCCGGGCCTGAACAAGGAAACAGACCATGCGCTACGTAGCCATAGCGGCAGCCGTATTGAGCCTGGCAGCATGCGACGGGCCGAAGGAACAGACTGGCGAGGCCCAGGATCGCGCCAATGCCAACGCAGCTGGCGTTGAATATGAGGGCAATGGTCCAGCAGAGCGAACCGGTGAAGCACAGGATCGTGCCGAAAAGGCAGCCCGCGAGAGCGTCGATGCCCGTCAGGACCAGATCAAGACGGAAGCCGACACCCAAGCCGACAAGCTCGAAGAGCAGGCCAAACAGCTGCGTGACGAAGCCAAAGCCCGCGCCGAGGCAGTCGGCAATGCCACCACAACCCGGTAACGAACGTAAGGAAACGATGATGAAGTTGAGATTGATGACGCTGGTCGCAGTTGGATCGCTTGCCCTGACGGCGTGTGGTGGCAAGGGCGACGACAAGCTCGGCGATCAAGCACGTCAGGCCGCTGATGACCGTGCCGAGGTCATGGACGCACAGGCCGCCAACATGAGTGGCCCGGGACGCGACGCGCTGAAGGCAAATGCTGACGCAACGCGGGAAGCCGGCGAAGCTCGCGAGGAGGCGATCGACGATGCCGATGTCAATGCCGACGCGATGAACAATGGCCAGAAGGCTGCGCTAATCAACGGAAACTAGATGCTGATGGCCTCATCACTTGTATTGGCACCTTTACGCCGATGATTGTCTTTGTCGTCGCTAACGATGCCAATCTCAATATTCAGACAGGAAAATCCGATGGCTGATCCGCACAACACCGACGGCGCGCCACCTCGTTCGATTCACATCGAAAAGAAGAAGGTCAACTGGTTGGCATGGGCCGCGCTGATCGCTGGTATCCTGGCGCTGTTATTCGCACTCAGCCGTTGCGGTGGTGATGATACCGCTGCTGTTGCACCGGTGCCGACATCGACACCGACCGATGTGGTCGCTGTCACTCCGAACGCCGCTTCTGCCACCGCATTGGCCGGCACGTCTGGTCTCGGTGGTTATCTTGCTGGCACCGAGGCGGCCCCGCGGACGTTCCAGTTCGAGAAGCTGACGTTCGATACAGCCAAAAGCACATTGCGCCCTGACGATGCACAGGAGGTCGGCAACATCGCAGCCGTTCTTAAGCAGTATGGCAACACCCGCGTCCGCATTGCCGGTTATGCCGACGCGCGCGGCCCGGCTGCTGCCAATATTGCCCTCGGCAAGGCGCGGGCCGACGCCGTCAAGGCCGGTCTCATCGCGCAGGGCATCGATGCGTCGCGCATCGAAACCGTCTCGGGTGGCGAAACCGACCCGGTCGACACCAACGCCACGACGTCCGGTCAGGCCGAGAACCGCCGTACCGAACTCGTCGTCACGTCACGCTGAATACCAATCGACCAGGAGAGAACATCATGACCCGTACCATCACCGCCTTGTTCGATGACCGCAATGACGCCGAAGCTGCACAGGAGCGTCTCAAGCAGTCGCGTGTCGATGCCGATCATATCCGCATCCATGACAAATCAAGCGACGGCTATAGCGAAACTAACCGTTCCACTCATGAGGACCGGGGTATCTGGGCATCGATCAAGAATGCATTCCTGCCCGATCAGGATCGCCATACTTACGAAGAAGGCGTGCGTCGTGGCGGCTATCTGCTGACTGCCGATGTCGATGATGACGCGGTGGCTGATGCGATCAGCGTCCTGGAAGAGGCGAACACTGTCGACATTGACGAGCGTTCGGAATCCTGGCGCTCGTCGGGTTGGGATTACGCACCCGGCGAGGCTGCTGCAGTAGCCGCGAGCTATGGTGCTGGCAGTTCAGGAGATCGCCGCGACGATACATTGGGCAACGACAGGGTGTCGAGCGGGACGACCTCGCCCTACAGCCGTCGCGATCTCGATCGTGGTTCGCCGCGCGTACGGTCTTACGGCAATGACGCGTATACCGACTATGACACCGATACCAACGGTCGCGACCAGGCCACCGGCAGTAAGGCAAAAGGTATGGCTAACGAAGCCATCGGCAACGTCAAGCAGGCTGCCGGCAGCGTGTTCGGTAACGAGAACTTGAAGCGCGACGGCACCGAGCAGGAGCGTCGTGGCGAAGCCGAGCAGGGCAAGGGACCTGATCGCTCCTACTAAATGCATAACGGGAGCGGTGGTACAGCCATCGCTCCCTTTTCATATTCGACTGAGCAGCAGGCCGGTACAGGCGCCCAAAACTGCCTACGGGCCGGCAATCAGCAGCGCCGCGACATGATCGACACTCATCAGTTCTGCTCGACATCCACATTATCAGCGCTGACTATGCAGCGCGCGATGGCGCCGCACGACGACCCATTTGCGGACGTTCATGGCCGATTGCGCGCTCCTCAACTTCAGACATTCATTCATCGAACCCTCGACCGCGCGATCGACGTGCTGCTCGAGGCATACGCGCGCTGGTGGACGGATTAGGGCAGGCATGACCTTCTCGTCCTCGCCTGCTGCGATCTCGTCTGCTCAGCCCTCGTGGTCATAGAGGCTGTGCAGTATGATCACGTTGCCCTCCCTCGCGACCATTCGGCGGACCGAGCCACTGAGAGGCCCGATATATGTCGATCATGGCTGATCGAACGGCACAGTCATGATTGATGCGCCTGGTAGGCCGTACTCGAGACAGCACACCTCAGCCTGAGAAGGCTCATTGGGATCAACACGGGGCAATTTCTAGATAGTTGCAACCATATCGGCCGCATGCCACGGGTTCAGAATAGAGGATGCCGTGCGTGGATTGCTCGATGTTGAGAGTTGCTGTCGGGCAGGTTGTACGGTGTTTCCTGGCGTTTGGGGCCGCGACCCTGGTCGGGTACCCAGCCGTCGCTTCACTACCGGCAAATACCTGCTTCGCGGTACGATCTATTGCTTCAGACGATCAACCGCCTTCCCTGCCCGATTGCAAGGGAAGCCCGTCTGGTTACCAGCAGGCGTCGTTGTGGCTTCGCCTACCGATCGGAAGCTCGACCAGTCAACCTACGCTTCTGCTCCATACGACCCGGTTTGATCGGCTGAAGGCGATCTTCGTGTTCGCGGACGGATCAAGCGAAACCCAGGAAATTCACCGCGGCGCCTTTGCCGCTCATTGGCGGGTTGGCGGCCAGCTTTCATTCCAGCCGCATGAGCGAAAGGTGCCACTGAGGACCGTCTGGCTGAAGATCGATCGGCTGCAAAGCTACGGGCTCCTGCGGGTTCGCATCGTACCGGTTGACATGGTGGCTCGCCAGTTCGAGCTGTGTGCCACCCTGATCGGTGCCGCACTGGCCTTGCTGGCCGTGACCGTCGTCTACAATTTCACCTTGGCGGGCGCCATCCGCCGCCGCCTGTTCCTGTGGCACGGATTATGGGCGAGCATGATGGTGTGTTGGGGGCTGATCTGGTCACAAGGCGCGCTGTTCCTTTTCCCGCAGATCGCCGGCACGTCAGCTGCCCAGATCAGCACGGTTCTCTCCTGTCTGGCGATCCTGTTCGCGAGCCTTAGCGCGCTCGACGTCCTGCAAAGGGTATTTCCACGCCGAATTCGGCTTGTGGTTTGCTGTGCCGCCATTGCTACCGTCCTGCTTGGTGGCTGCTCAGCCATACCCGGAGCGGATTTGGCGATCATCGGCACCGGCTTGGCGATCCTGACCCTGTCGATCCTTGCCATCATCGGATCAGGCCTCGTCATTGGCTACCGGCGGGGTGAGCCGGACGCACGTGATCTGCTCATCGCATGGATCTTCCCTATGCTGATGCTTGCGGCCACCCAGTTGCTCGACTTCAGCGAAAGCCTGTTTGGTGGCGGTGCCCAGATCGCGGTGCTGTTCGCATCGGCGTTCCAGGCAATCTGCCTGTCCGGATTGGCAACACATCGTCTGGGCGTATTGCGGACTGAAAGGGATGCCGCGATCGCGTCGGAGAACGCGCTGGCGGAACTAGCGGATCGCGATGCCCTGACCGGCCTTCTCAACCGGCGGGGGTTCGTACATCGGTGCGAGCAGGCATTTGGCCACCTCCATCAGGTCCCGTTCGGCTTGCTGCTGATCGACGTCGACCGCTTTAAGCGGATCAACGACCAGTTCGGGCATGAAGTCGGCGACGCCGTGCTTGTGGGGTTGAGCGCACGCTTGCGGGGGTTGGAGGACCGCTACAATTGTTTAGCCGGTCGTTTGGGCGGCGAGGAGTTCCTGGTCGGGATCAGCGGCCTGCCAGCACCAGCACTACCCCAGTTCGCGGATCAGGTCCGTGAAGCACTCCGCACCGACGATGACGGTATCTACCCGGCCATGACAGTCAGTATCGGCGTTGCTGATGGCACCGCCAGCGGACCGTTCGCCACGCTCTACAGCAAGGCCGACCGTGCACTGTACCAGGCCAAGACGAGCGGGCGAAATCGTGTCGTAATTGGTGAAAGCGACGTGATGGCTCATAAACCGGACCGGATGTCGGACTAGGCCGCCCGGTGCCGCTGTGACCAGGCAGCCGCTCTCTCGAAAAGGGGGATCGGCCGATGACCCGATATTCGGCCCCTCGCCCGACTGACGGGCCTCAAGCGCTTTATCGGCGACGAAGCATCTTCCTTGCCGCCCTAAAAACGGAGTCGATGACTGAGCGGTTGGTATCGGGCAGTATGCCTGTCATCGTGTCACTGACATCTTGCGACGCATGCATCGGGACATCGACGTTGACGACATCCTCCCGGGGCGAACTCAGGCCAGTCGCCCGATGTCGGGCAATGGCCACCACCTCCACGTTCGCCTGCTCTGCCCGGACGATACCTGCATCATCGATCTCAAACCCGTGCCGGCGAGTAACCCAGCTATAATCGCTCCGCCACGAACGACGTGATCTGTCGTGCCATTGCGCAAGGGCTGCATCGGCAGCTTCCCTTGCCTGATACCTTGACCAGTCGTTGACCTTCATCATGTGGCTGAGTGCCGCTTCTTCACGCCCCTCCACCATCGACTTGCCCCAATGGCGGACATGATGACACGGCGGGCAAAGTGCGATGACGCTTTTCAGCGTCTGCAGGCTCGTGACATCATCATACTCCCATGCCTCGTCGGCCTCGACGGGCCATTCCGGGCCTCGACCGCCGCAGACGATGCATCGCTTGCCGCTCTCTTCATAAGCCGCACGGCGTACCACGTCCCATTGCTCACGGGTGAGAAGTGCTCGCAGATTCCTCCCCCACAAGGTCTGCGGCACCATCCAGGGCCGAATGAATGGCGGAGACAGTTCCGGGCGAAACATCCGCGGTACGAAAGGCCGAAGGGCTGGATATGCCGACGTCGCCAGCACGTCGCGGTCACACTGCCAAACGCGTTCGCTGGCATGCCAACGTGCCCCGGCCTGGCGCGCTTCCTCCTTACGCGAAAACGGGACGCACAATGGGATCATCGTCATCAATGTGGCATACCTACTGCCACGCGTCACTGCATGCTGGTCTGTTAGACGACAGGCACAGCCAGCTTATGGCCAAATCTAAGCGGTTGACGGCATTTGGAGTGTCGCAGTCGTACGCTGACCGAAGCCTGACCCATTTCCGGTCATTCTCCGGTTATATTCGGCATCCCAATTTCGGTCATTCATTCATTTTGCGAAGTGAGAGTGATCCCGTGGGCACTTTCCTCGCTCAGCGCACGCCAGCCGTACTGGCGAGGATCAAAAATGGGGGACTCCCGCGCCCCCGCGCATGACCAACTCGATCGCCCATTGACGTTGTCGGTGCGACGGGGCTGATGGTCATGTGAGCATCGGTCCCATGTCCCTCATCCTCGGTTTGTTCGAGGCACAGATGCTGGTGCTGGCGGCTGCTATCATCGGGCGGGGCGGGATGGCGCGACGCTCTCTCGGAGCGTTGCTGATCGTCCTGTGCGGGGTGCTGACGCCGTTCACTATCGGCTATGCAGGTTTCTACGATCGATGGCCGTGGCTTTCGTTCGCGCCGTTCGCTGTTCCTCTGGCGATGGGGCCATTGCTCTACGCGCACCTGAACACCCTGATCTTCGATCGCCCGATACCCCATTGGCACGCCGCGTTGCCGGTGGCCCAGTTCGCTTATCAGGCTGTCGCTTTCTGCCTGCCGCTCGATCTGCGCGGCGCGTTCGACCGGCAGGTGCAACGCCCTTGGCTTGATCCGATCCTGGCGGCGCTGCTGCTCGCATCGATGATCGGATATGCTGCCGCTGGGCTCCGCGCCCTGCGCCGCCATCGAGGCTGGTTGCTGGCGCGCCGATCAGACCTTGCTGCGGCAAGGCGCGTGCGGGCCGTGCTGATCGCCTATGCCGCGATCGTGACGGTGCGGACGGGATACCTGATCGCTGATGCGTTGATCGCGCCGCTCTCTTACTTCGATATGTTCGGTTTCTACGTCGTGCTGGCTGTCGTCGGCAATTATCTGGCGATCGAGGGCTGGCGGCAGGCGGACGCCCGACCGCAGCCGATCGTGGAGCCGATCGAGCGCGACTGGCGGCCGATCGCGGCCGAGTGGACGGATCGGATCGAAGCGCATGGATGGTGGCGCGATCCGGACCTCGATCTTGCCGAGCTGGCCCGCAGGCTGGGGACCAACACCGCCTATCTATCCCGCGGCCTCAACGAGGGGCTGGGGCTGGGGTTCGCCGAAGCGATCAACGGGCTGCGCGTCGAGCATGTTGCCGCCCGCCTGCGGGACGGCACCGATGGCGATATCCTGACGCTTGCGATCGATGCCGGCTTCGGATCAAAGGCGACCTTCAACCGCGTCTTCAAGGAGCGGTTCGGCGTCACACCCTCGGCCTATCGTCGCGTCTCAACCGACAAAAATGACGCGGAACGCCCGGATTTGCAACGCACCACCTGACCGTTATCGGCATCGGCTCGGGGCACATCCGCTCGGAGCAAGACCATGATACATCTCGATCGCCGGCACCTTCTGACGCGAGCGTCGGGCTTGGTCGCAACCGCCTTTCTGTCCGCTCCAGCCAAGGCGAACGATACGCTGCTGTCACCTGCGGCGATGCGATCAGATATCGCCATCCTGTGCGACGCCTATGCCAGCCTGCATCCCGGCCTCTATCGCTATCTGACCCCGACGAAGTTCCAGCGCGAGCGGCAGCGCCTCAATCGCTTCGCTGCGACGCCCCACACGCTGGGAGACTTCTACCTGGCGCTGTCGGCTTTCACCGCAAGCATCCGGTGCGGTCACAGCTTTCCCAACCCCGCCAACCAGACACAGGCCGTCGCGTCGGCGCTGTTCGGCAAGCCCGATCGCTTACCGTTCGCCTTCGCATGGCTGGACCGGCGCATGATCGTCACCGCCGATCTCGGCAGCGGGCATCATCTGCCGATCGGAAGCGAGGTCATTGCGATCGACGGTGTCAGCGCACGCGACATGCTGGCGAAGATGCTCCCTTATGCCCGCACGGACGGCAGCAACGATGCGCGCAAGGTGGCCGACCTCGGCATACCCGGCGATGCCGATCAGCCGACATTCGACGTGCTACGGGCGCTGCTGTTCCCATCGTCAGCCCCCTCGGCCCGTGTCGTGGTGCGGATCGCTGGCCGAGCCGGGACGATCGCTTGCCCCTTGATGACGGCCGCAGCGCGGAGCGCGGCGTTGCGCCATCCCTCCAGGGATTCCCCCTATGGCTGGACGTTCGAGGTGCGTGGCCAGGTCGGCATCCTGACCATGCCGACCTGGGCGGTTTTCCATGAGAAATGGGATTGGCAGGGCTTCATCGACGCCAGTCTGGACACCGCGGTCGATCGCCAGCTTTCGGGCATCGTCATCGACGTGCGTGACAATGGGGGAGGGCTCGATTGCGGGGCGGCGATCATTGCCCGCCTGATCGAAGCGCCGCTACCTGCCGACAGCTATTCCCGCCATGTACGCTACCGCAAGATACCCGCTCGGCTGGCCCCCTACCTCAAAACCTGGGACCGCAGCTTCAAGGATTGGGGAGCGTCGGCAATCGGTCCTGACGCGGCCGGCTTTTACACTCTGATCCGTCCCGTCGACGCGTCCGACACCGATACTATCCAGCCCAGGGGTCGCCGGTTCGCTGGCAGGGTCGCCGTTCTCGTCGGCCCGAAGAACGCTTCGGCCACCTTCGGCTTCGCAGGCCTCATGCAGCGTCAGCGGCTGGGAACGCTGGTTGGCGAGCAGACCGGCGGCAACCGCCGTGGCATCAACGGCGGTGCCTTTTTCTTCGTCGGATTGCCGGCATCAGGCGTCGAGGTCGATCTGCCGCTGATCGCCTATTGGCCTGAGACACCGCAGCCGGATGCTGGAATCATGCCGGATTTGATCGTGCCAGTCCGAGTAGCCGATCTGAAAGCCGAGCGGGACATCGCGCTGGCGCAGGCATTCGCCATTGCTTCAGGATGATCCTACTCACACATATTGCATGCCCGTCCGAGGCTGTAACGACCCACAAACGGTCATTCAGGCACCCTTCCCCGCCTCCCAACTTCGGTCGCCCGTTCATGTCGGGAACGTAAGCGCTTTGAAACATTGATCCGGGGGGAAGCCGCATCGTCGGCGATGCCATCGTGCTCGGACTGCGGATGAAAGTTGGGCGATAGCTGGTCCGCACAGGCCGCCAAGGCAGCTTCTTCCAAGTATCAATACGATCCACGCTCACATCAAATGTCCGACGTGTCGATGGATGCAGCTACCAACGTGAGTCCCGCCTCTTCCGAAGCAACTGCGAAACCGCGATAGTCGCGTATCTCTGAATGGCCGGTCCCGATTGGATGTTGATGGGTGAAGGAGATGGCGAGCCCGGTAGCACCCGAAGCATCTGCGGCAGAGAGGCCTGCTACCGTATCCTCAAGAACGAGGCAGTGCGCGATCGGGGCGTTAAGCCGTTCCGCGCCAAGCAGGAAACATGCAGGGTCGGGCTTTCCTTGTTCCACGTCTTCCGAGGTCACGAAAACAGGAGGGATATCGATGCCGGCTCTGGCAAGGCGTGCCTCCGCAAGTGCGCGTGATGCCGAGGTCACAATGCCCCATCGGCCCGCTGGGATACTGTTCAGGAATTCAAGAGCACCAGGAATTGACTCCACCCCTTCCGTATCCTCGATCTCCCTGCTTGTTATCCATGCCGCCTCAGCAACAGGATCCTGTACGCCCAGGCGCCGCATCGTTTCCACGGTTCGAACGCCATGCATGATCGAGAGGACATAGGCCGGGTCAAAGCCATGCATCAGCGCCCAGCTTGTCCAGGCACGATTGGCAGAATCGATGCTGGTGATCAGCGTGCCATCCATATCGAACAGAAAGGCGGCAAAGTGACGGTCGCTGAAGGGAGCCGCAGGAACATCATTCATGGGAATGTTCACTATTCGAGGTCACCAATCGGAGAGCTACCATCGTAGCTCTCCGATCTTTCATATCAGGCCGCGGACCGGCTATAGAACCTGGCGACGGTGTTGCGATAGCTGGTATCAAATTCGGGTGCGTCGCTTGCCTTGAACCTGGGGGCGCTGGCGACCTGCTCCTTGGTGATATTCAGCACATAGCCATCCTTGCTGACGTCATAGTTCAGGTAGGACCATGGCAATGGAAAATATGAGTCGCCAAAGCCCAGCGTGCCGCCAAATGACATCACGACATAAGCGACCCGGCCAGAATATTTGTCGACCATGAAGCTCTCGATTTTGCCAAGGCGCTCACCATTTCGGCCGACCACTGGCGTGCCCTCAACCTTCGAAGAGGAGATGAGCCGCAGGTTCTCATCGGTTTGCAGTCGTAATTCGAAGTCATCTTGGGTTCGGAAGCTTCGGCGCGCCAGCAACACCGCTCCCGCCGTGGCGGTGAGGGCGGATACGCCGAGCCCGATCGCATTCCAGTTCAGTCCTGACGTTTTGCGGTCTGCTCCCTTACCCCCAAACGAACGCGACGAGCCATCCTGCTCCTCCTCAAACATGAGGGCATTGGCGGCGTTTGCCGACAAGCGAACCTTGTTACCTTCAATATCCGCAACCAGACCAACCGACAGGTAATGATGGTGCCCCTTGTGCGCTCCTTCACCGCTGTCACGCTTGGTGAGCTTGATACGGTTATCCTGAACGTGATCAACGGTGCCAACGTGAACGCCATCGGCACCGATGACCTCCATGTGTTCCTTGATGGCATTGATATCGGCCATAACGTGCTCCCGTGGTTGAACTGGCCGCACAACGGCTGGTTGACGTAATGTATGCACTCACAGCGAAGAGAGGCTGGGACTGCCGTCGTCATGACGAGGTCGTCAGGCTTGGGTGTTGATGAAGCCGCTGGCTATCGACATCACGACGGTGGACGCCGTGTGCATGGCAATCAAAGCGCGGATCAGCTAGGCGCCAGGCTGTGGCATAGCGATGGATGCGACCCGTACAGCCATTAACGTCAAAGGTAAAAGCGGTGGCTGATCCGCCCCCAGCCGCGTTATCCGATCAGCCACCGCATCGACAGGAGAGCTGACATACCCGACGTAGTTTTGGAGCGGCTTGCCTGGGAAGACCCGGTCATCGATACCCTCATGTTGCCGAGCGGGACCATGACCCTGCGGTACGGCTTTGGCTCAGGCCTCACGACGCGGGCAGGCGATGCCCCGGGGCACGTCTGGGCAATTGGCGACCGCGGACCGAACATCAAGGTGCGGGACCTGATCAGCCAGTACGGGCTAAACCAGCTGACACCGCTACTCAGTGTGTCCGGGGCGAAAATCATGCCCCGCCCCGATATCGGACCGACGCTCGCCGAATTGCGCGTGGAGGGCAACGTGGTGACGCTGGTGCGCATGGTTCCCCTCACCACCGCCAGCGGGCACCCGGTGTCGGGGCTGGCCAATCCAGGTAGCGAAGACCTGATGAGCGAGCCGGTGTTCGATCTGGCCGGCGCGCCCATCGCAGCCGACCCGGACGGACTGGACACCGAAGGGCTGGTCGCCCTGTCGGACGGCGGCTTCTGGGTCGGCGACGAGTTCGGGCCGTCGCTGGTTCGGCTCGATGCCGACGGAATGGTGATCAGGCGGCTGCTCCCGCGAACCCCGGGCACGTCATTGCCGGCCGATGTCCCGGCCGACCTGCTGCCGATCGCGGCGAAGCGGCAGCTTAATCGCGGCTTCGAGGCACTGACGATATCGGCGGACGAACGCTGGCTGTTCCTCGCCTTCCAAAGCCCGCTCGCGCATCCCGACGAGGAGGCGCATGAGCAGGCCCGTCACGTCCGCCTGTGGCGCATGGACGCCGATACGGGGCGGGTCGCGGCACAATATGCCTATCCGCTCGACCCACCTGGCAGCTTCGCCCGCGACTGCGCGCTGGGCACGTTCGAGCGCCGCGACATCAAGGTCAGCGAGCTGCTGTGGGTCGGCCCCGATACGCTGCTGGTGCTGGAACGGGGATCGGCGACTACCAAGATCTATAGGTGTGCGCTGGCGCCCGAGGCGGTGCTGGCGGACGGGCATCTGGACGCGGCATCGCGCCCGACGCTGGAGGAGCTAAGCGCTGCTGACGAACCCGTATTCCCGGTGCTCGCCAAGACGCTGGTGTTCACCAGCGACGACTTCCCCGAACTGGGCGCGGATATGGAGGGCATGGCACTGCTTTCCTCCACCGAACTGCTGCTCGTCAGCGACAACGACTTCGGCGTAACGGGTGCGGCGACGCAATTCTGGCGGATACGTCTGCCAACACCCCTTAGCGCTAAAGCCTGACGCGTCGCTCGCGGAACCGCAGCGCGTCTGGCTGGTGGGCATCCCGATTGCTTAGCGAAAGGATGCCATCGCCGTTCAGGCCCAGGGCGCCCGTCATCATGGCTGGGGCAATCGGTCCGCGCTCGAACTGCGCATGGCCGAGCATAAGGTAGCGATCGGGCAACGTGCCCCCAGCCTACATGTTCTCACCACCATGCCGATCGATCCAGACCATACCGCCACCATTGTCACCAGCCGAGCCATCCGGGCCGGCCACGAAGAGGATTTCGAACATTGGGTGGAGGAACTGAACCGGCTTGCCCGCAGCGCACCGGGGTATCAGGCAGCGATCCGGCTCGGTCAGACTGCAGGCTTCCAGCATCTGCTCTTCCGCTTCGACAATCGGGCCGCGGCCGAGGCATGGCTTGAGGACGGGCAGGTGCGCGCGCACGTCGCCATTGCCGACGGCTTTTCCACGGCGCTGCGCCAGATCGACACCGGCGATGGCGTCACCTTCGAACTGCCCAGCGACGCGAGCGCGAGCAAATGGAAACGGTTCGTGACGACCTGGCTGACGGTATTCCCGGTCCTGCTCGTTATCAGCCTGGTGGTCCGGACGGCGCTGAAGGATGCCCCGCTGCCGCTGCAACTCCTGCCCTCGTCGCTGCTACTCACTGCTACACTGCAGTGGATCATCTTACCGCGCCTGCAGCGATATACCCGCTTCTGGCTGTTGCAGGACAGCTCTGGCCGATTGCAAACATGAGGATTTCAGGCATTGTAACCGACCCACAACCGGCCGTTCGGTGCCACCTGAACCTTCTCTAAAACCAGCCGCTCGTTCATCTGCGCGCATTACCGCTCTTCTACCCTTCACGGTCCCGCTTCCTTAGGTAATAACCACGCCGAACGGGGGAATCGGAATGACGCTTGACGACCTTGACGCGAAGTTCCGCGAGGCAAGCTGGCTGATTGCCAAACGCAGCACGGTGGCAGCAGGGCAGGCCTTGATCTTCAGCGTCGGCAGCTTGGACGATGCGGCTGAGGAGGTGGCGGCGATCTATGCGCTGAGTGGAGAGGAAAAAGCTCGGGTCCAGCCCACCCACGCGCACGCCGCGCTGGAAAGCGTTCAGACAGCCGCAAGCAGCCTTTTCGGCGAAACGCTCGGCATGAGCGCAGGCCAGGCCGCGTCGGCAGCGAAGAAGGCGGTCGCAAGCGGCAAGAAGCTTACGTTTCTCAAGACGCTGATGCAGGCTGGTCCCAAGGCAGCGAACTTGGCTGTTAGCGGCGGTAAAGCGGCCGGTAACGCGGCTGGCAAGAGCACCCCCTGGGGCTGGATCGCCACCGCAGCGTATGCCGTTGGTACGGGGTCTTGGTATGCCTACAATCTCCACGCCTTTAATATTGCTGCCTACGATCTAGTGCGGCTCCGCGAGCGCATAGAGCTGCCCCCAGAGCGGTCGGACGAACACGGTCTCCTTTCCGCCGAGACGTTCGCGCCGGTCCTCTCATCTCTATCTACCAGTGCGAGCGCAGTTGGGAGGCAGGCTAGCGCAGCCTGGGATGGCGCGCTCGACGCGGGCGGTCACGTCGCCAGCGCGACGAGCGGATTCTTCGGTCGGCTTTCCGCAAGATTGAGAAAGAGCCCGGCAACAGCTCTTGATGACGAAGCGGAAAAGAAGTTTAGCTGCTCAAGCCCACCCCTCTCACACTCTGGAAGCGTATAGCCTCACCGTAGCATGCAGTAGGTCCTGCAACGTGACGACTTCCATTTTGGAATAACAGCATTCGTATCAACGTTTTGCACCGTGCAGCTTTCCGATCTGAAGCACTTTGAGACCAAAAATTCGTTGGGATCAGACTTGCAGACCCACAAGCGGGCATTTGGCGCGCCCCTTCCGCCTTTCAGCTTCGGACGTTTGTTGAGCCAGGTGCGGAGTTGTAGCCTCGTCGTGAGACGAAAATGGTGATATTGGGTGGTTTGCCGCCGTCAAATTCCTATAGATCGGCCTTTAAGATTATGAGATAATTCCCAGCGGAGGTATCTATTATGCGGAACTGAGTCCCCCAGCCCCTTGGGAGTCCCGTCGATTTACTCACAGGCGGAAAAAACTCTAGGTAGCAGGAAGTAATTAGGTGGGTGACCGCACTGGCGCGAGCGAAATTTCTAGTCTACAACTCTTTCTACGAAGGGTAACCGGTGATTCCGCTAAAATGGACCAAAGCCGATCTTCGATATGCCAAGATCACCGGCGCGAAAGTTTTTGCAAGCGATTATCGCTCCGGCGACCTCGGTTGGGGTGATACCTGTGCGCATGCGTTCATCATCCGCGCTACCTTCGTCACGAAGCGCTTCACTGGGATCGACCTGACCAGGATCAGCGCCGAAAACCAACCTTATCGGATCGTGACCGCTCACGATATTCTCCAGGCGGGCTATGATCTCGCGATCGGATTGATGTCGCCGCCCAGGGGCGCGACCTGGAAGGTCACCGGCCAATTCTGCCGCGTTGGCGAGATTCCCGAATTTTTAAGCCAACCGCTCGCGATCCTCATCTATGACGATTTTCTGACCTTCCAGAGAGCGGCGCAGGAGCTGCGCGAGGAGCGCGGCATCGTCCGCTATGCAGATGTCCCGCCGGATGCGCTACTCCCCGAGAAGCCGCTTGATCAGATGCTGGCCGAATGGCGCGGCCTGGTCGTCGACGCGTCGTTGGCCAAGCAGCATATCCTCTGGTCGGCAGCGCCCTATCGGCCGTCGAGCCAATTTGGCAACGGATCTCTGAGCTATGCGGGCGGCCAATGGAGCCGCGCGGACCCCGCCTATCCCGCCGAGGAAAGCGCGGCGGCAGGCGCAATCTATGCGGAGCTCACGCAGCTGAAAGCCGATGCGCTGACCGTCGAGACGACCACCACGACCCAACAGGTTGATCCAGCGTTCCTCGAACCCGAATGCGGCCTTGGCCGGCTCGAGGACGGCGTAATGACCTTGCTGACGGGCACCCAGTCGGCCACCGGCGAGCGCCGGGCGCTCGCTGCAATCACCAAGGACCCGAGCGGTGCGCCGATCCGCGGCATCGAGATCATGGGCGCGGATCTCGGTGGCGGCTTTGGCGGCCGCGACATGTCGCCGCATATTTTCCAGCTGGCCTTCGCCGCGCTCTTCGCTGGCAAGCCGGTCCGCCTGGCCTATGACCGGTTCGAGCAGTTCCAGGCGGGGCTCAAGCGCCACGGCTCGGCGGTCCACAGCCTGATATCGGTGACTGCTGACGGCCATCTAGATCGCGCATTGGTGCATTTCGTGTTCGAAGGCGGCGCCGAGATCAATCTGAGCAATCCCGTCATGCAGCTCGGCGCGTTGCATGCGACGAGCTTCTACAAATTCCGGCAGGCGAGCGTGAACGGCGTGGTGACGCGTCGCGCAGTGCCCGTGGTCGGATCCATGCGCGGCTTCGGCATCCCGCAGGTCAACTTCAACATCGAGACCGCGGTCGACAAGCTCGCGGTGCTGCGCCTGAAAAGCGATCCGGTCGGATTTCGCCGTGACCAGGTCCTGCGTCACGATCCCGATCCGGTCAAGGCGGACTGCGACATCGCCGGCACGCCACTCCGCTTCCATGTCGCCAATGCGGAGGTGTGCGAACGCGCCCTCGCCCATCCGCTGTGGCGCGACCGCGCGGCGGCGCGCCAAGCGGCCGCCCGGCGCGGGATCTATCGCGGGGTCGGCTTCGCCGGCTGCATGCAGGCCTATGGCACCTCAGGTGACCCCCAGTTCGCTGCCGTCCAGCTTGAGCGCGACGGATCGGTGACGATCTGGAGCGAAACCGTCGACATGGGCCAGGGCGCGCGCCAAACGCTGGCGGCGGTGGCGAAAGGCTTGTTCCATAGCGCTGCGCAGGTCAGATTGGGCACCGCCGAGCCCTTCGCTGTCTTTTCCGCGCAGATGCTCGACCATGCTAGGGTCAATGCACTGCCGGTCCCCGACAATTGGGGCAGCCGATCGTCGGCGAGCGCCTCCAAGACGGCCTTCTTTCATGTTCATGTACTGCGCGAGGCGGCGGCGGCATTGCTGCGCTTCCGCATGCTCCCGGCTCTGCGCGATCTTGTCGGGTCGGTGCAGGATGATGCGGCGCTGATCGCCTGCTGGACCGAGCGGGGTTTCGGCGTCGAGGGCCGGGTCGTCACCCTGGCGGAGATCGCCCGGGCGATCGACGATGCCGGAAAGGAGCGCCTCGCGATCGCGCACGGCTTCTTCGCCAATGGCTGGTCCCGGGCGCGCTTCGTCGAGGGCACGGTCGAGCATCGCTGTTTCGCCGATGCGATCGGCTTCGCCCGGAACGACGGCAGCCCCCCGACCCTGATCGCACCGCTCGACATGGTCTTCGCCGAGCAGAAGGGGCCGGGCAAGGCGCGGATATCGCGATCGGGCTATGCGGCCGGGGGGCATCTGATCGCGGTCGAGATCGATCGGCAGGCTGGCACGATCCTCGTCACCGATGCCGTCGCCATCGTCGATGCGGGTGAGCCGATCATCGCCGCGATCTTCGACGGCCAGGTCGAGGGCGGTCTCCAGATGGGCATCGCGCATGCACTGTTCGAGGAATTGCCGCGCGAATCCGCGCTTGATCGCTATGTTAATTTCGACCGCTACATCATGCCGCGCGCATCCGATGTCGGTGCGATCGGCCTTGAGCAGATAAACGTCCCGCTGCCCCCGGATGGCGCCCTCAATGCCCAGGACGCCTATATCCGCCACAAGGGCGCCGGTGAGATCACGATGACGACGGTCGCCGCCGCGATCGCCAACGCGATCGCGCATGCGCTCGGCCATCATGGCGAGACCGCTTGGCCGAGCCGATTGCCGATCCGCATTGCCAACCTCCATTTCGTAGGGGCACCCGGTGCTTAGAAAGACCTCCGACATCAGCTTCACCGTCAACGGCGCCGTCATCGCGGTCGAGGACGCGCCTGACGACATGCATCTCGGCCATTATCTACGCGAGGTGCTCGGGCAGACCGGCACGCGCATCGGCTGCAGCGTCGGGGAATGCCGGGCCTGCACGGTGATGGTGCGGCACGCGCCCAGCGAGCCGCCGGTCGCCAAGCAGGCCTGCATGATCGCGATGCGCCATGTGAACGGCTGGGACGTGACCACGATCGAGGGGATCGCTTCCGAGGCCGGCCTCCACCCCGTCCAGCAGGCGATCCTCGACGAGGACGCGATGCAATGCGGCTATTGCGTCGCGGGCTTCGTCGTAGCGGGCGTCGTCGCCTATGAGCAGATGGACGCAATCCCCGACCAGAATCCCGATACGGTCATCGAGGCGGTGGCCGGCCATAATCTCTGCCGCTGCACCGGCTATGGCCGCTATCGCCGCGCGATCCGGCGCGCCATCGACGAGCGGCTCGCATCGGCCGCGACAGCCAAGATGGCGGGCTTTGTCGCAGACGCGCCGGCCCTGGCTGATGAAGGCGCCGCGATCGGTCCGTCGCGCGGTGCCGGGGCGCTGACGTTCGTTGGACGCGACTTCAGTCTCGACATGCTGGAGATGCCGGTCGCCGAGAGCCTGATCGCGGGGGCGGTCGAGACCCCGGGCTATGTGCCGTTGTTCGCCAACCCGCTGGTTGAGCTCATCCGCCTGATGCGCAGTGCCGCCGAGATCGAGCATTCGCTGCTCGTCCAATATCTGTTCGCCGCCTTCTCGGTGAAATGTCCGCGCTATCTGTCGCTCGCGGGATGGGCGAGCCATCGTTATGGCGGCCGCCCGCTGCATATGCTCGGCGTCGCGATCGAGGAGATGACGCATCTCGACATCGTCAACGGGCTGCTCGTCGCGCTGGGCGCAGGACCACATCTCGGGCGGCAGCAATTTCCGTATGAGCAGGATATTTATCCCTTCGCCTTCGCGCTCGAGCCGCTCAGCCGCGAGAGCCTTGCGAAATATGTCTATGTCGAGGCACCGGCGGACCGGATCGCGCCGCAGCAGGCCGATCCGGCCAACCAGGCTTTTGTCGACGAACTCTACCGCACGCTCGGCCCCGCCCGCCATAATCAGGTCGGCTCGCTCTATCGTAAGATCGCCGCGGTGCTCGAGGAGGTGCGGCAGCGGCAACCCGATCTCATCGATTATGGGCTCTGGGCGAAGCGGCTCGAGGCGGTCATGGTCGAGGGCGAGGATGAGCATTTCGAGCTGTTCCGGTCGATCTTTCTCGGGACCCACGCCGCGCTCGACGGCCCCCAGGTCTGGGATCCCGCCAGCCCCGACCATCCAAGCCATGCGCTGGTGGTGGTCTCGGGCCTTCCCCCCGCCGGCGAGGCGATCGGCGACGCGCTGATGCCGGCGCTGCGGCACATCGCCAATCTCCACTATTGGGCGGTCTGCATGCTCCTTGACCAGTCCTATCGGCGGCGCGGCCGCTACCATAATGCGGCGCGCCGGCACATGACCGGCCCGTTGCGCAGTGTCGCGACCGCGCTCGCGGATCTCGGCCAGGGTTGCCCGTTTGACAGCCTGCCCCAAGGCTATGCGCCCGGGATCGACGACGCCCAAAATCTCGCGCTGACCTTGACGATGGTGCGCGAGATCACCCAGGCGGAGGCGCGCTTCGCGCCCTTCCTGCCGGTCGATTATGCGCGCCGCTGCGCGCTGGAGACCGCGGAGGAGCTGCTGGTCACGCTGTGATACGTGCGGTGGCTGCTCAGCGGTCTTTCGCCGGGCGGGGTGGCGCGGGGTCAGGCCTTCAGCCTCTCCCACGCGTCGCGCACCGCGGCGGCGAGCTTCTGGTCGGCGACGGGGTCCGGATCGATCTTGATGATCTCGCTGTAGAGCGGCGGCATAGCGGCACAGACATCTTTGACCTCGGCGCGCGATATCCGGTCGACGCAATATTGATATTGCATTGGGTTCTGCTCTGGAACCGGTCCCTCCATCGTTGAGCCATAGGCGCCGAGGACCATATAGCTCTGCGCGCCGTGATCGGGCCCTAGCGCTGCGACGAAGGTACAATATTTGGGGTGTGCCAGAAACAGATGCGGATCCTCTGGATAGGTCGCCCGATCGGTGGCATGGAGCTGGAACAGCTCATGGCGCAGCCTCGCATAAGCGCGAGTGCATTCCATGAAGGCGGTGCGGATCGGGCTCGATTGCTCGTCGCCGGCCCTGATCAGCATGAGATTGCCGAAATGATCCAGCAGCGCAACTGCGTCGCCGGGCCCGCCCTGTGCTTGATCGCGCGCCATCGCCTCGGCAAGTGGTGCTGCGAGCCTTACGTCCGGCGCATATTTCCGGAAGTCGACGCTGAGTGCCAGCGGATCGGCGTTGCTGAGCGCGACCCGGACATAATGGTCCTCGGGCAGGTCGCGAATGTCGAGCAGCTGCTCGGGCGGCAGATCATTGTTGATATCCTCGCGCACCTTCATCAACGTATCGTCGAAGATCATCTCACATAAAGCGGCGGTCTTCTCGTCGATGGTCCCATCCCCCGCAGGAAAGACCAGCGGCGCGCCGCGTCCCGGTCGCGCGAAGCCGCTCTGGCCGACGATCGCGGGATAAGAAAAGGTCGCTTGGGCCGCCGGACGCAAACCGACGGGCAAGGTGTGGAAATTGTCGAGCGAGTCATAGTTGATGCCTGAGGTCGTGTCCTCAGCGACGGTGACCGCACGGAATCCGGCGGTAAGGATTGCGCCTGTGCACATGCAACAGGGATCGAGCGAGGTGACGACGCTGATCGTGTCGGCCGGGGGCAGCGCTACGCCGCCGGCGAGTTGTTTATAATACCAGTCGACGAGCTGGCGTTCGCCATGGGCTGTCGGGTCCATCAGGGTGCGGTCAACCATCACGCGATTGTGCATCTGATGGATGACCGTGCCATCGCTGGCGACGAGCAGCCCGCCGACGCAGAAAGTGTGGTCGCCATAGGCCAGCATTGCTTGGGTGGCCGCCAGTTGCGAGGCTTGTTCGACCGAGCTGATCTTCACAGACGTCATGCTGTTGGTTCCCTTGTTCGTTTCCACCCCGCGGCGGCGTTTGATTGAGTGGCGATCATCTTGTCGCTCGTTCCTGCACCGGAAAATCCTCGCTGGCGTCGAACAACCGGCGGAGCTCGACCAGGCAGGCCACCTCCGACAGCTGGTCGGTGCGCAGCGTCGCGCCGGGCCGCAGGCTGAACCGATCGCGATAGGCCGCCAGAAAATGCGCATGCCAGTCTTCGGGCTCGTCGTCGTCGAACGGGCGTAGCTCCAGTCTCGCCCGGGTGGTCGCTTCGTCGCACCAGAGCAGCGCTGTCGGGAGCCACAGGTCCCATGTTTTGGCGAAGAGGTCGTGCGGGACCAGTGTCGCGACGGTCAGCCAGCCCCGGTCGAAGATGAGACGTTCGTCGGGCGCCGCAGCATCCAGCTGCGCGAGGATCGCTTTATGCCCGATAGCCAGCACGTCCTCGGGACGGTCGGCCTGATAGGCCGTGATCAGCCGGCGGCCGGGCTCGCCGCCGAAGGGGCGGGCGTAGCGTGCACCGACAGCATGGGCGAGGCCGCGTGCAAGGCTGGTCTTGCCCGCGGCATCATGGCCGTCGAGCGCGAGGATCTTCACGTCGCGCCGACCGGATAGGGATGGAGCACGACCTGCTGGCGCTCATCGTCGGCATCGAGCCAGAAATGGCGGGCCTCCCCCGCCTCGAGCAGGCTGCGCGCCTCGCCGACCAGTTCCATCTGGCCGCGGGGCGACACGCGGACGCCGGCGCGCTCGCTCGTCGGCTGGAGGGTGACCGCGCCGCCAGCGACGGCTACGGTGACGCGGGCCCCCTGTTTCGGCGCCATGCCGAGCGTCTTGCGCGCACTGAGCGGCAGCGAAACGACACCGCCGGGCGAGATCTTCAGACTGCGATTCCTGATCGTCACCATGGTCCGTCTCCTGTTCAGGCGGCCCGCAAGGCCGCCCTTTCGCCGAAAATGATCGCCTGAAGGCGCTGATAGCGCTCGAGCACGTCCGCGGCCTCGCCGCCCGAGCGCCATTCATCCTTGTCGAGCGCCTCGGCCTGATCGGAGGCGGCGCTGCGCACCCGCATGCAGTCGGGGCTGATCTCGCCGAAGATGACCCGGCCGGTCCGGTCGATGAAGAAGCAGATGTCGATGAGGCGCAGGCCCCGCGACGCGAAGAGCTGCTCGATCCACAGGAAGGTGTCGCGCGCGAGGCGCTTGGCCCGCGGTAGATCGTCAAGCCAGATCGCGGCATAATCATCGGGCAGCGGTTCGTCGGCGAGCGCGGTGCCGCCCGCATCGGTCAGCGGATGCCGCCAGTCGAAGCAGACGAGCGGCTGATCGAAGCGCTGCCATTTCTCGAGCGGCGCGCCCCCGCCGGCCGTCGGATGGTCCTCGACGAACCGGTAGCGGTGGACCGGCGACCCGATATGATAGCGCTTGACCCGGACCTCGATATTGCCTGGCTCGACGACATGCTCGGCGAGCAACGGGCCGTCTTCGGTCTCGACCAAGCCGAGGAAGGCATGGGCGATATGACGGTCACCCGGCGCGCTCGCCATCGCCCGGAACAGATCGGCGCTGAACCGGGCGCGGACGGCATCGGTCCCGGGCGCGATACCATAGCGGCGATGGGTGAAGGAATAGACGGTCGGCAGGAGCCGGGCGAGCGCGATCCTGGGCGTCAGCAGGCGAATTTCCTTGCTCTCGCCTTTGGTTAGCAGCGGCAATGCCTTGAAATCGAAGCGGAGCTGCTGGAGCAATTGCTCGATCATCGGCGCACGCCCGTCCAGCGCGATCCGGAGCGGTTCGCCGGCCGGGCCGGTGAGCTCGATCACCGACCGGGTGGCAGCGAGCAGGCGGACCGGCAGCGCGAGCGCTTCGCACTGGTCGAGGATTGCCGCTGTGGCGCCGCCAATGCGGTGCGGCCTGGTGATGGTCATGCCGCTTCCTCCAGCTGTGGCGCGATGATGCCGAGCTCGGCGTTGAGCTGTTCGAGCGCGTTCAGGGTGGCGACCGCCGACGCGGCGAGCGGGCGCGCCGGCCCCTCGGTTAGCACGGCGCGCTGCTCACGCTCTGTGTCGAACCCGGTCCGATCCTTCAGCCAGGCCTGGATCTCCGGTTTGCTGTGGTGCCGGCCGTTGGCTCCGAAGGTTCCCTTGGCGACATTGGCCGGGATCTTGACGAAATATTCGTGGAGATTGCGGCGATCATCGGGGCCGGACGCCGGCTCGCCGAGCGCGCGCGCCAGCATGCCCAGTTGCTGGCGCTGGCGGACGATGCCGAAGCTCAAATTGCGGGCGAGCAGGACCGGGACGGGCTTATGGGGAAGCTCGACCTCGCCGAGGACGCAGCGCCCATAACTGGCAAGATTATCGCCGGACAACAGCTGCATGCGCCAGAACTCGGCCTGGGTGTACACGCCGACATTGAGCTCCTTGCCGCCCCATAGGAGCTTGCGGTTCTCGAGCAGGCGCAGGACGTATTCGGCATCGTCGACGACCAGGATCGCGTCGATATCGGCATAATCGTTGCTGGTCAGGCTCGAGCCATAGACGACGACCCCGGTCAGTCCCGGCAGCCAGTCGGCCAGCCAGGCGGCGAAGCCGAAGCGTTCTTCGGTGACCGGCTTCAGGGCAACGACGGTCACCCGTTCCGCGGCCGTGTCGGCCGACAAGGCATCGATCAGCGCCATGAAATGACGGCGCAGCGAGAGCAGGATCTCGATCGGCGGCTCGGCCGACGATGACAGCCTCATGATATCGTCGCGCAGCACCCGGCCGTTGGTCCCCGCGGGGAGCGCGGCGCTAGTCGCCGCCTGCCAGAGCCGGTCGAACTTGCTTTCGAGGGTGCCGCGCGACCAGCGGCCCTGAATGATCGCGGCCGACAGGGTGACGCTGGCGAGGAAGACTACCGATTGCAGCCAGAGTCGTTGGAGGCCGGCGGAATCGGCGCATCCGTTCGGGGCCAGACCATCGAAGCGCATCAGTCGCCTGGCCGGCAGGCCGCCATGCCGTTGGCAGGCCGTATGGAGGGTGGGTTGGAACAGCGCCGACCAAGCGAGCAGCCGGGGCGAGATGATCCGTGGGTTGGGCAGCCCTTCGCCGAGCGCCCAGCGGTAGCCCGCAAGAAGCGACACCGCATCGGGTTCGTCGCGCAGCAGAACATAGCTCAGGCGGTAGGGCTCGCCCCGCCAGCTTTTCCGATGGGTCACCGTCCGGACCGCCGCGACGCAGTCGGGTGAGAAGAGGTTGTCCATCGCTCGGCTACCCGCGCGCCATCAGGGCTTGAAGCCCTTCACAAGGTCGTTCTTCTCTTGGAGAAGGATGGCATCATCCCGTTTCTGGTTGTTGCTGTTGGTGGCGGTTTCCCAACTGCCGTAGAGCGGATTGCTAATCAGGAACCAGCGCGTTCCCCATTGATCGAGATATTTCTCGGCCAGTGTCGTGCGGTCGGCTGGTGTCGGGGCGGGGGGTATGAGCGGCTCCTTGGAGGCAACGAAGTCGTTAAGATCGTCGCCAATCAACAGCAGGACTCGATAGCTTTTGGCGACATATGCCCGTCGGTCAGTCTTGTCGCTTGTCCATCCCTGCTCCTCGCTGGTAAGAACGGTGTCAGACGCGGACGGATCGGGTAATTTGATGCCGAGCTTGATAAGATTGCTGCGGGTCGCCGCTTCCATACAACTCGTGCGATTGGTGACGAAGAAGACCGTCACGCCCTTTGCTTTCGCATGCTCGATGAATTGCAGCGCGCCGGGAACGAGCCCGGCTTCCTCCATAGATACCCAATATTTCCAGGCGGCGCTGTTGTAGCCCTCTCGCCGTTTGACGAGCTCGCCTTGGAAGCGCGAATTGTCGAGCACGGTCTCATCGAGGTCCATGATCACCGCGGTCGGCTTCGGGAACGGCTTCGCCGTCTGTTCGGTCGCGGCAGTCCAGTCATGGTCGGCCAGAGCCTGGTCGAGTGCGGAGGCGGCCTGTCGATATTTGGCGAGTGAGTCGACGCGATATTCGGCAGCGGTCTGGAACCATAGCACGCCCGTCGTCCGATCATGGGCGTCGCGAATGACGAGCCCTTTGGGCAGTTTCTTGAAGTCGGGGAAGACGGCGGGCGAAGGCGGCTGTATCGGCGCGCACACCTCGGCCATAGCGGACCCCGAAAACATCAGCACGGTAAGGCCGGCGACAATGCCAAAAGTCGATCGCATTTCCGATGCCCCCAATGTCTTGATGCGCGAGGCTTGCGCAATCGAGAAGAGTTTTCAATCAGAAAATCCATTACTTTTTTGAGTTTCTCCGCGACGGTGCCATCTCCTCCGAAGCGCTGTCGCGCCCGCATTGGATCGAATCAACCATTTGGGGCTGACGACGACATTGTTGCCAATCCCGCTATCAATCTGCGGCTTCGCAACTGCCGCCTGTTCACGCAGACGAAGCTCCTCATAGCCACAAATCTAGCCACGGGCATGACGTGGGCTGGAAGAAGCGCCTTCTCTCAAAAGTTAGCTATCGCGTAAGGGAATCTCCAATGGGATAGCCTGCGTGCAACCGAAGCTGTCCTGCCTAGAGGTGGCGGCTTCTCCGAAATCTGTTCCCGATTGGAGATGGTGAAACGTGACTGAGCGGCGTAGCGTGCCGCGCATCCGGACGATATCGTGACCCGCGGAACATATTCGTTTTGAAAACAGGGGATTGTCTGCCCGGTATCGCCAGCTGGCCGCTTTGTCCGCAGCCGACATTCGGAAGCGCTGTGAGAACAACCTGAACTGGTCGAGAGCGACCACCCTCCCCTTCCGCCGCGGCGACCCACAAGACGACACTCAGCCACCGTTTTACAGTTACCGCCTTCGGACATCCGTTAATGTCGGGCCTACGCAGCGCCTAGTGTTGTAGGATGGCGAGAAGTGGGACAAACCCATCGTTCCCATGCCACAGGTTGAACGTCTGCTCTTATGAGAAGCTGACGTCCACGCCTTGTCCGAGCAGCGTCGCGTTACAACTGAAGCTGGGCCGGTAGCGGACTTGCGGCTTCAGGCGCCGCAAACGGCAAAAGCTGATGCTCGCTGATATCGCGTTCGAGCGGCCAAACGGAGCTGTTTGCGGCCATGCGGGTCTTGGTTGTCGCAGTGCGCGAGCGTACAGCTAAACCATTCACTGTCGCAATTGATCGATCTAGCCAGATGCGACGCGCCGACCGATTCCAGAATGGCGCTTCAATTCCGCGCGGGCACGGTCCGGCCCGCCGGCATCACGCCAGCGCCGCGCCCGGTTCTGGGCGGCGCGCAGGCTGATCCCCATTAGATAAGCAATCGCGAGCGGCGATTTTCCCAGGTCGAACAACCGGTAGCAGATTTCTACACCCTGCGGTGTCAGATTCCCGGTCTGCTGCGCCTCGTAGCCGGCAGAACGGAAGTTCCAGGGGGCACGCGGGTGGAGATCGTCGACCAGTCCGGTACCGCTTAGGCTAAGTTCGGGTCGCAATGCTTCGAAGCGCTTCCGCTCGTCCTTGATCTGGGCGCGGATGCGCCGATCAAGCCGAACCAGATCTTCCTCGAATACCCGCTCAGCATGCTCGAACAGGAGATGATCGAACGAGGACCGGTAAAGCGCGCTGATTCTGCCGAACCGGTCCCAGAGGTCACCCCGATAGACTCGCAGCCGATCGAGCGCTTCGGACTTGTAGGCCGGCGCGGCGTACGCGACATAGTTGGTGGTCCAGTAGGACCGCGTGACGTCCGCCATCACCAGATGGATGTGGTGGGCGACTTCGTTGCGATACTGAAGCAGGGCGACCAGCTCATCTGCCTCGGCGGCCTCGAACATGCCGTTCGCGACTGCATGCCCAAAGGCGCGACGGAGCTTCTTGCCTTCCTTGGGGTCGTGCGGCGCGGGAGGCGCCATGGCCGCGGCCTCTTCGGTGCTGATCTGCCCCGCTGTCTCGGCGGCGGCCACAAGCGCGCGCATTAGCTGCTTCTGCCGCGCCTCGGCCGCCGTCTCCCAAGTGCCGGCGCCGCCCACTACCGGCACGAGCGGAAACACATTCTCGAGCATGAACTCGCGTATTTCGGCGGTGTAGAAGAGATAGAGGCTGGCCTCTATGGCCCGGTAGCGCAGCACGTTCCGCTCCAGCGCCGAAGCCCGCCCGCCGCGCGGATCGTCATAGCGGCTGTGCGGAAAGGCACGGCCCTGCTCTCGGATCCTGTGCTGCCTGACCACACCCGGCATCTCGATGCTCCGCCGCTAGATCAGCTTGCCTTGATCCTGACCGAGCATCTTGTTGATAAAGGGCCGCATATAGTCGCTGACCTCATCGAAATCCTCCCGGCGCAGCAGGGACTCCTTAACCTTCGGATTGATCGAGTACCCGTTATACTCGACGCCGTGCATCGATACCGTTCCCAGCACAAGCTGCATGTCCTTCGGCCGGTTCTTCAGAGCGAATGCGATCATCGCGGTGGCGTTTTTTTCGTCCTGGTCCTGTTGCAGGGGAGTGTCCAGGATGATCGGACAAAGGCAGGACGTCGTGAACTCCCGGATCGTGTGCAGGAGAGCGAAATGATAAGCCAAGCTCGCACGCGGCCCATAGCTTCCCGTTTCGTTGATCTTTGGCGAGACGCTCTTCTTCGCTGCCTTTCCGAAATCGACACCCAGATCCAACGCGAATGCGGTGAGCTTCTGGGCATAGAATGACACGATCTTGGCCTTGCGTTCGGAATCGCTGAGTTCCTTCATCAGGGCGTTCGCGGCATCCTCCTTCTCGGACCAGCCTGAAATTGCCAGATCAATTACCTCGCGCTCCGCCGCGATCGTCGTATCGACGATGCGCTCGCTTTCATCCTTCAGCATGTCGCGAAGCTTGATCTCGCCGCGTTCCTCGTCGAGCAGATTGTCAATGCGCGCGATCCGAACCCCGTAGCCGGCCAGGGACTCCATCTGACGCGCCACATCCGACTCGACTTCGACCAGTGAGTGCTGCGCGCTTGCCAGAAAACCCCGGCACGCATCGGCATCGTTGATCAGGCTGAACCGGCTAGCAAAGTCGTTGTCGTGAACGGTGTTGCAGGTCGGGCAAACAACCTGTGCTCCCGTCAAGCTCTGCGAGAACTTCACGTCCGCATCCAGCTCCTGCAGCGCGACCCTTGCAATCTCGATCTCCTCAACCAGCACGGCCCGGCGCGATTGAAGCTCGGAAATTTTCCTCTTCACGCCCTCATAGATCGTCCGCAGCTCGTTCAGCTCCGTGAGCAGCTGCTCGATCTGGGTCCCGAACATCTCGGGCGAAAAGGTCACTGTGACGGGCGACCGGCCATTGCGCAGGCGCGCAGTCGCGCGGTCCAGAGCGCGGCGCTCCGCCTTAAGTTCATTCTGCTCGCGCTGAGCTTCCCCCCGCTCGGCCTTGGCTTCGTAATACTCGCGAGGTCGGATGCCGGTGTGATATTCGAGGATGCCGCGCTTGAAGTCCGCGATCATGGAAAGCCCCTTAAAGGAGCCCCAGGTGTCATCCCAGCCCCGGTCCTGATCCTGATAGAAGGGCAGGAAACAGAATTGCGGTGGCGGCACGATCAGGTCGTTATACTTCGTCGAAAGCATGACGTTGAAGTCGAGCAGGTCGGCAATTTTCGGCCCGACGTCCTTGACCAGACCGGTGGCTCTCCAGAGCAGCGTGTCGTTGGCATCGAACAGTGAGAACTGATCGTCCATGCGGAGGATCGCGTAGGACTCCTCCCCGACCGAGAATCTCAGCATTATAGTGACCGAAGCGTTAGCCCACTTCTCGTTGATCACCGATGAGTCAGCGCCGAAAGCTCCATAGATCGATTTGATGAGGTGCGATTTCCCGGTATCGTTTTCTCCAAAAATCACGGTTGAGGACGCGTCAAATTTCTCCTGACGCGCCTTCTTCTCGATCCGGGAGAGGAGCAGAAGCCTTTGCAACTTCAAGCTTTTCATACGACTTCTTTCTGAGGCTTCTAACCAGACGCTTGAACCGATCTTGCTGCTTAATTCGCGTATATCTCATAGATGATCATCGCTCTCAGCCGGGCCGGGCTGAACGGTGACAGGTATTTCTGTCCAGCTTCTTCCACTTGCACGAAAACAGCCTCTACCATCTGCGTGAGGCCAAGGCTCGCGTCGTTGACAACAGGTGCCAAGTTCGCCGTGATCGCCATTCTAACCCGGTGGACAGCCCGGTCGGCCGAATTCAGCGCGACCGTGCGATAGACACCATACTCGCGGCTGACGAGGCGCTCCTCGGAAAATGGGTAGGTTAGGTGCGGCGCGATTTCGCTCCACTCCGGCGAGCGGCTATTGTTCGAGATGGCATCGAGCCATTCCTGGACATTTGCCTTGGTCAGGCCCTTGTCCTTGATTGATTGTTGCAGCGAAACGATGTTGCCAGAGAAGTTGGCCTTTCGTCGGCACTCTTCGACAATCGCCTGATACACGGCGTCCGGGCTGAACCAGACTTCTCCCAGATTCTCCGTGATGAAGGTTTGTAGCTTACCCTTAGTATGGGAAACGACGTCTCCCAGGCTGAGATTGGTGTGCTGGAAGCCCAGCAACCCGATCTGCGCCTTGGTGGCGGACGGGTAAGCCTCCTGGACGGACTTGATGACTTTCTCGAAGTCGGCCGTCTCGCATTCTTTCAGCCGGAAGGTCCCGTTCGTATTAAACCCGCAGAGCTGGTTCGAGACGAAATCCACCGAGAGGACAGCATCGGCGAACTTATCGACATTGTCGAACATCTTGTCGACGTAGGAGGGCTTCTCGTTAGTGCCGGTTTCTGTTTTCACCTTCTCGCGCTTCAGGAGCGAGGTGAGCGTCCAGCCGCCATTCGTTGCCTTGGACTTTACCTGATAGAACCTGGCAGTTGTTGGTTCGATCGCGCTGTCCAGAAGAATGACATCGTCGTGAAACTCGAAGACGATGGCATAGTCATCCTGCGCACCATGTTGTTGGAACAACAAGGCTAGGCCCCACATCGTCTGATAGTCGTAACGACCTCCTGTCGCCGCCTTCTCCCGAAGAGGCTTGCTGATAAGGTCGGCCGCCAAGGTCATATTTGATCCCCCCGAGCAATTTGATGCCCACGCGAAACGGTGTTGGCAATCACAAAGCGAGCACGCAGCTGCAGCGCGACCCTAGCTTCAGAGTAGAATGCCGCGGCCGAGCCGCTCGACGCGAAGGGCAGCGCCCCCCTCTGCAACACGCGCAGCCAGCAGACAGGGTCGCGTCATGCGTACACTGCCGTCAATCCGAGCAACACGACGATAGTCGGGCGTCACAATCCAGTTTTCGCCGGCCACCTCATCGCGCTCGACCCGATACAGTCCCGGTGCGACCGCCACCTTACCGACAAGCGTCCGGTCCGCCGCAACAAGGTGCCAGCGCTGAATGGCGGCGCTGAGCGTCTCATCCCGGAACCGCTGCCACAGCGCTGCAGTCTCGGGAGTCGGCCAGTTCCCACTATCGGTAAGAGCGACAATGGCATCGCTTTCCAGCCACTCCCGCATGCCCGCGCCATCGAGAAAATCCGCCCCGCCGGTTTGAACCGCAGCCATGGCCGCGCGACGCGACGGCAAACCAGCGCGCACCAACATCGACATCATGAAATCGGGAACGCCTGCCTCCAGCGCAGCGGCAGCTCCTCCGACAATCGTGTCTGGTTCCCAGCCAAGCGTCAGGCGCCGTGTCCGGAGCGCTTCGAGCGCCCAGACCAGCTTGTAGGTGAATACATCCTCGAGGAGCTTCATATTATCCGCGCCAATCGCATCGACATCCGCGCCCGCGACCCAGGCCCGCAGCACAGCTTGCCAGTTATCCGGAAGATCTGCATCCGGCGTAAACGGACGAATAGCGAGCAGTCGTTCGGCAAGCGCGACCAGAGCATCGCCCAACGCTTCGGCGTCGCCGCGTAAGGCCGCGAGATCACCTTTATCGACAAGCGACGCCAGCTCTTCCGCGATCGCATCGAGGGCAAGCCCGGCCTCAAGGCCAACCCCCATCGCAAAATGACCCTGTCGTTGCAGTGGCGTGGTCGAGTTCCAGATCAACTTGGCGCGCGTTTGCAGGATGAAACGATGGTCGTTCCGCGCATGATCGCTTTCTCGGTCGACCTGTCTCGCCCAGAGCGATCCTTGTAGCGCCTCGTCCAGAAGCCGGGGCAAATCGTCGCTATCCGAGTCCAGCGCCTCGACCAGCCCGAACACGGTCGCGTCGAGCTTCTCGACGAGCTGCGAAAGAGGTTCCTGCTCTACGGCCTGATTGGCTTCGTCATCGTCTTCGGCGGTATCCGCCTCTTCCTCGGATGTCTGCCAGCCTTCGCGCGAATTGGTTAGATATTCGACGGCGTCGGCGCGATTGAACACGCCTTGTGCTGCCATTCGCTCGACGATCAGGTTTATGATCTGGATGAGCCCGCTACGCAGTTCGCGATGCCGCGCCGAGTTGACCAGCCCCCGCCAGATACCGAGCCGCCAGTCGTTCTGATCGAATATTACGTGGAGGACGAGGCCCTCCACATCGATGAACGCACGGCCCGCACGGCCGGCCACATTCGCGAATTCCTCACCCTTGATGAGTTCGCCAGCGCGATACAGCGAGGGGGCAAGCAGCACGGCCGCGTTCAGATTGAGCCCCTGCGACAGCGTCGGCGACGCCACCGTCACCTTGAGCACGCCCTCGGCAAGCAGTCGCTCGATCTCGCGCAGGAAGGGATTAGGCAGCCGACCATGGTGGATCGCGACGCCGAGCCTGAGGCAGCCGACGGCGGGGTGATATTCGCCGAGCCACTCCCGCCCGATCTCGAGCGCCCGAGCAATCGCGGCTTCATTCTCGAGCAGGGGCGGAAGATAGCCGCGTGCGCACAGGTCGACGATAGTTGCACCATAACCGATGACCGAGTTGGCCTGGGGCTGGAAGATCAGCGTGCGCTTGTCCTGCTCGGCGAATTCCCACGCCGCGAACAGCGTAAGTTCCTTGGTGTTCGTTGGACGCGCCTTTTTGTGTGGATGGATTGGGCCAGCCACTTCGACAAACCGCGCGACCCACGGGCCATCGGCCTCCAGGTCGAAGCACAGCTTAGCCGACTGCCCCTGCCACGCAATCGTCCCGAACCGCTGCCGGGTTGGCCGCCAGTCGGACTCCACCGCTTCGCCCGGCGCGTCGGACCGAATCCACGCGGTCAGATCCGTCAACGGATCGCCACCGGGCAGGACCGCCGACAGGCAGATGATGCGGCGGCTGGCATTATCCGGCCGGCGCAACAGCCGTTGCACGAGGATTTCGTACCGAATCTCACGTTCAGTCGGACCGATTAAATGACCCTCGTCAAGCACGATGAGGCCGACATCGTCGATGATGGTCGAGTCGGACCGGAGCGCGAAGTCGAGCTTCTCCGGCGTGGCGATGATAATCTTGTGGGTGCGCAGCGCGTCTTCATCGCCTGGCGACATGCCCGATGCGCCGTACAGTGACGACACGGAGAAACCGAGCGGCGCAAAGCTGTTGCGGAAGGAGCGCTCGGTCTGCGCTGACAAGGCACGCAGCGGCGTGACGATGAGTACGCGGCGTCCCGTCGAAAGCGTCATCAAGGTGGCTATCTCCGCCACCCTAGTCTTCCCCGCGCTGGTCGGCAGCGCGACGACAAGATCATCGGTCAGATCGCTCGACCGCCGCGCGGCCTCGCGCTGCGACGGCCATAGTTCGACTTCGGCATTCTTGCGCGCATAGAGGGAGCCGAGGAACAGCCGCCGCAGATCCGGATAGTTTTCTTCGCCGCCGGGCGGCGCGTCGTGCGGCAGATTGACGTGCAGCGAGTGCGCCCAAAGATCGTCGATGAGGTTCCGGCACAGCCGCAGTAACCACCAGGCCGGGACAACACCCGCGTTGGACGCCAGATCTAGGCCGCCATCAAGCAGCGCAATCGCCTCGGTAACCAGCGCCGCCTCTCCGGTCTGGAGAGCAAAATCGTAGTGGGCCAGCGCGCGGCAAACCGTCGAGTTCAGGATTTCGGAGATGGCTTGGTCGGTGTCGATATGATGTTGTTCAAGCGCGAACCAAAGACCGTCGTCGCTCAGGCTTCCATCTGTCAGCCTGTCGCGAACGTGGCGCCGCAGGCCGTCCAGATCGCGCAACATGAGAAGGATCAAAGCGGTTTCGGCCGGACTTTCATTGAAGCCGCCGCCACGGTCGCCGAACAAGGAGAAAGCGATCGCTGAGAAGCCGGCGA
Source organism: Sphingomonas sp. CFBP 8760 (assembly GCF_014841615.1). Classification (GTDB taxonomy): domain Bacteria; phylum Pseudomonadota; class Alphaproteobacteria; order Sphingomonadales; family Sphingomonadaceae; genus Sphingomonas. Next base: position 129,203 of record NZ_JACYUG010000005.1, on the reverse strand, counting down.
GATGATAGGCGGCTGCGGCAATCGTGCGATAGAAGCTGCGCGTCGCCGAATCCGGCGCGCCGTTCCGCACCAGCGCCTCGAAGGCATTGGCCGCGAATTCGAACCCCTTGCGTCCGATCTCGCTATCGCCAACGCGTTCCTTGTGCGCCAATGCGGCGCGCAACAGTGCGAAGCCATATTCAGCGAGATCGGTTTCGATCGTTCGGCCGAGCGGTGGCGCATCGACGGGGAGCACGCCCTCGCGACGGATGATCGACCAGGCCGCCCCGCGCTTGAGAAGGCCGCCCCACACTCCGTCCTGGGTCGCATCGACGATGAAAGCGATCAATTCATCAGGCGTTTCCAAGCTTGGCTGCCTCAACGTAAACGGCCCCGATAAAGTCGCCATGATCGGGGACGCGAAGGTTAATGCTATAGTGGCTTCGGGCGCCGCCGGCGCCGTCCAGGTCCGCCTTAAGCGATGGCGGCGGTACGTTGCCGGAGAGCGTGAAAAGCATATGATCGATACGGCCGGGAGGTAGCGATTTCTGACCGATTTCGTCGCGCAGCGCCTGGCCCAGCGCTTGGTCGGCAGGGTCGTTGCTGTCGAGCAGTCGATCGGCGACGAAGAGCAGCGATTCCGGCGTACATCGCCCGTCATCACGGTCCAGCGCCTCCCGCCCGTCGGTTATCGCGGGTTTGGCCAATTCCTGGCGGCTCTTTGACTCACCCTTTAGGAGGCGGAGCTGTCCGCCCTCCGCTAGGACGACACCAATGAAGTCATCGCCTCGCAGCGCCATGTTGCGACCGTCCTTGAACCGGAGACGTTTGACCGGGATACGGAAACCAAGCGTGTCTTCGGCAAGTTCGGACGCGAGGATTTCTCCAAAGTCGCCCGACCGCGCTCGTTCCTCGGTGGGCATTCGCGTGCGCAGGATCTCCGCCGCCTTCTCATATCCGAGCCGCGCCGCATCGGCAGCAATCCGGTCGAGATGATCGTAATGGCTTCTGACGGTCTCGAGAAGCAGCGCCCATACCCGTTCGCGTCCGCCGCCCTTTTCAGTCAGCAGCCAAAGACGCTTACGACCCGTCACCTCTTCGGCGCATACGCACCAATCCCAGTATAGCGGCATGCCATCCCTCCGACGGACCTTATGGCAGCTTCCGGAGTTGCCGCATAACACCTTGAACGGCGGCAACTGGGGCGCATTGCTGCCAAGCGGTTTGGTACCAACCGAGCGGCAGATTCTGGCCGAAGCTGCCGTTGAAAGCCCGTTCGGCGACCGACGCAATCTGGTCGTGAGCTGCCGCGCCTCCGTGACGCACAAGCAGCCATTCCCGCCCTCCGACGCTTAACTAAGCCTAACGGCGCAGCGCGGGTTGGGCTCTGTTCACTCGTCTGGATCGATACCGTCATCCTCGTCGTCACCGGCATCCGGCTTCGGCTGAACGGGAGTTAGTTGTTTCCGACTGAGTCCCGCAGCGTGAAGCGTGGCCCGGTTACGCATCCAGGCATCATTTACTAGATCCTGCCACTGAACGACCTCAATCTGACCGCGATAATCGCCGCTTAGCTGACGGATTCGCCCTTGCCCGTTCGACGTCGTGTTCCAACCCGATAGCTGCAGCTCCAGATCGCCCACAATGTCGGCGACTACGTAGCAATGGAAGACGCAGTCCTTGGCGACCCGAACTCGAGCCCGTCCGAATGACTCGATTTCTTCACCCTGTAATTGGGCAAGGTAGCGAGTAATCTGTTGTTCGATCTGGTCCTTCGGACCTTGATACGCCCTGCGTCCTGGTTTCTTGAATTCCACCACCATGATCGTTCGAAGCGGTTCGGAGATATCGACCGCTTCAGGCTGGTCGGGGTCGGTTGAGCCCAGTCCATATGCCAGATCCCAAAGAAACAGATCGGGCCGATCGGCGGACCCCGCTTCCACGAGGACGTCATCGAGGCGTTTGTCCGAAGAAAACGCTCGCGTGAAAGCCAACCGTTCGTCAACGATCCACAATTCGTGCGCGCGACTTTTGCGCTCGGCAGAGTCGTCGCCCCTGACGTTCATCGGGCAGATGAAGGAGTGGAGAGTCCGTTCTAGATGGAAATCGTCGGAAGAGCCTTCACGCAAACGTATGCGCGTGATCAGCTTTTCCAGAAGCTCCAATGCTAGCTTTCTTCGAACCACATGTTGCGCGAGGGCAAGCTGTTCCGAGGCCTGAATCTCGCGGGCCGCTTCCGCCACCGACTCCCCGAAGCTGAATTGCACATCGCTATCGAGGGCGTCGATCAACCTTTGCAGCGTCTCCTGCCGTTCCTCATCGCGCCTAATCTGGAATTTGACCAGGAACGAGGCGAACTCCTCAGGCGTCGCGGCATGAAGCGGCACGCGGCCGAGTTGCGTGTCGTCGTCGTCAAACCCGAAGGTAGGATAGCGCTCTACAAAAGATTCATAACGTTCGCGACGCTTAGCGAAGTACTTCCGAACTTGGTCGGGCAGCATGCGGGTGCGGACCGCCTCCATGCATTGCCTGCTGATCTGCTTCAGCGTCCGTTCGGTCAGATTGAACGCCGTGCGGCCCTCGTTAACCCGAAGATCGAGGTACTCACCCGAAACACAGCCGTGAAAGGCGAGATCCTTTTCCCCATCGCGCTCCAGGCTGTCGATCCCAAGCAGATTATCCACCTTCCTGGTTTCGACGGTACGGTCGTTCGCCAACAGATGAAGCTGGTGAAGGCCGTCCAGGCCGGTGCTAGCCTCCGCGCGGCACACGAACCCGACGATATGCAACTCGCCGAATTCTTCGCTCGTGATGGTGGTGTCCATCGGTGCACCGATGACCAGGTCCGAGACGGCTTTGGGATATTCAACGGCTTCGCCGTCAACGTCGACCAAGATGGTCGGCCCACCGCCCATTAGGAAATCCGCAATGAAATGAGCACTGAAATAGCGAAGGAAGGTGTCGGACCGCTTCGGGAACGGCTCCGCATATTCCTTCGTGCGTAGTCCCTTGAAGCGAACCTTGGTGCCATGGCGCACGCCAAGCTCCACTGATTCGTTTTCGATAGTTGGAACAACTTGCTCGGAATTGTTGAGGACAAAAGCAAAGGCGCGCTTTGCGGTGCCGCCATCCGATGCGTAAATGCTGTCCACCTTGATCTCGTCGAAAGCATCTAGCCAGAAGAGCCGTCCGACGCCCTTGCCGCCCTTGCTTTTCTTAAAGTCGGTGTCGATCTCACAAAAAGCGGCGTAGCGTTTGGCATCAAGACCGATGCCGTCGTCCGCAATCACGATCTGGATCCCGCCCGCGTCCGACAGGTTCGAAACGGTGATATCGATCCGGCCTTTCGAGACATCGTCGCCATAGGCATCTTCGATGGCGAACATCGCGTTGCTCACGGCCTCGAACAACGGCTGAAGGCTCTGGGTTGCGTTCGACGGCTTCGGAAGCTTGCGAACGCGATTTTCGATATTGGGCGTAAGCGCCGGCAATGTGGCTGCCCCCGTAGGAAGTGGACCGACACGTATAGGCTAAATGACCAGTACGGCCAGCGCTACGAACCGCGAAATCACCGCGCCGGCGTCGCGACACCACGCGCGCCCTTACCTGCCGTCACTTTCAAGCTGAATGAATGGTCGAAATCTAAGCTCGGCCTCCTAAAGCGGCCGTTCTGCTTTCCACCAGTTTCACCCAAATGCAGACCGCCCGCTTTTGGCACCAGACCATCCTCAACGACTGACCCTCCGCGCTACCATAACGAGACAAAGCTGGGCAATTTTGTCGTTCTATTCGAGGCACCACTGGGCTACCCCGGCGCGATGAAATTCCATGGTCCGATCCTGGACAACCTGAATAACGCGATGGCCAGCGCCCGTCGCTTGCGGGGCCACCCCGTCTACAAGGATACCCTCACCTACTGGAATGAACTGATCCACGAAGCGAGGCGGATCCAGCGTGAGCCAGCGTACGAGCAGGCTGACTTGCTCGAGGCCGCCATCGTCAGCCTGGAAGTCGAACTGGCAGAGCGGGGCGATTGAGACGGCATGGCGCGGCCGCGAGAAAACGGCGCGGAGGTTGTTCGAGATACGGTAGGTAGGTGAAGACGGGGTGAGCCTGGTTGCCCACCCCGCCGCCTGATGTCAGGCCTTGGTGAGATGCTGCGAGATGTACTTGTTCATCTCGAACATGGTGCACTTGTCACGGCCGAACACCTTTTGAAGATCGGCATCGGCCAGGATCTCGCGCTTGTTCTCAGGGTTCTGCAGGTTCTTGGACTTGATGTAATCCCAGACCTTGCTGATGACCTCACTGCGTGGCAGGGCATCGTTGCCCACGATCACGCCAAGCTCCTTGGATGGCTGTACGGCTGCATGGATACCCGTACCCGCCTTGGTCTGCGTCGCTGCCGCTTCCTCAGCACCGGCTTTTTTCTTCGTCGCCATCGTCTCTTCCCCTGATAATCGGCGCTCCTGATGCCGCTTGCAGGACGAGACGGCAACCGCCGATATCGTCAGCGATGCTCCACCCATTTCCGCCGGTTCCACGCCCGTGAATGAGCCACGTCGCCAAATCGCCAGAAGCGGGTGACACGTTCATGCTGTCCCGCTCTAACCAGCGTCCAGCACTCGCCAGCAGGCAGTTCCACAATGCGATGGATGTGAGCGGCATTGATAGAGTAGGCCTGTCCGACCAGGCGATGCCGGCGTTCGCTATGCCAGCTACCATCCGGCCTGACGTGGAATACCTCCTCCACGTAGCCGCCCTCGAGGATCTCAGTCTGAAACGACCAGGGGTGATCGTGCGGATCCGCATGGGGTTCCTCGAGCCGGAAGCGGTGCAGCACCCGACCATCATCGAGATGGTATTTGGTGAACGCCCGCGACATGCGTTCGACCCGAACGATTGCTGTACCAGCCGGGACATGGCCTCGTGCCGCACGCGGTACCCTCAAAGGCATACCAACCCGTCAGCTGTTGCTGTCGGCAAGTTCGTGTTCGCGCCTTCTCCGTCGGGCAACGGCAAGCACCGATACACGGTGCCCCGCGAGATGCCGAGCTGCCGCGCGATGTGCGCCGGCTTTACGCCTTCCGCTGCCAACCTCCGCACTGCCTCCGGATCGATCCGCACCTTGCCGCCCTTGTAGACCCCCCGCGCCTTGGCGGCCTGGATGCCTTCCATCTGCCGCTCGCGACGCAGGTTCGTCTCGAACTCGGCAAACACCCCCAGCATATCAAGGAATGCCTTGCCTGCCGCGGTACTGGTATCGATCGGTTGTTCGGTGGCTTTCAGCGCCACCCCCCTGCCCTTCAGCTCGTGGACGATGTCCTGCAGGTCCTTCATCGACCGGGCAAGCCGATCGATACGGGTGACGACAAGCGTGTCGCCGGCACGCAGGAAATCGAGCAGGATCTGCAATTCGGTACGGGCGTGGCGCTCGGTACCCGACTTCTTCTCCGAGCGGATCGTCTGACAGCCGGCCGCCCGCAATGCCGCTTCCTGAATACCGAGGTCCTGTTCGACAGTCGATACGCGGGCGTAACCAAATAGCGCCATTTGGACCTCATCTGTTCGATCAGCGTCTAGACCACCTCAGGCATGTGTTCAATATCGCTGCAAACCACCCTGATTAGACGACGCTACCGTTCCAATGGCGCTGTTCGATCACGGTATACCCTTCCCGGACAAAACGATCGTAATACGATCCGTTATGTCGTGGGTACGTTAAGCGGCTTGGCGGATTGCGAACTGCTAGTGGCAAACGGCGTTGCCCAAGCTCGGCCGTCGGAAATCACCTGTTTGTCGCACAGTGGCGTTTCAGACTGAGTTTTCTGATCAACAGCTTACCGAACGGCCATCGTGGAAGGATTGTAGCCCAGCCGCTTTCGCCTCCTCCGATGGCGTGAGCCAGTATCTGTTCATGTCTAACGGCGGGTGATAGCCGTCGAGCTACTACGATCGCATCGTTGATGTGATGGAGGAACTGGTGCGCTTCACGGTGCTGCTGCGCCCCACGCCGCCCAGCTTGTCGATCGCTATTCCAAACGAAAGGAAGCCGGCGTGCCGATCGACGCGGCAACCGATCTGTCGAGCATCGCTACCCCCCCACAGTAACTCAGGCTGCTTGGTGGCGGACCTCGTTCGTGGGTCGGCCGGTGCATTTCGCAAACAGCTCGATGGCCTGATCGCAAACGAGGCAATGACCTTCGCAACAATCGTGCATAAGGAAAGCCACAAGATCCGACAGCGCCGGGAAGATCGCGCTGTAGATGATCGACCGGCCCTCGCGACGGCTCACGACCAAACCAGCCTGTTCAAGCTGGCTCAGATGAAAGGATAGGCGCGAAGGCGGCGTGCCGCCCAACTCCTCGCCGATCGCACCGGCAGAGCGGCCCTCCGCCCCCGCCACGACCAGCAACCGAACGATGCGCAGACGGGTCGCATTCGAAATGGCGGCGAACGCTGTCAGCGCTTGATTCTCATCCATGGTCAGTCCAATGGTTCAATATCATTTGAAATATAGTCGTCCTTGTTGGACGGCATAAGAGGCGATCGATGAACCTTAACCGGGTCGTCGCGAACGGGCCAGCCATCGCTCCCGTATCGCGGCCGTGCAATGCGAACCTTGCTGACGGGTTGCTATTGCTACTTAGTCGCTACGTTTGGGGTGGCGCGCTTATCGGGCTGCTCGTTGCAATCATGTTAGTTTCGCCGGCCAGCGCCCAGACAGCCGCGCCGGTGCAAGCGGCATGGCGGCTGCTTGATTACGTCGCGGTGGATTATCCCGAAGCGGTCAAAGGCGGCCAGATCGCAAGCCCGACCGAATTTGCCGAGATGACGGAGTTCTCCGCCTCAGCGCGCGAGCGGATCTCCGGCCTGGCGTCCTCGTCATCCAAAGCCGATCTGATGCGCCGGGCGACGGCGCTGGAGCGGCTGATCGCCGCCAAGGCCCCGGCCGATGCGGTGGGAACGGCAGCGCGCACCCTCGCGGCGGACCTCATCGCCGCCTATCCTGTGCCGCTCGCCCCGGCCGTCGCGCCCGATTTCGCACGCGGGCAAGCGCTGTTCAACCAGACCTGCGCAAGCTGCCACGGCATGACCGGGGACGGGAAGGGGCCGAAGTCGGTCGGCCTCGATCCCCCACCGATCGCATTCATCGACAAGGCACGCGCCCGTGAGCGCAGCACGTTCGCATTCTATCAGGTGCTGGAACAGGGCATCGACGGCACCAGCATGGTGAGTTTCGCCGATCGTCCGCCACAGGATCGATGGGATCTCGCGCTCTATGCCGGCACTTTTGCTTTCCCTGCGAGCAAGGTCGCGGAAGGTGAGCGCATCTGGAAAAGCGACGCTGCCCTCCGCAGTCGGATCAACATGGAAAAGCTGGTCGGCATGACGCCGGCCGCGCTTGCCACTGATATCGGCGAGGCGCGGGCCGATGCCGTGATCGCCTATCTGCGCCGCAACCCGTCCGTGGTGGTGCCACAGGTCGCCGGCACGCTGATGCTTGCCCGGACCCGTCTCAATGAAGCCGTCACCGCCTATGCAAAGGGCGACCGCAAGGGTGCGACCAACTTTGCGCTGTTCGCCTATCTCGACGGGTTCGAGCCGGTCGAGCCGATGCTGTCGGCACGCGACAACGCGCTGATGGTGCGGATCGAAGGGGCGATGGGCGCGCTGCGTGCTGCGATCGCCAAAGGCGCGCCGCCCACGACGGTGCGCGAACAGGCACGCGCGCTCGATGCGCTGTTCGGCGAGGCCGAAACTGTGATCGCGCCTGAGCAGGCGTCCGGCGCATCGAGCTTCTTCGGTGCTTTCACCATCCTGTTGCGCGAGGGGTTGGAGGCGCTGCTGATCGTCGTCGCGATGCTTGCCTTCCTGCGTAAGGCGGAACGCCGCGACGTGATGCCCTATGTGCATGGTGGCTGGGTCGCGGCGCTGGTCGCTGGTGCCGCGACGTGGGCGGTCGCCACCTATGCCGTAGAAATCAGCGGCGCGAGCCGCGAACTGACCGAAGGGTTCGGCTCGGTGTTCGCCGCGCTGGTGCTGCTGTGGGTCGGCATCTGGATGCACGGCAAGAGCAACGCCGATGCGTGGCAGCGCTACATCCGCGAGAAGCTGACCACCGCGCTCAATGCGCGGTCGGCGTGGTTCCTGTTTGGCCTGTCGTTCATCGTCGTCTACCGCGAGGTGTTCGAGACGATCCTGTTCTACGCCGCGATCTGGACGCAAGGAAACGGCGGTGCCGTCCTGGCGGGTGCTGGATCGGCCATCGCGATCCTCGCCGTCATCGCCTGGGTGATGATGCGCTACAGCCGCACGCTGCCGATCGGAAAGTTCTTCGCCTACAGTTCGGCGCTCATGGCGCTGCTGGCGGTGGTGCTGATCGGCAAGGGCGTCTCGGCGCTACAGGAGGCCGGCTATCTGCCGGTCAATCCACTGGGCGGGTTCCCCCGCATCGAGATCCTTGGCCTCTATCCGACGACGGAAGGGATCGCCGCGCAGGCGGTGATGATCGCGCTGCTGGCGCTCGGCTTCGGCCTCAACCGGCGTACCGCCAACAAGGGAGCGAAAGCATGAACCCCGCGACGCTGCGCGATCGTCTCGAAGGCGGACAGATCGCCATCTACTTCGCCGCTGTTGTCCTCGGGGCGATTATCGCTCTCATCGTGCCGGGGACGGCATCGTGGGAAGCCGCGATCAATCCGGCGTTGGCGTTGATGCTGTTCGTCACCTTCCTGCAAGTCCCGCTCGCGGAGCTTGGCCGCGCGTTCGGCAAGGTGCGTTTCCTTAGCGCGCTGGTCGCGACCAACTTTATCGTCGTGCCGCTGCTGGTGGCGGTGCTGATCCCGTTCGCGCCGGCCGATCCGATGGTGCGGCTCGGCATCCTGCTCGTGCTGTTGTGCCCGTGCATCGATTACGTCGTCACCTTCGCGCACCTGGGCCGCGCCGATGCGAAGCTTCTGCTCGCCTCGACGCCGATCCTGCTCGTCGCCCAGATGCTGCTCCTGCCGCTCTATCTACGCCTGTTCCTCGGCGCGGACGCTTCGCGGCTCGTCCAGCCCGGTCCGTTCCTGCACGCCTTCCTGTGGCTGATCGTGATCCCGCTCGCACTGGCGATCGTGGTCCAGCTCTGGGCGCGACGCGGTGGAGCCGGCGAGCGTGCATCGACCCTGCTTGGCCTGCTTGGCCTGCTGCCGGTGCCGGCGACGGCGCTGGTGCTGCTGATCGTAATCGCCGCAGTGATGCCGCAGCTCGGACAGGCGCTGCCGGCCGCGCTCGGCGTGATGCCGATCTATATCGCCTTCGCCATCGCCGCCCCGCTGCTGGGCTGGGCGGTGTCGCGGATCGCGAAGCTGGACGCGGAATCGGGGCGTGCTTTGGCGTTCAGCGCCGCGACCCGCAACTCGCTGGTAGTGTTGCCGCTGGCGCTGGCAGTGCGGGGCGCGGTGCCCTTGCTGCCGGCGATCATTGTTGCGCAAACGCTGGTCGAACTGGTCGCCGAACTGGTGTTCATCCGCGCGCTGCCCCGCCTCGGGTCGGCTACGCCAGTCGTGGCCTGACGGTCGCTCCCACATAGACAGGGGAGGGTCGCATAGCGGCATCCCGAAAGGCCGCTACCGTTGCGAACCATCCCTGCCGCGATCCGGGGCTTGCCCTGGTCGATGCTTATTGCCCTGCTCGCCATCACGGCGATGGGTCTGGCGACACTCTACTCCGCTGCTCGCGGCCAAATCTGGCCGTGGGCGGGCAATCAGGCGATCCGCTTCTGCGTGCTGTTCGTCGGCATGGTCGCGCTGTCATTCGTGCCTGTCTTGGCTTGGAAGCGTAACGCCTACAGCTTCTATGCGATCACGCTCGGCCTGCTGGTCGTCGTGGAGCTGGTCGGCAAGATCGGCATGGGGGCGCAGCGCTGGATCGATCTCGGCGTCATTCGCCTGCAACCGTCCGAGTTCATGAAGATCGCCGCGGTGCTGGCGCTGGCGCGTTTCTACGACAGCGTGCCGGCAGGTTTCGTCAGTCGTCCGGGCGTATTGGCTACTGCTGCGGCAATCGTCGGGGTTCCCGCCGCCTTTGTCCTGCTACAACCCGACCTCGGCACCGCGACCATGATCTCGCTGGCGGGCATCACAGTGATCTTTCTTGCCGGTACAGCGATCCGCTGGTTCCTGGGGGCCGGTGCGATCGTCGCGGCCCTGCTGCCGGTCGCGTGGCATGGGCTGCATGATTATCAGCGCAACCGAATACTCATCTTTATAAACCCGGAAAGCGATCCGCTTGGCACTGACTACCATATCAGCCAGTCCAAGATCGCAATCGGATCGGGCGGGCTGTTCGGCAAAGGGTTCCTCCAAGGCACGCAAAGCCACCTGCAATACCTGCCCGAACCGCATACCGACTTCGTGCTGGCGACGATGATGGAGAAGTGTGGCATGGCTGGCGGCGTGGGCGTACTGATCGCCTACGGCGTCATCATCCGCTGGGCGCTGCGCCGTGGGTCGGAGGGTCAAACCCGCTTCACCCGCCTGACTGCTGCCGGCCTGGCATTCACCCTTTCGCTCTATGTCGGCATCAACGTCGCGATGGTGATGGGGCTGGCACCGGTGGTCGGAATTCCACTGCCCCTGCTGTCCTATGGCGGCTCGGCCATGATGACCGTGCTGACGCTCCTCGGTATCCTAATGGCGATCCATCGGCAGGAAACGGATGGACGTCGATCGGATCAAAGCCAATTTTGCTAAGCCTGCAACAGGCTGGCTTCGTGCCGATACGATCTTCCCGCAAAGGCACCTGGCACGAGAACGGCAGGCAACAGCGACTAGCTCGTGTCTGCATTCAGGGATTCCGTTTGATGTGAAGTTCTGATTCAAGGCTGGCGGAAGGAGCCAGCGGTGAGCAGACGGACACTGACGGATGAGCAATGGGCGCGGATCGAAGGTCACCTTCCCGGACGCAGGGGGATGCCCGGCCGGAGTGGAATGGATAACCGGCTGTTCGTGGACGCGATCCTGTGGATGGCGGGAAACGCAGCACGCTGGCGGGATCTGCCGGAGGTGTTCGGCAAATGGTCAGGGGTTCATGCGCGGTTCCGGCGCTGGTCGCACGCAGGGATATGGGAGAGGCTTTTCCATAGCATGGCCGACACGCCGGACTTCGAATACGTCCTGATCGACAGCACCATCTCGAAAGTCCACGCCGATGCGAGCGGCGCAAAAGAGCCTGTGCTGAGCATGTCGAAGCAGGGGCTGAAGCTGCCGCGATCGGTCGCTCCCGTGGCGGGCTGACGACCAAATTGCATGCAGCCGTCGATGCCATCGGTCTGCCGATCCGCATTCATCCCACGCCGGGGCAACATGGCGACGCCCCGCAAGCCAGGAACCTCCTGGCCGGTTTACAGGGCGTCGGGCACGTCATCGCCGATGCCGCCTACGACGCCGACCCGCTACGCGCCTTCATCGTCGATGATCTCGGCGCGACCGCGCAGATCAAGGCAAACCCCAGCCGCACCAAGAAACCGTCAATCGACTGGCGGCTCTACAAGGAGCGGCATCAGGTCGAATGCTTCTTCAACAAGCTCAAACGCTTCCGCCGCATCGCCCTGCGCTGCGAGAAAACCATCACTGCCTTCATGGGCTTCGTACATCTCGCCTGTGCCATGATCTGGCTACGATGAATGCAGACACAACCTAGAGCTGTATCGCCCCGCACCTAGTCGCGCCAACGGCACCGCCGTGATCGTCGCGCTAGGTGGTGGCTTCGTAGCCCTCGGCTACACTTTTGGTGGCACGGACGTGGCGCGGGCATTGCCGATCGCGGCATCACCGCCTTCGTGTTGAAGTACCGGACGATCCGGAGCGGCGACGGGCCGATGCGGATGCCGGATGTCCATATGAAAGAAATGGGTATCGTCATGTCGCGGACGGAGACGGGCAGACCGGTGGAGATGCCGCGCTTCGCCGGCGAGCCTCATGCGATCGAGGACGGCGCGCGAGCCATGGCGATCGTCCGGCAGCGCGCACGCGAGTGGGGCATCGATCCTCACAAGGTTGGCGTGATTGGATTTTCAGCGGGCGCGTATCTTGCGGCCGATCTGGCAATCGGCGCCAAAGCGTTGCGGCCTGACTTTGTAGGCCTGATCTATGGCGGGCTGCGCACGCCGGTCTCGAGAGATGCGCCTCCGGCATTCATCGCCGGCGCGGCCGATGACGAATATCTGCGAAACGATCCCGTGCTGCTCTACACTGCATGGCGGCAGGCAGGAGCTTCGGCCGAGCTGCATTTGTACGAACGAGGTGGCCACGGGTTCGATCTGCACGCGAAAGGTACGACGAGCGACCACTGGTTCGACGAGCTTGTCTGGTGGTTGCAATTCCACGGTCTCGTTAAAACCGCAGCGAAATAGCCAGACCGTAGCGTTCGGCTATGGCGATTGCCCAAAGGCATTGATCGGGATACATCGGCGCCGCTGATTTGCTTTTGAAGCAGGCTGGCATGATCGCGTCGGTGTCCTGAGAGGGACTTAATAGGGAACGCGGTGAGGGTGGTTCGCCGCCTGAATCCGAGGCTGTCCCTGCAACTGTAAGCGGCGAGCGCGATGCACATCGCTTCTTCCTTCGCAGGAAGGGGCAGCCACTGGGCCGGACATTACGTCATAAAGGCTTGGGAAGGCCGTGCATCGTGTGATAACCCGCGAGCCAGGAGACCTGCCGGCGTCTGGTCGCTCTTGCCTGGCCCAGGGGGTGGCCGCGGCACGGTACTCCGTCGAGCGACGACGTGTGCGGTGGGGACCGCACGGGCATGCGTGCCGGTCGCGATGGCGTCCGGCTGGCGCGGATGCCGGCCGTTCGCGGGAGGTCCCTGCCGGGTTCGCTCGACGCCCCGGGGATTACCGTAATGCCATTCCTATTGTCTCGCCTCGCGGTCGCGGGGGCTTTCCTGTCGCCTGTGTTCGCAGCACCGCTCGGCGCTCAGTCGTTGCCTGCCTCCGACAATGAGGATATTCTGGTCGTCGGCCAGCAGGCGCGCGACACGCTCACCACGCCGAACGCGACCGGCAGCCGCCTTAGCCTCACGCCGCTAGAGACCCCCGCGACGATCTCGGTCATCGATGGCGCCACAATCCGCGCACGCGGCGACCTGTCGGTGATCGACGCGACGAGCCGCGCACCGGGCATCAGCAACGCGGGCAACCCCGGCAATGGCGGCACCGCGCTCGCCGCGCGGGGCTTCAGCGGTCAGGGATCCGTGGTCCAGCTCATCGACGGCGTACGGCTGTTCCCGGCGGCGGGCACGATAACCTTTCCGACCGATCCGTGGATGGTCGAGCGGATCGACATCCTGAGCGGTCCGGCCTCGGTGCTCTACGGCCAGGGCGCGCTGGGCGGCGCGGTCAATGTCCTGATGCGCAAACCCCATACGCAGCGGACGCAGGTGGAAGGCGAGATCGGCTATGGTTCGCAGGACAGCTTCCATGTTGCGGCGGGCGCAGGCGGGCCAATCACCGAGCGCCTCTCGTACCGCATCGACGGCAGCTATCGTCGGTCCGACGGCTATGTCGATCGTGGCCAGTCGCGCAGCCATGCCGTCTCGGGCACGCTGCGCTGGGCACCGACCGACACGCTCGTCGTCACCGCGCGCGACGATTACGGCGACCAGAAGCCGATGCGCTATTTCGGCACGCCGCTGATCGAGGGACGGCTCGACGACCGCATCCGGGACCGCAACTACAACACACGCGACGGCTTTATCCGCTACCGCGACAACCGTACCAGCCTGCAGGTCGACTGGACGCCGAGCGATGCCGTCACCGTCAGCAACCAGGCCTATCGTCTCACCTCCAAACGCTCCTGGCTCAATCTTGAAAGCTATTGCTGGATCGCCGCGGACGGCGTCTGCGCCAACGGCAGTGGCAACACCGGCACACCGGGCAGCATCCTGCGTACCGACATGACCGGCATCGTCCACGACCAGACGCAGTGGGGCGATCAGGGCAGCGTGACGATCCGGACAGGCATCACCGATGGCGTCAGCAACGACCTTGTGATGGGCTTCGACGTCAACCTCATCAAACTCACCTACTCCCACAACTTCGGTTCGGATTCCCAGGTTTCGGAGGTCGATCCTTTAGCGTTCAATCCCGGTCTGATCGTCGATACGCAGGGGATCGCACCGCGCTATCGTACGCGCACCAACGAATATGCGGTCTTCGCCGAGGACCGGCTGAAGCTCGGCACGCACGTCTCGATCGTCGGTGGCGTGCGCTACGAGCGCGACAAGATTCGCCGCTGGTCGATCGACTATCCAGGCGGCGCAAGCACCGAGACGTTCGCGCTCGACAAGCGGCTGCATAACGTGACCTGGCGGGTCGGGAGCGTCTATCAGCCGATCCCGACGGTGTCGCTCTATGCGCAATATGCCACCGGCGTAGACCCGCTGGGGACGCTGACCACCTATTCGACCGGGCAGGTGCAGTTCAGCAACGCTGTCGGCGACCAAGTCGAGGTCGGCGGCAAGGCTGTGTTCCTTGACGGTCGCGGCACCGCCACCCTCGCCGCCTACCGCATCGTCAAGAAACGCTTGCTGGCACAGTTGACCCCGACGAGCCCGGTCGAGCAGGTCGGCCAACGATCGGCCAAGGGTATTGAGGCTGCGGTGTCGCTCGATCTGCCTTACGGCGTCGGGATCGATGCAAACGGCAGCGTGCTCGACGCGCGGTTCGACGACTTCACCTCGGGCGGCACCAGCTTCGACGGCAACATCCCGCCCGACGTGCCCGAAACGCTGGCCAATCTCTGGCTGCGCTGGAACGCCACGCGTGCGCTCCAGACGCGCGCCGGGCTGCGCTACGTCGGGCGCCGCTATTCGGACAACGCCAATGCGTTCCGCGTCCCCAGCTACACCGTGGTCGATGCCACGCTTTCCTATGCGGTGACGCCACGCCTCGCGGTCAATATCCACGGCTACAACCTTTTTGACCGGGACTACGCGCTAAGCACGTACAACAATCAGCAGTGGGTCCTTGGCCGTCCCCGCTCGGTTGACGTTTCACTTCGTGCCAGCTTTTAACGCCCTCAGGCGGCTGGTGCTTGGCAAGACTGCCCTCCGCTGGCTGTACCTCGTTCATCGCTGGATCGGCATCGCCAGCTGCCTGTTCTTCGCCATGTGGTTTCTGTCCGGGCTGGTGATGTTCTACGTGCCCTATCCGTCCCTCTCGCCAGCCGAGAAGCTGGCTGGGAGCGAGGCGATCGACTGGGCAGCAGTGAACGTGCCGCCCCCGCTAGACGGCGGACGGCTACCGCAGGAGCTGTTGCTCGAGATGCGCGACGGCGCGCCTGTTTGGCGCGTGACCGGGTGGGATGGAACGCATACCACTTTCGCAGCCAGTCGCGGTACCGTCCTGCGACCCGTCGATGCTCTTTACGCCGGTCGGGTCGCTGGCCGCTTTGCAAACGCACCGACGAAGCACGTAGAACGGCTGACCCGGGATCAGTGGACGGTTGCTGGCGGCTTCGATCGGCACCGTCCCCTTTGGAAGGTTGCGCTTGCCGACGCGTCCGGCACGGAGGCCTATGTGTCCTCGAATACGGGCGCCGTCGTTCAAGTGACCACTCGTCGCGAGCGGTTCTGGAATTGGCTCGGCTCGGTGCCGCACTGGCTCTATCCGACGGCTCTAAGACAGGATCAAACGGCTTGGCGTCAGGTCGTGCTATGGGTGTCTGGTCCCTGCATCGCCGCGGCGGTCGCGGGAATGTGGATCGGCATCCTGCGGACCCGCATCGGCGCACGGCGCTTCAAAGGCGGACGAATGACGCCCTACGACGGCTGGATGCTGTGGCATCATGTCGCGGGGCTGATGGGTGGTGCCTTCCTTGTCGCCTGGATCTTCAGCGGGTGGTTGTCGGTCGACCCCGGCCATCTGTTTCGCGGGACGAAGCCAGACGAGGCGGCGATGCGTAGATATCAGGCGTCCGATCCGATACCGGGCCTGGCACTCGACCGGCTCGGCATATCAGGCGAGGGTGCGGTTGTAGCGGCGTTGACTGACCATGCGAGAACTCCGCTCATCCTGCTGACCTATCACGACGGGCGGCGAGTAGTGTTGAATGCGGCAACACTCGCGCCATCCCAAGCTACAGAGGTGGCCATCGTGAGGGCCGTACGTCATCTGGAGCGCCCTGCGCCGCTACTCTCGGTCGATCGCCTGACGGCGCCCGATGCCTATTGGTATGCGGTTGGGATGCTACCGCGTCTGCCAGTGTTGCAGCTGCGTTTCGCCGATCCGGCACAGACTTGGTTCTATATCGATCCCGCTACCGGGGAAGTTCTCCGGACGGTCGATGAACGACAGAGGGCGTACCGCTGGGTATTCGACCTCCTCCACAAATGGGATCTGAACACGCTGACGCTGCACCGCCCGGCCTGGGATGGTCTGATCTGGCTGTTCTCGATCGCCGGTGTGGTGACATCGATAAGCGGCATTTGGCTAGGATGGCAAAGGCTCGCACGATGAACCGCGGGAACCCCCGTGTAGCGTGCAGGCGGGAGGTGTCTGCTGCGTAGGTGACCCTGCACGCATAGGCTCGACGACGGGGCATCGACTGTCAAAAGCTGAGGCCCATCCGGACAAACATCGTTCGTCCACCAAAGCCAAATGGCGAAACTGCGTTATAGGGTTGGGTCCCGGCATTGTCGGCCCCGTTGGTCCCGGCCGCAACCGAAGCCGTGCTCGACGCGATGTTTTCGTCCGGGTAAACGTCGAACACGTTCTGGGCGCCTGCGCTTAAGCGGAGCAGGCGTGTCGCCTGCCACGAAACCTCGATGTCTGTCAGCACGTCAGCGCCGAAGCGCTGGATGATGTCAGAGTTCGCGCTGGTCGCGGATACTGGCACGAAGGTGACGTCATAACCCGGCGTGAGTGCCGCGATCTGGGCTGGGGTACGGTTGGTCAGCGCCACGGTCGATACCTCGCCGTAGCGCGTGTTTGTCAGCGAGATTGCTAACGGTCCGCGCGAGTAGTTAAGGTCAAGCGTTACCTTGGTTCGCGGCAGGCTGTCCGAGAAGCGCAGCTGTTGCGTCACGTCAAACAGGGGGGTGGTGATACCAAGCGCGGCGAGCGGCGCAGGTGTCCCTGCAATACGATCGAAGACGGTCTTGTTGTAATTACCGGCGAGCGTTCCGCTGAACATTCCGTCCGCGATGCGGGTCCGATAGTTGACGACTAGGTCCACCCCCCGGGTTTTCGTATCGACGGCATTAGTCAGGTAGGACAGAGCGCTGAAATTGCCCTGGCCATTGACCGCAAGGAAGCTGGTCAGCCGCGTGTCCTGGAAGGTGGAAGAGATCGCAATGCGGTCGCGGACCTTGATCTGATAGGCATCGAGCGTTGCCGAGAAGCTACCAGCTTCGAGGACGACACCCGCCGAAACGTTGCGCGACTGCTCAGGCTTGAGGTCGGTAGCCCCGGCTAGGCGCGCTGCCGGACTGTCGACGGACGCCACCCGCACGATCGCCTGCTGGCCGCTCAGGATCAGCGTATTGGAGGCGTTATAACCCGATTGCGCGAGCGCAGGCGCCCGGAAGCCTGTGTTGTACGATGCACGGGCTGCCAACCCGCCAAACAAGCCGAGCCGTCCGGCCACCTTGAAATTCGTCGTGCTCCCGAAGTCGCTGTAGTTTTCGTGCCGCACGGTACCCTGCAGGAGCAGCCGATCGAACAATGTCTTCTCTGCATCGCCGTATACCGCCCAGCTGCGACGGCTAAGAGAGGCACGATCATCGGCACTGTTGCTAGGACCCGGCTGCGCACCGATGATCGCCGGCCGTCCGGCATTCGGCCCATCGAGGATCGGCACACCGCCGTTCAGATACCCTGCGGATGCCCCGGAAAACAGGCGATAGGTTTCCTCACGATATTCGAGGCCTGCAGCAACTTTGAGCGGTTCGGCGTCACTCAGCGATATCTCGCGTGTCACATCGAGATTATTCGTCCACTGGTAGAAATCGGAGCGTAGCCGGTTGAACCGCCGCGGCGTCGATGCCCCGTAAGAGACGTTGACGCTATTGTCGTAATTTAGGTCCTGCGTGTTGAGGCCGTAGACCGTCGATAGGTCCCAGCCAAATCCCGCAAGATTGTCACCGCGCAGTCCAATCGCTGTCGACAAATTCTCGATCTTGGAATCAAGGATGGGCCGATACCCGTCCGGGTTGATGCTGCGTATGGTCTCGTCCTGACCAGCGCGACGGAAAAAATACTCGATGTCGCCATCGAGGCGGTTGTACCCACCAAACGCATAGAGCTCGACATTCTCTGAGGCTGGGGCGACGAAGTTGTAGAACAGCTGTGCGTTCGTATTAGGCTGATCTCCGAAGCGGAACACGTTGCGATCGATCGTCGCCTCGCGCGGGTCGAGCGTGCCGTTCGACGGCGTCAGGCCGGTGCCCGAGCCGTAGTTGCCTGAGATTGCGGTGGGCCTTCCCGCAGCGTTCGTCCCGAAATACTGCTGCCGGGTATCTGGCCGGGACCTGTCCGTTCCTTCATGCTGCTGGAACGACGCAGTCAACCGGAACACACCGTCCTTGCTCACGCGAATACCCGACGAAACACTGGCCTCGCCGTAAGCACCATCCCCTTTGGTCGTGATACCACCAGTGACCTGCGCACTTGTTCCGACCGAGCGGTCGAGGATGAGATTGATGACGCCTGAAATCGCATCCGACCCATACTGCGCAGACGCGCCATCGCGCAGCACCTCCGCGCGCGATAGTGCGAAAGAGGGAATGGCGTTGAAATCGACCGAGACATCGCCTCGCCCAATGCCATTGCTGGAATTAAGATCGCTCGCGGTGTGACGTCGCTTGCCGTTAACCAGCACCAGAACCTCACCCGGTCCAAGACCGCGCAGCGATGGCGGCACCAGGTAATCGCCAACGCCAGATCCCAACGGCCGAGGCGTGTTGAAGCTTGGTACCTCGACCTTGAGCTGCTGGATAAGATCGACCCGACCGCTCTGCTGAAGTTGGTCTCTTCCGATTGAGTCGACTGGCGTCGATGACTGTGTCGACGTCCGTCCGCCAAACCGGCTACCAGTGACGATGATCGCCTCGCCTTCGGTCTCGACCGAGGGATCACGTTCCTGCGCCAGGGCGGGCATCGACGCAGCGGCCGAAAGCAGCAATGCTGCACGACATACACGAGAATTCACGCTAAACCCCTTGTCACGTAATGTTATCTTGTATCCTGATGGGCTTTGACCCGGGGATCGATGAGGGTCAAGCTGGAGGCGCTGAGTTGAACGGACGAAGAGCATTCATGAAGATGGTTGGTGGCACCGCTGCAGGAGCCTCGCTCACCGAAGCGCTGTCAGCACCCGAAAGTGCAGTAAATGATGTACCGGCGCGCTACGACGTTGATTGCCGCTTCACCAATTTCGACGCTGCTTATTATGGCGCGATGAAGCGGACAGTCGCTGCGACGTATCGTTGTCATGGCGAGTGGGTAAACCGTAACAATGCGCTGTTTTACGTAGCGCCCTGCCAGGGCCGTCCCGAGACGAGCGTTTGCATCAGTCCACCGACAGCGTTGCCAGCCTCATTGGAGCTCATACAGATGAGGTCGCGTTATGCGGCGGAGGGACGGAAGCGCTCTACGGCCTCATCGTCAATTAACGGCTCCTGAAGGCCGGTGAGGCGATCATTACTGCCCACGTCGATTACGAGGAGATGCAGCACGCCATGGCGTATCTCGCATCATCCCGCGACGCGCAACATGTCCGTATCGCCATCCCGGAGCCCTCGACGACAGCCAACATCCTTGCAGCCTACGAGAAAGCCTTGCGCGAAACACCGCAGGCGCGACTGTTGCTCCTGACGCATGTGTCGAACCGCAGTGGGCTCGTCCTGCCAATCCGCGAGATTGCGGCGATGGCCCGGAAACGGAACGTCGATGGTATCCTCGACAGCGCACAGTCTGTCGGTTTGCTGCCTGTCGCCGTGGACAACCTTGGTATCGATTTCATGGGGTTCAGCCTGCACAAATGGGTGGCTGCCCCACTCGGCACCGGTGCGCTGTACATCCGCCGCGGACGCCTGAGCGACATCACGCCGTGGCTGGGAAATCATATCCACAAGGATGACGATATTCGCGCTCGTGTGCCGACCGGCACCGTCGACTCGCAGCACGGCTAACCATACCCGCCGCTATCAGCGAGCATCGTTCATTAGAGCAGGCGCGCAAGCTGGAAATCCTGGCGGCCAAACGCGAACACTGGACGAGCGGCGTTCGTAGCCTATCTGGGGTGCAACTGGTTCATTCCGAAGAACTAGATCTGTGTGCTGTCATCGATGCCTTTAGACTACCCGGTCAAAAAAGTTGGGATCAGGCGCGCGCTGCGCAGCAGAGTTTCCTTGCAAAGCATCAATTTCTCGTCGTCGCTAAAAAGGGGCTGGCATCCGGGCCAGTGCTGCGGGTGACGCCCGCCTTATTCAATACGAGCAGCGAACTTGATCGACTGGTGGATGCTATTTGGGCAGAACCCGCTATGTTTACCTGACTACAAGGCGAAAACACGATCGGCCGCCAAGGCGCGCAAGTGAACAGTGACCGTCGCCGGTGACCTCGCTCCACCAGCAGCTACTGATGCTGGACGCGCACCTCGATGCGGCCATTCATTTCAGGCACCCCAGCTACGAATGGCGTAGACAGCAAGATTTCGCAGGTTTCGAACGAATGGATTTCACGCCAAGAAAGGATCGCTTGCATGAGTATTGCCGCAGGTAGCGTTCCAGCGCAGGTGTGACGAAAACACAAGATAGTTGCCAATCGGGGTTGGCGACGGCGTTTTGCGACATCGGGATGATACCGGCCGAAAACACCTGTCTGTCGTACAGTCATGATTGAAACTGGCTTTCCCAACCATCTGACCGCTGAATGGCGATAATGGAAAGGAAAGCCGCCATTCTGACCTTGAACATATTTATAAATAACCGGACATGCGCCTGGTAGTTTTAACTCGTAATTATTGGATTTTTTTATCGATGTGCAATTACCATCGAATATAGAAGGTGTGTTTAGCCAAAGCCGATGGTCGCTTACAAGGCTCTGCAAGTCAGCCGTGTTGAAGATCAGCTTTACACTGCTACACCGGCCCTCCGTTCTTGAGTTGTAAAGCGTGTACGAGTGTCCAATCCTGGTCATTTGCATATGGATCAGCAAAGTAGCCGGGTCGGCCATTCACGGTGGTTGGATAAATGAAGGCGGCCGATGCTCGTCCATCTGCGGTGAACAGGCTGAGATTGTTGCGCAACGTCTTACGAGCCATCGGCTGCCAGCGGCGATCTCCGGTGGCCCGCCCTTGCATGTCCCAGGCGAGGGCATTGAGACTGCTCCAATAGTGAGGAAAGGTATCACCCCACATTTTCGCCTTGCCGAACCAATAACCGTCCCAGTGTCGGATCGAGATGCCGTTCAGATGGTGATCGGGTTGTTGACCGTCAAACAGCTCAAGAAGTTCGATGTGTGGCTGCGCACCGCGGAGCCACTTCACATTGCCCGTCGCCTGATGAAGTTCGAGCAGGATGATAGCGGCCGGCGCCACAATCGACTGTTCGTAATTCACTTCAGAGGCAGGATATTGGGTACCTCGCTGCATCAGTCGGTCACCGTGCTGCACGAACAAGGCAGATATACGAGCATGCTCTGCCATCATTCCGGCAGCGTTCAGCGCCTGCAACCCTTCGGCTACCGGCAAGCCGATTGGATAGAATTCTACGCCGCCTTCGCGATAGAAACTTTCGACGGTGGCCGCAAAGCGGCGCAATGGCGCTGCGTCTTGTGTCAGGCCTGACATTGCGAGGTGCAATTGCATGACCCATGGCCAGTTATAGAGGCGCTTTCGCGGCTGATCCGCATCGTCGAATACATATCCGTCTTCACGCTGCAGATGGGAACAGACGAAGCTATAGTAACGGTCGAGCGAGTGCCGAATCTCGACATTTGGTGATTTGGTTTCTGCCAGCCATTTGGCAAGTAATACACCCATACCGACCCGCTCCCGGCCGCTGTTGCGGTCGCTGGCCCGTTCCCATCTGGCAGGCACATCCGCTTCGTTGTCGAAGACGATGTAGGCTCCGTCCCAAGGATCGCCGGCTTTGTGCCATTGTTGGCGCTGAGCGATGAATTCAACCCGGGCGGCAACGGTGGTGCGCAGATCCGGAACGGTATTGAGGACTGCTCGAGTAGCCAGACCGCTGCCATACCGAAGCGTGGCGATATGCTCACCAACTTCTCCTGCTGCGACATTTGCCTGCCATCCCTTGGACGTTCGTCGTAGCGGAACGGATATGTCGCCTATCTTCAGCGCTGGGGAACTGCCCAGCTGTCCTTGGAAGGTCAGCGTGGACGTCTCGCCTGGAAAACTGGTCCAGTCCGACGCATCGATGCGGACCATCTGCTGCGAACGGCGGAGCGCTTGGGCAAAGAAATCCTGCCAGCCCTTGTGCCAGAACATCGTCCAGCTGACGGTCGCGCTTTGTCCTGGCTGGAGCGTGTCGATTGCCGGGTGGACTAGGATCGTTCCGCGTGTGTTGGACAGCGTCACCTGATCGCGATCCTCGATGCTATAGCCATCCAACGCGCCCTGGGTAACAACCAAGCCGAGGTGCGGCGCCCGACCGCCCATCCGCAGCATTGCGATCCACGACGATGAGCCACCGGTCCAGATGTGGGCATGCGCGCGGTTCTCCAGCACGTCTGTGGCACTAGTGTAATGGTCATTGCACGGCATATAGATTGCAAGCGATGCCTTACCGCGCTCCCGCATCGAAATAGGCTTATTACCAGTGTTTCGGAAAATATAGCTTTCTTCAAGCGCATCGCCGACCAGTTTCCGATCGACTTCTACCAACAGCGATCCAAGCTGATAGCTGATTACAACGCCAGTGTTGCCGATCTGACGGATCGAGGTTGGTTCACCCCATCGTCCACGATGAAGTTGACCTGCACCAAGATCAGCAAAGCCAAGGCCCCACAATGAGCTGCGCGGCTGCCAAGGAGCATTCTGTGGCCCGCCGACCCAGCTCATAGCGGCAGTGTCGGTAGGGTTGATGATCGAGATCAGTGCACCCGTGTTACGATCGATCGAAATCCGGAAAACTGAGCTTTCCAAAAGAAGCCCATCTTTCGGCTGCTCTTCAGCACCTTGAGCGGATGCTGGCAGTACGGCACTTGCCGCCAAAGCTCCACTGACAAGTCCTGACAGCGCACTTCTTCTATCTAACATATGGCCATGCCCTCACTATGTGAGCGGGGTAGCGGTTTACTTCGGCTGCGGAAAGGCTTGCGGTGCTCCCATTGTCGTTTCTGAAGCCCTTGCCGATGCCCAGATGCACTGCATTGGGCGAAATTAGCCCGGCTGCGTGAGCGCCTACCGCCCGCAACGCCCTGCCGGAAAAGACATGATTGACGACAGCGGCGAATCCGCCGAACGGGTCGCCAACTCGTGCCACATCAAATATACGACAAACGCTGCCGGATTGATCTGCTGTGCGGCAACCCCGCTTCAAGGGTTTTCCGTCACCCTTGAACCTGAGGCGGACAGGTGCCATTTTTCTGAAACTCGATCACAATGGGAAAGCCTAGGCTGCCTCTCTGACCATTCCTAATCAGAGCCTAAACGGGAATTATGGCCCGCCGATACCATATGGCCATATGCACGGCATTGATGTCAGCACACATGGCTGCTGCGCAGCTTGGCCTAGCCTGCCTGGTGATATTAGCGGTAGGGGTCGTGTAGCCCAATCCCACCGTGGTCTTCCAATCGGTGGTGGAAGGTAAGCCAATGATATGGCTTGGAATTAATTATCGGTTGGGCTCTCAGGAAAGGCAGCCACCCCGCGCAAAGTCGGCTATCATCTACCGCCTCCCCGAAAGCGGCCCTTCCGTTAACGCCCACAAGCAGCCATTCCGTTCGCGAGGTCGCTGTGCCAACAGGCATGATGCTGTTCCAACCCCGCCTCGCTGTGCTCAGCGACCTGCCGTCCGTCGAGGACATCGTATGGCGCGCCTATTCCCCCTATGTTGAACGCTTAGGCCGTAAGCCCGGACCAATGACGGATGACTATAGCGCCTTAATTGGATCGAGCCGCGTGCATGTGGTCGACCGCGACGGGAGCGTTCAGGCGATCCTCGTGCTTATTCCCGAAGATCACGCCATGCTGCTGGACAACATAGCGGTTGCGCCTTCGGCTCAAAGACGGGGTTTGGGTCGCAAGCTAATCGAATACGCCGATAAGATCGCAAGAGAACGTGGCTACCGGTCCATCACGCTTTATACGAACGAGGTCATGACAGAAAACATCGATCTGTACGCCCAGATCGGGTATCTTGAAACGCACCGAGGCGAGGAAGCTGGTCTAAAGCGCGTCTATATGGCCAAAACCTTGGGCTGATCACCAATACTCGCGGCAGCCACTATGTCTGATGCCACCAACCCGCGACCTTCGCAGGGGATAAGCGGGGCTGGAAACCGTTAGTCTCGGGGAGCCTATTTGCGGACATTCGCAGCATCCGGCAACTTGGAGGCTTAACCTCTGCCTTGAGGGTACTCGGATGACAATGCTTTATATCTTCTCAGGCAGCGATAGATGTTTCGCGACCACAGCCGAAGTAGACGGGGCAAATCTGCCTCCAGCTCATACACCTTGTAGGCTAACGTCTACGGTCCGCGCCGATGACCCACGACTTGAGCTTGGGATGGGCAAAGGCACGCTCGCAGATATTCGTACTCACGGCTATTCTCTGAGAAAAATAATTGTCACCTTCGAGCCTTCCACGACCATGCCAGAAGCGATAGCGGCTCGATCTGATGTTGGCTCACCACCAAACATGGCCATTTAGCGATGTTCTCGCCGGTTAGCGAATAGCCATCCGATCGCACCTACAGCGATGAAAGCAGCAGCGATCGACACGATGATAGCGAGCTTATCAGGCCGCTGCTCCGCAACGCCCCGCACCACAACACTGCCGAAAATAGAAGCAGTCCACGTCGTAGCCAGGTTGAACGTGACACCATCATAGTGCCATCGGCGTCGACAAATGTCTCGTCAAGACGGACGTCTGCTCTCCACCACTTTCGGCCATTGGTTGTCGTCGATCCGGCGCCTTAATTCCCGATCGTTTGTGCGACACCCTTGGCCATCCCGGTCGCTGTTGATGAGCAGCCGGATCAGGCATCAGCTTCGCTCCGGCGCGGCAGCTTCCGGGAACACCTCACCTGGACTATGACAGGTGACATGGCGCACGAACTCGACGACATCGCCGCACAGATGGAATGCCCGGTTTGCGGGCGTACCTTGAACGTGCAGTACAAGACGCTGCGTCTTGAGAGAACCATCGAATGCCCGGGCTGCGGAGAGACGATCCGACCCATCGATGATACCCCGATCGGTCGCGTCCAGAAGCTCATCGACGACGACGGCGACTAGGCTGCACCTTTTGCCGGTAACGGCAGCCGATCACTCGCCGTCACAGCCCCTTCCCGCATAGGGTTACGCGAAGCCCTCGGCAGCGTGATTACGGAACGCTTCTTCGTCGCGGACATAGGCGCTGAGCATTTCGATCGACTTGTGCCGGCTGTGTTCCTTCATCTTGAACAGGGTGGCGCCGGTCCTGCCCGCCTCGGTGAGGAAGCCGGCGCGAAGGGAATGGCCGGCAAAAAGTGCCGGGTCGTAGCCCACCGCTGCAGCGCGCTTCTTCATCACCAGCGCCACCGACTGCTCGCTGAGCGCGGTGTCCGTGACCCGTCCATGCGGCGTCAGCCGGCGAAACACCCTCCCCTCACTGATCCCGGCCGCCTCCACCCAGGCGCGGTAATGGCGCACCGGTTCGATCCGCCGCCCCTCCAGAATGGCGACCGACTGCCCTGCCCCGCCCTGGTCGCCCTTGGAGAACGGGATCGTCACTGTCAGTCCGCGCGGATGCGGGGCGATGTCCTTGACCCGGATCCGGACCAGCTCGGAACGGTGGAATGCGCCCATCATCCCCATCGTCAGCAGCGCGCGATCGCGTAGCTCAACATAGTGTCGCCGGTGATCCCGCGGATGATGTCGCGCAGCACGTCGGCGTCGGCACGGCGCTTATTGCCGGGCTTGTTCGCGCGCTTGGCGTTGCGGATCCCGCGCATCATCGTGGTGAGGGTGGCGGCGCCGGTCTGCGTGGTGGGCGGCTCGAGCCCGGCTGCGCGGTGGACGAACACGATCGCGGCCAGCCGGCGCTCGATCGACGCCTTGGACAGTGGCCGCCCCGCCGAGAAGGTCGTGCCGATCTCGGCGATCTCGGCGAGGTGAGCGCCGGTCACTTCCGGCGTCGCCGACAGCGGCCGGTAGCCACGCGCCGCGCACCACGCCATGAACAGCCGTCAGTCCGATCGGTAGGCGCGTATGGTCGACGCGGCCGAGGCGCGCGCGACATACGCCTGCACCCGCGCGTCATCCTCCGCGGTGATGCCGGTCAGCAGCGGTTGTTCCGCACCGATCGCGGCTGCGATCAGCGCGAGGGCCGTGCCCCCTGCCCCATCCTCTTCTTCCGCGTTGCTGGTCATTGGTCGTCGTCGAGACGGACAGGCTCGCGAATGCTCAGCCGGTAAGGCTTGCCATCACCGCGCGGGAAGTGTGCCAGCACGAGATCGGCCGGACCCACGCCAATGTCGGCGTCGCCAGATTCGGTGACGACCTCGATCGCGGCGTCGATCGCATCGCGCAGCTCGCTAAGCGAGGTGACCGGCCAGCGACGGATCCCATGGCCGGTTTCGCCGCGCATCGCTGCTTCAAGCAACCGTTCGATGGCCTTTTCCATACCGGGCCGGGTCCGCTCAGTCGCGGTCGGGGCCGGTGAAGTTCGAAGCCGTGGACGGTCGCGCTTACGGACAGCCGACGGCAGCGGCCCGTTGGCGTCGTCAGCGATGATTTCCCCCTCGGTCATGCTCGGATCAGCCCTTTCTCGCGCATCGGTGCGTTACCGTTTCGTGGTAGCATGAATATACCACCATGATGTGTGCTACACTGGTATCGTTTAGCTCATCGCTATTACATTGAACTCTGTATCATTTTGGGAAGAATGCTATATATCCGCTATTTGAGGGATAGATGGAATGATAACAGATGCTACCATCTCCGTCCTTCATCTCAACGCAGGTGAGGAAGGAGAGAGCCATGAACGATCATCCGCTGATCACTCGACTACAATATGGCTGCCGACTTGATGACAGAGAACGTCAGGCGTTACGGGACTTATGTACAGACGTTCGCGACGTCGCCCGCGGCGTCAATATCGTTCGCGATGGCGAAAAGGCCGATCATGTTAACCTGATCATGTCAGGATGGGCAGCTCGCTATAAGGTGCTGCCAGACGGTGCACGGCAGATAACCGCGCTATTATTGCCTGGTGACCTTTGCGATCTTCGTTGTACCATGCTGGCGCGGATAGATCAGGGGATCACAGCGCTGACGCCAACGCGCGTGGCCTATATCGTGCCGCAGGCTATCAACCAGCTGGAACATACGTCGGCACAGATCGGACATGCGATGGCGTGGTGCTCGCTGGTCGAACATGCAACATTGCGTGCGTGGATCGTCAACATGGGACGTCGTCGGGCAGTAGAACGTGTCGCGCACCTGTTAAGCGAACTGGCCGAGCGAATGGCGATGGTCGCACCAAACGGTATGGCATCGCACTTCGTCCCGCTGACGCAGGAAGAGATAGCGGATGCGCTGGGATTGACGCCGGTACATGTTAACCGGGTAGCGCAGGAGCTGCGTGGGCAAGCGGTCATCTCATCAAAACGGGGTGGGTTCACGATTCTTGATCTTCCCGCTCTGCAGGCCATGGGTGGGTTCAACGGAGGTTATCTTAACCCGCACATGATACCTGCTGCTGCTTGATCCCAACTGTAGCTGGATCGCAGTACAACATTGCATCACTTCACTACGGCTTTGTCCCGGAGCCGATGCAAAATATTCCCCGAGATAATACGGCAGGATAGATGGGCATGATGCTGATCTGGCCGCGGCCGCTGCACTATTATCTTCCCCCCTCAGGCAAAGCCCTCAGCGGCATGGTTGCGAAACGCCTCCTGGTCACGAACATATTCGCTGAGCATCTCGAGCGACTTGTGCCGGCTATGCTCCTTCATCTTGAACAGGTTGGCGCCCTGTCGCCCCGCCTCGGTCAGGAAGCCGGCGCGCAGACTATGCCCGGCAAAAAGTGCCGGGTCATAACCCGCTGCGGCCGCGCGCGCCTTGACGACGAGTGCCACGGTTTGCGGACTGATGCCATGCGCCGTCAGACGGCCATGCGGGGTCAGGCGTCGGAACACAGGACCGCTACTGATGGCTGCGGCCTCAAGCCAGGCACGGTAATGACGGACCGGCTCCATGCGGCGGCCATCGAGGATGGCAACCGATTGCCCCCTGCCCTCCTGATCGCCTTTCGATACCGGGATATGGATGATCAGCCCCCGCGGATCCTCCACGACATGCCCAACCTCGATCGCCACCAGCTCAGAGCGCCGGAACGCGCCCATCATGCCAAGACTGAGCAGCGCGCGATCACGGTGATCCTGCAGACTATCACCCGTGATGGTTCGCACCATGTCACGCAGCACATCACCGTCGGCCGGATGCTTTTTGGCAGGGCGCTCGCCACGTTTGGTGTTGCGGATACCGCGCATCGCCTTTTCAAGAGCCGCGGCACCTTCCTGCGTGGTTGGCGGATCAACCTGGGCGGCACGGTGGGCGAATACGATCGCTGCCAGACGCCGCCCGATCGACGCCTTCGACAGGGAGCGGCCGCTGGAGTGCACACTGCCGGTCGAGGCAAGTTCGGTTAGGAACGCCGCAGTGACGGCAGGGGTCGCCGGCAGGGCGCGATAGCCACGGGTTTCGCACCAGGTACAAAACAGCCGCCAATCGGAGCGATAGGCCTGGAGGGTCGCGCTCGCCGATGCGCGGGTGATGAAGTCGTCCACCCGCGACTGATCGTCACGGCTGAGATCGGGTAACCAGGGCCGCAGCGCCTGATCATCTGACAGTGTCAGACCTTGTTCGATCATGCGACCGTCCAGTGTGTCACCGTCACTCACTGTGCAGACGACCCTAACCGGACCACGCGCTCTCGAATGTCACATCGCCGCATAATGACCTTTCGTCCCGTCATGGCCTCTGTCCGCATTTGCCTGTCCGATCGTACCGTCTTTGACGACGCTTTTAGCGATGCATCTAGCTAGCAGGAATCAGGCTTATCGCTAGTAACTATTGTGGCTGATCGCGGCAATCTCGTCGTACGTACTGATACTCGCCTATTATCTAGTTTTATGGTACATCTGGAATTCGATGCCACTCCATGCTAGCGATGCCATATGACGATTCAAGTCAATATCACACCGAATGGCCGCATGAGCCTGCCGGTTGGCATTCGTAAACGTTTGGGGCTTGAAGAGGGCGGTGCGGTCCTTGTCGAAGAGACGCCTGATGGGGTCATCCTGCGCACGGTGGAGCAGGCAGTGGCCAAGGCACAAGCCATTGCCAAGCGCTACGCCCAGCAGCCCGGTGCGTCCGTCGATGACTTTCTGGCAGCGCGGCATGAGGACAGCGGCGAATGACGCATGTCGTGCTTGATGCCTCGGCAGTCCTCGCACTGTTGAAAGGCGAGCGTGGGGCCAGCAAGGTCGCCGGGGTGATCGCGGACGCTTCGGTCTGCGCGATCAATCAGGCCGAGGTCATCAGCCACTTCGTCCATCTCGGCGCGCCGATCGACGAAGTCCGCGCCATGCTGGGTACCCTCCCCTATGCGGTCGTCGCGGCCGACGATGCCCTGGCATGGGAAGCTGGTGGCCTGCGATCGGTTACCGCATCCGCCGGGCTGTCATTGGGCGATCGGTTCTGCCTCGCGCTGGCGAAACGGCTTGGTGTGGCCGCCTATACCGCCGACAAGGCGTGGCGGGATATCGCCGGCGATGTCGGCGCCAAGGTCGTGATCATCCGCTGACGGCAATTCGTGTTCGACACCTCATCAGGCGTCAGACCGGCCCCGGCACCTTACCTCCCGCTCGTCTTCAAGGAGCCATCCTATGCGACCGCTTATCCTGCTCTCCACCTGCCTGTTCGTCGCCGCCTGTGGCTTCGGGACGAGCGCGCCGACCGTGATCGACGGCAGCAGTGCAACCGCCTTTGACCAGACGCTCAAGGCCGCCAAGGCCGATCTTGGCCCGAAAGACCGACTCAAGTTCGAAGCCGCGTTGTCGGAATTCAAAGCCCGGACATTTGCCAGGGCTGACTCCCGCCAGGAATATCAGCGCCTGCTGCGCAAGGGGCTGAATGGCCTGACCGCGCCGCGTATCGTTGAGCAGTTCGATCGCGACGTCGACCGGGTTGGCGGCCAGGCCGCAGATGCTGTCTTCGATGCGAAGCGCGCCTTGAACGGCAAATAGCGGTTTGCTGGTCCTCACATAGGCTGACGGTGCAGCTCATGAATGGCCTCTACGCGACGACGCAGCCCGTTATCGGGAACTGACATACCAAGATATCCTCCCACTCCAACGTGTGTATCGCGTCATTAAACCGTGGGAGCAAACACCTAAGACTGTTCATGCCGTCAGATACGGAGGTTAGCACAATGATTATCCGCTCATATGCCTACGCTGGCCTTCTGCTTCCACTCGTCACATTCTCCCATTCCGTCTCCGCGAAAACACCGGGCCGATACGACGCCATCCATTCCGGTACGCCCTGGATCGATCAGCGTGGCTTGCCGGTCAGTGCGCATGGCGGCGGGATCACCAAGGACGGTGATACCTATTACCTGTTCGGAGAAGCGCACCGCGACATGACGAACGCGTTTGCCGGCTTCAACTGCTACTCGTCGAAGGATCTGGCCAATTGGCGCTTCGAGAGCGTGGCGTTGCCCGTGCAGCAATCCGGCGCACTGGGGCCGAACACCGTTGGCGAACGGCCAAAGGTCATGCGTTCGCCCACCACCGGTAAATTCGTGATGTTCATGCACGCAGACGCCATCGATTATCGCGGACAGTTCGTTGGCTATGCCACAGCCATGAACATCACCGGACCCTACGCGTTCCAAGGCCCGCTGCTGTTCAACGGCAAGCCGATCGCGAAGTGGGACATGGGTGCGTTCCAGGATGAAGACGGCACTGGCTATGTCCTGCTGCACGGCGGCGATATCTATCGCCTTGCTGACGACTATCGGAGCGTCCGCGAGCATATCAACAAGGCGATGGCTCATGGTTTTGAGTCGCCTGCGATGTTTCGCAAGGGAAAAACCTATTATTTCCTGGGATCGAACCTCACGGGATGGGAACGCAACGACAACTACTACTTCACCGCCACGTCACTGAACGGTCCGTGGACCCGGCAAGGCACCATTGCGCCGGAAGGCACACTGACGTGGAATTCCCAGACCACCTTCGTGCTGCCGATCGCAGACGGGAAGAAGACCACATACATGTTCATGGGTGACCGCTGGTCATACCCTCGTCAGGCCAGTGCTGCGACCTATGTATGGCAGCCGCTCATCGTAACGGGTACCAAGATAACGATGCCCGTGTATCGCGATGCCTGGCGTCTCGATGCAGCAACCGGTGCGGCCAAACCAGGACCCGCTATCAGCGAAACCATCGTCGCCACCGATAAGCGGGTACGCTTCGCTGGTACTTGGCGGCAGGAGGCCGCGATTGAACCGGCACATCATGTAACCGACGAAAGTAGTTCGTCGTTCTCCGTAACCTTCACCGGCACGCAAGCCAGCCTGATCAGCGTGGCGCGGCCCGACGGTGGTTACGCGTACATTACCTTGCGTGATCGTCTCGGCAAGGAAATGATATCGTCCACGGTCGACATGTATTCGAAATATCCGGTTTCGGGAATCAAGTTCGTCACACCGTTGTTGGCGCGTGGAACCTACACGATCAGCGCATCGGTCGTAGGTGACGGATGGTACTGGCGCAACAAGAAGGGTGAACGGTCAGGCAGCGCAGGTCATGCCATCACGTTCGAGCGAGCGGAGGTCCGGCGCTGACTTGCCCGGCGTCCTATAACAATGACGAGCTGCGCACGCTCTTAGAGCCTAACCTGGATTGAGTTGAGCAATCTTACTGGATTGTGATTCATCTAGGACTGCGAAGACCAAGAGGATCACCTGGATTGAACGAAAACTGCTCGGCGCGAGCATGACATAAGCGGGCTACCCGTTTTCGTTGTCGCAATAACATTGGCGTTTGCGCATGCCTCGTTTCCGGGTCAGGATGAGCGAGGGTCGTAGGAACGATCATGCGATATGCTGCATTCCATGCAAGCCATTATCGGCAAGGAGCCCTATGAAGCCTGATTTCAAGCGCCTGTGGGCGTCCTTTCCCGATCACATAAAATATCCGACACTGAAGGATCTTTACACAATGATGGGGGGTGTAGCGCAGAAGAATATCGACGTTCCCGGGTTTGGCCCCAATGGCAACACCTGTGCCAGTCGAATATCTCACGCTTTGAACCAAACAGGCTCTCCCATCAACGCCGCCATGGTTCGTATGGCCCACGCCGAGAGCATCAGCGACGCCCACGGCCATCAGGTGATCTTCAAAGTCAACGATCTGCGCAAGTACCTTCGACGAACGCTTGGAAAGCCAATCCAAGATAAGACATTGCCATTCGATGATCTTTTTCGAAAGAAGCAGGGAATCGTATCGTTCAGCGTGGACGGATGGGGCGAAGCGACGGGGCATATCGCGCTATTTCGGTGTGGCGCGTATCGTGAACCCATTCACGACAATCAAGCGACGTATAACGCGCCACTGTCGAGGACGATATTAAGCGAATTTTGGGAGCTTACATGATGCGCGAGATAATTGCGAGTGCCTTGATAGTCGCAGCGCCTGCCGCTGCTCGTGACACGGTTCGGCGCGATGTTGAAGGCTATGCTGTAGCCTCTTGTTTGAGCACTCAGCCATCAACTTATCTACGAGATCAAGCGGACGGCTGGGCGGCACATATTGTTCAGCGCAAAGCCTTTCAGATGAAAGCCTTCGCTGCTCTTTCTCAAGTGGTGAAGGCAGCAGTCAACCATGAGCCGATGACGACCATCGTCGCGGAACAACCTCCTAAAACGATCAAGCAGCTGCCCATCCAATACTGCTCAGAAGTCATTGATATCCCAAATGTCCGCGCTCAGATCGAACGAACTATTACGCAAGTTCGTAATTAATTTCTAATATGAGTTTTGAGTAAATAGTTACCACAATATTTTGCAATGACGTAACGGTTGCGTAATCAGTTCGATCGAATGACCTGCCGTAATCATCAGTGTTGGTTTGTTGCTTATTTCGCCTTCCGCGATCCTTACTCACAATGACATTTTAGCAACACGGCGGATCATTCGCCTGATGGATGAAACTACCATCCAAGCCTCGGCTGACGCAATGGATGCCTTCCAGTCCTTGGCGAGGCATCGGCATTGGTTGAGCTACGCAAGGGTGCGCTCACCGATCCAGCGGCGGGACAAGACGAAGAACTTGCCGGTGTCGCAGCGCTGATGATGTCGATCGACAGCCGATTGACGTGCGCGACCATGGTTTCGAGCTTCTGTCCGGCATAGCCGCCATCGCGGCCCTGAGCACCGAATCCGTGTACCAAGCCTTTCAGGATGCTGCCCAGCGGATCTGTCACTATATGGCGTTTGCGCCCCTTGATTTTCTTGCCCGCATCGTAGCAGCGCGGGCCGCCCGCTTCGGCGGTCTTCACCGACTGGCTGTCGATAATGCCAGCGCTTGGCTCCGGTTGGCGGCCCTCTGCGACGGCAGTCCAGCCGCAGTTCTTATATCGCCAGCGCCATCCAGCGTGCCGAATGGTTGGCCGCGTTTATAACCTCATCTTGACCGTGACGAAGGCCGATCGGGGCTGGGTGGGCGCCACCACGGGATAGCCAAGATAGGAATATGGGTCGAACGCTCGCCGGTTGCCGAGGTTGACCATGGACGCGGCGAGCGTGAACCGGCCGATGTCGTAGGATGCTTGCGCATCAATCGCGGCATAGCCCGGCGCCGCAATGGTGTTAGGCAGCGTCAACTCGCGCGCGGTAAAGGCGCTGATGCCGGCACCGATCGCGAGTCCCTTGGCGGGCCCACGTACCACCCGGTAGCGTACCGCGACGCGTCCGCTGCTCTTGGGCACGCGGATCAATCGATGACCGGGGGCCACGCCATCGTCGCGGGTGTCTGTGTAGGCATAATTGGCCAGCAGCGAAAAGGCAGGTGTCGGCTCCCACACCATGTCGAACTCGACACCGCGGGCGCGTTGCCGCCCGCTCTGGACGTAGAAGCCGACATTGGCGGGATCGGCGGTGACGACATTATCGTGGGTCTGCCGGAACACCGCAACCGTACCCGATAGGCCTGTACGGGCCAGCGCCAGCTTCACACCGCCCTCGATGTTGCCCGACGTCTCCGGCACCGGTGTAACCGTTCCGATGAAGCCGAACGGAGCGCGGAATGCGGTTGCGTAGCCGGCGAACAGCGCGACGCCCTTCGTCACGTCGAGCGTTGCGCCGAGCCGGGGCGAGATGTGCGTGTAGGTTTTATCGTTGGCGACGCCAATGTTGCTGTTCTCGACGAACTTGAGCGAGGTCAGGCGCACCCCCCCGGTCAGATGGAGTGGGCCGTAGGTCGCCTGATCCTGGATGTAGCCTGCGAACGTTGTGAAGCGATCGTCGGTGTAGGAGTTGACCGGAAGCTGCGGGGTGTAACGCAGATCGTAGCTCGGGTTTGACAGGTCGATCGTGCCCGAGGGGCTGTCGCTAACGAACAACCCCATCGCGCTGTAGAAGCTGGTCCAGTCGTAATTGACCCCGACGAGCAGCTTGTGCGTCCCACCGAGAACATTGACGTCGCCGGCCAGGTTGGCATCGACCGTCGCCTCTTTCG
The DNA here is from genome assembly GCF_014841615.1 of Sphingomonas sp. CFBP 8760. GTDB lineage: Bacteria > Pseudomonadota > Alphaproteobacteria > Sphingomonadales > Sphingomonadaceae > Sphingomonas. The sequence continues at coordinate 94,251 of NZ_JACYUG010000005.1, read as the reverse complement.
TGCGGTTTCGCATGGTGATCGGAAACACGTCGTAGAGCGGCGCGACTGTCCCGGTTGGGAAGATGCCCGGATAGACGAAGCTGCCCTGTTCATCGATCACGCTCGAATAATAGCGCCCGCCCACCGTCAGCTTCAGGCGATCCGAGAAGGCGTGGCGTAGCGTCGCCTGCCCCATGCGGATGTCGTTGGTCGTCAGCGGCTGATCGATCGGCGAACCGGGGAACGCATTGCGGTCGATCGTGCCGGCTAGCGCGGCATCGGCAGGAATACCGGAATATTCAAGATTGCTGCGACGGCTGAACTGCCCTTGCAGCAACAGGTCGGTCACAGGATCAATCTGGAACGAGACGCTGGGCTGGGCTGACCAGCGCTTGCCATGCACCTTGTCGATCCAGCTGTCGTTGCTCTGATACTCCCCCGTGATCCGCGCTGCGATCCTGTCAGTCAGCGGCACGTTGATGTCGCCATAGGGATTCCACGTCGATAAGCTGCCGGCACGCATCGCCAGATACCCGCCTGCCTTGTCGTTGGGCCGGACGCTTTCAAGGTTGATGACCCCGCCGAGCGGCGTGCCGATGCCGCCTCCATAGAGGGTGGCGGTCGGACCTTTCAGGACGTCGATCCGCTCGGTGCCGACGAGGCTGTTGGGATCGTAAGCCTGCTGGTTGCCGGCGAACACTGACAGGCCGTCGAGGTAGACCTCGGCGGGGAAGCCGCGGATGATAGGGGGGATAAACAATACCTCGTCGGATCGCGTCGGGGTGACGCCCGAGACGTTGACCAGCGCGTCGCCGAGGGTCCGACGATCCTGTTCCCGGATCAGCGTGCGTGTCAGCACCTGAACTGATTGAGGGACTTGGATCAGCGGCGTGGTAGTTTTTGTCGCCGCGTTGGTCTCCGTCTCGGCATAGCTGGGGCGCTGGCCGGTCACGATGATGTCGTTCCCTGCCCAGCTTGGCGTTTGCACGGCCTCATTCGATGCGGTTTGCGCTATGGCGGAGGGTGCGAGCCCCGTGGCAGCGATAACGGTGAGACTCGCCGAGATGAGAGGATGCCGCCTAATCACGTCATAATCCCCAATCGCCTGGCCGCTGCGGTAACCGCAGCATCGACCTGCCCATCCATCCAGAGTGTGCGGCCGGTAAGCTCGGCTACACGCGTTGGCCCTGCTTCCTGTGGCGTTCCGTTACGGAAGGGCGGTTCGGGAGCATATTCCATGAGTAGCTGCACCCGACGCGCGGCTTCCTCACCCTTCAGATGAGCAGCAAGTGTCAGCCCGAAATCGATGCCGGCAGTGACACCGCCCCCGGTCATGCGGTTGCGATCGATCACGACGCGTTTGTCGACATGGCGCGCGCCCATCCGCGGCAGCAGATCGGCGACTTGCCAATGTGAGGTGGCGTCATAGCCCTTGAGGAGCCCTGCGGNTGACCGCTGGTCATATCCTCGTCAGGCCAGTGCTGCGACCTATGTATGGCAACCGCTCATCGTGACGGGTACCAAGATGACGATGCCCGTGTATCGCGATGCCTGGCGTCTCGATGCAGCAACCGGTGCGGCCAAACCAAGACCCGCAATCAGCGAAACCATCGTCGCCACCGATAAGCGGGTACGCTTCGCTGGTACCTGGCGGCAGGAGGCCGCGATTGAACCGGCACATCATGTAACCGACGAAAGGGGTTCGTCGTTCTCCGTAACCTTCACCGGCACGCAAGCCAGCCTGATCAGCGTGGCGCGGCCCGACGGCGGTTACGCGTACATCACCTTGCGTGATCGTCATGGCAAGGAATTGATGTCGTCGACGGTCGACATGTATTCGAAATATCCGGTTTCGGAAATCAAGTTCGTCACACCGTTGTTGGCCCGCGGAACCTACACGATCAGCGCATCGGTCGTAGGTGACGGATGGTACTGGCACAACAAGAAGGGCGAACGGTCAGGCAGCGCAGGCCATACCATCACGTTCGAGCGAGCGAAGGTCCGGAGCTGACTTTGCCGGGGTCGATAACAGTGACGAGCTGCGTAGGCTGTAAGGTGTTTGATCCTGCGGTTTGATGATGCGACCCTTTTCATTGGGATGGAAAGAGGCCGCATGGAACGAGATCGTCACGGGAGTGGCCCGCCTGAACGGCATATGTCTTGGCTTTGCGCTCCCAATTTCTAGGTTCAGGACCTATTAAACGGGTTGCAAGGCGGGTTCGGGATTGATTCAATGGTGGGGTGAGGAGGCGTTGCCATGGGTGATCTGGTCTTGCTGTCGGAGGCGCAGATGCGCCGGATCGAGCCATATTTTCCGTTGTCGCATGGTATTCCGCGGGTCGATGATCGCCGTATCGTCAGTGGCATCATCTTCGTGATCAGGAACGGCCTGCGCTGGTGCGATGCACCGGCCAGCTATGGACCGCACAAGACGATCTACAATCGCTTCATCCGCTGGAGCAGGCTCGGCGTGTTCAACCGCATCTTCGAAGCGCTCGCTGCCAAAGGTGGTCGATCGGATCAGTTGATGATAGATGCCACGCACCTGAAGGCACATCGCACAGCGGCCAGCCTGTTTAAAAAGGGGATGTTCCCCGCCGTATCGGACGGACCAAAGGCGGCCTGAACTCCAAGCTGCATGCCGTCTGCGACGACCGCGGCCGTCCGCGCGTCATGCTCCTGAGCGAGGGGCAGATGAGCGACTACAAGGGAGCCGCGCTCATCCTGCCGGTGCTGCCAAAGACCAAGGTCCTGCTCGGCGACAAAGGCTACGACGCCGACTGGCTGCGCCAGGCGCTCGCCAAGCGACGCATCGCTACGTGCATTCCGTCGAAAGCCAACCGCAAGGTCCAAATCCCACACGACGCTGCCCTCTATCGCCGACGCCACAAGATCGAGATCATGTTCGGACGCCTCAAAGACTGGCGGCGCATCCACACCAGCTACGACAGATGCGCGCACACCTTCATGTCTGCCATCTGCATAAATGTATCGTAGACGATTGTGAGTGGTGAAAAGGCAGCTGTGGGGCCGTACCGCCCCAACGCCCTTTTGCTTCCGTGTTTGCAGATGCCGTTAGATAGTGACGAGCAAGAAGTAGATGCGTGATTGCGCGATGTTACCGGATCACCACAATTGAGCAGCCCCTACTGGGTGGTCAGGTTTGAATGTTACTGCATCATTACCTCCGCCGCCGTTTTTAGGGCCAGCGGCTGATAGCCCAAGCTGCTGCGCGCGCGGATATCCCATACGGCTTCCTTCCACTCCATCGAAAGGCTGGTACCATCAAACCGTGGGATCGAGCATCTAGGCAACGTCCACAATAGGATCGTGCCAGTCGCGCGATTCTTCGATGACAGTATGGCGGGCGGCGCGAGTATGCGTATGATCCCGCTCAAAGAATAGTAATGGGGGCGGGATGATCCGGGTATTGGCCTTGGCGGCAACGCTGGCGATCGGCCTGCAGGCAACTGGCACGACGCAAGATGCGGCAATGCCCAGCGATGATGCCGAGATCTTGGTGACGGGCAAACGCATGAATGCGATCCGCCTGGAGTATCGCGGTGATGCGCAGCGGTGGATCTGCTTTCCGCGCGTAAAGCCCGAAGACGAAAGGCTCGGACGGGTGATGTGCGCGGCACTCCGGGTGTGCGTCAAGGGCGGCTCGCGGGCGCGGACTGCGGCGCGCAACTGCCTTTATGCGGCAATGGACAGGTATCAGACAGTCGCCGTCGCCGAGGTCGCACTGGGGCTGCGTCCGCCTGCGCCGGAAGCCACCGGCACGCCGCCATTGGCGGGCGAGTGGGAGTTTCAGGGCGTGCGCACCGCGCTGGTGGCGGGCAAGGCCATGTCCGAAACACCCTATGGCGAGCGTAAGTGCATCATCGCTGCGGCGCTGGAGCCCATGGTGCAGAACCTGATGGGCGTGCCCATCCTGCGCGATGCGTCGCCAGAATGCGTACCACTGCTGCGCACTATAGGCGGCGGCGGCATCGAGGCTTCGGTGCGCTGTTCATACAAGGGGGTCCAGACGGTTCAGCGATTGACGGGACGCTATGAGGGCGAGCGTATCCGCTGGGAGGACCGACGCACGCCGTTGAATGTATCTGACGGGATGGCGGTCGAGATACGGTATCTGGTGGAAGGACGGCGCGTGGGCGAGTGTGGGGCTGGAGAACAGGGAGCGCGGTAGCTGTCAGCAGCTTGCCGGCCGCCGGCGCTCATTGCCGGTTCAGCTGTGGCAGATAGATTTCAATGAAACGAGTGCATCACCTTGATGGAAACACCGGGAGAGCGGCAATGAAGGGGCTTGGCAGGGCGTTTCGAAATTTTGGGGCGATGATGGCCGGCACGGCGATCGCGTCGGCGGGGCATGCGCAGACCGTGCCCGCCACCCAAACCGCGCCGGTGATCGTGACCGGGCGGACGCTGCCCGCTGCGGAAGCGCCGAAATCGGCCACGTGCGAGGCATTGTCGCGCGATCCGCATTTCCGGGCGGTGAACGCTGCGGCTGCCGCACTGGGCGTGCTCGGGCCGACGATCTACCAGCCGACCCGATTGCCGCGAAACCCGGACTATCGCGCGCCGCCGTCGGTACCTGAAGGATCGGCGCTGCCCGTGCTGACGAAGACGCGCTTCGCCGTGCGCGATGCTGTGTACGGTCCCAGCGGAGAACCGACGACCCCCGGTTCGCCGCCAGCCGGGGAGGCGGTGGCGCAGGCTGATCCGGGACCTGCCGCCACCGCCGTGACCAACCTCGATCAAGCAGTCGTCGCCTGCCGTGAGGTCTACAGGAGCGGCGGCGTCGGATATCTTGTCAACGCAGGAAGGGAGGGACTTGGCGCTAACGGTGCATTCGTGGCTGCGAATGCCCGCTTCGCCAACGGCCGTGCCGAGATCGCCCGAAACGACAAGACCCTGCCAATGGCTTTCGCCCTGTTCGACCAAGGCCGGTATCACGAAGCGCTAACGTGGTTCAGGAAGGCGTTTCAGAAGCTGCCCTATGAGGATGGCGGAGACGAGGCGGCTTTATTTGTCGGAAAGCTCTATCTGCAGGGGCTGGGCGAAAAGTCGAATACCAAGGAAGGTGTGAAGTGGCTGAAGAAGGCGGCGAACGCGGGTTTCAACCCCATTCTTCACACACCGATCTTCGATCCCAGGCAGCCGGCCCGCAACACCGCTATCGGCGAGGCCTGCGTGATCCTGGGCAATGTCTATCGCAGCGGCTTCGAGGGGATCGCGAAAGACCCCGATCAGGCGCGCGACTGGTATGAGCGCGCCTACGCGGTCGGGCATATCGCGGCAGCGCAGGTGTTGGGCGACCTATATTACAAAGGCGTCGACACGCCGCGCGACGTGCGGAAGGCCGCCGTTTACTACCAGAAGGCGGCGACGTTCGATCTGGCAGCCGCGCAGGTGGCACTAGCCGATATCCTCGTGACCGGCGAGGAAGGTGTGCCGCAAGACCGTGAGCGGGCGTTCGCCTGGTATCGCGCAGCAGCGATGAACGACAATGACGTGGCGCTGCTGGCGCTGGCCGATGCCTACGCCAGGGGCGAAGGCGTGGCGGCCGATCCCGTGATGGCTATGGGCTTCTACAAGACCGCGGCATTCAAGGGGAACATGGCGGCCAAGGCAGCGCTGGGACGCTATTTCTACGAGGGAAAGCTGCTGCCGAAGGACGGTGCCGTGGCGCGGCGCTGGTTCGAGGAAGCGGCGATCGGCTCTGATCCGGAGGGCATGTTCAACCTAGCGGCGATGCTGGCCAATGGCGAGGGCGGACCGAAGGACATGACCAAGGCCTGGATCTGGTTGAGGCTGGCTGGCGCACTGGGACATGAGCGCGCACCCGTCGCGCTGACGGTGGTGGAAGCGCGAATGACGCCGGCCGAGCGAGATGCGGCGCGGGCGGTGGTGCGACCGAAAAGGTGAGAGATAGTATGGACGATTTGTCAGAATTTCCCGTCCCATGATCAAGACACCCACGAGTATTTTTGGTGCCGGACGTTGCTTGCAACTCTTGCAAGTAAAGATGTTTAACTGGTTGTACTGTTTAGCTGCGCATTAGCGCTACGCCTTCATCAACTCAATCGCGCGGGTTAATCGACAGAATTGTGCTCATCTGGCCGGCCTCCAGCCGCAAATGATAAGCTTGGACTGATATTCGGCCTGACCGAAAGTCCTTGATGATCCATGCCGATTAGAATTTCATCTAGTGGATTGATTCCAACGTTTGGTGCCCACGCCTGACTGCGGTGATGATGTCTCCGGGATCGGCGCGCCAGACGAAGGGTCTGGGCTGCTGATTGTGCTCCTTGATGAAGCGGTTGATGGCGACCTGAAGGTCGACGACGGAGTGGAAGACCCCGTTCTTCAGGCGGCGACGGGTCAGCTTGGCGAAGAAGCCCTCAACCGCGTTCAGCCATGAACATGACGTCGGCACGAAGTGGAACGTCCAGCGCGGGTGGCGATCCAGCCAGGCGCGCACCCTGAGCTGTTTGTGGGTCGCGTAGTTATCCAGGATGACGTGGACGGCCTTGTTCTGCGGCAGCTCGGCCTCGAGGGTGTTGAGGAAGCGGATGAACTCCTGATGGCGGTGACGCTGCATGTTGCGCCCGATCACCGAGCCATCGAGGACGTTCAGGGCGGCGAACAGCGTCGTGGTGCCATTGCGCTTGTAGTCGTGGGTCATGGTCGCGCCACGACCGCGCTTGGAGCGGCAGACCCGGTTGCGTGCGGTCGAGCGCTTGGATCTGGCTCTTCTCATCCACTGACAACACGATCGCATGGGCAGGCAGGCGGCGAGACGTACAGGCCGACCACATCGTGAAGCTTCTCGGCGAACGCCCGGTCGTTGGACAGCTTGAAACTGCGCCAGCGGTGCGGCGCCAAGCCATGGTCGTGCCAGATCTTCACCACCGAGGAGGCCGCGATACCGACCGCCTTTGCCATGGCGCGCACCGTCCAGTGTGTCGCCTCGTGCCCAGGCGGCTCCAGCGTCAACGCCACGACCTTGTCGACCAGCGTGGGTTTGAGCGGCGCGATCCCCGGCGGTCGCGCCTTGTCGCGCAGCAGGCCATCGACGCCCTCAGCCATGAACCGCTCCTGCCAGCGCCACACGCAGGTCTTCGACTTGCCCGTCGCCGCCATGATCGCAACCGTGCCCAGACCATCGTCGCTCAGCAGGACGATCCGCGCCCGCCACACATGCTCCTGCGGTGAACAACGCGCCGCCACCAGCGCCTCGAGCCGTGTCCTGTCCAAAGCCGTGGCGGCAATGCTGATCCCACTACGCATCCCCCGACCATCGCACCCGAAGACGATACCAGGAAGCCTATACGGATGCTTCTGTCCCGATCATTCCACTAGGATAATGGCCGCCTTGCGAATCACCCTTTCCTTTATAGAGGAAAATTATCCCGGTCGGCAGTAAAGGTAACGATACGAAGGTCGGGGAGTTGCCTTGGCAAACCTATTAACTTGCAATTATTCGAAATGACCCTTTTAGCTTTTGAGATTCACCGGATGCTGTTCGCGTCAGGACGTGTATCCGGTGCCCGCACCGCGTCACGCTCGGCGTCGCTCAGACGACGAATGTTGCGGATCAGGCAGCGTTGGGCACCACTTCCACTAGCCCGCGGAACGATCAGCTCAGCGTCATAGCCGGAACATATACGTTGGGTACCACGGGCTTGAATCGCGAGATCAAGGGCCCAGTCGATTTGCGAGCAACCAGGAGAGAGTGACAGCTCATAGGTCGCCCGGCGCGAAATGTTGGCATAGACCCGGTCGGGACCGCCATTCGTGAAGCCAGTCACCTGAGACGAGTAGAAACATTCTTTCCTTGGTGGGCGTTCGCTCCCGAGCGCAGCTGGCAGGGCCGACGCGCTTGTGGCCATCAAAGCCACGATAGATACTGTTGTTCTGATCATGGCGATCATATCTCCGTCATAGGCCCAGGTCACAATGACACCTTTGTTCTCTTGGTATAACCCACAGAACCGCCAGCTCTCTTGCCAAAAGGCAAAAGACGACGAGCCCCTCGTTGTGACAAGCGGCTTGCTCTCGGCATCTGAAATAAATCCGGCTACCAACCAAGACGATGATACCGCCATAAGACAGACACTGGACCTTCAAGACCCGCCTTGGGAGTTCTGGCTGGTGTCGAGAACGCGCCCACGTTTTCCTTCCTCCGGCTTGAGCCTTACATTCAAACCTGAACATCCCGGTTGATGGTGTAGGCGATATGCACAGTGATATTGGCTTCGGTCTCGGCATAGGAGGCGCTCCCGAGCTATAGCCATCGTAGTCCAGTTGATATCGAGCTTATTTGGTGTTTTATTTGGACACTGAAGCCCCTGACGGAGCCGGTGCTGATCGACGTTTGGTCTGCCACCCAGCAGATTAATCCATTAAAAAATAACCGCCGGAACCTAAAGAGTTCCGGCGGCCGAGTGTTTCCCCGGGGGGGGGGGGGGGAACTGGTGAGGACAGAAATATAAAGACGTTCTCTAAAACATGATATCGATGGGTCGCTTGTTGAGAGGAATAGCCCGTTTCACGCATCTGGCTTAGTTGCCGAATTGAATTCGGCCGCCAACCAATACGCGGATACCGCCATAGGCCAGACGCTGGACCTTCGGCGTCCCGTCCTCGAAGTTCTGGCTAGCGTCCAAGAGTCGCAGCACGCCCTGCTTTCTCAGATTTCGGCCCTCCAGATAGACCTGGAAGTTCCTGTTAACGTTATAGGCGATCTTGGCATCGATATATGTCGTGGCGTCAACGTAGGATGGCGATCCCGGATTGTAGCCATCGCCGGCAAGAGGATTGCGAACGTTGGTATAGCCATCACCGGGGTAATTGAAATCGATATTATTGCCGCCACACGGCGTGATGCAGACAAATTGCGTCGTCCGCCGCTGATAGGCAAGACGCGCATTCAGCTTGCTGTCGTCGTACCAAATGGACGCATTGATAAAGTATTTGGACTCGTTCGTCGGCAACTGCACGTCACCCGTCAGCGGCGCCCGGATGCCCCCAATTTCGGTATCGGACTTGGCAGATGAAATGTTGAAGTCGGCACCTGTGTACTGCAATAGCCAGGGGAGGAAGGTGAACGCCGTGCGCGTCGCTATCTCCCAGCCCTTGCGCTTGTACCCGGGACCATCCTCGTAAGTTGGGATGTTGAAGACCGTGTCGCCGACCGGCTGGCCGGTGATCGGATTGATCTGATCGCTACCGGCAAATACCTGCCGGTCCGCATTGGTCGCGAGCGGATTGCCGATCTTCACATCCTGCACGAAGTAGGCGAACGAGATCGAGGTATCGCGGTTTGGATACCATTCCAGGCTGTAGTTGTAGTTCCACGACGTGAACGGGCTGAGTGCTGGATTGCCGATCCGGCCGCTGCATCCGTTCGGGATCGAATCGTCCTGAAGGATGCGCTCGTCAAGGAGGCATTCACCCGCCGGTAGCAAGGTACCAATACTCGGCCGTGCGACGTTCTTGCCGCCATAAGTACGGGCCACGAGCTTATCGTTGAATGCCCACAGATTGGCGTTGTAGGTTGGTAGCCAGTCGGTTGTCCTGTTCTTGAACGTGACGTTTCGGCGGAAGAACGAGTCCGTGAACGTCGTTGCCGTGGGGTTGGCATAGGTCCGGACACGCAGCGTTAGAAATCCGGTTCCGCGCACGTCAGTGAAGACGCCGCGCACACCGGCGTTGCCAGTGAAGCGCAGCCCGAGCGGCAGGTCCTGCTCCGCATCGGCCATGAGGTAGACGTTCTTGGTGACCTCCATCGTATCTGTCTTCGGCTGATCATAGACCTGACCGTCGCTGGCGGTGCAGGTCTTCACGCAGTCGAGGTTCATGAACTTGTAGGCGTCGAGCTGCTCGAAAATCTTCTGCGGTAGAAGTCCGTCCCTGGTGGTGCCGGTCGAAGCACCTGGGAAGCCTTTGAAAAAGTCCACGGTCGCCGGCTCCACAGACCCCGCGAACAGGTCACGCAACTGTTGGGGGGTTACGACCTCGTTGCCCGAACGGGAGGCGGTTGGATCCGCAGAAGGTGTGAAGCCGAAAACGCAGGGTCGCCCGCCTGTTCCAAGCGAGCCCGCCGTGTCCTCGCAAGCGAACAGCTGGCCCCGGACGTTGGCGGTCGGCACACGTACCGGTGCGACATAGCCGGCAGTGCCGAAGGTTCCGCGGGCCGATGTTACCTCGTAGCCACCGCCACCCCAACGCTCGATCCGCCGGTCCCGATATTGCGCACCGGTTTTGATCCGCGTGATGAAGGGGAAGATGTCTTGGGTGCGATAGGCGACATCAAATCTGGCGTTCTTTTCCGACGTTTCGCCAATTACCGGGGTATAGGTCAGCTGCGTGTTAGCCGACGTCAGCGGTAGTTGCCCAACCGTGTAGCGATTGGGGTCGCCAACGACGCCGAACGCCGGCGTCACCGGGTTGACCGCGGCGCAACCGGGCGCTGTCCGCGGGAATCCAGCAGGTTGAGTCGCCAGACAGGTAGCCGGCGCCAACTGCACATACCGCTGCGGATCATTGAGATCGACGTCAGACGGCAGTTCCAATGTCCAGAGGCCACTCGGCGTGATCGATGCAGTCACATCGCCAATGAAGGTCGACCTGCTGGTACGGAAATCCTCACGGGTAGAGTCAGCCAGGGAAATGCCGGCCATGGCATTTATCTCCAGCCGCTCACCGACATAATCGCCACCGATTTGAGCGTAGCGAGTTTTGACTTCGGTGTTGTTGTCGATTTGATCAACGCCGCCTCGGTTATTAGTGGTGGTAAGCTGCGTCACGTTGTGCAGGGCGTCCACTTCGACGCTACCTGGGCGCACGTTGATTACGTCGCCGCGCAGTGGGTAATTGCTGGCAGTAGATGTCGTGCTGATATTATACGGCGTTGTGCCATAGACCGGATCCAGCAACAGATAGGCGCCCGGCCCACCCGGCGCGTTAGGATTGATCGTATTCTGCTGCGGATAGGTGCCAGTTGGAATGAATGTCCCGGCGGCTTGCGCAATGGGGACGCCACCGGATGAGAAGGCGCGCTGCCTGTCATGACCGGATCGGCTGCTCTGGTTGACCTTGGCATAGACAATGAAATCGTCCGTTACCTGATAGTCAGTGCGAAAATCGATCGACGTGCGGACCTCGTCGTTAGTCTGCACGAGCTGACGGAAATTGTCAGGAAAATAGTCGTTCCACTGGTTGAGGCAGGTCCGCTGCTCGAAGATACGCTGCGTTCTCTGGTTGCTGCTGCTGCTGGCCAACGCGAGATCAGGGAATACCTGCAGGCATTGTGCCTTCGAAGTGGCGCCAGCTGCCTTGGTTAGCAGGGTCCGCGGCGTCTCGGCGCTGTTGCCGAACACGGTGTCTGCTTCCCGATCAGCCGTCAGCGTATCCAGATTGAACGAAAACGTCTTTTCTGGCGAATTGTCGAAGTCGAACCGACGAAGATAGCCGCGAGCACCTCCGGTGACATTTTCCTGGAAGTGCTGTTGGAGTTGGATTTCGGTGCGATTGAAGCTGCCGATGACGCCCAGACGATCGTTGAAAAACTTGTGTGTGGCCACGACGTTAACGTCGGGAGACCATCTATCGCCTAGGGTGGTGCGTTGCCCACCCGCCCGAACCGAGAAATACGGCTTTTTGAAATCGAGACCCGAGCGCGTCTTGATCTGGATCGTGCCGCCCAGCGAACCCTCAGTCATATCGGCGGTAGAGCCCTTGACCACGTCAACGCTCTTGATGAGCTCTGCCGGGAGTTCGCGAAGATCGGCACTACGAGCCGCACCTGCACCCGCGGCGACATTGGTGCCGAGCACGCCCAGGCCGTCCAATTCAACGCGCGTCAGGTCTGGTCCATTGCCGCGGACAGCGACGCTGTCACCCTCCCCTGACCCATTGCGGCTGAGCGCGACGCCAGGGATGCGCGAAATAGCCTCGTTAACATTGCGATCAGGGAAGGAGCCGATGTCGTCGGCAACAATTGAATCGGTGGCGGTACGTGCGTTGCGCTTGCGTGCAATCGCTGACTGCTGACTGGCACGGGCACCAACAACGACGATGTCATTGATCTCAATGCCTGGCTCGGCCGCACCGATCTTAAGTTCGGGGGTTGGCTGAGAGACGCCTGGCGAGGTCTGTGCGTTGATCGTACCGGCTGGGGCGGTCGTGCCCGATTGCTGGGTCGGATCCGCCGACGCTTCGCCGACACCGCACGCCAGCATCAGGCTCAACACAGTCCATGAAGACGTCACTACCATGCGACGCCGCTCGAATTCCCTTTTCATTAATTTGCCCCTCTCCTGTGTGGATCGGCAAGCGTGTCACGCCCGCGTATGTGGGTTTTCCCACCTTACGCCGTACCTTCCCGTCAGCTTGCATCGGTGGCATCAACAGACCAACGATATCTCACATAATGGAACGTACTACCAAATCTGTAATATGACTAGCACCTGTTTCGGCAATGGCAACATCTCATGTCTAACAAATATATAGAAATCATTTTGGTTTAGATTGCGCCTGCGGGCTTATCTTACTCTCGACCGGCTCGTGCGGTAACTTTTTTGCTCTAGGTGTTTAGTCCCGGCATCTGGTGGATCGGGTCGACGATGAACCGGTCTGGCTCTGAGGTCCAGATCCTGGCGATGTATTCGTAGGGTGTGAGACCACTGAGCGTCTTGAGCCGGCGAGCGAAATTGTAGGCGACCATGAAGTCGGCGAGGTGCGTCCGGAGCTGGTCGTGGCTCTCGTAGTGGAAGCGTTTGACGGTCGCCTTTTTGATCGTCTGGTTCATCTGCTCGACCTGGCCGTTGGTCCATGGATGGTTCAGTTTGGTGAGCCGGTACTCGATGCCATTCGCTTTGCAGATCATGTCGAAGCGCATCTGGCGGGACCAAGCGGTGTTGCGGTTGCACGGCTGCGCGGCGAACTGAATGCCCCCTTCGACTTTGCTCAGGACAGGATTGTCGGTCAGGATGGTGTGGATGCGGTAGGGTACGGCTTTCAGCAGGTGTTTCAGGAACTCCCAGGCTGTCCGTCTGTCAGCCTTGTCGACCAGCTGGGTGACCGCGAACTTGCTGGTGCGGTCGATGCCGACGAACAGGTACAGCCCTTCGACAGGCTTGTCTGTGGGAAATGGTATATCCACGAGGTGCCTGAGCGGGGTGGCCACCCCGCTCAGGCGGCGGATGTGAGGCCGTTCGACAGGCTGGTCGACATAGACCGTTCCTGAGCAGGGCCGCATCCGTCTTCCCAAACCCCGGACAGTTGCCAGGGGCCGTGTCCACGGACCCCGCATGACAAGCTTGGGAGACCGGATCATGTCTCAACCCGACCTCTTTGTCGGCATCGATGTTGCCAAGGACGAACTCGTTATTCACCTTCATCCGACCGGAACGTTGTGGCGCGTTGCCAACAGCAAGACAGGTCTTGCCATGCTCGGCCGCAAGCTCACCCGGCTGGCCGGTACGGCCTGCCTGCGGATCGGCTTCGAGGCATCCGGTGGTTACGAGCGCAAGCTTGCTATCCTGCTCGATCGGCTGGGGCTTACCGCCTATCTCCTCGATCCAGCACGGGTGCGCAGCTTCGCCCGCGCCGAGCGACAGCTGGCCAAAACGGATCCGCTCGATGCCGCCGTCATCGCACGATGCCTTGCCGCGCTGCACCTCGATCTCACGGCCCATGTCCACGACCCCGAAGCCATCAGGCTTGCCGAGCATGTTCGTCTGCGCGACCTCGCCGTCGCCCAGGCGGTTCAACTGGGCAACCAGCTCGAGAGCATCGCTGATACCGCTATGCGTCGCCTTATCGTCGCCCAGGTCGTGCGGCTCAAGGCGTTGGCCCTACGTGTAGGCGCTTGCAATCGTAGCGCCCTCCGCTCGCAATCAGAGCCGTTTGCTGCTCGGATTAACTGACATTGGGGCGGCGATGCGGCTCACGTTCTTCGGCACTGTGCTCGTAATTAGCACGTCGTGCTTGCAATCGGAACGGCTCTGCTCGCTTTATCGGACATCGGGCTGCCGCCTACAGTGACCGCAATCCGTGGAAGCGTAATGACCTTGTAATAGTAACGCACAATAAGTTAGTCTCTCCCAAACAAAAGGAGGGGACCATGATTCGCGCCTATCGCCGGGCTTTGATGCTCAATTCGACCGTTTACTTCATGACGATGGGGACCGCTGCCGTGGCGCAGGAAGGTCCTTCCGCTACCGCTGACGCGACCCCTGCTGTGCAGGATATTGTTGTCACCGGCGTGCGCGCCTCGAACCAGCGGGCCGTCCGTATCAAGCGGGCCTCCGACCAGATCATCGATACCGTGTCCGCCAGCGAGATTGGCCAGTTGCCGGATTTTAACGCTGGAGATGCGCTCAAGCGCGTGACCGGCGTGAACACCCTGCTGTATCAGGGTGAGCCGCGCTTCGTGATCGTCCGCGGTTTCAACCAGACCTATAACGATCTTCTCATTGACGGCTTCAGCCTAGCGTCGACCGATATCAACCTCGGTCAGAGCAGTGCTGGTGGTCGCCAGATCTCGATGGAAGTGCTGCCATCGAACCTTGCCTCGCATATCGACGTCATCAAGTCCGCGCTGCCGTCCAACGATGCCAACTTCATCGGCGGCCTCACGAATTTCGCGACGGCGAGCGCATTCGATTTCAAGCGCACCACGCTGACGGCATCGGTCAAGGGCGGGGGCGCTCTCGACAGCAAAGGCAATGGCGGCGACCATTTTGGGGGGCAGGCGGAAATCGCCGGGGCCACGCAATTCGGTGCCGATCGGCAGTTCGGACTGTACCTGTCCGCGACCTATTGGAAACGCCAGATCAATGTTCCCCAGATCGAAACGGGCGGCACGCGCAACTGGTACACCGCTACTGGCACGTTGACGACGCCGTATGGCGGAACGGGCTTCGCCGTGCCGTCCCAGCGTCTCTATTATAATTACCAAAACGAACGCGAACGGCTCGGTTTTCAGGGCCGCTTCGACTGGAAGCCGACCGATGCGCTGTCCGCGTTCGTCAGCGCCTATCATTTCGACCAAAGTGAACGATCCGATCGCAATGACCTGAACGCAGCCGTGCAATCTGCTGCCACGGTTACAAACCAGACCGCCACCAGCGGGACCTTGTCGAACATTACCCAGACTGCGCAGCTTGGGCGCTATCGCTGGAAACGCGACGTCTCCGGCATTTACGGCCGCGCCGATGCGGATATGGGTGGCGGCTGGCGAAGCGATGTGGGCGCAAGCTGGTCGCACAGCCGGGTCGACAACCCCCAGACCGTCGATGCGTTCGCACAGACCCGGCTGCAATATACCTACGACACCAGCGAAAACGTCCCGCTGTTCACGCCTGTGAACGGCACGGCCGCGGGCAATCTTGCCCTGTATCCCGCCAATCTTCACCGCGAGGAGCGGTATCGCCTCGGCGAGGACCGCTACGATCTACAAGCCAATCTTGGCTACAATGCGCATTCCGAAGACCGCGGTTTCGGCGTGATCGCAGGCGCTCGTTTCACTGTCATCCGGCAGGCCGTCAGTCTGACCAGGACCAATTACACCGGGCTACGTTACACGCTGGCCGATGCGGTTGACGGCACGTTGTGCGGTTTTGTGTGCGACACACCGATTCCGACGGTCGACGCGGGCAAGGTTGACGGTTTGTTTGCTGCGGCACGCGCAGGCGCGACTGCCACGATCGACACAGCGGCCCAAGCGGGCGGCACTTACAAGACCAGCGAAGATGTCGCGGCGGGTTACCTTCAGGCACAGTATCGCAGCGATGCGCTTTTCATCGCAGGCGGTGTGCGCGTAGAGCATACTAAGGCGGGATCGAGCAGCACTCAGGCGACTAACGGTGTCTATGCGCCTGTATCGGCAAACCGGACATACACCAATGTGCTGCCATCGATCTCGGCGGTGCTGAACACCAGCGACAGCAGCAAGCTGCGGTTAGGTGCCAGCATGACGGTCAGCCGGCCGAGCTTCGGCGCGTCGTCTTTGCGTGGGGGCGTACTGAACACGATCAGCAATCCACCGTCGCTGACTACCGGCAACCCGGAGTTGAAACCACGGCGCGCGACGAACCTCGATATCGGGCATGACTGGTACATCGATAACGGCCGCGGCATCCTGACCGTCGCGGCTTATTACAAATGGATCAAAGACGACATTTTCACCTTCGGCACGCTGGAGACGATCCCCGGCGTCGCGGTGCCCGTGTTGGTGACGCAGGCAAGGAACACCGATCGAACGGTGCGAGCTTACGGTGTCGAGTTCGGTGCTTCCTATGACCTTACCTTCCTGCCTGCGCCGTTCGACGGGTTCGGCGTCAGTGGCAACGCATCCTTTGGTCGTGCCTATTTCCCGATCACTCTGTTCGATCAGTCTGTGCGGGTGTTCAACAACCTGCCCAATCAGCCCGCCCGGATCTTCAACGCTGCCTTGTCCTATGACAAGGGGCAGGTTCACGGCCGACTTGCCTGGAACCATCTGAGCCAGCTGTGGGACGATCGTTTTCCCAATTTCACGCCTGCCGGGTTCTACGCCAATCGTTTCCAGCAGCCGACGAACAACATCGATCTGCAACTCTCCTACGACGTCACACCGAACGTCACGGTCAGTTTCGATGCACTCAACCTGACGAAACAGGGCATCGAGCAGCGATACGGTCGCGATCAGGAGTTGTTGCAATCGACATGGAAGCTGCCGCGACAGATCCTGTTCGGTGCGAAGGTGAAGCTATGACGACGCGGAGGATGCTGTTGAAGGGAACGGGACTGGCACTGGCGGGCGTCGCAGCTTCGGGGATACGGGCGGCTGACCGCACCCCGCCCGATGTCGGGCGAAAATTCTCGGCCGATGGGCGGGTGTTGCCGTTCGCAGGCAACACGATCATCTGCCACGTGCCCCAACAGGGCTCCGGGTCGGAAGCGTTCGATGCGCTGCTCGATATCTACCGCGCGTTGCCGGGGGAAACCTGGGCGCGCAAGGTGACGGCACTTCCGCCTTCAAGCTATCACATGACTATCTTTGGTGGAGCGAACGACAAGGCGCGGCGCTATCCGCTGTGGCCCGCAGAGTTGCCGCTCGATATGCCCATGACGGAGTGCGACCGCATTTTGGGTGAACGGTTGCGGACGTTCCGCCTCGGCGACGACGCATCGCCTTATCGGATGCGGATCAATCCTGAGGCCCCACCCACCAAGGAGACACCGCTGACGGTTCGCCTGCTTCCCGCCGACGCGGGTACAGAAGCGCGCCTGCGCCGTCTGCGGGATCGGCTGGCGCAAGTGACTGGCATCCGCGAACCGGATCACGATCAATACCGGTTCCATATAACCCTTGGATATCAGTTCGCGGCGCTGACGCCGGAAGAGGACGCGGCTTGGCGTCGATCGCTGGCCGCCTGGAAGATGATGATCGCCCGGCGCGCGCCTGTCATTACACTCGGCAATCCGGAATACTGCCTGCTGAAGGACATGTTCGCCTTCAAGCGGCAGTTCTTCCTGTCATGAGCGGGATGGTGTCCCGCCTGGGGCTGCTGATCGGTGGCATGATGCTAACCGGTGCGGCCCCCGCCGCCCCGCCCGAACGCTACCTGACCGGCAACGGCGTCGATCTTCGCGACGTTCTGCCATTGCCGCCCCTGCCGGGTTCGGAACTGGAGAAACGTGACCGGGCGATGTTCCGCACCGGCAGGCCATCCGTCGGCAGTCCTCGCTGGCGAATGGCGGCATCGGACGTCGATGAAGGTACGGCAGCGATGCTCCGGGATTATTCCGATGCCATCGGCATCGCGCTAACGCCCGATCGCTACCCAGCGCTCGCGCGGCTGTTGATCGCGATGCGTCCTGATGTTGCAGCGGCGATAAATGCCGTCAAACCGCTCTATGCCCGGCGCCGCCCATTTCTGCTCGATCAAGGGCCGGTCTGCGAGGACAAGGTGCAGTTGTCGCACAGTTTTGACTATCCCTCTGGCCATACGAGCTGGGGCACGTCGGTTGCTTTGATACTGGCCGAACTGCGCCCTGACCGGGCCGATGCGATACTCGGCCGAGGGCGGGAATATGGTAATAGCCGTGTCATCTGCGGCGCACACAGCGTAAGCGCGGTCGAGGCGGGTCGGCAGGCCGCAGCCGCGATCGTCGCTGTGTTGCACGGGTTGCCGCGCTTCAGGGCGGATCTGGACGCGGCGCGTCAGGAGCTTGCTGCCGCCCGCTGAGGAGCAGAGGTAGTGAAAGGTGTCTGCGCCCTATCTTACACAGGCAGCGGCGTGTCCCCGTCCTTTCGCGCTCTGACGTGGGCCTATGGCTGCGCGCATGGCGGCAAGACGCTCTTCTGGACCGCCAGCGACCTCTATTTTACCTTCTATATGACCGAAGTCTGCGGCGTCGCACCGCTCTATACCGGTATCATCATCGGTTGCTCATTGCTGTTCGCGGCGCTGGCCGATCTCGGTCTTATTGGCTTGCTCACTCGGCGCGGAATAGGGATTGAACCCGCCCGGATGCAGGCGTGCGGTTCGGTTGCGAGCGCCGCGGCGCTGCTTTTGTTCGCTTCCGTGGCATACGTACCGCCGGATATGCGGCTGGGGGCGAGCATCGTTACCCTGTTTACGTTCCGGGCTGCCTATGCCCTTCTCGATGTGCCGCAGAATGCGCTCCTGGCGCTGGCTACATCGACAGATGAGCAGCGGCGCAGGATGACGGCAGTCCGTAATGCTGCGGGGGCCGTCGCCAGAACTGCCCTGGCTTTCGCCTTCGTACCCGTCATGGCCCATCAGGGGCCGATCGATGCCGGCAGGGCCTTTCTGGGGATGGTTGCGCTGCTGTCGGTGTTTACGATCGTTGGGGCGCTAATCCTGTCACGGCTTGTCGCTGGTCATACTCGCTCGATTGTACAGACTATACCCGATGGCATCCGGCCACACGGCGGTCGCACGTTGATGGCGATGATGACCGTCATGACGATCGCGACGACCATCTTTAGCCAGATCGAACCTTATCTCGCGTCATACGGCATGGGTCGGCACCTGTCCGCGAGCGCGTTCATGGGCTTGATCGCGGTGGGGGCAGCCCTGTCGCAAACTGCATGGTTGTCCTGCAGCATTAGCCGCTCTCCATCTGCCTTGCTCGGTTATGCCCTGGCCATGATGGTGGGTGGCAGTTGCCTGCTGGTCTTCGTTCCACGCGACGTTCTGATCGCCAGCGGTGGTGCCGCCTTGTTGTATGGTATCGGCTTGGGAGGCGTTCTTTTCGTTCTCTGGTCGGGCATCGCTCGCAGTGCGTCTCACGGAGACGCCGTAGGTGTCATCGGGCGTTTCACCGCAGTTGCGAAAATGGGTCAGGGTGTCGCCGTGGTCATCGCTGGCGCGCTTCTCGACGGATGGCTTTCGCGCACGGATGGCGGGGCGCTTGCGGCGGTGATGGCTGGTGCCATTGCAACAGGCGCAATGATCCTCTTGGGCCTGTCGATCATCCAACGTGGACAGGCCCACCATATGCTAACATAATTGACGTTAGTAATAGGAGTACCTGTCGCGGTGAATGCATCTACCGTCGAAGCCAGTTCACTTACGCCGCGCTTTGGTAAAACAGTCTGGCGGGAGAATGCGTTTCGGACACTGACGGGCAACGAACGCGACCTGTTGGGCGCGATCCGGCGCGATGCGCCGATATCTCGTGCCGAACTCGCGCGACGGTCGGGGCTGGCGTTGCCGACCGTCAGCCGCCTTGTTGACCAGCTTTTGCGCGATGGCCTCCTCATAGCGGACGACAAAGTGATGATGAGCAGGATGGGTCAGCCCAGTCTGCCGCTGTCGCTCGCGCCACACGCGGCCTATGCCTTCGGCGTCGCGGTAAGAGCCGACATGATGACGGTCGATCTGGTTCACCTGTCGGGGCGCGTGATCGCCTCGCGAAATGCCCCAACGGCCGGTGCGTCGCGCACCGACATCGCAACGATGATAGCGACGCTGATTGATCAATTGCTCGAGGACGGCGGTGTTCCACCGGAACGCCTCTGCGGCCTGGGTCTCGCGCTGCCTGGATTTTTCGTGAGTGACCCTCTCAGGATCAACGCGCCACTCGGCATGGAGGATTGGGCGACGGCCGATCTCGAACAGGATCTGGGCCAGGCGTTGGGACTGACTGCGATCGCCGACAACGATGGCAGTGCGGCTGCGCTGGGTGAATATCTGTACGGGCACGGCGACACCTGCCCCAGCCTTGCCTATCTTTATATTGATGGCGGGCTAGGCGGCGGAATCATCCAAGACGGCAAGCTCATGCGGGGCAGCCGTGGCAACGCCGGTGAGTTCACAGGGCTTCTTCCACCAGCGATGCGTGCTGACCGGCCTACGCTGACATCCTTGAGGGCGATATTGGCCGAGGATGGCAAATCCTATTCAAGTCTGTCGGACATGTTGACGAGCATTGAACCGGAAATGGGAGGGATCGAGCGCTGGTTGGATCGGTGTGTACCCGCGGCAGACGCGGTCATATCCGCCATCGGTGCAATCTCGGATCCGGATGCGATCGTGATTGGAGGGCGTCTGCCGTCCTTCATCGGCGAGCGATTGGCCAGGCGGCTTTCCTTTTACACCGTACCCGTCCGCGGACGCGATCGCGCGTTTCCAAAACTGCTGGTATCAAAGGTGGATGGGGATGCAGCGGCGCTTGGCGCGAGCGCACTCTGCTTCAATCGAAGTCTGCTCTAGCGGGGCAATTTTTACCGTGCGCCATCATTGCCCTGCGGGCTTCTCTAAAATCAGCGTTTCTGACGAGCGCGGAAACCTGACCGAGCCGCAACGCATTTCCGTTGGTCCAGGCTTGTCAAAACTGTTCTGGAAACCCGCTTCGCAAAAGGCTATGCCTTCGACGACTTTAGAGAAGATCGGGCGTCTATGCGGGTCGGCTATGCCAGGGTCAGTACCACCGACCAGAACCCCGAGCTTCAGCTCGAGGCGCTGCGCCGCGCCGGGTGTGAAAAGGTCTTCACCGAAAAGGCCTCTGGTGCGCGCGATGATCGGCCCGAACTCGCTCGTATTCTGGAAGACGTCTTGCGCGCTGGCGACTCCCTCGTCGTGTGGAAACTCGACCGGCTCGCCCGGTCGCTCAAGAAGCTAATCGCGACGGCCGAGGAGTTGGAGCGCGAGAAGATCGGGCTGGTTTCGCTGACCGAGAGTATCGACACGACGACGCCCGGCGGGATGCTGACCTTTCATGTCTTTGGCGCCATCGCGCAGTTCGAACGCGCACTGATCCGCGAGCGCACCACTGCTGGCTTGGTCGAGGCGCGTAGACAGGGGCGCAAAGGCGGTCGTCCACCCGTCATGCGCGCTAGCGACATAACAGCCGCCCGCGCGATGATGCAGGAGGGATCACTGCCGGTACGCGATATCGCCAAGCGCATGGGCGTTTCGGTCGCAACGCTCTACCGCTACGCCGGCAAGCGTGGTTCTGCCGCCCAGGCACAGGAACCCGCTACCGCGCATGGCTGACCGGGCGAAGCGGCCGCCCGGCGAGGCGCTGGTCGATCTTCGCCGACGATTGTCGTTGTTGCCTCCGCGCGATCCTGGTCGCACCGATATCGTTGCCCGCGCAGCGGACGCCTATGGGATATCGATCTGCACAATGTACCGCGCGCTGCGCGAACTGAACCGGCCGAAGTCCGTACGCCGCAGCGATCATGGCAGCACGCGGATCGCCCCGCAGGCGGAAATGGAGCGCTATGCCGAGATCGTCGCCGCGCTGAAGATCAGGACCACGAACAAAAAGGGCCGGCATGTCTCGACAGCACGCGCCATCGAGTTTCTGGAAACCGATGGCGTCGAGACACCCGAAGGCCTTGTGAAAGTTGCGCCCGGTCTTCTGAAGCGAGCTACCATCGACCGGCTGCTGCGATCGTCGGGGCTGGATTATACGCGCGTCACGCGTCCGGGAGCGGCAGTCCGCTTCCAGGCACGACGATCGAACGAACTATGGCATTTCGACATGAGCCCATCCGACCTCAAGCATGTCGAAGCGCCGCTGTGGATCGAGCAGGGGCGCGGCAAACCGACGCTGATGCTGTTCTCGGTCGTCGATGACCGTTCGGGCGTGGTCTACCAGGAATATCGCTGCGTCTATGGCGAGGACGCGGAATCGGCGTTGCGCTTCCTGTTCAACGCCTTTGCAGCCAAGCCGGAGCCGGAACTTCCTTTCCAGGGGCTGCCGGTGACGATCTACATGGACAACGGTCCGGTCAGCCGCTCGCGTGTATTCCAGTCGGTGATGGGCAGCCTCGGCGTGCGCGTCCTCACCCACCTGCCGCCCAAATCTGACGACCGACACACCGCAGCCCGCGCGAAGGGCAAGGTCGAGCGGCCGTTCCGTACGATCAAGGAGGTGCACGAGACACTGTACCACTTCCACAAGCCCAAGGACGAGGAAGAGGCGAACCTGTGGCTGCGACGCGCGCTCGTCACCTACAACAATGCCGATCACCGTTCCGAACATCGAGAGCTTTGCGACGATGTTCCTGAACTACGATCTGCTCGCCAAGCGCTGGGTGCCCTACAGCTACGTCTACCCCTTCGCTGAGGGGCTTGCAGGCGTGCTCATGATCTCGGGCGCGCTCACTTGGCTGTCAGTGCCCATTGCGCTGTTCATCGCGACGATCGGTGCCGTGTCGGTGTTCAAGGCGGTTTATATCGACAAGCGGGAACTCAAGTGCGCTTGCGTTGGCGGCTCGAACAATGTGCCGCTCGGCTTCATCTCGCTCACCGAGAATCTAATGATGATTGCCATGGCCGTGTGGATGGCTCTCGCCGCCCTCGGCCTCGTGACCAGCTGAGTTCATTTGATGAACCAGACCCCGACGCACACGGTCAAAACCTCCGCCCCGGCCAACGTGGACGCCTCCTCCACGGCGGCATATCGTGCGGCGCATCACCGGATGATGACCGCGATGAACGTCCCCTACACCGTGAGGCAGACGTGGACTTCATGCGCGGCATGATCCCGCACCACGAAGGCGCCGTTGCGATGCCCAAGGCGGCGTTGGAACATGGCCGTGATCCTGAGCTTCGGCAGCTGGCTCAGTCCGTTGTCGCCACGCGTTCCTGGCCGGCGCGGTCGCTCTTGTTCTGGCGGCGATCATCACCGGTGTGTTCGTGAACTCGAGCAGGGGCGAGGTGTCACCGACGGAGCACCTTAACGTTCATTGAGCGGCATGCGGCCAGTCGGATTTGAAGAGTAATGCTTCTGGTAGGCCGCGCATTCGCCCGTGTGCCAACCAGCGGCTACAGGTGTTGGGCGGTGGACCGGCAAACTACAGAGCTGAATGCCAGGATCAGCGAGCTTCGGCGAGTCCACACGTCCCTACGCCGTCTCGCGCGGCAGTACGGAAGCGGCGTAGCATGGCCATGCCCGAGCCTGATGGCATTCTAGAATGTCGGTCAGCTGCCGTCCACCCGGCCGTAATTCTCGGGAGCTGCACCAGACTTTACCCTTCGAGAACATCGACACCTAGCAGGGTTCGGACAGCCGGGGAATCCTCCTGACGACCTAGTCGAGCATCGACTGGCTCGTCAGGATGTCGCGAGTGCCGCTGCGACCGCCTGATCCAAATCGGCCAAGATGTCGTCGATATGCTCCAAGCCGATCGATAGGCGAACATAACCATCCGATACCCCGGTCGCGAGTTGCTCGTCGGCGGACAATTGCGAATGCGTGGTCGTAGCGGGATGGATGGCGAGGCTGCGAGCGTCACCAATGTTGGCGACGTGGTAGAATAGATTGAGGGCGTCGATGAAGCGTCGACCCGCCTCGCGGCCCCCATCCAGCTCAAAGCCAATCAGCCCTCCCATGCCGCCAGCCAGGACGTGGTCCGCCGTCGCTCGCGCCTTACCCGTCAGCAACGAAGGGTGGATCACCCGAGCAACGCCAGCGCGGGCCTGCAAGAAATCGACGACCTTCAGGGCATTCTCACAGTGGCGCGGCATGCGCAGGGGAAGCGTCTCGACTCCCTGCAATATCTGAAAAGCATTAAACGGCGAAAGTGCGGCGCCGCAGTCGCGTAGTAGGACGACGCGGGCACGCAGCGCATAGGCGATCGGCCCGAGCGGGCGAGCTGCCTCGGTCCAGACCGCGCCATGATAGCTGGCATCGGGCGTGTTCAGCTGCGGTTGCCTTTCGGGCAACGCGCTCCAGTCGAAATTGCCGCCATCGACGATCATGCCGCCAATCGAAGTGCCGTGGCCACCGATGTACTTGGTAGTCGAATAGACGACGACCGCTGCGCCATGATCGAACGGCCGTGCCAGCAGCGGAGCGGCCGTGTTATCGACAATCAGAGGAACCCCGAGCGGTCGGCCCAGGGCAGCGATCACCGCCAGTGGTGCCACGACCAGCTTGGGATTAGGCAGGGTCTCGACGTACCAGGCCCGCGTCCGTTCGTCGGTAGCGCGTACAAACTCATCGGGATCGGCCGGGTCGACGAAGCGCGTCTCGATGCCCATATCGCGTAATGTGTTGGCGAACAGATTGTACGTGCCGCCATACAGGTCGGTGCCGCTGACGATGTTGTCGCCAACCCGGGCGAGATTCTGGATCGCATAGGTCGACGCGGCCTGACCGGAGGCGACGGCGACTGCTGCCGCGCCGCCTTCAAGCGCGGCGATACGCTGTTCGAGGACATCCGTCGTCGGATTGCCGAGGCGTGTATAGATATTCCCGAGTTCGCGCAGGGCGAACAGGTCAGCGGCATGCGCGGCGTTCCGGAATTGGTACGACGTGGTCTGGTAGATCGGCGGAACAACCGCCCCGGTGCTCGGATCGGCGCGCCAGCCGGCGTGCAGGGCGAGGGTTTCAGGACGGTAGGTCGGGTTCGTCATGGTAGGTGCCTCGTGTGCCGTGATGTTCGCTGCGCTAGACGTTCAAACTGAAATACGCTTTCCATCCGCAGAAATCGACGGACGCTGTGCGGCACCTTCCTTCTTAGCAAAAGCTGAGAGATCGGCCATGCTGAGCCTGTTTGTAGACCTAGCTGTCATGCGCTTGCTTCCTCTTCCGCGTTGGTTGCTTCTTGCACCAGCGGGAAAGCTCGACCCTCGGATTAAGGTAATCAGCGGGCCCATACTCTACAATACATAGTCGGGATTTGGTCGTTATAACCAGCACGATTCCCCATTGATAGAATCTACCAAATACGGAGACTAAACACTGCATAGCAGGCCTGCATCAGCCAGTGCCGACCAAAATCCGATCGGAATAAAAAAGTGGTAGAGGTCCAGCGTCTCCGCCATCCGCCTTGGATCGTTGATCCCGGGAAGTACGGCGGCGACGCATGGATGCGCTAGCGGAAATTGGAGCGCGGCCGCAGCCAAAGGCACCTGCCATGTATCGGCTATCGTTTCGATCAGCCGCACCCGTTCGATCACGTTCACAGGAGCTGGGCCATAGTCATAGAACGGCACACCATGGCCCCGTGTACCGGTGGCAAGAATGCCGCTGTTATAGGGCGCACCGGCAATCACCGACACACCGTTGGCGACGCACAGCGGGAACAGGCTGTCGAGCGGCGTCTGTTCCAGCAGCGTGTAGCGATTGGCGAGCAGCAGCACGTCGAGCGGCGCGACGTTGATCGCGTCGATGCACACCTGCACCTCGTTCACGCCCAAGCCAAATGCGCGGATCGCGCCTTGATCCCGCAAGGAGACCAGCGCGTCGAATCCGCCGCCGCGCGTCAGCTGGTCCCAGTAACCGTCATGCGCGTCGCCCTGCACGTACCGGCCGATATCGTGGACCAGCAGGATGTCGATGCGGTCCAGCCCAAGCCGGTGGAGGCTCGCCTCGAACGACCGCAGGATGCCGTCGCGGCTGTAGTCATACGCGATCCGGAACGGCATCGGCGACAGGAAGCCGTCGCACTCCTCCTGCTCGGTGACGGACGCGTCCGGGACCAGCAACCTGCCCGCCTTGGTCGACAGGATCACGCTGCGATCGCCTTCGCGCAGCGCGTCCCCGACCCGACGCTCGCTCAGCCCGCGACCGTAGAACGGCGCGGTATCGACGAGATTGATGCCGGCTGTCACTGCGGCATGCACCGCGGCCTGCGCGGTCGCATCGTCGACGCGCCGGTTCAGATTGCCCAGCGACGCGGCGCCGAACGCCAGTTCGGTCACCCGTAGTCCGCTTTTCCCGAGCGGACGGGTCGGCAGGGCGGGTCGTGCGTCCGTCATCGCCCGCTCACCCTGCGCTGACTGCGGCGACGAAGTCCTGCCGCTGTTCGCCCAGGCCCGCGATGCCCAGGCTGACCACGTCCCCGGCCTTCAGATACCAGGGGGTCGGCTTCTGCCCGAGGCCCACGCCCGGCGGCGTGCCGGTGGTGATGATGTCGCCCGGCTCCAGCGCCATGAACCGCGAGCAATAGGCGACGATGTCGGCCACCGTGAAGATCATCGTCGCGGTGCTGCCGTCCTGCACGCGCTTGCCGTTGACGTCGAGCCACATCGTCAGCGTCTGCGGATCGCCGACCTCGTCGGCGGTGACCAACCACGGGCCTACGGGTCCAAACGTCGGGAAGCCCTTGCCCTTGTCCCAGGTCGGGCCGCGCTCGATCTGCCATTCGCGTTCCGAGACGTCATGGACGACGCAATAGCCCGCGACATGGTCCAGCGCCCGTTCGCGGGCGATATCGTGCCCGCCGGTGCCGATCACCACGCCCAGTTCGACCTCCCAGTCGGTCTTCACCGATCCGCGCGGGATCGTGACCGGATCGTTCGGCCCCTGGATGCAATTGACCCATTTGCTGAACACCACCGGCTCTTCTGGGATCGGCAGGTTCGATTCGGCGGCGTGGTCGGCATAGTTCAGGCCGATGGCGATGAACTTGCGCGTACCGGTGACCGGCGGGCCATAGCGGACGCCCTCGGGGACCAGTGGCAGGTCGTCGATCGCAAGCGCGGACAGCGTGCGCAGCGCGTCCGGTGCGATCTCCGCCGGGCCGAAATCGGTGACGTGCGCCGACAGGTCGCGGATGCGGCCGGCGGCATCGATCATGCCGGGGCGCTCCTGCCCGGCTTCGCCAAAACGACAGAGTTTCATGACGATCCCTTCACGTTAGAAAAATTGGCCGGCGCGTTCGCAAGGATCGCACCGTCGATCGCGGCAATGGCGTTGACGCCGGTGAGCGTCATCGCGACCTTCATCTCACTCGCCAGCATGTCGAGCATGCGGGCGACGCCCGCCTCTCCGCCCGCCGCCAGCGCATAGAGCCACGCCCGGCCGAGCAGCACGCCCTTTGCCCCCAACGCCAGCAGGCGCACGACATCCAGCCCGATGCGGACGCCGCCGTCGGCCAGCACGGTCAGGCGATCGCCGACCGCCGCGACGATCGGCGGCAGCGCGGCCACGGTCGACAGCACACCGTCCAGCTGGCGGCCGCCGTGATTGGAGACGACGATCCCGTCCGCGCCGTAATCGGCCGCGGCGCGCGCATCTTCCGGATCGAGGATACCCTTGATGATGAGCGGGCCGTCCCATTCGGCGCGCAGCCAGTCCAGATCGCTCCAGCGGATACCCGGATCGAAATTGGCGCCCAGCCAGCCCATGTAATCGTTCAGGCCGCTGTCGCGCCCCAGCACCGGTTCCAGATTACCGAGTTGGTGCGGACGCCCCCGCAAACCGACATCCACCGCCCAGCCGGGCTTGCCGATCGCCTGCGCGATCCGCCGCACCGCAGCGCCCGGCCCCGACATGCCCGAATGCGCGTCGCGGTAACGGATGCCCGGGATCGGCATGTCGACCGTGAAGACCAGTGCCTCGGTACCGGCCTGCTTCGCGCGCGCGATCAGTTCGCGCATGAAGCCACGGTCACGGATCACGTAAAGCTGGAACCACAGCGGCCCCGTGGGCGCACCGCGACGCAGTTCGTCCATCGCGCAGATGCCGACCGTCGACAGCGCGAACGGCAGCCCGTGGCGATGCGCGCCGCGTGCCGCCTGAACCTCCCCCCGCCTGCGGTACATGCCCGCGATCCCGACCGGGCCGAGCACCACCGGCAGCGGCAGATGCCGCCCGAACAAGGTCGTGCCAAGGTCCAGCGTCGCAACGTCATGCAGCACCCGCTGACGCAGCGCCAGCCCGCGCAGATCGGCGACGTTTCGGTGGAGCGTCTCCTCCGTAAAGGCACCGCCGTCGGCATAATCGAACAGGAAGCGCGGCAGACGCCGGCGTGCCGCCGTCCAGAAATCCTCCACCGATGCGATCGCGGTCATCGGCCGCTCACGCCATCGTCCAGCCGCCGTCGACCGCCATCAGACAGCCGGTCGTATAGGCGCTTTCGTCCGACGCCAGATACAGCGCAAGTGCCGCGATCTCGGCCGCAGTGCCGATCCGTCCCATCGGCTGGCGCGCGACGAAAGCGCTTCGCGCAGCCTCCGCATCGCCCGTCGCGGCAAGCCGCGCGTCCAGCGACGGCGACTGCACCGTGCCAGGGCAGATGGCGTTGCAGCGGATGCCGCTGCCAACATAATCCACCGCGACGGCGCGGGTCAGGCCCGCCAGCGCGCCCTTCGACACGCAATAGGCGAAGCGATTAGGCACCCCGATCATCACGCCCGCCACCGAGGCGACGTTGACGATCGATCCACGCCCCGCCGCGATCATCGCGGGCAGCATGGCCCGCGTCATGCGCATCGCGGCGTCCACATTGAGCTCGAACGACAGTCGATACCCGCGCTCCGTCGTCGAAAGCAGGTCGCCCGCATCGACATAGCCCGCGCAATTGACGAGGATGTCCACCGTTCCGACCGACTCTCCCAACGCGTCCACCACGGCGGCATCAAGCAGTTCGATAGTCATCGTCGTGCATCCCGTAAGCGTCGCCAGCGCCTCCGCCTGCACGTCCAGCGCTATCACCTCGGCACCCTCGCGTACGAACAGCTCGACCGTTTCGCGACCGATCCCCTGTGCCGCGCCGGTCACCAGCGCGCGCTTACCGGCCAATCTGCTCATGTCATCTCCTTGTTCGATAAATGATCGCTCAGTCGGAACACGGCATGCGCCTCTGGCCATGGTTCCCCGTCCCCGAACGGCGCGCGTTGCAATGTCGTCATGCGGAGCTGCCATGCTGCTAGGTCCGGGTCCGTTCGTTCGCTCTCCGCCAGACCCGCTGGATCGAACTCTTCGCCCAGGTGCAGGATCATCACCAGCCGGTGCCCGGCACGAAAGATCTCCATTTCAGCGATGCCGTGCCGATGCAGCGCCTTGATGACGGCCCGCGGCGTCTGACCGGTGGCATGCGCGTCGTCATAGGCTTCCAGTGTTGCCGACTCGGCGGCCAGATCCATGATCCTGATGACCCGCCGCATCTTCATCGGTCCCCCGCTTCACTCCAGTCGCGGCCTTTTGCCGATACTGCTCCGGCGTCATGCACCAGCCGACGTCCACCAACCTCCGAGGCCGAGGAGCTGCAAATCCATACCAGCACCAGTCGCCTGATACTTATTTACGACGTCACTGAGATTTCAGATTATATTGCAGACGATGGGTGCCTTCGCAAGCAGTTATCTGTCTCACGGTAGCGCCGGGGGCCGAAATGGCTTGCAACGCTCCTGCGTCAAACGGGGACGAGCGCGACCAGGGATCGTAGCCGGCGTCCCGCGGATCGCATAAGCCATCCATTTTCTCTTTGTACGCCGGTCTCAGGCCGAACCTGCGCGGCCAATTCTGTCCGCCGACCGCGGAGGGGCGTGGGCCCATGCGCCTAAACCATCCCAAGTATCCGTTGCAGTGCGGCCTGGAAGTGTCGCCCCAACGCCGCTTCTGCCTCGTCGGTGTCCCGCCTGTGGCACGCTTCCAGGACATCGATATGCTCGCGCAGCGTCCGTATCATCCGCGGCGGGGTGGATGTCACATCGAGGCGGATGAGATCGACGTAGTTTTTCAGCCGTCGCGCGGTAGTTTCGATCATCGGGTTCCGCAGCGCGCCGATCATGGATCCGTGGAAGCGTTGTTCCAGATCCTCCATCGTGATCGCGGCCGCCTCCGTGATGCCATCCCGTTCGATGAGTTCGAGAAGGGTGCGATGTTTCTCGAGCAGCCCGGTGATTTCGGCCAAGTTCGCCGTCTCGGCATACGCGCGCGCCGCCGACCGCTCGATCACCGAGCGGAACTGATAGGTCGATCGCGCCAGCTCCATGTCGGCCTTCAAGAACTCGATACCGGATCGTGCATGGATCTTCAGGATACCTTCGGTCTCCAGCACGCGAAGTGCCTCGCGCAGCGGCTGGATGGGGACATCAAGCAAGCGCACCAGTTCGCCTTGCGAAATGAAAGACCCTGCCGGCACCCGCCGATCGAAGAGCCCCTCGAGTATGCGCCGATAGGCAAGGTCGCCCAGACGACGCCCCGACCCCGACGGTTCCGAAGCAGCAAGGGAACGTGATTTCGCGCGGGAAGATGCGGGTGCTGGCTTATTCATAACTGCCACCGATACCGACTTTTTGAGGCTACCGCCAAGCCGAGTCGAAGTGGAGTGCCGCCGTATCATTTGGCTAGTTCCTTACGGACCCCAGCTGCGTCGATCACCGCACGCGCCGCCTGCGGCCATGCGGCCCCCCCGACGAGCACGTTTCCGTCCAGCCGGTTGTCCATATACGCATCCCATGAACCGCCCAGCTTGCCGCCATTGTACCAATTACCCGTAGCGCGGTTCTCGATCGTCGTTCGATGCGGCAGATAACCGTCCATCGTATTGGCATTCAGCCAGATCCCGGCCCCGTCGATCACGTTCTGGCGAAGAAGGGTGTAGCGTGAGCCCTCGTCCAGATAGAGGCCGATCGCTCCCGGCACATCGTACACATAGTTTTCGGCAATCAGCGCGCCGGGATCGGCGGACAGATGGTAGATCGCACCGCCATCCTCGAACCACGTTTTGACGCGATGCACCCGATTGCCGCGGACTACGGTGTCGCGCAGGATCGTCGGGGTGTCGTAGACGATATTGCCGGGCTGGTCGTAATAGCCGCGCGTACGCGAGCGATAGGCTCCGCTGCCACCGGGGTCATTGACTCCCCACCCCCAGCCGATGTCGATCCCGTCATAGGGCGCGCCGGATACGTCGTTGTGTTCGATGATCGTCCCGGCGGCGTAGGTGACGAGGACAGCAGCCTGCTCCTTGAAATCCTGGGAGACGTTCTCGATCCGATTGTCAGCAATTACGACGTTGCGGACGCCCATCTCGGCACGCGGCGGATGATGCGCGTCTGGGGTGATGCCGCCGACCATGATCGCACCGCCGGACAGATCTCTGAAACGGCTGTGCCGCACCTCCACTCCGGCCGCGCCGAACCCGATCCCGCTGGCATTCGCATCCGGATTGTTACCGATGCCCAGCGCGATCTGACCGAGGTGGGCGAATTCGGCATGATCGAACGTAACCCGCACTGCCGCCGCGACCTGCACCGCCGCGGGCTGTTGCCGCCAGCGATTGCGCATCGTCTCGAACGCCCAGCAACCCCAGCTGCAATCGCGCAGCGGATCAGCCGGGTAGCCGGGGACCACACCCGCAAGATACGCGCCACTCTGCTGGCTGGCATATCCCTCCGCGCTCGAAGGTCCCAACCAGCTGGTATAGCCGAAGGCGATCCCGGAAAATTGGAGATCAGCGACCGGCCGATCATAACTGCCCGCGATCGACGCCAGCGACTCCAGCCGTGGCAGCACCGCCTCGGTGCGTGACATGTTCTCGCCAGCGCGCGGCTTGTAATAGAGCTTTCCCGCCGCAGGATCGACGTACCACTGACCCGCTTCCCGCAGGAATGCGAGCGCATTGATGAGGAACATGCGGGCGCTGGCGACGGACACCGGACGTCCCAGCGTGTCATAGCCAATCAGGTTGTTGCGCCAGCCGGGTTGCTGCATCCGGATCGTATCGCCTTCGATGCTCGCAACCATCGCACGCCGGTCGGTGAAGAAGCCGGTGTGTTCGACCTCGATCCGCGACTGATCGGGCAATCCGGCCAGGAAACCCCAGGCCGGATCGATGATCTTCATGCCGGTAGCGGTGATCTCGACAGCCTTGCGGGGGATCTGCACCTGGGCACGCTGCGCCATCCGGCCGTCGACCCAGAAATGGCGCGGGTCCAGCCCGCGCGGCACGTCGGCGACCCAGATGTCGCGCGCCCGATCCGCAAGCGTCCAGCCGGTGACGGCAGAGCCGCCCGAGATCCGCGGATGGGCGCCCGGCGCCGCCTGCCAGCGAACCACATTCCCATCCTGCCCGCCATCCTCGGCACCGAAACGCAACGGTACCGTCAGGGGATACAGGCCCTCGGCAAGCGTGACGGTAACGGAATGCGTGCGATTGGCGCGTCGCACCGCCTGCTGCGCCCGCTCAAGCGTGCGGAACGGGTGTGCAATCGATCCATCGCCGTCGTCGGATCCCGCCGGCGATATCGCGATCGCGACCGGCACAGCGGCGGGCGCGACCGGAAGGGTAATTCCGCCGAACGCCGCATGTGTATCAGGTCCGCTGTTGCGGGGAGGCAGCGGGATATCGGGCATCGGCGGCAGTTGCTGCGCGTTCGCTGCCCCGGCGCACCCCAACAGCATCAACGCCGAACGACTGAATGAAACCCTAGTCACTGCTCATCTCCCGCTTGTGCTTCCAGGCTGTAAAATTGCTCGGCCGCGCCAGCGAACAACCGGGCCTTGTCGCCGCCCTGCGATCCGGTCAGCCGCGCCGCATCGTCAAACCAGCTGCGACAGGTCACGCCGTCACGGGCGAGGATTGGCCAGTCGCTACCCCACATCAGCCGCGGGCCGAAACTTGCCACCAGATGGGCGACATATCCCGCCAGTGCATCCGCCGACGCACCGGGCGCCTGTTCGGTGCGCAGGCCGGACAGCTTGCACCATGCTCCCGCCGCGGCCAATGATGCCATGCCGTCGCGCCATCGATCGGCCATGCCCGGGGCGGCGTCGGGCTTCGCACCGTGATCGATGACCACCGGCAGGTCGGGCCAACGCGCGGCGAACTTCTCCAGCATCGGCAGGTGGCGCGGCTGGACCAACGCATCGAAGGTCAGGCCATGATCGATCATCGCGCGCACTGCGGGCGCAAGCCCATGCCCCAGCAACCAGTCGGTATCGTCGATGGACTGCAGCATTGGCCGCAAACCGCGCAATTTCCTGTTCGCGGCTAAGCTCGCGATTCGCGTGGGGGCGTCGGGTGCGGCCAGATCCACCCAGCCGACCACGCCGAGCACCAGCGGATCGTGCGCAGCGACTGCCAGCATCCAGTCGGTGTCGGCATCAGTCGGCTGCGACTGGACGAGCACAACCCCGTCAAGTCCGACACCCGACGCCGCGCTCCGCAGGTCCTCGGCGCCGAAATCCCGGTGCAACGCGGGCGTTTCCGCGGTCGGCCATTCATGTCCGGGTGTCGCCAGCGACCAGAGATGCACATGCGCGTCGATCACTCCCATGGATCAGCGCACCGACCGGATCGGCAGAACGAGGAACGACCCCGCCAGGACGAACACTCCCGACACGACGAACAGCACCGCGTAGTTGTTTCCCGTCGCCGTCAGCAGCGCCGCCGCCATCACCGGGCTGAGGATCTGGGGCACGTTGACCGCAGTGGTAAGGATGCCGAGATCCTTGCCGGTGGTGTCTTCTTCGCCCGGCTTGGGCTTAGGCAGCACCTGCGTCATCAGCGCCAGATCGACCGACATGAAGGATCCATAGCCAAGGCCGATCAGCACGGCGTACACGATCATGCCGTTCGGCGTCGGGGCAATCAGCGGCATGACGACGGCGATCGCCATGATGAGGCTGGCGAGAAACACCAGCGGCTTGCGACGGCCGAGCCGGTCGGACAGCACGCCTGATCCGATACCAGAAAACACCAGTGCGACGAAGGTAATGACCGACATCGTCGCGATCATCGCATTGGCCTTGGCCTGCGACAGCCCGATATGATCCTGCAGGATGTATAGCAGGTAGGTCAGGATCGCCTGATAGCCCATGTAGATCGCGAACCGGCCGAGGAACGCCCACGCGAAATCGGGATGCTCGCGCGGCGATATCCAGAATCCCTTCAGGAATTGTCCGAGGCGGAACGGTGTGGCCGGTGTCAGCGTCGCCATCGGTTCCGGATTGATAACGACGAACGCCAGCGATGCGATGATGATCGCGGCACCGACGATAGCGTAGGCCAGCGGGATGTTGGACGCGAGCGAACCGGCGAAAAAGGTACCGAACGATACGCCCGCCGTCATCGCGCCCCCGACGACCCCGGACGCGAGCCCGCGCTCCTCGGGCGGGAAGCGGTCGGCGACCAGCGTCGTGATCGCCGGCTGCATCGCATTGAGCGTCACCACTGCCACCAGCCACATCGCCGTGATCGCGACCAGCCCCGGCATGTGCGGCGTCAGGATAATCGCGCTGCCGCCGATGGTCGCTCCGACGACGATCCACGGCGTCCGGCGACCGAAGCGGCTGCGCGTCCGATCAGACAACGCCCCGGCGATAGGTGTGCTCAGTGTACTGAACACCGATGTGATCGCATAGATCACGCCCAGCGTCTGCGTCTTGCCAACGGGGTCAAGGTTCTGGATCTGGTTGGGCAGCAACACGCCCAGCACAGAGGCGTACAGCGTCAGCAATGCGAAAAATACGACACCGAGCGATACGAGCAGCACCCATTTTCCGCGTTCCCTCACCCATGCGGCGGAACCGCAGTGCGAGCTCGTGTCCGCTTCTCCGACGTCGGTCGGCTGGACGACGCTCATGCCGGTCGCTCCCATGTCGGAGCCGGGCCGAGATCCGCGAGCGCCAACGGCTCGGGCGTTCGATGCTGGGCCCGCGCCGCCTCGCTCAATACCAGCCCGTGGCCAGGCCGGTCGTGCCCGCGGATCAGGCCGTCCCGGATGACATACGGCTCCTCGACCAGGTGTTCGAAGTTCTGGAAGCTATACTCCAGCCACCGGACACCGGGCAACGCCAGCGCCATGTTGACGCCGATTTCGAGGAAGCTGTTGCCGAAGGTCACCTCGACATTATGCTCGCCCGCAAGCCAGCCCGCCCGCATCACGTCGCTGACCTGACCGTGAACGTTCAACATGTCGCATGCATCCGCCGCCAACAGCCGGCGCTTGCCCGACACGTCCAGATATTCTCCGCTGTTGACCCGCGTGCCGGGACAGGCGAGCCGCAGCCGGCGTAACCCGTCGAAGTCGTCGCGCGGAATGGGGTCCTCCACCCAGTAGATACGGTGGCCGGCCCGGGCGAACAGGTCCAGCGCCGCCTGTGTCTCCGCGGCCGTCCATGATTCATTGGCGTCGATCATCACGGGCAGACCGCCATCGCCGGTCGCCGACCTCAGCAGATCCAGCCGGTGAAGGTCGCGCTGCACATTGGTGTGGCCGACCTTGATCTTGTAACCGCGAAAGCCCTGCGTGGCCGCGACCCCGAACAATTCCGTAAACTCTTTATCAGAAAGATGGAAATCCAGTCCGCTTGCATAGACCGGCACCGCGTCGCGCTTCTCGCCCAGCAACTTCCACAATGGCATGTCGGACGACTGGGCAAACAAATCCCACACCGCATGCTGTATTGCTTCCTCGAAGGGGAGCAGCAGGCGTCGAACGCTGCCTCCGCGCGGACGCGTCACCTGCAACGCGACGGCACCCGGCTCGCGTCCCTCAAGAGCAGCGAATGCCTCCTGTCGAAAAGCGAGCGCGATATCGGCCTCGCGCATCAGAGGCTGAAACAACACTTGTGTAAAGCCGAGTCCGACGCGCCCGGACTCATCGATCAGTTCTATCGCGACGATGTTCGCTTCTCCGGTCGACACTTGCGAATCGCCGATCGTTCGGTTGCGCCGGAACTGAAATCGCGAAATGCGAAAATCGGCAATCCTGGTTTTGCTCATATCATCCCCGCCCACTTTTTTGGATCCGACCGAGCGCGAGGCGCCAAGATCATGTCATCTCTTCTATTTGAACGACACGACCGATACCCGTCAACAGACATTCCATATTACGGTACTGAAATCTCACATTGACAGTCGAGAAACCTTGGCTGATATCGACCCGGTAACCCGGGATAGCGGGGCATCAGGAGGGGAATGATGATGAAAAAGGGATATCTGCTTGCCGCAGTGGGCGGGTTTGCGCTCGCGTCAGCCGGTCACGCGCAGACCGCACCTGCTGATGGTCAGGATACGGCGCTTGCGGTTTCGACGTCCGACCAGTCCGTCGCGGTACCAGCGGATCCAGCGGCCGAGCAGGACATCGTCGTCACCGGTATCCGCGCCAGCTTGCGCTCTGCTCAGGCAACGAAGCGCAACGCATCGCAGATTGTCGATTCGGTTTCCGCCGAGGATGTCGGCAAGTTCCCCGACGTCAACATATCCGAATCCTTGCAGCGGGTGACCGGCGTGGCGATCGATCGCAATGGTGGCGAAGGCCAATTCATTACGGTCCGCGGCCTCGGCCCGCAGTTCAATACCGTGCTCGTCAATGGTCGCATCATGGCGACAGACAATCCCGGCCGCGAGTTTTCGTTCGACGTGTTGTCGCCGAACATGATCCAGCGCACTGACATCTTCAAGAGCACGGTGCCGCAACTTCAGGAAGGCGGTATCGGTGCCACCGTCAACATCGTCACGGCGCGTCCGCTGGACGGCAAGGGTGGGCTGCACCTGACGGTTGCCGCCGGCGGCATGTATGACACGCTCCGTGACAAGGCCAGTCCTGACCTTTCTGGCGTTGCATCGTTTGCCAACGAGGACAAGACTTTTGGCGCGGTCGTTTCCGCCAGCTATACCAACCGCTACAGTCAGAACGACCAATTCATTATTCACGGCTGGTTGCCCGGAACGCAGGGACTGATTGCGGGCACCGCGAACGCTACAGGGCTCGGGGCCACCAGCCTGGTCGACAGCGCCAGCAATATCTTCACGCCACGCGATTCGACCTTCAATCGCTCGCTGGAAAATCGGGAGCGTCTGAACGTCGCGGGGACCGTGCAGGGCAGACTCGGCGAGAAGCTGCTTCTGACGGTCGATGGGCTGTACTCAAAGTTTAATGTCTTCAGCTCGGGGCGGACCTTCGGTGCCTTCTACACGCCGCGCTTCATCGGGCTGACCACGAACGGTAATGGCACGGTCACCGGTTTCAATCGCCCGGGTTCTCAGTTCCTGAGCGCCAACCCCGGCCTGACCGATCCGGCACTAGCCGATCGTCGCGTCACGCTGTCGCAGAACGACAATTACGCTTCCTATGCCAACCGGCTTACCACCAGCTATCAGGTTGGCGGCAACCTGAAATGGAGCGTCACGGACGCACTGGACCTCAGGTTCGATGCCTCCAGGACCGAAGCGAAGAACCGTACGCCGAATGCGTTCGTCGTGGTCGGATCGCTGGCGCAGACATCGCCGCGTTGGGATCTGGTGAGCGGTTCCGATCTGCCGATCCTGTCGAATCTCGGTCCGATCACCGACCCGAGCCTGATGCGCGCGCACTATACGTCGATCGGCGAGGGCCGGGTGCGCGATACCGGCAACGAATACCACTTCGATGGCGACTTCCGCAACGAGGACAGTGGTATCGTCAAGTCGATCCTGTTCGGTGCGGCCTACAACGAGCGTCACAAGACGCGCACGAATGCGGACAACTCGGACACCGTATGTTCGTATTGCGGCTATGACATACCGATGCCCGCGAACCTGCTGTCAGCCTATACACTGGACAACTGGCTGCCCAAGACATCCGGCAGCGACAAGGCGCCGATCAACTTCCTGACGTTCGATCCAAATGCCGTCATCGCGTATCTCTCGCAACCGAACGTGCTGGCCCTGGCGCGTCAGGGTCGCACCGCTGCCGAACAGGCAGCGGAGGCCGCACGCCAGCTCGCGCTTGCAAGTGGTCCTTTCGGACTGCGCAACCGTCCCGGGCAGCTACTGGATGTCCAGGAAAAGGTTTGGGCCGGCTATCTCAACGTGGGAATTGGCGGACCGAACTGGTCAGGAAACCTCGGTTTCCGCGTCGCCGACACGTCGGTCGTGTCGCAGGGCTTTGCGCAGACCATCCGGTCGATCACGGTCAATCCCGGCGACGACAATCTGAACATCGTGTTCAACTACCCGAGCGCCAGTACGGTCCGCAACAGCTATCGCAACTTCCTGCCCTCGGCGAACGTCAAGTACAACCTGACCAGCGACATGGTGGTACGCGCTGCCGCGTCGCAGACCGTGACGCGCCCGACGTTGACTGATCTCGGCGTCGACAACAACTACACCGGTCGGATCACGGCCGCGGTCTCGGGCGGTGGCAATCCCGCACTACGTCCGTTCAAGTCGACCAATTACGACCTGTCATACGAATGGTATATTTCGGATATCAGCTACGTCAGCGTGGCTGGCTTCTACAAGGAATTCTCCGACTTCCTCGAACAGCAGACGTTGCCGGTCCCGCTCGGAGCCTACACCTTCCAGGATACCCGTACGCGCAACGGCGCAACCGGCTCAGTGGCAGGTGTCGAGGTCGGCGGTCAGCTGACCGCCGATCGCCTGACTTCAGGGTTCTTCGGAGGCTTCGGCGTCGCGGGGAATTACACTTACGTCTCGAGTACCGCCAAGCGCGCAGCTGCCACGAACAATAGCTGCGGCTACAATGGCCTGTCGCCGCACTCGGCAAATGGCAGCTTGTTCTTCCAGAAATACGGCATTCAAGCACGCGCTTCGTATAACTGGCGCTCATCGTTCCTGCGTACGTGCTTTAGCGATTATGGCCAGCCGGAAAACCGTGCAGCATACGGACAGCTGGATTTCAGTGCATCCTATGACATCACGCCAGCCTTTCAGGTATATGTTCAAGGCGTAAACCTTACCCAAAAGTACACCTTCGATTACTCCGTCAGGGAGGAGCGGGTAAAAAATATTCAAAACACCGGATCTCGCTTCAACGTTGGAGTTCGCGCTTCCTTCTAATTGTTCAATTGATTTGTGACGTCGGAAGATGCCTATTAATTACAGAAATTAGCGCTTACCTTTCGTCCTTCGGTTTCGTGGGTTTGTTGCCTTGGGTCGCCATCTCTTTTTCAAAAGGTGCTAAGTGGCGACTCCTCATTTAATCACTAACTTCTAGACTGCCGAGGGTGGCTTGTGAGAGGAGTCGAGCCCGTATGCTCCGCCCCGGCAAGGCGCGACATTCATGTCTTGGTTAGGTGTTTGATCCCACGGTTTAATGGTGCGATCCTTTCGTTGGAATGGAAGGAAGCCGTATGGGACAAGTTCGTCACGGGAGCGCCACGACCACGCACGCCGTCCGAGCAGCAATACAGCGATCGCAAGCTTCGCTCGCGACGCTGAGCCGGGAGCTGGGGATCAATCCGAAGACGGTGGCGAAGTGGCGGAAGCGGGTGACGGTCGAGGATCTGAAGACTGGGCCGAAGGCCCCTCACTCCACGACCTTGACCGAAGCCGAGGAGGCAATGGTTGTGGCGTTCCGCCGGCACACGCTGTTGCCGTTGGACGACTGCCTCTACGCCTTGCAGCCATCGATCCCGCCGTTGACGCGCTCAGCGCTACACCGCTGCCTGCAGCGTCATGGCATATCCCGTCTGCCGGACATTGAAGGGAATAAGCCGAAGCGACAGCGCTTCAAACGCTATCCAATCGGTTTCTTCCATATGGATATCGCCGAGGTGCAGACCGCCGAAGGCAAACTGTACCTGTTCGTCGGCATCGACCGCACGAGCAAGTTCGCGGTCACCCAACTCGTCGACAAGGCTGATCGACGGACAGCGTGGGAGTTCCTCGAACACCTGCTGAAAGCCGTGCCCTACCGCATCCACACGATCCTGACCGATAATGGGATCCAGTTCGCCGAGCAGCCCCGCAACCGCAACACCCCCTGGTCGCGCCAGATGCGCTTCGACATGATCTGCGAGGCCAACGACATCGAGCACCGGCTCACCAAACCGAACCATCCGTGGACGAACGGCCAGGTCGAGCGGATGAACCGGACGATCAAAGAGGCGACCGTCAAACGCTTCCACTACGAGAGCCACGACCAGCTCCGGACACACCTCGCCGACTTCATGGCCGCCTACAATTTCGCTCGCCGGCTCAAGACGCTCAGTGGCCTCACATCCTACGAATACATCGCCAAGATCTGGACCTCAGAGCCAGATCGGTTCATCGTCGACCCGATCCACCAGATGCCGGGACTAAACATCTACGGACCGCTGGCATCGCGGGATCCGACGCGGGCCCTACGGGCCGGTGCCGATAGTCCCCTCGACCGGCGGGAGACCCTGGACGCGTTGGCGCAGGCATTTCGCGTTCACAATGCCGCGCGGGATTCTCCGCCGCCGCGCATCGTCGATGCAGGGCGGATCGCCTAACTACCGAATGCCCTCAGTAGTTCGACCAATCCTTCTGGTGGCGGCCTATCGCCCGACGAGCCGATGCCCGCAATCAAGGGAGCGTTGTAGTCATCCACCGCCAGCAGGATCCTAGCCCGGGCCTTTTCCCGGTCGAGCCGTGGCGCTCGTTCCGCGGCCCACTCCGGCAGTCTCTGCACGTTGAGGCGTGCCGGCCAGATGGAAAGGACGCCGATGGTGCGGCCTACCACACGTTCGAGATAGCGCCCGGCCTTGCGGTCCGCCGTCAGGTTCAGACCAACATGATGCTGGACGCGGCCGTGAGCGACTATGCGACTCGCTCGACCCTGGCGAAGCGGGCGGGAACCATGCTCGCGCAAGCCGAAGACGCGATCACCGAGATCGTGGCCAGTCTGCCGTCCGACGTGGCGACAGCGATGCGGCAGCTAACGGCCCACGCTAAGGTCACTGAGCTGGAGCCAACGGGACCTCACCAGCGAATGGAGGGTCCACCCAGCACGGTGGACCAATCGACGAACTGAGCACGATTCGCTGCGATCCCGATGCCCGACAACTGCGTTAGCATCCCGCGAGACGATCACTACGCCCGCGCCGAACCGGTTGCGTACTCGTTGTTGCTCAAACGCCCAACTTGAGTAGTTTCGATTGCAAAATCCGCAAAACCGCTTTTTGCACAATCCACGTCATTTCAATGGCTTACGATAGCATGTCTTGTTGCTAATCGACACCGGCGTGACATGAAGTGCAAGCAGATGACCCAGCGTATCGACGGCCATGTGGATCTTCGAGCCCCTCTTGCGTTTCCCGCCGTCATAGCCGGCACGCTCGCCGCTCTCGGGCGTGGAGCGCAGCGTCCGACTATCGATGATCGCGGCGATCGGCTCGGCCGTGCGCCCCGCCGCCAGTCGCAGCACGCCGCGCAGATCGTCGACCAGCGCCTCGAAGCAGCCCGCCGCCAGCCATCGCTGCGTCTGCTGGTAGACCGCCGCCCAGGGTGGCAGATCGTTCGGCATCCACCGCCACGGCGCGCCGGTCTTCACGATATAGCGCAGACCGTTGAACACCTCGCGCAGATCGTGCTCCCGCTGGCCGGCATCCTCGCGCTGCAACAGCAGGTACGGCGCAACCAGCGACCATTCCTCGTCGCTGACGTCAGACGGATACCCCTTGCGGCAAATGCTCATCCAAGAACGGATGAATCAGACGCGCTCCAAAGTCCATAACAGCCTCTAGGCGCCAAGGAGGAAGTTCTCGTCATTGTTACTGCTGATCAGAGCTTCCGCATTCCAACGGGTGAGTTGAGTCGGCAGAGAATGGACGACATCGGTAATGGACGTATCGTCCGCGACTGCCCGTACCGCTTTTGCATAAGGCATGAACAATGGTCTGACGGCTAGACGTTCCGTTCGGCAGATCGGAAAGGCCGTTAATGAGCTGCGCATCGCGAGTTTGATAGCATTGTCATGAATGTCCGCAACTCGGGCGCTGGCGAATTGTCTTCCTCGTCAAGTTTCGGTGCATTCGACGATCCACGGCGAGCCACTATGTACCACCGCCCCTGCAGGACCCGGGAACGCCGTGGCCATCGCGGGGCTCCCTAGGCTCGTCATACCGGACGGCTACCGTCGTGTACGCACGGCGGATCGCGGATCGGGACTTGCCGGTGGCATCATGTGGCAGCCGTGGCAGGGGATCGTGTTGGTCAGGCCATGCCTGTGGCCGGCAGTGATGGCGCGATGTCGATTTCATCGCATATCCATCCCTTAAAACGTTGGCGTTCGGGCGGAGCGATACCTATTATCACTTCTGCACGGGAAGCGGTTCCCGGGCCGGGGCGTGGAAACCCTGAACGAGAGTCGGTCGAAAGACCATTGATGGTCGAAGAGCTTCTTCGGCCGGGTGGCGGACGCGTATGTCCAAGCCCCGGCTAAAGGCGTTCGCGCCAGTCTCGTTCTGGTTTCCAACATCCGGCTCAGGAGGCCCGCATCTCGCGCAGCGAGATGCGGCCGACTGGGCGGCGTGCCATCTCGTCGGACCGTCGACGATGATCCCCGCGCTGCGCCATGCGCATCGCCGCAGGGAGCCATCAGGTAGTCCGGCCCATCCTCCCAGACGCTCCGGGAGACCGCTGAATGCGCTTCGCCATCGTCATACCCGTCATCTGCACCCTTGCGGCACCCTTGCCCGCGAGCTCGCAGCGTGCGCCGACCACCCGGCTGCTCGATCGTATCCCGCCCATTTTCGGCAGCGGCCCCAATCAGCCGGGACTCGTCATCCCGTCGACGCCCGTCATGCCTGGCCTGACGGCCGTCGCCGACCATGCGAAACCAGGCGATGCGGTCGGCTTCGATCTCGGCGGCTTCCGGCTCGGCATGTCCGAGGCGCAGGTGGACGCCGTCGTCCGCACCCGGCACATGACCCCGGGCATCATTACGCGGGGCGTCGACTTCGAGTCCTCGGTCAGGAGCCTCATCAATACACGCGGAGGTGCCGGTGGCGAGGAGACCCATCGTGGCGTGCTCAGCGAGGCCAACGTGGAGGACGATGCGGGTGGCCGATACACGCTGCGCATGCTGACGTGGCCGGACGGGGCGCATCTCTACGACATCGTCTATGTCGCGGCACAGGGCACGGCGGCCGCCGAATGGCGGCGGATGCTCGTCGGCAAGTGGGGCAGGCCACGGACCGACGACGGCGGTAGCGACCTTACCGCACGGTGGGGTGCCACAACGCCGGCCGGGTTCCGCGCGACGGTACGACTCGGGTCCGACGGCGGCACGATATTGCTGCAGGCACCGGAAGGCTCGGCCGAGCGGCCTTACGCTCTGGTCGCCCAGGCAGCCGACGCCTTCTTCTCCACGCGAGCGCGGAAGCCGGCGCTGTGATCGCCACGACCATCCCCATGATCCGGACCAGAGGAACGTTTCACATGAGGAAGATACAGTTCGTCGCGGCCGCGTGCCTGTCGCTTGCCGCCTGCTCGGCCGGCCCGGAGGATACCGCGCGTGGCTTCATGGAGGACAAGGCCGCCGGGCGGACGGCGGAGGCGATGCAGCGCATGGATCCTGCGATGGCTCAGACGGTGGGCCCCATCATCGCGGCCGTCCTGGCCACCGAAGCGGCGAAGGGTAAATCCCATGGCGGCCTGAAGAACGTCTCCGTCGCCGAGATCGTAAAGGCGGACGCCGATCATGCGATCGTCCGGGCCGAGGGACACTACGGCGACGGCACCGTCGCGCGCGAGCAGACGAAGCTCCGACGGGTCGATGGCACATGGTATGTCACGATGTGACGGCTCGCCCCGCAGCGCCTACGGATGCGGGGCTT
Source organism: Sphingomonas sp. CFBP 8760 (assembly GCF_014841615.1). Classification (GTDB taxonomy): domain Bacteria; phylum Pseudomonadota; class Alphaproteobacteria; order Sphingomonadales; family Sphingomonadaceae; genus Sphingomonas. Next base: position 50,517 of record NZ_JACYUG010000005.1, on the reverse strand, counting down.
TCCTTCCATGTCCGCAGGCGCAGGGCGGACGAAGACGGAAAGACATCCACCATGAGTAATGCTACATTTCCAGAAGGGTTGAATTATAAGTAGGGTTTCCTACCTTTCCGATGCTCGGCCGCATGTCGGACGGATAGACGCAGCCGTGCCGAGGCATGGTGAAAGGAGATGCACCCTATGGATACGACGTTCGACCCGTCACGCGCCGCAGGGGTTCGACGGGCAGATCCAGGGTCCATGCCGCCCGACCCTCTTGATCCCGACAGCCCGTACGACTCTCCGGTCATCGCAACCCGTCGCCGCCTGATTCGCCTTGCGCTGGTCTCGGCCGAGACGTGGGCACGCTCCCAGCGCGAAGGGATGGATCACGACCCCATGGCATGGATGCTCGCATCGCGCGAACTCTTGGATGGCCGCGATGCCGTCGAGGCAGCTCTCGAGCTGGGTCATTGCATCAGGGCGATCCTGCTCCATGACCTGGTCCTGGGGCTCGATGCGGATCCCGCCATCATCGACGATCTCTGCCTCGACGATGCCCCCGCGGTGTTCGCCGCGGTCTGAACCTGACGCGTGTCAGGTCACGCCATTCGTCCGGGCACACCCGACTTGGAGAAGACGACATGACGATCTTCACTGGAAGCTCCCCTCGCCTACCGGCCACGGCGCCGATCCGCAGGGGGCGTTCCGCGCTCACGGTGGCAACACATCGCGAGAGCGACGACGACCTCCCGTTCCAGATCCCCATCGTCCGGCCGCCAGGAGACCGAGGCCGGCTGGCCAGGCCCCGGCGTGGGAGGAGCGGCCGTGCGAAGTCGTCGACCGCGCCACAGCTCTACACGGCGTCGATCGCCTCGGGAGGCGGGCCGGTCCTGATGCAGGCGTTCCACGCGTCCGTTGCCCGGCATCCCATGGAGGTGGTCCAGCGGCTCCGCCGCCGCTTTGGCGACGACGTGGTGCCGCTCGCGGAGATCCGGGTCGGCTTTCACCGTTCGTCGCCGATCGTCATCGCGCTCGTTCCTGAGACGCTGGCGGAGGTCATCAGACGCGTCGAGAGGGACTGCGGCTCGGTGGATGTCGGCACGTTCGTCGTGGACATCGAGCAGCGCGTCGAACTGTAGTCATCGCGCTGGCGCGGGCGACGCACGCCGTCCCGCCGCGCCGTCCTGGCAGGTAACGGAGAAGCACATGGAACAAGTGGAAGGTACCAGCCGCGTCGACGCGGTCGGCAAGAACGGGAACGTGCGCGTTCAGTACCGTCTCGACGTGCAGGATGGGTCCACCGGCGTCGGCAACGGATCCGACACCAGGATAGGCGTAGTCGTCGCCGCCCGGGCCACGGGGGAAAGCCCGACGCGGACAACGATCATCGATCTTGCGATGCGCCGCTTCCGGTTCGACCGGACTGGCGTCGTCACCCATGTCGACCGGGTATATCGATGGTACGAGGACCCGGGCGTCGCGATACCGCCGGATGTCGCCGCAGTCACCGGTCTGACCGACGCGGACGTGGCAGGCCGTGGCATCAAGGACGAGGTGGCGGTACGTCTGCTACGTTCGGCGTGCATCGTGATCTCGCATCGTGCCGCCGCCGACAGGCCTCGGATCGAACGTCGGCTGGAAGGCGTCGGCGATCTCGCATGGGCCTGCTCGATGACGCAGATCGACTGGAGATCGAACGGCTTCGACGGAGTGGAGCTCGGTCATCTCCTCCGTCAGGCCGGGTGGTTCCACGAAGGGCGAGGTGCTGGCGCGGATGTGGACGCCGTCATTCAGCTGCTCCGACATCGCTTCGACGATCGGACGGCGCTGACCATTCTGATCAAGGCGGCGACGCAGCCGAGCTGGATGGTCAGGGCGGTCGGTGCGGCCTTCGACGTCAAGGACATGCTCAAGGAACGGGGATACCGCTGGGATCTCGACCGACGCGTCTGGTGGCGGGAAGTGTCCGACGACGCCCGCATCGCGGAGGAGTTATGGCTGGCCGCCAACGTCTATGCCGTACCGGCAGGAGCGAGGGCGATGGGACCGGACATCGAACCGATCACGGCGGCGACGCGGTTCCTATGATCCGCCCGGGCCAGATCCTGTCGTTCGTCAGGCAAACGATCGGATCGAGATGACGGGCCGGTGACGGTTCGCATGCGCGCATGGCGTTCTGGCCGATGACCACTTCCTGCTCGGAGCGTAGTCCTTCGACCCCGTACGGCAGAGCATGACGATGGAAAGAGCTCGTCGATGTCGGCCAACTGCCAGCCATCGCCCGACGATCTGACCCCATGCCCGCAGGGGCTGTCGGCCTAGGAAAGCCTTGTCCATGAAAGGACGCCTGCCGAGCCCATCGAAACGGCGGCCGAGTAGCCCCGCCACCATCAACCGCGCCCCCCTCCCGCCTCAGGCATCGCGTTGATAAGGGCCTCGACGATGCCGTCGTACCGACACGCCGCGGGCGGGTCGGTACGACACGTCTGCGCATCGGGCCGGTCCTAGAATGTCAGATTCAGCCCTCCAGCCAGGCTGTGATTGCGCATATCGAGCCCGACATGGATGTCGCCAGTCGATCCGGAGATTCCTCCAGCCGATCCTGTGACCCGACCAGCGATCGCGTGGGCATTACCGATGCCCGTGTATCGGTACTCTGCGAACATGGCGATGTGGCGGGAAAGGGGCAGCCTGGCGCCGACACCAGCCCGAATCCCCCAGTAGCCACTGACGTCGCTGTCGGTGATGAGATAGGCCGGACCAGCGAAGATGTAGGGCTGGACGCCTGCGCGGGGTATGCGAACCATCGCTAGGGCAGCGGCCGTCGCGGTCGTCGGAACCTTCAGCCTGGGTATGTCGACGGCGACCGATTGCCCAGGATCGATGGTTACCTGCTCGCCAAACACCCGTTCGTCGAACCTCAGATTGGCCGAGGCTCTGACGGTTTGCCGGTCCAAATCAGGACTTAGCGTGGCTGCATCTATAGCCACACCGAACCAATTGAACCAATGCCCAACACGAAGGCCGAATATGGTCGATTTCGTTGGCCTCAGGCTTTCGACATCAACCCGCAGCTGCGCCGGTACGATCGCACCATTGATCCTGGCCTCGTCTGCGGTGATCGATGCCGCAGTGCGTTCAGGTGGGTAGCGAGCGGCGAATACATCGACGAATGTTTGCGCGGACGCCGTGGTCGGTATTGTTATTGCGGCAAATGATGAATAATATTGCATTTTTACTATTTTATACAACGGGAAACTTTCAAATAATTCGGTAAATCTAAACAACAGCCTAGCTCTCAATAAGTAGATTGCTTGGCTTCATGTTGTTTTCAATAAAGTATTGCTCATCGCGCACTGAGCCTAGGTGTTTGATCCCACGGTTTGATGGTGCGATCCTTTCGTTGGAAGGGAAGGAAGCCATATGGGACAGGTACGTCACGGGAGCGCCACGCCTGTCCTGAGCCTGCCGAAGGGACCACGCACGCTGTCCGAGCAGCAATACAGCGATCGCAAGCTTCGCTCGCGACGCTGAGCCGGGAGATGGGGATCAATCCGAAGACGGTCGCGAAGTGGCGTAAGCGGGCGACGGTGGAGGATCTGAAGACCGGGCCGAAGGCCCCTCACTCCACGACTTTGACGCAAGAGGAGGAGGCGGCCGTCGTCGCGTTCCGGCGTCACACATTGCTGCCGCTCGACGACTGCCTCTATGCGCTGCAGCCGTCGATCCCGCATCTGACACGGTCAGCGCTGCACCGCTGCCTGCAGCGGCACGGCATATCCCGCCTGCCGGACATCGAGGGCGACAAGCTCAAGCGCCAGCGCTTCAAGCGTTATCCCATCGGCTTCTTTCACATCGATATCGCCGAGGTGCAGACCGCCGAAGGCAAACTGTACCTGTTCGTCGGCATCGACCGCACCAGCAAGTTCGCGGTCACCCAGCTGGTCGACAAGGCTGATCGACGAACAGCCTGGGAGTTTCTCGAACACCTGCTGAAAGCCGTGCCTTACCGAATCCACACGATCCTGACCGACAATCCTGTCCTGAGCGAAGTCGAAGGGGGAATCCAGTTCGCCGAGCAGCCCCGCAACCGCAACACCCCCTGGTCGCGCCAGATGCGCTTCGACATGATCTGCGAGGCAAATGGCATCGAGCACCGGCTGACCAAACCGAACCACCCCTGGACCAACGGACAGGTCGAACGGATGAACCGCACCATCAAGGAGGCGACCGTCAAACGCTTCCACTACGAGAGCCACGATCAGCTCCGGACGCACCTCGCCGACTTCATGGCCGCCTATAACTTTGCCCGCCGGCTCAAGACGCTCAGCGGTCTCACACCCTACGAATACATCGCCAAGATCTGGACGTCAGAGCCAGACCGGTTCATCGTCGACCCGATCCACCAGATGCCGGGACTAAACACCTAATGCCTGACGGTACCTTTTGAATATACCCTGAAAGCACCTTAGAATACTGGTCTTTTTACAGTCCGCGACTAACTTCAAAAAACCGGCCCCGATTTCTAGGAAAATCCTTTTTGTTCCTAGGCCTTTCAAAGACCAACGAGCACCAACCCATCGGAGACCGATATCCCACAACGTCACAGGTCAACGGGGCGGTATCACTGTGATTACTCCTAATCGAAAGCCACGAACAATTAGCGATAAATGGAAGCACCTATCTAAGGGAAGCACCGGTGCGGCACGTACTGCGAATAAGGGGGGCCTTACGCGGAGAACGACGATGCACCACCACATGAGCGCCGAAATGCAGGCCTGCATGGATGCCTGCCACCACTGCCACATTACCTGTCTGTCGATGACGACGCAGCATTGCCTTCAGGTAGGCGGCCCGCACGCCGCGCCCGACCACATCAAGATCATGCTGGATTGCGCGCAGGTTTGCGCCACCTCGCTCGACTTCATGGCGCGCGGCTCCGACCAGCATAAGCTCGTGTGCGGCATCTGCGCTCAGATCTGCCGGGCTTGCGCGGCGAGCTGCAAAGGGCTGGACGGGATGGAAGAGTGCGTCGCCGCCTGCGAGCGGTGCGCCGAGGAATGCGAGAAGATGGCCGCCTGAGCGGCGAGGCGGGCGGCGCTTGGCCGCCCGCCCTTCACATCGCCGAAGCGGGCGGTTCGAGCGTCCCCAGCCATGCGACGAGCGCCAGGATCGCCACTGCGCAGCTCGCCTCGACCGCGAGGCTGCGCCGCAGGGCGCGAAGCGCGCCGTGATGATCGGCCGCGGCGATCGAGCGCTCGAACGCCGGCGTAAGTCTGAAGCGGTTGAGCGACGCGAGCGCGAGCATTGTGCCGAACAGCGCTAGCTTGGCGATCAGAAGCTGGCCGTAGCGCGTAGTCGGAAGGTCCGGCAGATTGGCGAGGCCGACCAGCAGCCACGCGTTGACGACACCCGTGACGACGATCGTGCCGACCAGGATCGTGCCGACCATGCCGAACCCGTGCAGTGCGCGGTGCGTCAGAGTCAGATGGGCGGCGTCGACGCGGCCGACCGGCCGGGCGACCAAAAGCACGAGCCCGAGTAGGGCTCCGGCCCAGGCTCCGCCCGCAAGCAGGTGAAGAATGTCGGCGCCCAGATGCACCCAGCCAACAGCGCCCTCGTCCATCGCGCCGTGTCCTGTCCAAGCAAGCGTGGCGAGCGCCACGGCCGCAGCGAACGTCACCAAGCCGAGCAAAGCCGCGCGATCGGTTGCCACGAGGGCCGCGACCGACGCCACCACGAGCGCAGCTATGCGCGCTTCCCACGCGGTGCCCGTTGCGGACCCGGAGAGGAGCATCCCGATCGCCTCCTGATCGACCGGCCAGGGCGGTGCCCCGGCCATCGCCGCCGCGAGCAGTGCGAGGGCGATCCCGGAGAACAGGAGGCCGAGCAGGCCGCTTCCGACGAGCCAGGGGCGCAAGGCGAGCGCATTGGCGCGCTCGCCGGCTTTGAGGCCGTAGAGACTAAAGGCCGACAAGCCGAACAACCCGCTCAGCGTTGCATAAAGCGCGACGCGAACCGCGATCAGCGGCCAGTCGGTCTCCACCCTTACTTGACCGCGAAGGCGAAGTTTCCGGCTACCCGGTGGGTGTCAACCGAGACCACATGCCAAGCGACGCTGTAGCGCCCCGCGGCGAGCGGCGCCTTGGGCGTGACGACGAGCGTGCGGCCATCATCGGCGACCCCGGCCGCAGCCGCGACCTTCATGGGCGCGTGCGCGGTGCCGCCATGCGCGGTCATCATCAGGTCCGCGCCCGAGAACTTCGGCATCAGCTTCTCGCTGAACCGCAGCGCGAGGCGCGCGGGCTTGGCGACAGTCGCGTTCGGCGCCGGTGAGGCGGACAGCAGCTTAGGATGAGCCTGGGCGGCGCTGGCGAGCCCGAGGATGGCAAGGGCGGCAGGGATTAGGGCGCGACGCATGCGGTTACTCCGTGATGTTCTGTCCATTCTACGCGGCACGGTCGCGCACCCCTCACGCGACCGATGAGGGATGATGGGCAGCGCTGCGTAACCAGTGTTAGAGGGGCGGAGTGGAAAACATGGATGATCTGGACAGAGCGTTGGTGAGGTTGGCGGGAGCACCTGTTCCGGCTGCGCTGGACGACGTCGAAGCACGTGTTCTCGCGCGCATCGGCACACGGCCGGTCGTGCGACAGGCCGGGCTCGGCATCGGTGCGGTGACGGTCGCGGCATTGGCGATCGGCATGATCGGCGCCGAGCTGCCCGCGACCGCGAGCCCCGCGGTGTCGCTCGCACCGCTCGGCGGGGCCTCGCCGCTCGCACCCTCGACTTTGCTGATCGGCGAGCCGTGACCTCGACCAAGCGCGTCCTGCTGTGTGTCGTACTCGCCTTTCTCGCGGCGATCGGGGGCGTGTTCGTTGGACGTGCGCTGTTGCCCCAGCCCAAGCAGCCGGGCGCCGCGCTGCACGAGGTCCTGCACCACAAGCTCGCGCTCGATGCCGATCAGCAGGCAAAGCTGAAGGTTCTGGAGGACCGGTTCGCGGTGCAACGGCGCGCTCTCGAGCTGGAGTTGCGCGCGACCAATGCTCGGCTCGCCGAGGCGATCGAGGCCGAGCACGGCAACGGCCCGCGGGTCACGGCCGCGGTCGATCAGAGCCATGCCGCGATGGGCGAGCTGCAGAAGGCCACGTTGGCGCATATCTTTGCCATGCGGCAGCTTCTGCGCACCGATCAGACCTCTCAATTCGATGCTGCGGTGGTGAAGGCGCTCACCGACGGCCAGGGGTGAGCCTCGATTGGACCACGCTGTCCGATGGCGAGCTGGCGACGCTCAGCATTGCCGGTCGGCAGGCCGCTTTTGCCGAAATCGTGCGACGCTACCAACAGCCGGTGTTCCGGCTCGCGCGGGCATGCGTCGGCGAACCCGACGAAGCGCTTGATCTGGTGCAGGAGACGTTCGTCGCCGCACACCAGGCCCTCCCGCGCTACGACGGGCAGCGCGCCATGAGAGCGTGGCTTTCGACGATCGCGATCAACAAATGTCGTGACTGGGCGCGAAAGCGCACGGTGCGCCGGTTCTTCTCCTTCGCGGCCCCCATCGATCATCGGGCTGAAGCTGTGGTGGACGATCAGGTGGCAATCGACGACGGCGCAGCCGACCGCCAGGAGTTGGACCGGGTAACAGATGCCATTTCCGCTCTGCCCATGAATCTAAAAGAGGCTCTGGTGCTGCGCACCATCGAGGGTTTGAGCCAAGCCGAAACCGCCGACGTGCTGGGGATCAGCCAGAAGGCTGTCGAAACCCGCCTCTACCGTGCCCGCTCGCGTCTCCTCGAAAAGTTGAACACCGAACAAGGGATCGGCGTGCGGGACGCGTAGAAGGAGTGAAACGGGCCGGTAGCGGCCCACCTTCTAGGAGCTTTCATGTCGCGCGTTCTCGACCGCCGCCAAGTGCTGCGCGGTGCCACCCTAGCCGGAAGCGGCCTTGCTCTGTCGGCCTATATGCCGGCGTGGGCGCAGCCGGTGTCCGCGGGCATCGCCAAGCCGTTGCCGACAGTTTCGGGCGACGACATTACGCTAAAGATCGCTCACCAGATGATGATGATCGACGGGCGGCAGAGCCACGCGATCGGCATCAACGGCACCGTGCCTGCTCCGCTCATCCGCTTGCGCGAGGGGCAGAACGTGCGCCTCCACGTCGTTAATGATCTGGATGAGGAAACCTCTATTCATTGGCACGGGCTGCTGGTGCCCTTTCAGATGGACGGCGTGCCCGGCATTGCCTTTCCAGGCATCCCGGCACGATCGACCTTCACCTACGAGTTCCCGATCATCCAGAGCGGCACCTACTGGTATCACAGCCACTCGGGGCTCCAGGAGCAGGAGGGGCACTACGGGCCGATCCTGATCGACCCCAAGGACCCCGACCCGGTGCAGTTCGATCGCGAGCACGTCATCGTGCTGTCCGATCACAGCTTCCAGCACCCGCACTACCTGTTCGACCGCCTCAAGAAGGAGTCGGGCTACTTCAACCGCCAGCGCCAGACCCTAAGCGGGCTGCTGGCGGGCAAGGATCAGCCGCTCAAAGAGCGGCTGATGTGGGGCAAGATGCGGATGGACCCCGCCGATGTCGCCGACGTGACCGCCTCGACCTACACCTATCTGGTCAACGGCCATGGTCCCAAGGACAATTGGACCGCGCTGTTCCGGCCGGGCGAGCGGGTGCGGCTTCGGTTCATCAACGCATCGTCCATGACGACCTTCAACGTCCGCATCCCCGGCCTGCCGATGACGATCGTCGCGGCTGATGGGTTGAACGTGCGCCCCGTTCAGATCGACGAGTTCCAGTTCGGCCCGGCCGAGACCTATGACGCGATCGTCACGCCGCCCGACATGCGCGCCTACACGCTGGTGGGCGAGAGCGTCGATCGCTCCGGCATGGCGCGCGCGACGCTCGCACCCCGCGAGGGCATGGCTGCCGAAGTCCCGCCACTTCGCAAGCGGCCGCTCGCGACCATGAAGGACATGGGCATGGGCGGCCATGACATGAGCACGATGGATCACGGCTCCATGCAGGGCATGGGAAGCGCTGCGACGGGCGCACAGGCTGGATCAATGGCGGGCATGGACCATGGCGGTATGGACCATGGCGCAGGTGCCGGTTCGATGCAGGGCATGGACCATTCCCAGATGAACCATGGTGCCGCCGGCGCTGCTGCCGGCGCCATGGCCGGGATGACCGCGCCGCAGGGTCAGAGCGGCGCCATGCCCGGGATGGATCATGGGTCGGGTGCGATGCCGGGCATGACAGATGGGCAGCCGATGGCCGGAATGGACATGGGCAGCATGAACATGCGCGATTTCTCGAAGGCCCCGGGTGTGAAGAAGGGTCCGGGTGTCCAGACCATTTCGGCCATGCCAGTCGATCGCACGGGCGAGCCCGGTCAGGGCCTCGAGAATGTCGGGCACCGCGTGCTGACCTATCGCGATCTGGTGGCACTCGATCGCAATCCCGACACGCGGGCACCCGAGCGCGAGATCAAGCTCCACCTTACCGGTAATATGGAGCGGTACATGTGGGGTTTCGATGGCGAGAAGCTGTCGGAGAGCCCCGATCCGATCACCCTGCTGCACGGCGAACGGGTGCGTGTCACCCTCATCAACGACACGATGATGGGCCATCCCATTCACATCCACGGTCACTTCTTCGACCTGGTGACGGGGAAAGGTGCCTATGCGCCCCGGAAGCATACCGTGCTCGTCCAGCCAGGCGGCACGGTGAGCTGGGACGTGACAGGCGAGGAAGGCGATTGGGCGTTCCACTGCCACATGCTCTACCACATGCACGCAGGGATGATGCGCGTCGTCCAGGTCCGCAAGGCCGGGGAGGCATCAGCGTGAACCGGTCACTCCTTCTCGCCGGCCTTGCCTCGGCAGTCGTCGCCGGCCCTGTGTTCGGGCAGAGCATGGATCATTCCATGCACAACATGCCGGGAATGACCATGCCGGCGAAGCCCGCGGCCAAGGCGACCCCCAAGCCCGCGCGGAAAGCGGCAGCCAAGCCCGCGGCCAAGCGGAAGGCCCAGGTTCGGAGGGCCCCGCGTCGCGCTCAGGCCGCGCCGGCTCGGGTGGCCGATCCGCACGCCGGTCACGACATGAGCGGGATGCAGGGAATGGACATGGGCGCTCAGCAGCAGCCCGCGCCCGCGCAAGATCCGCACGCCGGGCACGACATGTCCGCCATGCCCGGCATGGGTTCCCCGGCAGCAGCCGGGCAGGACCCGCACGCCGGGCACGACATGAGCGCGATGCCCGGCATGGCGATGGATGGTAGCCAGACAGGCGCCAAGATCGGGACCGACCTCCCCCCCGGCAACAAGCCCGCTCCCGCTCCGCCCGGCGATCATCTCGCCGATCGTTTCTGGGGGGCGGATGCCATGGCCAGCTCCCGCGAGAACGACCTGCGGCGCGAGCATGGCGGGATGACCTACTATCAGGTGCTCTTCAATCTTGCGGAGTATCAGGCCCGCAAAGGAAGCGACGGCTACCGCTGGGATGGCGAGGCTTGGGTCGGAGGCGACATCAATCGCCTTTGGCTGAAGTCAGAAGGCGAAGGTGGTTTCGGCAAGGCGCTGGAGAGCGCCGAGGTGCAGGCGCTCTACAGCCATGCCCTCGATCCCTATTGGAATCTCCAGGCCGGCGTCCGCTACGACTTCAAGCCGAACCCGTCGCGCACCTATGCGACGATCGGGATCGAGGGCTTGGCCCCCTACCAGTTCGAGGTCGAGGGCGCGCTGTTCCTCTCCGACAAGGGGGACGTGCTCGCCCGCGCCGAGGGCTATTACGACCAGCGCATCACCAACTACTTCGTTCTCCAGCCCAGGGTAGAGGCCAACTTCGCCGCCCAGGACGTGCGGGAGACCGGGATCGGCTCCGGGCTGACGGACCTGGAGGCCGGTTTGCGGCTTCGCTACGAGGGCCGCCGTGAGTTCGCGCCCTATATCGGCGTGTCGTGGGAACGGCAGTTCGGCGACACCGCCCGCTTCTCGCGGGCGCGGGGCGACGACACAGGGGGCTTCAGCTTCGTCGCCGGCGTGAGGACCTGGTTCTGAGCCCGCGGCTCCGCCTCCACCTTGGAGCGAGCAAGATCCACCGCTGGCTTGCTCTCCTGATCGGCGCGCAGGCGATCGTCTGGTTCACCAGCGGCCTTGTGATGAGCCTGCTCCCCATTGACACCGTGCACGGCGATCACCGGATCGAACGGAACGCCGAGCCGGCGCTGTCGAGCACCCAAGGCTTCGCATCGTTGCCTGCCTTGCTGGCGTCGGCCGGAGCGCCGGTCCGCCAGCTTCAGCACCGAATGCTGCTCGGGCGAGCGATCGTTGAGGCACAGCTTGTGGATGGTCGCATCCGTCTGCTGGACGCTCGCACGGCTGCGCCGATCCCACCATTGGATGCCAGGGTGGCCGGGACGATCGCTCAGAAGGCGTATCGGGGGGCTGGTGTGCCCGCACCCACCATCGAGCGGATTGAACGAGCCAGTACCGAGTATCGCGGGGCGCTGCCGGCATGGAGTGCAACGTTCGCCGACGATGACGCCACCCGAATCTATGTAGCGGCCGAGACGGGACGGCTCACGTCGGTCCGAACAGGAACGTGGCGGCTGTACGACTTCTTCTGGGGTCTCCACATCATGGATTGGACGGAGCACGAGCGGTTCAACACGCCGTGGCTCAACGCTTTCGCCGCAGGCGGTCTCGTCTTCGCAGTGTCGGGTGCGATCCTTCTCTTCATGCGCTGGCCGAGACGGCCGCGCCGCAAAGCCGGGGGGCGTATTTCCAGACAGGGAGTCGCATGATGGACGAGCACCAAGGCAAGATGAACATGGGCATGGGCTACGGTCGTTTTGCGGCAATGGTGGCGACTTCGACCGTTGTCATGTTCGGGCTGATGTACGTGAACGTCTATGCCCTCGGGCATATAGAGTTCAGCCAGACGCGGTTCTGGATGGCCTTCGTGATGGGCGCCACGATGGCGATCATCATGCTCCTTTTCATGTGGTCGATGTACAAGAACAAGCGGACGAATGCCGCGATTATCGGCGGTAGCATCGTAGTGTTCGCGCTCGCGCTGTGGCTCGTCCGCAGCCAGGAGACGGTGGATGACGTGAGCTGGATGAAAGCCATGATCCCGCACCACTCGATCGCGATCCTGACGAGCGAGCGCGCGCACATCAAAGACCCCGAGGTGCGCAAGCTGGCGGACGGAATCATCGATGCTCAGGTTCGTGAGATCACGCAAATGAAGCGGGCCATTGCCAGGCTTGAGGCAAATCCTACGCCTGCGAATGCGCCCGACCTGCCTTCCTATCGTGACAAGCAGGTTCCCCCTCCCCCACCTGAAACTGATGATAGCGTCGGGGTGAATACCCTTCAGCCGATCCGCTGAATTCGATCATGGGCGTGAGGGATACGGTACGCGCGCCCGTATCCCTCCTGTGGGCGGGGGCGTTTACCCAGGAGAGACACGATGAAGAAGATGACTGTTTTGGCCCTCGCGGCCGCGCTCGGCGCCGCTCCGGCCATCGCCCAGATGCAGGGCATGGATCATCCGGGCATGAACCACGGTCAGATGATGAAGCCGACGCCGGCGAACCCCTATCCGCCCTCTGAAATGCAGATGCATCAGAAGATGATGTCGGCCATGGGCGCTGATGCGACCGAGACCTGGGTCCGCAAAATGGTCGAGCATCATCGCGGTGGCATTGCCATGTCGCAGATAGTGTTGCGCGAAACCAAGGACGCAAAGGTCCGCATGATGGCCACCAAGACGATCGCCGAGCAGAACAAGGAAGTCGGCGAGCTGAACGCCTGGCTGCGGGCGCACGGCAAGGCTGCACAGTGATCGGCCCCCGCCCCACCGCAGGGTTTGCCTGCGGTGGGGCGGCCATCTAGGAATAGACATGACCCGCATTCGCCTTCTCGCCGCTGTTGCAGCGTTCGCCATGCCGGTCGCAGCCGTGGCTGTCGGGCCGGTGCTGATGCACCGCGATCCGGGCTGCCCATGTTGCGAGAAGTGGGCGCAGCAGGTGAAGGCTCAGTTCGGTCGGGCGGTCCGCGTCGTCGACGACGCGAACCGGCCCGCGTTCATGAAGGCCCGGGGCGTGCCCGCGGACTTGGCCTCATGCCACACGGCCATCATCGACGGCATGACTTTCGAGGGTCATGTGCCAATCGCCGACATGAAGCGGGCTCTGGCAACGCACCCAAAGGGTGTGACGGGGCTCGCGGTTGCCGGGATGCCGATGGGCTCGCCGGGCATGGAGATGCCGGGCATGAAGACCCAGCCCTACGACGTCGTTGCGTTCGGACCTGGTGGACGCAAGGTGTTCGCCCACCACTGAAAAGGAGGGAGGCGCAGACGCCTCCCTCCCCTGGCTTACTTTTTGGGCATTCCGGACATGTCGTGACCGGCATGATCGCCGCCCTTCTTCATGTCCTTGCAGCAATCGCCCTTGCCGTCCTTGCAGCAATCGGCACCGTCTTTGCAGCACGCCATGTCGGCGCAGCAGGACCCGGCCGCGAAGGCTGCGGTCGGAAGGGCGAGCGCCAGCGCTGCGCCGATCAGCTTGAACTTGGTCATTAAAAGCTCCGTCGATTGAATGTGTGAAACCTGTTGGATGGTTACACGGCTCGTGGAGGTGGAGTGGCGGGCGGTATCAGCCACCCGTTCATGACAGGGGTCGGCGAAGGCCAAGCGGCGATCGGGAATGAGAATAACGGCTCTGCCCTCGCCAGGGCTTCCCCCGGGACGGCGATGCAGGGCGTCGCGCAGGCCGGCTGAGGTGCCTTCTTGTCCGGTGCCGAAGAGCCTTTTTCCTCGCACCCAGCCATTGCCGAGGCGATCGGAGCTGCTTGAGCACTGGTTTCGCAGATCGGCCCCAACCGGACGAGCAGCATCATCGCAAGCACGGCCAGGACGGCAGTGCGAACGAAGCTGACACGAGGGCGAGATCCGGATTTCACGCCAGCTATCGGCAGCCTTTTGGACCTGAAGTCAACGGCTCAGTGCGGCATCGAGAGCGCTGCCGGAGCGATCACCATCCATAGCGCCATGGCGACCATCATCACGTTCTCAGTCAGCGACAGGAAGCCCAGAGGCACATTGCTGTCCCCACCCACGCAGGCGCACTTGAGTTCGCGTTTGTCGACATAGACCGCCTTGATGACGGATACCGCACCGATCGTCCCGATGACGAGCGCGATCGGCACCGAAAGCCAAGTGAGGACACCAGCGGCCATCAGCACGCCCGCAACACCTTCTGCGTAGGGATAGACGTAGGAATAGGGCACCCAGCGCTTGGCGAGCAGATCGTAGTTGAGGAACATGCTCGAGAAGCTCTCGACGTTCTGAAGCTTCAGCATGGCGAGCACGCACATCGAGAAGGCGATGAACCATTCCCCAGCGCGGACCGTGAACGGCGAGCCGAAGGCAGCGTAGCTGGCCGCGAGCGCCATCAGCGCGGTCATGGCGAACACCGCGACTACGGGCCGGTAAGTGACCGCCTTGGGATCGCGCACCGCCTTGCCGAAGAAGCGGCGCAGATCGTCATAACCCCCTACCCGCTCGCCCCCGATGAAGGTCTGCGGTGTGGTCTTCACGCCGTGCTCCGCCTTGAACGCGTCGGTCTCCTCGCGCGTGCGCAGCCAATGATCCTCGACCTCGTAACCTTGCCGGCGCAGCAGATCCTTGGCCTTCACGCCATAGGGGCAGGTGTGCGTCGGCATCACCATGCGATAGATCGTTGCTTTCTTGGGCGCCGCGGTCGCCATCTCACTTCTCCATCCTGTTCGCGGAACCTATATAGGGTCCGTACTATAGTACGGAGTCAAGGCATGGCGGCACTGACGATTGCGGGTCTCGCGCGTGAAGGGGACGTCGGTGTCGAGACCGTGCGCTACTATCAGCGCCGAGGTTTGCTCGATACGCCGGACCGACCCGGAGGCTCCGGCGCGAGCGGTGGTATTCGGCGCTACGGTGTCGATGACGTGCGCCGCCTCCGGTTTATCCGCTCGGCGCAGGCAGCCGGATTCACGTTGGAGCAGATCGGCGAACTGCTAGCGCTCGACGCAACCGACGATCGCGCCCGCGCACGCGAGCTTGCCAATGAGCGGATTGCGGCGCTGGACACCAAGATTCAGGAGCTTGAGCGGGTGCGCGCCTCCCTTCGCCATCTCGCGAGAGAGTGCGGAAGCGGCTCGGCCGGGCCGTGTCCGATCCTTCAAGCGTTCGATCACGCTTGAGTGTTAGGCGCGCGCCATGTGGAGCAATGAAAACCCTGTGGACCGCGCTCATTGAACCGGCCGTTCTCTGGACGGCAGCTAGCCACCCACGAGCAGTCGGTCGGCCACCAGCGACGTCCTGCCGGTCGGCTCCCGACCCAAAGTCGGTCGTAGCCGAGGCACGTTGCCGATCTCCGAAGCGGGCATTCTGAACCACGGTTCTGACACACGCAAACCCTTGAGAGGCCGTGGTAGGTTCCACAGCGTCACAACCGACCGGTTATGACGACTTTCCCGATTGAAATGGTATTTTGGGATTATGGCTCGGTTAGCCGGTGCCACCTGAAACATCGGGAGCCACCTTGGGATCGGGGTCTTGCGCCTTGCCGGTTGCGGGTGCCGCCTTCTGATGCGGCATGGCGGTGAGATAGGCGACAATTTCGTCGACATCCTTCTCGGCCACCGGCGCCTTGTAGACCTCGCGCATCTTGGTGACGGTCGCCTTCCACTGATCCGCCGATAGCGCAGGCTGGGTCAGCGCCATGCTGGCCGAGTGGCACGAAGTGCAGTTGGCGTTGACGACGTCGGCGTGCAGACCATCGGGATAGGTCGCGTCGTCGACCGGCAGGTCGACGCTGGTCGAGGCGAGCGAAAAGCCGCGGGCTGAGACGCTGGTGGGCGGTGCCGGCTCGGATGTCTCGGAGATCGGGGCAGGCGCCTTGCGGCTGCTCGGCGCCCCGATCGAGACGAGGATAATGCCGGTCAGGCCGATCAGGCCAGCGGCCATGATGCCGGGAGACGGGGTCTTCATGCTACTCGCTCCTCAGGCCGCAATGATGGTGGTGGTTTCGATGTTGCCGCGCATGAACCCGCCGGGGTTCCAGATCGGCTTCATCGGCTGAGCGACACCGTTGGCGTTCCAGCAGCGCACCATGATGGGGTTGGGACCGCGCCTAAGCGGCACGCGACCATCCCAGCGCCGGAAGCTATACTTGCCCTCATCCGATCCGAGCGTCGTCCTGTACCAGGTGCGGCCACCATCGGATGAGACATCGACCTTGGCGACGCCGCAGTCGCCGCCCATCGCGATCCCGCCAACCGGGATGGACGCTTCATAGGCGATCACCTGGCCATCCGGCAGGCTGGTCATCCAGCTACGCGGGATCATGCGGTTAATCGGGACGGTCGGGAAGTCTTTCTGTCCCGGCATCACGTTGGCGCCCGGCGTCGCCGGGATCTTGTAAGCCTTGGCCATCCAATATTGGTCGTCAGGGCCGGGCAGCACCTCGATCGCGTTCAGCATCTTGACCCAATAGGTCGAATACCAGCCCGGCACGATCAACCGGCAAGGGAAGCCGTTGAGGAGCGGCAGCTGCTCGCCGTTCATGCCGAAGGCGATCATCACCTCGCCGTCGCGGGCATGGTCGAGCCCAAGCGCCTTCTCGAAGTCGGGGGCGCCAGCGACGACCGGCTGATCGAGAGCGCCGAAGCGTACCTGTACCGCGCCTGCTTTGACCCCGGCGAGATCAAGCACGTCGCGCAGGCGCACACCGAGCCATTTGGCATTGCCCATCGCGCCGTTGCCCCATTGCGCGCCGGCGACACGCGGCTGGAACAACCCACGGCTGTTGCCCGAGCACTGATTGACCGCTGCCATCTCGACGCGCGGCAGGCGCAGCAGTTGGGCAAGGCTGATCGACAGCGGTCTGTTGACGTGGCCGAAGACCTTGAGGCGAAAGCTCTCGACGTCGATCGAGGTCGGGATGTCGGCCCAGTGCCAGCGGACGAAGAACTGGTCGTTGGGCGTGAACACCGACTTGTCGAACACGTCCATCGGCGTCTCCAACAGCGGAGGATGGATGCGTTGGAGGATCATGCTGCCCTTGCCAGGAAAGGCGCTGGTCATCGGCCGCTCGGCATTGCCGCCACGCAGCTTCAGGTCGACGAGCTGCTGCGCCAGCGCAGGTGCTGCGGCAAGGCCGGCGGTGCCGAGCGCCGTACGCCTGAGAAAGCGGCGACGGCTGGTTTCACTCGCCAGCGCGGCGTCAAAATTGTCCATGACAAGGCTCTCCTGTGGCCAGCCACGCTGGCGGATCGAAGGGGCGTTCTGCAAGTGATCGGACCGACTGATCCGATCATCAGGGTGGATCAGTTCGGGGTAGCGATGCAGGGCGAGACGAACAGGTTGCCGCGCCATGCTCCGGCGAGCGTCTTGGCACCGACCAGCAGCCACATCGCCGCGAGCGCGATCGTCAGCACCGTGCCGACGATACCGAAGAAGCCGAGGTTCAGCGTCGTACCGAGGCGGAAGGTGGCGACGGTGTAGACGCCGAGCGGGAAGGTATAGCCCCACCAGCCAAGGTTGAATGGGACGCCGGCGCGCCAGTAGCGGATGGTGATGAGCGTCGCGAGCGCCAGCCACCACAGGCCGAAACCCCACAGGCAGAGCCCGGCGACGACGCCGATCCCTTGCGCGACGGTACCGACACCGACCAGCCCGTGCGCCGCGAGGATCGCCGGCGCATCCGCCCCAAGCACCAGCATACCCAGCGCCCCGGTGCCGATCGGCCCCAGCGCGAGCCAGGAGGATGCCGCCATGCTCTCGTGCGGGAGCTTGTGGAGCGCCATGCGCAGGATCAGAATAGCGAGGATGCCAAACGCGACCGGCACCGAATAGGCCCACAGCACATACGAGGTCGCGAGCGTCACGATCTGCGCGTGGGGATCGGTCAGATGCGGCGCGAGCAGCCCGCCGCTGGCACCCGCCACTTCCGCTGCGACGACCGGCAGCAGCCATACCGCGGTCATGCCGTCCAGGCTGTGCTCGTGGCGGGTAAACATCAGGTAGGGGATCAACACGCCGCAGGCGAGCGACATGGCGACGTCGATCCACCACAGGACGTGTGCGACCGGCATGATGCCGTTACCGAATCGCGCGATCCCGAAGGCGAGACATCCGTTGATGATCGTCGCCAGGCCCATCGGGATGGTCCCGATGAACATCGACACGGTGTTGTGGCCGAAGATGCGCCGTGCCTCATGCCCGAACATCGCCCAGCGCGCGCCATAGAGACCGGCGAACAGGATGAAGAGCGCGATGTTGAAGAACCACAACACCTCGCCAATCGGTTTGAGCGCGGGGCCGATGCCGGGCACCTGCGGCAGCGCGAGAGCGAGGATGCCGGTGCCCATGGTCGCGGCAAACCAGTTGGGTGTGAACTGGCGGATCATCTCGCGCGGGTGATCGAGCCTGCTTAGCGGCTTGAGGCCGGTCAGGGCCGAAGGTGCGTCGGCAGTCATGCGACCTGCTCCTTGATGAGGTCCGTCAGCGCGTCGGCCGCGCGGGTGCGATAGCGTTCCTTGTGGCGCAGCGCGTGGAAGGCGCGATCGGGTAACTCAAGCGCCAGCTCGACCAGATCGCCGGCCTTGAGCGCGCGTGCGACGACCAATCGCGACAACACAGCGACGCCGGCACCGGCCTCGACCGCGGTACGCACCGCCTCGTTGGACGGCAGCGTCATCGCTACCGTCAGCTGGGCCGGATCAAACCCGCGCGTTCGCAGCACGTCCTCGAAGGTCGAGCGCGTGCCCGAACCCTGCTCGCGGACGATCCAGCGTGCAGCGCGAAGCCAGTCCTCGTCGACACGCTCGGCGTCCCTGCGTCCGACCAGCACCATCGGATCGCGTCCGACTTCCCAATGCGCCAGCGCTGGTTCGTCCACTTCGCCTTCAACGAAACCGAGTTCCGCCGCTCCGCTAAGGACCTGCGCTGCCGCGCCTTCGGTGTTGTCGATCGCCAGCTCGACCGCGATCTGCGGGTGGCGGTCGTGGAAGGCGGCAAGCCTTGCGGGCAACCAGTAGCTTGCGATCGTCTGGCTGGCGACGATCCGCAACGAACCACGGGCAAGCCCGGCATAGTCCGCCAGCATCGTCTCGGCATGCGCTGCCCGCCCCAGCACCGCGCGCGCTTCCTCCAGAAAGCCGCGGCCCGCTTCGGTCAGCTGGATGCCACGCCCGACGCGGTGAAACAGAGGAACCCCGTAGCGCGCTTCGAGGGCCGCGACCGCGCCGGAGGCAGCGGACTGCGTGACGTTCAGCACCTCTGCTGCCTTGGTGACGTGTTCGCGCTCGGCGACACCGACGAAGATTCTGAGCTGCTCCAGGGTCATGCAGCTTGTATCGCGCAAACTGATCGATACGACCAACCGTTCGATCTGTTTGTTCCAATCTGGATATCGGAACGATCGGTAATCCTTCGTCTGCGATAGTCTTGAAGGCTTGAAGCGATCCGCGCGCTTGCGGCGTTGGTTCGTCCATGACTGATATGATCGAGCGCAAATCCGATCCCTACAACGCCGAGCCGACGCCCGGCGCGCTGATCGAGCGGTTCCTGACGCCGCAGGCGCTGTTCTACGTGCGCAGCCATGGTGCAGTGCCCGATCTGCCTGCCGATCACCGGATCGCAGTGAGCGGGACGGGCATGGCGAGCCGCTCCTTCTCGGTGGAGGAACTGAAAAGCGCGTTGGCCACGCGGACGGTGACGGCAGTTCTCCAGTGCGCCGGCAACCGGCGCACGGATCTCCAGCAGGTCGCTAAAACGTCCGGCGACCCCTGGGACGTGGGCGCGATCGGCAATGCGGAATGGACCGGCGTACGACTGTCCGACGTACTGGATGCCGTCGGTGCGCCGAATGCGTCCGACCTGTTCGTGGCGTTCACCGGCGCGGACGAGGTGGACGTCGAAGGCGAGGAAGCATTGTTCGGGGTCTCGATCGCCATGGACAAGGCGCGGCAACCCGACGTCCTTATTGCCTGGGCGATGAACGGCGAGCCGCTGACGCCCGAACACGGCGCACCGCTCCGCATGGTGGTGCCGGGCTATGCCGGGGTGCGGAGCGCCAAATGGCTGACACGGATCGAGGTGCGCGAGACGCCATCCGACGCACCGATCCAGGCGCACGACTACAAGCTCTTTCCTGCCGATGTGACGAGCGACACCGTCGACTGGAGCCAGGGTCTGACCATCAATGCCATGCCGCTCAACGCCGCGATCTGCGTGCCCGGCTCTGGCGAAAGCCTGCCGGCCGGGGAGGTGCGGATCGAGGGCTATGCCATCGCCTATGATCGCCGCGTCTCTCGGGTCGAAGTGTCGGTAAACGGTGGTCGCGACTGGCAACAGGCGACGTTCACCGATGATCCGGAGGCGCACTGGGGTTGGCGGCGCTGGACCCTCGACGCCACGCTCGCCAAGGGGCGCCAGCACCTTGTCGTGCGCGCCTTCGACGAGACTGGACAGGGTCAGCCCGAGCGGCCGGATACGGTGTGGAACTTCGCCGGCTATCTGTGCACCGCCTGGCATCATGTGCACGTGCTGGTCGAATGATCGAAGCATCAGCGGCATCGGACCTCGGCTTCTGGATCGATGCGATCGGGCGGCTGGTGGTGGCGACCGCGGCTGGGATGGTGCTCGGCTGGGAACGCTCGCGCGAGAACCGGCAGATCATGGGATTGCGAACGCTGGGTCTGGTCGGTCTGGCGAGCTGCATCGCCGTGCAGGCGATCGTGCACAGTGGCTTGCCGAACGTAAACGCCGATGCCGCAGGACGGGCGATGCAGGGCATTCTGTCCGGCGTCGGCTTCATCGGTGCCGGCGCGGTGCTGCGGGTCGGCCAGGGTCAGGAAGTGCATGGATTGGCGACCGCCGCGTGCATCTGGGTCACGGCCACGATCGGCGCGGCAGCAGGGTTGGCGGTGTGGCCGCTCATCATCGGCGGGTTGAGCCTTGCGATGCTCGTACTGTTCGCGGGCGCTCCGCTCGAACGTCGCATTCGCGAGCGGGCCAGGCTGACTCCGGCAGAGGCCGACCGGAAGGATGCCGAGCGCAAGCCGTGATCCCGCTGGTCCGCCCAGTGCCTGTCGGCGCTAAGAAGCGGCCAGGCGCTATCAGGAGACAAGCCCCGCATCGGCCTGGCGCCGGACCTCATCGGCGATCGGATGCAGCTCGGCAGCGGGTCGCTCGCCCACTACACTATAGCCGATCCCGTCGACAGCCCATGTGACCCGGCCCATGGTCCCGCTGGACGTGCTGGTCATGCTTGCGCTCTTGTCGATTTGCATAGGCCTCGTCAGCACCGCGAGCTTTGACGCTTGCGGTCCATCGTAGAGGAGAAGAGCCGCAGGGCCGTGGGGCGTCGCGACCAATCGCCCCCCGCCATAGCGGTAACCGGCTGTGCTGAGGTCCGGGATGGTCACGCGCTCACCCAATCGGGCGGAGGTCCACCGGATCAGCATGGCGCGCTGGTCGGGGCCGATTTCCGCCGGTCGTATCCGGTCGGCGGCATAGACACGGAAATTGTCACTCGCCTCGTTGGCCAGCGCCGCGATGCCCGCGCGGGGTTCGCCGCTCCAACGCGCACTCGACCAGCCCCCGCCAAACCCGACCGCCAGCAGAAGCGACGCGGCGATGGCGAGTTGCCAACGCGGTTGGCGTTGCCGTCCCCTGATGGCTGCGACGCGCATCGTCGCCGGGATAGGTTCATCCGCGATTGGAGCGAAAAGCGATGCAAGGGCTCGCGCCTGCTCCGCCTGCTCCCGCAAACGGGCATGCACGTCCGGCTGGCCTTCAAGGTAAGCGTCGACCAGACGCTGCCGCTCGGGCGACAGCCTGCCATCGATCCACGCGGCCAGATCGTCCTCTCCGATCGGGCTGGTCATCGAATACTCCTTAATCGTGGCCGTTCACCCTCCCGGAGGAGCGTCGCCAGACGGTCGCGCCCCCGCGATATGCGCGACATCACCGTTCCCAGCGGCACACCGACGACGGCAGCGACTTCCCCATATGACAGACCTTCGACGGAAATGAGGAGCAGCACCGTCCGCTGCTCCTCGGGCAACGCATCAAGTGCGCGCAACAGGTCTCGGTGGTGCAGGCCTGCGTCCTGATCGGCCGGGAGGCCGAGAGCAGCGTCGTCCACGAGGTGGAGCGGAACCGCCGTACCTCGCCGGACATGCTGCCGCTTATGATCGACCAACAGATTATGCAGGATTGCATAGACCCAGGGGCGAACCTCCGTCCCGCGTCGTTGCCGCCAGCGCCCGACCGCGCGCTCAAGGCAATCCTGCACCAGGTCATCCGCCATCGCCTGATCGCGCAACCACGACCGGGCATAACGGCGCAGACCGGGGACCAGGGGCTCGATCGCGGCGGCAAGCGGGTCCATCTCAGTCGCGCTGCACCTGCACGATGCGGCCCGGTGCGCCATTCACCACCTCGGCGACCGCCAGAAAGCGCCGGGGGGCCGCTGCACTGCCCTGAACGATCTGCCGGATCGGACCCGATGCGTTGACGATCGCCGCACCTGCCGGATTGCTCATGAAGTTCGCAAGCGGCTCTACCGCACCGCTGCCGTCCGCGTTGGCGGTGAGCACGAGCATGTAAGGCTTCTTGGGCTGCAGACCGGTAACGGCACTCTGCACGACCTGAATGATGCCCTGGTCGAAGAGGGTAATGCTGCTTGCCGCACCATTGCCGCCAACCGGCCCCATGTTCAGATGCACCGCCTTGCCTGCCGTACCGAGCGGTTGGAGATTGTCGGTGCCGGGGCCTGTCGGAACAGCGTTCGGCACATAGGCGATCGCCTGCGGTGCCTGTCCGACCGGCACGGTGGCAACGACCTTGTTGCCGGCGGTGTCGATCGCGGCAAGTTCATCGGCATTCTCCAGCCCGACATAGATGCGCCGGCCGTCGCCCGATGGCCAGACGCCGTGCGGCATCTTGCCGACCGGGATGGTGGCGACAAGCGCGAAGTCGGACGTGCGGAACACCTTCACCGCGTTTTCCCCGCCCACCGTGACATAGGCGAACTGTCCCCTGACCGTGCGGGCGAAGTTGACGTGATTGGTGATCGGTCCGGTATCCAGCACCTTGAGGATCGCGAAAGGCGGCCTGGCATCGAATGCGACCGTCTTGCCGATGTCCTTCAGCGTGAACCACACCTGCTTGCCGTCCGGCGTCGCGGCGATGTTGGGACAGAACGGACTCGGCTGCGCCACCTGTCCGACCTGCGCGTGGGTCGAGACATCGAACACGGCCAGCACCGGATTGAATGAGGAACAGACATAGCCGTATCGGCCATCGGGAGAGAAGATCGTCATGCCCGGACCACCGGGCGTCTTGATGCGACCGGTCTCCTTGTACGTCGTGGGGTCGAGCACGGCGATGTAATCCTCGCCGCGTACCGTAACCCACACCTCCTTGCCGTCCGGCGTGAAGAACGCCTCATGCGGACTGCGCCCGACATAGGTCGTGTGCTTGACGGTGTTGGTGGCGGTGTCGATCCACGACACGGCGTTGGATCCGATCGACACGACCGCCAGTGTTTTCCCGTCCGGCGAGAAGCCGAGGCCGTGAACCAGCACCTGCCCCTTGTAGAGCGGGGAAAAATTCATCGGCTGCGGATCGCCGAGCTTGATGACGCCGAGCAACCTGTTGTCGGCCGGGTCCGTTACCGACACCGTGTTGGAGAATTGTTCGGATGCATAGACGCGGTCGCGGTGGCTGACAGGCACGTCCTTGGCGTTCCACGGCGCCTGCTGAGCCATGGCAATGCCCGGTGCGGCGCTCATCAGCAAGGCGGCCGAGCGCAGGAAGGTCCGGATCATGTCAGTGCTCCATATGGCTGTGGTGGTCGCCGCCCTGCGTCGGGGCTGGCGTCGAAGGGGGTAGCGGCTGACCGATCGCCAGCTTCATGGCGGCGATCTCCTGCTGCTGATCGATGATGATCTCCTGCGCGATGCGCTTGAGCTGCTCGTTATGGCCGTAGCGCAGCTCTGCCACCGCCATATCAATGGCGCCCTGGTGATGCGGAAGCATCATCGCGACGAAATCGCGGTCGACGTCGCCGGACGGCTTGACCATCATGCCCGCCATCATCCGGTCCATCGCGGCAGATACCATGCTGGCGTAGCCATCGGCGGGGGCGGCCGCGACTGCGCCGGTGAGCATGGCCGAAGCAGTCAGACCCAGCATCCAATTTCGTCTACGCATAAGCCTCCGGCGCATCAGTCTCGAAAGCGTAGACGACGCCCGTCGGGGTTTATTCCATGGGTGAGCCGATTATTGATCCTCAGCAAAACAATGGTCTCGTCGTGACCCTGCCGTTGGTTGACCAGGTCGCCGTCGGACAGCATATGCTCGGGCACGGCGATGGATTTCCGCCGGGCCATTCGGCCGAACCGCCCTCGCAAGGGCCGATGATTCCTACCAGGCGCCGCAAGGCAGCAAGGAGGAATCATGCGCGCGACATTTCGCAATCTCTACGACCAGTTCAACATGGCAGCGTTCATTCGCGATCGCCGCACCCATGCCATGTCGGTGCTGCGGTGGGCTTTGATCCTGGTCCCGATGGCCGCAACGGTGGGAACGCTCTGCGCGGCCTTCCTGTGGAGCCTCGATGCCGTGACCCGGCTTCGCTTTGCCTTTCCCGGGCTGCTCTACCTGCTACCGATCGGCGGGTTCATGGTCGGACTGCTCTACCATCTGACAGGGCGCTCGGTCGAAGGTGGCAACAATCTTATCGTCGAGCAGATCCACGAACCGGGGGGCGGCGTGCCGCTGCGCATGGCCCCGCTCATTTTCTTCGGCACGGTCGTGACACATCTGTTTGGTGGATCGGCGGGGCGCGAAGGCACCGCCGTGCAATTGGGCGGCAGTCTTTCCGGCGGGTTCGGGCGCGCCCTCAAGCTGGATACGCAAGCAACGCGCATCCTGCTGATGACCGGGATCGCGGCAGGGTTCGGCGCAGTGTTCGGGACGCCGATTGCGGGAGCGGTCTTCGCGCTGGAGGTGCTGGCGATTGGCCGGGTCGAGTATCGCGCGCTGGTGCCGTGCCTGGTCGCGGCACTGGTCGGCGACTGGACCTGTCTTGCCTGGGGCATTCACCACGGTATCTACCAGGTCGATGCGACAGTGCCGGTCGACGCTCTAATCGTCATCAAGGCTGGCGTCGCGGGCGTCGTATTCGGGTTGGTCGGACTAGCTTTTGCGGAGGCCAATCATGCGTTTGGCGGATGGCTGAAGCGCATGGTGCCTTATGGCCCACTACGACCCGTCATCGGTGGCGTGGCCGTGATCGCACTGGTCTGGCTGTTCGGAACGCGCGACTATCTCGGCCTTGGCACGCTCGCCGCGACATCGGACGGCCTGACCATCGCCAGCTTCTTTGGTCCCGACACCCATCCATGGAGCTGGGCGCTGAAGCTGCTCTTTACCGTCGTGACCCTGAGCGCTGGCTTCAAGGGCGGAGAGGTGACGCCGCTGTTCTTCATTGGCGCGGCGCTCGGCAATGCGCTCGCGCCCATGTTCGGAGTGCCGACGGGGGTCTTCGCGGCGATCGGCTTCGTTGCGCTGTTCGCGGGTGCTGCCAACACGCCGCTTGCCTGCACGTTCATGGGGATCGAATTGTTCGGGGCGGCCTATGCTGTGCCGATCGCGGTCGCATGCTTCGTCGCCTACCTTTGCTCGGGTCATAACGGCATTTATCTGTCGCAGCGCGTCGCAGTCCCCAAGGTGCCTGCTGCGCACCTCACACCCGGTGCGACCCTGCGTGATGCCCGCACGCACCGTGCTTCCCGCCGACGCTCGCGCGTCTGATCCTGCTTCCTATCGAAAGGCCCGTTATGCCTGATCGTTTCACCGTCCAGCACCGCGAGGTTGGAATGCTGCGCATCTATTTGAAGCCGTCTGACAAGGTCGGCCCACGTCGCTTCTGGGGTGCGAAACCTTTCTATCGCGAGCTGATCCGCACCGCGAAGGCGGACGGCATCATCAACGCCGTCGCGCAGAACATGCATTACGGCTTCAGCAATCGCGGCCCGGCGGCATTCAACCGTTCCGATCCTGAAGCTGACTGGCAGGAAAGTCCCCACTTCCTGCCATCCGGGAACGATCGCCCTGTCCCAAATCACCATCGATTGTGAGACGTTCGCCGGCGCTTAGCATACGCTGGCGAAGCGTTCCTGCGATGACCCTTGGTAGTTCTGACATCGACCGCGATCGATCGGCATTTCCGAGCGGCGGCCCTGGCACCGCTTTCTGCTCCAGCGCCTAAGATCGTCGCCCAAAGCAGGCCTTAGTGCTAGTCATCGCCGAAGCCGCGATTGCGGCTTCGGGGGCAGGAATGAAAACGGGGGCGATGTGCATCTAAAAACGCTCAAGCTGTGGAAATTTCGGGGGTTTGCCAGTTCAAACTACAATCATGAGGTCATTGATGGACCTCACCCTGTAATCGTCGACATGGCGGTCGATACGACTGTCTTCATCGGCCGAAATGGCGCGGGCAAGAGCGCCATGCTTCAAGCACTGTTGCGTCTCTTCGGCGAGACCCGAGACGAGCGCAAGATCCAGCCGGCTGACTTTTTCGTCGAGCCTGGCGAGCGACTTGAAAGCGTTGCCAAACGTGAGCTGTTCCTGGAAGTCGAGATTGCGTTTCCAGAGCTAGACGGGGGCGACGCAGACGCCGAGCGCACGGTACCCTCAGCCTTCCGCCATATGATTGTGACCAGCCCCGGTGCGGCGCCGTTTGCGCGGCTGCGTCTCGAAGCCACGTGGGAGCTCGGCGGGACGCTCGACGGTGTGATCGAGGAGAAGCTCTTCTGGATCCTGACGCCTGACGATGTTCCGACCGGCGAAGGTAGCGCCTTGGTGAAGCGCAAGGTTTCGGCGAGCGAACGCAGCCACATCGTTGTGCGCTACATACCGGCATCGCGCGATGTGACCGCGCTCACCCAGCTTACAGTGAAGAGCCTAGGGCGCAGCCTCATGAACGCTGTGGTTTGGCAGAACAAGGACGAGATCGCCGAACTCGTCGCCAAGGCCGCCGAGAAGCTCGACGCGGAAGGCGCGCTAGCGCGGGTGAACGCTGCTATCAACGCTTGCTGGAGCGAACTCAATACGGCGGAAACCGGCACGACTGCCAAATTGGCGGTGCTCGCGCCTGATCTCCAGCAGATCGTGCGATCTGCCACAATTCAACTCAGCCCGTCGTCGCAAGGCCGGACCATGACGGTCGAGGATCTCAGCGATGGCCAGCGATCACTCTTCCACTTTGCCTTGGTAAAGGCGCTGCTGGACCTCAAGCTTGAGCTCGAGGCGGAGGTCCGCGATGCCAAAACGCCGCCATTCGAAGCGGCTTTTGCTCGCGCTCCCGCGCTGACGGTGTTCGCCTTCGAGGAGCCAGAGAACCATCTGGCGCCGTTTTTCCTGGCGCGCCTGTTGATGCA
Source organism: Sphingomonas sp. CFBP 8760 (assembly GCF_014841615.1). Taxonomy (GTDB): domain Bacteria; phylum Pseudomonadota; class Alphaproteobacteria; order Sphingomonadales; family Sphingomonadaceae; genus Sphingomonas. The sequence goes on along the minus strand of NZ_JACYUG010000005.1, from coordinate 23,017 downwards.
GCTGAGCGTGCTGACGAAGACTGCCCGTGTGCAAGGCGTGCTCACCAGTCATGCGCCCTCGATCGTGGGACGGATTGAACCCAAGGCGATCCGGCATATTCGCCGGGAAACAAAGACCGGCCTGTCAACGGTCTGCGCCCTTGCTCTTCCGGAGGATGGTACCGAAGCGGCGAAGTTCGTCCGCGAGGCGGTACGAGCGCACCCAGAAATCTACTTCGCGCGCCACGCTATTTTCGGCGAAGGTGCGTCCGAGGAGATCGTGCTGCCCTGGCTCGCCGAGAAGATTGGCGTGCCCATGGATCGCTCATTCGTCGCGATCGTGCCCGTCGGTGGCCGTCATATCCAGCATTTCTGGCGTTTGGTCGAACAGCTTGGCATCCCCCACTCCACCCTCCTCGACCTCGATCTGGGGCGAAGCAGTGGTGATTATGTGCAGTTCAGCTCGGTTGCAAAGGCGCTCACGTCTGGCGGACACCCGCGCAGTGCGGAGCAGCAGAAATGGCTCGATGCCGCCATTGAGCTCAAGCGTCCCCCGGCCTGGGGTGAGGGGAGTGCGACAGATAAATTCCTCCAGGATTGGATGGCTTGGCTCGAGCAGTTCGGCGTTTTCTTCTCCGCGCCACTCGACCTCGACATGCTGATGGTTGAGGCTTTTCCGGACGCCTATAAGACGTTGCCGGATCGTGCGACCGGGCCTCGTGGCGCCGATGACGCGGACGTGATCGCCAAGGCGGCTAAGGAGGTGGTCGGAGCCGACGGCTTTGGCGTTGCACCTTATGAAGCCGACAAGAACTGGCCGCTCTTCTCGTGGTACAAATATCTGTTCCTTGGGAGCCGCGGCAAGCCCGCCGCGCATCTGTTCGCGTTGGCGACCCTCGAAGCCGATGAAGATGCCGATATTCAGCCGGAGATCCCAAAGGTCCTTGCGCGCCTCGTCGCGCATGTGAAAGCCTCTCTTGAAGCACCGATCGCATGATCAAGCCCGATGATTGGAAGCCGATCGAAGTTGCAGCGCTTGAGCCGGCGGCACTCGGTGCCGTGACGGCCACGGGAAGCACGCTGGTGGTTGCGGGGCCTGGGACCGGCAAGACTGAGCTTCTCGGCCAGCGTGCCGCTTTCCTGCTCCAGACGGGGCGTTGTGCCTACCCGCGGCGCATCCTGGCAATCAGCTTCAAGCGCGATGCCGCCAGCAACCTGCGGGAACGGGTCGAGAAGCGCTGCGGCCGGGCGCTCGCCCGCCAGCTCGATTCCTATACCTTCGACGCGTTCGCCAAACAGCTTCTCGACCGCTTCTGGCGCGCGCTTCCCAACCACCTGGCGCTCTCCGGTATGTACAAGATCGGCCGCGCGCAGCCGCCGCGGCAGGGCTACGGACAGTTTCAGTTGTCGGTCGTCGACGCCTTGAAGACTGCCTCCGGGTCTGTCGGCTGGGCAGCCCAGATGTTGGGGGGGCAGCCTCAGGAGCACGCCGTCCATGCGGTTGGCTTCGACGAGTATAGCCGGGGCGTGCAGGCGCTTTGTCTCGAGCCGCTTACAGCCTCATCAACGGCAGCTTTTCTCCAACTCGTGGCACTGCGCGAGGGCCTGATCGCAAGCCCGCCTTCGCTGACGTTCCCACAGATCGGCATCCTTGCAGCGGCTGCGATCACGGCCAATCCCATGATCCGCACCGCGCTGCGCGCGACCTACAGCCATGTCTTTCTCGACGAGTTCCAGGATACCACATCGGTTCAATATGCCTTGGTGGCGGCGATGTTTGAGGGTTCCGAGACGGTCTTGACCGCCGTTGGCGACACAAAGCAGCGTATCATGGGCTGGGCGGGCGCCCGTCAGGACGTGTTCGAGGCTTTTGAGCAGGACTTCCTTAGCGTCGCGTCCGCTCACGGGCGGCTCAGTCTCACCAAAAACTATCGAAGCAACGAGCGAATCGTCGCGATCCTGAACATCCTCAAAGCTCGCCTGGCGCCGGAGGAACCGGACTTCGTGGCGGTGCGCAAGGCACCCGACCTTCCCGACGAGGAAATCTGTTCGGTGCTCGTCGCCGACCACGAAAACGCTGAGGCCGAGGCCGTGGCGAAGCTCGTGGCCGAGGCGATCGCCGACGGGACCGATCCACGAGTGATCGGGTTGCTCGTGCGTCAACGCGCACCCGAGTGGGAGGAGCGCCTGCGCGACGCCTTTGACCGCGAGAGCGTCACCCTTCGCAACGAGGATCGGGACGTCGGCGGCGCCACGATACAGGAGCTGATGACCGAAGCGTATTCTCGCTTCCTGCTTGATCTCCTGGAGTTCTGCTCGCGCAAATATGGTGGCACGCTCTGGAGTGCGGCGATGGACCATTTCGCCGCAGCCGAGGGGATAGAGATCGACGACGACGAGACCGCTGAGCGCGCCTTGGCCACCCGAGTTGATAAGTTCCATACCGAGAACCGGATCGATCCTCGTGTCAAGCCGGAGCCCGACGAGGTACGCGCACGTATTGGAGCGATCGAAGAGTGTGTCGGGCTGGACCGGCTGCGGAGCCTGGCGCCTCAATATGCCACCGGCGACTTTTTCGAAAGCATCAGGAAGGCGAGCGCGGACTTCTTGATCGAATGCGCCGAGGCCACAACGTCGTGGTCCGATGCGATCGATCGATTTCGTGGCATCGGGCAGGTTCCCCTCTTGACCATCACCAAGAGCAAGGGCCTCGAATATGACCTTGTGGTGCTGCTTGGGCTGAATGACGACCAGTGGTGGAGCTTCGACAGGAACACCGATGAGGGTCACTCCGTGTTCTTCGTCGCCGCATCGCGGGCACGGGAACGACTTCTGATGACCCGCACAAGCAGGGACCGGAACCGAAAGATCGAGGAAATCTTCGATCTGTTACGCGCGGCAAACGTTCCCGAGCGCCGCGTGTGAGTGCGAAGCTTGGAACCTCAGCGACGAAGCGAGGGTGCATCAGTCGCCCGTGACGTTTGCGCTGATGAGCACCTGCTCCGGGGCAGGAAGATGCCGATACAGCGTAGGAACGGAGACACCGATCGCCGGCGCTATTTCGCGCATCGGCATGCCCGACGCCAAAAGCTTGCGCGCCGCCTCGAGCCGCTTGGGTGTCATCACCGTCTTGCGGCCGCCCACCCTTCCCTCGCGACGTGCCACCATCAGCGCGGCTGTTGTACGCTCACGGTTCAGGTCCCGCTCCATTTCCGCCATCGCCGCCATGATATGGAAAACGAGCTTGCCGGCCGTACCGGCGGTGTCGATCCCATCGGTGAGCGACCGGAAGCCGATGCTGCGCTCGGCCAATTCAGCGGCTAGGTCCACGAGTCCCTTCATCGTTCGGCCCAGACGATCGAGCTTCCAAACGATTAGTACATCCCCCGCTCGGGCGTGCGACAAGGCGTCAGCCAAGCCGATCCGGTTTGCCTTGGCACCGCTGGCCTTGTCGCTGAACGTCCGATCGCAGCCCGCCTCGCGCAAGGCGTCGAGCTGGGGCGTCAAATCCTGTTCGGGTGTCGAGACCCGTGCATAGCCAATCAGCATTAAGCGTTCTCAAAACTCATCTCGTGTACTTAGCACGAGCACCAGCAATCGAGAATGTGTTTTGATACGCCGGTGACCCCTGCTAGACCTTCTCACATGGCGGCGCTTCAAAATCGATCGTTTGTGAGGCCGGCCGCGAAGACCCGATAGGTGTCATCGATGTGCCATGGGCATGATACAGCATCATCGTTGAAGCTCCCGGCCGACAATCTCCATAAGTTGACAGAAGCTCGATCGCGTCCGTTCACAGCCTTTACCGCTTAGGCCCATTGTGCCATTTCTCTTCACATGCCATAGTTCGACCTGTGATCGATCGGCGAGGAAATGGCAGTGGCTACACAGACCATAGATATCAAAGTGGCGAGCAATGGTCGCATGGTGCTTCCGGCATCAGTTCGAAAGGCTATGGGGTTGCACGGTGATGCCAAGGTCATCCTAACGGTCGAGGACGATCAGGTCCGCCTGTCGCCAATCGGCCATGGCGTATCGCGGGCACAAGCGCTGTATCGCGAGCATGCCAAACATGGGCGCACGACCGAAGACTTCTTGGACGACCGGAGGGTCGAAGCCGCCATTGAGCACGGTGAGGTTGCATCGGGTGGAGATGAGCGAGGCGCACAATGACGTCCGCAGTTCTCGATGCATCTGCCGTGCTCGCGTTGGTTCGAGACGAACCCGGCGCCAATAAGGTCGCTACCCACATCGGACGTGCAGCTATATCGGCAGTCAATCTTCAGGAGGTTATCAAAGAGCTGCTTGTCAGCGGCCTTGACGAACCCCTCATCCGCGAACTGCTCGACGAACTACGGCTAGATGTTCGTGCCCATAATGTCGACGCAGCCTACGCCGCTGCCGCTTTGCACGAACAAACGCGCCAATTTGGCCGTGGTCTTGGTGACCGATCCTGCCTTGCACTGGCGCTCCAGCTCGGCGTCCCTGCTCTCACTGCAGATCGCGAGTGGAAGAAGGTGAAGGTCAAGAGCCTGAAGCTCGAGCACATCCGCTAGCCGCAGCCTACTTCTGCCTCGATCAGCGTCGCTAACTTCGTGCTTTCGACGACGGTAGTTCCTTTCGCTGAAACGGACGGTTGGCACTAGGACTGCCTCGCGTTCGGGAAAGCCCCTGCCCCGCACCTGATACAAGTCTGGCGAACCGTCTGGTCGTTCTTAGGCATACCCTATAGGCACCAGCCCCTGACTGGTCCCTTATGGTGCGTTTGAGGGCTTAAAAAGGACCGCGCAAATACGGACCACCCATAAAGGACCAAAACGTGCAGGACGACATGCCCCCCCCCCCCCTGTCGTCAAACACCTGACAGTTACCGATAAACGCAAGTCCAAAAGGAGGACGCACGGTGAGCTGATTTCCATCCACGATTGGGTGGGCTAATCCGCGATCACAACCATCAAATCGTGGACCGGAGCGCCCACCGGGCGGATATAGGCGGCATAGTCGAGCATGTCAGCATTATCACCGCAAGCTGCTCGCCCAGTGTACCCGACTGCAAAGAACACAACTTCGTCAAAATTGCCCCTTTTCGTCGGTGCCGGGCGTTACCGATCAGCCTTTCGTGCTTGCTGCTCGTAGAGCGCCCAAGCTTCTTCGATGACGACCCCCTGGGTCACGCCACGGCGTTGCGCCTCTTCCGCAATCCCTTCAGCAACGTCAGGAAGCACCTTTGCATGGATCTGACCAGTTCGTGGGCTCGGTCGTCGCCCGCCCCTTCTTGCACCGGGCTCCCTTGGAAAAAAGCCATGCTCTTCGCCTGCTGCATCGGCTGCTGCGACAGAGCGATTGTCCGCTGGCTTACTTTTCGAGCGAAGGCCTTTGATGTCAATTTGGAATGGTGCGTTATCAGACATTCTCGCCTCCCTGCATGAGACGGTTTAAAACCGCTTGGGTAAACTTCGCAGCATTCTCACGGGCTGCAACCGCGTTGCCCTGCGCTGGCATAGAATAGAGGTCGCCCCCAAACTCAAAGAGCGCCGAGAAAGCCGATCGCTCGAGGAGATCCGGCTCGATGACGTCAACACCACTCTCTTTAAGCGATGCGACGATCCCCGAATGCTGCTTCGAGCGGATTGTCTTCGTCATCGTGAAGGCAATCGCCAACGGAATATCCCGGCCAAGAGCTTCTTCTTCTTCGGCTATGAGCCTGATCGTTCTGGCGCCTACTGTCGCGTCCAGGGTTGTCGCTCGCATTGGGGTGATGACAAGGTCCGCTTGGGAGATGGCTCGTGACATCAGCCTCGATGCCACCCCTTCGAGGTCGACAACGACAATATGCTGGTCCCGGTCATACTGCTTGATGGTCTTGATGATCGTCGATTCTGATACGTCTGCGATCACTTCGATGCGTTCAGGAAGCGTTCCGCGGGACGCCCAAAGGCTCACCGACCTGTTTGGGTCGCAGTCAAGAAGGGTTACCGGAACGCCGGCATGCGCAAGCTCGGTTGCGAGGATGACCGCCGTTGTACTCTTCCCAGCTCCACCCTTAGGCGATGCGATAGCAATCGTCGGCATGATGAACGCCTCCTATGACGTTTGATACTAATCCGGTTTTCTGACGAACCGGATTGGCCGTCATACCTATGGCTTACCTGGTCTGTATCAGAACCAGATTGCTTCGCCAACCCGGTCGCCACGCAAACCGGGTTGCCTAATTAATCTGGTTAAGTTTGTAATCTGGTTAGTTAATTAACCTGATTTTCATAACAATCTGATTATTTTTTATATCAGGTAGACTTTTCTACCTGGTTCATGAATTTATTCGGTATTCATGGCAACCGGGTGTATCTACCAATCCGGTACGAGCAATGACCTATTTGAGGGGAGCATATCGTGGCTTGGGGATCGAGATCCGTATTAAGAGTTTTAGCATAAAACGTGGCGAGCAAATACCAATCCGGTAGGTATTTTAACCGGGTTACACTTCTAATCAGATAGGTTTTTGCTTGGCACTGACTGAAGGATCGGCGTCACGTCAAACTTCATCGCTGAGCGGCATATGACCGTTTCCGTTGAGGGGAGATGCGACAATATTTGGTTTCGACACGCTATTTGACTACCCCGATGCGCTACACCTTAAAGGCGTTAACCCTACGAAGAGCAATGCGGTCGCCAGCAAGCCTGCCAGCGCCTTGCCATCTCCCAAAATGCGCCCAGCTAAGCCGCATCTTGCCGTCTGAAATGTGCGGTGATAGCCGTTTTCAGGCTGAGTGCGCCGTCAACCAGCAGCAGCGATCCGATGATGAACAGCAGGATCGTCACCCCCTTTGCGAACGTCCGAGGTCCATCTCGGAAACCGCGAAAGAGAGCACCAGAGGCATCGTCACGGCACCGTAGACAGAGCCCACCAAATCGATGACGTTGCACAGCTGGTAAAGCCTAGGGCGTCTTATCAATCTGACCAAAGTTAGCGGTCGCCTACACAAACGACAGGGTTCGATTGTCCAGAACGGTGGTAGATGCTCCAACACACCCGCATAGCATAGGCAACGGACGCCGGGGTAAGGGATGAAGGTCGAGTCCCTGCTCATATACGAACCGGAGGCTACCTCAGAGCTATTGGATGCCGCCATACTCAGCCCCTTCCTCACCCCATATGACGTCGCCGCCAGTCACGCCAAGGGCAGGGGCAGGGGCAGGGGCAGGGGCAGGGGCAGGGGCAGGGGCAGGGGGGTCGCCCCTGAAGCAGGCGCGTCGCAATGGATCATCGGCTCATCGCGGCAAAGCATCTGCTTTGCTGCGTCAATGATCGGCCAGTTTCCCAGTTGGTGGCATGGATTGTTATGCCTGTCGCGAAAACCGCATTGCACCGCAATCGGCTCCCCCGACAGGTGCGGGACGACGGACGTACTGCCATCGTCCACGGTCTCTGCTGGAGCGAAAAAATTGGTTTGCGTCAACATCGCGGTGGCCTGTCAGTTAGAGGGGAGGGGCCATTCCGGCGTCTCGCTCCCCCTCTTCCCCCCTCTTCTTTAGTTCCTTGGAATGCCCGCTGTCGCAGCCGAGGGTGCAGTTGCAGTGACCGCCCGTAGTGGGAATGTTGCCGAACAAGTTTTGCGGAGGTTCCGCGTCGTTCATCTCAGCGCCTCCGGGCTGGTAAGTTTCGGCCGCGTATGNGGGGCAAGTCCAGTCACATACGAATGGTGCTTGAATCAGCACAAGTTTATATGCGGTGTTTTAGGTAATCCTAAAGCCCTTAAGTAAATCTTTGATCGACCAGCATTGGTTGTCGGTGTCCGACTAATCCCTTCGTCTCCCTAAAAGCAGCCTTTCTGCAATCCACCAGCTCGTGCCGTTCCGAGGCTCCCGAGCTGGGCACATCACCCGAAACCCGACGGACTGCTATCGGGCAGGAAAGCGGCCTGACGGGAAGCGCCCATAAGCAGACATAGGTGCCACAACACGGCGATGCGTTCTGCTGTCTTAGTGCGATTAAAATTGATCCGTTGTACCGCTCATGACCTTACGCAATGATTCGCTCGGGTCACCAGACGGAGAAAACATGTCTCTCAAACTGTCAGCGTTGTGCGGGTTAATTCTGCTATTAGCCACACCAAGCCACGCCCAGAACGGATTGGAGGAAATATACAAGGTAACCGAAGCCGGGGCATGGCTAGGGGGCTCGATCGATCAAGCCGTGACTTTCTCAACAGCGCGAGATACGCTCAATCCAAAACGCTGGATCGTCGAGCGCATTAAAAAGGACATCGACACCTGTGCATTCCGTAACTCGCAAGACGGGTGTGCCCCAACCGAGATAGTCAGGCATGATTGGATCGATAGCGATCAATGCCCGGCGCTAGTCTCTGCGCTTGAGCGCCTATCACGAATTTCGATTCCGCCGTTCGCCGGGGCGACAAACATTCAATCTTTCTGGGCCAGTCATGCAACTGACTTAAAAATCGAGGGAAGGCCAGTAGCCGTCAAATCACTTAGTAATCCGCTGGTCAACATGACGATAACCCGTATTTCAATCGAAGAACAAATTGGCCCCTTTCACGAGTGGTGGAAGGAAACTGGGGTTGCACTCAAAGCCTGCTGGCAGGAAGATGCACCGAGTTTTGATGGCGCGAGGATAATACAAAGACTGTATATCTTACAATGACCGGTACCGGCGGCAGGAGTGAACGTTCCGTTTGCCACGGCTTCGCGACGTTCGCGAGCGGAGTAGCGGGTCGCCAAAGCTGCCAAGCAGGTAGCGCCCAGATCGCCACGTTATCGATGGCGATGCAGTTTCAGCGAGCAGTCTGATTGCCGCTTATCATGCATAATGCACATGATCTGAGGAAATGACGATGACGATGAATATCGCTTTACTTGCGGCGGTGATTTCACCACCATCCTGTCCTGCGCCCGTCGGCGAACCAATCGCGATCACGTCGACTCCATTGCCTGTCGAAAAGCTGGGCGGCTCTCAGTCCAAAACTACTGCTGATCAGACCGTAGGCCAACTTGATTACAATTGGGGCGTCATGCTGCGGTCGGATGATACCCGCTTTGTCGATCTCCGGTATCATCGTGGCGCAGTCTTCTCCGACTCAAGCGGCTGCTGGTTCACTTGGAACATACCGAATACCTTCAACTTCACCGGTCCAGCGAATGGTCGCATTGGCAAGGCTGCCTTCTACGATTGGGTAGTAGAACATCAAGCTGCCTATTGGCCGCAGATACCGGGCTACCGGTTTATAATTGCCAGCGAAGTGCATACCGGCGGCTATGCCTGGCTTGGCGTATGGAATGCGGAAGGGTCCGCTGAGCGGTCCCAGATCATCGTCTATGACGGCCAGCGCCACACAGTGCTTGCTACCCTGCCGCTGCGCGTCGGCGGAATGATGGTGCTCCCACATCTCCACACTGCTTCTCAATCAATAATCTTAATCGGTGAGGGCAAGCATAAGCATGCCATTCCTTGGATTGACCTGACTTGGTCCGGTAGATAACCTGCCGCGTATCGACAAGTATGGGCATTTAAAACTTTTAGTATGATGCAAAAATAACGATATAACATTGATTGGCGATACCACATAATTAGATATGTCAGTTTATTCGATCAATATCAGCGATTGGATGCTGTTGTGGTGTTGATTTATTACCACGGATACAATTAATCGAGACGATGGGCGGGGTGTGATTTTTGCAACAATAGAGCACGTCAGCAATCCACCTCATCGCGACGCTAGCGATCATTAGACCGAAATGTTGAAAGCGATCTTGCATAAAAGGCCGCACCTTGACATTTTTGGTTAAAAAATTTGACTCGGAAAGTGGCCGGGCTGGAAGCGCCAACCTTCAAACGTTGTCGTAAGGCACAGCATATCTGTAAGCTGCCGGAGCAGCCATCTTTTCCAAGTAGGCCTGCCGGAGAGCTGTTATGCTGAGAACTCGACTTATCTTAGCGTTGAACTGCGTCATGACAAACATAAGCGGTCCCGCGCTTGGGCAATTTGCCCCGCCCAAGCCCGGAGTGTTTGCTCGCGCGGAAGATCAGCAGCGCGCACGCCTGCTGACGACGAGATGCGCCGACGTCGACGTTGGGCGCGGGTGCTATCGCTACGACGGCCGTTTGATACGGGAATACCCCTGTACCTATCACATCCAAACCAACGTGATCGGATCGCTGCCGACCGACCAATGCTACAAAATGGAGATGTCACGCCGCTATCGAGGCGTTTGGGTTGATGAGTTTGAAGGGCAACGATTCATACCAGAAAACACCAGCCCTCCCGAATGGCCACGCACCGATCCAAAATCCCCCGGATGGAGAGAGCGTTTCGAGCAAGCTAGGCTTGCGACTATCTGGTTTAACACCAGTCGCGTGAAATTTGACCAAAGAACCCGTCAGCGCGGGGGGAAATGGTTCATCGAGTTTTTCGGCCGGAAAACCTTGTATTCGGGCGCTTATGGCCATCTCGGAATGTCAGGCCAGGAAATCATTGTTGATCGTGTGATATTGCTGCGGGAATGTCCCAAGACTGGCGTCTGTCGCTAAAAGCGGACAGACAGCTTTCCACCACTTTCGGCCATTGGTCGTCGGCAATCCGGTGCCTTAATTCCTGGTCGTTTGTGCGACACGCTTGGCCATCCCGGTTGCCGCTGATGAGCAGCCGGATCAGGCATCAGCGTCGCTCCGGCGCGGCAGCTTCCGGGAACACCTCATCTGGACTATGACAGGTGACATGGCGCACGAACTCGACGACATCGCGGCACAGATGGAATGCCCGGTTTGCGGGCGTACCTTGAACGTGCAGTACAAGACGCTTCGTCTCGAGAGAACCATCGAATGCCCGGGCTGCGGGGAGACGATCCGGCCCATCGACGATACCCCGATCGGTCGCGTCCAGAAGCTCATCGACGACGACGGCGACTAGGCTGCACCTGGTGCCGGTAACGGCAGCCGATCACTCGCCGTCACATCCCCTTCTTGCATAGGGTTACGCGAAGCCCTCGGCAGCGTGGTTGCGAAACGCCTCTTCGTCGCGGACATAGGCGCTGAGCATTTCGATCGACTTGTGCCGACTGTGTTCCTTCATCTTGAACAGCGTGGCGCCGGTCCGCCCCGCCTCGGTCAGGAATCCGGCGCGAAGGGAATGGCCGGCAAAAAGTGCCGGGTCGTAGCCCACCGCCGCGGCGCGCTTCTTCATCACCAGCGCCACCGACTGCTCGCTGAGCGCGGTGTCCGTCACCCGTCCGTGCGGCGTCAGCCGGCGAAACACCCTCCCCTCGCTGATCCCGGCCGCCTCGATCCAGGCGTGGTAGTGGCGCACCGGCTCGATCCGCCGCCCTTCCAGGATCGCGACCGACTGCCCGGCCCCGCCCTGGTCGCCCTTGGAGAACGGGATCAAGACCGTCAGCCCGCGCGGATGCGGGGCGATGTCCTCGACCCGGATCCGGACCAGCTCGGAGCGGCGGAACGCGCCCATCATCCCCATCGTCAGCAGCGCCCGATCGCGTAGCTCCAAAATAGTGTCGCCGGTGATCCCGCGGATGATGTCGCGCAGCACGTCGGCGTCGGCGGGGCGCTTGTTCCCGGGTTTGTCCGCGCGCTTGGCCCTGCGGATCCCGCGCATCATCGTGGTGAGGGTCGCGGCGCCGGTCTGGGTGGTGGGCGGCTCGAGGCCGGCCGCGCGGTGGACGAACACGATCGCGGCCAGCCGGCGCTCGATCGAGGCCTTGGACAGTGGCCGCCCCGCGGAGAAGGCGGTGCCGATCTCGGCGATCTCGGCGAGGTGAGCGCCGGTTACTTCTGGCGTCGCCGGCAGCGGCCGGTACCCACGCGCGGCGCACCAGGCCGTGAACAGCCGCCAGTCCGATCGGTAGGCGCGTATCGTCGACGCGGCCGAGGCGCGCGCGACATACGCCTGCACCCGCGCGTCATCCTCCGGCGTGATCCCTGTCAGCAGCGGTTGTTCCGCAGCCTGCGCGACCGGGATCAGCACAACCGCCTTGTCCCCTGCCCCGCCCGCATCCTCCCCTTCCGCGTCGCCCATCACGCCTCGTCGTTGGAGCCGACTGGCTTGTTGAAGCTCACTCGGTACGGCTTGCCGTCACCGCGCGGGAAGTGCGCCAGCACGACATCGATCGGACCCACGCCAATGTCGGCGCCGCCAGCTTCGGTGACGACCTCGATGGCGGCGTCGATCGCATCGCGCAGTTCGGTCAGCGAGGTGACCGGCCAGCGACGGATAACATGGCCGGTTTCGCCGCGCATCGCTGCTTCAAGCAACCGGTCGATGGCCTTTTCCATACCGGGCCGGGGCCGCTCAGTCGCGGTCGGGGCCGGTGAAGTTCGAAGCCGTGGACGGCCGCGCCAGCGGACAGTCGATGGCAGCGGCCCGTTGGCGTCGTCAGTGATGATTTCCGCCTTGGTCATGCTCGGATCGGCCCTTTCTCACATGCTGACGCTTTAACGTTTCGTAGTAGCATGAATAAACCTTATCGCTACCACGCAGGTGCAGCGTCCCGAAACGATGATGCTCACCCATTCTGCGCCGTTTTTGACCGGGGCGTGAGTTGATGTCCCCCCCCCCCGCCCCTCCGATCAAGCTAGGCCGCGGCGATCGGCGATCGTCCATGTTTCTCGAATAGCATGTTCAACGCCTCGGCCATCAGCTTCACCTGATCTGTCTCCAGTTCGATAGCCAGCATCGCAAGCTGCTTCCTAACGGCTGGGTCGAAATATCCCGCAATGTTCACCTTTCCAGATCGTCCGCCAGGCTTTGTCTCGCCCGCTGGCTCCGTAGATCCTACCACATGGACGGTAGCCGGCGATGCGGGCGCAAGCGGTGTCGCGACCTTCCCTCCAAGCCGCTCCAGATTCCCCAGCCCTGCTGCGAACCCGACCTTTTTCGTCATGCCACCTTCTCCGCCTTACGAGTGCGCCTGTGCACAGGTGCGCCTATGCGCTTGTCCAGTTGTGCGGCAACCCATCGGTGAAAAGCCGCGACTTCGCTTGCGGCTTTTCCCTGAGGTTCCACCTCCTGTGCCGCTTCCCCCGATATCATGCAGCGACTGAACGCGACCCGATCACCGAAACGGGCATCTGCCACCTCGAGGCCAAAGCTCGTTGTGATGGTGTCGGCGGCTTCCTGACCGCCTGAACCCTGGTGCGGGACGCTATTCAGAATCGCGAAGGCCGACTTGCCTACCATCCGAAGCAACTCCACGGTCTTCGACATCGCCCGCAGGTCCATGATGGTCGGCTGGCAAGGAACCAGGACTAGGTCGGCCGCTCTAGCCGCCTCCAGCGCAGTGCTTTCGCTGTGCGGCGCGGTATCGAGGATGACGATATCCGTTCCGATCGCGCGCGCCTCCTCAAGCACCTTGGCCAATCGCGTGGGTTGGATCGACAGGACAGCCGGTGCTTCTTTTTCTCGGTGGTCCTTCCACTCCGTTGCGCTCGCCTGCGGATCGAGATCCAGCAATAGCGTGTTGCGTCCCTCTGCGGCGAACGCGGTTGCCAGATGAATGGCAAGAGTCGTTTTTCCTACGCCGCCTTTTTGTGCAATCAAAGCAACAGTTTGCATGGCAACGCCTCCAGTTTGTAGTGTCAGCCGTTGGTGCACAATCGCTACGGTGCGCCAGCGCGCAGACACACATGTGCATCTGCGCGCTCATGCGGTATCGTGCAAGCGCAATTGTGCGCTGTTGCGCGTGTCCGGTATCGCATAGGTGCACGAATGCGCCTGTTCGTTAGTGCATGGACGCATCCGTGCGCTCATGCGCTGGTGCGCCAGTGCGCCAGTGCGCCAGTGCGGAAACGCGCTTATGCGCTTGTTCGCTTATGCGCTTGTGCGCTTATGCGCTTGTGCGCCACAGCGATAGCGTGAAAAAAGATCGCCCGCCATTGTGCACCTGTGCACAAAAGTAGAGGTGAGAGCTGATGTATGCATTGGGTTAAAGGGTGAGCCCGACCAGGACCAGACCGAAGGCCGTCATACCTGCTGCCGCCTTGCCGCCGCCGATAAGTTTCGCGATCCCCCCGCGGCGAACGACGCTCCATGTACGATCAATGCGCGTGCCGAAGCCCAACACCCCATCAACCAAAAGCAGCGATCCGAATACGAAAAGCAAGATGGTAACAATTTTGGCGAACGTTCGAGCGTTCATCTCGGACAGGATGAAAGCGGTGATTAGATCCAAGGTCGATAGACCGTAGATCGCACCACCTACGTCGAGCAGGCTGTGAAGACGATACGTCCGAGGCCTTCCAAGAAACCAGACGAGTGTCAGCGGTCGCCTGCACACACGGCAGGGCTTGATGGTCCAGAGCCGAGGCAGCTGCTCCACCTTGCTCGCACAGCATGGACAACGAACCCCGGTGTAAGGGGTCTGGGTCGAGTCCCCGCTTAAATGCGGGCCGAAGGTCGTCTCAGAACTACCGAACGTCGGCATACTCGGCCTCTTCTTCAGCCCATATGACGTCGTCGCCGGCGATGCCATGATCCGGGGCAGGGGGGTCGCCTTTGAAGCAGGCCGGGTCACAGTGGACCATCGGCCGATTGCGACAAGCCATTTGCTTACCGTCCGTCATCACAGGCCAATTACCAAGACGCCGACATGGACCGTTATGCAGATCGCGAAACCCGCAAGGTATCGCAATCGGAGCGGGCGTTGCATCCGCTACAACCGCCTCACATTCAGCGACGACTTCACCGGTGATCTCGTCAGCCGGGCTGAACAGGTTTGATTGTGTCATCATGGCGTTGGCTCGTCAGGTGGAGGGAAGGGGGGCTTCCAGCATTTCAGCCTTCCGCCACACCACTTCCCTTTCTCCACTTTAATGCCGTGCGGGGACTACTACAGTTGCTGCCGGCACCGCGGGCGCTGGCATCGGTGCGGGCGCTGGCGCTGGCGTTGCGGCAACAGCCGTGAGCCGGGTCTGTGCCTGCGTTGTCAGCTTCCTGAAGGCGTCGAGCATCGCGAGCGATGTAATTTTGCCCATGTCAGTCGATGTGCAGTTTCCACCCAGCGCACCGATGCCGGCATTGGTCAGGATCCCGCCACCTAGGATCGAGAGGTCCTTTTTGCGGGCTGAGCCTGTCGCGACAGCTTGCTGGATGCCGGTCTTGACCTCGACCAGCGTCAGCATGGTCTGGCTCGCCTTGACCTTCTGCTTGAAGCCAAGGCCGCCCGGGAACATCGAGCCGAGACCACCACCGCTGCCACCGGAGTCATTGTTGGAATAGACGACCTTGGCCTGCAGCAGGTAGTCGGCCGCCTTCAAGGTTGCCTGGTTGTTGGCACCTGCGACCGAGCCGCCGGCAGCGAGCTGGCGCTCACGCTGGAGAGCATCGAAGCCCTCGCCCCTGTCTACGATCTGGAAGCAGCCGCTCTGCGACACCAGCATTTTCAAGAGGGGCAGGGGGTCCACTCGCTGTCCGCCACCGTTTTGCGCTTCGGCCATCCGGATCAGCGCCGCCATGCCGGCGGGCAGTCCGTCAGTCGGGCTCGCAGCGCTGCGCTCCTCAACCAGGGCGATCGTGCCGAGCGGTCGATCGCAACGCGCCACCTCCGTCGTTTCGTCAATGCCGATGCCACCCTTGCCGAGCTTCTGGGCAGCTGCCGGTGAGGCAGTCAACGCGATGACCCCAAGGGCCGTGATGATCTTCTGCATGGTGATGTCTCCCTGTTTAAGCGTGTGATTTGTGCGGGTTTAAGAAGCTGGTCGCGGAGTTCATCGCAGTGCCTCCGGACCAGTGAGCTTTGGTCGCGTATGCAGGTTTCCGTTCGGTCGCCTGTTTAGGTCGATCGAGTGGATCGTCCGTGGCTCGAACCGCATTGCCGCGACAACGGTGTTGGTCGTGGTCGACGATCCGAAATAGTCGGTCAGGCCGTGCCACTTGTCGCCCTCGACGATCAGCATGCGATACTTCCCCGGCGGTATGGCGGTCGTAACATCGTCGTCGCCCCTGACGTAAACCGAGATGACGTGCTCGTTGGTTTTCCACTTGTAGAGTTGCACGACGGCATTGGCGTTGTTGGTAGTGACGTGGAGTCTGGATGTTGCGGTTTTTGGATCGACGCTGTTGTTGACCGTTACCGTGCCGGACGACGGAAACCGTATCTCGGCAGCGCGGTCAGGAAACCAACCGGATCGCTTGGCCTCGCGGTAGGCGGGTATCAGGATCGGCACCGCCCATAGCAGCATGATCCACTTCTGCGCCGGATGTGTCCGAACCCGGCGCTTGGGCCGATACCGGTCATGGCGGTGCTGAAAGCGGCGACTGGCTGCCTCGAACCAGCTACCGCCACCCCCGCCATTGCCACCGATCCAGCTCGCGCTACCCAGCGGCACGGCCTTGCCGTGTTTGTCGTGCGGCTGCTCTACCCTAGACTTGCGATCGTTCCAGAATGTCCCGCCCGTGGCCTTGCCCTGACGCTCCCGGTAGCGATCGCGCATGTAGTCGCGGTCATCGATGCCCATGCGCGACCCCCGCGGTTTCCTGCGCCCGCCGGTTGACGGCGCGTTGGTGGAGGACCCCGNTCGCCCTCGACGATCTGCATGCGATACTTCCCCGGCGGTATGGCGGTCGTAACATCGTCGTCGCCCCTGACGTAAACCGAGATGACGTGCTCGTTGGTTTTCCACTTGTAGAGTTGCACGACGGCATTGGCGTTGTTGGTCGTGACATGCAGTCTGGATGTTGCAGTTTTTGGATCGACGCCGTTGTTGACCGTCACCGTGCCGGACGACGGATACCGTATCTCGGCAACGCGGTCAGGAAACCAACCCGATCGCTTGGCCTCGCGATAGGCGGGGATCAGGATCGGCACCACCCATAGCAGCATGATCCACTTCTTCGCCGGATGTGTCCGAACCCGGCGCTTGGGCCGATGCCGGTCATGGCGATGTTGGAACCGGCGACCGGCTGCCTCGAACCAGCCACCACCACCACCGCCGCCATTGCCACCGATCCAGCTCGCGCTACCCAGCGGCACGGCCTTCCCGTGTTTGTCGTGCGGCTGCTCTACCCTGGACTTGCGATCGTTCCAGAACGTCGAGCCGGTGGCCTTTGCCTGACGCTCCCGGTAGCGATCGCGCATGTAGTCGCGGTCATCGATGCCCATGCGCGACCCCCGCGGTTTCCTGCGCCCGCCGGTTGACGGCGCGTTGGTGGAGGACCCCGAGCTGCTGCGCGAAATCGACGATGACGAATGAGAACTCGTCGGCGACGTTTTGCTCGGCCGCGCAGGTCGGCGCGATCGAGGCGGCCGCCAGCACCAGGTGTGCAGCGGCGATCGGATGCGCCTGCATCAGGTGGAAGGACTGTGTCCGGAAGCNATTGGCGTTGTTGGTCGTGACATGCAGTCTGGATGTTGCAGTTTTTGGATCGACGCCGTTGTTGACCGTCACCGTGCCGGACGACGGATACCGTATCTCGGCAACGCGGTCAGGAAACCAACCCGATCGCTTGGCCTCGCGATAGGCGGGGATCAGGATCGGCACCACCCATAGCAGCATGATCCACTTCTTCGCCGGATGTGTCCGAACCCGGCGCTTGGGCCGATGCCGGTCATGGCGATGTTGGAACCGGCGACCGGCTGCCTCGAACCAGCCACCACCACCACCGCCGCCATTGCCACCGATCCAGCTCGCGCTACCCAGCGGCACGGCCTTCCCGTGTTTGTCGTGCGGCTGCTCTACCCTGGACTTGCGATCGTTCCAGAACGTCGAGCCGGTGGCCTTTGCCTGACGCTCCCGGTAGCGATCGCGCATGTAGTCGCGGTCATCGATGCCCATGCGCGACCCCCGCGGTTTCCTGCGCCCGCCGGTTGACGGCGCGTTGGTGGAGGACCCCGTGCTGCTGCGCGAAATCGACGATGACGAAAGAGAACTCGTCGGCGACGTCTTGCTCGGCCGCGCAGGTCGGCGCGATCGAGGCGGCCGCCAGCACCAGGTGTGCAGCGGCGATCGGATGCGCCTGCATCAGGTGGAAGGACTGTGTCCGGAAGCTGTCCGCCAGGTCACCGACGGTCATTGCAACAAGTGCCTCTGCCTCCGTCACCAGTGGCCCGATCCTAACCTGCTCCATGATTATTCCCCCCGGCTTGTGGTTTGGCTTGCGTAGATGGCGGCGTGAACGTCGTGCCCTGGCCGTGCCATTGGGCGGCGATCATTGCGCAGCCGATCGCCCACAGCGCCGCAAAGACGGCGACCCCGCCGGCGAGCCACAGCGCCAGCATGATCCCTCGTCGATGGCGGTTTGGCGGGTCAGACGCTGGCGAGGGATCGACCGTCGCCTCCCAGATGACCCCATCGGTCGGCGCGGCATCCAAGTGAGTGGTACGGCCGCGCGGTCTGGGCGAGTCTCGCATATAGTCGCGATCAGCCAGCGCCATGTGCCGCCTCCGGCTGTTGCCCGCATGGCGACGCCAACCATTTATCCTCGAAAGCACGAAGACGGCCGCGCATCTGATCGCGATGCGCATCCGCTTCGTCGGCGATTTCTGGACGGGAGTGNATTGCGCAGCCGATCACCCACATCGCCGCGAAGACGGCGATCCCGCCGGCAAGCCAGAGAGCCAGCACGATCGCCCGGCGGTGGAGGAATGGCGGTTCAGCGGCTGGCGAGGGATCAATCGTCGCCTCCCAGATGACCCCATCGGTCGGCGCGGCATCCAAGCGAGTGGTACGGCCGCGCGGTCTGGGCGGGTCTCGCATATAGTCGCGATCAGCCAGGGCCATGTGCTGCCTCCGGCTGTTGCCCGCATGGCGACGCCAACCATTTATCCTCGAAAGCACGAAGACGGCCGCGCATCTGATCGCGATGCGCATCCGCTTCGTCGGCGATTTCTGGACGGGAGTGGTCCAATTTCGTCATCGACTGCCCTCCGGGGTGCCAAGGATGCTGCCAAGGCCGTCACAATGGCTATCGATCGCAAAGGCGATGGCGCGCAGCAGTTCGTCTTGATGCTTCTCGGCAGCTGACATTCCATCGATGGNCAGCAGTTCGTCTTGGTGCTTCTCGGCAGCTGACATTCCATCGATGGCGAGTACCCGGGTTACCGAACAGTCGCGGCGGATACCCTCGGCAGCATTGCGCAAGGGGGCGGTATGACGTTCGATCCCGGCCCGGATCGTCTCGTCATCGAGCAGGTCAGGCCAACCCTGCACGACCTTGTCGAGAATATCGTGGCTCATTTGCGTCATGCGCAGGATCACGTCGGCGAAATCGTTGATTTGCCCGCGCTCCCAGTCAGGAAGATCCCAGCGTTTGAGGTGCTTTAACATCTGCGCCAGGCTGACCTGCTGTTTGTCGAGAAGGGTCATGACCATGTCGATCATTAGCCTTGGCGTCGGGCGTGGNGGCGAAATCGTTGATCTGCTCGCGCTCCCAGTCAGGAAGATCCCAGCGTTTGAGATGCTTCAACATCTGCGCCAGGCTGACCTGCTGTTTGTCGAGAATGGTCATGACCATGTCGATCAGGAGCCTTGGCGTCGGACGGGGCGGATCGGCCGGCACGGGCGAGGCAGGCGGATCGGTCAAGGGAGTGTTGCTCATCATCACATATCCAGACTGAGGTTCTTTTCGGGCAGGCCACGGATCTGTTCGACGTGGCCGGGCATCGCGGGCAGGGCGCTGAGATCGTCGTGTTCACGCGGCGTCAGGCCGAGATCGTCATCCTTGCGATCGGCACGGCCATCACGACGATCGGNCGGCGTCAGGCCGAGTTCGTCATCCTTGCGATCGGCACGGCCGTCACGACGATCGGCATCGTCGCCGTCTTTCATCGATGGCATCTCGCCATCGAGGTTCCTGATATCGGAATAGTCGGTGGTCGACGCGCCCATTGGCGGCAGGTCGGTCATGTCGAGGCTGGCGGGATCGATCAGGATCTTCTCGCTGCCGGCCTGGTCGAGGCTGTCCATCGCTTTCGTGAGGGCATCGTCGGCCGCTTTGCTCTGAACCACAGCGCGATCGATATCCAGACGGCCGAGGCTTTCCAGCGAGGAGGTCTTGTCGCCGGGGTTCCTGTCCAGCTGCATCTCCAGCTTCTGCTGGTTATCGACGACCATGGTCAGGTCGAAGCGGATGCGGGTGACGCCGACGTTGAACAGCCGCTGGTTCGACAGGTTACGTTCCCAGCTTTGCATGACCGTGATGGCTTTGTTGACGGTGATGCCCTGCGCCATGTGCATGTTGAGCGCGTAGGCGAGGTCCATCCGCTGCATCATCTTGTCGTTGTGTTCGAGCGTGACCTGGTCCTTGTTGGCCAGCTCGACCGTGACCTTGCCGCCCTCGATGCCGGTGATCGTCGCCAGCGAGGCGTTGTAGATGCCGCGGTCCTTGTCGTTGTCGGTCCAGCGGATGCGGTCACCTTCATGAATCTGGATCGTCTCGACGGTCGCAAGCGACATCCGATCCTTGTCGATCATCGGATCGATCCGCTGGGGATTGAACCGGATCGTCTTGCCGTTCTGGACGATCTCAACCCGGCCGTTCGCGAGGGTCCGCTTCACCTCGGCAACCCCGCGTTCGAGACCGACATCCGTCATGCGGCCCTTGATCTCGAGGCGCTGGCCCTTGTCGTAGGTCCTGGCGTAGCGCAGGTCCTCGCGCTCGACGTTCACGTTCTGGATGACGGCGATGTATAACCCGTCCCCCTTGAGGGTGCCTTCCGCCTTCAGGCCCTTCTGCACCTCCTCGTTGATTGTGGCGCGGGTCTCGCGGCCGGACGCGAAGATGGCCGTCTCGGCCCGTTCCGCCGGCGACAGCGCCAGCCATAGCTCGGAGGCGTGCTTGGATGGCTCCTGGTGTTCGACGACCTTGTCGCCAAGCACCTTCATGGCCTGGCCCGCCTTGCCGACGTTGGCGAGCGCCGCGACGGTGCGCAGCTGGTCGGTCTGCTGGCGCAGGTTATCATCCATGCGGGCCATGCCGATCCTGGCCGCCTGCATCATCGCAAAGGCCTTGCCGGCATCGATCGGCAGGAGCTGCTGGCGATCGCCGATCAGCGCGATCTTCTCGATGCCGAGTCCTTCCGCGATCGTCAGCATTTTGAGCATGTCGCGGTTCGACACCATCGAGGTCTCGTCGACGACGATGACCGTGTCCTTCAACTCCGCGCGGCGTGCCTGTGCTTCGGGAGTGTTGGGGTTGGTGACGTGCTTGGCATTATGCCAGATGAAGTGCGCGATCGTCTCCGCCTGGACCCCAGAGGCCTGCATCTGGTCGACCGACATTTCGCGGTTGGGAATGGCGTCGGGTCGCGCCATGCCTTCCTTCATGTCGGCGACCATCTTGTTCTGGAAAGCGAGGCCCAGCACCGACTTGCCTTCGGACTCGACGACGCGGGCGACGGCCTGCAGCATGGTCGACTTGCCGGCGCCGGCAATGCCCTGGACGGCGACGATGCGATCCGGGGTGGAGACGATCAGCGTCGCGGCCGCGAGCTGGCCTTCATTCAGCGGGTGAGGGGAGGCGGCCTGTAGCCGGTCCGGCGCAGCGGAAGGCGTGACGATCGGGGTGCCAGCGCCTTTGCCTTCCTCTATCCGGGCAAGGATGGCCTCCTCGGTCCTGAGCGCGTCCGGCGTGGTGACGGCGGCAACGGTCTTACCCTCGACCGTGATCTCGCCGGCGAGGAGCTTGCCCTTCTCGATAAGCTGCTCGACCCTGGCCTCGACATGGTCGATGGTGACGCCCTTCAGGCCGAAGTCGAGCGCCTTCTTGGCGACCTTGTCCTTGTCGAAGGCGGCTTCGCGTTGATCGAGGCTGCGGACCGCAGATGCCACTGCCAGCTGCGCATTTGCCTGGCCGGTGGATTGCGCGAACCGGACGATACCGCGGTCGACCAACGGGTCCGGTGATCGCAGTAACCCAGACACGGTTTCCATCGCGACCTTCACCGCGTCCGCGATCGCATGGTAGCTGCGTTCGAGTGGCGACGTCTCCCGGTCCTTGCTCACCTTCTCGGCAGCGGCCAGCAGATCCTTGCCGGTGAAGCCGAGCGCAGCGGCGCGGTCGATCCAATCTTTCAGGAGACCGTCGCGATCGTCGACCTTCAGCTTGGGATCGCGGGTTCGGGTGGTGACATCGCGCAGCCCCTGCATGCTCTTGATGCCAAGCTTTTCCGCAGTCGCGACGATGTCTGCACGCCGCTGGCTATACTCTTCCAGTACATCCTTCGGGACCCCGACGATCTCGAAGGTGCCGTGTTTCCCGGTCAGCTCGGTCTTGTATCCCAGCTTCTCCAGTTCGGTGCGGAGGAAGGCATGATAGATCGAGCCAATGACGCTGTTATTCGACCAGATTCGGTCGGCGTGGAGGGCATGAAACTTGCCGTCCGGCCCCTTGGTCATGTTGGCGACAATGGCATGGTCGTGGGCCTGCGGATCGAGTGCCCGGCTGGTGTCGTGCTGGAACAGCGCATAGACCAGATTGCCGGTCTTCACCGTCTCGGTCTTGCCGTCCTTGGTAATGCGTGTCTCGGCGAGGTTCTTCTCGATCCAGGCCATGGTTTGCTGGACGGCTTTGGTCTGCGCGCCGTCGGGGCCGAGGATGCGTTTATCCCCGGCGATATAAGCCATCACCGACACCGATTTCGGCGCGGAGAAGGTCAGGTCATAGCCCGGCCGACGCGACTGCCGCTGGTCCATGACCCGCTCGCCAGAGGGCAGTTCGCCGCCCAATACCTTGGCGAAGGTTTCTTGGGAAACCCTCCCCTCGAGGCCAGCCGCAGCCGCGCCTTCGCCGCCCCACATGCTGACCTCGCCGGCCTTCTCGTCAGTGTAATATTCACCGCTGACGAAGTCGTCCTTGGCGAAATATTTGGCGGCGCCCGACGCCGATTTGACGGTCGCGATCGAATGCATCGTCAGTCACCCACACCCAGGCCACCGTCCTCGATTTCATCGGGGAAGGCGTCGCGTGCCTCGCGGGTCGACAAGTCCTCAGCCCGATCCGGCGTCGGCTCCGTAGCCCGCACGGGTCCAGCCTTACCGTGGCGATCATCGTCGTCGCCCGAGCGTTCCGCTTGGCCA
>NZ_JACYUG010000004.1 GCF_014841615.1 Sphingomonas sp. CFBP 8760 | reverse complement strand
TCAGCACGCCCGTGTGAATCCCCTTCGACTCAGGTCGGCCGGAAAACGCTCTAGTCTAACCCCATCCGTCATTGCGAGCGGAGCGAAGCAATCCAGCGCCGGACCAAGACGCCCCGGATTGCTTCGCTCCGCTCGCAACGACGAACATCCGGTTCAACCTGATGTCATCCAGCCCTAACGTGCGGGACCGCCCCGGATGCGATAGGCGCTGTCGACGTCGCGCATCCAGCCCGCGCTCGCCACCGTGCCCGTGCCGCGCGGGCGCCGGGCCGCCTCTAGGTCGATCGGCAGCGTGAAGCGCAGCCCCGCCAGTCGCGGGCTCGCCCACATCACCTCGGCAGCCAGATCGTCCAGCGCCCCCATCGAGACATAGACGGTCGCGCCGACGATCAGGTCGTTCTGGTTGTCGATGCACGCGCCGTGCAGCGAAAGATTGCGAACGCGGCGTTCCAGGCGCATCCCCGCCACGATCACACTCGCGCGGATGATGACGCTGCTGCGCTTGTCGCGGCCATGCAGGGAGTCGTCGTCGGTCATGCCGCCGGTACTAACCCCGAAATCCTGCCGCCCCGTTAACCGCGGATCAGACCGGCAACCCCTGCAGCAATCGCGGCAACTGGCCGCTTTCCCCGCGTGCCTCCGCCATGAAACGGTTCTTGAGCGGCGGGATCGCGTTGACCGCGGAGATGCCGAAGCGCCGCACCGCGCTGGCCGTGCGCCCCGGCACGCCGAACAGCCGCGTCAGTCCGTCGGTCGCCGCCGCCACCGCCAGCGTATCCAGCCCGCGCCACCGCTGATACCGCGCCAGCAGCTGCGCATCGCCGAGGTCGAGGCCCAGCCGCCGGCCCTCGACCAGCACCTCCGCCAGCGCCGCCACGTCGCGCATCCCCAGGTTCAGCCCCTGTCCCGCGATCGGATGGATGCCGTGCGCGGCATCGCCGACCAGCACCAGCCGGTCCGCGGTGATCCGCGCGGCATGGTGGAACCCCAGCGGATAGCTGGCGCGCGGGCTGGGCGCGGACAATTCGCCCAGGAACCCGCCCATCCGCGCCGATGCCTCCGCCAGGAAACCCCGGTCGGACAGCTTGACCAGCCCCGGCCCGTGTTCCGCCTTCACCGACCACACGATCGCCGACCGGTGGCCGACCGCGTCGTCGACCAGCGGCAGCAGCGCGAACGGCCCGGCGGGATAGAATATCTCGAACGCGATATCCTCGTGCGGGCGTTCGTGGTGGAACGCGCCGACGATCGCGGCGTGATCGTAGGACCAGCGCGCCACGTTGATCCCCGCCGCCGCGCGCGTCGGCGAATTCCGCCCCTCGGCCGCGACCAGCAACGACGCGCGCAGCGTGCTGCCGTCGTCCAGCGTCGCGGTCACGCCGTGCGGGCCGCGTTCCACCGTCGTCGCGCGCGTCTTCATCCGCAGGTCGATCGCGGGCGAGGCGGTGGCGGCGTCGAACAGCGCGCGGCGCAGCAGCTTGTTCTCGTACATCGTGCCCAGCGCGCCATCGTCGGCATCGGGTACGAAATCCAGCTTGCCGGGTTCCAGTCCGTCGCTGACCCGGATCTGCCGGATCGCGCAGCCCTGCCCCGCCAGCGCCGGCGCGATCCCGATCGCCTCCAGCATCCGCCCGCTGGCACTCGCGATCGCGGAGGCGCGGCCGTCGAAGCCGGGGGCGAGCATGACCGCCGGATCGGCCGGGTCGACGACCGCCGCGGTCAGGCCGGAGGCGGTCAGCGCCAGCGCCAGCGTCGAGCCGACGAGTCCGCCGCCGAGGATGATGACATCGTTATCCATGCGTCCGTCCTACTCCCCCGGCGGCGGGCTGCCAATGTTCCGCCACGCGGACGGCCAATGTTCCCGGAAACTTGACGGGATGAACGCAAAGGCCGATGATTCTGCCCCTCAATCCGGATCATATTTCTAAGGAATCAGGGCGATGGCCAGCCAGGCGCAGCCGGCGTTGTGGCGCGAGACGGTGAAGGCCGGCGCGGTGCGCAGCGGCGCGTTGATCGCCGCCGTCACGATCGGCATGGTCACGCTGGCGCTGGCGCTGGCGCTGGCCAGCTATCATCCTGGCGATCCCGCCATCAACACCGCCGCCGGGCAGGGCGCGGCCAACCTGCTGGGGCTGCCCGGTGCGTGGATCGCGGACCTGTTGCTGTCGCTGTTCGGCCCCGTCGTCGCGGCGCTGCTGCCGGTCGGCCCGATCGTCGCCTCCCGCCTGTGGCGTGATGTGCCGCCGGGCCGCTGGGGCCGGATGCTGCGCGGCGCGACGCTGGGCGTGGCGCTGATGGCCAGCGCGCTCGCCTTCATCTCGACCTCGGCGGTGCTGGCGCTGCCGGCGGGCTGGGGCGGGATCGTCGGCATCGCGGTGGCGGGGGCGACCGACTGGGCGCTGGCCTTCACCGGCGAGCCGCTGGTGATGCTGTGGGGCGCCCGCGCGGTCGGGCTGGTCGCGGGGATCGCCGGCGTCGTCATCTGGGCTCGCAGTCTGGAGATCGACCTGTCGGAGCATCGCTGGCGCCTGCGCCGCCCGCGCCGCGCGGTCATGGCCGGCGACGAGGCCGACGCCGCTTACGCCGACGATCCCTATGCCGACCCCTATGCCCCCCCCTATGCAGACGACGTCGCCGGGGCGGAGGCCGATCCCGAACCCCTCGACCTGAAACGCCGCGCGCTGCCCCGCCCGGACGAGGACGCCGCCCCCCGCCCCGCGCCGGTGATCGCCGACCGCCCGGCCGCGCCCACCCTCGCCTCCGCCCCGCCCAAGCGCCAGCAACCGACCGACCGGCCCGACAATTACGTGCTGCCGGGGCTGGGCCTGCTCGTCCCCGCGCCTCCCTCCGCCGGCAACGTGATCGACAAGGCGGGGCTGGAGCGCAACGCCCGCCTGCTCGAAAACGTGCTCGACGATTTCCACGTCAAGGGTTCGATCATCGAGGTGCGGCCCGGCCCGGTCGTGACGATGTACGAACTGGAACCGGCGCCCGGCATCAAGGCCAGCCGCGTCATCGCGCTGGCGGACGACATCGCGCGCAACATGTCGGCGATCTCGGCGCGCGTCGCGGTGATCCCCGGCCGCAACGTCATCGGCATCGAACTGCCCAACGCCCGCCGCGAAACCGTGTCGTTCCACGAGATGGTCGGCAGCCAGGCGTTCGAGGATCAGGCCGCGCAGCTGCCCATCATCCTCGGCAAGAACATCGCCGGCGATCCCGTCATCACCGATCTCGCGCCGATGCCGCACCTGCTGGTCGCGGGCACCACCGGCTCGGGCAAATCGGTGGGGTTGAACTGCATGATCCTGTCGCTGCTCTACCGGCTCACGCCGAACCAGTGCCGCATGATCATGATCGACCCCAAGATGCTCGAACTCATCATGTACGACGACATCCCCCACCTCCTTTCGCCGGTCGTCACCGATCCGGCCAAGGCGGTGCGCGCGCTGAAATGGGCGGTGGAGACGATGGAGGACCGCTATCGCCAGATGTCCTCGGTCGGTGTGCGCAACCTGGCGGGCTTCAACGACAAGGTCCGCGCGGCGAAGGCGAAGGGCCAGCCGCTCGGCCGCAAGGTGCAGACCGGCTACAACGCCGATACCGGCGCGCCGATCTACGAGGAGGAGAAGCTCGACTACGATCCCCTGCCCCAGATCGTGGTGGTGGTCGACGAACTCGCCGACCTGATGATGACCGCAGGCAAGGAGGTGGAATTCCTGATCCAGCGCCTCGCGCAAAAGGCGCGCGCGGCGGGCATCCACCTCATCATGGCGACGCAGCGACCCTCGGTCGACGTCATCACCGGCGTCATCAAGGCGAACCTGCCGACCCGGATCAGCTTCCACGTCACCAGCAAGATCGATTCGCGCACCATCCTGGGCGAACAGGGTGCCGAACAGCTGCTGGGGCGCGGCGACATGCTGTACATGCCCGGCGGCAAGGGCATCGTCCGCGTCCACGGCCCTTTCATGAGCGACGACGAGGTGCGCGCAGTCGCGGATCACTGGCGCGGTCAGGGGCTGCCCGACTACATCTCCTCCGTCACCGAGGAACCGGCGGAAAGCTTCGCGCTGGAAGGCGCGCCTACGGGTGAGGATTCGGCGGAGGAGCAGCAATATCGCGCCGCGATCCAGCTGGTGTGCGAATCGCAGAAGGCATCGACCAGCTGGCTCCAGCGCCAGCTCCGCATCGGCTACAACTCCGCCGCCCGCCTGATCGAAAAGATGGAGAAGGACGGCATCGTCGGCCGCCCCGACCATGTCGGCCGCCGCGAGGTACTGCGCGACACCGAGGGCCACGCGATCTGACGGCGGGGGCGGATGATGCGGATCGGCCCGCCGCCGATCCCGCCGCCCTCACCGGTCGGATATGATTCATCCCATCCCTGCCGATGCCGCCCGCCATCACAACCCGAACCGGCCGGCGCCGGAACGTCTGAAAGTGGTGGTGAGCAGATCATCCGCTTACGGGAACGCCGATGGCGATAGTCGACATAGTGCGCCGCCGCCTTTCCCAAAAAGGATGGTGAAACGGGAACCACTATCCAATTGGCTCAACGCGCGAAGACGAAGCCCGGTAGAATCGCCGCCAGATAACGACTGGAACAGCGATGAGGACGAAAACCATAAGACCCCCGTATGCCCAAGCATCTCCAATTTTGTTTTGTAGCAGGGCAATTGCGATCATGCAGGGCACGGCAAGTATCGGCGTCACCTTTGTAAACCACCAAAGGCCTGCGCTCCATCCGGCATGAAACCACGTAGTCTTGTCGCGGCCGAATAGTATGATTGTTGCCGCTACCTTTATTCCCAGCAGCATGACGATAGCCCAGCTAAGCGCATCGATTACTGTATGAAATCCGAACGTCATAAACACCACCCGCAGCCGAGCGGCACTTGGCCGCGCGGTTTGATCACAATTTTTAGGCTTGGCTCGCAGTGTAAGTACGCAGACCCAAACTCGGCTTAACTCGCGAGTGCGACCGCTCCGCCGTCATCATCGTTTGCAGCTTTTGCGCGGCATCGTTGGCGTATGCTTCGGCTGCGGGGTTTTCCAGCTAGTCGATGAAATCGCGGCATAATGGCCGTAAGTACCTGAAGCTTAATTGCCCTCAACCGTGTGGCTGTAGAGACAGCAATAAGCGCGGATATTACATCGAGATACGCAGTGATTTCGAAAGTGGTGACCCATGCTGCGGCATCGGGCACAGCCATGCCCAACATTCTTAGACCATCAGCTTCACCAAACCACGTGACGATACAGATAAAGCCAAACGCCCCCGCAGCCAGAAGCATATGGCCGCGCGTGGTGGAATTAATGGTGGCCGCTGGAATCTCGACCATCACCCGATGCAACAGCCGGCCGACAGGCGTACCCCTAGCGGCAGTAAGGGCGCTCCAGAAAGCGAGAAACAGAACCACCATCACCATCGCCTTAGCTGGCACGTTACCCGTCGAGGTTACACATAGGCTTCGGCATTGGCCATGCTCTCTCTGCTACCTTCCCAATTGGGAACCCACAGCGGGACAGTCGCCGGCGTGATCGCGCCGAAAGCCGTCCAGAGCACTCCCTTTCCCAAAATCTGTTCCCGATTACTCATTCCCGAAATGGCCTGTCGGAGACGGAGAAACGGGAAATGTCGCGCTTGACGAATGGCCGTTATCGAAAGCTCGGATCGCTAACCGGAGCGTCCGGCTTTGGGCAACAGCAGAAGGGCCGCTCTCAGGGAAGTCATCGGCGATAGCCGACCTTATGTGGCGCGGCGGCCCTTCCCGATCGAGAAGGTTCAGCGAGACGGCCGGGGCATTCCTATTGGGATCGAACAACGAGAAACGCCAGGTTGCATCCTATAATAGTAGAAAAGACGGAGCGCTTGTCGCAGCGATTCACAGATGGCCTGCTTCGCAGCGGGCATTGCGCGAGTAACAGTTGAAGGGGTGTTATATGATCGTAAGTTCAAATATCGGCTATGAGGCACTACTCATCGATCCTCGTTTATCCGCAAGATCGACGCAAATCATCGATCAGTTTGATCTGAAAACGCCGTCTCCGCAATCTGCCGATACTATATCGCAGTCTGCAGCTGCAGCTCAGTCCGAAGGTCTATTGTCCTCTAGCACGGCCAGCGAATTGTTAAGCATGACTGATACGGCGTTAGTCGATAGCGGCACTGTGCGAAAACCATGGACTATCACCCAGGAAGACATCCTGAAAGCCGTGAAAGAGTCAAAGGCTTATTCGTCTGGTAATTCTTCTGCCGCCTATCAGCTAGGCTATAATTATACGTCAAAAGATGTTGGCTTTATTCGTGCAACGACAGGGTATAATATTATATCGATACGGGGACTGACCGCTGTCGTAGACGATGGCGGCAACGGCCCACCCTCTGAGGAACTGCAAAACAGCCTTACTCAAATGACGAGTGCTATCGAGATGGGCCGAATGTCGGGTGCTCTAACGGGCGAAATTACCCCGGAGTATGCAAAAAACATGATCAGTACCTACGCTGGCCTCATAAAGTCCTTTCCCGGAGACTGGCTGGACAAAGCACTCAGCTATCTGGACGACACGACGGATTCGCAACCGGCAAGGGTTTGACCAAGCCGGACGGCAGCGCCAAGGCCCGGGACCAAGTGCTGCGCCTGTGACGTTATCAATGGGGAACCCGAAGTGAGAACGTCAGACCGACTCGACCCCGTTCAGGCGCGATAACAAGAGGGCGGGGCACAGGCGAACACGCCGGCGTCCCCGCACGAAATCCGGTCGTCATCCCGCACCCCGACCACGCCCCCGAAAAACGAAAGGGACCATGCCGCCGCGTCGCGGGTTCACGACGGGTTCAAGCCGGTGCCGCGAGATGGGCGGCCGCAAGGAGTATGCATGGTGTTCCGCTCGATCGTTCCGTTAGCCCCTCTCGTCCTGATCGCCGCCGCGCCCGCCGCGGTGCCCGCCGCCGCGCAGGCATCGGACCTCGCCACCGTGCAGCGCCATCTGCAGGGCATCACCACGATGACCGCCGATTTCACCCAGGCCGACCGCAACGGCAAGGTGCTGACCGGCACGCTGACCTGGAAACAGCCCGGCAACATCCGCTTCCAGTATGAAAAGGGCGTGCCGCTGCTGATCGTCGCCGAGGGCGGCGCGCTCACCTTCGTCGATTATTCGGTGCGGCAGGTGCAGCGCTGGCCGATCCGCAATTCGCCGCTCGGCGTGCTGCTCGATCCCAAACGCGACATCGCCGGCTTCGCGAAGATGGTGCCGGGCGACGGCCGGCTCGTCTCGGTGGAGGCGCGCGATCCCAAACATCCCGAATACGGCGTCATCACCCTGGTCTTCGCGCGCAACCCCGCCGCGCCGGCGGGGTTGAGCCTGCAGGGCTGGGTCGCGCTCGACAGCCAGAACAACCGCACCACGATTCGCCTGTCCAACCAGCGCTACGGCGCGCCGGTCGCCGCCAACGCGTTCCGCTGGACCGACCCGCGCCGCACCGCGCGCAATTGATTCGCAGCAGCGATACTCGGTTGGTCGTGAAAGGGATGCGACAAAGGGTGTTTTCGCTGACCATTCATCTGGCCGACAGGTTCGCGCCGCTAATGCCGGTCTCGCGGATGTGGGGCACCCGGGATTTCCCCCCTGTTGCCCGGGGTTAGACCCATATCCCGCCTGCGTGACGAACGCTGAGTCGGCCCTCGTTCCATGCCCCCGGAGCGAGGGCCTTTTCGTGTCCGGTCACCGGCCGCTGTCCTACAGCCGCCGGTTCTGCCAGACCGGTCGCGATGATCCCGCCCGCTGCCCCGCCGCCTTATGCCGTCTCGCGCCACCCCCGCGCGAGGGCCTGTAGGATGCGACGTTCGTGACTTTCCACCGCGACTTTCCGCCGATGACTTTTCGCCGGTGACGTCTCGCCAATGACTTTCCGGGCGCCCGCTGCGGCATTATGGACCGGCGCGTGAAGATCGTATCCTGGAACATCAACTCGGTCCGTTTCCGGATCGAGATCGTCGAGCGCTTCCTGCGGGATGTGCAGCCCGATATCCTGTGCCTGCAGGAAACCAAGGTCGTGGATCAGGATTTCCCCCGCGCCGCGTTCCGGGCGCTGGGGTATGACTGGATCATCGTCCACGGCCAGCGGATGCATCACGGCGTCGCGATCGTGTCGCGCGTGCCGCTGGAGGCGGACGACCGGCTGGACTGGCAGGCGAATCAGGAGGCGCGGCACCTGGGTGTCCGCCTGCCGGGCGGCGTCCGGCTGGAAAACGTCTATGTCCCCGCCGGCGGTGACGTGCCCGATCGGGAGGCGAACCCGAAGTTCGGGCAGAAGCTCGATTTCCTCGGCCGGATGACCGATTGGTCGGCGGGCCTCGCCGGCCCCACCATCCTGACCGGCGACTTCAACATCGCGCCGCTGCCCGAGGATGTGTGGAGCCACAAGCAGTTGCTCGACGTGGTCAGCCACACCCCCGTCGAGGTGGAGACGCTGGCGGCGTTGCAGGCGGCGGGCGACTGGATCGATCTCGGCCGCCATTTCCACCCCGCCCCCGCGCGCCTCCACACCTGGTGGAGCTACCGCGCCAAGGACTGGGCCACCTCCGATCGCGGCCGGCGGCTCGACCATATGTGGGCGACCCGCGACGTGGCGGCGCAGGCGACCGGCCACACCGTGTTCGAGGATTGCCGCAACTGGCTGAAACCGTCCGATCATATCCCGATCATGACCGAGTTCGCCTTTTGACCGCTGGCCCCGGCTTGATCGATGCGCGCGCCTCGAACGACGGACGCAGCGTGGCACGGGCGATCGATGCGATCCGGCGCGGCTGGCCGATCGCGATCCATGCGGCCGGCGAGGATGCGTTGACCCTGCTGGCGGTGGAAACCGCCGATGCCCGCGCGCTCGATGCCTTCGCGCCCGCCGGCCGCTATCCGGTGCTGATCTCCAGCGGGCGCGCGGCGACGCTGAAGCTGACCAACCAGCTCGCCGCCGCCGATCCCGATCTGCCGGTGGTGGTCGCGCCCGCGCCGTGGCTCGACTTCGATACCGCCGTCGCGCTCGCCGATCCGGCGCTCGATCTCGCCACCCCGCTGAAGGGGCCGTTCCGCACTGCGGATATCGACCGCCCGGTCGCGTCGCTGGCGGCGATCCGCCTGGCGCGGATCGCGGGGCTGCTGCCCGCCTTCTTCATCGACGGCATCGATCCCGACGTGACGATCGATCCGGTCGCGATCGACCGGCATCAGGACGCCACGGCGCTGCGCATCGCCACCCGCGCCCGCCTGCCGGTGGCGGGGGCGGAGGATGCGGAGATCGTCGCCTTCCGCGCCCCCGACAGCGGCGACGAGCATGTCGCGCTGCTGATCGGCCAGCCCGATGGCCGCCCGCCGCTCGTCCGGCTGCACAGCGAATGCCTGACCGGCGACGTGCTCGGCAGCCTGAAATGCGATTGCGGGCCGCAGCTTCACGCCGCGATCCATGCGATCGCCGCGCATGGCTGGGGCATCCTGCTCTATCTGCGGCAGGAAGGGCGCGGCATCGGGCTCGTCAACAAGCTGCGCGCCTACCGGTTGCAGGATCAGGGGTTCGACACGGTCGACGCCAATACCCGGCTCGGCTTCGCGGTCGACGCCCGCGATTTCGGGGTGGCGGCGCGGATGCTGGCGCTGATGGGGCAGGACCGGGTACGGCTGCTGACCAACAACCCCGCCAAGGTCGCGGGGCTGGAGGCGGCGGGGACCATGGTGGTCGAACGCATCCCCCATCACCTGCCGCCCAACCCGCACAACGAACGCTATCTCGCCACCAAGCGCGACCGGACCGGCCACCAGCTGTGACCGCCACTTATGCGATCGCGCTCGGCGGCAACCGTCGCGGGCCTCACGGCGGCCCCGCCGATGCGATCCGGGCGGCACTGGCCCGGATCGGCGGCATCGTCGCCGTCTCGCCGATCATCGCCACCGCGCCGCTCGGCCCCTCGATCCGCCGCTTCGCCAACGCCGCCGCGTTGGTGACGAGCGACGAGTCGCCCCCCGCCCTGCTCGCCCGGCTGAAGGCGATCGAACGGCGGATGGGCCGCCGCCCCGGCCGCCGCTGGGGTGCGCGGCCGATCGATCTCGATATCGTCCTCTGGTCCGGCGGCCGCTGGGCCACGCGGCCGCTCACCATCCCCCACCCCGCCTTCCGCCAGCGCCGCTTCGTCCTCGCGCCCCTCGCCCGCATCGCACCGGGCTGGCGCGATCCCGTCACCGGGCGGACGATGCGGCAGTTGCTCGGACAGGTTGACCGGCGCGTCCCCCGCCCCTAGGTGCCCGGATCGATGGCGGGGGTCCGTAGCTCAGTCGGTAGAGCAAGCGACTTTTAATCGAGAGGTCCCGGGTTCGAGCCCCGGCGGACCCACCATCGCAATGCCGTTACACACTGTGGCGCCCTTACTTTGTCACAAGCCAGCGCTCTTAGTGACACTCCTGCCTTTCCGAGAATCCAGCATCGGATGTCGACCTATAAGGTAATAAAGGGAGTTCCGACGACGTCTTAGGATTGGCCATCGAACTGAAGGTGTCGATCCGCAGATCCAAGGTTCTTCGATCACTACCCATTCCGCCGGACAATACGACAGAAGGGGCGGACAATTGGCCCTTGCCCAGCCAGAGGTGGCTCGGTTTGTCTGCACAGGCTCGCGGTCTGAATAAGTGGATCGCCGCTGGTTGATCATGCCGCTGCGAGAAGCGGCTGGCAGTCCACGCCATTCAGCGGGCAGGCGCGAACGCTTCCAGGATCCTGCATTCGGCCACTGTTCCACCGGCACAGCTCGAGATCACCCCGGCCAGCTCGCGACGCAGAGCCTTCAAATCGTCGATCTTGCGATCGATCTCCTCCAGGTGCCGGTTGGCCAGTGCGTCCACCGTGCCGCAGTCCCGATCGCGCTGCTCAGCCATGTCGAGCAGCGCGCGCACCTCGTCCAGCGAGAAGCCGAGATCGCGCGTGCGGCGAATGAATCGCAACCGATCCAGATCTTCCCGACGATACGAACGGTAGTTGCCCGCTGTCCGAGCCGGAGGGGCGATCAGTCCCGCGCGCTCGTAGTAGCGCACCGTCTCCACCTTGGTGCCGGTCGCTTCCGCCAACTTGCCGATCGTCAGCGCATTCATGTCTTGACCCTGTAGCAGCTACAGGGTCCATATAGGGCGTCGCACGACGAACACGAAGGGCGACGACCATGGCCTGCGGCAGCTGCTGCGCATCATCGAACAAGGGGACGTCCGCCGATCCCAGGTGGCGGCGGGCGCTCTGGATCGCGCTCGGCGTGAACGCCGCCATGTTCACCGCCGAGATCGTCGCCGGCGTGGCCGGCGGATCGAAGGCGCTGCAGGCGGACGCGCTCGACTTCCTCGGCGACAGTGCGAACTACGCGATCAGTCTTGGCGTGGCGGGCATGGCACTAACTTGGCGAGCGAGGGCGGCACTGCTCAAGGGCGCGACGCTCGCGATCCTGGGCGTCTACGTCCTGGCAGCGACACTGTGGTCGGTCTGGCACGGCGGCACGCCGCAGGCCGGGATCATGGGTGCGGTCGGCGTGATCGCGCTGGTGGCGAACGCTGGTGTCGCGCTGATGCTATATCGCTATCGCACCGGCGACGCGAACATGCGCTCGGTCTGGATCTGCTCGCGCAACGACGCGATCGGCAATGTCGCCGTGGTGCTCGCCGCAGCGGGCGTGTTCGGGACCGGCACCGCCTGGCCCGACCTGATCGTCGCGGGCATCATGGCCCTGCTCGGTATCAGCGGCGGCGTGCAGATCATCATGCAGGCGCGATCCGAACTCGTCCCCAATGGGCGGGGTTACACGGTGCCGGCGGAATGATAGGAAAAGGCATGCGCAAGCTCGTGCCCTTCCTGGCGTGCCTGATGCTGGTCCTTACGACGTGGGCCGGCATGGCGCATGCTGCCGAAGCAGGCGGCGTCGAGATGAGCAGGACCGAGATGGCCGTCCACGCACCAGGCGACGGCGACGAGGTCCCGGCCGATGCCGACAAGGGCTATCCGCACCACCACGCGAGCTGCCACGAGCACCACGTGAACACGCCGATCGTCCGGGCCGCCGCCCTGCCGGTCTCCGTCGCGTCGGCAATGCCGCAGCCCGTGCGCAGCCGCGCGCTGAGCGGGCACGACACCCAAGCGGACCTCCGACCTCCGCAGACCTGACGCGTCGATCGGACGCGCGCCAACGCGCGTCCGCGTCACTACCGTCAGGAGCATTCCATGCATCGCATCATCGCGGCCGTTCTGGCCGCAGGCGCCTGCGCATCGTCGCTGCAGGCCCAGACCGACCGGTCCGCCGCCTCCGCGCCTGTTCTCACGCTTGCCGAGGCGCTTGACCGGACGGGCACGTCGTCACCATTCCAGGACGCGGCGAACGCCGGCATCCGTGCCGCCGAGGCGCAGCGCCGCGTCGCTGGCCTTCGACCCAATCCGTCCATCGTCGGCGAGGCGGAGAACGTCGCCGGCACCGGCATCTATCAGGGGCTCAGATCGTCGGAGACGACGCTCGGTTTCGCGCTGCCGCTGGAGCTCGGCGGCAAGCGCGGCGCCCGCATCGCCGTCGCCGAGGCGCAGATCGGACGTGCCGGTCTCCAGGCCGGGATCGCGCGCGCCGACCTGCGGCTGCGGGTGACACAGACCTACAACGCCGCCGCCGCCGCCCAGTGTCGGGTCATCATCGCGGAGGATCAGGTAGGCATCGCGGCCGAAGTGCTGCGGGCGGCCCGCGTGCGGGTGCAGGCAGGCCGCGCATCGCCGCTTGAGGAGCAGCGCGCCGACGTCGCGCGCATTTCTGCGGAAGGGGCGCTCGAACGAACGCGACGGTCGGCCAAGGCTGCGTTCGGCAACCTCGCCCGGCTGCTCGGCATGCCGGTGGGACAGCTCGATCGCAGCTGGTTCGACGCGGTGCCTTCGACCGGCACGATGCGACCGATGGCGACTTCCGGCACCCTGACGGTCGCAGCGGCGCGCGCCGACCTCGACACGGCGAGCGCGCAGGTGCGACTGGCACGCAGCCAGCGGGTGCCAGACATCACGGTCAGCGCCAGCGCGCGGCGGCTGGAGCAGACCAACGACGTCGCTGCGGTGTTCGGCGTCTCCATCCCGCTCAATGTCTTCAACAACGGGCGCGCCAGCATTGCGGTGGCCGAAGCCCAGCGCGAGCAGTCGGATGCACAGCGGCGGGTCACCCTGCTTGACGCCGAGCAGGACGTGGCGACCGCGCAGGCCGAGGCCGAGAACGCCGCGACCACGGCGCGCAACGCCGCTGGACCGGCGCTTGCCGCGGCGACCGAGGCCGCCCGCATCGCCCGCATCGGCTACCGCGAAGGCAAGTTCGGGCAGCTCGATCTGCTCGATGCCGAACGCACGCTGCTCGAAACCCGCACGGCCGCGATCGACGCGCTGGCCGCCCATCACGATGCTCAGGCGCGTCTGGAACGGCTGACCGCCGCCGCGCCGCTTCCCAAGGACGATCAACGATGAACCGCATCCTGAAGGTTGCCATGCCGGCCGTCCTGGCGCTTGCCGTCTCTGGTTGCGGCCGATCGGCGGAGCCTGCGGAGAAAGCCAGCGAGGCCGGGGAGACCAAAGAGGCAGTCACGGGCGATCCGATGAGCGCCACGCTCTCCGCGCAGCAGATCGCCGACACAGGGATCGAAGTCACCCGCCCGACCGTGGGCGGCGTCGCCGGCGCGATCGAGCTGCCCGCGACCATCGAGGGCGACCCGCAGGGCGTGCAGGTGGTCTCGGCCGCCATCGGGGGCCGCCTCGTCTCGCTGACGCGCAATCTCGGCCAGCCGGTCCGTCGCGGCGAGACGTTGGCCATCATCGAGAGCCGCGAAGCCGCGAGCCTCAACGCCGAGGTGGAGGCCGCCCGCGCCCGCTCCACGCTGGCCCAGTCGAACCTGCGCCGCGAGCAGCGCCTCTTTGCGGAACGCGTGTCGCCTGAGCAGGACCTCGTCGCCGCCCGCACCGCCGCGACCGAGGCGAACATCGCGCTACGTCTCGCCCGTCAGCAATTGTCGGCCACCGGCGGCGGCGGCGGGGCGCTCAACCGCATCACCGTCCGCTCGCCCATCTCCGGTCAGGTGATCGCCCGCTCCGCCACACTCGGCCAGCAGATTGCCGCCGACGCCGAGATCTTTCGGGTCGCGAACCTGGCCAAGGTGTCGGTGACGATGTCGCTGGTGCCCGCCGATGCCGGTCGCGTCGCACCTGGCGCACGCGTCGAAGTCACGTCGGCAGGACGACGGCAGGAGGGCCGCGTGACCTTCGTCTCCCCGATCCTCGACGAGACCACCCGCCTCGTGCCGGTCATCGCCACCATCGACAACGCCGGCGGTACATGGCGCGTCGGCGAAAACGTCAGCGTGTCGGTGCTGCTCCCGGCCACCGGCGATCGCAGCGTCGCCGTGCCATCCGCCGCGGTGCAGATGATCGGCGACAAGCCGCACGTCTTCGTCCGCACGCCGTCCGGCTTCAAGGCGACACCCGTGACGCTCGGCCGCACCAACGGCGGTTCGGTCAGCGTCACGGCCGGCCTGACCGGCGAGGAGCGCATCGCATCGACCAACTCGTTCACGCTCAAGGCCGAACTCGGCAAGGGCGACGTGAAGGACGAGGACTAGGCCATGCCCGCCCGCTCCCTCCTGGCCCGGATCGTCACCTTCGCCGTCGAGAAGCGCTGGCTGGTCCTGCTGCTGACGCTCGCCGCGGCACTCGCCGGGGTGTTCGCGATCCAGCGGCTGCCGATCGACGCCGTGCCCGACATCACCAACAACCAGGTGCAGATCAACGTGGTCGCGCCCGCGCTCTCGCCCGACCAGATCGAGAAACAGGTCGCCTTCACCGTCGAGACCGCGCTCGCCGGCATTCCCGGCCTCGAATACACCCGCTCGCTCAGCCGCAACGGCTTCGCGCAGGTCACCGCCGTCTTCGACGAGAAGACGGACATCTATTTCGCGCGCCAACAGGTCGCCGAACGGCTGCGCACGGCGGAGGAGAGCCTGCCCGAGGGCGTGAACCCGGAAATGGGCCCGATCGCCACCGGGCTCGGCGACATCTTCATGTGGACGGTCGAATATCGCGAGCTCGACCAGGTCAATCACCGCAATGGCGAGCCCGGCCTGCAGAAGGACGGCAGCTACATCACACCGGAGGGCGACCACCTCGTCGATGCCGCCGACAAGGCGACCTACCTGCGCACCGTGCAGGACTGGATCGTCACGCCGCAGTTGAAGAGCAGCGCCGGCCTCGCCGGCGTCGACAGCCTCGGCGGCTACACCAAGCAGTATATGGTCGTCCCCGATATCCAGCGGATGGCAGCGATGAGGATCACGCTGCAGGATCTCGCCACCGCGCTGGAGCGCAACAACACCAGCGCCGGTGCGGGCGTCGTCAATCGCAACGGCGAAGGGCTCGCCGTTCGGGTGGATGGACGCGTGCGCAACGCCGACGAACTGGCGCGCACCGTGGTCGCCACGCGTGAGAGCGTGCCGATCCTGCTCAGCCAGATCGCCACCGTCCGCACCGGCCAGGCGCTGCGCATGGGATCCGCTTCCGAGAACGGCCACGAGGTCGTTGTCGGCACCGCTGTGATGCGGATCGGCGAGAACAGCCGCACCGTGTCTACCGGGGTTGGCGAGCGACTGAAGGAGATCGGTCGCGCGCTGCCCGTCGATGTCGTGGTCAAGCCGGTGCTCAACCGCACCGAGCTGGTCAACTCGACCATCGCGACCGTCGCCCGCAACCTCGCGGAAGGAGCGCTGCTCGTCATCGTCGTGCTGTTCGCGCTGCTCGGCAACGTCCGCGCGGCGCTGATCGCGGCGCTCATCATTCCGATCACGATGCTGCTGACCAGCGTCGGCATGCTGCGGGCCGGCGTTTCGGCCAATCTGATGAGTCTGGGCGCGCTCGATTTCGGCCTGATCGTCGACGGCGCCGTCATCATCGTGGAGAACGCGCTGCGGCGGCTCGGCGACGCGCAGCATGGCCGAGCCGAGCCGCTGCCGCTCCGGCAGCGGCTCGATCTGGTCGCGGCATCGGCCCGCGAGATGATCCGTCCGTCCGTCTACGGTCAGGCGATCATCATCCTCGTCTATGCGCCGCTGCTGACCTTCACCGGCGTGGAGGGCAAGATGTTCGAGCCGATGGCGCTGACCGTCATCATCGCACTCGTCTTCGCCTTCATCCTGTCGATGACCTTCGTGCCCGCTGCCATCGCCATCTGGCTCAGCCGACCGGTCGACGAGAAGGAAAGCCGGATCATCGGCTGGCTGCGTCGCCGCTACGAGCCGGGCCTCGGCAAGGCGATGGGGCGGCCGAGCGTCACGCTCGGCGTCGCAGTCGGTGCGCTGGCGCTGGCCGGCGTCGCGTTCACGACGCTCGGACAGGAATTCCTGCCGCAACTCGACGAGGGCAACATCCTCGTCCAGGCCGTCCGCATCCCCGGCACCTCGGTCGACCAGAGCCAGGCGATGCAGTTCCAGGTCGAGAAGATGCTCGCGCGTCAGCCCGAGGTGCGCTTCGCCTTCTCGCGCACGGGGACGTCGGAGATCGCCTCCGACCCGATGCCGCCCAATGCCACCGACACCTTCGTGATCCTGAAACCGCGCGCCGAGTGGCCCGACCCCGGCCTCGCCAAGGAGGCGCTGGTGGAGCGGATGGAGAAGAGGCTCTCGACCCTGCCCGGCAATGCCTACGAGATCACCCAGCCGATCCAGATGCGCTTCAACGAGCTGATCGCTGGGGTCCGCGGCGACATCGCGGTGAAGGTGTTCGGCGACGACTTCGGCGGCATGAACGACGCTGCCGGCCGCATCGCCGACATCCTGCGCAGGACGCGCGGCGCCGTGGATGTGCGGATCGAGCAGACCGAAGGACTGCCGATGCTGGACATCCGCCCCAACCGCATGGCGATGTCGCGGATCGGCGTCACCGCCGGTGACGTGCAGGACACCGTCGCCGCCGCGATCGGCGGTCGCGAGGCGGGCGTGATCTTCGAGGGCGACCGCCGCTTCCCGGTGGTGATCCGCCTGTCCGAGGCATCGCGGTCGGACCTGACCGAGGTGGCGCAGGTGCCGGTGCCGACCTCGGCCGGCGGCTTCGTGCCGCTGTCCACCGTCGCCGACATCGCGGTGGTCGACGGCCCGAACCAGATCAGCCGGGAGGACGGCAAGCGCCGCGTCGTCGTCCAGGCGAACGTCCGCGACCGCGACGTGGCGGGTGTGGTGGCTGACGCGCGTGCCGCGATCGATGCGCAGGTGAAGATGCCGCCGGGCACGTACGTCGAATGGGGTGGGCAGTTCGAGAACCTCGCCTCGGCACGTGATCGGCTGCTGCTCGTCGTGCCCGTGTGCTTCGCCGTCATCATGCTGCTGCTCTACGGCGCGCTCGGCTCGGTGCGCGACGCGGTGATCGTCTTCACCGGCGTGCCGCTGGCCCTCGTCGGTGGCGTGCTGGCGCTGGTCCTCCGGGGAATGCCGTTCTCCGTGTCCGCCGCCGTCGGCTTCATCGCGTTGTCGGGTATCGCCGTGCTCAACGGGCTGGTCATGGTGTCGTCCATCCACGACCTCATGGCGCGCGGCATCGACCGGGTGCAGGCCGCCCATGACGGGGCGCTCGCCCGCCTGCGGCCCGTCGCGATGACGGCGCTCGTGGCCAGCCTCGGCTTCGTGCCGATGGCGCTCGGCCACGGTGCGGGCGCGGAAGTGCAGAAGCCGCTGGCGACGGTCGTCATCGGCGGCCTCATCTCGGCGACGCTGCTGACCTTGTTCGTCCTGCCGACGCTCTACGCCCGCTTCGGCGGATGGCGACCCGCCGCCGGCACGACGGCCACCTCGACGATGGTCGGACGAGGATGACGACGATCTGCGACGACGCATCGCCGCACGTCAGCAGATCGGGGACATCGCACGGGCGATGAACCGGACCGTCGACGGCATCCGCGGACGGACGGCGACACTTCGTCTGAGACTGCCGGGGCGGAACCGGCCGTGGCGGACCAACGGCGGCACCGTCCCCGAGGGGCGGAACTGAGCGGCGGGGGCGCAGGCCCCCGCGGCAGCTTCATTTCATAGGCATCTTCATGCCGGACATATCGTGGCCGGCGTGATCGCCGCCCTTCTTCATGTCCTTGCAGCAGTCGCCCTTGCCGTCCTTGCAACAGTCGGCGCCGTCCTTGCAGCACGTCTTGTCGGGGCAGCAGTCGGCCGCCGCGAACGCGGTGGCGGGAACGAGCGCGAGCGCGACAGCCGCGCCGATGAACCTGATCGTCTTCATGTGTGCATTCCTCGAAAAATGTAATCTTCAGATGGTCGTTAGATCACGCGGTTCGCGGAGGCGGCGGTGCGGGACCACC
This sequence comes from Sphingomonas sp. CFBP 8760, assembly GCF_014841615.1. Classification (GTDB taxonomy): domain Bacteria; phylum Pseudomonadota; class Alphaproteobacteria; order Sphingomonadales; family Sphingomonadaceae; genus Sphingomonas. The sequence goes on along the minus strand of NZ_JACYUG010000004.1, from coordinate 304,890 downwards.
GGTACGGCCCTCCAGGTCAGGGAGGAAAGAGGCGATCGGAATGACCGCTGCAAGCATCGGCCGGGTCGCGTCGCCGATCCGCTGCGGATCGGTCGCCACAGATGAACTCGCACACGCGGCGGCCGAAGACTTTCCAGCCGGCTTGCCCGAAGGCTGTTCGCATCCAACCATGGCATCATGCACGACGGCGGGTGGCGCTGCTGCGTTCGCGGCTGCTTCGCATACCGGGCCAACACGCAGCATAAACATCATCGCCAGCACTGACAGCGCGATGACGCGGAAGATGCGGGCGACCCTCATGATGCGCTTGTAGGACGAACGCAAAAGTCACGCCAGTGCGGCACGTCGCTGTTCAGTGCCCAGCCGACAGGATCGGTGCCGCTACCATCCAGAGCGCCATCGCAACCATCATCACGTTTTCGGTGAGAGACAGGAAGCCGAGCGGCACGTTGCTGTCACCGCCAACGCAGGCACACTTGAGTTCGCGCCTGTCGACGTAGACGGCCTTGATCACCGACACCGCACCGATCGCCCCGATCACCAGTGCGATCGGAACGGACAGCCAGGTCAGCACGCCGGCCGCCATCAGCACGCCCGCCAGCCCCTCGGCGTAGGGATAGACGTAGGAATACGGCACCCAGCGCTTGGCCAGCAGGTCGTAGTTGAGGAACATCGTCGCGAACCTCTCGACGTTCTGGAGCTTCAGCGCCGCCAGCACGCACATCGAGAACGCGATAAACCACTCGCCTGCGCGCACGGTCAGCGGCGTGCCGAAGGCGGCCAGGCTGGCGGCGAGCGCCATCAGCGCCGTCATCGCGAAGACCACGACCACGGGGCGGTAGGTCACGGTCTTGGGGTCAGGCACGGACTTGCCGAAGAAGCGGCGCAGGTCGTCATAGCCGCCGATCCGCTCGCCGCCGATGAAGGTCTGCGGCGTGGTCTTCACGCCATGCTCCGCCTTGAACGCATCGGTCTCCTCGCGCGTGCGCAGCCAATGGTCCTCGACCTCGTATCCCTGCCGCCGGAGCAGGTCCTTCGCCTTCAGCCCGAACGGGCACGTGTGGGTGGGCATCACCATGCGGTGGAGCACCGCCTTCTTCGTCGCCATCTCGTCTTCTCCGATCCTCGATCGGGTCCCATATGGGGTCCGTACCATGGTCCGGGGTCAAGACGTGACAGACATGACGATCGCGAAACTCGCAGCGGAAGGCGGCGTCGGCATCGAAACGATCCGTTTCTATCAGCGCCGCGGCCTGATCGACACGCCGGCTAGGCCGCAGGGCGCCGGGACTGCAGGCGGCATCCGCCGCTATGGCCAAGACGACGTGCGACGGCTGCGCTTCATCCGGTCGGCCAAGGCGGCAGGCTTCACGCTGGATCAGATCGGCGCGCTTCTGGCCCTCGACGCCACGGACGATCGAGCAAGGGTGCGCGAACTTGCCGGAGAGCGGCTGAAGGCGTTGGACGAGCAGATCGCCGAACTGGATCGAGCGCGGGCGGCGCTTCGGCGCCTGGCGCATGAATGCGGCAGCGGCAGCGCGGGACCCTGTCCGATCCTGACGGCGTTCGACGCCGCCTGATCAGCCGACGCGCCCGGGCGGCACATATTCGATGCGCGTCGTCCAGACCGGCGGTCTGTTCCCGGCCCGCACCCGCCTTCACCGCGTCGTGAAAAACGATGCGACCGCCTCGCGCAGCGCTGCGGTCCCCGTGATCAGCCAGGTCCCAGCTCGTTGCCCTTGGCATGGTGCAGTCCTATGACCTCTCGGCAGGCGTGAGGCAAAGCGTCAGCGCCAACGCCGATCAAACCGCGTCTCTTGAAAATGTCTGAAGAGTGGCACCCCAGCTACGGTATGATGCGGTGGTACGACCTACCAGATCTGCTTATGACAAAGTTAGGGTGCCGCAGCGTGCACGCCATCGCACAATCACCGCTGGCCTTGATCCAGTATATGAACAAGCCGTTAATCATCCCTTGAGGTGATCGCGATTTATGTCATGATTGCTGTCGGTACTCGATCCCGAGCATCTGGCGGCGGCCCACCAGCCTTTTTCCCTGCCACATCCCCGGGATTTACCATCGAGGCCGAACAGGGAGAAACGTGATGGGGAAGACCATTCGATACGTGATCGCCGCCGGCCTTTTGGGAACCGCCCTGCCGGTGTCGCAGGCCGAGGCCGCGACGCTGATCGTCGATGTCACCGGCGCGCAGAGCTATGGCGCGTTCGGCACTATCCAGAACACCGTGCAGACGTTCAACATCGGCGCCTTGTCGCGGATCACAGGCATCGCGTTCGATGTCACCATCAGCGCCTTCGACCCGAGCTATCTGTCGGAGGCGTTGCTGGGCTTCACCGGTTCGGACGTCGATGGCGACGGCGTATTCTTCACGCCGGGTATCGCGGATGAAAATCCCGGTACGGGGAGCTATGCCGGTTCGGCGGATCTGACCGATCTGGGTCTCGACTTCGCCGTCGGCACCGACGGTATCCTGCGGCTCGAATATTTCGAAAGTTTGAACGACGCCTCGGTATCGCCCGATGCGCGGTGGACCGGCGGGACGCTGACCTTCACCTATGACGAGGTCACCGCCGCCGTGCCCGAACCGGCGACCTGGATGATGATGTTCGCCGGTTTCGCGATGGTCGGCGGTGCCGCCCGCTATCGTCGTCGCACCACGCGGGTCCGTTACGCCTGACGCCACCGCTTCGGGTTACGGGCACGGGGGGTTACGGGCACGGGGGGTCGCGGATCGTAAGGTCCGCGGCCCCCTTTGCCGTCAGGCCGCCCGCTTTGCCGTCAGGCTGGTCGCCGCGCGCTGTGGACCACCACGGCCGTGGACAGCAGGATCGCCGAGACGAGGCCACCGATCGCCAGCAGGCCCCGCGGCGTCACCCGCACGTCCACGGCCAGGCGCATCCGCTTGCCGATCGTCAGGGAAAGATGCGCCTGCTGGATATCCGATGACGGCCGGCCGGCGGTGGAGTGCCCGTGTTTCATCCGGCACCAACGTCGGACCGGGACCGTCGTTCACCGTCCCGCGACAACCGTCTGGCCCGAACCCGCGCCCGCCGCGTTGGGGGCCGGATGGCCGCAGCGGGCCGAGGGGAGCGAAGCATGGGCGTTCAGGACGACGACGCGATCTACCAGGAGGGCCACCGCGCCGGTCGGGACGGCCGGCAACTGGCGGTGGATTGCCCCTATCTGCCGGGCGTGGAGCTGGCGAAGCGGCAACGGTGGCTGAAAGGGTTCAGCGACGGCCGCCTCGATACCCCGCCCCTGCCGGACGACAGCCTGCCCGCCCCGGTGCCGACCCCGCACGCCGGCTAGGGTATACGCCGGCGGGACCGGGGCGATATCGGCATCTGCCGTTCCCCGACCCCGCCCGCGTTCCTACATGCACGAACGAATGGATCTTCCCGCGCCCCTTGCCGCATGGTTCGCGACGCGCGGCTGGGCACCGCGCCGGCATCAACTGGCGATGCTGGCGGAGGGCCGCGCCGGGCATCATGCGCTGCTGGTCGCCACCACCGGCGCGGGCAAGACGCTGGCGGGATTCCTGCCGACGCTGACCGAACTGATCGAGTCGCCGGTCGAGGGGCTGCACACGCTCTACGTCTCGCCGCTGAAGGCGCTGGCGGTCGATATCCAGCGCAACCTGATCGGCCCGGTCGAGGAGATGGGGCTGGATATCCGGGTGGAGACGCGGACCGGTGACACCCCCTCCGACCGCAAGGCGCGGCAGCGGGTGAAGCCGCCGCACATCCTGCTGACCACCCCCGAATCGCTGTCGCTGCTGCTGTCCTATCCCGATGCCGCGACGATGTTCGCCGGCCTGCGCACGATCGTGATCGACGAGGTCCATGCGTTTGCCACCGGCAAGCGCGGCGACCTGCTGGCGCTGTCGATGGCGCGGTTGCAGCGGTTGTCGCCGACCCTGCGCCGCGTCGCGCTGTCGGCGACGGTGGCGGACCCCGACGGCTATCGCGCCTGGCTGGCGCCGGACGGCGACATCGATACCGTCAGTCTGGTGATCGGCGAGGCGGGGGCCGATCCGGTGATCGAGATATTGCTGCCCGAGGACCGGGTGCCGTGGGCGGGCCATTCCGGCCGCTATGCCGCGCAGCAGGTGATGCGCGAGATCGAGGCGCATCGCACCACCATCGTCTTCTGCAACACCCGCAGCCTCGCCGAACTGATCTTTCAGGATTTGTGGAAGGCGAATGACAAGGGGCTGCCGATCGGCGTCCATCACGGCAGCCTGTCGCTGGAGGCGCGGCGCAAGGTGGAAGGCGCAATGGCGGACGGCCGGCTGCGCGCGCTTGTCGCCACCGCCAGCCTCGATCTGGGGGTCGACTGGGGCGATGTCGACTGCGTGATCCAGATGGGCGCGCCCAAGGGATCGTCGCGGCTGCTGCAACGGATCGGCCGCGCCAACCACCGGCTGGACGAGGCGTCGCAGGCGATCCTCGTGCCCGGCAACCGCTTCGAATATCTGGAGGCGCGCGCCGCGCTGGATGCGGTGGAGGCGGGCGAACTGGACCCGGACCTGTTCCGCCCCGGCGCGCTCGACGTGCTGGCGCAGCATGTGATGGCGTGCGCCTGCGCCGCGCCGTTCCGGCCGGCCGCGTTGCTGGACGAAATCCGCTCCGCCCTGCCCTATTCGGCGCTGACCGACGAGGTGTTCGACCGCGTGCTCGGCTTCATCCGCGACGGCGGCTATTCCCTGCGCGCCTATGACCGGTTCCGCCGGCTGGTGGAGGAGCCGGACGGGACATGGCGGGTCGCGCATCCCAAGTTCGTCGCGCAGCACCGGCTGAACGCCGGCATCATCGTCGAATCGACCATGCTCACCGTCCGTTTCCGCAACGGCCGCAATCTGGGCAAGGTGGAGGAGGGGTTCGCCGCCACGCTGTCGCACGGCGACACCTTCTTCTTCGCCGGCCTGAGCCTGGAAGTGGAGAAGATCGATACCGAGGACCTGATCGTCCGCGCCACCAGCCGCCCCGCCCGCGTGCCCAGCTACGGCGGCAGCCGGATGCCGCTGTCGACCAGCCTCGCCGACCGGGTCCGCGATTTCCTGTCGAGTTCGGCGGAATGGGGGCGCTTCCCCGCCGACGTGCGCGAATGGCTGGAAATCCACGAGCGTCGCTCCGTCCTGCCGAAACCAGGCCAGTTGCTGGTCGAAACCTTCCCGCGCGAGGGGCGGTATTACATGGTCGCCTACGGGTTCGAGGGGTGGAACGCGCACCAGTCGCTCGGCATGCTGCTGACCCGGCGGATGGAGATGCAGGGGCTGCGACCACTGGGGTTCGTCGCCAACGACTATGCGATCGCGTGTTTCGGACTGGAACCGATCACCGATCCCGCCGCGCTGTTCTCCGCCGATATCCTCGAACATGAATTCGTCGAATGGGTGCAGCAGTCGCACCTGCTGAAACGTGCGTTCCGCGAGGTGGCGGTGATCGGCGGTCTCGTCGACCGCCAGCATCCCGGCAAGCGCAAGACCGGGCGGCAAGTCACCTTTTCCACCGACCTGATCTACGACGTGTTGCGCAAATACGAACCGACCCACCTGCTGTTGCAGGCGGCGTGGGACGATGCCCGCGCGCGGATGACCGATGTCGGGCGGCTGGCGCATCTGCTCGACCGGGCGGGCGGCACGATGCTGCACGTCGCGCTCGACCGGGTGTCGCCGCTGGCGGTGCCCGTGCTGGTCCTGATCGGGCGCGAGCGGGTGTCGACCCATGCCAGCGACGATGCGCTGCTGGTCGAGGCGGAGGTGCTCGCGGCCGAGGCGATGCGGGTGGATTGAGGGCCGCGATGACCCGACCTCCCCCGTCCGATCCGGCCGGCGCCCGGCTGGCCACGCGGCTGGCGTTTCTGGTCGCGGGCTTCGTGATGGCATGCTGGGCGCCGCTGGTGCCGTTCGCCAAGGCACGCGCGGGCATCGACGACGCGACGCTCGGCCTGTTGCTGCTCAGCCTGGGCATCGGTTCGGTGGTGGCGATGCCGGTCACCGGCGCGCTGGCGGCACGGCGGGGCAGCCGGCCGATGATCCTGGGCGGCGGCACCCTGCTGGCGCTGCTGTTGCCGGCGCTGGCGGTCGCGGACGGCACGGCGACGCTGGCGATCGCGCTGCTCGGATTCGGGGCGGCGCTGGGCACGATCGACGTGGCGATGAACGTCCACGCGGTCGAGGTGGAACGGCGCGCCGGCCGGCCGCTGATGTCGGGATTCCATGCGCTGTTCAGCATCGGCGGCTTCGCCGGCGCGGGCGGGATGACCGCGCTGCTGGCGGCCGGGCTGTCGCCCTTGGCCGGCACGATCGTCGCCACCGGGGTGGCGCTGACCGCACTGGCGGTCGCCGCGCCCCGCCTGCTGGCGGCACGGGGCGATCCGACCCCGCTCGCATGGCCGCGCGGCGTCGTGCTGCTGCTCGCCCTGCTCGCCGCGACGACCTTTCTGGTCGAGGGCGCGATCCTCGACTGGGGGGCGCTGCTCGTCACCGGCATGGGCCTCGTCGGGCTGGCGCAGGGCGGGCTCGGCTACATGATCTTTTCGGTCGCGATGACGGTGGGGCGGCTGGCGGGGGACCGGGCGGTGCGCCGGCTGGGCACGGCCTGCATCCTGTTCGGCGGCGGGATCGTCACCGCGGCGGGGTTCGCGCTGCTGCTCGCGGGGCCGTCGACGATCGCGATGGCGGGGTTCGCGCTGGTCGGCCTCGGCGCGTCGAACATCGTGCCGGTGCTGTTCAGCGCCGCCGGGCGGCAACGGACGATGCCGCCCCCGATCGCCATCGCCGCCGTCACCACCCTCGGTTATGCCGGCATCCTCGCCGGCCCGGCGGGGATCGGGCTGGCGGCGCAGCGGATCGGCCTGCCGGGCGCGTTCTGGACACTGGCCGGCCTGATGATCCTCGTCTCGCTGGCGGCACGGCGCGTGGCACGGGCCTGACCCGCCCGTGCCGACAGCCCGGCGTCAGGCCGGTTGGCCCCGCCGCGCAAAGCTGTGCCGGCGGCCATAGGCGACGTAGAAGACCAGCCCGATCGCGTTCCAGATGCAGAACCGGAACAGCGTCGTCCCCGGCAGGCTGTAGAGCAGGTACAGGCACCCCAGGATCGCCAGCGTGCCGACCACATAAGGCGCCGGGCAACGGAACAGCCGCCGGGCATCGGGGGCGGTGCGGCGCAGGACCATCAGGCACGCGCCCACCGCGATGAACGCGATCAGCGTGCCGGCATTGGCCAGTTCGGCGATCTCGTCGAGCCGGAAGAAACCCGCCACCGCCGCGATCGAGATGCCGGTCAGCACCGTGATCCGGGTCGGTGCGCCGGTCCGCTTGCTGACGGTCGCCAGTTGCTGCGGCAACAGGCCGTCGCGCGCCATCACGAAGAAGATGCGGCTCTGCCCGTACATCATCACGAGGATGACCGACGGCAGCGCGACCACCGCAGCCAGCGCGATCAGATACGCCGCCTTGGGCTGGTTCAGCGACCGCAGCACCAGCGCCAGCGGCTCGGGCGAATTGGCCAGCTGCTGGAACGGCACCGCGCCGATCGCCGCCACCGCGACCGCCATGTAGATCACCGTGCACACCAGCATCGATCCGACGATCCCGATCGTCAGGTCGCGGCCGGGCCGCTTGGCCTCCTCCGCCGAGGTCGCCACCGCATCGAAGCCATAAAAGGCGAAGAACACGATCGCCGCCGCCGCCATCACCCCGCGCTTGGTGCCGCCCTGCTCCACGCTGGCGAAGCCATAGGGCATGAAGGGGTGGAGGTTGTCCGCATTGAACGCCGGCATCGCGAAGACGACGAAGACGGTCAGCGCCACCAGTTTGATGATGACCAGCACGATGTTCAGCGTCGCGCTTTCGCGCGTGCCCGCCACCAGCATCCCCATCACCGCCAGCGCGACCAGCACCGCGGGCAGGTTGATGATCCCGCCCGCGTGCGGCCCCACCAGCAGCGCCTGCGGCAGAACGATGCCGGCCGCCTGTATCCATCCGACCAGATAGCCCGACCAGCCGACCGCTACCGTCGAGCAGGCCAGCGAATATTCCAGGATCAGGCTCCACCCCACCACCCAGGCGATCGCCTCGCCCAGCGCGGTGTAGGTGAAGGTATAGGCACTGCCGGCGGCCGGAATCATCGTCGCCAGCTCGGCATAGGCCAGCGCGGCGCAGGCGCACACCGCCCCCGCGATCGCGAAGGCCAGGATCACCGCCGGTCCTGCCCGCTCCGCCCCGACCCCGGTCAGCGTATAGATGCCCGTCCCCACGATCGCGCCCACCCCCAGGGCGATCAGGTGCGGCCAGCCCAGCGTCTTGGCCAGCGTCTGGCCCGGCGGCGCATGTGCCCCCAGTTGCTTGCGCGGTCCGATGATCGACATGTCCTGTCCCCTGTTGTTGCGTGTCCCGCGCGCTGCGGCGCAGCGGGCATAGCCGCTATGTCTGCCGCATTCGACGCCGATAGCAATCGCCGCCGCCGTTTTCGCCCGCGGCCGATGGGGCCGGATCGGCCATCCCGCCCCGTCATCCGCCCCCGCTGCCGCAACCGGCTTGCCAGCGACGGCCCTTCGGGTGATGGCCGCAACCGATAGCCACGACGGGAGCCCGACGATGCGAATGCTGAGCCTGACCGCCGCGGGCGGCGCGATCGCCCTTGCCGCCGCGGTCCTTGCCGCCGGGCCGGAGGATGCATCCGGTGCCGCCCCGACCACGGGCGGCACCGCGAAGATCGGGGTCAACGTGGCGCCGGTGAACTACTGGCAGAACGAGCCGACTTTCGCCAATCAGGCGATGAGCGTCGGCTGGCTCGACAGCTGGAAACAGATCCCCGACGATCGGGTGCGGCCCGACGGGATGCCGAAATCGGTGGAGCCGGGACATACGCTGAACGCGATCCTGATCCCCCCCGCGTCCGTCTACACCGGCGGCACGACCGCGACGCGCTGCACGTGGAAGGGCACCGGGTCGCTGGGCGCGGGCGGCGAGCTGGCGTCGGCGCCGTTCGCCGGCGATCACCGGCTCGATTTCTCGTGGAAAGCGGGCAAGCCGTCCCGCGTCTGGCTGGAACTGCGATCGTCGAGCGCGGCCGATCCGGTCCGCGATCTCGACTGCCGGCTGCGCACCGACGCGCCCGACGCGGTCTTCACGCCGCAGCTGATCGACTATCTGAAGCCCTTCGGCGTGCTGCGCTTCCTCGACTGGTCGAGCGCCAACGGCAATCCCGCCGCCGTGATCTGGGCGACGCGCGGCCAGCCCCGCGGCATATCGGTCGGCGGCAGCGACGGGATCGCGCTGGAATACCAGATCGGGCTGACCAATGCCGTGGGCGCCAGCCCGTGGTTCACCGTACCGCTGAACGCCGACGCCGATTACCAGCAGCGCATGGCGCAGATGGTTCACGATCAGGTGCCCGCCGGCCGGCCGGTCTATGTCGAACTGTCGAACGAGGTGTGGAACTACCAGTTCGGGCAGGCGCATCAGTCGCAGAAGGAAGGCGTGGCGGCGAACCTGTCCGAAAACGCGTTCCAGGCCGCGCAATATCGCTATGCGCAGCGGATCATCGACCTGATGGCGGTGTGGTCGAAGGTCTATGCGGATCGCCCGCGCGACCTGGTTCGCGTCGTCGCGACGCAGGCGGGCAATCCGTGGGTGGGCGAAATCCTGATGGACTGGAACGGCGGCAAGCTGCGCGGCAGCGTGGATGCCATCGCCATCGCACCCTATTTCTCGATCGATCTGGCGACCGGCGGCACCGAGACGGGACCGCAGGTCGACCGGATGGCGACGGCGGCGCATTCGATCATCGCCAAGGAGGCAGCCGCCTATGCCGCCCTCGCCAAGCGCACTGGCAAGCGCCTGATCGCGTATGAAGGCGGCCAGCACCTCGTCGATCCGGAACGGGTCGATCTGGTCAAGGCGATCAACCGCGATCCGCGCATGGCGGCGATCTATGCCGATTACCTGAAGGAATGGGGCGCGGTCAGCGGCGGCGATGTGTTCGCGCTCTATGCCGCGACCGGTCCGATCACCCGCTATGGCGCGTGGGGCCTGCGGGAATATGCCGGTCAGCCGCTCGACGAGACGCCCAAGCTGCGCGGGGTGATCGCGGCCCGCGGCGGCAGATAGGCAGGTCCCCCGGCCCCATGCGGCGGCCATTGCCGATCGCGCATCATCGTCCTAGTCGGGGGCGATGAACGGCAGGAATCCTGACGCAGCGATGCACCCGCGCGAATTCGTCGCCTTCGTCGCGGCGCTGATGGCGGTCAACGCGCTGGGGGTGGACCTGATGCTGCCCGCGCTGGCGGATATCGGCCACCAGTTGAACATCGCCACCGCCAATCACCGGCAGTGGATCATCACCGCCTATATGCTCGGCTTCGGGGCGGGGCAGTTGGTCTATGGGCCGCTGGCCGACCGGTTCGGGCGGCGGCCGATCCTGTTCGCCACGCTGGCGGGGTTCGTCGCAGCCAGTATCTTCGCGGCGGGATCGCAGACCTTCGGCGCGCTGCTCGGCGCGCGGGTGCTGCAGGGGCTGATGTCGGCATCCACCCGCGTGCTGGCGGTGGCGATCGTGCGCGACCGCTTCGCCGGGCGGCAGATGGCGCGGACGCTGTCGGTGGCGCAGATGATCTTCTTCCTCGTGCCCATCCTGGCGCCGGGACTGGGGCAGTTGCTGCTCGGCATCGGGCCGTGGCGGTTCATCTTCTACGCGCTGGCGGGGTTCGCCGCGTTCGTACTGGTGTGGGCGGCGACGCGGCTGGACGAGACGCTGCCGGTCGAGCGCCGGTCGCCGTTGTCGTTCGCGTCGCTGGGCCGGGCGTACCGGCTGACGCTGACCAACCGGTTCTCGGCGGGGTACGCCTTGGCGGCGGCGCTGACGTTCGGCGGGATCATCGCCTTCGTCTCGTCGGCGCAGCAGATCTTCGTCGACGAATTCGGCGCGGGCGAGCGGTTCACGCTGCTGTTCGCGCTCTGCGCCTTTTCGATGGGGTGCGCATCGTTCGCCAACAGCCGGCTGGTCGAACGGCTCGGCACCCGCCTGATCTCGCAGGCCGCGGTGCTGGGGCTGATCGCGCTGTCGGTGGTGCATCTGGGGGTGATCGGCAGCGGGCACGAGACGCTGGTCACCTACATGATCTTCCAGGCGCTCAGCATGACCTGCATCGGGCTGTGCGGATCGAATTTCGGGGCGATGGCGATGGAACCGGTCGGGCATATCGCGGGTACCGCCTCGTCGATCCAGGGCTTCATCACCAGCGTCGGCGCGGTCGCGGTGGGGTCGCTGATCGGGCAGTCGTATGACGGCACGACCTGGCCGCTGGCGATCGGCTATCTGTGCATCGGCCTCGCCGTGCTGGCGGTGGTGCTGGTGGTCGAGGATGGCCGCCTGTTCCGCCCCCTTCACGCCGCCTGAGGCACGGACGACCGGCATGGCGGACAAGAGCTGGGGCGCATCGCCTTCGCCCCCCTTCAGGATCAGGAGCAACGACAGCCCGGCCGACCGGGCGGCGGCCCGCGCCACCGCGCGCGAGGCGCGGGGCGGTGACCGCGACGCCGCGATGGCCGCCCGGATGGAGGAACGCGCCGCCCGCCGCGAGGAGGAAACGAAAGCCCGCGAGGCCGCGCGAGAACAGCGCCGGCTGGACGAGGAACGGCAGGCCGCCGCCGATCCGCATGGTGCCGCCGCCCGCCGTCATCGCGGATCGGGCCGCAAGGACGTGGTGCGCGAGCAGCGCGATACGCGTGGCTACACGACGGTGGTGGATGCCGACCGGATCCGCGCGCTGGCTAAGCGCGGTGCCTCGATCACCGGTCTTGCCGGCGCGTTCGGGGTGCCGGTGGAGACGATCGAGGCGGTGCTGCGCGAGGGGGATCGGGATTGACGATGCAGCGAGGCAATCCGGCATCCGGATCGCCTCGCTACACGCGCGATAACGAAAGGTACCGGTGGTCAGTCGACCCCTTGCTTGCGCGCGCCGACGATCATGCGGCGGGCGATCTCCCGTACTCCCTTGTCATCCTTGGTCCCGTCGGTGGCGGGATCGCCGAGATGGTCGAGGCTGGCCTCCATGAAATCGAGCAGCCCCGGATGGCGCGCCTCGACATATTCCATCAGCTTGAACAGCAGGTGCTCACTGGCGATCTCGCGCTGGCGGGCCTGAACGGCGGTATCGTCGGTCATCATCGTCTCCATGGGTCGGTCGGTGGGATCGGTCGTGGGCCGGCAGGTCAGAGCATCGGCATCCCGCCCGTCACCGGGATCAGCGCGCCGGTGATGTAGCTGCCCTCGTCCGACGCGAGCAGGACATAGGCGGGGGCGAGTTCGGCGGGCTGGCCGGCGCGGCCGAGCGGGGTGTTGCTGCCCAGCGTCTCCAGTTCGTCCGACGGTTTCGCGATCGGCTGGATCGGCGTCCATACCGGCCCCGGCGCGACGCAATTGACGCGGATGCCCTGCGGCGCGAGCAGGTTGGACAGGCCGATCGTCAGGCTGGCGATCGCGCCCTTGGTCGTCGAATAGACGATCATGTTCTCGGTCGCGACCTTGGCCTGCACGCTGGTGGAGTTCACGATCGATCCGCCCGGCTTCATGTGCGGCACCGCCGCCTTGGCCAGCCGCACCATCGCATAGACGTTCGCGGCGAACGCGCCCTGCATCTCGTCGTCGTCGATATCGGCGAGGTCCTCGTTGATCGTCTGCGCGGCGGCGTTGTTGACGAGGATGTCGATGCCGCCGAGTTCGGCCACCGTCCGCTCTACCAGCGCGGCGCAGTGGTCGCGGTCGCGGATGTCGCCGGGCAACTGGATGCAGCGGCGGCCCGCCTTCTCCACCCAGTCGCGGGTCTCGTCGGCATCGGCCTGTTCCTCGGCGAGGTACGAGATCGCGACATCCGCGCCCTCGCGGGCATAGGCGATCGCCACCGCGCGGCCGATCCCCGAATCGCCGCCGGTGACCAGTGCCGCCCTGCCGGCAAGCAGGCCCTTGCCGACATAGCTGTCCTCGCCATGATCGGGCTTGGTCCGCATCGTGGTTTCCAGGCCGGGGCGGGGCTGTTGCGGTTCATCCGGGAATCTGGTCGGCTGGCTGGTGCGGGGATCGCGCATGGGTTTCCTGTCTGTCGTTGTCAGCCGCATCAACGACTTGGGCACAGGATCGCTCCGGCAGCGCGGCGGAGACGGCTAGGCACCGTCCACCGTGTGATCTACCATCGCAGCATCCGGCCATGCCCGCCGGATGGAGGCCCCATGGCAGACGACCGCAACCCCCAACGCTCGTTCGACGTGAAGCTGAGCCTGATCCTGATGGTGATCGTCGCGATCTGCTTCCTCGGCTACCGCGTCAGCCATGGCGGGCCGCGGCCGGACGAGGTGCCCTGTGCGCCCGGTCAGGCCAGACTGACCGACTGCAACGAGGCGATGGCGGCGGACGAAGCGGGCAACGAGAAAAAGGGCCGCGAACGCGAACTGGAAGGTTCTCCCGTCAAATAACGGCGAGCGGTGCTGGGAATGGTCCGGATGATCGCGATTCCGGCTACCGGATCGTAACAATTCACGTCCATATTGCATTGCAGCATCATGAGGGATGGCAATGACGGATATGCTGGCGACATTCTGGTACGAGGCGGGAGCGGGTATCCTGTTGGTCGGGATGCTGGCGCTGGTCGGGCTGGTCCGGGTCGGCCGGCGCCTCTGATCCCGTAGCGCCCGTCGCCACGACGATGGTGCGGAACGGCGACTGATGCGTTGGGCGTATCCACCCAGGAGAGTGACATGCCCGACCCGACCGATCCCCACCCCCATTCCGGACATACCGGCCCCGACGGATTCGGCGACCTGCCGATCCAGCCCACGGGTTCCGGCGTCGCCGACCTGGAAATCGCCTATGAGCAGATGCGGCTGGGCGAGGACGACGATCGTCCGGTCGATCCCGATGTGGCGATCCCGACCGAAGATACTGCCGACGCCGCCGACAGCGCCGCGCACCCGAGCTGAACCATGGCGGAGATCGTCATCAGCCCCAGCGGCCCCGGCGCGATCGAGGCGGGCCTCATGATCGACGAGACGGGAACCCGGTTCGTGGTCCTGACCTTCAAGGAACCGGAGGGGGACCCGGTGATCGTCACCTTCACCATCCCGATCTTTCAGGGACTGGCCGCCCATCTGGGCACCGTCGCCGAGGCGGCGCTGGACGAGGCCAATTGGCAGGTGACACGGTAACGTCGTGTTCGTTCACGACGCCGTCATCGCAGGCGCAGGCGGGACGACATCGGCCTGACCCGTCTTGGGCCTGACCCCTGCCGTCGTTGCGAGCGTAGCGAAGCAGCGACGGCAGGGTAGGCTTCACGTCATCATATCCGGATCATATGCTGACGGGACGATCCGGGGGGACGCTGGTGCGACACCTCGGATCGTCCCGCGAGCGGCGGATCAGCCGATCTGCTTGTCCTGCGCGCCGCTGTCCGGGCGGGCGGGGCCGAGGATCGGTTCCTCGCCCAGCGGCTTGTTCTGGAACACCGTGAACTCGCCGCGTCCGTCGATCGAGGGGCCGCTCGTCCAGCGGCCGTCCGGCACCGACCCGTCCACCGCCGTCGCGTAGAAGTTATAGTTGTTCGCCTGATCCTCCTCGCCCTGCGGGAAGGAATTGGGGATGGGCAGGTTGGCGGACGGGCCGCCCAGTTCCTCCAGCACCGCCAGCCATTGCTGCTGGTGCATCGTGTCGCGCGCGATCATGTAGTGGAGCATCTTCTTCATGCCCTCGTCCTCGGCGGCGTTGAACAGCCGCACCGCCAGCACGCGGCCGGTACTTTCCGCCGCGACGTTGCAGTACATGTCGGCGGATACGTTGCCGCTGGCATAGATGTGGCTCATGTTGAACGGCACGCCGTCCGAATCCATCGGCATCGCCGCAAGGCCGCCCGACAGCAGATTCTTGTGGATCATGCCCTCGATCGCGTGCCGGCCATTGCCGCCACCCATCACTGCCCCGACGATACCGTCGGCCGCGCCCTCTTCCTGCAACGAGGCGGGCGCCTTGTCGAGATTGAGCGCGACCGCGGTCGCCAGCATCTCGATATGGCCGATCTCTTCGGTCGCGGTGTGGAGCAGCATGTCGCGATATTTCGTCGTCGGCGCGCGATTGCCCCATGCCTGGAAGAAATACTGCATGCAGACGCGGATTTCACCCTCGACCCCGCCGATCGCCTGCTGCAGCATCCGGGCGAATTCCGGATTGGGCTTGTCGACGGTGACCGGATACTGGAGCCGCTTGTCATGATAGTACATTGGATTCTCCGCCTCGGTGGTTCGATGACAGGACGGGAAACTCGTGAATTGCCGCAAAGTCGTTGCCGATCCGGTCCAAGAAAGGCTTTTTTACAGTAACTTAGATCAAACGGACGTCGAGCCATGACCGCACCGACACTCACCACCGCCCGACTGATCCTGACCCCGCCCGTGACCCGGGATCACGCCGACATGGTGTCGCTATGGGCCGATCCGGCGGTGTACGAGGCGATCGTCGGCCGCATCTTCACGCCCGAGGAGGTGTGGCACCGGTTGCTGCGCTACATCGGTCATTGGCAGCAATGCGGCTATGGACACTGGACCGTGCGCGAGGCGGGCAGCGGCGGGTATCTGGGCGAGGTCGGGATCATGGAGTCGCGACGGGCGACGGTACCGGACTTCACCGGGACGCCGGAGGTCGGCTGGGCGTTTCTCGGTCGGGCGCACGGCCATGGCTATGCGGCGGAGGCGCTGGCGGCGCTGTTCGGCTGGGCCGATACACGGATAGCGCGCACCGTGTGCATCATCGATCCCGCCAATACCGCGTCGCTGCGGTTGGCGGCACGGGTCGGATACACCATCTATGCCGAGGGCAGCTATCGCGACCGCCCTACCCGTTTCCTGGAACGCATCGCGGGGCTCGCGTCCCATGCGGTCGAGGCGAAAGGGAAACACTTACCGAAGTCGCTGCATCGGCCCCTTTGCGTGGGTCGCGGAGTTCGAGTCGAATGTCCTGGTGGGAAAAGATCGCGCTGGTCGTCGGCATGGTCGTGTTCATGGAATGCTTCGCCTGGGCGGCGCATAAATACGTCATGCACGGCTGGGGCTGGGGCTGGCACCGGTCGCATCACGAGCCGCACGACGGCTGGTTCGAGAAGAACGACCTGTACGCGATCGTCTTCGCGATCGTGCCGATCGTGATGTTCGTCGTCGGGCTATGGTGGGAACCGCTGTGGTGGATGGCGCTGGGCATCACCGTCTATGGCGGCATCTACGCCTTCGTCCACGATCTGCTGGTCCATCAGCGCGGCGGGTTCCGCTGGGTACCCAAGCGCGGCTATTTCAAGCGACTGCTCCAGGCGCACCGGCTGCATCACGCGGTAGAGGGCAAGGACGGCACCGTCAGCCACGGCTTCCTGTTCGCGCGCAGCCCCGCCGCGCTGAAGGCACAGTTGCGCGGGCGGATCGATCCGCGCCGGGCGGCCCCGGCTACCCCGGTCACGCAAACGGCGCCCGATCGGTGAACGCCGCCCGCCAGACCCGGATCGGCCTGACGCTGGCGGGTGCGATCGTCGCCGCATGGCTGGCGATCCATGTCACCGGCATCTTCTTCTGGCAGTGGAGTCTCGCGACGCTGCCGGTCGCGATCGTGATGATCGGCGTGCAGACGTGGCTCAGCACCGGGCTGTTCATCGTCGCGCACGATGCGATGCACGGCGCGCTCGCCCCCGGCCGGCCACGGCTGAACCGGGCGGTGGGTGCCTTCTGCCTCGCGCTCTATGCCGGGCTATCCTATGCGACATTGCTGCCACGCCATCACGACCATCATCGCCATGCCGGCACCAGCCTGCTCGATCCCGACTATCACGGCGGCGACCCGCGGCTGGTCGCGTGGTTCGGGCAGTTCTTCCGGACCTATTATTCGCATGGCCAGATCGTGCGCATCACGCTGGCTGCGCTGGTCTATACGCTGGTGCTGGGTGCGCCGCTGGCCAACATCGTGATCTTCTGGGCGGTGCCGGCGCTGGGCGCGGTGGCGCAGCTGTTCGTGTTCGGCACCTGGCTGCCGCACCGCGACGGCGACACGCCCTTTCCCGACCGGCACCGCGCGCGCAGCACCGTCGCGTCGCCGCTGGTATCGCTGCTGACGTGTTTCCATTTCGGGGGCTATCATCACGAACATCACCTCCATCCCGGCACGCCGTGGTGGGGCCTGCCCGCGCGGCGCCGGGCGATCGCCGAGCGGCAGGAGAAACCGGCATGATTCTCGCCATCACCCTGTCCGCTCTGGCGATGACGGCGATCGTTGGCGTGCGATACCTGATCGTCTCGGGCGCGTTCGCGTTCGCCACCCGCCGCCGGCATCCCGGCCTCTATACCGGGCTGGACCCCCAGATGCGGCGCGAGATCGTCTGGAGCCTCGCCTCTGCCGCGATCTACGGCATTCCGGCCGGGATCGTCGCATGGGGATGGCAACATCACGGCTGGACGCAGGTGTACGAGAATATCGGCGACCGCCCCCTGTGGTGGGCGCCGGTATCGGTGCTGCTGTACCTGCTGCTCCACGATACCTGGTTCTACTGGACGCATCGCTGGATGCACCGGCCCGAACCGTTCCGCATCGCCCATGCCCTGCACCATGCCAGCCGGCCGCCGACGGCGTGGGCGGCGATGGCGTTCCACCCGATCGAAGCGCTGACCGGCGCTGTGGTAATTCCGCTACTGGTATTCGTGATTCCGATCCCCGTCGCCGGCCTTGCATTGGTGTTAACCATCATGACGGTTATGGGAGTGACCAACCACATGGGGTGGGAGATTTTCCCGCGGTTCATGTGGCGCGGTGCATTGGGTGGATGGCTGATTACCGCCAGCCATCATCAACGTCATCACGAACTTTACGGGTGCAATTATGGCCTTTACTTCCGTCACTGGGATCGCCTGTGCGGCACCGACCGGGGCATCGGCGATTTCGCCCGCGATCATGCCCGCGCGGCGAAGCGCGCGCTGGCTGCTGCTCCTGCCGCTGGCGGCGGTGTTGACGGGCGGGGCGGTACCGGTCGCCCGGCTTGACGTCTCGGTCGCGAAGATCCGGTCGGACAAGGGGCTGCTGCGGGTCTGCCTGACCGCCGATCCCGACAATTTCCCCGGCTGCGTCGACGATGTCCGCGCCGTCACCCGCTCGGTGCCGGCCGGCACGCGCACGGTGTCGTTCGCGGGATTGCCGCGTGGCGGTTATGCCGTGGCGGTGATCCATGACGAGAACAGCAACAACCGGCTGGACACCTTCGCCGGCATCCCGCGCGAGGGGTTCGGCTTCTCGCGCAATCCGGCGATCCGGTTCGGACCGCCGCGCTTCGCCGCCGCCCGCTTCATGCTCGACAGTGATGCCGAAGCGCAACAGGTGCAGATGCGTTACATCTTCTGACCCCGTCCACCGCGGACCTAATACCACCGGCCCGCGTTACGCGGCCGTAATCTTCCAGGAGTTCGCGTCTTGCGCATCGTCATTCTTCCCCTGACCGTCGCGGCGGCAGCGGTCGCTTTCGCGACCCCCGCCCTCGCCCAGGACGCTGCTCCGTCTGCGGTTCCCACCGGGATCGAGGAACAAATGGCCGGTGACTCGATCACGGTCGGTGTCGCTGCTGCCTATATCACCGACTATGAAGGCTCGAATGATTATCGCTTCACGCCGGCACCCGGCGTGCTGGCGACGATCAAGGGCTATACCTTCACGCTGCTCGGCAACCGTGCCTCGGTCGACCTGATCCGCGACAATCCGGGTCCGACTTGGGACCTGCAGGCGGGGCCGATCGGATTGGTCAACTTCAACCGCAACAGCAACAAGAGCATCGACGACCGCCGTATCCGCGCACTCGGCGAACTGGACACCGCGATCGAACTCGGCGGCTTCGTCGGCATCGGCAAGACCGGGGTCATCACCAGCCCCTACGACAAGCTGTCGGTATCGCTCAGCTATCGCCACGATGTCACGAACACGCACGACAGCGCGATCTGGCAGCCGACGGTGAACTACTTCACCCCGCTCAGCCGCAAGGCGGCGGTCGGCCTGTTCGCCTCGGCGGAACGGGCCGGGCGCGGCTATGCCCGCACCTATTTTTCGGTCGACGGTGCGCAAAGCCTCGCCAGCGGCCTGCCCGTCTACAATGCGCGCGACGGGTGGAAGAACTGGTCGCTGGGCGTGATCGGCACCTATGCGCTGACCGGCGACCTGCTGAAGGGGTGGAAGGCGATCGGCGGCGTAGTCTATCGCGGGATGATGAACGACTTCAAGGACAGCCCCGTGACATCCATCGCCGGATCGAAGAGCCAGTGGGCCACCGCGCTGGGGGTCGGCTACACCTTCTGATCCCTTTTCCCCTTTCCGTATCGGCTGAATACGGATCGTGAATAAATTCCAAACGCCGGTGCGTCTTTAGAAGATGGGCCGGCGTTTCTGCGTCCGGTGTCTGGCCGGAAGTATCGGCGGGCACCGCGTAGGAAGAGGATTGCCTGCCGTCGCCATCGGTGCCGGCTTTTCAGCTCAGGGGATCACCAGATGACCGACAGCGTGCAACTGATAGACGCACTCGACCGACGCGTGGAACGCCGGGACGAACGACGCGAATTCTTCAAGGCGGCGTTCGGCATGGGCGCACTGGCCGTCGGCGGTGCCGCGACGCTCGGCTTCGCCAAACGGGCCGATGCGCAGACCGCGACGATCACCGATCCCGACATTCTGAACTTCGCGTTGCAACTCGAATATCTCGAAGCGCAATTCTATCTATATGCCACCACCGGCCAGGGGCTTGCCGCCAACCTGCTGACCGGCACCGGTACGCAGGGACAGGTCGTCACCGGCACCGGCGCCAATATGGCTCGTGCGGTGAATTTCGGCGGTGATACCGTCGTGCAGGCCTATGCCCGTGAAATCGCTGCCGACGAACTGGCGCACGTCACCTTCCTGCGCAGCGCCGGCGCGCTGGGCAGCGCCGCCGTCGCACAGCCGACGATCAACATCTCGGGTGGGCTCGACGGTCCGTTCACCGCCGCCGCCCGCGCCGCGGGCGTGATCCCGGCCGGCAACACGACGACGCCGTTCGACCCCTATGCCGATGCCAACAGCTTCCTGCTGGGTGCCTATATCTTCGAGGATGTCGGCGTCACCGCGTACAAGGGCGCATCGCCGCTCATCACCAACAAGACGTTCCTGCAGGCCGCCGCCGGCATCCTGGCGGTCGAGGCGTATCATGCCGCGATCGTCCGCACGACGCTCTACGCACGCGGCGTCGCCACCCCGGCGCTTCGCATCAATGCCGATCTCATCTCGAATGCACGCGACTCGCTGGACGGCGCGACGCGCGATCTCGATCAGGGCATCTCGCCGACCACGGTCAGCGGCGCGCCGGTATCGAACATCGTACCTCTGGACTCGGACGGCCTCGCGTTCAGCCGCACCCCCAGCCAGGTGCTGAACATCGTCTATCTCAATGCGGCAGCGGCCACGATGGGCGGCTTCTTCCCGAACGGTCTGAACGGCGCGCTGCGGGCCAGCGTCACCGCGTCCTGATCCGTCGTAAGCCCTCGCATCCAAAATTTTCCTCAGGAGAGGACCTGTCATGACCGAAGAACGCTTCATTCTGGACGTGATCGAAGAAGCCAATGCCAAGCGCCGCGTCGAACGACGCCGCTTCATGCGGGCCGCGGGCGGTGCGGCCATCGCTGCCGGCGGCCTGTCGCTGCTGGCCGCGTGCGACGATGACGACGACGATGCCCCGACCCCTGTCCCCACCGCGGCGCCGACCACCGGCGTCTCCGAGGCGGACGTGCTCAATTTCGCATTGCAGCTCGAATATCTCGAAGCCAATTTCTACAGCTACGCCGCGTTCGGCACGCCGATCAACGCCGCGCTGACCGCCGGCATCGGCACGCAGGGCAGCGTGCAATTGCCGTCCACCGAGGCCGGTCGTCCCCGTCCGGTGCAGTTCCAGGACCAGGTGATCGCGCAATATGCCCGCGAGATCGCCTATGACGAGATCGCGCACGTCACCTTCCTGCGCCGTCAGCTCGGCGCCGCCGCCGCCGCGCAGCCCACGATCAACATTTCGGGCGACGCTACCGGCTCGTTCACGGCCGCCGCCCGTGCCTCCAACGTCGTCGGCAACACCGCTACCTTCGATCCGTACCTGAACGAGAACAACTTCCTGCTGGGCGCGTACCTGTTCGAGGATGTCGGGGTCACCGCCTATATGGGCGGCGTCCAGTTGCTCAGCACGCCGGCCTTCATCGAGGCGGCGGCGGGTATCCACGCGGCGGAGGCCTATCATGCCGGCCTCGTCCGCACCGTCCTGTATGCGCGGGGGGTCAGCACCCAGTCGCTCATCACGGCGGCAGGACAGATTTCGGCAGCGCGCGACACGCTGGACGGCACCATCAACTCGGGGCTGCTCGATCAGCGCGGGTCGCGCGATCAGGGCCTCACCCTCACCAATGCGGCTGGCGTCACGTCCGCCAATCTGGTGCCGACCGACGCCAACGGCATCGCCTTCGTCCGCTCGCCCAGCCAGGTGCTCAATATCGTGTACCTGAACGGCGCGGCGGGGACGAGCAGCGGCGGCTTCTTCCCGGCCGGCGTCAACGGTGCGGTGCGCACCACCGTCGCCAACACCTGATCCACCGATCCGGTCCGCTTGCCCCCCCTCCGCGGGCCGGTAAAGGGGTCGCGCCACACGGCGCGGCCCCTTTTCGTTTGTGTGTGTCACCGCACCCACCTATGATCCGGTCATTCCCCGGGGGAGCGCTCATGCGCGCTTGAGAGGCAGTCAGCAGGCTGCGACCCGCCGAACCTGATCCGGTTGATACCGGCGGAGGGAGGGAGCGGCTTTCGCCAGAAATCCGTGCCCGTTCTCCGATATTTGGAGAGACGCGACATGGCAGATATCCCCGCCCGTACCGAGATCGGCGTCACCACCGGCGCGATCCGTGGATCGAAGAAGATCCATGTCGGCCCGCTGAACGTCGCGATGCGCGAGATTTCGCTCGATCCGTCGTGCGGCGAGCCGCCCCTGCGCGTCTACGACACCTCCGGCCCCTATACCGACAACAACGCGCGCATCGACATCATGGCCGGCCTGCCGCAACTGCGCCGCCAGTGGATCGAAGGGCGCGGCGACGTCGAATCCTACGACGCGCGCGAACTCCGGCCCGAGGATAACGGCCAGCTCGGCCCCGACCGGTCGGGCGGCGTCCCGCAATTCCCCCGCGTCATCAAGCGGCCGTTGCGCGCCAAGGCCGGCGCCAATGTCAGCCAGATGCACTATGCCCGGCGCGGCATCATCACGCCCGAGATGGAATATGTCGCGACCCGCGAGAATCTGGGGCGCGAGATGCTGCGCGATTACGTCCGCGACGGCGAAAGCTTCGGCGCGGAAATCCCCGATTACGTCACCCCGGAATTCGTCCGGAACGAGATCGCGCGCGGCCGCGCGATCATCCCCAACAACGTCAACCACCCTGAATCCGAACCGATGGCGATCGGCCGCAACTTCCTGGTCAAAATCAACGCCAATATCGGCAATTCCGCGGTCGCCAGCAACGTGGCGAGCGAGGTCGACAAGCTGGTCTGGTCGATCCGCTGGGGTGCGGACACGGTCATGGACCTGTCCACCGGTCGCAACATCCACGACACCCGCGAATGGATCATCCGCAACTCGCCCGTGCCGATCGGCACCGTGCCGATCTATCAGGCGCTGGAAAAGGTCGGCGGCATCGCCGAGGAGCTGACGTGGGAAATCTTCCGCGACACGCTGATCGAACAGGCCGAACAGGGCGTCGACTACTTCACGATCCACGCCGGCGTCCGTCTGCCCTATGTGCCGATGACCGCGAAGCGCGTGACCGGCATCGTGTCGCGCGGCGGCAGCATCATGGCGAAATGGTGCCTGTCGCATCACAAGGAATCCTTCCTCTACGAACGCTTCGACGAGATCACCGAGATCATGAAGGCGTATGACATCGCCTATTCGCTCGGCGACGGCCTGCGCCCCGGATCGATCGCGGACGCCAATGACGAGGCGCAGTTCGCCGAACTCTACACGCTGGGCGAACTCACCCATCGCGCATGGAAAAGCGACGTGCAGGTGATGATCGAAGGCCCCGGCCATGTGCCGATGCACAAGATCAAGGAGAACATGACCAAGCAGCTGGAGGTGTGCGGCGAGGCGCCCTTCTACACGCTCGGGCCGCTCACCACCGACATCGCGCCCGGCTACGACCACATCACCAGCGGCATCGGTGCGGCGATGATCGGCTGGTTCGGCTGCGCGATGCTCTGCTACGTTACGCCCAAGGAACATCTGGGCCTGCCCGATCGCGACGACGTGAAGGTCGGCGTGGTGACCTACAAGCTCGCCGCCCACGCCGCCGACCTCGCCAAGGGCCATCCCGCGGCCAAGATGCGCGACGACGCCCTGTCCCGCGCCCGCTTCGAGTTCCGCTGGCGCGACCAGTTCAACCTGTCGCTCGACCCCGACACGGCGGAATCGTACCACGACCAGACGCTGCCGGCCGAAGGCGCCAAGACCGCGCATTTCTGCTCGATGTGCGGCCCCAAATTCTGCTCGATGAAGATCACGCAGGAAGTCCGCGACTTCGCGGCCAAACAGAACGCGCCGGTCGAGACGTTCGTCGCCGCCGAAGACGCCGAAGCCGGTATGGCCGCCATGAGCGAACGCTTCCGGGAAAAGGGCAGCGAGGTCTATCTGCCGGCAGCGGAGTGACGATCAGCCGGGGGGATATATCTCCCCGGCTGATCCCATATTCCAGTATCTGTTACGCGTAGCGGATCAGCTTCCACGTCACAGCCGCACCGCCATAAGGCGGCATTCGGTTTCCCTTTGCGATCGGGGCAGTCGTGGAAGGCGTCGATTGCGCCTGCCAAACGCCCGATTCAGGGCAGGTTTCACCGGTCCGTGCGGTGGTGCCGATCGGCTTGCGGGTTGCGGTTGTCATTGTCATGCCCTTTCGTCGCCAACCCCGTAGGCATCGCCGGGTTTGACTTGGAAAAAACGACCCACTAAATCACGTGCGCTTGCTAAGAGCACGAGGTGGGATGCCTGCCTTACATCAGGGCTGCCGATTGCCGTCGGCGGCCCTGATTTCGTTCTGCCGTCGGTTGCCTGAAAAGTAATTTGGCAACTGGCAGCGAGATCGTCCCCGCAGATGCGGGGGAACCGCCCCTGCTTAAACATGCATCAGGCCATAAGGGGGCCTATCCCCACACATGCGGGGTCAATGAACCCTGATGCAGGCACCATTAACCATATCAAATTTGCTACGTCGACCCGCTGATGCATGAGTCCATAAGGGTTACTGTTTTTTGCGTTCCGGCTTCGCGACTATGGCGAGCGCTGCTCAACGAGCATTTCTGGGTTAATAAACGTGATGTTTTACCCGACCATTGCAGTGAGACAAAGCGCAGGTTTAAGTTCGTAATGCTGTCGCCGCCGTCTAGCGCGCTAAAAATCATAGCTCATTTTGGCCGCTCCTGCGGCCGGACATCCTCACGGCTCAGACCATATGTGTGCCGCACAAGCCCGTCCGCTGCGTTCATTGTGTCGGGGCTACTACCGTGTCGCCCCATGCTGCCAGCCATTAAGACTGTCAGAAGGTCAGGTACATGGACGTGGAAACACTCCGCTTCCCGGCCCCACTAGAGCGGGATGATATTGGTCTAACCCGATCCGTCATTGCGAGCGTAGCGAAGCAATCCAGCGCCGGACCAGGACGCCCTGGATTGCTTCGCTCCGCTCGCAACGACGAACATCCGGTTCAACCCGATGCCATCCGGCTCCAAGCCGACCCGGCAGGTGCGTCGTGCAGCGACTATCGGTCCGGCCTGAGGCAATCAGGCCGGCACCGGCGTCCGCGCGATCCGTGTCAGGCCGCCCAGGAATTCAGCGGTGCAACGGCTCCAGTCGAACCGCCGCCCCGATGCCGCCACCCCGTCCCGGTCCAGCGCCAGCGCGCCACGCACCGCCGTGACCAGATCATGGTCCAGCACCCCGGCCCCCGGTTCGATCACGTCGAGCGGGCCGGGCACGGGAAAGGCGGCGACCGGCGTACCACTGGCCACCGCCTCCGCCATCACCAGCCCGAACGTATCGGTCAGGCTCGGGAACACCAGCACGTCGGCGGTGCGATACGCCGCCGCCAGCCGTTCGCCGTGCAATGCCCCCATGAACCGGGCCGCCGGATAACGGTCGCGCAGGCCCGCCAGCGCCGGTCCCTCGCCCACCACCAGCTTGCTGCCCGGCAGGTCGGCGGTGAGGAACGCCTCGATATTCTTTTCCGGTGCCACCCGCCCGACATGCAGCATTACCGGGCCGGGCAGATCCTGCGCCTCGATCAGGCGCGGGCCATCCGGCCGGAACAGCGCACGGTCGACGCCGCGCCCCCAGCGGTGCAGCCGGGTC
The DNA here is from genome assembly GCF_014841615.1 of Sphingomonas sp. CFBP 8760. Lineage (GTDB taxonomy): Bacteria > Pseudomonadota > Alphaproteobacteria > Sphingomonadales > Sphingomonadaceae > Sphingomonas. Next base: position 279,407 of record NZ_JACYUG010000004.1, on the reverse strand, counting down.
AGCCCCCGGCCGTGCAGTTCGGTGGCCAGCGTCGGCGTCGCGACGAACACCCGGTCCGCCGCCGCATGGAATCGGCGCAGCGTCGCCCAGAAGATGCCCGCCGGCAGCCCCGTCCGTACCGCTAGATAGTCGGGGAACCGCGTATGGAACGACGTGGTGAAGGGCAGGCCGGCGCGCATGCACCAGCGCCGCGCCGCCCAGCCCAGCGGACCCTCGGTCGCGATATGGATCGCATCGGGCGCGAAGCCCGCCAGCCGCCGCCCGACCTCCCGACCACTGCCCAGCGCCAGCCGGATTTCGGGATAGCTGGGGCAGGCAACCGTCCGGAACCCGTCCGGCGTGATCGTCTCGACCTCATGCCCCAGTTGGCACAGTTCGGCGACGGTGGTGGTCAAGGTGCGGACCACGCCGTTGACCTGCGGTTGCCAGGCGTCGCTGACCAGGGCGATCCTCATCCCGCCACCCCGTCGACCGCGACCAGCCGGGGCTTGGCCGCGCGGGCACGATCGTCCCGCGCCTCGCGTTCGACCCGTTCGGCCCAGTCGACGATCGACAGCGTGCCGGCCCCATCCTCGATCAGCGCGGTGCAGCTCTCCACCCAGTCGCCGTCGTTGTAATAGGTGATGTCGCCGATCTGGCGGATTTCCGCGGAATGGATATGCCCACACACCACGCCGTCGACGCCGCGCTCGGCCGCCGCATGGGCGACCACTTCCTCGAAGCGCGAGATGAACTGGACCGCGTTCTTCACGCGCTTCTTCATGTGCGCGGCGAGCGACCAATAAGGCAGGCCGCACAGGCGGCGCAGCCGGTTCACCCAGCCGTTGCTCTTCAGCAGGAGCGTGTAGGCGCCGTCCCCCAGGAACGCGATCCACTTGTGGTACAGCACGACATTGTCGAACTGGTCGCCATGGATCACCAGCAGGCGTCGCCCGTCCGCCGTCACATGCACGTCGTCGGCGAGCAGTTCGATGCCGCCGAATTCCAGCCCGACATAATCGCGGAAATGTTCGTCGTGGTTGCCGGGGATGTAGATCACGCGGGTGCCGTGCTTCGCCATCTTCAGCACCGCGCGGACGACGTCGTTGTGCGCCTGCGGCCAGTACCAGCCCTTGCGCAGTTGCCAGCCGTCGACGATGTCGCCGACCAGATACAGCGTCTCGCATTCGTGGCGCTTGAGGAAATCGAGCAGCAGCCCGGCATTGGACCCTGCCGTGCCCAGATGCGCGTCGGAGATGAAGATGGTGCGATAGCGGGTCCGGCGCGCGCCCTGCCCGCCGCCGTCTCCGTCATCATCGCCGTCGCGAAGCCAGTCGGGCAACATCGGCGGCAGGCGACGGCCGCCTTGGGGTGGGTTACCCGGTGGGGTCGCAGATCGCGCAGTCACCGGTCGCGCCGACAGTGAAGCCATGAGGTTTCCTCCTCTGATCGGACGGCGATCACCCTCCCCGCCACGCGCCGTATCTACACCGCGATCAAGTCAATAGCGTGCAAGGCGCGTGACAACTTGGTTGCATTATTATGCGATGACGACGAACCGTCATCGGAACGTCCCGAAACTGCCATCGGATGCTGCGAATGCTGGACCGGTCGATGATCGGGAGCCGGACGCGGATGGCAACACGGATGACCACGGGCGGCGTCGCCCGCGCCTATGACCGGTGGGCCCCGGTCTACGATCTGGTGTTCGGCCCGGTGTTCCGCCGCGGCCGGGCCGATGCGATCCGCGCGGCGGAACGGATCGGCGGCCGTATCCTGGAGGTCGGGGTCGGCACCGGTATCTCGCTGCCCCAATATTCGGGGGCGAACCGGATCGTCGGCGTCGACCTGTCGGATGCGATGCTCGACAAGGCGCGCGCGCGGGTCCGCCTGCACGGTCTCGACCATGTCGAGGCGATCGCGGTCGGCGATGCGGCGGCGCTCGATTTCCCGGCGGACAGTTTCGACGTGGTGGTCGCGCAATATGTCGTCACCGCCTGCCCCGACCCCGAACGCGCGCTGGACGAATTCGTGCGGGTCTGCCGCCCCGGTGGCGAGATCGTCATCACCACTCGCGTCGGCGCCGCCACGGGACTTCGCGGCTCGATCGAGCGCACGCTGATGCCCGTCACCAGCCGGCTGGGCTTCCGCACCGAATTTCCGTGGAGCCGCTATGCCGACTGGGCGATGACCCGCACCGACATCGAACTGGTGGAACGCCGGCCGCTGCCGCCGCTCGGCCATTTCTCGCTCGTCCGCTTCGCCAAGCTTCGCCAGTCCGGGGAACAGCCACGATGACCAGCTTCCGCGCGCAACTCGCCGAACAGCGGTGGGACGACCATCGATTCTACCATCACAGCCTGATCAACCAGAGCCTGCATTTCATCAGCGCCTGCACCTTCATCACCGCCTATCTGGTGCTGTGGGTCGACCCGGCGGTCGCCAGCCTGATGGCGTGGGGCGTGGCGATGACCAGTCGTCAGGCCGGGCATTTCTTCTTCGAACCCAAGGCGTTCGACCATGTCAACGGCGTCAGCCACGACCATAAGGAAGAGATCAAGGTCGGCTACAACCTGTTCCGCAAATATGTGCTGATGAGCCTGTGGGCGGCGGTGCCGGTCGTGCTGCTGGTGCAGCCGACGCTGTTCGGCCTGCTGATCCGCCCCGACGGGGTGGAGGCGTATCTGCGGCATGTCGGGATCGGCTGGCTGCTGCTCGGGATCGGCGCGATCGCGTTCCGCACCGTGCACCTGTTCTTCATCCACGATGTCGCGACCGGGCTGGTCTGGGCGACGAAGATCGTCACCGATCCGTTCAGTGACTTCCGCCTCTACAAGGGCGCGCCGCGGCGGTTGCTGAACGGCGAGCGGATGGATCATCCGGACGATGTGGCCGCCGCCTGACCACGCCGCAGGCGGGCGCGCAGCCCCTCCCCCAGCACCGCCCGCCGCAGCGCCTTGTCGGTCAGTCCCGCCGGCGCGTCCCACCAGCCGTCCGCCGCCATCGCCCGCGCGCCCGCGACCACGCGGGCCACGATCTCCACGAACAGCGCATCGTCGATGTCGAGGCTGAAGATCAACCGGCCGGTCCCGACCCAGCTCAATGCCAGCCCCTCCGCCCGGAGATAATATTGCAGCATCCAGTTATACGCCGCCGGCCGGGTGTAGGTCATCGTCCACACCGTCTGCAGATGCGCCACGCGGACGGGCACGCCGGCCCCGGCCAGCGCGTCGTTCATGGCGATGGCCCGTGCCTCCCAGCACGCATCCATATCGCGGTAGAGTCCCTGTATCCCGGGCGTCTCCAGCCGGCGCAGAAAGGCGTTCATCGCCCCCATCACATAGGGATGCGCGTTGAAGGTGCCGCGCGCGAAGCAGATGTCGAGCGGCCGGTCGTCGCGCCAGCGTTTCATCAAGCCTGCGCGCCCCGCCAGCACCCCGACCGGCAGGCCACCGCCCAGCGTCTTGCCATAGGTGACCAGATCGGGCCGGATGCCGAAATATTCCGCTGCCCCGCCCGGTGCCATCCGGAACCCCATGAACACCTCGTCCAGGATCAGCACGGTCCCGCTCGCCCGACATGCTTCGGCCAGCCGGTGCAGCCAGTCGCGATAGGCCGCCGGATCGGCGCCCGCCCACCGGCTGCTGTCGACGAGCTGGCTGTCGGACGGCGCACCGCGATTGGGGTGGAGCGCCTGCAACGGATTGACCAGCACACAGGCGATGTCGCGGCGGCGGCGCAGCACCTCCAGCGTGCGGTCCGACATCTCGGCCAGCGTCAGCGTGCGATCGGCGGAGACGGGATTGCCGATGCCCGGCTGCACCTCCCCCCACCAGCCATGGTACGCACCGGCGAAGCGCACGATCCGGGGGCGGCGGGTATGATAGCGGGCGAGCCGCACCGCCTGCATCACCGCTTCGGTCCCGGACATGTGGAACGATACCTCGTCCATCCCCGACAGCGCGGTCAGGCGGCGGACATTGTCGACGACCACCGGGTGATAGGCGCCCAGCACCGGCCCCAGATCCGCCACCGTCGCCGCGCCCTCCGCCAGCGTCGCCTTGTAGAATTCCTGCCCGAACAGGTTAACGCCGTAGGAGCCGGTCAGGTCGATCAGGCGGTTGCCGTCGAGATCGACGACGACCGGCCCCTCGGACCGTTCGAGGAACGCCCCCGTCCCCAGGTTCGCGCGCACCCGCGCGCTGAACGGGAAGGGTACGCGGTACGCGCCGGTGAATTGCAGGTCGGACAGCCCCGCCCGCGCCTCGCGGGTCAGCGCCAGCGTCTGCGGAAAACGCGCGGCATACAGCGCGCCCAGCCACTCGAACCCCGCCTGTCGCCGCGCGGCCACGGCGGCGTCGGCCCCGTCGATCCGGAAGAACCGGTCGCCATGGTCGAACCCGCCGATCTGCCCCGCCAGCCGCTTGGCGAGGCGGACATGCCCGCTGGCGCCGGGATGCTTGGCCCGCGACAGCGCGAGGCGGCGGCGGCCCTTGGTAAGGGCCAGGGTGCCGGCGGAGACGGCGGCGAGCGCGGCGAGGATCGGGATCATGCCGCCATCAACCCGGTGGAGGTGACGAGGGCATGACAAGGCCGGGCGGCGTGCGTGCCGCGCTGATGCGCATCCTGTTGCAGGAGGATCTGAACTTCCTGCTCACCAACCGCCTGCCCCGGCGGCTCGCCACCCGGATCGTCGGCCGGGTCGCCCGGGTCGAGCATCCGCTGGTCGCGCGGCCGGCGCTGGCGCTGTGGCGGTTCTTTTCGAACGTCGACCTGTCGGATGCGGCGGAACCCGCGTTCCGCAGCCTGCGCGACGGGTTCACGCGGGCGCTTCGTCCCGGCGCGCGGACGTTCGATCCCGATTCGGCGGCGATCGCCAGCCCGTGCGACGCGATCGTTGGCGCGCATGGCCCCGTGCGCGCGGGGGTCGCCTATCAGATCAAGGGATTTCCCTATCGACTGGACGAGTTGCTGCCCGATCCGGCGCTGGCCGCACGCTTCGCCGACGGGCGGTTCGTCACGCTGCGGCTGACCGCGGGCATGTACCACCGCTTCCACGCCCCCGCCGATCTGACGGTGGAGGCGGTGACCTATCTGTCCGGCGACTGCTGGAACGTGAACCCGATCGCGCTCGCCCGGGTGGAACGGCTGTTCTGCCGTAACGAACGCGCGGTGATCGAGGCGCGACTGGCCGACGGCACACCGATCCTGCTGGTCGCGGTCGCCGCGATCCTGGTGGCGGGCATCCGCCTGACCTTCCTCGACACCCCCGCCCTGCTGCGCGACCATGGCCCCGGCCGCGTCGCCTGCCGCGTTCCCCTCGCCAGGGGCGCGGAGATGGGCTGGTTCGAACACGGATCGACGATCCTGATGTTCCTGCCCGGCGGCCTGTCCCTCCACCCCGATCTGGCGGAGGGTCGCGGGATCAGGGCCGGCGAGCGGCTGGGGTCGTCATGATCCGAAGGCGTGGATGACCGTCAGCATCGCCCAGTAGAGGAAGCCCGATAGCAGCATCGCCGCGGGCAGCGTCATGATCCACGCCAATGCCATGTTGCGCACCGTGCGCCGTTGCAGCCCCGCGCCGTTCGCCACGGATGCGCCCGCCACGCCCGACGACAGGATATGCGTGGTCGACACCGGCAGGCCGAACCGCTCCGCCAGCAGGATCGTCGACGCGGCGACCAGTTCGGCCGATGCGCCCATGCCGTAGGTCAGGTGGGTCTTGCCGATGCGTTCGCCCACCGTCACGACGATCCGCCGCCAGCCGACCATCGTGCCGAGCCCCAGTGCCAGCGCCACCGCGACCTTCACCCAGAGCGGGATGTAGCGCGTGCCCTCCTGCAACCGGTCGGTATAGGCACCGACCGCGTCGAGTTCGGCGGCGGTCATCGTCGCGCGGGCCTCGTCGTCCTTGCTGACCAGCGTCGCCGCGTCGAGCACCAGGTACATGTCGCCGCGCAGGTTGGGCGTGGCCGCCGCCGGCACCTTGCCGAGCGAGCCGTAGCCGGCGATCCGGTCCGCCACGTCGTCGCTCAACGTGGCGAGCGCGGCGTAGCTGCGCGGCGGCTGGAGGTGGCGCATGCGCAGCACCCCGGTCAGCGCCGCGCGGGCCGCCTCTGGCGTCATCGTCTCGCCCGCCGCCTGCCGGCGAAAGGCGCGCCCCGCGTCGGCGGATGCCTGGACGAAGGCCGGCGTCGCGCTTTCGGGTACGGTGCGGTTGAGGGCATAGGCAGTCGGTGCGCAGCCGATCAGGATCAGCATGATGAGGCCCATGCCCTTCTGCCCGTCATTGCCGCCATGCGCGAAGCTGACCGCGGTGCAGGTGGCGATCAGCAGCGCCCGGATGCCGCGCGGCGGTGGCCGGTCGGCGGCGGGTTCGCGGTACAGCGCCGGATCGGGCGCGATCCGCTTCATCACCAGCAGCAGGACGAACGCCGCCACGAAGCCGAGCAGCGGACTGACCAGCAACGCCGCCAGCACCTTGCGCGCCTGCCCCCAGTCGACGCCCGACGTGCCGCCCGGCAGGTCCGACAGGAACTGGTTGGCCATCCCCACGCCCAGGATCGATCCGATCAGCGCATGGCTCGACGAATTGGGCAGCCCGGCATACCAGGTCGCCAGGTTCCACCCCACCGCGGCCAGCAGCAGCGCGAAGATCATCGCATAGCCCGCCGCGCTGCCGACATGCAGCACCAGATCGACCGGCAGCAGCGTGACGACCGCATAGGCGACCGCGCCCGACGACAGCATCACGCCAAGGAAGTTGAAGAAGCCCGACCACACCACCGCCAGCGGCGCGGGCATCGCATGGGTGTAGATCACCGTCGCCACCGCATTGGCGGTATCGTGGAACCCGTTCACGAATTCGAAGCCCAGGGCGATGACCAGCGCCAGCCCCAGGAACAGGAACACGCCGGTCGCCAGTTGCTCGCCGACCTGCTGCGTATCGGCGAGGATGCTCACCCCCGCATAGAGCAGCCCGCCGGCGAGCAGCGCCATGAACACCCAGCGACCGGCGGGGTGAAGGTGCGAATCCAGTTGCGGCCCGGTGCGGGTCGCGGGCGCAGGCAGGGCGGTGTCGATGGTGGCCATGCCGTCCGCCTTCTTCTCCCTATGCGACAAACTGATGACAGGACCCGCGCGCGTCCGGCCACCGTACCGGATCGGGCCACCCGGACGATCGGCCGGGCCGATATGTCCGATCCGGGAACGCCTGATAGTGCAGATAGTTAAGCCCTGTCGATGCGCCTCCACTCTGGCGCTCACCGCAACGGGACACTCCACCATGCCGGCTTCGATCACGATTATCGGCATGGGGGCGTGCGGCTCCGCCGCCTTTGCCGAGATGACCATCCGACTCGCCGCATCGCCGGTGCCCGGCCTCACGATCAACCTCGTCGAGCGCGACGAGGACCTGGGGCCCGGTCTGGCTTTCGGCACCGATCAGCCGGGCCATCTGCTCAATACCGAATCGCGGCTGATGGGCCTGTACGCGCACGAGACCGGCGATTTCCGGCGCTGGCTGGGCGAGCGGCGGCCGCTCGATCCGGAGGCGGTCGAATACGCACCGCGCCACGAATATGGCCTCTATATCCGTCACGTGCTGGACGCGGCGATGGCCAGGGCAGCAGAGGCGGGGGTCGAGGTGCATGTCCATCGTGGCGAGGCCGCCGCGATCGAGGGCGACCGTGACGGCGCACGGGTACGGCTGGCCGACGGCACCGTGTTCGACAGCGACTATACGCTGCTGGCGCTCGGCACCCCCCAGCCCGTCCGGTTCGAGGAGCTGGATGGACGGCCCGGCTATGTCGATTTTCCATGGCCCGCCGCGCGGCTGCGTGAGGGGATCGACCGCGAGGCGGACGTGATCGTGCTCGGCAGCAGCCTCAGCGCGATCGATACGCTGGCGACGCTGCTCGATCAGGATCATCGCGGCCTGATCCGCTTCGTCTCCAAGGACGGCATGCTGCCCCGCGTCGAGATACCCCGGCCGGAGGAAACCTATCCCCGCCGCCACTTCACCCTGGGCGAGATGCATCGCCTGATCCGGGAGCGTGGCCCCCGCTTCTCGATCGTCGACCTGTTCCGGCTGTTCCGGCGCGAAGCGGAGGAGGCCGTCGGCGCACCGGTCGACTGGAGGGCCGAAGACCGCACCGACCGGCCCGCGCTCGACCTGCTGCCGACTGACATGGCGCGGGCGGAAGCCGGCGAGGAGGTGTTCCAGCGTATCCTCACCTCCGCCCGGTTCGAGGCATCGGCGATGTGGGACCTGCTCGGCCCCCGCGACCGGGCACGGTTCGGCCGCTGGCTGGCGCCGCATTTCGCCACCGCCCGCTTCACCATGCCGATGGTCAACGCCCGCCGCCTCGCCGCCGCCGCCGCGCGCGGCCAGCTGCACGTCCATGCAGGCGTGGTGACGACGGAATGGGACGCGGACGAGGGCATGTTCCTCTCCCGTCTCGCCGACGGCACGGTGCTACGCGCACCTGTCGTCGTCAACGCGACCGGCACCGCGATGAAGCTGGACGAGATTCCCGACGCGCTGGTCCGCGATCTGGTCGATCGCGGCTGGCTGCACGCCCACCCGTCCGGCGGGGTCGAGGCGCATCGCCACAGCGGCGCGGTCATCACCCGCGATCGCGGCGCGCCGCGCCTCTATGCCATCGGCCAGCTCGTCAACGGCGTCCAGCGCGATACCAACGCGGTGTGGTTCAACGTCGCCTGCGCGGAACGCACGGTGCAGGATATCCTGACCAAGATCACCGGTGAGCAGGAATGAGCGGAGGGTCGATGAGCGGTGGGCTGGGCGGCATAGCGACGCAGGTCCTGCCCCTGTTCGGCGTCGTCCTGCTGGCCTGGGGCGTCGGTCGCCATGTGCCGCGCGCGCCGAAACTGATCTCGACGGTGCTGGTCTACGCCTTCATCCCGCTGCTGGTGATCGACAAGGTGCTGGGCGCCGAACCCAGCGAGTTGATGGTGATCCCGCCGATGATGTTCGCGGTCGCCGCCGCGATGGCGCTGCCCGCCCGCTGGCTGTCGGGCCGGATCGGCGACCGGTTCGATCCGCAACTGCTGTCGGCGAGCTTCTCGTTCTTCAACGTCGCCTTTTTCGGGATGCCGGTGGCCAGCGCGCTGTTCGGCGAGGCGGCGGTCTCCACCATCATCTGCGCCTTCGTCGGCACCGCCTTGTACGGCGACACGATCGGTTACTACCTCGTCGCACGCACCAGGGAGGGCAAGCGCCGCGCCGCGTCGAAGGCGCTGCGTATCCCGTTATTCTACGCCTTCGTCCTCGCCGTGATCCTCAAGATCGCGGGGGTCGAGGTGCCGGACGGCGTGCGGCCCGTCGCCGACACGCTGTCGACCGCGGTGTCGGTGCTGGGCATGGCGGTGATCGGGTTCAATCTGGCCGGCGTGAAGGGCGGCGACCTCGATATCCCGCTGCTCGGCCGGATACTCGCGGTGCGGCAGGCGAGCGCGGTCGTGCTGGTCGCGATCGTGCTGGCGCTGGAAGCCGCGTTCGTCGGTATCCTCGGCATGCGTGAACGCGCTCTGGTCGGGCTGATCGCCCTGTTCCCGATCGCCGCGAACGTCTCGCTGTTCGCCTCGCTGCTCGGGACGCGCGAAAAGGACGCCGCGATCCTGGTGGCGCTGTCCAGCCTGCTATCGCTGCTGCTCGTCACCCTGGCCGTCGCGGTCATGGGCGCGGTGGGCGTCGGGTGATCCGCCACCATCGAAGAAATAATGGTGCAGATCGGGGGAGAAACGCTCCAGCCGTCGACGCAGCCGCCAGGTGGCGTCGTCGGACGGAGCGCCCGTCTCGCGCAGTTCCATGCTCCAATAGGCGAAGTCGCGGTCCTCGATCACCTGATCGCTGATGACGGTGATGTCGGTATGCCGCGGATCGGCACAGATGCGGTCATAGGTGGTCGCGACGCTGGACGCCGGCCCCTCCAGCACCTGCAGATAGGATTGGCCGTCGTGGAACAGCACGCCGGTGATCCCGTCGATGCCGTTGTTGCGTTTCGACGATGCCATGATCGCGCCGAGATCGGCGCGTCCCGTCGACCGGCTGTGATAGAAGATCTGGCGGAGCGGATCGTCGTGCATGGTGCGTAAATATTGGCCCCTGTGCCCGGTCGCAATAGCCGGCCGATCGAACGTCGGGTTCGACCGGCCGGCCATCGCGGCGGCAAAGGCTCAGAAGTCGAACCGCGCCGATGCGGAAATGGTGCGGCCGTTGATCGACCGGGCGCGGACGATGCCGTTGGCGGGGATCGCGGCATCCTCCGCCTCGGTGATACCCTTCACGTTGAACAGGTTGTTGCCGTTCAGGTTCAGCGTGACGCCCGGCGCCGGGCGAACCGACAGGAAACCGTTGACCTGGGTATAGCCCGGCATCTTCAGCTGGTTGACCGGCTGGGTGTAGCTCGCCGTCGTGCCGATCACGTTGGCGCCGAACGACACCGCGCCGAGGTCGATCTGCGGGGTCGCCTGATAGACGAACTTCGCCTGGCGCTGCGGGCGGTTGCCGGCGACCGTGGGATCGGTCGCATCGCGCGTGATCTCGGCATCGGTATAGGTACCGCCCGCCGCCAGCGAGAAGATGCCGCGGCGGATGCGGCCTTCCAACTCGACGCCGGTCGCCTTGTAGTCGCGGCTGGTGAACTGCTGCTGCGACAACAGGTAGTTCGTCTCCTGCGTCTTGGCATGGAACACGGTGGCATAGAGGGCCGCGGCGCCCAGGTTGATCTTCACGCCGCCTTCGGCCTGACGGACATAGTCGTAGGGCTTGGCGCCATCGACCAGATCGCCGGTCCGGTTGTTGACCAGCGGGCCGAACAGCAGGCGATCGGCGTTGGCGCGGCCACCCCGGCTGTAGCGGGCGAACAAGGCCATCGTCTGCGACAGGCGATAGTTGGCGCCGACCGAATAGGACAGGTAATCGTAGTCGTAACGGATGCGCGCGGTGCTGTTCGCCGGAATGAAGCCGACCGAACGCTCGGGCGCGCTGATGATGCCGTTGCCGTCCAGATCGATCGTCTGCAGCCCGCTGACGCCGGTGACCTCCCCGCCGGATATGGTCCCGCGGGCCCGCCCGAAGTCGTAGCGCAGGCTGCCGTCGATGTTGAACTTGCCGATCTCGTAGCCCAGCTGCGCGAACGGGGCATAGGTGTCGTAGCGCATGTCGTACGACCGGCGGCAGCAATTGCCGAAGAAGGTCGCCGAATAGCCCGAGCTGCCGTTCTGCGTCACGGGCACGCCGGCGGCGGTGCGGATATCGACCAGCACCGATTCGCCATTGCCCTGCACCGACTGGTAGAAGGAATTCCACAGCCAGTCGGTCTTCACGTCCTGCCGCGACGCATAGAAGCCGCCGGTGACGCTGACCTTGCCCTCGCCCAGCGCGAAGTCGCCGTTCAGGCGCAGATCGTTGGTGATGTTGTTCAGGCTCTTCAGATCGACATCGAACAGCACCACGCTGGTCAGCAGGCCGTTGCCGCCGAGGGTCGACGGGCTGGTGATCCGCTGCCCGCCGAGCGGACCGCTGCCGTAGAACAGCTGCGCGCCGGCACCGCCCAGCGCGTTGGCCGTGGTCTGCGCGTCGCCCACGGCGGCCGGGAAGGGCGAGGTGAAGTCGCCCGAGATATCCGAATAGCGGAACCGCTCGGTCAGGCTGATGCCGTCGGCGATCTCGACCTGGCCTTCCAGCCCGACCGACTTCACTACCGGATGCATGCCGTTGTCGATCCGGCGCGTCGTCGGCCGGTTGTTCCCGTCGAGCGACCGCACGGTCTGGATGTAGCGGCTGTGCAGCGTATCCTCGTTGATCGAGAAGTTCGGCAGGTTGGTGTAGGTGGGATCGCTGTTCGTGCCGGTCACGCGGACCGGGTTCGGCAGGAAGGCGAGGCCGCGGTCGTCGAGATACTTGCCGTACAGCCTGACATAGCCGCCGGTGAACTCGCGGGTGATGTTCGCCTTGATCTGGCCGCCGCGCATCGCGTCGTACCCGACGTCGCGCGGACCATCGCCCAGGCGGTAGAAACCGCTCAGTTCGTACCGCGTCTTGTCGTCGATATGGCCGCCATAGGCGAAATCGGTGCGGAATTCGCGATAGTCGAGTCCGCTCGACAGCTGGAAGGCGCCGCCATCCTCCTCGCCGGTCTTGGAGATGAAGTTGATGATGCCGCCGGGGGAGTTGGACGCGAAGGTCGAGGCGGAGCCGCCGCGAACCGATTCGATCCGGGCCAGCGACAGGTCGGGCCGCAGGAAGATGTCGGCATTGCCGAACACGATATCGCCGAATTCCAGGATCGGCAGGCCGTCTTCCTGCAACTGGAGGAACTTGGAGCCGCCCGATGCCACGGGCAGGCCGCGAACCGAGATGTTGGCATTGCCTTCGCCACCCGACGCCTCGACCCGGATACCGGGGAGGTTGCGCAGGATTTCGGCGGTGTTGCGGGGGGCGAGCTTCGTCGTCAGGTCGCTGCCGATCGAGCTGACCGATACCGACGTGTCGAGCCGGTTGGTGCCGCGTGCGACGCCCGTGACCACGATATCGGCATTGTCGCCATCGGTCGCCGCAGCCTGATCGGTCGCGGTCTGGTCGGCGGTCGTCTGATCGACCGGAGCCATCGTCTGTGCCGCACCGGCCTGGGCGACCAGCATCAGCGCCGTGCCGGCGAGCAAATTCGTGATCCGCATAAACCCTCTCCTGTAGAAACGTCGCGTGAGACGCGATCTCCGATGCCTTCAATATTCACATTACAAACGATTGCAACGCCCAGTTACAATCGGTTGCAGAGTGTGTCTTTGCGGTGACTCGTCTCAGGAGCCGATGCGGCGGGGGCGACCGGTCAGGATCGCCGTGCCGATGGCCGGCTGCCCAGCGCGTCGAGCGCGTCGGCATTGTCGCGCCCCCACGCATAGAGCAGTTCGACCGGCTCGACGAACCGGCGGCCCAGTGGCGTCAGCCGGTATTCCACCGCCGGGGGCATCGTGCTTTCGACATGGCGGGTGATCAGGCCCGTCTGCTCCATCTCGCGCACGGTCTGCGTCAGCATCTTCTTGGAAATGCCCGGCAGGCTGCGCAGCAACGCCCCGGTCCGCGCCGCGCCGTCGTGCTGCGCGTGGAGTGTATGCAGCACCATGCTGGTCCATTTGGTCGCGAACAGCGCCAGTACGCGTCGCGGTGCGCAATCCTCGCGCCATTCCGGTTCCGTCGATCCCGGCTGCATCGCTGGTTACCCCCTGGTGCCTGGCCCCCTGTTCGGTGCCGTCTAGAAGATGCCCCCGCCGCTGCCTAGCTTCCTTTCCCTACAGTCATTTACCGAAGGAATCGACATGGCCGGCACGGCATTGGTGGTGGGCGCGAGCGGGATAGTCGGCAGCGCGACGACGGCGTTGCTGGTGGAACAGGGCTGGACCGTCCACGGCCTTGCCCGCCGGCCCGGCGAACAGGCGGGCGTGCGCCCGGTGGCCGCCGACCTTCAGGATGCCGCCGGCACCGCCACCGCACTGGCGGATATCGATCCCGATGCGGTGTTCATCACCACCTGGGCGCGGCAGGACAGCGAGGCGGAGAATATCCGCGTCAACGCCGCCATGGTGCGCAACCTGCTGGACGGCCTGCCGAAGCCGACCCGGCCACGCCATGTCGCGCTCGTCACCGGGCTGAAGCATTATCTCGGGCCGTTCGAGGCCTATGGCAAAGGCACGTTGCCGCAGACGCCGTTCCGCGAGGAACAGGGCCGGCTCGACGTCGAGAACTTCTACTACGCGCAGGAGGACGAGGTGTTCGCCGCCGCCGCGCGCGACGGCTTCACCTGGAGCGTCCACCGCCCCCACACCGTGATCGGGCTGGCGGTCGGCAATGCGATGAACATGGGCACGACGCTGGCCGTCTATGCGACGCTGTGCCGCGAGACGGGACGGCCCTTCACCTTCCCCGGTTCGGCCGCGCAGTGGAGCGGGCTGACCGACATGACCGATGCCGGCCAGCTCGCCCGTCAGTTGCTCTGGGCGACCGGGACGGCGGCGGCGCACGATCAGGCGTTCAACATCGTCAACGGCGACGTCTTCCGCTGGCAATGGATGTGGAGCCGGATCGCCGACTGGTTCGGGATCGAGGCGGCGCCGTTCGATGGCATCGTACGGCCGCTGGAGGATCAGATGGCGGACGATGCCGCTTTGTGGCGCCGGATCGCCGAACGCGAGGAGCTGGCCGAACCCGATCTGACGCGGCTCGCCTCCCCCTGGCACACCGATGCCGATCTCGGCCGCCCGATCGAGGTGGTGACCGACATGTCGAAGAGCCGCCGGCTCGGCTTCACCGCCTATCAGCCGACCGACGATGCTTTTTATGCACTGTTCGGGCAGTTGCGCGCCGCCCGGCTGATCCCCTGACCCTGCATCCGGAGCCTGCCATGACGATCGACCATGCAGCCCGCGATGCCGGCATCGCGATCAATACCTATACGACGGTGCTGCGGCGCCCCCAGGTCCCCCACGATGTCTTCGCGACCTATTGGCGGGACGTGCATGGTCCGCTGTGCTCGCGGGTGCCGGGGCTCGGCTGGTACGTCCAGTACCACCTCGATCGCGAGCAGGATGCGCATCTCTGGCCGGCGCAGGACGGGATCGCCGCCTTTCCGGATTACGTGCTGGACGGCGGGGTCGAGATCGGGTTCGCCAGCGCGGCGGACCAGCAGGTGTTCGACGCCGCATCGTCGATCCTGTTCGCCGACGAACAGAACATGTTCGCCGCCACCGTCGCCTATGCGCTGCCGCACGGATCGCGGACGCTGGTCGACCGGATCGCCGATCCCAGCCCCAACGGTCCCGACGGGCTGGATCGGATGCACGTCCATTTTGGCCCCGGCGATACCGATCCGGATGCGTTCGCGGGGTTCATGACGCGCTTCGCCGCCATCTTGGCCGACGATCCCGCGCTCCTGCGCGTGCGGCTTCACCTTCCTGATGCCTATGACAACGCCGATCCCGCCCCGCCCGCGCCCAATGTCGCCCACCGGGTGCCGCCCGAGCGTGAACGCATCGCCGTGCTGGACCTCAGCTTCGCCACGCCACTGACCCGGCGACGCTTCTTCGCCTCCGACCGCTTCACGGCGACGGTGGCGGAACAGCAACGGCATATCGGCCATGCCACCGCCTTCGCGGTCAGCGGGATGTACACCTATGTCCGTGACGGGGAACTGACGCTGGCGGGTCTGCGGGGAAGCCGGCCCGCGCAGCTGATCGAACGGCTGGGCGCCGTCAACCAGACCCGCGCCGATGTCCGCCACCTGCTGCTGACCGGCGAAATCTAAGGACCCGCCGGGGATGAGGCGACGCGCATCCCTATAGCGCGATGCGCGTCGCCTCATCCCCCAGCCCCTCGAACAATGCGATCTCCGTCCCCGTCATCCAGGTCTGGCCGCGTCCTTCCAGCCGCGTGAACAAGGCCGCCCGCCGCTGCGGATCGAGATGCGCGGCGACCTCGTCGAGCAGCAGCACCGGCGCCCGCCCCGTCCGCTCCGCCACCAGTTCGGCATGGGCCAGCACGATGCCCAGCAGCAGCGCCTTCTGCTCGCCGGTGGAGGCGAGCGCCGCCGCCCGCCCCTTGTCGAGATGCGTCACCGCCAGATCGGCGCGGTGCGGCCCGGTCAGCGTCCGTCCCGCCGCGGCATCGCGTCGCCGCCCCAGCGCCAGTGCCTGCGCGAATCCGTCCGCCGCCACCGCCTCGCCGATCAGGGCCAGCCCCGCCCGCGCGAACGGCCCCGCCGGCACCGTCGCCAGCCGCTCCGCCAGCAACGTCACCGTCTCGTGCCGCGCCGCGTCCAGCGCCGTGCCATGCTCGGCCATCCGCGCCTCCAGCGCGGTCAGCCAGTCGGGATCGGCCGGCCGCTCCCCCGCCAACAGCCGGTTGCGTTCCCGCATCGCCGCCTCGTACCGGGTCGCGTGCAGCGCGTGGCCCGGCGCCAGCGCCAGCGTCAACCGGTCCAGGAAGCGCCGCCGTTCCCCCGCCGGCTCGACGAACAGCCGGTCGGTGGCGGGCGTCAGCCACAGCACCGTCAGCCATTCGGGCAGCGTCGTCGCCGGCGTCGCCGCCCCCTGCACCCGCACCAGCCGCCGGTCGGGCGCGCTGGCCAGCGTGCCCGTCGCGACCGCCACATCGTCCGCCACCGTCGCGGCGATGCCGAACCCGCCCGCCCCGCCCTGCCGCGCCATCGCCCCCGGCATCGCGCGGCGCAGGCCACGGCCGGGTGCCAGCAGCGACACCGCCTCCAGCACGTTGGTCTTGCCCGCGCCGTTCTCGCCCGTCAGCACGACGAAGCCGGCACCGGGCGCGATCGTCAGCGTGGCATGATTGCGAAAATCGGTCAGGACCAGCCGGGACAGCGGGGCACCACTCATCCGGCCACGTTCCCGCCGGCGCGCCCGGACCGGGCCCCGGACCGGGCAAGAGGATGATCTGGACGTCGCATCCCGGACGTCATGGCATCCGCTCCCCCTCGTTGAAAGGCCGCCACCGGTCATGGCACGATCGGTAACGAACGAACCGCGTGTCCGGCCCTGCGCCGGTCGCAACGATCCGCCGGGCCTTGCCGGGACACCACCATGTTCCAGACGCATGATGGCAAGACGATCCGCCCGTAACCCGTTCCATTCATTCGATCCGGCGGGGGTGACGGGCCGGCCCGACCGCCTTAGGGTCGATCGATGGCTGGCATCATCGATCGTTTCCTGCCGGCAAGACGCTGGACGCCGGCGCGGTACCGCGCCCTGCTGCGCGCGCGCGGCCCGCAATCGGTGCAGTTCCGGACGCGGGCGGCGATCCTGATCGGGGCGATCCTGATCGGGATCGTCGCCACGCTCTTCGCGGAGGCGTCGGACTGGGCCGGGGCGACCTTCGCCCGCTACGCCGCGACTTGGCACTGGCTGCCGCTGGCCACCACGCCGCTCACCTTCATGGGGCTGGTCTGGATCACGCGGCGCTATGCACCGCTGGCGCGCGGGTCGGGTATTCCGCAGGTGATCGCCGCGCAGGCGAACCCCAACCTCGCCACCCGGACGCTGATTTCGATCCGGACGGTCGCGGCCAAGGCGGTGTTGACGATCGGCGCCGTGCTCGCCGGGGCCTCGGTGGGGCGCGAGGGGCCGACGGTACAGCTGGCCGCCGCCGTCATGGGGCTGACCCATCGCATCGTGCGCGTGCCGCTGCGCGGCGGGGTGCTGATCGCAGGGGGGGCGGCGGGGGTCGCGGCGGCGTTCAACACGCCGCTTGCCGGGCTGCTGTTCGCGATCGAGGAACTGGCCTCCGCCTATGAACAGCGGGTGACGCTGCTGGTCCTCGCCGCGATCGTCATCGCGGGCATGGTCGCGCAATCGGTGCAGGGCGATTACATCTATTTCGGCGCGATCGGCGCGCATCTGCCGCTTCTGTCCGCCCTGATCGTCGCCCCGGTCGCCGGGGTGGCGGGCGGTCTGGCCGGCGGGCTGTTCTCGCGGATCATGCTGACGATGGCGCTGGGTCGCAACCGGCTGACGCGCTGGTCGCGCGCGCATCCCGTCCGGTTCGCCGGCCTGTGCGGCATCGTGGTCGCCTGTCTGGGCGTCGGCACCGGGCTTACCTGGGGCACCGGCTATTCGGCCGCGCGCGCGATGATCGTCGGGGTCGATGCGCCGGCATGGTTCGGCCCGGCCAAGCTGCTCGCTACCGCGGCGACCGCGATCGCGGGGCTACCGGGCGGCATCTTCGCGCCGTCGCTCGCCGTCGGTGCGGGGGTCGGCAACCTGTTGCGCGGCGCCTTCCCCGGCGAGCCGGCCAGCGCGGTCGTGATCCTCGGCATGGTCGCCTATTTCGCCGGGGTGGTGCGCGCGCCGCTGACCGCGGTCATCATCCTGTCCGAGACGACCGCCAGCCGCGGCCTGATGCTGCCGATGTTCGCGACCGCCTTCATCGCCGATGCCGCCAGCCAGTGGGT
Organism: Sphingomonas sp. CFBP 8760; assembly: GCF_014841615.1. GTDB lineage: Bacteria > Pseudomonadota > Alphaproteobacteria > Sphingomonadales > Sphingomonadaceae > Sphingomonas. Next base: position 261,444 of record NZ_JACYUG010000004.1, on the reverse strand, counting down.
CTGCCGCGAGAAACTGTACCATGGCCTGTCGCGGACCTTCGCCATGACGGAGACGCCGACATCGCCCCGACCCTGAAACGGCTTCTGCTCCTGCCGCGCCGCTGGCTGGCCACCGCGACCAGGGGCGTCGATCATGACGGCATCCTGCGACAGATCGCCGACGAGGCGGGATGGTCGGGCCGCTACGTCTTCCTCATCGTGATCTCGGCCGCGATCTCGCTGCTCGGCCTGCTGATGCCCTCGGTGGCGGTGCTGATCGGCGCGATGCTGCTGTCGCCGCTGATGATGCCGATCATCGGCCTGGGTTTCGGCATCGCCACGCTCGATTTCCACGAGATCCGTCGTGCCGCGACCGCGCTGGCGCTGGGATCGGTCATCGCGGTGACGATGTCGGTCGTGCTGATCCTGCTCTCCCCCGTCCAGACCATCACCAGCGAGATCGCGGGGCGGACGCAGCCGACGCTGTTCGACCTGCTCGTCGCACTGCTCTCCGCGATCGCCGGCGGCTATGCGCTGATCCGCGGGCGGGGCGGCACGGTGGTGGGCGTCGCCATCGCGATCGCGCTGATGCCGCCGCTGGTCGTGGTCGGCTTCGGGATCGCGACGTGGAACTGGGTCGTCTTCTCCGGCGCGCTGCTGCTGTTCCTGACCAATGCGATCACCATCGCGCTGACCGCCGCGCTCGTCGCGCGCTGCTACGGCTTCGGCAGTCACCTGTCGCCGCACCATACCGGCTGGCAGCTCGTGCTGTTCGCGGTGGCGATCGGCCTGTTGTCGGTCCCGCTCGGCGCCGGCCTGCGCCGCATCGCCTTCGAGGCGGTGGCGCAGCGTCAGGTCAGGGATGCGCTGGGTGACGATTTCCCCCCCGGCGCCCGGCTCAGTCAGGTGGAGATCGATCACGGCATCGATCCGGTGCGGGTCAGGGCGGTGATGCTGACGCCGCGGATCGAACCCGATGCGGATCGCAAGCTGGCCGCCGATCTGCGGCGGCGACTGGCCCGCGCGGTCGACGTCCATATCGATCAGGTCCGCATCTCGCCGGAGAACGGCGCGGTGGAGGCGGCACAGATCGCCCGCGCCGGCCATGGCGAGGCGCTGTCGGCGGCGACGGCGGCGCGCGCGCGCGACCGCGCAGTGGCGGACGTCGCGATGATCGTCGGGGCCGCGCCCGCCACGGTGCGGGCCGACGAACCCGCCCGCACGATCCGCGCCACCGCCGCGCCGCTGCCCGGCCTGACGGTCGCCGGCTATCGCGATCTGGAACGGCGCGCGGATGCCGCGGCCGCCGGCTGGCAGGCGATCGTCGCACCACCGGACGACGTCGCCCTGCCCGTCGTCGCGATCAGATCGGGGGTGATCGACGATGCCGCGCTCGGCGAGGCCGGCTGGGTTTCCGCCCGCCTCGCCCGCACCCTGCTGGTCGACGGCGCCACCCTGCGCCAGCGGACCGCCGTCGCGGCGGGGATCGTCGCGCGCGGTGGCCTTGCCGCGCCGGGCCGGGCGGGCGGGCGCCTCCGGCTTCGCTGGATGCCACCGGCGGCGGAATGACCGTCACGGCCCGGCGATACCATCATCGTCGACCGCCCCGCGAGAAGGCGGGTGACACCGTGGCACCCGCCGCCTAGCATCGGGCAGGTGCCCGTATCGGCACGGTCAGGCCGGAGACACACGCATTGAGCGGCATCGCCCTGTTCGCGGTGGCATTGACCTATGCGGGGCTGCTGTTCGTCGTCGCCTACCGGATGGACGGTCCGGTGGCGGGCCGGTTTCGGCGGCGCTGGCGGGGCACGGCCTATGCGCTGTCGCTTACCGTCTACTGCACCAGCTGGACCTTCTACGGCGCGGTCGGCAGCGCCAGTGTCGGTGGCTGGTCCTACCTGCCGATCTATGCCGGGCCGATCCTGCTGTACGCGCTGGGTATCGGCTGGCTGGAACGGCTGATCATCGTCGCTAAGCATGTCGGCGCGACCTCGGTCGCCGATTTCATCGGTGCCCGGTTCGGCCGCAGCCGGGGTGTCGCCGCGCTGGTGACGTTGCTGGCACTGGCGGGAACGGTGCCGTACCTCGCGCTTCAGCTGCGGTCGGTCGGCACCACCTATGCGCTGCTGTCGGGCCGCGCCTCGCCGTTGCTGCCGATGGCGGCAACCGCGGTGGTGCTGGCGGCGTTCGCGATGCTGTTCGGCACCCGGCGGTACGAGGCGGCGGGGCAGAATCCCGGCGTGCTGTTCGCGGTCGCGGTCGAATCCGCCGTCAGGTTCATCGCCTTTCTGGCGATCGGGTCGTTCGCGGTGTTCGCGGTCGCGTCGGTGCCGGCGGCGACACGGGCGGTCGCGGTCGACCGGCTGGCGGGGCTGTTCGCGCCGGATCGACTGGGGATGGACGTGGTGGTCACGACGCTGCTGGCGGGCGCCGCCGCGATCTGCCTGCCGCGCCAGTTCCACGTCGCGGTGATCCAGGCGCACGACGCGGCCGATATCCGGCGGGCGCGCTGGCCGTTCGTCGCCTATCTGGGGTTGTTCAGCCTGCTGGTGGTGCCGATCACGCTGGCCGGCGTGGCGGCGGCGCCGGGCGGCATCGCCGACATGCTGGTCATCACACTGCCGCTCCAGGCGGGCGAGCGGGCACTGGCGCTGCTGGTGTTCGTCGGCGGTTTCTCCGCGGCGACGGGGATGGTGGTGGTGGAAACCATCGCGCTGTCGACGATGGTGTCGAACGATCTCGTCGGGCCGCTGCTGGTCCGTCGTCTGGCGATCGCCAGCGAGGCGGATGTCGGGGCCGTGCTGCTGCGCGTGCGGCGGACGGTGATCGCAGCGCTGATGGCGATCGCGCTGGGCTATGCGGCGGCGATGGCGGACGGCGTGACGCTGGCGGGGATCGGGCTGGTCGCGTTCGGCGCGATGGCGCAGTTCGCCCCCGCGCTGGTGATGGCGGTGGCGGCGGATCGCCGCGACGCCCCGGCGGCGAAGGCGGGGCTGGTGACGGGCTTCGCGATGTGGGCGATCTTCGTCCTCGCGCCCGCGCTGGGCGCCGCCGCGCCGTGGCGCGGGCTGACCGACGCCACCGGGTTGAGCGCGCCGGTGGCGGGCGCGGCGTGGAGTCTGGCGGCCAACCTGTTCGTCCACGCGCTGGTCGCGGCGCGCGGCGCACGACGTCCCCGCCTGACGATCGCGTGCGCGGACCGTGCCGGTGCGGGCCAGCTGAAGACGCTGGGCGAACTGGTCGAGTTCGTCGCGCGGTTCGTCGGCCCGGACAAGGCGGCCGATGCGCTGGCCGGCGATGCGGGCGCGTCGGTCGGCCGGGCGCAGGCGCGCAGCGCGGAACGGCTGGTGGCCAGCGTCGTCGGCGCGCCCTCCGCGCGATCGCTGATGGCCTCGGCACTGTCGGGCGCGTCGCTGAACGCCACCGACGTGGCCCGGATGCTCGACGAGAGCGGGCAGAGCCTGCAATTCTCGCAAGGGCTGCTCGCCGCGACGCTGGAAAATATCGATCCCGCGGTCAGCGTCGTCGATCGCGATCTGGCGCTGGTCGCCTGGAACACCCGCTATCTGGAGATGTTCGGATTCCCGCCGGGCATGATCCGCGTCGGTGCGCCCGTCGCCGATGCGATCGCCTTCAACGCGCTGCGCGGCGAATGCGGCCCCGGGGAGGTCGACAGTCATGTCGAACGGCGCCTCGCCAACATCCGCCGCGGCCGGCGGCACAGTTTCGAGCGGACCCACGCCGACGGGCGCGTGCTGAAGACGGTGGGCGGGCCGATGCCCGGTGGCGGCTACGTCATGTGCTTTTCCGACGTGACGGCGGAGGCACAGGCGCGCCGCGTGCTGGAAAGCGCGCGCGCCGATCTGGAGGCCCGCGTCGCCCTGCGCACCGCCGAGTTGACCGCGGTCAACATCGACCTCGCCCGCGCGACCGCTGACAAGACGCGCTTTCTGGCGGCGGCGAGCCATGATCTGATCCAGCCGCTCCACGCCGCGCGGCTGTTCACGGCCGCGCTCGACCGGGAGCTGGGCGGCCATCCCCTGGCCGGGAAGGTCGACCAGTCGATCGTCGCCGCCGAACGCCTGCTGCGCGCGCTGCTCGACATTTCCCGGCTCGACGCGGGCGGGATCGAGCCGGTGGTGCGGCCGCTCGCGCTGCGCCCGCTGTTGCGCGAACTGATCGACGGCTTCGCGCCGCAGGCGGCGGCCAAGGGGCTGACGCTCCGCCTCGCCCCGGGGGACGCGGTGGTGGCCAGCGATCCCGCGATGGTCAGGTCGATCGTGCAGAACCTGATGTCCAACGCGGTCCGCTACACGATGCGCGGCGGCGTCGTCATCGGCCTGCGTCGACGGGCAGCGCATATCGTGATCGAGGTCTGGGACAGCGGCCCGGGCATCCCGCCCGCCGACCGGCAGCGCATCTTCGGCGAGTTCGAACGGCTGGAAAACAGCGACGATGTCGGCGTCGGGCTGGGGCTGGCGATCGTCGAGCGGACCGCGCGACTGCTCGACGTGCCGCTCACCCTCACCAGCGTGGTGGGGCGCGGCAGCCGGTTCGCGGTGGCCTTGCCCCGGACCACGGCGGTGCCGGCCCCGATCGGCGTGCCGACGCCGCCAGGCATCGCCCGCCCCGCGACGATCCTCGTCGTGGACGACGACAGGCGGGTGGGCGATGCGATGGCGGCGATGCTGGCCGCCCGTGGCCACCGGGCGATCCCCGTCCGCGACGCATCGGCCGCGATGGCGGTGGCGGCGAATTATGACGCGGCGCTGGTCGATTTCCATCTGGGCGGCCCGCTCGACGGTCTCGCGCTGATCGCTGCGCTGCCCGCCGTCCCGGCGGCGCTGGTGACCGCCGATCCCGATCCGGCGCTGGCGCAGCGCGTCGCCGCGCGGGGGCTGGCGCTGCTGGCCAAGCCGCTCGATCCGTCGGCGTTCGATGCCTGGCTGGCGAACGCCCTCAGTCGGTAGTGCCAAGCCCCAGCGCGCGGGCGGCCAGCGCGGCCTGGGTGCGATTGGTGACGTCCAGCTTGCGCAGCACCGCGGTCATGTGCGCGCGCACCGTCGCCTCGCTGATGCCCAGGTCGTGGGCGATCTCCTTGTTGTACCGCCCGTCGAGCACCCCCAGCAGCACCTTGAGCTGGGTCGGCGTCAGCGACGCGACGCGCGCCGCCGCGTCGCTGATCGCGTCGTGCGGCCCGCCTTCGTCCGCCGCCACCGCCTCGCCGTCCAGCGCCGCCGCCACCGCGCGCTCGATCGCGGCCAGATCGGCGTCCTTGCCCAGGAAACCGACCGCGCCGAACCGCCGCACCTCGGGCAGCGCCCGTGCGGGATCGGCGCTCGACACCACGAGGATCGGCACCGCCGGCCGCTCGGCATGGAGGAGCGCCACCCCGGAATAGCCGGTCGCCCCCGGCATCTTCAGGTCGAGCAGCATCAGCAGCAGGTCGTCCGTTTCCGCCGCCAGTGTCGCGGCGCGCGCCAGCGTGCCCGCCTCCACGATGCGCGCCGTGGGGCGCACCGTGGCGACCGCCAGCATCAATGCCTGGCGGAACAGCGGATGGTCGTCCGCAATCAGGATCGTGCCGGTCAGCCGACGCGATCCCGGATCAGCGCATCGACCACCGACGGGTCGGCCAGCGTGGAGGTATCGCCCAGGCTCGACGTGTCGCCCTCCGCGATCTTGCGCAGGATGCGGCGCATGATCTTGCCGCTCCTGGTCTTGGGCAGGCCCGGCGCGAATTGCAGCGCGTCGGGCACGGCGATCGGGCCGATCTCCTTCCTGACCCATCGGCGCAGCTCGTCGCGCAGCTCATCGGACGGCGCGGTGTCCGCATTCAGCGTCACATAGGCGTAGATGCCCTGCCCCTTCACGTCGTGCGGCATCCCGACGACCGCGGCCTCGGATACCTTGGCATGGGCGACCAGCGCGCTCTCCACCTCGGCGGTGCCCATGCGATGGCCGCTGACGTTGATGACGTCGTCGACCCGGCCGGTGATCCAATAGTCGCCGTCCGCATCGCGCCGCGCGCCGTCGCCGGTGAAATACTTGCCGGGATAGGTCGTGAAATAGGTCTGCACGAACCGTTCGTGATCGCCCCACACGGTGCGCATCTGCCCCGGCCAGCTATCGGCGAGGACCAGATTGCCTTCGGTCGCGCCCTCCAGCACCTGCCCCTCGGCATCCACCAGTTGCGGCTGCACGCCGGGCAGGGGCTTGGTGGCGCTGCCCGGCTTGGCGTCGGTCGCATGGGGGGAAGGCGCGATCATGATCCCGCCCGTCTCGGTCTGCCACCAGGTGTCGACGATCGGGCAGCGGCCATTGCCCGCGACGTCGTGATACCAGCGCCATGCCTCCGGATTGATCGGTTCGCCGACGCTGCCGAGCAGCCGGAGCGAGGCGCGCGACGACCGCTTCACCCAGTCGTCGCCCTCGCGCATCAGCGCGCGGATCGCGGTGGGGGCGGTGTAGAAGATATTGACGCCGAGCCGGTCGATCGTCTCCCAGAAACGGCCATGGTCGGGATAGTTCGGCACGCCGTCGAACATCACCGTCGTCGCGCCGCTGGCCAGCGGGCCGTAGACGACATAGCTGTGGCCGGTCACCCAGCCCACATCCGCCGTGCACCAGAATACCTCGCCGTCGCGATAGTCGAACACGTCGCGGAACGTCTTGGTCGCCCAGACCAGATAGCCGCCGGTCGTGTGCAGCACGCCCTTGGGGCTGCCGGTCGAGCCGGACGTGTAGAGGATGAACAGCGGGTCCTCCGCGTTCATCGGCTCGGGCGCGCAGTCGGGCGCGGCCTGCGTCACCGCCTCGTCGTACCAGAGGTCGCGGCCCGCCGTCATCGCCACCTTCCCGCCCGTGCGCCGCACGACCAGGACGCGGGCGACATCGGGGCAGTTCGCGAGCGCGGTATCGACATTGGCCTTCAGCGGAATGCGCTTGCCGCCACGGCAACCCTCGTCCGCGGTGATGACGATCCGCGAGCCGCAGTCGCGGATGCGGCCGGCCAGGCTGTCGGGCGAGAAACCGCCGAACACGACCGAATGGACCGCGCCGATCCGGGCGCACGCCAGCATCGCCACCGCCGCCTCGACGATCATCGGCAGGTACAGCGTCACGCGGTCGCCCTTCACCACCCCTTGCGCCTTCAGCACGTTGGCGAAGCGGCAGACCCGTTCGTGCAGGTCGCGATAGGTGACGCGCAGCGTCTCGCCCGGCTCGTCGCCTTCCCAGACGATCGCGATCTGATCGCCGCGCGTGGCCAGATGCCGGTCCAGGCAGTTCGCCGAAACATTCAATTGCCCGTCCGCGAACCAGCGGATGCGGAAATCAGCGGCGTCGAACGATGTGTCCTTCACCTCGCGGTAGGGCACGATCCAGTCCACGCAGCGCCCATGCTCGCGCCAGTAGCCGTCCGGGTCGGCCGCCGCCGCGGTGTGGGCGCGGTCCAGGGCATTGGCGGGCGCATCATCGCTCTGGTCGTCGGGCCGGTGGATCGCGACGGACATCACTCTCTCCTGATCTACTGTTGTGGCGCGTTCTAGGGGCTGGCGGCGGCGAGCGGTATACGACGTTTATCGCGGTTCCGCAGCAGCGGTCCTTGGGCGATGATGCCTCCAAGAAAACACGGGCACGACCCGTCAGGGCAGGAGAGGCGGATGAGCGGGCTCGCATATCGTATGCCACGACCATGGGCGTTGTCGGGCGTTGCCGCGCTGGCGCTCATGCCGGCGCCCGCCCATGCCCAGAACGCCACCCCGCGCGAGGCGGCGCTGGAGGCGCGGCTGAAGATGCTCGAACAGGCGGTGGTCGATCTCCGTGCCGAACTGGCCGAACGACGCGCCACGGCGGCGACCGCCCCTTCGCCACCGCCGCCGGTACAGGCAGCACAGACCCCCTCCGCACGGGCCCCCTCCACCCCGACGCAACCGGCACCCGTCGCGGTCGCATCCGGCCCGACGCGCGAAGCGGCCAATCCGCAGGTGGCGAACAGCGGCATCGCCGGCCGTCCGACCGCCAACAGCGCCGCCACCGGCACGGCGACGGCGTCGAACGACGGGTTCCGGATGGGCAACACGACGGTGAAGCTGGGCGGCTTCGTCCGCCTCAACGTGATCGGCAGCCGGTACAGCGACGGCGAGGTCGCGGTCGGCGGTCTGGGCAAGGAGTTCTTCCTGCCGCAGCAGATTCCCGTCGGCGGCGGCTTCTCCAGCCAGGACCTGCTGTTCTCCGCGCGCCAGACGCGGCTGGTGTTCAGCACCGCGACGCCGGTCAACGGTATCGAGGCCAAGACGCTGGTCGAATTCGACTTCGCGCTGGCGACCGCGCCGGTCGGCGCGCAGCGGGCGACCAACCCCTATGTCCCCACCTTCCGGCGTGGCTTCATCGAATATGGCAACCTGCTCGTCGGGCAGGAGTGGTCGACCTTCCAGAATCTCGGCGTGCTGCCCGAGACGACCGACTTCGTCGGGCCGCTCGACGGCACCGTGTTCAACCGGCAGGCGCTGATCCGCTACACGATCCCGCTGCGCCCCGGCCTGTCGCTGCAGGTCGCCGCCGAAAACGCCAACACGCAGACCGCGCTGCCGACCAACCCCGCGCTGGTCGATACCGACGACGACCGGCTGCCCGACATGGTCGCGCGGATCAACTGGAAGGCGTCGCTGGGCGAATTCGCGCTGGCCGGCGTCGCGCGCGAAATCCGCACCGACACTCTGGGCGTCGGCCACTCGACGTTCGGCTGGGGGCTGTCGGGATCGGGCAAGATCCCGATCGGACGACGCAACGACCTGCGCTTCATGGCGACCTATGGTCAGGGGATCGGCCGTTATCTGGGGCTTGGATACGTCCCCGACGCGATCTTCGGCGGGCCGGTGCAGCGGCTGGCCCGGATCGACAATTTCGCCGGGTTCGCGGCGTTGAAGATCGGCTGGACCGATACGATCCGCTCCACCTTCATGGGCAGCTACCAGTCGGCCGAGTATCCCGATGGCATTGCGGTGACCGGCCTGGCCAACGCCAAGTCCTATGGCGGGGCGGCCAACCTGTTCTGGTCGCCGGGCAAGGGCTTCGACATCGGGGTCGAGTATCGGCACGCCGTCCGCGAATTGCTGTCGGGCGACACCGGGGCGCTCGACCGCCTCGAATTCGCATTCAAATTTGGCTTCTAGAACAATCAGGGAGAGCGGCGCGATGGCGACGACATATGACGGGGCGACCGATCCGGGCGCTACCTTCCAAAGCGACAAGAAGGTCATCATCGCCTCGTCGCTGGGCACGGTGTTCGAATGGTATGATTTCTACCTGTACGGGCTGCTTGCCACCTACATCTCGGCGCAGTTCTTCTCGGGCGTGAACGAGACGACCGGGTTCATCCTGGCGCTTGGCGCGTTCGCGGCGGGGTTCGCGGTCCGGCCGTTCGGCGCGCTGGTGTTCGGGCGGATCGGCGATCTGGTCGGACGCAAGAACACGTTCCTCGTCACGATGGGGATCATGGGCCTGTCGACCTTCTCGGTCGGCCTGCTGCCCTCCTACACCTCCATCGGGGTCGCCGCGCCGCTGCTGCTGGTCCTGTTGCGGCTGCTCCAGGGGCTGGCGCTGGGCGGGGAATATGGCGGCGCCGCGACCTATGTCGCCGAACATGCGCCGCAGCATCGCCGCGGGCTTTATACCAGCTTCATCCAGACCACCGCGACGCTCGGGCTGTTCGCGGCGCTGCTCGTGGTGATCGGGCTGCGCTATCTGCTGGGCGAGGAGGCGTTCGCCTCATGGGGCTGGCGCCTGCCGTTCATCATCTCGATCCTGCTGCTCGGCGTATCGCTGTGGATTCGCCTCCAGCTCGCCGAAAGCCCCGCGTTCCAGCGGATGAAGGACGAGGGCAAGACCTCCAAGGCCCCGCTGACGGAGGCGTTCGCCCGCTGGGGCAACCTCAAGATCGTGCTGATCGCCCTGTTCGGCGCCGCGATGGGGCAGGCGGTGGTGTGGTACACCGGCCAGTTCTACGCGCTGTTCTTCCTCGAAAAGATGCTGAAGGTCGATGGCGCGACCACCAACGTGCTGATGGCGGTGGCGCTGGCGCTGGGCACGCCGTTTTTCGTGATCTTCGGCTGGCTGTCGGACAAGATCGGGCGCAAGCCGATCATCATGGCCGGCTGCGCGCTGGCGGCGCTCACTTACTTCCCGCTGTTCGGCGCGCTGACCCAGGCGGCCAACCCGGCGCTGGCGGCGGCACAGGCGGCCTCGCCGATCACCGTCGTCAGCCACGACGCCGACTGTTCGGTGCAGTTCGATCCGATCGGCCGCAACAAGTTCGACAGCAAGAGCTGCGATATCGCCAAGTCGTTCCTCGCCAAGAACGGCGTCAACTACACCAATATCGAGGCGCCGGCCGGCACCGTCGCGCAGGTCCGCATCGGGCAGCAGACCTTCACCGCGCCCGATCCGACGCAGGTGACCGGCGCGGCGCGCGCGGCCGCGATCACCGCCTATCAGGGCGAACTGAAGGGCGCGATCGCCGCGGCTGGCTATGCCGCCAAATATGATCCGGCGGGCATGAACACGCCGCTGGTCATCGCGATCCTGTTCTTCATGGTGCTGCTGGTGACGGCGGTCTACGGTCCGATCGCGGCGCTGCTGGTGGAGCTGTTTCCCACCAACATCCGCTACACCTCAATGTCCCTGCCCTATCATATCGGCAATGGCTGGTTCGGCGGCTTCCTGCCGACCACCGCCTTCGCGATGGTCGCGGCGACGGGGGATATCTATTACGGGCTCTGGTATCCGGTGGTGCTGGCGGTGGTGACGCTGGTGCTGGGGCTGCTGTTCCTGCCCGAGACCTTCAAGCGCGACATCAACGCCTGACCACGCACGGGGAATGCCGACGCGCCATGCGTCGGCATTCCCCGTTCATCGCCCTCCTCCGACGGGCTGATCGCCGTGATCGGCTTTCTCGCGGCATTCATCCTGTCGAAAAGCGGCGGGTGACGTGCATCCCCGCCAACGATCACCCATGACATTGCGCCGGTCTTGCAGTGATTCTGCCCTGTTCGCAGGACGAGAATAAGGGATATGATCCCTCGACCGGACAGACGCGGTTCACTCACCCAAATACGTCATTTTACCTGTCCCATATCGGAACAGTCGCCCAGTACCCGCAAATTAAGTGTTAAAATTTGGTTACATCCGAACAAGCTATCTCTAGTGACGCCCCTGCGTCTCGCGAATCACCGCTGGGATGCGCGTAACCGGGTGTATCCATGACTTCCTTCAAGACGATGCTGCTTGCCGCAGCGGTATTTGCCGTGCCCTCGACCGCCAATGCAGCGCTGGTCGGCAGCCTGGGCGGCGGCACCGGTCCGTTCCGTACCCTGACCTCGGCCGGTCTCGACGACGGTGCCATTGCGACGCTTTCGGGCGGCGCGGTCTACACGGCGGATCTGCCCTTCGCCGACATTCCCGAGGGTGACATCGCCGGCAACGCGTTTCTCGCCGCCGGCGTGCAGGCCGGCCAGCCCGCCGTGCTGAACTTCACGAACCCGACGACGTATGTCAGCTTCCTGTGGGGTTCGCCGGACGTCTACAATCGCCTGTCGCTGACCACCAGCGTCGCGACCTACGCGTTCGACGTCGCCAGCCTGGGCTTCGCGGTTCGTGACGGCAACCAGTCGTTCTCGCAGTACGTGCAGTTCGCGGCATCGGCCGGCGAGACGATCACCAGCCTGTCGTTCAGCAACGCGCCCATGACGGACGCGTTCGAAGTCGCCAACTTCACCGTCACCGCGGTGCCCGAGCCCGCTACCTGGGGCATGATGCTCCTCGGCTTCGGCATGGTGGCCGGCGCTGCCCGCTATCGTCGTCGCAGCACGAAGGTCGTGTACGCCTGATCTAGCCTCGGCTACGATCGTATCGAGGGGCGCCGGTCGGAAGATCGGCGCCCTTTTCGTTGCGGGGCGATCGGGTTTGCGTCGCCGATGTGGCGAACCCGATCAGAGATCATCCAGGAAGTTGGTGAGCATGACGTCGACACAATCCGGATGCGACCATGCGCGATTGCGCGCCCTGTTGCTGGATGCGATCCTCGAAGCCGACAAATGCGATGACAACATCGTCGCCGCCCATATCGAAACCGCCCTCGCCGTGCTCCGCGAAGATGGACCGGATCAATCCAGCGATCGCTGAACGGCGTACAGTCTTTCCAGCAGGTTGCTGACGACCGCGTGGCCCCGAACGCTCAGGGCCAGCAACTCACCCCGGCGATCGATCAGGCCATGATGTTCGAGGGCGCCGATCCAGCGCTCCGTGACGGACGGTGCGAGGCTTCCGGGCGGTGTCAGATCACCGGCCGACAGATACTGGGCATCCTCTTCGGCGACATGAAGCGCCAGCAGGATGTCGAGGCCCGGCGAGCCATAGAAGCCGGACGGCAGGCAGTCCGCCGCCACCCGCGATGCGCATAACATGCGACGGGCCAGTTTTGCCGTCGTCGTCGCCGCCAGCGTGCGCGCGGGGCCATGCGGCGGGTCCAGCGTCTTGGTCATATCATTCCCCTGACCGATGCATCGGACTAGTGATTCCGCCCTCGATTCAAGGCGGTTGCATGTCGCGTAGGGGTTGCTTTCACACCTTGCAACGCTGGAACCAACGGGGAACGACGGGGCCGGCGGATCGGGCGCCCGCCGGCCCCGTCGCGCCCCTCACATCGTGAACCGCACGCCGGCCCGCACCCGCCGGTCGGCCGGGACGGGCGATACCGCCGCGCCGTCGGCCAGCGTCAGGTTCTCGCCCGCCGCGAACAGCTCAAGCCCGGGGGTGAGCCGAAAGCCGGCCCTGGCATCGACCGCGACCGCATCGTCGACCGGGTAGAGCAACAATTGCGGGGTGCCGGAGAAGGCGAACTGACGGGTGGCGGCGGTATATCGCGCCACGCCGGACAGCGACAGCCGCCCGGCCGTATAACCCAGCGTGACGTTGGCCTTGTGGGCCGGCGTGGTCGATTCGGGTGACAGCGCATAGGGGATCGGCAGAGCGGTGCCGGTCAGTCGCTCGTCCGTATGGGTCCAGGTGTAGTTGCCGCGCCACGACAGGCCGCCGATCGTGCCCGATGCGGACACCTCGGTGCCATAGGTGGTGAAATCGCCGACCGTCCTGAACCGCGCCACCAGCGAGGGCAGCGGCGTGAGGAACAGTTCGGTCTGCAACCCGTCGCCGGGCGAAGCGATCGCATCGTTGGTCCGCGTCGCGAACGCCGTCACTTCCAGCTTCGTCGTGCCCAGCGCGTGGACATAACCGATCTCGCCGCTCCACACGCCGGCCGGATCGATCCGGGGCGATCCGGCGACGAAGACCGGCACCGGCGACGGCGTGATGATGGCCAGGCGCGTGCCCAGATTGGCCAGCGACGGCAATTGATAGCCGCGCCCGCCATTGATCCGCAGCAGCCCCTGATCGCCGGTACGGACCAGCATCGCGACATTGAAGGTGACGCGGGTGAACGCCCGGTCGAAATCGCGGGGATCGTTATAGGCGGGCTGGGCGATCATGCCGTCCTGATGCAGCCACAGGCGATCCAGCCGTCCCGCCGCGGTCAGCGAGATACGATCGTCCGGATGCACGTCGAGCATCGCGTTCGCCGATGCCACGTCATACGAGATCTGCCGGGCGAACTGGTCGATCGAGCGCAGCCGGCTGTTGCGGTATTCGCCACCCAGCCGCAGCGTGTCGGTCGTGCCCAGACGGACGAGCGTGGACGCCTGGGTGACGATGATCCGGTTCCTCATCCTGATCGGGACACTGGTGTCGACCGCCGTGCCGACGCCGTATCGCGCATCCAGCCAGTTGACGTAGCCGTTCAGCCTCACGCCGCCCCAGTTCGTGTCGCGCGCCGCCGTGGCATGGACGTTGTCGCTGCGGTAACGCTGGTTGGACAGCAACTGGCTCGGCAGATATTCCATCTGGCGGTTGGTGGCATGGCCGCCCCCTACCGCCAGATCCAGCCCGCCGACCGTGCCGGTGACGTCGCCCGACACCTGATCGCTGACGACATCGCCGATCATGTCGGGTCGCAACAGCGACGCGGGGATGCGGCGTTCGTTTTCGCGGGCATGGCCGCCCGCCAACTTGATCGCGATCGCCGACGTGACGGGCAGCATCACCGATCCCGCCAGCTTGCCGGTGCCGTGATTGCCCCCTTCCGCCATCGCCGTCGCGGACGGTGTCCCCCCGGCACGCCGGGTGATGATGTTGACGACGCCGGTCGCGGCGTTGAACCCGAACAGCGCGTTGGCCGGCCCCCGCACCAGTTCGATCTGCTGGATTTCGTCGAGCTGCACGCCGAGCAGGTTCCAGTCGGTCATGCCGTAATGGTCGAGATAGACCTGCTGGCCGTCGAGCAGCACGAGCAGCCGGGCGTTGTAGGTCTGCACCCCGCCGCGCACCGCGACGTCGCTGTGTCCCGCCGTCCAGCGGTTCACGTCGATCCCGGCATAGGTCTTCAGCAGCCCCGGCACGTCGCGCGCCGGGGAACGGGCGATCTCCGCCTGCGTGATGATGATCGTCGAGGCGGGCAGTTCGGATGCGCGTTGCGGCTTGCCGGTGACGCTGGTCGTCACCGGTTCGCCGATCGCGTCCTGCAACGCCTGGTAATCGATCGATTGCGCGAGCGCGGCGGGGGAGGTGACGGCGGCGCCGACGAGGGCAACCAGGCGAAGGGTGCCGATGCGAAGGGAAACGGACATCAGATTTCCTTGACCAGCATCAGGAATGCCGATCCGAAGCGGATATTGGCCGCCCGCGCGGCGGCACGGCTGACGGTGATCTGCACCTTGGGGCTGGTGGCGATCCCGACCACGCAATGGCCCGCCTGCACGCAGGCGGGGTCCGACGAGATGGTGAGCACCGACGATCGCGCGGCCACGGCGGAGATGTTGTCCTGTTCCCCGCGCAGACCGGTGGTCACGAAGGCGACCTGATAGCCGGTCAGCGTGCCCATCGACCCGATCGGCACCCGCCGCGTCCTGATCGTGCCGCGCCCCGCGCTGATCCCCGATCCCGTGGACCGCTCGATCGCGTCCGCTTCGGCCTCCGATGCCTCGTTACCCGGCGCGAACAGGATCGCCGCCGGGACGGCACCGGCACGGGCCGGCAAGGTAAACGACACGACCCGCGCCGCGATGGGCACGTTAAGACCCGCCGAGGTCGGCGTCGCCCACCCCGACACTGCCAGCGCACACGCCAACCTACTTAAATGCAAAGAAATAACCCCTTCTCGATACCGAAGGGGGCATAGGGCGCACGACTATCCAATCAGTTAACGCGGCGGCGCCTCGGTCGCCCGGGCCATTTACCGTTCCCAGGGGATCGCGAACGCCCGGTGCGCGGGAAGACGCCGGCGATCACCCCGCCACGAGGGGCGACCACGCGGCGCCAGTACGCTTCCGCTCTACCGTGCCAAGCCCATGATCCTTCCCTCCGCGCTATCGAACGAACGGACAGGGACCATCGAGACCCGGTTGATCCGTGACATGAAAAAGGGCCGCCAACCTCCCGGTTGGCGACCCCTCCCTTACGCCCATGTCATGGGAGGAATCAGGCGTAGGCGATTTTCGTAGCACGACGACGGTACCGAGCGGTCGCACCGATCATGCCGAAGCCGACCAGCATCATCGCCCATGTGGCGGGCTCGGGAACGGCGCTGGTGACGCTGAGGGTACCCAATGCGGTGGACAGCGAATTGTTGGAAAACAGCGTGAAGTTACCTGTCAACAACGTTGGAGCGACCAACGTGCCGGAGAACAACTGCTGACCGAAATATGAGGCGGTCGGCGAGTTAAATCCACCGCCATCAGCGGGGGTATAAAATGTGAAACCGGGAGTGGCAGATGCTGGCGCGCCATTTACAGTGTAATTCTGCACATTGACCATGAAAGAAAAAGGACCAGTGTTAAAAGATGCCGGGGTGCTGTCGATGTTAAAGGTGAAGTTCGGCTGGTTGGCCGCAGTTGCGGTGAAATTGTACAGTAGCGGTGCTGCCGTCGCAGGAACGGCAACAACAGCGGAGCCCAGCAGCACCGCGACCAATGTGATTTTCTTCATCATCCACCCCTTTGAAGCCCGATTGCTCCGTTGCGGCCTTATTGCTGCAGGACGAACGATGCCGCAATCATCTGAATTGGTTAACATATCCCGAATTGGGGCGATCGTCATTGTAGCGAAGCCGCCAGTCTCATGACTGGCGGCGCCATTATCTGGCCGCAGGGCATCGAAAAGGGCCGCTGACGGGCGATCAGCACCCCACTCACTTCCAAAAGGGAAAGGATCAGGCGTAAGTGGCCCTGACAGGACGCCGACGGTAACGAGCGGTTGCACCCACCATGCCGAAGCCGACCAGCATCATCGCCCATGTCGGCATTTCGCGACCTGCCATGGCGAACCAATCGCACGAAAATCACCCCGCAAGGTGACACCCTTCGAGCACCGGCAGCTGAATCACTGTTTCTATGGAGGAAATGGTGCCCGGAGACGGATTCGAACCGCCGACACTGCGATTTTCAGTCGCATGCTCTACCAACTGAGCTATCCGGGCAGACCGCTGTCGCGATCGGAAGCGCGTCCCTAGTCGGGCTGTTCGGGGTTGTCCAGCCCCTCCGGCACCGGCGGGCCGGGGATACGATATCCCTCGCCCAGCCATTGCAGCAGATCGCGGTCGCGGTGCCGCGCCGAACAGAAGGGTTTGTACGCGGGCACGGCGGGATCGCCGCAGATCGGACAGGTCGGCTCGGCCATCACGCACTCTCCCATTCGTGGACGACGCCGGTGCGCCGCGCCAGTTCCGCCAGCCAGGGCGGCCGCGCCGTCAGGGCCGCATGCACCGCGGGCGTCACCCGGTGGCGCCGGTCGGATCGCGGCGGCGCCCGCTCGATCTGCCGGAGCAGCGCCCGCGCCGCCGATGCCGCCGGGTCGGCGCGCCACCGTTCGGGCAGCGACGCGCGCGGGCGCGGACAGACGATCTGGAGGAAACCGAACCCGTTCATCGCCGTCCGCTCGAACGGCATCGGCAGCGCGGCGTCGATCGCGGTGGCCACCGCCAGCCGCTCCGCCTTGCCCGCCACGGTCGGGAAATCGATCCCGATCGATCCGCCGATGCCATGCCGGCGAATCGCCGCCGCCACCACCGGCGCCGCCGCCAGCGCCAGGCTGGCGGCCGGTGGCGCACCATCGACGTCGAACAGCGTCATCGCCGGGGTCGGCGTCATCCGCAGCGTGCCGCCGGCAAAATCGATATCGCCGTGCATCGCCTCGTCCAGCAATTCGGACCAGCCCGCCGCCTCCAGATCGTCCGCCTCATGCGCCTGCAACCGGCGGACGGGATGGCCGCTGGCGGCGATTCGCGCCCGCAGATCGGGACCGGGCGCGGGCGGCAGGTCGCTCGGCATCGCCTTGGCGGGCTTCAGCCGCCGCCCTTCGGCCATCGCCTCGCGCGTGATCGCGACGGTCAGCGCCGCGCCTTGGGTGATCCCCGCCGGCAACGCGCCCAGCAGCGCCTCGCCGCCATCCTCCAGCACCACCCGCCCCCGCCGCACCGGCAGCAGCTCGACCAGCCGGGCGCGGTGGACGCCGCCGACCAGCGGTCCGGCATCGTCCGGCTCGATCGCCGCGACGACGATCCGGCCGTCCTCGACCAGCGCGGCGCGCGCCTCGCCGATCCCCGCCTCGTACAGCCACTCAGCCAAGCGGCGCGTCGACCGGATAGCCCGCGGTCAGCAGCATCGCCCGCGCCTCGAACAGCGGCAGGCCGATCACGCCGGAATGACTGCCCGACAGAAAGCGCACGAACGCCTCCGCCCGGCCCTGGATCGCATAGCCGCCCGCCTTGCCCAGCCCTTCGCCGCACGCGACATAGGCGTCGATCTCCGCAGGCGTCAGCGGCTTGAACGCGACGATCGTGTCCGCGATCCTCGTGCGGACCGTGCCCGCCCCGTCGATCACGCACAGCGCCGACAGCGCATGGTGGCGGCGGCCCGACAGCAGGGCCAGCAGGCGGCGCTGCACCGCCTCGGTATCGGCGGGGGGCAGGATGCGGCGGCCGACCGCGATCGTGGTATCGCCCGCCAGCACGATCTCGCCCGGCGCCCGCGCCACGGCCTGCGCCTTTTCGGTCGCCAGCCGCAGCGCATAGGCCCGCGGCACCTCGCCCACGCGCGGACTCTCGTCGATCGCGGGGGCGGCGATACGCGCGGGCACGACGCCGATCCGCGCCAGCAGATCGCGCCGGCGCGGCGAGGACGATGCGAGAACGAGCGTCACCGGCGCGGGTCCGGCCGGCACCACGCCGTCACTTGAAGCGATAGGTGATCCGCCCCTTGGTCAGGTCGTACGGGGTGAGTTCGACCAGCACCTCGTCGCCCACCAGCACACGGATGCGGTTCTTGCGCATCTTGCCGGCCGTGTGGCCCAGAATCTCGTGATCGTTTTCGAGCTGTACACGGAACATCGCGTTGGGGAGCAATTCCACCACGCGGCCGCGCATCTCGAGCAGTTCTTCCTTGGCCAAACAAAATCCTCAGGCAAGCGTAAAGGCGCGTCGCCCTACCCGATCGGCGCCCGAAAGGAAAGACAGGACGATGCCCGTGATGATATGGGGTCGCCGCGGCCCCGCAAAAGGGCGTATCGCACGGGCCACCGCCACCGGGTCATGATGGTTGCCAAATATTTTCCGGCAGGGGAACCATCGGCACTGCCGGAAGAACGCACCCGTTGTATCCGGGCCAGCGCGCTGCCATGGCACGGCATCTGACTGTTCCTATCCCGGAGTTTGCCCGCATGTGCGGTATCGTCGCCTTCGTCGCCGACCATTCCATCGCGGAGCGCACCGTCCGCGCGCTCGAACAGCTCGAATATCGCGGCTATGATTCCTATGGCTTCGCGTTCGTCGTCGCTTCCGGGCTGGAGATCGTGCGCGGCGTCGGCCCGCTGTCGGAACAGGCGCCCGCCCTGATCGCCGGCGGCCTGCCGACCGCCCATGCCGCGATCGCGCACACCCGCTGGGCGACGCATGGCAAGGTATCGGTGCCCAACGCGCATCCGCACCGCTCGTTCGACGGCAAGTTCGCGGTGGTCCACAACGGCGTCATCGACAATTATCTGGAGTTGCGGCGCGATCTGACCGCCACCGGCGTCGTCTTCGCGTCGGAAACCGATACGGAGGTGATCGCCCACCTCCTCGCGCGTCATTATGCCGACACCGCCGATCTGGACACCGCGCTGCACGCGACGCTCGCCGCGCTGTCGGGCGAATTCGGGCTGGCGATCACCTGCACCGACCAGCCCGGGCTGCTCGTGGCGGCCCGCCGGATGAGCCCGATCGCGGTCGGCATCGCCGGCGGCGCCGGCTATGTCTGTTCCGATCCGATCGCGGTCGCCGGGCAGGACGGCTGGATCGCCTATCTCGAAGAGGACGAGATCGCCTTCGTCACCGAGGATGCGGTCCGCATCGCCTCGTTCGCCACCCCCGACTTCCCGGTGCGCGAGGTCGGGAAGATCGCGCTGACCACCGTCGCGGAGGCATCCGAGCTCGGCCGCTGGCCGCATTACATGATCAAGGAGATCAACGAGACCGCGGCATCGGTGCGGATGGTGGCGGGTATGCCGCGCAGCGCGTTCGCGCCCGCCGTCGCGCGGCTGGCCAAGGGGGATATCGCGCTGTGCGGTGCGGGCAGCTCGCACTATGTCTGCATGCTCGGCCAGTATTTCTTCCACCAGATCGCCGGCCGCCGCGCGATCTGCCATTCCGCCGACGAGTTCATGAACCTCACCCGGCTCGATGCCGACGCCACGCTGATTACCATCTCGCAGTCCGGCGAAACGTACGACACGCTGCGGGTGATGGAATATGCGCAGGCGGACGGCGCCGCGCTGGTCGCGGTCAACAACGTCGCCGGCTCCACCGCGCAGCGGATGGCGGAGTTCCCGATCCTGCAACAGGCCGGGCGCGAGGTATGCGTGCTGTCGACCAAGTCGGTCGTCAGCCAGACCGCGATCGCCTGGCGCCTCGCCGCCGAACTGGCCGCCGGCCCTGACGGCGACGCCGCCGACCTCACCGATCTCGCCACGCTCGCCACCCAGCTCGACGGGCTGGTGCAGGGCATGTCCGATACGATCCGCGACGTCGCCGAACGCTATCGCTGGATCGAGCACTGGTTCTTCCTCGGGCGCGGTCTCCACTGGCCGGTCGCCGCCGAATCGGCGCTGAAGTTCAAGGAAGTGTCGTACATCCATGCCGAGGCGATGCCGGCGGGCTTCCTGAAGCACGGCACCATCTCGCTGATCGATGAGAAGTTCTTCACCGTCGCCTTCATCCCGAATGCGCAGACCGATCCCGAATCCTTCGCGCACGTCGTCTCCAGCCTGCACGAGATCGCGGCGCGCGGCGGCAACATCATCGGCTTCGGCCACGACCTGCCCTCGACCTTCGCGGAAGGGCTGCTGGAGGCGTATATCCAGCTGCCCAGCGTCTCGAAGTTCATGGACCCGGTGATCCAGATGGTCGCCGGCCAGCTCTTCGCCTATCACGGCGCGGTGAAGCTGGGCCGCAACATCGACCGCCCCCGCGCGCTGGCCAAGGCCGTCACCGTCCGCTGATGCTGTCCTACAGCGCCGCCTTCCGGTAATCCCCGCCCGACGCTGCTTCCGCCGAAGGAGCGTCGGGCGGGGTGGGAATGCACAGGCGACGGATGCTAGGGACGGTCGATCGGGCGATGACGACCGTCACCGCCCTGCACCCGTCTGCCGCGCACCCCTGTAGGATGGGACTTTCGTGACTTTCCGGTGTGACTTTCCGCGCGGCTTTCCGGCCTCAGGGGGCGGGCATCCGCCGCACCGGCGGCATCGCGTTGCAGATGTCCGCGCCCCCCGCCGGCACCACGAAGAACGGCGGCGTCCGGTTCTCCCGCGCCGCGATCCACGCGGTGAAGCGCGGATTGGCGGTCGCCCGGTACTGGTAATGCGGCCGCTCCGCCGCCGGCAGGTCGCTCGCCAGCCGGACCGAGACGATCGCCGTCCGCTCGCCCTCCGTCTTGTAGAAGCCCAGATCGCCCGTGCCGCGCGGCAGTACCGACAGCCGCTCGATCCCCTCGATCACCCGGCCGACCACCGCGATGTTGCGGTCCAGCGCGCGCGGGGCATGGCCGATCGCGGTGTACAGGTCGCCGCCGCTGCCGGTGCTGGGCGCCAGATCGCGCGCCACGCCGACCATGCCGTAACAATGCGGCAGCCACGTCGCCGTGCCGCTCCCCGCCAGCGGCCAGCCATCGGCGCTGTAGCCCGCCCATTCGGCATAGGGATCGCGGCGCGTCAGCCTCGAGACCGGCGCCGCGCCGCCCGTCCATTCATATTCGGCGGGCGGATTGGCGACGACGCCGTCGGGCAACGGCTTCTTCTCGGTCGCGTCGCCCCATTGCGCGACGTAATTGTCCTGCACCCGGTACACGCTGCCGCCGGCGTCCCACCATCTGGCCGCGGCCAGCCGCCGGATGTTGCCGACATGCGCCGGCGCATATCCCGCCGCCAGCCGCACCGTCACCGTCCCGCCGCCGGCCAGCGTCATCACCAGCACCTCGTCGTCGGGCATCGTCACCCAGTCGGCGGGCAGCGGATCGGCGGGTTGAACCGTCACGGGCGCCGCCGGGGCGGCCGCCTGCATCGACAAAGCGAGGAGAAGGGCGATCATCCCGCGAACCTGCCCCAGCCCGGCCGCGCACGCAATCTCTTGCACCGACGCGCCCACCCGCCTAGGGGGCCTGTTCCAAGCATGCGGAGCGGTGGCCGAGTGGTCGAAGGCGCTCGCCTGGAAAGTGAGTATACGCCAAAAGCGTATCGAGGGTTCGAATCCCTCCCGCTCCGCCAAGTTTTCCCTACCCAAGGGCAGTTCCACCCTCACCTACCGTAAGGCCGGGCTATGCCCCTAGCGACCGGTCGCCACCGATCCGCTGCGCGATGAAGTCGGCGTGCGACGGCATCCGCTGCGCGGCGAGCGCGGTCACATGGGCGATGCGGTCGAGGCGGCCGGCGGCGTCCGCCAAGGGCATCGTCGCCGCCAGCGGATCGTGCCCACGGGCGCACAGCCCCTGTCCGTCCATCACCGCAAGCCAGCTCGTTCTGGTGAACAGTTCGTCCGCCTCGCGGAAAATCCGTCCCGTGGCGCGGTAGATGCGGATCCGTTCGGCCAGCGTCTCCGGCACGGCCATCGTCCGCAGCCGGCGCCAATAGGCGGTGTCGTCGCGTTCGGTGGCATGGAAATGCAGGATCAGGAAATCGCGGATCGTCTCGAACTCGGCGGTCATCAGCCGGTTGTAGCGACGGGTGTCGGCCGGCTCGAACGCCCGCGTCGGCAGCATCTCCAGCAGTCGGGCGATGCCAGCCTGCACGAGGTGGATACTGGTCGATTCCAGCGGCTCCATGAACCCGCTCGCCAATCCCAGCGCCACGCAGTTGCCGACCCAGAATGCCTCGCGGCGCCCGGTGCGGAACCGCAGCAGCCGGGGTTCGGCCAATGCCTCGCCGTCTAGATTGGCGAGCAGCGTGGCGGTCGCCTCGTCGTCGGAAAGATCGCCGGACGCATAGACATAGCCATTGCCGGTGCGATGCTGGAGGGGGATACGCCACTGCCATCCGGCGGCGCGCGCGGTCGACCGGGTGAAGGGCGTCGGCGGCCCGTTGTTGGCGGAGGGCACCGCGACCGCCCGGTCGTTGGGCAGCCACGCGCTCCAGTCCTCGAACCCGGCGCCCAGCGCCTCGCCGATCAACAGGCCGCGAAAACCCGAACAGTCGATGAACAGGTCCGCGGCGATCCGCTCTCCCCCCGCCAGCACGACCGCCTCGATGAAGCCGTCCGGCGCACGGCGGATCACCTGCCCGACCCGCCCCTCGCGGCGCACGACCCCCGCCGCTTCGGCATGGCGGCGCAGGTAACGGGCATAGAGGCCGGCATCGAAATGAAAGGCATAGCCGATATGCGACAGGGGCGAGTTGCCCCCCGGCACCGGCCGCATGAACCGGCCGCCGGCGGCGGCCGCCGCGCAGATCGAATAGGCGTCGAGCGGTTGCGCCTGCCCCGCCTGCCGCAGCCGATGCCACATCGCCTCGAACGGTACCGCGCCGGCATCGACGCCATAGGTCCCGAACGGATGGAAATACCGATGGCCGGGGCGCAGCCAGTCGACGAATTCGATACCCAGCTTGAAGCTGCCCATCGTCTCGCGAACGAACTCGTCCTCGTCCAGCCCGAGCAGCGCGTTGAACGACTGGATCGGCGGGATCGTCGCTTCACCCACCCCGATGGTGCCGATCTCCTCCGATTCGACGAGCGTGATCGCGATCCGCTGCGTGCCCAGCACGCGTGACAGCGCCGCCGCCGCCATCCAGCCGGCGGTGCCGCCGCCGACGATGGCGATGCTGCGCAACGGCCCGTCGCGGTTCATGCCGTCACCACCCGGCCCGTTACCATCTGGCCCGTCACCACCCGGCATTGCAGGAACAGGTTGCCCGTCAGCCGCCCGCGTCGCGGATCGGCGGCCGCCGCCGGCGGCGTGCCGATCAGCCCGGAATGGAGCAGCCCGGCACGGTACAGGATCAGCCGGTCCGGCCGTGCCTCGATCATGCCGATCCCCTCGAACAGGTCGC
This sequence comes from Sphingomonas sp. CFBP 8760, assembly GCF_014841615.1. GTDB lineage: Bacteria > Pseudomonadota > Alphaproteobacteria > Sphingomonadales > Sphingomonadaceae > Sphingomonas. The sequence continues at coordinate 237,786 of NZ_JACYUG010000004.1, read as the reverse complement.
CGCCCGCCGCGACCGCATAGGCGGCCGCCGGGGGTGTCCGGACCAGTTCGGGATCGAGGGCGGCGCGGTAGGCGGCCAGGCGCGACCCGTCGATCGTCTCGTACCCGGTCGCCCGGTGGCGGAAAAAGCCGGTGCCGCCCGATCCGCAATCGCACAGGAAATGCACGGTGGCGAACTGGAGCGCGTCGGCGGTGTCGACATGCGGAATACGCTGCTCGACGGTCAGTTCGGCCGGTGGCGTCGTGACGAGCGAGAAATTGCCGCGCGCCCGCACCGGCGCGACGGGGCCGGTGCCGAAATGCGTCTCGATCAGCGGCAGGACCGAGCGTACCATCGCATCGAGATATGTCGTCGGTGCCGGCCCCAACAGGCCGGGATAATGACTGCCGACCTCGCCTGCCGGCTGGAACCGTGTCCGCGCCGCCTGTTCGATCAGGGTAGCGAGCGCACCGGTCGCCCCGTCGACGATCACGACGGGCTGGCCTTCGCGGCCGACAGGCATCACCTGCACGTCGCGGACAGTGGGTGCGGGCGCGGCGATCATTTCCGGCATCCTATCGCGTTCCGGCCGGCATGGCCCGCACGGTTTTCGGTTCCGTGCAGGCCATCCTCACCGTCAATAGGTTGCCCGCAGCGTCAGGCCATAACGGCGATCGTTCAGCTGATACTGCAACGGTGCCGCGGGGGTGCCGATATAGGTCTGGTTCATGCGGTTGTTCAGGTTCACCACGTCCGCCGTCACCGCGATATGGCTGTTCACGTTGACGCTGACCGACGCGTCGAGCGAGGCATAGGGATTGGCGAACTGCAATTCGCCGGGCGCCCCGCTGCCGGTCGTGGCATCGAGATACCGGCTGCGCCAGTTCCACGCGACCCGCGCCGTGATCGGCCCCTTTTCGTACAGGCCGACCAGATTGTAGCTGTGCTTCGACAGCTTCTCCAGCGGGCTGCGGGCGGGGGCCAGCGCGTTGGTGCCGAAGAACGGGTTGGCGACGCTGCTGTCGACATAGGTGTAGTTCGCCTGCATCCCCAGCCCGCTCAGCACCCCCGGCAGGAAGTCGAAGAACTGCTGGTAGCCGACCTCGGCGCCCTTCACCGTGCCATCGGCCGAGTTGCGGACCGAATTCACGTCGTAGGGGATGCCGTTGAGCGTCTGGACCAGCACGCCACTGGCCAGGAAGCCCTTGGCGTCCTTGTAGAACAGACCGCCGGTCAGCGATCCGGTGTTGGAGAAATACCATTCCAGCGTCACGTCGTAATTGGTCGACTCGATCGGCTTCAGCAGCGGATTGCCCGAACTGGCGCTGGGGCGGCCGGTGACCGGGTTGACCTGGTTGGGCGCGTTCAGCGACAGGTTGGTGGACAGTTGGTCGAAGTTCGGCCGGGCGATGCTCTTCGAGAAGGCGGCACGGAACTGCAACGTGTCGGTGAACCTGGCCCGCAGGTTGAAGCTCGGCAGGGCCCGCGTATAGCTGTTGCCGATCGACAGGGGCGACGAGGTGCCGTCCGCGTTGAACTGCGTGCCATCCGACGTCGTGTCGGTCTTCACCAGCCGGACGCCGAGCGCACCGTCGATCCGCACCTCGCCGACATCGAAGGCGTAATCGCCGATGCCATAGACAGTATAGGTCTTCTCGCTCTGGAAGTTCAGCTCGCCCGGCGTGAAGTCGGTGCGGATCTGCGTGCCGAACAGCGAATAGAGCGCGCGCGTCTGCGCCATCACGCCGTCGCCCGCCGGGAATGCCGGATAGAGGATGCCGCCGGTCAGCGTGTTGCCATCGAAGAAGTCCTTGGAGGGGCCGGCCATGCCCAGTTGCGGGAACCGGGTCAGCGGGATCAGCGCGGTGCCGTTCGGCGCATTGACGCCCGGCCCCGCCGCGCTCAACCCGACGCCGTTCCAGGTGCCGCGCAGTTCGATGCCGCTATCGGCATAACGCGCCCCGCCGCGCAGCTTCGACAGGAAGCTGCCCTCGACGTCATATTCCAGGTCATAGGCCAGCGCGAGCGTATCCGCATCGTTCCGCGTGATCGAATCGGCGATGAACGGCAGCGTGTAGCTGGCGGGGTTGGTGAGCAACGCCTTGTTGCGGACGTCCCAGGACGGGCGTTTGCCGGTCAGGTCGAAATCGACGATCGACCGCTGCGACGCGGGCACCGCGGTGGTGGTGGCGCTGCCGACCGCGCTCTGCCCGGTCTGGGTGTAGAGCGACAGGACATGGCCGTTGCGATCGGCGTTGTAATAGGAATCCAGATACTGGAAATCGAACGTCGCCTTCAGCCGGTCGGTGGCCTGCCACGCGACGTTGAAGGTGTAGTTCTGCGACGCGCTCCACAATTCCTGATCGAACCGGCCGGTCTCGAAGACCTGGTTGCGAAGCGACCCCTTGGTGGCATAGCCCTGATCGTTGAACTGGAACGTGGCGCCCGGCAGTGGATCGGTGCCGTATTCGGTGATGGCGCCCGCCGCGTTGCGGACGTTGGTGCGGTTGTTGAAGTCGTAATAATAGGCGCCGGTGCGGTTGAACCAGTATTTGGTGCCCTGATACTGGGCGGTGACCAGCACGTTCTCGTTCGCCTGCCACTGAAGCGCGGCGGCGATGCCGAAGCGACGACGATCGCCGCTGTCGTCATAGATCTCGAAGCCATAGGGGATGCGCGCATTGGCCGGGGCCCCCGCGATCGTGCCCGGCTGGATTTCGGCGAACGGCCCGGCGAGGAAACCGTCCTGGCGATACTGGCTCTTGCTGTAGACCGCGTTCACCAGCAGGCCGATCTCGCCCATGCCGGTGTCCCAGCGGTTGCTGTACAGGCCCGACACCGATCCACCGAACTTGTCGGCGCGATCATAGTAATTGCCCCGCGCGGTGAAGCTCATCACCTGGCCGGGGGCATCGAACGGCTTGCGGGTGCGCAGGTTGACCGCGCCGCCGATGCCGCCTTCGATGATGTTGGCCGGCGGGTTTTTGTACACGTCGATGCCCGACAGCAGTTCGGGCGGGATGCCTTCGAGATCGAACGCCCGCCCGCCCGATGCGGAATAGGCCGCCCGGCCATCGATGAAATTCTGCACCTGCGTCAGGCCGCGCACCGTGATCGCGGGCGACGTGCGATGGTCGAAATCGGTCGCGCCCTCGCCGTAACGGCGCTGGATCTGGACGCCGGTGATGCGCTGCAATGCCTCGGTCGTGTTCACGTCGGGCAAGCGCCCAATATCCTGCGCGTTCACCGAATCGACGATCTGGTCGGCATTGCGCTTGAGCGCCTGCGCCGAACTGAGGCTGGCGCGCACGCCGGTGACGACGATGTCATCGCCGCCATTGCCCTGTCCGGCCTGATCGGCGTTGATGGAGGCGGTGGCGCCGTTCTGCCCGGAGGCCGGTACCGGCTGCCCTGCGGCGGGAACCGCCTGCTGCGCCGCCGCACCCGTTGCCATCGCCAGCATCGTCGGAACCGACACCCCGGCCAGCCATCGCGCCACACGCATCATCGGTCATCCCCCCCTTTTGACGCGGCCCGATCTCGCATGGATCGTCACCGCCAATTGTCTGACCTGTTAAGGGACAACAACTTGGTGCAGCAAGCAGTTTCGTATATTATATCAGCATAGCTGGCCTAAATAGTCATGCATCCGGCAGCGGTCCTATCGTCGCAATCAGGACAAATCGTTTCCTTTCCATGCGATCCGGAGCATGATGTCCGGACCATGGGAGAGGATATCCGGCGATATGGGGCGGGACGCTGAAGGCATCATGGCGGCAATCGGAGGGTCGATGACGTTACCGTCCGTGATGCGGCACCCTCGCCATCTTGCCGGACCAGACGATCGTTCGACGTTTATGGCGGATGGCCACCCCTCACCCGTGTTCGCCATTCACGTCAGCGGCCGTCGCGGCACAGGGGTGATCGGATGATCCGGTACGCCCTGTTCGGGATAGTTGCCTTGCTGGGCTTCATGCCTGCGGCCCTGTCCGCCCGCGATCCGGCCCCGCCCCCACCGGCGACCACCGTCGAGCCAACGGTCACGATCACCATCACCCCCGAGATCGATCGTCCCGGCCCGGTGTTCGAGGGCTGGGGCACGGCGCTCGCCTGGTTCGCCGATGTGACCGGCGGCTATCCCGATCCGGTGCGGCAAAAGCTGGCGGACCTGCTCTACGGCCAGAACGGCCTCGGCTTCACGATCGCGCGCTACAATATCGGCGGGGGCAACCGGGCAGGCACCCCGCCATATCTGCGGCCGGGCGGGGCGATCCCCGGCTTCTGGCGGCAACCGGCGGGGGCGGTGGGCACCGATTGGTGGAACCCCGACCGGCCGGAGATGTGGGACTGGTCCGCCGACGCCCGGCAACGCTGGTGGCTGGATGCGATCGCCGCGCGGGTGAAGACGCCGATCCTGGAGGCATTTTCCAATTCGCCGCCATGGTTCATGACCGTCAGCGGCCGCGTGTCCGGCGCCGAGAAGGGCACGGACGACAATCTCCGCCCCGGCCAGGAAGGGCGCTTCGCCACCTATCTGACCCGCGTGGTCGAGCGCCTGCAGCGGCAGCACCGCATCGTCTTTCGCACCCTGTCGCCTGTCAACGAGCCCAACACCGATTACTGGTTCGCCGCCAACCGGCAGGAAGGGTCGCACTGGTCGCCCGCCCGGCAGGCGACGATGATCGACGCCACCGCCGCAGCGCTGCGGACGCAGCAGCTGGCGACGGTCGTGGCCGCGATGGACGAGACCAGTTCCGACCTGTTACTGACCGACTGGGCGGCCTACCCGGCCGCGACGCGGGCGCGCATCGGGCAACTGAACGTGCACAGCTATGGCACGCTTCACCAGACCGGCGTGCGTGACGTCGCGCGGGCATCGGGCATCCCGCTGTGGATGTCCGAAAACGACACCCCCGGCGACAAGCTGCCGGAGGATTTCGACGATATCCGCCCCGCGCTGGCGCTGGCCGATCACATCGTCGCCGATCTGAAGCGGCTGGAACCGGTCGCCTGGGTCTTCTGGCAGGCGGTGGAGGATTTATCGGGGGGCGCACGGGGCACCGGATCGAACTGGGGCCTCATCAAGATGGACCTGCGGGCGCCTGCCACGGCACCCCACCCAATCCACCTCACGACCAGATACTGGGCCATGGCGAATTTCAGCCGGTCGATCCGGCCCGGCTACCGGCTGGTGCGGGTCGATGATCCCGATACGGTCGGCGCGGTGTCCGGCGACGGCCGCGATCTGGCGTTCGTCCACGTCAATGCCGGCATCTCGCCGCGACGGCTGACGGTGGCGGCACCGGGGTCATGGACGGCGACCACGACCGTCACGGCCACCGGACGTGACGCGGAAGCCGGCGCGCCCCAGCCTCCGACAGCCCGCCCCGCCATCATCGCGGCCCCGATGTCGATCACGACCATCCATCTGTCGAAACGGTGATGGACGCGGCGCCCGGCGTCCGATCGCCTTTGGCGAAGGGCCGGCCCAGCGTAGCGTCGGGGCACGGAACGGGGGCAGCGGCATCGCATGATCCGCTGCCCCCTTCGGTCGATCAGGGACGGCGGATCGTCGCCGCCCGGCCGTCATAGACGGTCTGGGCGTCGTACCCGTTGCCGTCGGTCACCGGCTTGCCCGCCGCCGCCCATTTCACGCGGATGGTCCGCCGCGCGGGCATCCCCGGCCATGCCTGCCCTTCCCGCGCGCCGAGCGTCACCGTGCCCGTCCGATCGTCATACGTGATGGCGATGCGGCTGTACGCGCCCCGCTTGTAACCCAGGCTGGTGCCGTCGTCCTCGTACAGCGAGAAACGGCCATCGGCCCCCGGATAGACGACGATGGTCAGCGGCGCGGCGCGGTCGGCGTCGACATGCTGCATCACCGGCCCCATCGGCACGATCGCCCCGGCGCGCACGAACAGCGGCATCCGTTCGAACGGCGCCTTCACCGTCGCCCGGCCACCGCCGCGATACGCCTGCCCGGTCGTGAAGTCGTACCAGTCGCGGGTACCGGGGAAATAGACCTCGCGCTCGCGGGCGCGGTACTCGGTCACCGGTGCGACCAGGAAGGCATCGCCGAACAGATATTCGTCCGCCAGTCCGCGTGCGGCCCGATCCTGTGGGAAATCCGCCGCCAGCGGCCGGATGATGCTGCCGTCCTTGCCATAGGTGTCGGCGCCCAGCGTGTAGATATAGGGCATCAGGCGGTAGCGCAGCTCATCGTACCACACCATCGACGCCCGCATCGGCGACGCCGGCGGGCTGATCTCGTAGATCTCACGATAGGGATATTCGCCATGGCTGCGGAACAGCGGGCTGAACGCACCGAACTGGAACCAGCGCAGATTGAGCTCGCGCCATTCGTCGAGATCGGCGGCGGTGGGCGTCTTGCTGGCGAACCGGTCCTCCAGCGCGAAGCCGCCGATATCGTGCGTCCAGTTGGGCAGGCCCGACATCGACGCATTCACCCCGGCCGAAATCTGGGCGCGCAGATCGTACCAGCGGCTGGCGACGTCCCCCGACCAGACCGCCGCGCCATAACGCTGAAGGCCGCCGAACCCCGAGCGGGTCAGCAGGAACGGCCGCACATCGGGCTTGAACGCCGTCCAGCCGTCATAGAAGGCCCGCGCGTTCATCAGCGGGAAGCTGTTGAAATACTGCGCCGCCGGGCCGATCGCGGTCGGCTTCATCGTGTCGATCCGCTCCGGGATCGACAGGTTGGAATGCATGTCCGGCTCGCTCGCATCGGCCCACCACGCATCGGTGCCCAGCGTCGCCAGCCGGTCCTCCACCTGCCGCCAGAAGATGCGGCGGCCGGCGGGATTGTACGGATCGTAGAAGGTACTGGCATAGCCGGGGCCGACCCAGTCCTTGTTCCCCTGTTTCAGATTGCCCTGATAGACCGCGCCGGCCGCTGCCAGTTCCTTGTAATTGTCGGTGGTCGGATAGAATTTCGGCCAGACCGAAATCATGAAGTGCGCGTCCTTGGCATGGACCTGATCCACCATCGCCTTCGGATCGGCGAAGCGCGCCGGATCGAAGCGATGGCTGCCCCATTCGGGATCACGCCAGTACCGCCAGTCGAGGACAATATTGTCGAGCGGGATGTTGAGCGACCGGTATTTGTCGACGACGCCCGTCACCTCCGCGGCGGTGTCGTAGCGCTGGCGCGACTGCCAGAAACCGTATGCCCATTTGGGCATCATCTCCGACTTGCCGGTCAGCTGGCGATAGCCCGCGATCGCGCCGTCGATGCTGCCGCCGGGGACGAACCAGTAATTCTTGGCCTGTGCCACCTCGCTGGTGAACCACAGCGAATGGCGGTCCGGCTCGGGCAATGGATCGTTGTGGAGCAGCGCGATATAACCCGCGTTCGGCTCCCATTCGATCCGGATCGCGGCCGTGCGCCCGGCGGTTAGCGCCACGTCGAAATTGCTGTACCAGGGGTTCCAGTTCTGGCGCCAGCGGTTCAGCACCTCGCGCCCGTCGACGAACACCTTGTAGTAGCTGGAACCGTAGAGCTGGAACTTGTGGTTGCCGGTCACGGTGGGGGTGACGTCGCCGGTCCACACCACCGTCTGCTTCTGCACCGCGTTGCCGGCGGTGTTCTGGCCGCCGGTCGCCGCCACCGTCTTCGCCTTGGCGGCGTCCGGCCATTTGGTCTGGTCGTTGATATACTGGTAGTCGATGGTCGGCTCCTGCCGGGTGACCACCTCCTTGCCGTCCAGATAGTAATGCGCGGTGAAGCCCGGCTTGCCGCCGGAGGTGACCTTCATCCCCTTGCCGCCGCCCTCGCCCACCAGCGCATAGGGCCGGGGGTTGCCGAAGCGACTGATCGACTCGTTGTCCCACAACAGCCCGTAGCCACGCGTCGAGACGACGAAGGGCACCGCGATGTCCATGTTGTGCTGCGCGAGTTCGACGTCCTCGCCGTTATAGTCCATCTGCGCGTTCTGGTGCTGACCAAGGCCATAGAGCCCCTCGTCGGTACCGCGATTGAACTGCTGCGACACGGTGACGAACGCTTTGCCGTCGACGCGGGTCGGTGCGAAGGCCGGGGCGCCGGCCTCGTCCAGCAACACTTGGCCCGCGGCGTCGAGGAACCGGACACGACCATCCGCCAGATCGATATCGGCGGTCGAGCGCGTCGCGGCGACCAGCACATGGCCCGCCCGCTCGGTGACGGTATAGGGTCCCGCTGCCGGGGCGGCCGGCACCATCAGGCTGGCGGCGGGCGGGCTGGCGGCAATGGAGCCAGCGCGGGGCGTCGCGACGACGTGGACGATGCCGTCGCCATGCACCGTCACCGTGACGCGCGACGCCGTTCCACCCACCGGGGTGACCGCCACGCCGCCTTCGATCCGCTCGTATCGGCCGGCCTGTGCCCATGCCGGACCGGCGATGACGCTGCCGGTCAGCAACGCCGCGACTACCGCTTTCCTCATCATCCACTCCCTCGTCATCGATGGCGGCCCATCGCGATATGCCGCGATTGGGGCCGATCGATCGGATTGATACCGTAACCGGCCAGATCGCCGATGTACGGGACCGCCGTTCCGGCGCGCCCTTGACGGCATGTATGGCATGAACGATACCGCTAACACAACGGGAGTGGAGCGGATTGATGGCACTCGACAGGCAGCCCTGGCTGGACGCGCTGCCCCATGACTGGCGCGACGGATCGTTCCTCGGCCGCATCGCCACCCCCGATGGACCGTCCCCGATCATGCTGCGCGGCGGTGTCGCCCATGACATGGCCCGGGTCCGCCCGACCGTGGCGCACCTGATCGCCGATCGCGCGTTCGATGGCGGCACGCCGATCGAGGCGGAGACGCTGGCGGGATTCGACCTGCTCAGTCCGATCGACCTGCACTGCGTCAAGGCGGCCGGTGTCACCTTCGCGGTATCGGCACTGGAACGCGTGATCGAGGAGCGCGCGCGCGGCGACCATGGCCGCGCCGCGAGCCTGCGCGAAGGGCTGGAGCGCGCGCTGGGCGGCGACCTGCGCGGGGTCGTCCCCGGATCGGCGGAGGCGGACGCGCTGAAACAGCGGCTGATCGCCGAAGGGATGTGGTCGCAATATCTGGAGGTCGCGATCGGCCCCGATGCGGAGATCTTCACCAAGTCGCCGGTGCTGTCCACGGTCGGCTGGGGTGCACCGGTTGGCTTCCGTTCCGATTCCACCTGGAACAATCCCGAACCCGAAGTCGTCGTCGTCGCCGGCCCGGATGGCCGTGCGATCGGCGCGACGCTGGGCAACGACGTAAACCTGCGCGATTTCGAGGGCCGCTCCGCCTTGCTGCTGGGCAAGGCGAAGGACAACAACGCCTCCTGCTCGCTCGGGCCGTTGATCCGGCTGTTCGACGACGGCTTCACGATGGACGATGTCGCACGGGCGGAGATCGCGATGACGATCGAAGGCACCGACGGCTATCGCCTCGATGGGGCAAGCACGATGCGCGAGATCAGCCGCCATCCCGAAGAGCTGCTTCGTCAGGCGCTGAGCGAGCATCACTATCCCGACGGCCTCGTGCTGTTCTGCGGCACGTTGTTCGCGCCGACGCAGGACCGCGACGAGGCGGGACGCGGCTTCACCCACAAGGTCGGCGACGTGGTGACCATCGCGAGCGGCCGGCTCGGCACGCTCGTCAACCCGGTCACCACCTCGCGCGATGCCCCCGTCTGGACGATGGGCATCGCCGGCCTGTTTCATAATCTCGCCATGCGCGGCCTGCTCGCGGCATGACCCTTCCGGACGATGCCATGCTGCAACAGACCAGACGCGCCACCCACGGATCGCACCGTCGCGCCGTCTACCCCAGTCTGGAGGACCGGCGCGTGATCGTCACCGGCGGCGCCTCTGGGATCGGCAGCGGGCTGGTCGAGGCGTTCGTGGCGCAGGGCGCGCGCGTGGGTTTCCTCGACATCCTCGACGGCGAGGCGGCGGCGCTGGTCGCACGGATCGGCGACGGGGCGCGCCACATGCCGGTCTACCGGCACTGCGACCTCACCAAACTGGACGATCTGGCCGCGGGCATGGCCGCGCTGGCGGATGAACTGGGTGGCGTCGACGTGCTGCTCAACAATGCCGCCAACGACGATCGCCACCGGATCGAGGACGTGACCCCCGCCTTCTGGGACGAGCGGATGAACGTCAACCTGCGCCACCTGTTCTTCGCCGCGCAGGCGGTGGTGCCGGCGATGCGCGAGGCGGGTGGCGGCGCGATCGTCAATTTCGGGTCGATCAGCTGGCATCTCGCCCTGCCCGACCTGATCCTCTACCAGACCGCCAAGGCCGCGACCGAGGGGCTGACCCGCAGCCTCGCCCGCGATCTCGGCCGCGACGGCATCCGCGTCAACACGATCGTCCCCGGCAACGTCCAGACGCCCCGGCAGGAACGCTGGTACACGCCGGAGGGGGAGGCGGAGATCGTCGCCACGCAATGTCTGGACGGGCGTATCCAGCCCGCCGACGTCGCCGCGCTGGCGCTGTTCCTCGCCTCGGACGACGCACGGATGTGCACCGCACACGAATATTGGGTGGATGCCGGCTGGCGCTGACCCCGCGCCCGCCAACCACCAACGAATCGGAGCGCCCCTCGAAGGGCGCCGCAAGGAGAGGATCATGGCCGTGGATGCCGATACCAACGATACCGGGCTCAATCGTGCGCTGATCGGCCGCATCGTCGCGGTGGCGACGATCGGCGGCTTCATGTTCGGCTATGACTCCGGAGTCATCAACGGCACGCAGAAGGGGCTGGAGGCGGCGTTCGATCTCGGCCGGCTCGGCATCGGCGTGAATGTCGGCGCGATCCTGGTCGGCTCGTCGATCGGCGCGTTCGGGGCGGGCCGCCTGTCCGACCGGATCGGGCGGCGGGGCACGATGATGGTCGCCGCGATCCTCTTCATCGTCTCCGCGCTGCTGGCGGGGGCGGCCGGATCGTCCGCGATCTTCATCCTCGCGCGCATCATCGGCGGGCTGGGGGTGGGCGCGGCCAGCGTCACCTCGCCCGTCTATATCTCCGAAGTCACCCCGGCGGCGGTGCGCGGACGATTGTCCAGCGTGCAGCAGGTGATGATCATCACCGGCCTGACCGGGGCGTTCGTCGCCAATTACGTGCTGGCCCGGTTCGCGGGCGGATCGATCGCGCCGCTGTGGCTCGACTATCCGGCCTGGCGATGGATGTTCTGGCTGCAAGTGATCCCGGCCGCCCTCTATCTGGTCGCGCTGTACTTCATCCCGGAAAGCCCCCGCTATCTGGTGGTGAAGGGGCATGACGACCGGGCGGAGGCGGTGCTGACCCGGCTGTTCGGCGCGGCGGCGGCCCGGCGCACGGTCGCCGATATCCGCGCCTCGCTGGCGGCGGACCATCACCGCCCGACGCTCGCCGACCTGATCGACCGGACGACGGGGCGGATCAGGCCGATCCTGTGGGTGGGCATCGGGCTGGCGGTGTTCCAGCAACTCGTCGGCATCAACGTCGTCTTCTATTACGGCGCGACGCTGTGGGAAGCGGTGGGCTTCACCGAGAGCAACGCGCTCCAGATCAACATCCTGTCGGGGGTGCTGTCGATCGGCGCCTGCCTGCTGGCGATGGCGCTGATCGACCGGATCGGTCGCCGGCCGCTGCTGCTGGTCGGGTCGGCCGGCATGACGGTGACGCTGGCGGTGGTCGCCTGGGCGTTCTCCACCGCATTGCCGGACGGGGCCGGCGGCGTCGCCCTGCCCGGCCATTCGGGGCTGATCGCCCTGGTCGCGGCGAACCTGTACGTCGTGTTCTTCAACGTCAGCTGGGGCCCGGTGATGTGGGTGATGCTGGGCGAGATGTTCCCGACCCAGATCCGCGGCTCGGCGCTGGCGGTGTCGGGGTTCGCGCAGTGGATCGCGAACGCGGCGATCTCGGTCAGCTTCCCGGCGATGGCGGTGTCGCCGGGCCTCGCGGTCACCTATGTCCTCTATGCGGTGGCGGCGGCACTATCGTTCGTCTTCGTCCGCGCGGCCGTGGCCGAAACCCGCGGGCGCGAGCTGGAGGACATGGTGGGATAGACACCGGCGCCGCTATCCCCGCTGCCGCACCCTGGGGCGCTGGCGGGGGGCGGCATCGGATTGCCGCCGGATCAGCGTATAGCCGAGCACCAGATGCTGCGGTTCGGCGCTGCCGCCGTTGCGCCGGTCGCGCAGCATCCCGGCCAGCAGTTCGACCCCCATCCGGCTCATCTCCGCGATCGGCTGGTGGATGGTGGTGAGTTCGGGCCAGATCGTCCGTGCGATCGCGCTGTCGTCGAAGCCGACGACGGTGAAATCCCCCGGCACGTCCAGCCCGCGGCGATGCGCCATCGCGACCGCGGCTGCGGCCATGTCGTCGTTGCTGGCGAACACGGCGGTCGGCGGATCGTCGCGATCGAGCAGTTCCTCCGCCGCATCCAGCCCCGACCGATAGGTGAACAGGCCGTGGGCCACCAGATCGGCATCGAACGCGATCCCCCGCCCCTCCAGCGCGGCGCGATAACCGGCCAGCCGTTCGTCGCTGGCGGTCAGGTTGGGGTTGCCGGTGATGAAACCGATCCGCTGGTGCCCCAGGTCGAGCAGATGCTGCGTCATCTCCTGCGCTGCGGCGCGGTCGTCGATCGACACCGCGCCGAACCCGGCGCGTGGATGGCTGGTCGCCACCACCACCGTCGGCACGCCGGCATCGCGCAGCAGATCCAGCACCAGCGGCGAATCGCACAGCGGCGGCGGCAGGATGATGCCGTCGACGCCGCTGGCGATCAGGCGGGCGGCGACCTCGCGCTCATGATCGTCGAGTTCGCATTTCTGCACGATCAGCTGCGTGTCCGCCCGGCTCGCCTGTTCGAGGCTGCCGAGCAGGAATGCGCTGAGATAGGCGTCGGACGGATTGCTGAACAACAGGCCGAGCCGCAGCTGCCCGGCCCCGGCAAGGCGGCGGGCGGAACGGTTGGGGGCGTAGTTCAGTGCGGTGATCGCCGCCTGCACCGCCTCACGCGTGCTCGCCCGCACGTTGCTTTCGGCGTTGATCACGCGCGACACCGTCATCGGCGATACCTGGGCGAGACGGGCGACGTCGGTGATCGTCGGCGCACCGGTCTGCCGGGAATTGCTGCGCCGTGGCTTGATTGGCTCCGTGGTCATGGCCGCACCGTATCACCGGACGGGGCAATGCAAAGCATTGCTGGCACATTCCTGTCGCTCCCGCCGGAACCCACATCGAACACCACCAGCCGTCATCGCGACGGACGGGCGGCAGGGATCACTGCCCGCAGGCGCCGTCCGTCGCGATCGCGCGGTGCGCGATCCGTTGCAGGTCACCTGCCTGCCGGGGTGACAGGCCGAGATCGGCGGCGGCGGCCTCGCGAACGCCCAGGCTGCGCGGATCGCGACCGGTGATCGCCCCGAACAGCATCAGCGCCTCCAGATAATAACCGGCGGTGCTGGCATGATAATGGTCGTCCGCCCACAGATCGAGCCGGCCGGGCGCGATTCCGTCATAGGGGTCGGCATCCGCCACGCCGGCGCGGATCGCGCAGATGAAGGCCTGCCCCACCGGCACCACGCCGCGCACGACCGGCCGGGCCTGCGCGGCGGCCCGGTCATAGGCGCGGCGCAGATCGTTCGCCATCGCCGCGATCGGCCGGCCCGTCCAGGGATTGCCCCCGCCTCGAACCAGATCGGGTCGCGACCACGTCGCAGTCAGGTGCAGTCTGACGCGCGGGTTGCGCACCGCGAACAGCGTGGCGAGTGTCTGGGTATCGGCGATGAAACGCGTCGGATCGCCGGCGCGCGCGGCGTCGAGCGTGCTGTACTCCTGCAACACGACATGGTCCCAGGCGCGGTCGATCCGCGCCCGGCGTTCCGCCAGATGCCAGCCGAGGCTACGCCCCCCGCCCGTCTCCACCGCCACGTCGTAATCGAAACCAGCCTGCTCGGCGAACCGGCGGAAGATCGCGGGCACGCCGCCGATCCCCTCGCCGTTCAGGTCGGTCACGCTGCCGGGACGGTAGCGCATCGCGGCGGACCCGGCACCGAAGGTGAAGCTGTTGCCGACGAACAGGATCGTCTCTGCTCCGGCGGTGGCGCCCGCCAGCAGGACAATCGCGACGGCCGCCAGGGAGCGGACGAAGCGCCGGCGGATCATGTCACCGATATTCCACGCCATGGCGTATCCTCGCTCCGACCCGGCCGTGTTCGACCGGCGGCCGTCAAATAGGGAGGGCTTCGGCCGGTCCCGAAAGAAGATTGGCGCCGGTACCGATCTGCGCGCGCAGATCCTGCAACGTGCCGTCGAGATGCAGGCGCATCAGCCGTTCCAGTTCGACCGCATCGCGCGCCATCCACGCATCGATCAGCAGGCGATGCTCCAGATGCGCTCGCGCATCGCGCCCAGCCGGTTCGAGATGGGTGATGACATAGCGTTCGGCGAGGATCGACAACCGCTCGACCAGTTGCGTCGTCAGCGGACGACCGGCGGGGCGCACCAAGGCGGTGTGGAAATGGCGATTGCAGACCGCGACGGCAGCAAGATCGGTGTTCGCCGCCTCGTCCAGCGCATGGAAGGCGGCCAGTGCCTCCGCCCGCTGGGTTTCGTCCGCCGCCAGCGCCCCCAGGCCACCGGCCGCAGGCTCGATCGCCAGGCGCAGGGCATAGATCTCGTCGGCTTCCTCCGCCGACAGGGCACGGACCACGTAACCGCGATTGGCCTGACTGCGCAGCAGCCCTTCCTGTTCCAGCCGGGCCAGCGCCTCACGCAGGGGAATCTTGCTGACGCCCAGATCATGCGCCAGCGCATCCTGCCGGACCGGCGTATCGTCGGGCAACACACCGGTCACGATCCGCTCGCGAACGATCTCGAATACCTGATCCGCGAGCGTGCGGGCGACGATGGTCAAGAACGGATTCCTTCGGGCAGGCGACGGGCGGGATCGACTATTCCCGATGATGTCACGTTACCGCCAAACCTTTCCAGAACGGATCGTTACGATCAATCCATATTGTTGCGATCAGTCCATATTGTGCCGAGACGATCGCACCGATCGCGCATTATGACCGGCACGCTCAACCGGAAGCATCGTCCTCACCGATCCGGCGCGCTTCCTCGATCAGCATCACCGGCACGCCGTCGCGGATCGGATAGGCGAGGCCGGCGGCCTCGGAAACCAGTTCGTCCCGCGTGGCATCGTGCCGCAACGGGGTACGGGTGGCGGGGCAGACGAGGCGTTCGAGCAGCCACGGGTCGATCATCGTCATCTTTCGGTCAGCCTATTGCAGCGTCACGCGGTTCTCGCCGCCGTGCCGCCCGAAGAACTGCATCAGCTGGATAATCAGTTCGGCGCGCGATTCGACATCGGGCGCCTCCAGCAGCGCCTGCTTGGCGGCGACATCGAACGGGGCGATCTGGGCGATGCCGTTGACGAGGCTTTCGTCATCCAGCCGGCCGACCGCATCCCAATCGACCGCATAACCCTGCACCTCCGCGAACCGTCGCGATTCCAGTTCGAGCGACGACCGGCGGCCGAGCGACAGCGTCTCGTCGGGGCGGACCGGCAGCAGGTCCGCCTCGATCTGGCGAAAGGCGGTGGTCACGTCGAGTTCGCGCACCATCCGGAACAGCGCGACCCCCTCCAGGATCAGGTTGTAGCGGCCGTCCTCCAGCGCCTCGACCTCGGCGATCTTGCCGACGCAGCCGATGTCGTAGAGCGCGGGCCGATCGGGATCGCCGACCTCCTCGTTCTGCATATCCCGGGGCTGGATCATCGCCACCCGCCGGTCGCGCGCCATCGCATCGCTGACGAGCGCGCGGTAGCGCGGCTCGAAGATATGCAGCGGCAGGTGCATCCCCGGAAACAGCAAGGCACCGGGAAGCGGGAAGATCGACAGGCGGGTGACGGTCATCCGAACAGGATCGCGGACAGGCGACGGCGCTGCGCCGATACCCACGGGTCCATCAGCCCGACGACCTCGAACAGCGTCAGCAACTGGGTGCGTGCCGCGCCGTCGTTCCACGTCCGGTCGGCGGCGACGATGTGAAGCAGGTTGTCGGCGGCGGCATCGCGGTCGCCCGCCGCCATCTGCGCGCCGGCCAGTGCGAAGCGCTTTTCGTGATCGTCGGGGTTCGCCGCCACCTCGGCGGCGAGGGCGGCGGTATCGTCGACCGGGGCGGCCGAGCGCGCCAATGCCAGCGCGGCACGGGCGCGGTCGATGCCGGGGTCCTTCAACTCGGCGGGCAGCGCCGCGATCGCCGCCTCCGCCTCGTCGTGCAAACCGGCCGCGACCAGCGCACGGATGTGGCCGGACAGGACGGCGGGGTTCTCCGGCGCCATCTCGATCAACTGGCCGAAGATCGACAGCGCGCGTTCGGCATCGCCCTCGGCCAGCACCTCCTCGCCCATCGCGATCAGCGGTTCGATCTCGGCCGCCTCGTCGGCGGCGGCGGACTGGATCGGCAACTGGCGCAGCAACTGGTCCAGCATCGTGCGCAGCGCGCTTTCGGTGCGCGCGGGCGTCAGGTCGGCGACCAGCTGGCCCTGGAACATCGCATAGACGGTCGGGATCGACTTGATCTGGAACTGGCTGGCGATGAACTGATTCTTGTCGGTATCGACCTTGGCCAGCACCACGCCCTTGTCGGCATAGGCGGCGGCGACCTTTTCCAGCACCGGGGTCAGCGCCTTGCACGGCCCGCACCATTCGGCCCAGAAATCGATGATGACGAGGTTCGTCATCGATGGTTCGACGACGTCATGGCGGAACGCGGTCACCGCGTCCTTTTCGGCTGCCGACATTCCCAAGGTGGCCAAGTGATATTCCCCAGATTGCGTCCCCACTATCTGGGGGCCGTGACGGCTTAATGAAAGTCCCGTGATTTGGGCAACACGCGCACGTCACGGGGATGGGTCGGCCGGGGCGGGGTGTGACGCGGGTCGGGGCTGCGGGTGTAGACCGGCTTCACCACCGCGTCGGCGGGCGCGGGGCGCGGGTCGGCGGCATAGTCCGACGACAGGCGGGCCAGTTCGTGGCTGCGATCATCGACCCGCGCGGTCATCAGGTGGACGACGCCCTCCTCGCTGCGCTGGACCACGCCGTGCAGGACCATCAGCCGCGACGCCATCACCGCGCGCCGGTTCGCCTCGAAATCGCGCGCCCACAACAGCCCGTTGGTGATGCCGGTCTCGTCCTCGATCGTCACGAAGATCGCATTGCCCTTGCCCGGCCGCTGCCGGACCAGCACGATGCCCGCCACGCTGGCGCGGCGGCCGTCCTTCACCCGCGCCAGATCGGCGGCGGACACGACCCCCTCGGCCCGGAACAGCGCGCGCAGGAAGGTCATCGGATGATCCTTCAGCGACAGCCGCGTCGTCTGGTAATCGGCGACGACCTGTTCGGCGAGCGGCATCGGCGGCAACGCGGCATCGGGCTCCACCCCCAGTTCGGGCGCATCGGCGGCGGCGAACAGCGGCAGTTGCGCGGGCGGGGTGCGCCGCACCTCCCAGCCCGCCGTGCGCCGGTTCTGCCCCAGCGACCCGCACGCATCCGCATCGGCCAGCAACCGCAGCGCGCGGGGCGGCAGGGTGGCGCGGCGCGCAAGGTCCTCGATCGAGACATAGGGCGCGTGATCGGTGATCGCGGCGGCCCAGTCGCCCCGGAACCCGTCGATCTGGCGAAAGCCGAGCCGGATGGCGACGGTGCCATCCTCCATCCCCCCCTGCACCTCCCCGGCGGAAGCCGGGGTGCAGTTGGGCGAACCGGTGTGATGACATACCGGGGCCATCCCGACTGGACCCCGGCCTCCGCCGGGGAGGCAGGAAAGTGGCGATGCCGTTTCTTCGGGAAGAAAAACGGCAGAAGCCGCGGTAACCCCCGCCTCCACCGCATTGTCCCATCCCGAATGATTGACATCGACCGGCCGCACGATGACGCCATGCTCCACCGCATCGCGCACCAGTTGCGCGGGTGCATAGAAACCCATCGGCTGCGAATTGAGCAGCGCCGCGCAGAACACCGCCGGATGGAAGCACTTCAGCCATGACGACACATAGACCAGTCGCGCGAAGGACAGCGCATGGCTTTCGGGAAAACCATAGCTGCCGAACCCCTCGATCTGCTTGTAGCACCGCTCCGCGAAGTCGGCCGGGTAGCCGCGACGGACCATGCCATCGACCAGCTTCGCGCGAAAATCGGTCATCCCGCCGACGTTGCGGAACGTCGCCATCGCCCGGCGCAACTGGTTCGCCTCGCCGGGCGTGAAGCCCGCCGCGACGATCGCCAGCTTCATCGCCTGTTCCTGGAACAGCGGCACGCCATAGGTGAAGCGCAGCAGCTGGTGCAGTTCGTCCGCCGGCCCATGACGCGGATCGGGGGCGGGAAATTCCACTTTCTCCTTCCCCGCCCGGCGGCGCAGATAGGGGTGGACCATATCGCCCTCGATCGGCCCCGGCCGCACGATCGCGACCTGCACCACCAGATCGTAGAACTCGCGTGGCTTCAGGCGTGGCAGCATGTTGATCTGGGCGCGGCTCTCGACCTGGAACACGCCGATGCTGTCGCCCTTCTGCAGCATCGCATAGACACGGTCGTCTTCCTCCACCGCCAGATTGTCGAGCGTCGGGCGGCCCAGCCCGTTCGCCGCCATCAGGTCGAACGCCTTCCTGATGCAGGTCAGCATCCCCAGCGCGAGGATATCGACCTTCATCACCCCCAGACAGTCGATATCGTCCTTGTCCCATTCGATGAAGGTGCGGTCGGGCATCGCGCCGTTGTGGATCGGCACCATCTCGTCCAGCCGCCCCTCGGTCAGCACGAACCCGCCGACATGCTGCGACAGGTGGCGGGGGAACTTCAGCAGCCGGTTCACCAGATCGTGCAGCCGCGCCATATCCGGGTTGGCGAGGCTGTGCCCGGTCTGCTCGAACCGCTCCGGCCCGAACCGGTCGGAGAAGCTGCCCCAGACGGTGCTGGTCAGCCGCTGCGTCACATCCTCGCTCAGGCCCAGCGCGCGGCCGATCTCGCGCACCGCGCTGCGCGGGCGATAATGGATCACGGTGGCGGCGATCGCCGCCCGCTCGCGACCGTAGCGGCGATAGATGTACTGCATCACCTCCTCGCGCCGCTCATGCTCGAAATCGACATCGATATCGGGGGGCTCGTCGCGCTCGGCCGATACGAAGCGCGAGAACAGCAGATCGTATTTCATCGGGTCGACCGAGGTGATGCCCAGCAGGAAGCACACCACCGAATTGGCCGCCGAGCCGCGCCCCTGGCACAGGATCGGCGGCGTGCAGGCCCGGGCGAAGCGGACGATGTCGTGGACGGTGAGGAAATAATAGGCGTATTCGCGGTCGGCGATCAGCGCGAACTCCTCGTTCAGCAGCCGCATCACCTTGTCCGGCACATGATCGTCGTAGCGGTCGAGCGCGGATCGCCAGACGAGATGCTCCAGCCATCCCTGCGGCTGCCACCCCGCCGGCACCGGTTCGTGCGGATATTCGTACCGGAGCTGATCGAGCGAGAAGCCGATCCGCGCCAGCAACCGCCCGCTTTCCGCCACCGCCGCCAGCCGGTCGCGGAACAGGCGCTGCATCTCGCCCTCGTCCTTCAGGTGCCGTTCGCCATTGACGGCAAGGCGGCGGCCGGCGGCCTGCACGGTCAGCCCCTCGCGGATGCAGGTGACGACATCGTGCAGATCACGGTCGCCCGGCCAGGCATACAACGCGTCACAGGTCGCGAGCAGCGGCACGCCCGCCGCATCCGCCACCGCCGCCAGCCGCGCCAGCCGCCGCCGGTCGCGCCCGGTGCGCGGCATCGTCACCCCCAGCCACACCGCATCGCCGCCCAGCCGGGTCAGCGCCGCCAGCGTCGCGGGCAGGCCGGGATCGGTGCGGGGCGGCGGCAGTTCGGCCCCCGGCACCGGCACGGCGCCACGATCGCTCGATTCGGGCAGCACGATCAGCAGCAGGTCGCGATGCAACGCGATCAGGTCGCCCAGCCCGAGGATGCAACCGCCCTTCTGCGCACGGCGGTTGCCCATGGTCAGCAGCCGGGTCAGCCGCCCCCAGCCCTCGCGGGTCGACGGATAGGCGACGATGTCGGGCGTGCCGTCCGCGAACACCAGCCGCGCCCCCACCGCCAGCCTGAAATCGAGCGGTGGCAACGTCGTGCCGAGCAGACCGATCCGCGCCCGCTTCAGGGCGTCATGCGCACGGACGACGCCTGCCACGGTGTTGCGATCGGCGATCCCGATCCCCGCCAGTTTCAGCTCGACCGCGCGCGACACCATGTCGCCCGGCTGACTGACCCCGTCGAGGAACGAAAAGGCGGTGGCCGCCGCCAGTTCGGCGAAGGCGGTCATGGCCAGGCCTTCGCGAGGCCCCTTCGTATGTCCGTGATGCGGGGTCGATCGTGCCGGCACATGCGAATAGCCGCGGAAACAGGCACCATCTCACCATCAAATCCTCCCCGGCGGAGGCCGGGGTCCAGTTGGGAAGGCCATCGTGACCTATCGCGACCCTCCACCCAACCCGACCCCGGCCTCCGCCGGGAGAGCAAAGGGGGTCTTTGCGAAGCCCTGCCAACATCGGGATGACCGCCAGTCGTCCGCATCACGCGAACAATCCGTGGACGTACCAGCGCGGACTCTCGGTTTCCGCATACAGCCCGTGGCGGAATATCCAGAACCGCCGGCCCCGATGATCCTCGATCCGGAAATAGTCGCGCGTGGGGATGGGCGCGTCGTGGCGGCGCCACCATTCGCCCGCGATCCGCTCTGGCCCCTCGGCCCGCGCCACGTCGTGGACGGTGCGGCGCCAGCGAAAGCGGGCGGGCGGGCCGTCCGGCGTTTCGGCGGCGATCGAATCGATCAACTGCGGCGGATCGAACAGATAGATCGGGCGCAGCGGCGGTTCGCCCGGTTCGGGCCGTGGCCATTCCGCCGACGATGGCGACGCGGCGGCGGCGGGCAGCATCAGTTCGGCCTGTTCGGGGATATGGCTGTCGCGGGCGGCGAACCGGCGCACGCGCGACCGCCCCAGCCGCGTCGTCAGACGATCGACCAGCGCGGCGACCTCCTGTTGCGGGCCATGCGCCTCACCGCCGCCCTCCAGCCGCAACTGGCAGGTGTCGAGCCGCTCGGCCAGCACGACGTGCAGGCGGATCAGGTCGTACCCGAAACCGGGGTCGAGCGGGTCGGCCAGCCCCTCGATCCGTTCCGCGAACAGCCGCATCAGCACCGCCACGTCGCGCGTCGGCCGCCCCGTCTCGATCCGGAGATGGCGCACCTGCCCGTCGCTGCGGAACAGCCGCGCCTCCCAGCGGCGGCCGCCCTCGGCCCGTTTCTCCAGTGCCGCCGCCGCCTCGCCGGCCAGGTCCACGATCGTCGCCAGCGCGTAATCGGTGCGCGCGACTGGTTCAGGGAAGCGGCGCTCGACGACCACGGGCGCCGCGACGATCCGGGGCGCGACCGGGGCCTTCGCCTCCCCCGACAGGCGGCGCACCGCCATCGCCGCCCCCTCGCCGAACCGCGCCGCGATCGTCGCCAGCGGGCGCGTCATCACGTCGCCCACCGTCTTCAGCCCGGCGCGGGTCAGCGCGTCGTTATCCTCCGGCTCCAACCCCAGCGCCGCCACCGGCAGTCGCCGCACCGCCCCGCGCTCGTCCGGGGCGGGAGCGCCGGCGAACCGGGCCAGCGCGTGCGCCACGTCCGCCGTATCGCCGAACGCATGGCGCACCAGCACCCCGCGCCGCGCCAGTCGAGCCTCGACATCGGCGGCCATCGGCCGCTCCCCCTCGAACGCATGGGTGCAGCCGGTGATGTCGAGCAGCAACGCGTCGGGCGGCAGCACCACCACGGTCGGCGTATAACGCGCGCACCCGTCCGCCAGCCGTTCCAGCCAGTCGAGATCGGCATGGGGATCGCCGTCATACACCTCCAGTTCGGGCACGCGGGCACGGGCATCGGCCAGCGTCAGCCCCGCCACCAGCCCCGCCTGCATCGCCGACCGGTCCAGCGCGGCGAGCCGCACCGCATTGCCGACCGTCTCGACCAGCGCGAGCGGGTGTTCACCCCGTCCGACGAACAGATGCGGGCGCGTCGCGCGCAGCCGCTCCACCGCCAGCCAGGGAAAGACCAGCGCCAGCCAGCGCCGGTTGCGCACCGGCGCCGCTACCGAGGGTGACGGGATCGAGGGGGTCGAAGCAACGGGTTTCACGGTTCCACTCCACGCGCCAGCGGGTGCCGGCGGGGCCGCCACGTCGCCGCAGACATTCGACATCGAAGGCGGGCAGGCCGGGAACGTCGCCCCCCGCCCCCGCCGTCAACAATTGCGACGCCGCGGCCGCGACGCCCCAGCGGGTGGCGGCCGCACTGGGCACCGGTTCGGCGCCGATCCGCACGCTCAGCACCGTCACGCCCGATGCCTCCGCGGCCAGCATCAGCCGCCGCGTCGCGGTCAGGTCCAGCCCGGCGGCGCGGCCCCGGCTTTCGACCAGCACCAGCCCCAGCCCCGGACAGCGCGCCGCATCCGCCGCCACGCGCAGCAGCGCCGGTTCGTCGGGTACCAGCACCAGCACCAGCGATTCGGGCGGCAGCCCCAGTTCGGCGAGCCCGGCGGCATAGGGGCGACCGGCACCGCGCTCGTCATGCTCGATCCGCACCCACAGCGTCGGCAGCGCTCCCGCCGCCAGCGCCAGCGCCAGCGCGAAGCCGGTCGCCGCCGCGGCATCGTCCGGCGTCACGGCATAGACCTCATGCAGTTGCGCGCGTGCCATCCCCGCCGTTCGCCACGCATCGCCCGGCGGCCCATCCCCTACCACGACCGTCGCGCCTGCCACGCGCCGCAACTGCGCGATCCGCGCGGCGGGTGCCGTTTCAGCAAGCAGGACAGTCGACTCGATCATCAATCGTTCTTGTAATGTTCTATCGATGAAATCGCCAAGCAAGAAATTCGTTCATTTGCGCTTGCAGCATTCCCCACCCGCTGCTAGTGGCCCGCCTCACCCAGCCGGTCCGCCGGCTCATGGCGCCAGAGCGGGCGTAGCTCAGGGGTAGAGCACAACCTTGCCAAGGTTGGGGTCGAGGGTTCGAATCCCTTCGCCCGCTCCAGTTTTTCCAAACATTGTCATGCAGTTACGATGGTCCCTCGGGGCCACCCCCTGCATCGCGCAGTTGTTTCATCGGCGTACCAACAGCGACAAGCCCGAAGGCTGAGGTAAAGCAGGCCCTCATTCGGATCGACATTAACGGCGCGCTTCCGCAACGAACCCGTATGATGCGGCTTGGCCACCTCCCACCGACGGGATCGCATCCGGAACCGGTTCTCCGGCATCGGCCCCACGCGGGACCGACACCGGAAAAACCGTCAATGGTCAGAGATTGGCCCTGGGTTCGTCCTCGCCTCCCGCCTTGGCGATCGGGCCGCCCAGCACGGCCTTGAACCAGGTGACCACCCGGTCGATCACGGGCTGCTGGAACCAGGTCAGGTCGCCATGTCCGGCCCCCTTCACCAATACATAATCCGCCTTGCTGCCCTTGGCCCGCAATGCCTCAAACAACTGCTTGCTCTGTACCGGCGAGACGAGCACGTCGGCCGTGCCATGCATGATGAGGAACGGAGGCTCGACGCCGTTCAGGTGGCCCATCGAACTTGCGGCCAGCGCCTTGGCCGGATCGGTTGAAATCGCCGCGCCGGCGAAACCGCCGAACGCCGGACCGTTGACCAGAAGCGCCTCGGTCACTGCGGGGGACTGGTGCGTCTGCTGGATCTTCGGCGGGAATCCTTCGCCGATGTTGAGGAGATTCGAAATGCCGTACAGCGTGACCGCCGCCTGCACGTCGGATGACTGGTCAAGATAGTCGCCCTTGTCGAAGCTCTTCTCGCCATTGGTGACGGCAACCATCTGCGAGACGTAACCACCGGCCGAATCGCCGAGTACGCCGATCCGAGCAGGGTCTATGCCGTATTCCGCCGCATGGGCCCGCAGGTAACGGACCGCCGCCTTGCCGTCCTGCACCAGGGCCGGGAACCTGTCGGGGACGACGCGATATTCGGCCGCCGCGACGACGAAGCCGGCCTGCGCCAAGGCGGAACGCATCTCGAAATACTTCTCGTGATCGGCGGAGGTGAAGCCACCGCCCGGGAAATAGACGATTGCGGGCTTCAGATCGCTGGTCCGCGGCACGATCAACGACATGCGCAACTGTCGCACCGCCCGTGTCGATCGGATCTGCGAATAGATCACGCCACTGATCTGATCGACCTGGCTCCGCTTTCCATCGACGCTGACGACCTGCGCACCGGCCGAATAGCCGGGCAGTTGCGCATCGCCCGCCGAAGCCTCCGCGGCAACAACACCCATGGCGACAACACTCCCCATCCGGATCATCTTGATAAGGTTCATGTTTATTTCCCTGTGCCGTTGAGATGGCCCCAGTCTACATCAAATCCGATTCGGATGTGTGTCAGGCATGGTGCGGCGGGCATTTTCCCGGGCATCTGGTGGCCGGATCGATGGCAAGCGTGCCGGCTCCTGTCGCCCGAAGCCGGCGACAGGATTGCAGGGCGTGCGGCCTTGGCTACTCCGAACCGCCGGACGGCAACCTGGATGGTCAAGGATCAGGAGATACGCATGTAACCGGGCAGCCCCGCCAGATACTCGGCCGGCGTCCGCGAAGTCCTATTTGCCCGACGCCCAACATGAAGATTGCTCATGCAGAGATTTGTTCGGTGCCGATCGCTTGCGGCCGATATGGACCGCATCGAATGCCGACGCGCCACGTTTCGCAACGATAAGCTTCGGGGATGGTCGGGAGAAACCGAAATGGCGGAGACGGAGGGATTCGAACCCTCGGTACGGTTTCCCGTACGACGCTTTAGCAAAGCGTTGGTTTCAGCCGCTCACCCA
This sequence comes from Sphingomonas sp. CFBP 8760, assembly GCF_014841615.1. GTDB lineage: Bacteria > Pseudomonadota > Alphaproteobacteria > Sphingomonadales > Sphingomonadaceae > Sphingomonas. The sequence continues at coordinate 212,900 of NZ_JACYUG010000004.1, read as the reverse complement.
CGTCTCCGGATCGGCAGGGTGCAGGCTATAGCCATGGTATCGCGACCGATCAACCGCCTCGTGCGATCGGTCGTGAAGATCGTTCATTGCGCCGCAAGGCGGGAGTTGGTCTACGGGGGAACAGGCGAACGTCGGAACGGATAACGGAGACATGGGTCGGATGCGCAGCGTGTGGATGGGATTGGCGCTGCTCGCGTCGCTCGGTGGTCAGCCGGGCATGGCGCAGGTGCGCACGATCGATCCCAACCGGGCGATCGATGGCGATCTGGCTGGGCCGCCGCCTGCGGCCAGCACGGCGCGCGTTGCGCCGGGGCAGGATGCGCCACCGGTGCAGGAGCCGTTCGAACCCGCCGCCCCGCCAGCCGCTCCAGCCGCCACCCCCCTCCCGGCGGATCAGGCCGCCGCGACGCGGGCCGAACGGACCACGGCGGCGGCCGACACCTTCCAGCGCGACGACCTGTTGGCCGCGGGCGAGGGCGTGTTCGGCAAGGGTGCGGAGGGGCTCGCCGGGCTGCTGGAAAAGGTGTTGAAGGAACAGGGCCGGCCCAACGCCTATATCGCGGGGCGCGAGGCATCGGGCGCGTTCATCGTCGGGGTCCGCTATGGCTCGGGGGTGATGACGCACAAGGTGGAGGGGCAGCAGCCCGTCTACTGGACCGGGCCGTCGCTGGGCTTCGACGTGGGCGGCGACGCCAACAAGGTCTTCGTGCTCGTCTACAATCTCTACGATACCGAGGAACTGTTCCACCGCTTCCCCGGCGCGGAGGGGAGACTGTATCTGGTCGGCGGATTCGCCGCGACCTATCTGCGGCGCGGCACCGTGGTGCTGATCCCGATCCGTCTGGGCGTCGGCTGGCGGGCGGGTGTCAACGTCGGCTATATGAACTTCACCCACAAGAGCCGCTGGTTGCCTTTCTAGATATCGTCGGCCAGCCGCCACGCCAGCGTTTCGCCCGCCATGAACGGCACCACCTCGGTGGCGCCGTCGCCGGTCGTGGCCGGCACCTGCTGCGCGACGCGTTCCAGCGTCACCGTGCCCTCGTTGAGCGGCAGGCCATGGAAACGCGCCCCATGTTCCGCGGCGAAGCCCTCGAACCGGTCGATCGCGCCTTCCTCGTCGAACACGCGGAGATAGGTTTCAAGCGCGAAGGGCGCGTTGAAGATGCCCGCGCAGCCGCAGCCCGATTCCTTCGCGCCGACGACGTGCGGCGCGGTATCCGTGCCCAGGAAGAAGCGCGGGCTGCCCGATATTGCCGCGCGCCGCACCGCCAGCCGGTGCGCCTCGCGCTTGGCGACGGGCAGGCAATAGGCATGGGGGCGCAGGCCGCCGTCGAAGATGGCGTTGCGGTTCAGGATCAGGTGCTGCGGCGTGATCGTCGCGGCGATCGGGTGGTCCGCTTCCGCCACGAAGGCCGCGGCTTCGGCGGTGGTGATATGCTCCATCACGATCCGCAAGGCCGGATAGTCGCGGAGCAGCGGGATCAGCACCCGCTCGATGAACACCGCCTCGCGGTCGAAGATATCGATCGAGCGGTCGGTCACCTCGCCATGGATCAGCAACGGGATGCCCGCCCGCTGCATCGCCTCCAGCACCCCGGTCATCGCGCGGATATCGGTGACGCCGTGGGCGGAATTGGTCGTGGCGTGCGCGGGGTACAGCTTGCAGGCGGTGAACACCCCCTCGGCATGGCCGGCGACGATATCGTCGGGATCGCTGCGATCCGTCAGGTAACAGGTCATCAGCGGCTGGAAATCCGTATCCTCGCCCAGCGCGGCCATGATCCGGTCGCGATAGGCACGCGCCGCCGCCGCATCCGTCACCGGCGGCGTCAGGTTGGGCATGATGATCGCGCGGGCGAACTGGCGGGCAGTATAGGGGGCCACCGCGTGCAGCATCGCGCCGTCGCGCAGGTGGACGTGCCAGTCGTCGGGGCGGCGGATGGTCAGGCGATCGGTCATGCCGATGCCCTAGGATCGCCGGCGGCGGGCGGCAATCCCGATCGCCGCATTGTGCCTGGCAGGTGGCATCGCCAGATAGGCGGGATGACGATGCTGGCGAACCGGACGGTGCTGAGGGTGGCGGGCGAGGATGTCCGCGGGTTCCTGCAGGGGCTGGTCACGCACGATGTCGCCGGGACGCTGCCGGTCTGGGCGGGGCTGCTGACGCCGCAGGGCAAGGCGCTGTTCGATTTCCTGCTCTGGGCGGATGACGACGATATCCTGATCGATGTCGAGGCGGCACAGGCGGAGGCGGTGGCGCGACGGCTGACGATGTACCGGTTGCGCCGCGCGATCACGATCGCGATCGATCCCGCGCTCGCGGTTCACTGGTCGCGGGATGGCAACGCCGGCATCGCCGACCCGCGCCTACCCGAACTCGGCCGGCGATGGCTCGCCCCGCCGGGCGGGACACCGGTCGACGACGCATGGACCGCGCACCGCCTGTCGCTGGGCGTGACGGAGGGGACGGGCGAACTCGGGTCGGGCGAGACGCTGTGGCTGGAATGCAATGCGCGCGAGCTGAACGGCGTCAGCTTCACCAAGGGCTGTTATGTCGGACAGGAGAACACCGCGCGGATGCACCACCGCGCCAAGGTGAACCGCCGGCTGGTCGTCGCGCCGATCGCGCCGGCAGGCGACCGCACCCGCGCCTTTTATCCGGCGCTGGGGCTGATGGTCGAGCATCGCCGCGTCGAAGCATCGGGCGATGCGCTGCGCCCGGCCTGGCTGGCGGCGGCACTGGCTGACTGAGGGCGATCCCTCCGCCATCACCGGCGCGGATCGATCTCCCCTCGCCATGCGGGCGGCGGCGGGGCATGGGGTGGTGATGCACCGCGCCGCCTTCATCGCCCTCGCTGTGGCGGGTCTGTTCTGGGGACTGGGCTTCCCGCTCGGCAAGCTGGCGCTGCGCGCGGTGGAGCCGGCGCATATGGTATTGCTCCGCTTCGCGGTCGCCAGCATCGCGGCGCTGCCCTTCGCCCTGGCCGGTGCGGAGGCACGGGCGCTGTTCCGGTCGCCGCCGGTGTTGCTGGCGGGCGTGTTCTACGGCCTCGCCTTCATGGTGCAGTTCGAGGGGCTGGCCGGCGTCACCGTCACGCTGGCGGCGCTGCTGGTCGGGGCGATGCCCGCGCTGATCGCGGTCGCGGCGCATCTGATGGGGGAACGCGTCAGCCGCGCGTCATGGACCGGGGTGGCCGCCGCGACGATCGGCGCGGGCCTGATCGCGGGCAAGCCGGGTGGCGCGGGCACCGCGATCGGCATCGCGCTGTCGCTGTTGTCGCTGCTGATCTTCCTCGCCTGGCTGATCGTGCTGAAGCGGGCGCCTGTCACCCGCTCGGCGATGGCGGTTCCCTCGGTCACGCTGGTCGTCGCGACCGCCACCGTGCTGCCGGTCGCGCTGTTGCTGCACGGTGCGCCGCCGCTGGCGCTCGGCACCGTCGCATGGAGCGGCATCATCGGACAGGGTCTGCTGTCCACCTTCCTCGCCACCGCGGCCTGGCAATATGGCGCAGCGCGCGTCGACAGCGCCAGCGCGGGCGTGTTCATCAACATCGAACCACTGATCGGCGCCGCGCTGGGGATCGGCCTGTTCGGCGATCCGGCGGGCTGGCCGCTGGTATTGGGCGGGGTGCTGATCGTGGCGGGCAGCATCGTCGTCGTCCGTGGCGAGCGATCCGACACCACCCACGCCGCCGATGCGACCCACGGCCTGTCGCTGGATTGAGGCGGTCCGCGCAGCGCAGAAGAATGGGTTCACGCGGAGACGCGGAGGTGATCCGCCTGATGCCGATGATCCGCTTCTTCAGCGGACTGACGGTCAATGACCGCCGTTATCGCATGATCGGCTGCGCCGCCAGAATCCCTCCGCGTCTCCGCGTCTCAGCGTGAACCCATTCTTCTGAAAGCCCGTTACGCCGCCCGCCGGAAGGGCACCCGGACCGGTATCGACACGACGGTCGCCGGCGTCGCGGCGGGGGTGGTGACGCGCCCGCTGCGCTCCAGCTTGCCCCAGCCGATCCTCGGCCCCGTCACCGCCGCCGCGATCGCGCGCAGCACCACCGCGTAGAGCAACTGGCGATAGCCGAAGCGCATCGTCAGCAGCCGGATCGCCGGGAACCGCCCCTCGCGCGCGTCCATCCGGAACGCCGCCCAGCCGCAACCCAGATCGACCGCGGTGAACGCCGCCCAGAACGCCAGCACGGTGCCCGTATCGCCCCCCGTCGCCGACCAGCTATCGCGGGCGATGCGCCAGCCGGTGCCGATCACCGCCCCCGCCAGCGCCAGATCGACCAGCGGCGACACCGCGGCGAGCAGAAACTGGAAAACGATCGCCTGGGGCAGGCCGATCCGTCCCAATCCGCCCCGACCGATCGCACCGCAATGCTTCCACAGGCATTGCAGCGTGCCATAGGCCCAGCGGAACCGCTGCTTGAACAGCGCGCGCGTCGTCTCCGGCGCCTCGGTCCACGCCACCGCCGCCGTGTCGCAGGCGATGCGCCAGCCGGCGCGCTGGATCGCGATCGTCAGGTCCTGATCCTCGGCCAGCGTGTCTTCGGGATAACCGCCCACCGCATCCAGCGCGGTGCGCCGCCAGGCGCCGACCGCGCCGGGCACCACCGTCACCGCCCCCAGCGCCGCCAGCGCGCGGCGTTCCAGATTCTGCGCGGTGACATATTCCACCGCCTGCCAGCGGGTGATCCAGTTCACCGCATTGCCGATCTTCGCATTGCCCGCCACCGCGCCGATTGCCGGATCGGCGAACCAGCGCGCCATCAGCGCGATCGTGTCCGGTTCGAACTGCGTATCCGCATCGAGCGCGACGATCAGGTCGCCGCGCGCCTGCCGCAGCGCGGCATTGAGCGCCGCCGCCTTGCCCCCGTTCGCCAGCGTCAGCAGCGTGACGCGCGGGTCGATCCCGAACGCGGCCCGCACCACCGCGGACGTATCGTCGGTCGACCCGTCGTCGATCACGATCACCTCCAGATGCACGTCGCGGCTGTGCAGGATGCGCCGCACCGACGCCTCGATCACCCGCGCCTCGTTGAAGGCGGGGATCAGCACCGACACGAAGCGCGGCACCAGATGCGGTGCCGCCACCGGCGGCTCGCCGCGATGGCGATGCCGCCACGCCAGCGTGGTCAGTGCCAGCGACCGCGCCATGCCCAGCACGATCACCGCGACGAACAGCAGCCCCAGTCCCTCGCGCAGCCCCCACAGCCCGGCGAACAGGCCGCTCGTCCGCGCCGCCCGCACGGTCGTGCCAGCATCGAGGCGCGGCATCGTCGCCGCGCGCGGCAGCCCGGCCAGCGTCGACACCGTCACGAAATCATAGCCGCGCGCACGCAACGTCCGGATGATCCGCGGCAGCGCCGCCACCGTCTGGCTGCGGTCGCCGCCGGCATCGTGGAGCAGCACGATCTGCGCCGGACGGGCATCGGTGCCCGCCATCACCTGCCGCACCGTGTTCGCGACGATCGCCTCGACGCCGGGCGCCCGCCAGTCGAGCGGATCGACGTTCAGGCCGACCGTCAGATACCCCAGGTCCGCCGCTGCCCGCGACGCATGCAGTTCGTCGTGCGTGCCCGGATCGGCGTCGCCCAGAAAGGGCGGGCGGAACAGCCGCATCCCGCGCCCGGTATAGGCCTCGACCAGCCGCGCCGTCGCGTTCAGCTCCAGCTTCACCAGCGCGGCGGGTTCGCGGCCCAGATCGGCATGGCTGGTGGAATGGTTGCCCAGTTCGCTGCCCTCGTCGACGATGCGGTTGAGCAGCGCGCGCTGCCCCAGCGCATTGGTGCCGGTGACGAAGAACGTCGCGGGGGCGTGTTCGCGCTTCAGCACGTCCAGGATCTGCGGCGTCCATGCCGGGTCCGGCCCGTCGTCGAAGGTCAGCGCCACCAGCCGCCGCCGCGCGCCGGTGCGCTGCACCAGATCGCCGCTCGCCAGCCCATCGATCCGCACGTCGCGGATCAGGCCGTCGCGATCATAGGCCAGCGTCCGCCGCCCCGCCGCCGCCTGCCGGTCGAGCCGCATGATCTCACCGACCCCCGTCACCTCGATCCCGGCCGGGGCGGGCAGCACCGACAGGTCGGGCCACCCACCGGCCCCCGCCGCCAGCGCGTCCCACAATCGCGGGTCCTCGCTGCCCAGCCGCCACAGCGCGATGCCCGCCGCCCCGGTGCGCTCGATCGCGCGCCGCTGGTTCCACGCGGTCGTCGCGTCGAGCAGCCACACCTGATGCGTCCGCCCGTTCCTCGTGTAGGCGAAATGCGGATTGCCGCTTGCCCGGTCGAATTGCGGCGTCACCCCGGCCTGCGCCGCCAGCTGCCACGCGGCCGCCACCGTCAGCGGCGTCGTGCGGCGACCGTCCCAGTCATAGGCATAGTTGCCGATCGCGACGATCGCCTTGTCCGCGCCGGTGCGGGCCACCGCCGCCGCAACGGCCTGCGCGAACCAGCCCTGCGAGGCGATCGGCCCCGCCTCGCCCCCCATCCAGTGTTCGTCATACGCCATCAGCACCAGCCGGTCCGCGACGGCGGCATAGGCGGCCAGATCCCATGCCGGATCGCCGACCGGCACCGCCAGCATCACCGCCCAGCCGCGCGGCGCGAACCGGGCGCGCAGTTCGCGCAGGAACAGCTGATAATCGCGGTGCGCCGAAGCGGGCAGGCTTTCTAGGTCGAGCATCACCCCCGCGCCCCGCTCCGCCGTCACCAGCGCGACGAGCCGGTCGGCGAATCGCGCCCGCGCCGGCGCGTCGGCGAGCAGACGGGCGGTGCCCTCGCCGTCCCAGCGTCCATCCGTCATCGCATTCTGGATCATCGGCAACAGCCGTGGCGACCGCGCCTGCCCGGCGAGCAGCGTCGCCAGTTCCCCGTCATGCTCGTAGGCGACGTGGTGATTCGCCCCCGTCACCGTCGCCAGCCCCGCCGCCAGCCAGTCGAGATCAGCGACATGGGCGGCAAGCGATGCCCGCGACGCGGCATCCCATGGCATGTAGAACCCCAGTCGCAGCGGCGCCTTGCCCGCCGCTGCGGTGCCCGTCTTGGGCAGCCAGGCCGCCGCTGTGCCGGTGGAGGCGGTCACCGCCAGTCCCTGCGGGGTGCCGGTATCCTCGGCAAAGCGCAGCGGCGCATGGGGATCGCGCGCGCCCAGGACGGTCGCGGCCCACCAGACCAGCAGCGCCAGCCCCAGTGCCAGCACCAGCAGCGTCGCCCCGGCGATTCGCCGGCGGCGGCCACTGGCGTCGTAGAAGATCGGTTGGGTCATGCGGACTTTCGGCACCAGAAGATGGTCCGGCGGCTACCCGATCAAGGCAAACAGCCCGTTAACGCCGGGCATTATCCCTGCCCCGCCGCCCTGTCCCGGCCTTCTATCCCGCCGGCAACGTCCGGCGGCCGAATCCCCCGGCAGGGGGACGCCGCACCGGCATCACCGGTGCCGATTCGCTTTCGAGCAGCGCCAGCGTCTCGTTGAACAACGGCCGCAGCCGCGCCACCGACTCCAGCGCCTCGTCGGGCGTATCCTGCCGCTCCACGCACTCGCGCGCGATCACCTCGATCGTCTCGGCCAGCGCGGCCAGCGGCAGCGCGCCGAACTGCCGAGCTTCGCCCTTCAGCGTGTGCGCGGGCATCACCAGCGCCGCCGCCTGTCCCTTGCGCATCGCCGCCTCGATCGCGGCGACGGATTTCACGCCGTCCTCGCGGAAATATCCCAGGATGCGGACGAAACCCGTGCCCAGTTCGGCCCGAGCGGCCGCATAGGCCGCCCGATCCACCAACCTGCTTTCCTCGAACGACACCGTGCCTGCTCCGCCCCGTCTGTTGCCACGTCCCGATCCTATCAGTCGGCGGTAAACAGGATGTTGCGCACCGATCCGGCGGCTAGTCCTTCTGGTCGAACGGATTCTTGGGCGCGCGCATGGTGACGCGCACCGGCACCGCGCCGAACCCCAGTTCCTTGCGCATCGAATTGACCAGATAGCGTTCGTAGCTGGCGGGCAGCTGGTCGACCCGGGTGCCGAAGATCACGAAACTGGGCGGCCGCGTCTTCACCTGGGTGACGTAGCGCATCTTGATTCGCTTGCCGCCGGGGGCGGGGGGCGGGTTGGCCTCGATCGCGCGCTCGAACCAGCGGTTCAGTTCGCCGGTGCCGACGCGCTTCGACCACGCCTCGCGCACCTGGAACGCCGCGCTCATCAACTGGTCGACGCCCTTGCCGGTGGCGCCGGAAACCGTGACGACGGTCACCCCCTTCACCTGGGACAGGCCGTCCTCCAGCGCGCGCTTCACGCCGTTGAACAGCGACGACGGATTTTCCGCCACATCCCATTTGTTCAGCGCGATGATCATCGCGCGTCCTTCCTCCAGCACCTTGTCGGCGATGCGCAGGTCCTGCGCCTCCAGCCCCAGCGTCGCGTCGAGCAGCAGGACGACGACCTCGGCGAAATCGACCGCGTGCAGGCCGTCGGCGACCGACATCTTCTCCAGCTTGTCCTGCACCTTGGCGCGCTTGCGCATCCCGGCGGTGTCGATCAGCTTCACCGGGCGGGGTTCGCCATGCGCCCCGCGCAACGGATCGCGCCATTGCCAGTCGACCGCGATCGAATCGCGGGTGATCCCGGCTTCGGGGCCGGTGATCAGCCGGTCTTCGCCCAGCATCCGGTTGATGAGTGTCGACTTGCCGGCATTGGGCCGACCGACGATCGCCAGCTTCAGCGGCGCGTCGAGACGTTCGTCCTCCTCGTCGTCGGGGATTTCCTTCCCCTCCAGCAGCGGCAGCAGCACCTCGAACAGGTCGCCCAGCCCCTCGCCATGTTCGGCGGACAGCTGCACCGGATCCCCGAAGCCCAGGCTGAGCGATTCGAGGATACCCTGGTTGCCGGCATTCCCTTCCGCCTTGTTGGCGGCGAGGATGACCGGGGTGGACGACTGGCGCAGCCAGCGGGCGATCTCCTCGTCCAGCGGCACGATGCCGGCGCGGGCGTCGAACAGGAACAGCGCGACATCCGCCTGCGCCACCGCCGCCTCGGTCTGCATCCGCATCCGGCCGGGCAGCGTCTGTGCGTCCTGATCCTCGTAACCGGCGGTATCGATGACGCGGAAATCGAGGCCGATCAGATGCGCGTCACCCTCGCGCCGGTCACGCGTCACGCCGGGCCGGTCGTCGACCAGCGCGAGTTTCTTGCCGACGAGACGGTTGAACAAAGTCGACTTGCCGACATTGGGCCGGCCGACGATCGCGACCACGGGGAGTTTGGGCATCCTGCGCCCTTAGCCGCTGCCGGCCCCGCCGTCACCCTGTACGGACGGGATGACACGGGGCCATGCGGGCAGCCATCACCGATAGGCGGTAATTCGCCCCTTCTGGTCGAGCGTGTAGAGCGTTGAATTGGCGACCACCGGCGACAAGGCGAACGCCACCTTCGTCTCCACCGTCTGCACCACGCTGCCGTCCGTGGGCGATGCGTAGACGATCTGCCCCTGCGAATTGGTCAGCACCAGCCGGTTGCCCGCCAGCACCGGACCGAACCACGTGATCGGCCCTGACCGCTTCTTCAGGTTGCGATAGCGCGGCAGCTGCGCGATCCAGCGCGCCTTGCCGCTGGCCCGCGACAGTGCGGCGAGGCGCGCGTCGTCGGTCATCACGAACAGCCACTCGCCCGCGATCCACGGGGTCGAGATGCCACCCAGATTCTGTTCCCACAGTCGCTGCCCGGTCGACAGTTCCAGGGCGACCATGCGCCCGCCCTGCCCGACCGCATAGACCCGGCCGCCATCCACCACCGGCGCGGCGTCGATATCGGCCAGGCTGGATACGGAGGTCGTGGACGAGGTGCGCGACAAGGCATCCTGCCACAGCACGCGCCCGTTCTCGTAGCGATAGGCGGACAGTTCGCCCGACGAATAGCCCGCGACCACCGATCCCTGGCTCGCCGCCGGTGCCGCGACGCCGAACACGCCCTGCGTCTCCAGCGTGCCGGACTGCGCCCACTGCACCTTGCCGTCGAGCTGGTTGATCGCGAAGATCTGGTTGTCCTGGCTGAGGACATAGACGTTGCCGTTGGCGATCGTCGGTGCGCCGCGCAACGGGCCGCCGGGCTTGGCGCGCCACAGTTCCTTGCCGTCCGCAGCGTTCAGCGCGACCACGTCGCCCAGCCCGTCGGTCGCATAGACCTTGCCGTCGTCATAGGAGGCGCCGCCGCCGAAGCGCGAGCCGCTGTTCTGCTTGCCGGGCGACAGTTCCGCCGTCCACAGCACCGCGCCGGTATCGGCGGCATAGGCATGGACCGCGGCGGTCACGTCGATCACGAACAGCTTGTTTTCCGCGATCACCGGCGTCGCCGCCAGCCGTTCGCGCGGCGAACCGCCGGCGATCGTCGCCTGCCATGCCCGTGCCGGCTGCGCGCCCAGCGTCAGTTGCCCCATCGACTTGGCGGCATTGCCGCCCGACTGGGTCCAGGCGTCGTTGGCGGCGGCGGCGGGCAGCGTCACCGCGACGGTCGCCATTGCGGGGTCGGCGACGATGCCGTTCTCCGACGACAGGATCGACACCCGTTCGCCCACGGTCGGCGTCTTCTTCGGACCACCGCCCTTGAAGATGCCGCAGGCGCTCAGCGCCATCAGCGCCGCCACCATCACCGGCGCACGGAAATGCCCTGTCATAAGACGGGGAGTCATCGGACGGGGGGTCATCGGGCGGTTTCCTGCGTAGCGGCGGGGGCCGCGGGAACGGCGTCGACGCCCAATAGGCCCGCCATCTGAACGGCGCGTTGACGGATCGATCCGGGCACGCCCTCGTCCCGCGCGATCCGGGCGAACAGCTGCCCGGCCTGTGCCTTCTGGCCGAGGCGCAACTGCGCCACCGCCATCATCTCGCCCGCGCTGCCCAGCCACGCTCCGCCCGGCACCGCCAGCGGGCGCATCCGCTCCACGACGACCTGGGGCTTCAGCGTGTCGAACTCGGCGGCGGTCTGGCGGATCAGCGCCAGATCGCGAATCGGCTGTGCCTGACCGGTATCGCCCGCCACCTCGGCGAATTTGGCTGCCGCGGCCTTCAGGTCGTTGCGCTGAAGGATGATGTCCGCCTCGGTGAACTTGGCCAGCGCGCGATAGACGTCGCGGTCGGAGGCGCCGAGGTCGGCGAGCGCGGGCTGCGCCTTGTCGATCCGCCCCTGGCCCAGCGAGTCATAGGCCGCCTGCAACCGTTCGCCCTCGGCCCCCGCGGCCTCGCGGCTGCGGTGCTGCCAGTAGAGGACGCCCGCCAGCACGGCGAGGCCCAGCACGATCGCGGCGATCGCGACCTTGCCCCAGCGGGTCCAGAACTGGGTCATCCGGTCGCGGCGGACCTCTTCGTCCACCTCCCGCATGAATACTTCGGCATTGGCATTCGGCGGCAGGGCCAAGGAACGGCTCCGGGATGCAGGGAAAACGATCCGGGCTCATAGCCGGGCGGCCCGCCAAACGGAAGGGCGCTTGCCGCCGCCGCCTGTCCCGGCGGCGGAAAGACGCCCCGCCGGGGGGAAGGCGACGCCTATCCCTTGGGCACGTACACCTGCTCCGCTCCCGGAAAGACCCGTGCCCGCACCTCGGCGGCATAGCGGGCCGCGGCGTCGGAAATCCGCCCGCCCAGATCGTCGTACCGCTTCACGAAGCGCGGCACGCGTTCGAACATCCCCAGCATATCCTCCGCCACCAGCACCTGCCCGTCGCATTCGGCCGATGCGCCGATGCCGATCACCGGGCAGGCGACCTCGCGCGTGATCGCCACCGCGATCGGCTCCATCACCCCTTCCGCGACGATCGCGAAGGCGCCCGCCGCCGCGATCGCGCGGGCATCGGCGGCGATCTTCTCCGCCTCCGCCGCGCTCCGCCCGCGCGCGCCATAGCCGCCCAGCACGTTCACCGCCTGCGGGGTCAGGCCGATATGCCCCATCACCGGGATGCCGCGTTCGGACAGGAAACGGACGGTCGCGGCCATCGCCTCGCCTCCCTCCAGTTTCACCGCCGCCGCCCCGGTCTGCTTCAACAGCCACGCGGCGCTCTCGAACGCCTTTTCGGGCGATGCCTCGTAACTGCCGAACGGCATGTCGATCACGACCAGCGCCTGCAGGCTGCCGCGCACCACCGCCGCGCCGTGCGCCGCCATCATCTCCAGCGTGACCGGCACGGTCGAGGGCAGGCCGTAGATCACCTGCCCCAGGCTGTCGCCGACCAGCAGCATGTCGCAATGCGGATCGAGCAGTTGCGCGGTCCGCACCGTATAGGCGGTCAGCATCACCAACGGCTCGCCCCCCTTGCGGGCGCGAATGGCGGGCACGGTCAGGCGCTTGCGCGGTGCCGGCGTGGGATTGGCGCGACTGGTCGCGGTGTCGATCGTGTAGGTCGTGGACATGGGCCGGATCGTAGCGACGTGGATGCCCGCGATCCAGCGCCTGCGGGATCAGTCCATGATCGCCGCGTAGCGATCCGGCCTGAACCCCGCCTCCAGCAAATTGCCATGCACCAGCATCGGCCGTTTTATCATCGACGGCTGCGCCAGCATCAGCGCGATCGCCCGCGCCGCATCCAGATCCGCCCGTTCCGCCTCGGGCAGTTTGCGGAACGTGGTGCCCGCCCGGTTCAGCACCGTTTCCCATCCCAGCCGCTCGACCCAGCCCTGCAAGGTGGCAGGATCGACGCCCGCTTTCTTGTAGTCGTGGAAGACATAGGCGACGCCGCGCGCATCGAGCCATGCCCGCGCCTTCTTCACCGTGTCGCAATTGGGGATGCCGAACATCGTCGTCATGGTCATGCTCTCATTCCGGTCTGCTCGACGAAGACGCCCGTGACGGCGGCGTGGCAAGCCAATCGATCGCGATCATCGTTTCGGCCGCAACCGCTGCTGCCCGACGATATCGCGCATGACCGCGGCACGTGTTTCCAATTCCCGATGTTCGGCGGCGGATGTCCCGCCCACTGCATATCGATCGGCCAATTCACCGATCACGCGGTTTTCGTCCCGCAATCGCCGCGCGTCGCGCCGCGACAACTGCCCCCCGTCGCGACCGTCGCGTATATCGCGGTCGATCTGGTCGATCTGCCGGAGGACATCGGTGCCGGCACGGGCATCGGGACCCGGCACGTCGATGCGATAGGATGACGGCGCCACCGGCGCTTTTTGCGTACTCCATCGTTGGGGGGAGGCAGCAGCGGAGGCCGATCCGATCATGGCGAATACCATCACGATCCCGTCAATCCGCATTTCGCCGCTCCCCATGGGTACCGATAATGACGATATGTCGCACGGGTCGATGAACCGTGCCTGACCGCGCCGGCCCAATCGTTTCTGGACCACGATCCCCTGTCCGCCGACAGGAAACGGCCCGTGGGGACGACGTATCCGTCGTTTCTGCCCGCCCGCTTTGCGATAAGGACATGACCGCATGACCCATCCCTTCTTTTCGCTCCATCGCCAGCGCATGATCCGCGTCGCCGCCGCGACGCCGCCCGCCAGCGTCGGCGACGTACCCGCCAACGCCGCCGCTACGATCGCGCTGGCGCGGGAAGCGGATACGCGCGGCGTGGATCTCGTCGTCTTTCCCGAACTGAACCTGACCAGCTACGCGATCGACGACCTGCACCTGCAATCCGCGCAACAGGCGGCGACCCGCGCGGCGATCGATTCGGTGCGGGCGGCCTCTGTCGATCTCAAGCCGCTGCTGCTCGTCGGCGCGGCGATCGCGCGCAACGGGCGGCTCTACAATTGCGCGCTGGCGATCCATCGCGGCCGCATCCTGGGCGTGGTGCCCAAGACGTTCCTGCCCAACTACCGCGAATATTACGAGAAGCGCTGGTTCGCCAGCGGCGCGGGCCTGACCGGCCTGACGATCGACCTGGGGGGCGACCTGGGGAGCGAACCGGGGGGCGACCCCGTCCCGTTCGGCACCGACCTGCTGTTCGCCGCCAGCGACCTGCCCTTCTTCACCGTCCATGCGGAAATCTGCGAGGATTACTGGGCGCCCACCCCGCCTTCGACGATGGGGGCGCTGGCCGGCGCGCTGGTCTGTTGCAACCTGTCCGCCTCCAACATCGTGATCGGCAAGGCGCGCGAGCGGACGATGCTCGCCGCCGCGCAGAGTGCGCGTGCGGCCTGCGCCTATGTCTATGCCGCCGCCGGGATCGGGGAAAGCACCACCGACGTGGCATGGGACGGCCAGGGCCTGATCCACGAACTGGGTGAACTCATCGCCGAATCGACGCGCTTCTCCCGCACGCCCGAACTGGTCGTCGCCGACATCGATGCCGAGCGATTGTTGCAGGAGCGCGCCCGCACCGGCACGTTCAACGATGCCGCCGCCGTCGCCGGCCATCCCGAACTGCGCTTCCGCCGCATCGGCTTCGTGCACGGCGAGGATCTGGCGGATCGTGGGCTGGAACGCTCGATCCGCCGCTTCCCCTTCGTCCCCAACGATCCCGCCAAACGCGACGCCGACTGTTACGAGGCGTTCAACATCCAGGTCGAGGGGCTGGCGAAGCGACTCGAGGCGGCGCGCGCGGATACGCTGGTGATCGGCGTGTCGGGCGGGCTCGATTCGACCCATGCGCTGATCGTCGCGGCCAAGGCGATGGACCGGCTCGGCCGCCCGCGTTCGTCGATCCTGGGCTTCACCATGCCGGGCTTCGCGACCGGCGAGGGGAGCAAGGCCAATGCCTGGGCGCTGATGCGCGCGCTGGGCATCGCCGCCGACGAGATCGACATCCGTCCCGCCGCGCGCCAGATGCTGGCCGACATGGGCCACCCCTTCGGCCGGGGCGAGCCGGTGTACGACGTGACGTTCGAGAATGTGCAGGCGGGCCTGCGCACCGATTACCTGTTCCGCCTCGCCAACCAGCGCGGCGGGATCGTGCTGGGGACGGGCGACCTCAGCGAACTGGCGCTGGGCTGGTGCACCTATGGCGTCGGCGACCAGATGAGCCATTATGCGGTCAATGCCGGCGTGCCCAAGACGCTGATCCAGTTCCTGATCCGCTGGTGCATCCGGACCGACCAGTATGATGCGGAGACGAACCATATCCTCGCCGCGATCCTGGCGCAGGAAATCTCGCCCGAACTGGTGCCCGCCGATGCCGATACGGGTGCGATGCAATCGACCGAATCGATGATCGGGCCTTATGCGCTGAACGACTTCTTCGCGCATTACGTGCTGCGCCATGGCCTGGCCCCCTCCAAGATCGCCTTTCTGTGCTGGCACGCGTGGCGCGATCTGGACGCGGGACGCTGGCCGGAGGATTTCCCGGCCGACGCCCGCGTCGCCTATGACCTGCCGGTGATCCGCCACTGGCTGGAGTCGTTCTGCCGCCGATTCTTCCAGACCAGCCAGTTCAAGCGCAGCGCGCTTCCCAACGGGCCGAAGGTATCGGCGGGGGGCGCGGTCAGCCCGCGGGGCGACTGGCGCGCCCCTTCCGACGGCACCGCCAGGGTCTGGCTGGAGGAGTTGGCCGCAAACCTGCCGCAACCATCTTGAATAATCGGCGGCGTCGGCGCATTGTGACCCGCCTATGACAGTGCCTCCTCCGGATGGATCGCGCGATCGCCGGATCGAGGATCCTTCCAATCTCTGGCTGATCCATCCGCTCGGCCGCCTGCTCCTGCCGGTTGCGGTCGCGCGCGGGATATCCGCCAATGCCGTGTCGATCGCGGGACTGACGTTGGGGACCGCCGCCGCGCTCGCCTATGCCCGCTTAGGCGACTGGCGATTCGCGCTGATCGGGCTGATGCTGTCGATCGGCTGGCTGGTGGCGGACGGACTCGACGGCATGGTCGCGCGCGCCACCGGCACCGCCAGCCCGCTCGGCCGGATGCTCGACGGGCTGTGCGATCACGGGGTCTTCCTCCTGATCTATGTCGCGCTTGCGACCGTGTGGGGCACGCCGGCCGGCTGGGCACTGGCATTCGCCGCGGGTGGGGTGCACGCCGTGCAGTCCAGCCTGTTCGAGGGGGAGCGCACTCGCTTCCATCGCCGGGTAAAGGGGGTGGCGCTGGTCGCTGCGCCGCCGGCACCCGCCGCGTCGTCGCTGGTACGGCTGTACGACCGCGTCGCCGGCATGCCGGACCGGCTGGCAATGGCGTTCGAGCAGAAACTGGCCGCCAGCCCCGATCCCGTCGCGACCGGCGCACGTTATGCACGGGCGGCGGTGGCGCCGATGCGGCTGTTGTCGCTGGAAACCGCCAATGTCCGCATCTTCATGGTTTTCGTCGCGTGTCTGGCGGGCGATCCGCGCCTCTTCTGGTGGTTCGAGATCGTTCCGTTGACAGCGATCCTCCTGATCGGCCTCGCCTGGCATCGCCGGGTCGAGCGCACGCTTCTTTCTTCCGTCATCTCTTCCGCCCCGGCCGAGGCGCCGGCGCGATATCTCGTCAAGGAACAGGGACAGTAATGGGCACCATCCGCATCGCGATCGTCGGTATCGGCAATTGCGCCTCCAGCCTCGTGCAGGGCCTCGATTATTACGGCGAGGGCAGCAATGACCATGTCGGCCTGATGCATTACGAGGTCGGCGGCTATCGCCCCGGCGACATCAAGGTCGTGGCCGCGTGGGACGTGGATGCACGCAAGGTCGGCCGCGATGTGGCCGAGGCGGTGTTCGCCAAGCCCAACTGCACCGCCGTGTTCGCCGCCAACCTGCCCGCCACCGGCACCGTCGTGAAGATGGGCAAGGTGCTGGACGGCGTCGCCGAGCACATGGCCGACTACAAGGACGACCGCACCTTCATCGTCGCCAACGACACGCAGCCGTCGAAGGAAGACGTGATCGCCGAACTGAAGGCGAGCGGTGCCGACGTGCTGATGAACTACCTGCCGGTGGGTTCGCAGGAAGCGACCGAATTCTATGCCGAATGCGCGCTGGAAGCCGGTGTCGCCTTCGTCAACAACATCCCCGTCTTCATCGCCTCCAACCCGGTCTGGGCGAAGCGGTTCGAGGATGCCGGCGTCGCGATCGTCGGTGACGACATCAAGGCGCAGCTGGGCGCGACCATCGTCCACCGCGTGCTGACCGACCTGTTCGCCAAGCGCGGCGTGAAGCTGGACCGTACCTACCAGCTCAACACCGGCGGCAACACCGACTTCCTCAACATGTCGAACCATCGCCGGCTCGAATCGAAGAAGATTTCGAAGACCGAGGCCGTCCAGTCGGTCGCGGCGGAACGACTGGACGACGACAACGTCCATATCGGCCCCAGTGATTACGTGCCGTGGCAGAACGACAACAAGGTCTGCTTCCTGCGTATGGAGGGCCAGCTCTTCGGCGGCGTGCCGATGAACCTGGAACTGCGCCTGTCGGTCGAGGATTCGCCCAATTCGGCGGGTGTCGCGATCGACATGATCCGTTGCGCCAAGATCGCCAAGGATCGCGGCATCGGCGGCGTGATCGACCCGGCCTCCGCCTATTTCTGCAAGCATCCCCGCACCCAGATGACCGACGACCTTGCCCAGATCGAGGTCGAGAAGTTCATCGCGGCCGCCTGATATGCCGATCCGCACCGGCGTGCTGCTCGCCGCCGGGCACGGCACCCGGCTGCGGGGCAGCGCGCCCTACAAGCCGCTCTGCCCCGTCGCCGGCCGGCCGCTGATCGATCACGCGCTGACCGGCATGGCGGAGGCGGGGCTGACCCGCGCGGTCGTCGTGCTGGGTTACGGGGCGGAGGCGATCGCCGCGCATCTGGCGGCGCGCCACTGGCCGCTGGCGGTGGAGACGGTGATGACCCGCGACCACCGCGAGCCCAACGGCGTCTCCGTCCTCGCCGCCGCGCCGGTGCTGGCGGGGGAGCCGGCGGTGCTGGCGATGTGCGACCATCTCGTCACCCCCGCGCTCTATGCCCGTCTCGCCGCCACCGGTACCGGCGGCGGCGCGACCTTGGGCATCGACCGTCGCATCGGCCACCCCTGGGTCGATCCCGACGACGTGACCTGGGTGAAGACCGATGGCGACGCGATCGTCGCGATCGGCAAGGGGCTGGCGGACGCCGACTGCTACGACACCGGCGTCTTCGCGATCGGCCCCCGCCTGTTCGCCGCGCTCGGCAGCCTCGGCGCGCCGTCGCTTACCGACGGGATGCGCCTGCTTGCGGGCGATGGCCGCGCGCGCGTGGTGGATTGCAGCGATCTCGACTGGATCGACGTCGACGACCCCGCCGCGCTGGCCAAGGCGGAGGCGTGGCGGCTGGCGCTGGCGGCGTAGTCCACCCGCGTTCGTCGTTGCGAGCGGCGCGAAGCAATGACGGGATGGGTCGGTCTCTCGCTGTCGTGGCCTAAAACAGCCGCCCGCCGTCCGGCACGCCCTGTGTCGGCGTAATCAGCACCACCTTGCCGCCCGCATCGGGAAAGCCGAGCGTCAGCACCTCCGACATCATCGGCCCGATCTGGCGCGGCGGGAAGTTCACCACCGCCGCCACCTGCCGCCCGACCAGCATGTCGGGCGTGTAATGCTCGGTGATCTGTGCGGACGATCGCTTGCGTCCGATCTCGGAGCCGAAATCGATCGTCAGCCGCAACGCGGGCTTGCGCGCTTCGGGAAACGGCTCGGCCGCGACGATCGTCCCGACGCGGATGTCGACCTTCAGGAAATCGTCGAACGCGATGGTTTCGGCGGGGGTGTCCACGCCTCAGAAATCCAGATTGTCGTAATGGGCGGGCGGGCCGATCATCTCCATCCGCTCGGCCAGCAGCGGGCGGAAGGACGGGCGGCTCTTCAGCCCGCGATACCAGCGCGCGGTCTGGTCATGCCCCTTCCAGTCGATGCCGCCCAGATAGTCCGCGACCGAAATCTGCGCCGCCGCGGTCAGGTCGGCCAGCGTCATCGTCGCGCCGCCCAGCCATTGCCGATGATCGAGCAGGTAATCGGTATAGTCGAGATGCCCGACCGCGGCCTTCATCGCCTCACGCAGCGCCTTGGCATCGGGCGTGGCGCGCTGCGCGATGCGCTTCACCATCCGCTCATGCAGCAGCGGCCCGGTGACGTCGTGATAGAAATGCGTGTCGAACCACGTCACCAGCCGGCGGATCTCGGCCCGGCTGGTCGCGGTGCCGTTGATCATCACCGCCTTGTCGATGGTTTCCTCGAAATACTCGGCGATCGCCATCGAATCGATCAGTAGGATGCCGCGATCGGCATCCACCATCACCGGCGTCTGCCCGGTGGGATTCATGTCGACGAACTCGTCGCGCCGCAGCCAGGGTGACTCGCGGACAAGCTCGTACCCCACGCCCTTTTCACCCAGCAGCAGGCGGACCTTCCGGCTGAAGGGACACAGGGGGAATTGATAAAGCTGCCACATGCCGCACCGTTAGCGTCCCTCCGGCGGAGGCGGAAGGGCCGCAGCGGCGGTTATCGGCATGCGTCGACTATGTTTCGGCATGGCGGACGCTACAGCGGGCGGATGGACGCGGTGCTTTTCATGGCAACGGCAGCGATACTGGTCGCGCTGGGCGATCGCTGGCCGATCCTGCTGCCGGCCGCGGTGCCGGTGGCGGCACTGGCGGGGACGACGCTGCCCGATCTCGACATGACGCTGGGGCTGGGCCACCGCAGCGGCCTGACCCATTCGGTGTTGCCCGTCATCCTGCTGGCGTCGCGACCACGCTGGTGGCCGGTGGCGGCGGGGCTGGCATTGGGCATCGGGCTGCACCTGTCCGCCGACGTGTTCCCCAATGCCATGCGCGGCTTCGCGACGGTGAAGGTGCCGGGCATGGGATCGATCGGGCGCGGCGGATCATGGACATGGCTGGCGGGCAATGCGCTGGCGGCGCTGGCGATCGGTACCATGCTGTTGTGCCGGATCGCGACCGTCCGGATGACGGCGGCAGTGCTGGCGATCGTCGCGGTGATCGGCACGGCCTATCTGTTCGTCACCGATGGCGGTTGGCCGGCACTGCTGGTTTACGGCAGCACCGGCTGGGCGCTGGTGCGGCGGCGGCCTACCGGTTGAAGCATCGCCTACCCATTGCCCGGTCGCGTCACATCATCGATTTTCTCGCCCCGCCGTCTGCGTCGAAGTTGCCGTCATCCAGCCATGCCTCGAACCGTTGCCGCTGTGCGGGCCATTCCGGCTCCAGAAGCGAGAACCAGGCCGTATCGCGTCGACGCCCCTTCACGATGCTGTCGCCCCGCCATGTCCCCTCATAGACGAAGCCGAACCGTCGCGCGGCGCGCATGGACGCCGCGTTAAGGGCATTACAGCGCCACACGACCCGGTGATAACCGAGCGCGAAGGCGTGTTGCATCATCAGGAATATCGCCTCCGTGGCGGCGCGGGTCCGCTGGAGGCGCGGCGAGAACCAAATGCTGCCGATCTCGATCGCGGCATCGGTCTGAACGATGTCGCAAAACGAGGTCCAGCCCTCGGCCTTGCCGCTGGATGTCGGGATGACGGCGAAGAACGGTTGTGGGGCAAGGCCGCCGATCCGTTCGACATGGGCAGCCAGCGCCGCTTCCGTCGGGAAGGGGCCGTATCGCAGATAGGCCCATGACGCGTCCGCCGATCGGGCGGCATCCCACAGGTCGGCGACATGGCGGGCAGCCAATGGTTCGAGCGTGACCGCCCGGCCTGGATGCCGCCGCAACACCGGCAACGTTCGCGTCGCGTCGGCGACGATCGGGCCAAGCGGCATATCGGTCATCGGTACCCCATGGCCCTGCGAGACGGACCGCTTGCCGAGGGACCGGAAGGGGACGGCGTCCCCGTCCGGTCATCCCTATTCCGCCGCCACCAGTTCGACCGTGTCGTCGAGGGGGTGTGCCAGCCGGGTCAGCATCTCCTTCGGCACCACCTGCCAGAAATCGCCGGCCGTGCGCGCCCAGTCGTCGAGCAGGCCCTTCGACCAGCGGCTGTCGGTGGCCTTGGCATGCGCCTCGATCAGATCGCGCAGCACGCCTTCCCAATGCGCCGTGCCCAGCCGGCGCCAGGTGATGCTCTCGGGATTGGCGCGGGCATCGAAACGGCCTTCGGGATCGTAGACGAACGCCATGCCACCGGTCATCCCCGCACCGAAATTGGCACCGACCTGTCCCAGCACCACCGCGATGCCGCCGGTCATGTACTCGCAGCCATTGGCGCCGCAGCCTTCGACCACCACGGTCGCGCCCGAATTGCGTACCGCGAACCGCTCGCCCGCCTGCCCTGCCGCCAGCAGCCGGCCGCTGGTCGCGCCGTACAGCACGGTGTTGCCGATGATCGTGTTCTCTTGGCTGCGCAGCGGCGAGGACACCGCCGGCCGCACGACGATGGTGCCACCCGACAGGCCCTTGCCGACATAGTCGTTGGCATCGCCGAACACCTCCAGCGTGATCCCCTTGCACACGAACGCGCCCAGCGATTGCCCCGCCGACCCGCGCAGGCGGATGGTGACGTGGCCGTCGTTCAGCTTGCTCATCCCGAAGGTGCGGGTGATCTCCGACGACAGGCGCGTGCCGACCGCACGGTGGGTGTTGCGCACCGAATAGGTCAGCTGCATCTTCTCGCCGCGGCTGAACACCGCGGCGGCATCCTTGATGATCTGCGCATCGAGGCTGTCGGGTACCTCGTTACGGAAGGTCGACAGGCTGAACCGGCGCTCGGCATCGGTGGCATCCACCTTGGCGAGGATCGGGTTCAGGTCGAGATCGTCGAGATGCTCCG
The DNA here is from genome assembly GCF_014841615.1 of Sphingomonas sp. CFBP 8760. Lineage (GTDB taxonomy): Bacteria > Pseudomonadota > Alphaproteobacteria > Sphingomonadales > Sphingomonadaceae > Sphingomonas. The sequence continues at coordinate 191,246 of NZ_JACYUG010000004.1, read as the reverse complement.
CCCCGCGATTGACCTGACGGAGGAATTCGGTGCGCCCGATCACCTCGTCCAGCGACCGGCATCCGAGGCGGGCGAGGATGTCGCGCACCTCCTCCGCGATGAAGGTCATCAGGTTGATGACCTTTTCGGGCGTGCCGGTGAACTTGGCGCGCAGCCGCTCGTCCTGCACGCATACGCCGACCGGGCAGGTGTTGCTGTGGCACTGGCGCACCATGATGCAGCCCATCGCCACCAGCGACAGCGTGCCGATGCCGAACTCCTCCGCGCCCAGGATCGCGGCGATCACGATGTCGCGCCCCGTCTTCAACCCGCCATCCGCGCGCAGCCGGATACGCCCGCGCAAGCCGTTCAGCGTCAGCGTCTGGTTGACCTCCGACAGCCCCATTTCCCACGGGGTGCCGGCATATTTGATGCTGGTCTGCGGGCTGGCGCCGGTGCCACCGACATGGCCGGACACCAGGATCACGTCGGCATGCGCCTTCGCCACGCCCGCCGCGACCGTGCCGATGCCGGCTGAGCTGACCAGCTTCACGCAGACGCGCGCGCGCGGATTGATCTGCTTGCAGTCGTAGATGAGCTGCGCAAGATCCTCGATCGAATAGATGTCGTGATGCGGCGGCGGGCTGATGAGCGTGACGCCCGGCGTCGCGTGGCGCAGCTTGGCGATGAACTCCGTCACCTTGAAGCCGGGCAACTGCCCGCCCTCGCCGGGTTTGGCGCCCTGCGCGACCTTGATCTCGATCTCCTCGCAGGCGCCGAGATATTCGGCGGTCACGCCGAACCGGCCGGAGGCGATCTGCTTGACGCCGGAATTGGCATTGTCGCCGTTCGCATAGGGCTTGAAGCGGACGGTATCCTCGCCGCCCTCGCCCGACACCGCCTTGGCCCCGATGCGGTTCATCGCGATCGCCAGCGTCTCGTGCGCCTCGGGCGACAGCGCGCCGAGCGACATGCCGGGCGTCACGAAGCGCTTGCGGATTTCGGTGATCGCCTCGACCTGGTCGATCGCGACACCCTCCGCCGGGAAGTTGAACTGCAACAGGTCGCGCAAGTACACCGGCGGCAGGTCGCTGACCCCGCGCGAGAATTGCAGATAGCTGGAATAGCTGTCGGTCGCGACGGCGGTTTGCAGCAGGTGCATCAGCTGCGCGGAATAGGCGTGCGTCTCCCCGTCCGCGCGCTGGCGATAGAAACCGCCGATCGGCAGCGTCGCGACCGCACTGTCGAACGCCGCCTCGTGCCGGATCATCGCCGACAGGTGGAGCGAGGTGTAGCCCTCGCCCGAAATCTTCGCCGGCATCCCCGGGAACAGGTCGTTGACCAGCGCGCGCGACAGGCCGACCGCCTCGAAGTTATAGCCGCCGCGATAGGACGAGATCACCGCGATGCCCATCTTCGAGATGATCTTGAGGATGCCCTCCTCCACCGCGATCCGGTGGCGGGTCAGGCATTCGTCCAGCGTCAGCGCCCCGAACAGGCCGCGGGTATGCCGGTCGACGATCGATGCCTCGGCCAGATAGGCGTTCACCGTCGTCGCCCCGACACCGATCAGCACCGCATAATAATGCGTGTCGAGACATTCGGCGCTGCGCACGTTGATCGACGCGTAGGAACGCAGACCCCGCCGGACGAGGTGGGTGTGGACGGCGGCCGCCGCCAGCACGCCGGCGATCGCGACCCGGTCCTCCGACACATGCTCGTCGGTCAGGAACAGTTCCGACCGGCCCTCGCGCACCGCCTGCTCGGCCTGGTTGCGAATGCGCTGGATCGCGGCGCGCAGGCGATCGGGGCCACCATCCGCCTCGAACGTGCAGTCGATCTCCGCCGCCGACCGGCCGAAATGCGCCTTCAGCCGTTCCCAGTGCGCGCCGGTCAGCACCGGCGAATCGAGTACCAGCACCTTCTCGCGCTGGTCGCGCACGTCGAGGATGTTGGCGAGGTTGCCGAACCGCGTCTTCAGCGACATCACATGGCGTTCGCGCAACGGATCGATCGGCGGGTTCGTCACCTGCGAGAAGTTCTGGCGGAAGAACTGGCTGATAAGGCGCGGCTTGTCGGAGATCACGGCGAGCGGCGTATCGTCGCCCATCGATCCGATCGCTTCCTTGGCGACATCGACCATCGGCGACAGGATCAGTTCCATGTCCTCCATCGTCTGGCCAGCGGCGACCTGACGGCGGGCGAGCTCGGCGCGGGAGAAGCGCACCGTCGCCTCGTCGCCGGCGGGGGGCAGGTCCTTCAGCGTCAGGAACTCGCCGGTCATCGCGGCATAATCCTGCTCGCCCGAAATCCGGTCCTTGATCGCGCGGTCCTCCAGCACGATGCCTTCCTGCAGGTCGACCGCGATCATCTGCCCCGGTCCCAGCCGGCCCTTGGCGACGATGGTCGATTCCGGCACGACGACCATGCCGCTTTCCGATCCGACGATCAGCAGGCCGTCATTGGTGCGGGTGTAGCGCAGCGGGCGCAGCGCGTTGCGGTCCATGCCCGCCACCGCCCAGCGGCCGTCGGTCATCGCCAGCGCGGCGGGCCCGTCCCACGGCTCCATGACGGAGGCGAGATACTGGTACATCGCGGCATGATCGGCGGGCATGTCGTCACTCGCCGCTTCGGGCACCAGCATCAGCTTGGCGGTGGGTGCATCGCGGCCGGAGCGGCAGATCGCCTCGAACACGGCGTCCAGCGCGGCGGTGTCGGACGCGCCGGCCGGGATCACCGGCTTGATGTCCTCCGAATTGTCGCCGAACGCGATCGACGCCATGCGGATCTCGTGGCTCAGCATCCAGTTCTTGTTGCCGCGGATCGTGTTGACCTCGCCGTTATGCGCCAGACAGCGGAACGGCTGCGCCAGCCACCATTGCGGGAAGGTGTTGGTCGAATAACGCTGGTGGAAGATCGCGACGCGGCTCTCGAACCGCTGGTCCTGCAGATCGGGGTAGAAGATCGACAGGCTTTCGGCGAGGAACAGGCCCTTGTACACGATCGACCGTGCCGACAGCGAACAGATGTAGAACCCCTGGATCTGCGCGGCGATGATCCGCTTTTCGATGCGGCGGCGGACGAGGTACAGGTTCTTCTCGAACTCCGCCTCGTCCTGATCCGCCGGCAGCGGGCCGGCGATCATGATCTGCTCGATCTCCGGCCGGGTCGCCTGCGCCTTCAGCCCGATGACCGACACGTCGACGGGCACCTGCCGCCAGCCATAGATGGTGTAGCCCGCCTCGATGATCGCCGATTCGACGATCGTCCGGCACGTCTCCTGCGCGCCCAGATCGGTGCGCGGCAGGAATATCTGGCCGACCGCCAGCCGGTTCGGCCGCACCTTGTGGCCGGAACCCGCGATGGCGTCGTCGAAGAAGCGCAACGGCAGGTCGAGATGGATGCCCGCGCCGTCACCGGTCTTGCCGTCGGCATCCACCGCGCCGCGATGCCACACCGCCTTCAGCGCATCGATCGCCGACTGCACGACCCGGCGCGACGGTCGCCCGTCGGTCGCCGCGACGAGGCCGACGCCGCAAGCGTCCGATTCGAAATCGGGACGGTACATGCCGTGTTCGGCGAGATAGGCGTGCTGGTCAGTCATGGTATCAATTTCTCCGCACGGAGGGTCATGATCGTCTGGTGGGTGGCCGCGATCAGAACAGGCAGGTCCGACCATGCGCGATTGGCACGCTGCGCCCGTGCGACGACGTTGGTCGGATAATCGTGTACCAGGATGTTGCGGGTGGCGCCGATTTCGATCCATCGGTCGGCGCTCTCGATCCCGCCTAGCGCTTCGACCCGCCGAAACTGGTTCTGCGCGGACAATCCCGCGACCGTCTCTCCCGACAGGAAAAGAAGACCGCGAAAGAGCTTCCGGCTGGTCAGGTCATAAAGCTGCTCGAACATCCGCAACAGCGCGTGCAGCCGCTCCCAGGGATCATCGTCCCATTCCGACAGTGCCGTCGCATCGGCCGGCAGGAGCGTCGCCATGCGACGTGCCAGTCGCTCCAGATGCGCGGCCAGCTGTTCGGCCGCCTGCGCCGCCTCGACCGTCGCGTCACGCACCTCGTCGCGCGTCACAGGACGATCCCCTCGCGGCGGGCCGCCCGGTCGATCCAGCGATCCTCGCCCCGCGCCGCGACGACGACGTCGATCTGTTCCTCGTCCAGCGCCTTCCACAGCAGGCTGCGGAAGCGTACCTCGTGATCGACATCGGCCTTGTCCTGCGCCGTCTCGACATGCAGGTCGATATCGCCGCCCCGGCGATCGTCGTCGGTACGGCTGCCGAACAGCCGGATGACGGCATCATCGCCGAAGGCGCTGGCAGCCGCCACCTTGATGGCGTCCACCTGCTCCTCGGTCAACCTCACGCCGCCACCTTCTCGGCCCGCGCCTTCGCCTTCAGCCATTTGTGCATCGATGCGGCCACGTCGCGGCCGTCGCGGATCGCCCACACCACCAGGCTGGCACCGCGAACGATGTCGCCCGCCGCGAATACGCCGTCGAGGCTGGTCATCAACGTCTTGCCGTCGACCAGCACCGTGCCCCAGCGGCTGACACCCAGTTCGGGCGCGCCCCACAGGGTCGGCAGGTCCTCCGCGTCGAAGCCCAACGCCTTGATGACCAGATCGGCGTCGAGCGTGAGGCCGGCGCCCGGATCGACCTCCGGCGCGCGGCGGCCGCTGGCGTCGGGCGCACCCAGGCGCATCCGGCTGGCGCGGACCGTGCTGACCTGGCCTTCGCCATCGAAGCCGAGCGGGGCGGAAAGCCAGACGAACTCTGCGCCTTCCTCCTCGGCATTGGCTACTTCGCGCTGGCTGCCGGGCATGTTGGCGCGGTCCCGGCGATAGAGGCATTTGACCGAGGCAGCACCCTGACGGATCGCGGTACGGACGCAGTCCATCGCGGTATCCCCCCCGCCGATCACGACGACGTTGCGCCCGGCCGCATCCAGCCGGCCGTCGTCGAATGCCGGCACCGCATCGCCGAAGCTCTTGCGGTTGGAGGCGGTCAGATAATCGAGCGCGGCGACGACGCCGGGCGTCTCGTTGCCGGTCACGTCGACCTGCCGCGCCTTGTACACGCCCGTCGCGATCAGCAGTGCGTCATGCTGCCGGCGCAACGCGTCCAGCGTCGCATCCTCGCCGACCGCAAAGCCGTAGTGGAACTCGATCCCCGCCGCCGCCAGCCGTTCGATGCGGCGCATCACCACGGGCTTTTCCAGCTTGAAGCCGGGGATGCCATAGGTCAGCAGGCCGCCGGCGCGGTCATGCCGGTCGTAGACATGGACGTCGTACCCATGGCCGCGCAGATACTCCGCCGCGGTCAGCCCGGCCGGGCCGGCGCCGATCACCGCCACCGATTGCCCGCGCGAAGGACCGACCACGACCGGCTCGACCCAACCCTCCGCCCAGGCGGTATCGGTGATGAACTTCTCGACCGAACCGATCGTCACCGCGCCGTGGCCGGAGAACTCGATCACGCAATTACCCTCGCACAACCGGTCCTGCGGGCAGATGCGGCCGCAGATTTCGGGCATGGTCGAGGTGCTGTTCGACAGCTCATACGCTTCGCGGAGCCGCCCTTCCGCGGTCAGGCGCAGCCAATCCGGGATATGATTGTGCAGCGGGCAATGCACCGAGCAATAGGGCACGCCACATTGCGAACAGCGCGACGCCTGATCCTCGGCATCGGGCACCGCATAGCGATCCGCGATCTCGCGGAAATCCGCGGCGCGCAGATCGGCGGCACGCTTCGCCGGATAGGACTGACCTTCGGTGACGAACTTCAGCATCGGGTTGTCCGCCATGCCGTATCTCCGCTCGATAATTACCCGAACGGCCCTACAACGGACAACAATCGACCTCAAGTAAGCATTACTTACCTATTTACAGGAAATCCCCGCTCAGGCCCCCTCAATAAAAAGAAGGGGCCTGAATTTAGTAACCGAAGCGGACCTACCTGCCGTACAGGAACAGCAGGGCCAGTGCTCCGGCGATGATTCGATACCAGGCGAAGGGCGCGAATCCGTGTTTCGTGACCACCGCCATGAAGGCCTTCACCACCACCAGCGCGACGACGAACGACACGACAAAGCCGATCGCGATCAGTTCCAGCCCCGCCCCGGTGATCGCGTCACGATGCTTGACCATCTGGAGCACGGTCGCTCCCGTCAGGGTCGGCAAAGCCAGGAAAAAACTGAACTCGGCAGCCGTGCGGCGATCGATGCCCAGCGACATCGCCCCCATGATCGTCGCGCCCGACCGGCTGACCCCCGGGATCATCGCCAGACACTGGACCACCCCGATCTTCGCGGACTGGATGGCGGATACGCCGGCGATGCCGCCCACGGCCTGCGTCTTGGCCAGCCGCTCGACGATCAGGATCGCGACGCCGCCGACGATCAGGGCCCAGGCCACCACGACGGCGTTTTCCAGCAACGCCTCGATCTGGTCGTTGAAGGCCAGCCCCAGCGCCACGGCCGGCACGAACGCGATCAGCAGATTGCGGACGAACGCGACCGAGTTCGGCTCGCGCTTCACCAATCCCGCCAGCACCGCCATGAAGGTGCGCCAGTACAGCACGACGATGGCGAGGATCGCACCCGGCTGGATCGCGATGTTGAACACCGCCCAGCGCGACGCGTCATAGCCCATCAGTTCGGTCGCCAGCACCAGATGCCCGGTCGACGAGACGGGCAGGAATTCCGTCACCCCTTCGACGATGCCGAGCAGGATGGCGACGAGATAATCGGTCAACGGCCATGCTCCGGACACGGGGAAAGCGTCACAACGCCTGCTCGACGGTGCGACGGCCGAACCGGCCCTGCTGGCGGAACCGGACCAGCCATTCCGGCGCGGCGGCGGCCAGCGGCGTGGCCGCGACGCCGAGCGCGGCCAGCCCTTCCGCCCCTGCGCCCACGACATTGTCCTGCTGGAGCATCAGCCACTGGTCGCGCGTGATCGGCCCGCCCGGCACCTTGGCGAGCAGCGCGCCGATCGCATCGGGCAGTTCCAGCACCTGCGGCGAACGCCCGATCGCATCGGCGATGAAGCGGATCAGTTCGCCCATCGAGATCACGTCGGGGCCGCCCAGTTCGTAGACATGGCCGCCGAACCGGCCGGGATCGCCCGCCGCCACGGCGATCGCCTCGCCCAGGTCGCCCGCGAAGATCGGCTGGAAACGGACGGGTGCGCGCAGCACCGGCACCACCGGGCTGGCCGCGATCATCCCGGCGAAGCGATTGACGAACTGGTCCTCGCGCCCGAACACGATCGAGGGGCGGAGGATCGTCGCCTGTGCGAATGCCTCGCGCACCGCCGCCTCGCCCTCGCCCTTGCTGCGGCCATAGGCGGCGGCACTGCCGGGGTCGGCCCCGATCGCGGAGACATGGACCAGCGCCCCGGCGCCGGCCCGCGCCGCCGCCACCGCGACGGTGCGGGCGCCGTCGACATGGACGCGGTCCATCGCCCCGCCCATCACGCCGACCAGGTTGACGACCACGTCCGCGCCCGCGACGGCACGGGCCACGGTGTCGGGCCGGGTCACGTCGGCGGCGACGAACTGCGTCTGGCCCAGGCCACCCTGCGTCTTCAGGAACCAGGCATGGCGCGGATCGCGCTGCGCCACCCGTACCCGCGCGCCGGCATTGAGCAGCGCCCGGACCGCATAGCGTCCGACGAACCCTCCGCCGCCGATCAGCGTCACCAGCTTGTTCTTCATGATTTGCATCCCGATGCGGTTTTCTGGCCTTTGCCGATCACAACGGCTGTTGACAAGGCTCCTGCACCGCCCCTAAAGCCCGCCACCTACCCCGTGCCCAGATGGCGGAATTGGTAGACGCACCAGCTTCAGGTGCTGGCGATCGCAAGGTCGTGGAGGTTCGAGTCCTCTTCTGGGCACCATTTCTCCTGCTACAGGCAGTAGAGGTTGTTACGTTTTCCTGTGATGGGTTGTGATGATCACCCCGCAGGGGCCCCCATGTTGCTTACCAGATAGCAGCGACCATTGGTGGACAGTAGCGTACTGTTCCGGCCGACCTACGCCACCCCCTACCGATGCCTCAAATCATAGCAGTCGACGGCTTGCCGTCCACGTTTGCCATGGAAAAACCGTGTCGCGTGAACAGACCGGTCGCCCCGGCCGATGGACGAAAATCATCGGATTCGACCGGAAAGCGATAGGGGCGCAAAATACCGGTGCCGGCCCCCGATGAGGACCCTAACCTGTCAAAATATCTGGGAAATATGGATGCCCGACAAGGACTCGAACCTTGATTGACGGAGTCAGAGTCCGCTCTCTTACCATTAGAGGATCGGGCAATCGAAGCGCGCCTCTAGGCCGGGCGGGGCGCGGTGTCAACGGGGGAATCGACGCCGCTTGTCGTCGGGCCGGGGGAGCGCTACGTTGGGGGCAGACACCGAGCGGGCGCATCCTTGCGGTCGTGACGGCAGAACACGAACGGAAAGTATCACGGCGATGGGGGATGTTTCCGCCCGAGAGCCGTACCGGCAGGATCGCCCTGCCCGTCCGGCGCCGAACCGGCCGCCCCGCGGCCGGTGGGGCGATGCGCGGGCCTATGCCGCGCTCGATCTGGGCACCAATAACTGCCGGTTGCTGATCGCCCGGCCGCAGGGGTCGGGCTTTGCGGTGGTCGATGCCTTTTCGCGCATCGTCCGGCTGGGCGAAGGCGTGGCGGCGAGCGGGCGGTTGAGCGATGCGGCGATCGAGCGGACGCTGGCGGCGCTGCGCGTGTGCGCGGACAAGCTGAAGCGGCGCAACGTCGTCCTCGCCCGATCGGTCGCGACCGAGGCGTGCCGGCGCGCCGCGAACGGCGCGGATTTCATCGAGCGCGCCCATGCCGAAACCGGCATCCGGCTCGACATCATCTCGGCGGAGGAAGAGGCGGGGCTGGCGGTGCTCGGCTGCCACGCGCTGATCGAGCCGGGCAGCGACCCCGCGCTGGTGTTCGACATCGGCGGCGGATCGACCGAACTGGTGCTGGTCGACACCGCCGGGCCGGAGCCGCGCGTGCTCGACTGGCATTCGGCGCCATGGGGCGTCGTGTCGCTGACGGAGCGGGCCGGCGCCGCCGGCAATGGCGACCCGGCCGCGCTGGCACGGGCCTATGCGGAGATGCGGGCGCTGGCGGCGGCCAGCATGGCGCCGTTCGCGGCGCGGCTGCCCCGGGTCGACCAGCCGCGGCTGCTGGGCACCAGCGGCACGGTAACGACGCTGGGCAGCGTGCATCTGGGCCTGAGCCATTACGACCGATCGGCGGTCGACGGGCTGGTCGCACCGGCGGCGGCGATGCGCGAGATCAGCCGGTCGCTGTCGGGCAAGTCGATCGCGCAGCGGGCCGAGGTGGCGTGCATCGGCAACGAGCGCGCCGATCTGGTGGTGGCGGGCTGTGCGATCCTGGAGACGATCATGGACCTGTGGCCGGCCGAGCGGCTGGGCATCGCCGATCGCGGCATCCGCGAGGGTATTCTGCGCCGCCTGATGGGCGAGCGCCGGCCATGAAGACGGCGACATGAGGAACAAGACATGAGCAGGGGTGGATCGGGCGGACGGACGCGCGTGAAGACCGCGCGCAACCGCACCGCGGCATCGACGCGGTGGCTGGAGCGGCAGTTGAACGATCCCTATGTCCGCAAGGCGCGGGCGGAGGGCTATCGCAGCCGCGCGGCATACAAGCTGATCGAGCTGGACGAGCGATTCGGGCTGCTGAAGGGCGCGCGCCGGGTGATCGACCTGGGCATCGCACCGGGTGGCTGGACGCAGGTGGTACGGCGGCAGGTGCCGGCGGCGACGATCGTCGGGATCGACCTGTTGCCGGTCGACCCGATCGACGGCGCGACGATCCTGCAACTCGATTTCATGGACGATACGGCACCGGGCCTGTTGCAGGAGGCGCTGGGCGGCGCTGCCGACCTGATCCTGTCGGACATGGCGGCCAATACCGTCGGCCATCCCCAGACCGATCACCTGCGCACCATGGCGCTGGTCGAGGCGGGGGTGGAATTCGCGTGCGACGTGCTGAAACCCGGCGGCGCGTTCGTCGCCAAGGTGCTGGCGGGTGGCGCCGACAATGATCTGGTGGCGACGCTGAAGCGCAATTTCCAGACGGTAAAACATGCCAAGCCGCCGGCCAGCCGCAAGGATTCGTCCGAATGGTATGTGATCGCGCAAGGTTTCAAGGGGCGGACGGCGAACGATCCGGTGCCAGACGACGCGGACTGAAAAGTCACGCTAACGTCGCGAAAGTCGCATCCTACAGGGGGTGCCTCAGGCGTGTGACCGACGATGCGAAAGAGCGGCGGCGACGTGGCCGTGGCGCGATCGTAGCGGGGCACGCCGGTGTAGGACAGCCCGGGGTCGGTACGGCCGGCGGGATGACATCGGCCCGGCCGATCCCGGCGTCGTCAGCGTGGCGAGGCACGTCAGGGGCTACCATGCCTCGCGCCAGATTCCCTCGCTAGAGCGGGATGACATGAGGTTGATCCGTCATGGCGAGCGTAGCGAAGCAATCCAGTGCCGGACCAGGACGCCCTGGATTGCTTCGCTACGCTCGCCATGACGAACATCCGGATCAATCTCATGTCATCCCGTTCTGACGNAGCCGTCGTAGTCGGCACCCAGATTCTGGTTGCGCGGCGGCGCGGCAGCGGTGAGGCGCAGTGCCTCCGCCTGCGCGGACAGCGAGCCGACGGCATCGACCTCGTCATCGTCGTCGACCCGTACCTTCTGCAACGAGGTGACGACCGATTCCTGCAGGTGATCGGGACGGACCGTCTCTTCCGCGATCTCGCGCAGGGCGACGACCGGGTTCTTGTCGCGATCGCGATCGATCGTCAGATCGGCGCCACCCGAAATCTGGCGTGCCCGCTGCGCCGCGAACAACACGAGGTCGAACCGGTTGGAAACCTTGTCGACGCAATCCTCGACGGTGACGCGCGCCATGCCGTGTCCTTCAAAACGCTGAAATCAGGAGAATGGCGGCGGATAGCGCAAGAGCCGGTGAAAATCAAGGTTGGCGTCGGCAAGGTGACATGGATCAACCCGCCCCGCCCGTGCGTAGTGAGACTATGCCGGTGTCCGACCGTACCCCGCCCCTGCCCGACGGCGCAGCGCCGGCGCCTGCCCCGCCTGCCCGCCCGGCTGCGGACGACATGCCCGAACAACCGGTGTTCACCGTCGATGGCAACCGGCTGACGCTGCTCGACACCGGACCGCGACGGTTGCGGGCGTTGATCGACCTGATCGACGGCGCGCGCCATTCGCTGCGCATCCTCTATTATATCTACGCCGACGACGACACCGGCCGGCGGATCAACGCGGCGCTGGCGGCGGCGGCCCGGCGCGGGGTGACGGTGGCGGTGGTCGTCGACGGGTTCGGCAGCGACGGCACCGACGATTCGTTTTTCGACGACATCCGTGCCGCCGGGGTCGATGTGTGCTGGTTCACGCCCTCGTTCGGGCGGCGTTACCTACTGCGCAACCATCAGAAACTGGCGCTGGCCGATGCCGATGAGAATCCGCGGATCATCATCGGCGGCTTCAACGTCGAGGACGATTACTTCGGCACCGTCGCGGACAAGGCGTGGCGCGACCTGGGGCTGCTGGTCGAAGGGCCGGCGGCGGCGCGGATGGGCGGCTATTTCGACGCCCTGCGCGCCGCGATCGAACATCCCAAGCTGCGCGTCGGCCCGATCAACCGGTCGTTGGCGCAGTTCAGCGAACGGCATGGCCGGATGCGCTGGCTGATCGGCGGCCCCACCCGCCGGCTGTCACCCTGGGCGCGAACGGTGCGCGACGACATGGCGAGGGGACGCTACATCGACATGGTGGCAGGCTATTTCCTGCCCAGCCCGATGCTGTTGCGCCGGATCGAGCGCGCGGGCCGGGCCAGCCACCGGGTCCGCATCGTCACCGCCGCCCGGTCCGACAACAACGCCACGATCGCCGCCGCGCGCTTCACCTATGCCGGGCTGATGAAGCGGGGGGTGCAACTGTTCGAATATCTGCCGACCAAGCTGCACACCAAACTCTATGCGATCGACGATATCGTGCATATCGGTTCGGCCAATTTCGACATGCGCAGCCTGTTCATCAATCTGGAACTGATGCTGCGGATCGACGATGCCGCCTTTGCCAATCATGTGCGCGCCTATGTCGATGGCGAGATCGCACAATCGCAGGCGGTGACCCCCGACGTGTACCGGCGCGAGACGGGCTGGTGGCAGCGGGTGAAGCAGTTCGGGGCGTATGTGATGCTGGGGGTGATCGATCCCAGCGTGTCGCGCGGTCTGAATTTCGGGATCGACGAATAGGTCACGCCGTCACGGTGAGCGTGGTGACGCGATCATGATGGTCCACGTAGCGCTGAACCGCTTCATCGTGTGTGCGACGATGGGGAAAGGTACGACGGCAAAGCCGCCGTCTTTACGTCGGACGGGATCGGCGATGCCGACCCGCCGGCCGGACTTCGCGCTGCCGCCGGGCGGCACCGACGCGGGCGTGGCCGCGTCTGCGCTCAGTCCTTCCAGGCCCAGTACAACTGCGCGGGCGGCACGTTCCACCATTCCATGTCGTGGTCGATCCGCTGCCAGTGCGGGACCAGGAAGTCCTTCACCTTGGGGCTGAACTGATAGACCAGGAAGGCACCACCGGGATTGAGCGTGGCGTGCGTCGCCGCCGCGATCGCCGGGCCGACGCCGGGGGGCAGCGTGGAGAAGGGCAGGCCCGACAGGATATAGTCCGCCGCAGCGAACCCCCGTTCGGCGATGATCGTCGCGACATCGGCCGCCGACCCCTCGACCGGCTGGAACCGCGGATCGACGATCGTGGCATCGAGATAGCGGATGAAGTCGGCATTGGTGTCGATCGCGATCAGCGTCGCGTCGGGCGCCATGCGTTCCAGGATCGGACGGCAGAAGGTGCCGACACCGGGGCCGTATTCGACGAACAGCTTGCAATTGGCCCAGTCCACCCGGTCCAGCATCTTGCGGATCAGCTTGTCGGACGACGGGATGATCGATCCCACCATCACCGGGTGCTTGAGAAAACCCTGGAAGAACATCTGTGCCGGGGAAGGAATTCCGGCGGGGCGGCGCACGCGGCGGGCGGCGGAGGTCGAGCTTGCCATCGAAATCCTGTCGATCGTGGTCCCCACACGAACGGCGAGGTCTTGACCCCTCCGTCGCACAGGTGCCGAACGTGTTGCAAGGGATAGGGTTTCAATCGTGCGACAGACCGCCCCGCGATGGGGCACCGCCGACCCCGCACTTCCCCTTCCCTGCCGCTACGGCGATGGGGTATTCCAGGGGGCATGACCGACCGGACGGGACAGGTGGCGGTGATCTTTTCATCGCAGCGACGCAGTGATGGTGAAGCGGATTATGCCGCCGCCGCCATCGCGATGGATCGTCTGGCCGCCCTCCAGCCCGGTTATCGCGGCGTCGACAGCGCACGCGGGGCGGACGGGTTCGGCATCACCGTCAGCTGGTGGGCGGACGAGGCGGCGGCACTGGCATGGCGCGCGCACCCCGACCATGCCGCGATCCGCGACGGTGGGCGGGCGGAGTGGTACGACCGCTACGAAGTGGCGGTGACGACGGTCGGGCGGTCATACCGGTGGGCGCGGGATCGCGGATGATGTTTGCGGCTGGTCCGTCACCGCGAGCGTGGCGGGCCGCACCCACAACGCACGGGATCGCTTCGCTACGCTCGCGGTGACGGATGAGGCGGGGTCTACTCCCCCTTGCTGCCTCGCGGCGTCAACTGGCCGGGGCTGATGAAACCGATCGGCTGGACCGCGGTGGCATCCTGTTTCAGGCGGGCGGCCATCTGCTCGTAATCGCGCTCGGTTTCGGGCGTGACACTGGCGCGCGATTCGGTGAGGGCCGATTCGAAATCCGCCATCGTCACCTCGGTGCTCTGGAGCGAGCGGCGCAGCGCGACCAGACCGGCGCGGCGCGTCACGTCCTCCAGGTCGGCGCCGGTGAACCGTTCGGTCCGGCGCGCCACCTCCTCCAGATCGACATCGGCGGCGAGCGGCATCTTGGCGGTCTGGATCTTCAGGATGCGCAGCCGCCCCGGGGTATCGGGCAGGCCGACATAGATCAGCTCGTCGAACCGGCCCGGCCGCAGCAGCGCGGGATCGACCAGATTGGGCCGGTTGGTCGCGCCGATCACCACCACCGACTGGAGCTCCTCCAGCCCGTCCATCTCGGCGAGGATGGTGTTCACCACCCGCTCGGTCACCTGCGGTTCGCCCGCGCCGGACCCGCGCGCGGGGACGAGGCTGTCGAGTTCGTCGATGAAGATCACCGTCGGCGCCACCTGCCGCGCGCGCTGGAACAGGCGGGCGATCTGCTGTTCGCTTTCGCCATACCATTTGCTCAGCAGGTCGCTCGACTTGGTGGCGATGAAGTTCGCCTCCGCCTCGCGCGCCACCGCCTTGGCGAGCAGCGTCTTGCCGGTGCCGGGCGGGCCGTAGAGCAGGAAGGCGCGCGCCGGCCGGATGCCGAGCCGCCGGAACGCGTCCGGGTCCTTGAGCGGCAGTTCGACGCCTTCCTTCAGGCGCATCTGCGCATCGTCGAGCCCGCCGACATCCTCCCAGCGGACACGCGGTGCCTCCACCATCACCTCGCGCATCGCCGACGGCTGCACGCGCTTGAGGGCACCTAGGAAATCCTCGCGCGTCACCGACAGCGTGTCGAGCACCTCGGGCGGGATGGTGCGTTCCTCAAGGTTCAGCTTCGGCATGATCCGCCGCACCGCCTCGATCGCCGCCTCGCGGGTCAGCGCCGCCAGATCGGCACCGACGAAGCCATAGGTGGTCCGCGCGAGCTCGGCGAGGTCGACCTTGTCGCCCAGCGGCATCCCGCGGGTGTGAATGCCGAGGATTTCGCGGCGGCCACGCTCGTCGGGCACGCCGACCACGATCTCGCGGTCGAACCGGCCGGGACGGCGCAACGCCTCGTCGATCGCCTCGGGGCGGTTGGTGGCGGCGATCACGACGAGGTTGGCGCGTGCCTCCAGCCCGTCCATCAACGTCAACAGCTGCGCGACGACGCGCTTCTCCGCCTCACCCTGCACCTGGCCGCGCTTGGGGGCGATCGAATCGATCTCGTCGATGAACACGATGGAGGGCGCGGCCTTCGCCGCTTCCTCGAACACCTCGCGCAGCCGGCCTTCGGACTCGCCGTAGGACGAGCCCATGATCTCCGGCCCGTTGATGAGGAAGAACTGCGCGTCCGATTCGTTGGCGACCGCGCGGGCCAACCGCGTCTTGCCGGTGCCGGGCGGGCCATGCAGCAACACGCCTTTGGGGGGATCGACGCCCAGCCGCTGGAACAGTTCGGGGTAACGCAGCGGCAGCTCGACCATCTCGCGCAGATTGTCGATCGTCGCCGCCATGCCGCCGATATCGTCATACGTCACGTCGGCGCGGCGGGCGTCGCGCACCTCCTCATATTCGGGACGCAGCTCGATCTCGGTATTCTCGTCGATATGGACGACGCCCTTGGGACTGGCGGAGACGACTTGAAGCCGGATTTCCTGCAACGCATAGGCAGGGGCGTTCATGAAGCGCTGCACGGTCGGCGGCATGTCCGCCACGCGCTGGTGCCCCGCGGTCGCCACCACGTCGCCCTGGCAGAAAGGGCGGCCTAGGAAGGTGCGCTTCAGCGCGTTCGACGATCCCTGCAAGCGCAGATTCTGTTGTGCGGGCGCGAAGACGACGCGGGTGGCGGGCTTCGATTCGGCGCGGCGCACCTCGACGAAATCGCCCGAGCCGACGCCGGCATTGGCGCGCTGCAAGCCGTCGATGCGCAGCAGGTCGAGCCCCTCGTCCTCCGGATAGGGGCCGACCGCGCGCGCCGGCGTCGACTGTTTGCCGACGATCTCGATCACGTCGCCCTCGCCCACGCCCAGCGCCGCCATCAGCGTGCGCGGCAGGTGGGCGAGGCCACGGCCCGAATCCTCCGGCCGGCTGTTCGCCACCTGGATCTTGCGTGGGGGAGTATCGGTATCGGCCATCAGGCATCCTTTCGGGCGTCGAACCCGTCAGGTAGGAAGCCGGATGCGATGGCGCGAGGGGCTGGCGCCATGCGCCGCGCACAAAAAAAGGGCCAGCGAAACCGCCAGCCCGTGAAGTTTTTAGGAGAGGATGCCTGAAAGGCACGCCCTTTCTGATCCATGTTGGTCTATGCTGCAAGTGCGAAAAGCGATATCGCGATTGCATGTCTGACAATTGGCGGGCACATCGGACGACGGGAGAGGAGATATGCGAAGGCTGCCACCCCTGGGATCGATCGAGGCGTTCGTGCAGGTCGCACGGCTGGGTTCGATCAAGGCCGCGGCCGAGGAGCTGTCGCTCTCCGCCCCCGCGCTCAGCCGACGCATCCAGTCGCTCGAACGCTTCATCGCCAAGCCGCTGTTCGCCCGCCGCCATCAGGCGATGGTGCTGAACGAGGATGGCGAGTGGCTGCTGGTGCAGATCGCGCCCGTGCTCGACCAGCTGTCCGATGCGGTGGAGGCGATGACGGTGGGGTCCGGCCTGTTGCGGCTGCGGCTGGGCGTGCTGCCGCTGTTCGCGGCGCAGCGGCTGTTCCCGCATCTGGGTGCGTTGCGACAGGCGCATCCGGAACTGCACCTCGACATCGACACCGCCGGGCATGGCATCGCGCGGCTGGGCGACGGGCTGGACGCGGTGATCGCGCTGGGGCGGGAGATCGATCCGGCGCTTTACGCGCGGCGCTTCGACCGCAATTCGGTCTACGTCATCGGCGCGCGCCACCTGATCGAGGGGCCACGACCGATCGCGCATCCGTCGCAATTGGCCGGGCAGACCGCGCTGCTCCATCGCGAGATGCCCGACACGATCGGCGCCTGGTCGAGCGCGGCCGGCATCGGCCCGCTGAAACCGATGGCGGTCGACCTGTTCGATTCGGGCGGACTGATGCTGGAGGCGGCGGCGCAGGGGCTGGGCATCGCCTTCATGCATGCCAGTCACTTCAACCACGCCAACGACCCCCGCCTGGTCCGCCTGTTCCCCGATATCGAGGTGGAGAGCCCATACAGCCACTGGTTCGTGTGCCGCCCGCGCGCGATGCAGACCCGGCCGGTGAAGATGTTCCACGACTGGCTGTTCACGCTGACCGACGAACGCGAGGCCTGATCCGCCACAGGCAGACCCGCTACAGGCCGAACTGCTACAGGCCGAACTGCACCCGGCCCAGGATGCGGTCGCCGGCATGGCGCGCATCGGCGAAGGGGCCGAAGGCATCGGCGCGCCGGACATCGGTGCCGGTATAGTCGAGCGCCAGCGTCAGCGGCCCTTGGCGGTGTTCGATCCCCAGCCGCCAGTTCGTATAGTCGCCGCCGGGACGCAGGCGTTGCGCACGGGCGGGCGCCCGGACGGCATCGCCGACCCCGCCCGACGAATGGCCGATGCCCGCGACCAGCGTGACCGGGGTGCCGGGGATGCCGGCATCGGCATCGGCGAAGAGGTGGAGGTTGCTGCCGCCGATCGCGGCTTGCGAGGGGGCCAGCATCGCGCCGCCGGTCATGCGCAGGGGACCGATGCCATAGCTGGCGGTGCCGCCCGCCTCGACATAATCCATTCCGCCGCGCGCCCCCGTGAACAGATGTCCCGTCACGGTCGCCCGCAACCGGATCGCGCCGACGTCCCAGCCCGTGCCCACGCCCAGATCGAGCACCGCATCGGCGCCGCCGTGCCGGCCCGATCCGCGTATCGCGGCGATCCGCGCGGACGCATCGACCGGGCCGACCGGCAGCAGCACGTCACCCGACGCGGACGCCCGCCCCTCACTCCAGCTGAGGCCGCGGCGGCGTTCGTCGGTCGTCGCCTCGACGCCGAGCGTCGGCGACACCTGTGCCAGCGCGGGCGCGGCGACCGTCGTCGCGCCCGTCATCACCGCCAGAATATGTCTCATTCCCGGAATATGCCTCATCCGACGTCGACGTTACCGTGGAAGCGATCCAGTTCGGCGCGCAGGACCTGATGATCCTCCCGCGCCACCGCCTGGAGATGACGGTCCAGCGCATCGCGGCGCGCCGCGATCTGCGCCGCGATCGCCCGGCGCTGCGAACCGCACCAGCCGACATGGCTGCCGGTGACGACCGCATCGCGCGATACGACACGCGTCATCATCGCGCCCGATGCCGTCCGCGCCTCACGCGCAACGGTCATGTCGCCCGCCCAAGTGCAGCGCAGCGTCGAGGGGCGGCCGCCGGGGCCGACCGCGCCGACCTGTTGCTGGCGGATCTTTACGTCGCCGCGGTAGCGGGCGTCGACGGGGCCGGCGTGATGATCCACCCGCAGCGCGTGATCGACGGAAAGGACGGGATTGGAGAAAGCGGGGGCAAGCGGCGCCAGCGCGGTGAGCGCGAGCGCCGCCCCGGCGGCGAGAATACGGGTCATCATGCTCTCCTTGCGAACGGTCCGGCCCATATTGGCCGATATCGTACATGACAAAAATGTCATGTTGGCCGAACGCACGGAAGGCGCGGGGGTTTCAACGCAAACGCCCCGCCGTGCATCCCTGCGCGGCGGGGCGGTGCGGGCCGGACGTATCCCGCGGACGAGATACGGTGTCCGGTCGGGTCGTCAGGCGGTGCGGGCCTTCACGATCTTGCCCGGCTCACGCGGGGGCTCGCCCTTGGGCAGCGCGTCGACCAGTTCCATGCCGTCGGTCACCTGACCCCAGACGGTGTACTGCTTGTCGAGGAAGCGGGCGTCGTCGAACACGATGAAGAACTGCGAGTTCGCGGTATCCGGCTGGTTGGTGCGCGCCATCGAGCAGACGCCGCGCACATGCGGCTCGGCCGAGAATTCCGCCTTCAGGTTGGGCTTGTCGGAACCGGACATGCCGGTGCCGGTGGGATCGCCGCCCTGCGCCATGAAGCCGGGGATCACGCGGTGGAACACGACGCCGTCGTAGAAGCCGTCGTTCGCCAGCTCGACGATGCGCGCGACGTGGTTGGGGGCGAGATCGGGGCGCAACTTGATCGTCACGTCGCCGCCGTCCAGCGTCAGGATCAGCGTGTCGGGGATATCGGCCATGAGGGAAGCTCCTTTGGGGAATTGGTGAACGCCTTAACGTTGCGCGCCAGATAGGGATGCGGGGGGACGCTGGCAAACTTGTCGCGGCTGGCCGGGCACGGTAGGGCCGCGGCCTGCACACCATGAGGGAGGCGGCGATGGTCGACAGCGAGCTGGCCCCCGACGACACGATCGATACCGAGAACGAACTGCCGGAAAACGAACTGGACGAGGACGACCACCTGCGTCCCGAATTCATCCGCGCGGTGCTGGACGCGGTGGCGGCCGGCAACGACGAGGAGGCGCGCGCGCTGGTCGGGCCGCTCCACCCCGCCGACATCGCCGACCTGTTCGAGCTGACCCCGCAACCCGATCGCGCCGCGCTGGCCCGCGCGGTCGCCGAACTGCTCGACGGCGACGTGTTCGCCGAGATGAACGATTACGTCCGCGAGGACCTGATCGATGCGCTGTCGCCGACCGAGGTCGCCGATCTGGCGGCCGAACTCGACACCGACGACGCGGTCGCGATCATCGAGGACATGGACGAGGACGAGCAGCGCGCGGTGCTGCGCGCGCTCGACCCCGACGATCGCGCCGCGATCGAGGAGGCGTTGTCCTATCCGGAGGAATCCGCCGGCCGCCTGATGCAGCGCGAGCTGATCGCGGTGCCCGAGCATTGGACGGTGGGCGACGTGATGGCGTATCTGCGCGGCGCGCAGGAACTGACCACCGACTTCTGGGAAGTCTTCGTCGTCGATCCGCAGCACAAGCCGGTCGGCACCTGCGCGCTGTCGTGGATATTGCGCACTCCCGAATGGGTCAGCGTCGCCGACGTGATGCAGCGCGAACAGACGCTGATCCCGGTCGACATGGATCAGGAGGAGGTCGCGCTCCGTTTCCAGAAATACGCGCTGATCTCCGCCGCGGTGGTCGACGGCGCCGGCCGGCTGGTCGGCATGATCACCGTCGACGACATCGTCCACATCATCCAGCAGGAGGCGGGCGAGGACGTACTGCGCCTGTCGGGCGCGGGCGAGGGCGACATCAACGAACCGATCCGCTTCACCGTGCGGACGCGGCTGACCTGGCTGGTCGTCAACCTCGGCACGGCGATGTTCGCCGCCAGCGTCGTCGGGCTGTTCCAGGATACGATCGCGCGGTTCGCACTGCTGGCGGTGCTGATGCCGATCGTGTCGGGCATGGGCGGCAATGCCGGCACGCAGACGCTGGCGGTGGTGGTGCGCGCGTTGGCGACCAACCAGCTGACCTCGTCGAACACGGTGCGGATGATCGTGCGCGAATTCCGCATCGCGGCGGCCAACGGCCTGTCGCTGGGGCTGTTGATCGGCGTGGGCACGTTCGTGGTGTTCGGCAACCGCGACCTGTCGCTGGTGATCGCGCTGGCGATGGTCATCAACAACCTCGTCGCCGGGCTGGCGGGGGTGATCGTGCCGGTGACGCTGGACCGGTTCCGGATCGATCCGGCGGTATCGTCGGCGGTGTTCGTGACGACGATGACCGACACGATGGGCTTCTTCGCGTTCCTCGGCCTCGCCAGCCTGTGGGGTCTGGGCGCGTGATCGCCGCTTGATCCCGGCCGCGCCATGCCCAGATGGGCGGATATGGCGCTTCACCTGACCAAAGTGGCGTTCGGCGCGACCGGCGTCGAGCATCTGGCCGACCGCATCCGGGCCCGCGTGGCGGAAGGCGGCATGGTGCTGACCACGCGCTACTTGCCCAAACGGCACGAGGAGGTGGCGGGACCGGTGGGCGAAGGCGGATCGCTGTTCTGGATCATCAAGCACCAGCTGGTCGCCCGCTCCCCCATCCTGCGCTTCGGCGAGGCGGAGGGCGGCCGGGTGGCGATCCATCTCGGGCCGGACCTGGTGCTGGTGCAGGCGCAACCCAAGCGCGCGCATCAGGGCTGGCGCTATCTGGAAGCCGCCGATGCGCCGATCGATCTGGGCGGCGACACTACCGGACTGGCGGCGATGCCACCGGCGCTGGTGGGGGAACTGGCGGCACTGGCGCTGATCTGAGGGGGCTGGCAGCAAGCCGACATCCCTCTCAGATCGGCGCATCAATCAAGCCCTGGCCGGTCTGTCCGGAACAATCTGTCGCATCAATCCTTGATACGAGCTATCGTGGCACGTGCATCCTCATGCCGCAGGAATATCCCATGAAGATTATCGCGTATCTTGTGGCCGCATCACTTCCAACGATGGCCGAGGCACAGGTCTACAATACGCTTCAAGGCGGATTCACCCCATCCGATTACGGTAATTATGCCAGAGGCATATATCCCGAGATCAACAGCTTCGGTCGATACGACTCGGGCGACACACCGACCATGCGCAAACAGCGAGAAAAGCGGATCGCCGCGTTTCGGGCGAAGGTCGCTTATGTGTTGGCCATCAATAACGGAACACTGACGGAAGACACGCAAAAGTATCTCCGTCACGAATTCATCAAGTTGAGCTATCGAAATCGATAGACCGTAAGGCCTCCGGAAGGACCGGGTGATCGCCTATCCTGCTTCAGGCGTTCCTGTCCGCCCCCCGTCAACAGCGGGGCGGGCGATACCGATCGATACCGCCCGCCATTTTGGTCACGCATAGCGAACCCGCGTGCGCTGACGCCGCCGGGCCGTCGCGCCGATCAGGCCGAAACCCAGCACCATCATGCCCCAGGTCGCCGGTTCCGGCACCACACCGGTCAGCGACTGGTACTCGGCCTCGCTCAGGCGGACGCTGTAGATCATGTTGGGGATCAGCGTGGTGCCGGCCGGGCAACCGGCGCCGAGCGCGACCTGCGTGCTGGTGCCGGTGCCGTTCACGCCGCTGGTGCAGACATCGAACTGCGTGCCCGCGCCGTTCTGCGTCACCGAGAAGTCGTTGTCGGTGACGAGGATCAGCGTGTAGCTGCCGTCCGCCAGCCGTGGGCCGAAGGCGAAGCCCTCCAGCTTTTCCGGAATGGCCAGCCCCATGCGGCGCAGCGCGGCGGCGAGATCGAGGAACGGCGTCGCCGCCTTGGCGACCGGGGAGACCCCGGCGGGCAGCGTGTTGGTGCCCGCCAGGCTGATGTCCTTCACATCGGTCGCGCCGGCCAGATCAATGCGATAGACCCGCTTGGAGCCGACCGCGGTGGTGCCGTTGGCGTCCTCCACCCCGAACCCGCGATTGTCGCGTTCCAGCACCAGCAGCGTGCCGTCGCCCACCGCCTGGATCGCCGAGACGCCGATCGAGCGGCCCTGCGCGTTGACGTTGAAGTCATTGGCGGTGCCGGCGATCCGGTCGTTGATGTCCGCGACCGTTTCCAGTTGGTAGATATACTGCGCCTTCTGCGTGCCCGTCGCGACGTCATAGGCGACGATGCGGACGTTGCGGCTGAACCGGCCCTCGCCGTTGACGGTGCCGTTGTTGGTGTTGCGCCCTTCCTCGACCAACGGGTCCTGCAACACGGCATAGGCGGTCTTGCCGTCGGGGCTGACGGTCAGCCCCTCGAACCCGCGATTGTCCTGACGGCCGGTGGCGATGCCGCCATTGCCGCGCCCCGCGACATAATCGACGGTGCCGTTCGCCTGTTTCGGCACGAGGTTGGCCGGCACCTCGAACGCGCGCACGAACGCGCCGGCGGGGGTGAATTCATAGACGGAGGGGCCGTATTCGTCGGACACCAGCAGATTGCCGTTCGGCAACCGCGCCAGCCCCTCCGGGTCGAGCGAAGCGCCCAGCGTCGCGGCGCTGCCGGTCGACAGTTGCGGGTTCAGCCCGGAATAGACCTGCCCGTTCGCCTGCCGGAACAGCACCGTGCTGTTCAGCGCGAAGCCGCCGATCGCGCCGGTCGCCCGGTCGATATCGAGCGTGAAGCCCTGCAACCGGGGCGCATAGGGCAGCACGCCGCCGCCCGGCCCCCGGTCGGTCATGCCCAGGAAACTGTCGGTCGCCGCGTTGTAGATCAGGTCCGACCCGAACCCGCCGAGCCGGTTCTGCCCCGCCCCCGACAGACCCGACAGGTCGGTGCCGTTGGGGATCGCATAGGCCGACACGAGCGTCGCGGCGGCGGCGGGCAACGCCCCGGTCACGGTGGTGATCGCGGTGGCGGCGGCGAGCAGAACGGGCACGAAACGGCGCATGATGGTTATCCCCCTGTTTACCCGATCGGCAGACAGGAGCGACGTTACGCCGGCGTGACGGTTCGGCGAAGGGTTTGCGACAGTGCCATCAAGAGGCACCGCCGCCACGACACCGCGATGATCGCCATACCCTACCGCGTCGGCACCGGTTCCGCGCCCGAATAGTCGTAGAAGCCGCGCCCGGTCTTGCGGCCGTACCAGCCCGCCTCGACATATTTCACCAGCAGCGGCGCGGGGCGGAACTTGGGGTCGCCGGTGCCCTCGAACAGCACGCGCGTAATCTCCAGACAGGTGTCGAGCCCGATGAAATCGGCCAGCGTCAGCGGCCCCATCGGGTGGTTGAGGCCCAACTGGCAGGCGGCATCGATATCGGGGATGGTCGCCACCCCCTCACCCAGTGCGAAGCACGCCTCGTTCAGCATCGGCATCAGCACGCGGTTGACGATGAAGCCGGGCGCGTCGTTGGCGCGCACCACCCGCTTGCCCAGCGCCTGCGCATAGCCCTCCACCGCCGCGACGGTGGCGTCGGACGTGGCGAGGCCGCGGATCAGTTCGATCAGGCCCATGACCGGTACCGGATTGAAGAAATGCACGCCGACGAAGCGCGCCGGATCGGGCGATGCCTGCGCCAGCCGGGTGATCGGGATCGACGAGGTATTGGACGCCAGCACCGCATCGGCGCGCAGCACCTTGCCGACATCGGCGAAGATCTGCCGCTTGATCGCCTCCCGCTCGGTCGCGGCCTCGATCACCAGATCGCAATCGCCCATCGCCGTAACGTCGTCGACCGGCTCGATCAGCGCGAGCGCGGCGTCGCGCGCCTCGGCGGTGATCTTCTCCTTGGTCACCAGCCGGTCGAGCGCCCTGGCGATGCCGGCGCGGCCCTTGTCGGCCTGTTCGCGCGACACGTCCGCCAGCAGGACCCGGAACCCCGCCTGCGCCGATACCTGCGCGATGCCCGCGCCCATCTGACCCGCTCCGATCACGCCGATCGTCCGCATCCCCGTCTCCTTGTTTCCGCCGTTCGCGACGGGCCGCCTTGCCGGCCCGTGTCGATGCCCGGTATCTTCGCCCGCGATACCCCGTCCGGCCCGGGACGGCTAGGAGGCGATGATGAAACCGACGATGGCGGCGACGGTGGTGATGCTGGTGGCATGTCCGGGCGGGGACCCTGCCGCAGCCGCGCCCATGCAAGCCACGACCGGCACGGCTGCCGCCACGGAGACGGCGCCACCGCCGCGACCCGGCCCGACCCGGACGTTCGGCGACTGGTATGTCGGGTGCGACAACAACGCGATCTGCACGATGGCCTCGCTCGGCGGCGAAGCGCAGGTGCCGTTTCCGGCGGTGACGCTGGCGGTGACGCGGGGAGCCGGGCCGGGCGGCGGGTTCGCGCTGGCGTTCGACGTGCCCGGCGACGACACGCAGGTGGTGCCGGTGGCGGTGACGATCGACGGCCGTCGCCTCGCGCTGCCGACGCTGACCGGCGCGGCGGCGGAAAGGGTGATCGCGCAGATGGCGAACGGCCGGTCGCTGGTGGTGCTGGAGGCGGGGGACCGGCCCCGCGCGACCCTGTCGCTGAAGGGCGCGGCGGCGGCGCTGCGTTGGATCGACGAGCGGCAGGGCCGCGTCGACACCGTCACCGCCGCGGTGGCGACGGGTGCACGCGGCGCGGATGCGGTGCCGCCCCCGCCCCGCGCGCCGGTGATCGGGGCGCTGACCGCGACCGGCACCGCCGACAAGCCGACCCGCGTCCAGTTCGCCGCGATGCGCAAGCGCGCGCGGTGCGAGGACCTGCCGGCCGGGGCGGCCAGCTATCCCGAAAGCCATGCGCTGGGGGGCGGCGCGACGCTGGTGATGGTGCCGTGTTCGACCGGGGCGTACAACCTGTCGTCGGCGCTGTTCGTGCTGGAAAAGGGCGCGTGGCGGCCGGCACAGGCCGACGCGCCGACCGGCATCGCCCCCGCCGGCGAGGGGTCGCCGGTGCCCAATGTGGTCAACGCCCGGTGGCAGGGCGGCGAGCTGACCAGCCATGCCAGGGGCCGGGGGCTGGGCGATTGCGGCGTCGCGCAGACCTTCGTCTGGGACGGCACCCGCCTGCGCCTGTCCGAACAGAGCGAGATGGGCGAATGCCGCGGCAACCCGAACTATATCGCGACGTGGCGGGCGCGGGTGGTGCGGCGGTAACGGAAGCGCAGCCCCCACTGATCGAAGTATCGCCGAAACCCTTCTTCCACCCCGGCGCAGGCCGGGGTGGCAGCTTCAACGACTGAAATCCGTTTCGCGGCAGGCAGCCCGGTACGCGAGGAATGCCCCTACCCGCCCGGCTTCACCGCCAGCATCGCCTGCACCTGCCGCTTGAATCCGCGCAGATTCTCGCCCGACAACCGGGCGACGCTGGCGAACGAGATCGAGCGCGGGTTGATCGACTGGCCGTTCCGCCACACTTCCCAGTGCAGGTGCGGGCCGGTCGACAGGCCGGTGGAGCCGATATAGCCGATCACCTGCCCCTGCCGCACCCGCTGGCCGCCGCGCACCGCGATCCGGCTCATATGCCCGTAACCGCTGGAAAGGCCGCCGCCGTGCGCCAGCTTGACGAAATTGCCATAGCCGGCGTTGCGCCCGGCGCTGGCGACGACGCCGTCGATCGCGGCGAGGATCGGGGCGCCATAAGGGGCGGCGATGTCGATCCCCTTGTGCATCCGCATGAAGCCGAGCAGCGGATGCATCCGGAGGCCGAAGTTCGAGGTGACGCGCCCCGCCACCGGCATCCCCATGCCGCCGCGCCGCTCCGCCTGGCCGGCGGCATCGAACCACGTCGCCTCCCGCTCGCCATTGCCGGTCCAGCGCAGCATCCTGAGCGAACGACGGCCCTGATCCAGCCCGGCGAACAGCAGCTCGCCCAGCTTCGTCTCGCCGGTGGCGGCACGGTCGCGCTCGATCACCATGTCGAAACTGTCGGCGGCATGGACGTCGCGGCCGATCGACACGCGCGTCGCCATCGCCTTGATATACGCCTCGACCGCGCGGACCGGCGCGCCGGCGGCACGGGCGGAACGATAGAGGCTGGCGCCGACCAGCCCCTGCAACCGCAAGGGCGTGTGATCGACCGCGATCGGGGTGCGTTCCAGCCGCAGCCCGCCGCCGTCGCGCACCACCGCCACCGACAGGTCGAACCGCGCACGCAAGGCCAGCCGTTCGAGGGGGCGCGGCATCGCCCGGCTGGACCGCCGCCCGAGCGTCAGCGCGATGCGGGTACCGGCGGGAATATCGGCGAGCGACGCGGCACTGCCGACCAGTCGCGCCGCCTCCTGCGCCTGAGGCCGGCCGACGCCGGCGCGTTCCAGCGCACGGCCGAAGCTGTCGCCCTGCCCCAGCGTGGCGGACAGGTCGATCCGGGGCCGCTCCGGCACCTCGGTGAGCGGACGGACGAACTCGGTGGCGGCGGCGACGCGGCCGGTGCCGCTGCCCAAGCCGAGCGGCGCGATGCCCTGCGCCTTTGCCGCCTCCGCATCGGCGCCCGCCAGCGGCGCGGGCACGGTGCCGATCAGCGGCCGGACGCCCGGCGCCAGCGCGATCGTCGCGGCGCATAGCGCGGTGCAGGTGGCGAGGCCACGCCACCAATCGGCGCTGCCGATCCGCATCCCCAGATCGGGCACCCAGTCGATCGCGGCAAGACGCGTGCGCCAGTCCCGATGCGGCGGCGCGGCGCGACCGAACCCGGCGGCGCCCGCCCCCAGCGCCCGCGCGCTGGTGCCGCCGGCCCATTCCAGTCCCTGATCGGTCTTCAGAAACAAACCGCGTCACCTTCGTTACGGATGCCGCGTTTCCTTCGGCGTCGGCGCGGACGGTTGAGCACGCCACCTGCTAAAGTCAAATTAACCGCCTGCTTCGCCCGCCCTCGCTGCGACGAGCGGTGGCGACCCCGCGCCGGTTCGTATCCGCCTGCAAAACCGATGAAAGCCGTTGCACCGGCCGGGGCGAGGCACGATGTTGGCGGGCATGACCAGTCGTGCCACGGGCAACGTGACCGCCGTTCTCGGCCCGACCAACACGGGCAAGACGCACCTCGCGATCGAGCGGATGTGCGCGCATTCCAGCGGGATCATCGGCTTCCCCCTCCGCCTGCTGGCGCGCGAGGTGTACGACCGGGTGGTCGCGATCAAGGGGGCCGAACGCGTCGCGCTGGTGACGGGCGAGGAGAAGATCGTGCCGCCCGACGCGCGCTGGTTCCTCTGCACCGCCGAATCGATGCCCCAGCCGGGAGGCCGGCAGGCCGGAGGCGTCAACAAGAGCTTTCACGAGGCGGCGTTCGTGGCGCTGGACGAGGCGCAACTGGGCGCGGACCCGGAACGCGGGCATGTGTTCACCGATCGCCTGCTGCACATGCGCGGGCGCGAGGAGACGATGATCCTCGGCTCGGAGGCGCTGCGCCCGATGGTGAAGGCGCTGGTGCCGGATGCCGAGATCGTCGGCCGGCCGCGCTTCTCGACGCTGAGCTATGCCGGCGCGAAGAAGATCAGCCGCCTGCCCAAGCGGTCCGCGATCGTCGCGTTCAGCGCGGAGGAGGTCTATGCCGTCGCGGAGATGCTGCGGCGGCTGCGCGGCGGCGCGGCGGTGGTGATGGGCGCGCTGTCCCCGCGCACCCGCAACGCGCAGGTCGAGATGTTCCAGGCGGGCGAGGTCGATTATCTCGTCGCCACCGACGCGATCGGCATGGGGCTGAACATGGACGTGGCGCATGTCGCCTTCGCCTCGCTGCACAAGTTCGACGGGCGGCGGCAGCGGCGGCTGACGGTGGCGGAGATGGCGCAGATCGCCGGCCGCGCCGGCCGCCACCAGCGCGACGGCACCTTCGGCGCGCTGGCGGAGGAAGGCCCCGGCGCGTTCCTGCCCGAGGAAATTCTCAATATCGAGGAGCATCGCTTCCCCCGGCTGGAAAGCCTGTTCTGGCGGGAGGGCGATCCCGATACCGGCAGCGTCGATGCGCTGATCGCCAGTCTGGAACGCCCGCCACCGCCCGGCCCCCTGCGCGGCGCGCCGCCCGCCACCGACCTGAAGGTGCTGAAGCGGCTGGCGGACGAAGGCTGGGTGCGCGATCGCACGCGCCATCCGATGATGGTGCGGCGACTGTGGGCGGCGTGCGGCATCCCCGATTTCCGCAAGCTGGGCCTCGACCCGCATACCCGCTTCGTCGAGCGTGTGTTCCGGTATCTGAGCGAAGGACGCGGGCATGTGCCGCACCAGTGGTTCGCCGACGAGATCGCGCGGCTGGACACGGTGTCGGGCGATGTCGAGACGCTGGCCGGTCGCCTCGCCGCGATCCGCAGCTGGGCCTATATCGCGCAGCGGCCCGACTGGCTGGCCGACCCCGCCGAATGGCAGGCGCGTACCCGCGCGATCGAGGAACGCCTGTCGGACGGCCTGCACGCCAGCCTGACGCAGCGCTTCGTCGACAAGCGCACCACCGCGCTGATCCGCAAGATCGGCGCGGATGCCGGCGCGCTGCCCGTCGTCGTCGGCCCGGAGGGCGAGGTGACGGTGGAGGATCACCCGATCGGCCGGCTCGACGGATTCCGCTTCTCGGTCGAGCCGGGCGCGCGGGCGAGCGACAAGCGGATGCTGCTCGCCGCCGCCGAAAAGCGGCTGGGCGCGGAGCGGGGGCGGCGGGCGGCGGCACTGATGGCGGCGACGGACGACGCCTTCGCACTGGTCGACGGCGAGATACGCTGGACCGGGCACCGGGTGGCGACGTTGGCGGCGGGCGGTTCGCTGGCGCGGCCCCGGCTGGTGGCGGACCGCGATCTCGACTGCCTCGACAAGGCGACGCGCGACCGGATCGCCGACCGGCTGGCGCGCTGGTTCGCCACGACCGCGCAGGCGCGCGTGCCGGTGCTGGTCGCGCTGGCCGATGCCGCGCGCGATCCCGCCGCGACGCCGGCGTTCCGGGTGATCGCCGCCGCGGTGGAGGCGGGGGGCGGTATCCTGCCGCGCCTGCCGCTGCGCACGACGCTGGACGCGCTGACCCCGGACGAGCGACGGCGGTTGCGGCGGATCGGCGTGACGGTCGGCGCGCTCGACCTGTTCGATCCACGCCTGCTGAAACCGGCGGCGGCGGCATGGCGGCGGGCGCTGCTGGCGGTGCGCGGCACCCCGCCGACCCCGGCGCGCGAAGGGGCGACCGTGCTGCCCCGCGGCAGCGACGGGGCGAGCGTGGCGGGCGGCTATCGCCCGTTCGGCTCGCAGGCGGTGCGCGTCGATCTGGTCGAACGCATCGCCCGCGCCGCGCACGATGCCCGTGCCGGCCGCGCGCCGTTCGTGCCCGATGCTGCGCTGGCCACCTCGATCGGGCTGGAGCCCGCGACGCTGGCGCGGCTGATGGCGGAACTGGGTTTCCGCCCGGCGGGCGAGGCGTGGGTGTGGCGCGGTCGCCCGCCCGCCCGCGCCGTGCCGGCCGCACCGGTACAGGGGGGCGGCGCGTTCGCCGGACTGGCCGGGCTGTTCGCGGCCGAATGACGACGGGAGCGGACGCGACGATGCGGCTCGACCGTTTCCTGTGGTGGGCGCGGCTGACGAAAACGCGCGAGACGGCGCGGGTGCTGGCCGAACAGGGCCGGTTGCGGCTGGACGGGCGGACGATCGACCGCGCGCACGCGGCGGTGCGGGTCGGCAACATCCTGACCTTCGCTGGGCCGGGCGGGCGGGTGCGCGTGATCCGGATCGAGGCGCTGCCCACACGGCGCGGCCCGCCGGCGGAAGGACGGGGGTGCTATCTCGACCTGCAAGCTGCTAACGTGTCGCACCAAGACGAGCTTGATTGACGGGCGCGTCCGTGCGGCATAGCAGCACGGGCATTATTCTCCGGAGCTTACCATGACCTACGTCGTCACCGACGCGTGCATCCGCTGCAAGTACATGGATTGCGTCGAGGTTTGTCCGGTCGACTGCTTCTACGAGGGCGAGAACATGCTCGTCATCAATCCGTCGGAATGCATCGACTGCGGCGTGTGCGAGCCGGAATGCCCGGCCGAGGCGATCCTGCCCGATACCGAGAACGGGCTGGAGCAGTGGCTGGAACTGAACACCACCTTCTCCGCGCAATGGCCCAACGTCACGCGCAAGCTGGACCAGACCCCGCCCGATGCCGACGAGCACAAGGGCGCGGAGGGCAAGTTCGACAAGTATTTCTCGCCCGAGCCCGGCCCCGGCGACTGATCGGTCCCGCATCGGGATCGGCAGGCGCATGGCCATGCTGCAATCGATGCGGAATAGCTGGTAATTTTATTGCTGATCTGTTAAACGATGCCCCAGACGGGCATGTCCACGGCTGCCCGCCTTGTTCGACCACAGTCGCGAATCCTGATCGGCCCGCCCGGCCGATATACGGGATGCGATACGATCCGAAAGGCCCCTCATGGCTGCCAAGGCGCTGTTCTTCGACGTCGGCGATTATGTTGTCTATCCCAAGCACGGCGTCGGCCGCGTGATCGAGCTGCAGAAGCAGGAGATCGCGGGTACCAGCCTGGAACTCTATGTCCTGCGTTTCGAAAAGGAGCGCATGACCCTTCGTGTCCCCACCAACAAAGCCGAATCGGTCGGGATGCGCAAGCTGTCGTCCGACAAGACGATGCGCGAGGCGATGGACACGCTGAAGGGCAAGCCCAAGGTGAAGCGCACCATGTGGTCGCGCCGCGCGCAGGAATATGAGGCGAAGATCAATTCGGGCGACCTGGTGTCGATCGCCGAAGTGGTCCGCGACCTGTTCCGTGCGGACGACCAGCCCGAGCAGAGCTATTCCGAGCGCCAGATCTTCGAGGCCGCGACCAGCCGCCTCGCCCGCGAACTGGCGGCGATGGAAGAGGTCGACGAGCCCAAGGCGCAGGAGAAGATCCTCGACATCCTCCGCGCCTCTGCCGCGATCTACAACAAGGACAAGCCCGTCGCCTGATCGGCAACGTGGCCATGACAGACAGGGAAGGGGCGGTCCGGCAACGGGCCGCCCTTTTTCGTCCGGGTTCGGGATGACATCGGCCCGATCCATCCCGTCGTTGCGCGCATGGCGAGGCAATCCGGAACCCCGCCCGTGATGCCCGATTGCTTCGCCATGCGCGCAGCGGCGGCAGGGCGGTTTTCGCGGCATCATGCCCATGGCGGCGATCGACGGCCGGACGATATTCAACTGACCCAAGCCGTCATTGCGAGCGCAGCGAAGCAATCCAGGGCCGGATCAGGACGCCCTGGATTGCTTCGCTACGCTCGCAATGACGGACATCCGGTTCAACCTGATGTCATCCGATCATCATCGGACCGCAGGTACCCGCCCTGTCGATCGCCGCTGCCGGATAGCATCTTGCCTCCAATCTGCATGTGTGTACTATTACACCAATACACGCTTGGGAGGGTTATCATGCCACGTTTCCATCACGCCGCGATCCTGGCCGCCTTGGTTGCAGTGCCGGTGGCCGCCTGTTCGATGACCTTCGGCGACGACAGCGGCGGGGACGGCGTGGCGGCATCGGGCACGGGGGGCGAGCGCAGCTATGCGGTCGACGGCTTCACCGCGATCGCGCTGGGCGCGGCGGGGGATGTCGACGTGCGGGTCGGCCCCGGCTTTTCGGTCAAGGCGGTCGGCACGCCCGCCGCCCTCGACAAGATCAGGGTGGAACGCGACGGCCAGTCGCTGAAGCTGACGCGGCGCAAGGGGTTCAGCTGGGGCAGCGGCGACAAGGTCCGTTTCCTCGTCACCATGCCGCGGATCACCGGCGCGGATATCGGCGGATCGGGCACGGTGACCGTCGACCGGGTCGAGGGCGGATCGTTCGACGGCAATATCGGTGGATCGGGGCGGATCGACCTGCGCGGGCTGAAGGTGACCAGGGCCAGCTTCGCGATCGGCGGATCGGGCGAGGTCGCCGCCGCCGGCACCGCGGAGGAACTGTCGGTGTCGATCGGCGGCTCCGGCCGCATCCGGGCGGAGCCGCTGCGCGCGGGCACCGCCAACCTGACGATCGCCGGCGCGGGCGACATCCGCGCCACCGTGCTGCGCAACGCGGACGTGACGATCATGGGATCGGGCGACGTGACGATCGGCGGCGGCGCCAAATGCTCGGTGACCAAGATGGGCAGCGGCACGGTGCGCTGCGGGTAAGAAGCAGGCAGGTTGGGAGGGGTCATCACCCCTTCGCGACGGTCCCGCCCGGGGGGCGGGCGGGAC
Source organism: Sphingomonas sp. CFBP 8760 (assembly GCF_014841615.1). Classification (GTDB taxonomy): domain Bacteria; phylum Pseudomonadota; class Alphaproteobacteria; order Sphingomonadales; family Sphingomonadaceae; genus Sphingomonas. The sequence continues at coordinate 158,843 of NZ_JACYUG010000004.1, read as the reverse complement.
CGGGGGTTCACGTCACGCCGCCACGCCGTCCACCGCCAGCGGCGCACCGGTCTTGGCGACGATCTCGTCCACCGTCACGCCCGGTGCCAGTTCCACCAATCGCAGGCCGGGCTTGTCGCAGGCGATCACGCCCAGATCGCTGACGATCAGGTCGACCACCGCCTTGCCGGTCAGCGGCAGGGTGCACTCGGGCAGGATCTTGGGGCTGCCGTCCTTGGCGACGTGATCCATCACCACCACGATCCGCTTCACGCCCGCGACGAGGTCCATCGCGCCGCCCATGCCTTTCACCATCTTGCCGGGGATGGTCCAGTTGGCGAGATCGCCGTTCGCGGCCACCTCCATCGCGCCCAGCACCGCCATGTCGATATGGCCACCGCGGATCATCGCGAAACTGTCCGCGCTGGAGAAGAAGGACGAGGTCGACAGCGCGGTGATCGTCTGCTTGCCGGCGTTGATGAGGTCGGGGTCCGCCTCTCCCTCATAAGGAAAAGGGCCGATGCCGAGCATCCCGTTTTCGGATTGCAGCGTCACGTCGATGCCGTCGGGTACGTGATTGGCCACCAGCGTCGGGATGCCGATGCCCAGGTTGACGTAATAGCCGTCACGCAATTCCCGTGCGGCGCGCGCGGCCATCTGGTCGCGGGTCCAGCCCTTGGTCACGGTGGTCGTCATCATGCGTTCTCCCGCGCGCGCGTCGTCAGCTTCTCGATCCGCTTCTCGTTCACCGTGCTCTGCACGATCCGGTCGACATAGATGCCGGGCGTGTGGATCGAATCGGGATCGAGGCTGCCCGCCGGCACGATCTCCTCCGCCTCGACCACGGTCACCTTGCCCGCCGTCGCCATCACGGGGTTGAAGTTGCGCGCGGTCTTGCGGAACATCAGGTTGCCCGCCGGATCGGCGCGCCATGCCTTCACGATCGACAAGTCGGCGCGCAGCCACGTCTCGCGGACATAGTCCTCGCCCTCGAACGTCTCGACCGGCTTGCCCTCGGCCACCACGGTGCCGACGCCCGTCTTCGTGTAGAAGGCGGGGATGCCCGCGCCCCCTGCGCGGATGCGTTCGGCCAGCGTCCCTTGCGGGTTCAGCTCCAGTTCTAGTTCGCCCGACAGATATTGCTGTTCGAACAGCTTGTTCTCGCCGACATAGCTGGCGATCATCTTCGTAACTTGGCGGCTGTCGAGCAGCATCCACAACCCGAACCCGTCGGCACCGGCGTTGTTGGAGATGACGGTCAGGCCCTTCACGCCGCTGGCGCGCACTTCCGGGATCAGGCTTTCGGGATTGCCCGACAGGCCGAACCCGCCCGACATGATCGTCATGCCGTCGAACAACACCCCTTCCAGGGCGGCGGCCGGACTGTCGTAGATCTTGCTCTTCATGCTGCCTCCATCGGGAACGCGGATCGCTGGTCAGGTCGGGACCGATAAACCGGAACGACCGGTGTGGATATGCCGATCCGCGGTCCGCGCCAGCGGCACGAGCAGCGGCTGGCCGTCCACCGCGCCGCGCCATGCCTCGATGCCATAGACCGTGGCGAGCGCCGCATCGGTCAGCACCGTGGCGGGGGGACCGTCGGCGACCACCCGGCCGCCGTCCATCAGCAGCATCCGGTCGCAGAAGCGCGCGGCGATACCCAGATCGTGCAGCACCACCACGACCAGTGCCCCCGCCCGCGCCTGCGCCCGCAACAGCGCCATCACGTCGAGCTGGTGGCCGGGATCGAGCGAGGCGAGCGGTTCGTCCGCGATCAGCGCGGGTGCGCCCGTCGCCAGCGCGCGGGCCAGCATCACCCGCGCCCGCTCGCCCCCCGACAGGTCGGTGGCGGTGCGGGCGGCGAGATGCGCGGTGCCGGTCGCCTGCAATGCCGCCGCGATCGCGTTCCTGTCGGACGGCGCGAGGCGCGAGAACGGCCCGAGATGCGGCAGCCGGCCGAGGCCGACCAGCCGCTCTACCGTCAGCGGCCAATGCACCGCCACCGCCTGCGGCAGATAGGCGACGTGGCGGGCGACCGTGCGGGCGGTCATCCCCGCGACATCCGCGCCGTCGATCGTCACCCGCCCCGCCGCCGGAGGAACGAGGCCGAGCAACGCGCGCGCCACGGTCGATTTGCCCGCGCCGTTGGGACCGACCACGCCGATCAGCGCCCCCGCCGCCAGCGCCACGGTGACGCCGTCGACCACGCGCCGCCCGCCGAGATCGACGCACAGCCCGGTCGCCGCGATCGTCACCACAGCCGTCGTTCCTTCAACAGGTGATGGACGAACACCGGCACGCCGAGGAACGCGGTCAGCACCCCCAGCTTCAACGGCGCGGTGGCGGGGATCAGCCGGGTGCCGAGATCGGCCAGCGTCAGCAGCGTCGCCCCCGCCAGCGCCGACGGGATCAGGATCGCGGACGGGCTGCGGTCGGTCAGCGGGCGGACGAGGTGCGGCACGATCAGGCCGACGAAGCCGATGCTGCCCGCCACCGCCACCACGCCGCCCACCCCGATCGCGATCCCCAGCATCAGCCGCAATCGCACCCACGCCAGATCGATGCCCAGCGTGCGCGCCGCATCCTCCCCCAGCGACAGCGCGTCGAGCGCCCGCGCATCCCACAGCAACAGCGCCGCCCCCGCCATCACGCACGGCAATGCGATCCAGACGTCGGCGGGGGTGCGATCCTCCAGACTGCCGAGCAGCCATGTGGTGATCTCCATCGCCGCGAACGGATTGGGCGCGAGGTTGAGCGCCAGGCTGATCCCCGCCCCCGCCAGCGTCGCCACCGCCACCCCGGCGAGGATCAGGCCGAGCGGACTTTCACCACGCCGCGACAGCCATATCAGGGGCGCCAGCGACACGAGCGCCGCCATGATCGCCATCAGCGGCAGCACCGCGGGATGGGCGCGCGCCAGCTGCCAGTAGATCGCCACCACCGCCCCCAGCGCGGCGGCACCCGACACGCCGAGCACGCCGGGATCGGCCAGCGGGTTGCGCAGATAGCCCTGCATCGCCGCGCCCCCCAGCCCCAGCATCGCGCCGACCAGCAGCGCCAGCACCGCGCGCGGCAGGCGCAACTGCCACAGGATCGCCGCCACCACCGGATCGCCCTGCCCGGTCATGCCCGCCCACAGCGCCGCCACCGGCAACCGCGCCGACCCGACCAGCAGCGCGGCGATGCCGACGGCCAGCGCCAGCCCGATCAGGGCGGGGATCAGCCACGGAGGCTGGCGCCGGGGCGAAGGGTTGGGCACGGCAGACCTTTGTGAGGCGGGGACAGTCCGCCGCGTCGGATCGGCGTTGCCGGCCTCTAGCCGGTGATCGATGCCATCCCAAAGCAATATCCGTCCGCATGGCGGCTACGAAACCGCTGCAACATTCTCCTGCTTCCCCGGCGTCCGCCGGGGAGGTGCCGGGGGGATGAACTGGACCGTGAAGATGCTACCGGGAAACACATCATGCGCCGCCACCTCCTGACCGTCCTCGCCGCAATCCTGGCCTCGTCGTCGGCAGAGGCCGCGCCACGACAGCCGCCGCGCCGGATCGTGTCGCTCGACCTGTGCGCGGACCAGTTGCTGGTCGCGCTGGCCGATCGGGGCCAGGTCGCGGCGCTGACCGAATGGGCGCGCGACCCCGACCTGTCGGCGGTGGCGGACGAGGCGCGGCGCTGGCCCTTCACCCGGCGCAGCGCAGAGGAGGTGATGGCGCTGCGCCCCGACCTCGTCATCGGCGCGCCGTTCCGGACGCGGGCGGCGATCGCGCCGTTGCAGCTGGCGGCGGCGGCGATGATCGACCTGCCGGTGCAGAACGACGTCGGCGGGATCGAACGCGCGATCGTCACGGTCGCGGCGGCGGTCGGCCACCCGGCGCGGGGAAAGAGGCTGATCGCGGCGATGCGCGCGGATTTGGCCGCGATCGGTCCGCCGCCGGGGCGCGGGCGGGTGGCGGCCTATTACCAGCGGCAGGGGTACCTGACCGGCACCGGCACGCTGGTCGACGACATGATGGCCCGCGTCGGGCTGGTCAATCTGGCCCGGCGGCTCGGCCGGCCCCCGCTGTCGACCTTGTCGCTGGAGGAGATGGCGCTGGCACGCCCCGCCTTCCTGGTGATGGAGGCGGATACGCGGGTGACCACCGATCGCGGCACCGCGGCATTGCATCACCCGGTGCTGGACGCGGCAGTGCCGCCCGCGCGGCGGCTGTACATCCCGCAACCGCTGACGGTGTGCGGCGGCCCCGCCTATGCCCGCGCGGTCGCGTTGCTCGCCGCGCAGGTCCGCGCCGCCGACCGGCGCGGCCCCGTGCGCCCGGTCAGAACGACGCCCTGACCCCGCCATAGGCGGCGCGGCCCGGCGTCGCGAAGCTGAACACCTCCTCATAGCGTTCGGCGAGCAGGTTCTCGACCCGGCCGAACAGCGAGAAGCGGTCGGTCAGCCGGTATTCGGCGTTCAGATTGACCAGCGCATATTCGCGCAACGACACGCGCACCGGCACGAAGCTGGGGTCGATGAAGGCCACATCGTCCTGCCGGCCGTTGTAGCGCAGCGTCAGCGTGCCGGCGAAGCGCTTGTCGCGACTGAACACCGTGGTGTTCAGGCTGGCGACGTGTTTCGGGCGGCGCACCTCGACCGTGCCGTCCTCGCGTGCCTTCAGATAGGTATAGGCCAAGTCGAAACGGAGCTGGTCGATCGGGCGAGCGGACACGAACGCCTCCACGCCGTGCTGGCGCGACCGGGTGGTGCGGTTGCTGGGAGAGGCGAGGAAATCGGGGGCGGGGAAGGTGGTGAAGATTTCGTCTTCCAGCCGGCTCTCGAAATACGTCGCGCCCACCGTCGCGCGGCCACCCGCGATCTCCTGATCCAGTCCCGCTTCCCAGCCCTTCGACTTTTCGGGGCGCAGATCGGGATTGCCGATGTACCGGCCGTCCGCGAACCCGAAGAGCTCGAAATAGCCGGGGTTCTTGACGCCGGTGCCATAGGCGCCGCGCGCGCGCAGCCCGAACGGCAACCGGTAACCGGCCTGAAGACGGAAGGTGGTGGGATCGGCGAACCGGTCGTTGCGGTCGTGCCGGACCGACGCGCCGAGCGACAGCGCATCGCCGACATTGCCTTCGTACTGGCCGACAAAGCCCCAGTTTTCGGTCGCGCGGCGGCCGGTGAAGGCGAAGCCGCCGGGGGTGAGGTTGCGGAACGACTCCCGCTCGTAATCGACCGCGCCGGTGATCCGGCTGACCAGCGCCCCGGTATCGATCCGGTAGCTCGTCTCGAACGACCCCTTGTAGCGGCGGCCGCTATTGCCGTTCGCGAGCCCGGCGGCGCCATAGCCCTTGCGGTTCGTGTCGGCGAACTGCCCGGTCAGCGCATTGGTCCAGCGCCCGTCCGCCAGAGCCAGCTCGGCGCGGGCGAGACCGTAGAAGCCCTGCACGCGCGAATGGACGCCCGGGCTGTCGACGGTGAAACCGAACAGCGGCCCGCTGGTCGCCGGATCGTTGTTGTCGGCATCGGTGTAGCTGTAGCGACCGACACCGGTCAGCTTGAAGGTGGACGACGGCGTCCACGTGGCCTTGGCGGTGGTGCCGACGCTGGTCGATCCGATATCGCGGTTGCCGTCGCGCGCGGTAGGCGTGCCGCCGGTGTGATAGACCGAGCCGGACACCGCATAATCGACCGTATCGCCCGCCCCCGCGATCCGCGCGCCGCCGGCGGCGGTGCCGAACGAGCCACCTTCCGCGCGCAGCGAGACGCCGGGCCGCTCGCGGCCGGTCAGCGTGATGTACTGGATCACGCCGCCGATCGCGTCGGAGCCGTAGAGCGAGGATTGCTGGCCGCGCAACACCTCGATCCGCGCCGCCTCGTCCGCGATCAGCGTGCCGAAATCATATTCGCCCTGAAAGGGGTCGGACACCTCGATGCCGTCGATCAGGACCAGCACATGGTTGCTCTCGCTGCCGCGGATGCGCACCTGCGTCATCCCGCCGATCCCGCCGGTGCGGCTGACCGCCAGCCCCGGCACGTCGCGCAGCACGTCGGACACGATCCGGATCTGGCGCTCCTGCAACGCATCGGCATCGAGCAGCGTCACCGAGGCGGGCAGATCGGCGACCGGCGTGCCCTCCCCCGAGCGCGAGGCGGTGACGACGATCTCGTTGCCCGCCGCATCGCGGGTCGGCAGGGTCGGATCGCCCTGCACGGCGGCGGGCCGGGCGGCGGCAGGCGCGGCGGCAAGGCCGATGGCGGCCGACGCCAGCAGTGAAACGATGGTCTTCATGAACAGTCCCCCCGCGCCATCGGACGACGCGGACGCGGGGCCGTTTCCGCCCGCGCCCCGGGGGCACGCACGAACACCGGGACCGATGCATGCCCGGCGGACGCGACGCCCGGCTGCTCCAGTCCCGTCGCGGCCCCGGCCGCCATGTTCGTCGCTCGAACGGAATCCTGTCCGTGCCCCGGCCAACCCCTGGACCTAGGCATGAGCGACAGTGCCGGCAGGTCTCCTGGCTCACGGGTCAAGGCTCGACCTACGCCTTCCCGGATCCAGTGATCCAGTGGCCGCCCGACCGATTGGCCGGGCCCGTACGTCTCGCTCGCCGCTGACAGTTGCAGGGACAGCTGCGGATTGGGAGGGCGAACCCTCCGCACCGCATTCCACATTCAAGCCCCTTTCGGGACACCGGCACGATCAATGGGCCGCGACATTCGTCGTGGCCCGGCGGCGCCCTACCGCAATGCGGCACCGACGCCAACGCGATTCTAGGACGCGACCACGCCCCCGGCGTCATCGCGGGCGGCGCGACGACGAAACCGGGCGCGCCCGTGCCATCATGCCGGTACCATCATGATCGGCACGCCATCCCCCGACCATGACGACACCCGCGCCGGGGGTGTCCCGGCGCGGGTGTCGGTTGATCGGCCGGTCGCGCGGCGACGGACGCCGGCGACCCGACGGGTCATTCGCCGGCGGGGGCGTCCGCCTTGCGACGGCGGGCCGGGGCGGCGGCGGCGGTTTCGTCCGTCTTGCGCGCACCGGGCTTGCGACCGAGGCCGATCTTCTTGGCCATCGCGCGACGGCTTTCCGAATAATTCTCGGCGACCATCGGATAGTCCGGCTTCAGGCCGTAGCGTTCGCGATATTCGGCCGGGGTCAGCCCGTGCGTCGCCAGATGGCGGCGCAGCGTCTTGTACGGCTTGCCGTCGATCATCGAGATGATGTGATCCTTCGACGCCAGCGACTTGCGCGCGGTGACCGCGGGGGTGAAATCACCCGCCGGTTCGGCCGGGGCCGCGGGCTGGACGCCGGTACCGAGCAGCGTCGACACCGTCTCGTGCATCTTGCCAAGGAACGCCGGCACCTCTTCGGCGGAAATGCGAGTGTTGGGATTGCCCAGCCAAGCAATCGTCAGCTCGGTCGCCAGTTCCACCGCGTTGTTGTCAGGGCTTTCGTCGGACATGATATGCTCCTTCATCGCCGTCCCCCGTAACGTAGCGATGGATGGCGTCAATATATAGATATGAAATGAGCGATCCCAATATCGAACGGTAAAAAGGCCGATGCGGTGCGAATAACCACACAGATCGTTCATGTTACCAATAGATGAACACAATGAACGACCCCGATCCCGTATCGCCGGGCCGCAGGTCACCACAGGGCGGCGGGCCGGGGCGGCACGGGATCGCCGCAGCCGGTGCTTGGCGGGATGGCGCGGTATTGATAGAGCGGCGATCCAGCCAGGGGCGACGGCGGCGGGCGGCGCAGGGCGGCACGGTGCCGCCGATCCGGCATCGGGGAGACGGCATATCACTTTTCAGCAGCGGCTCAGGCGGGCGGTGGCCCGGCGGATCGGCCCCTATACCTCGCGGGTCGAGGATGTGCTGGCCGACCGCGCGATCCGGCCGAAGCTGGAACGCCTTCGCCGGTCGTCCTTCTATGCCGGCCTGCCCGGTCTATCGATCCTGGTCGTCGGCGTGCAGTCGCCCCGGCGGCCCGGCTCGCTCGATCGCATCTACGAACAGATGGCCAGCACGCGGCACCGCATGACCTTCGACAGCAAGGGCGTGGAAAAGCTGGGCAAGCTCGACAACGTCAACGTCCTGCTCGAACGCCACGACCTGTCACGGTTCGACTGGGTCATCATGGTGGACGACGATGTCGAACTGCCCGAGCAGTTCACCGACACCTTCATCGCCCTGGCGGAATATGCGGACCTGAAGATCGCCGGGCCGGCGCAGCGCGCCTTTTCCTACTGGAGCCACCGCATCACCAAGCGGCAGCACGGCGTGCTGGTGCGCCAGACCAACTATGCCGAGATCGGGCCGATCATCGCGCTGCGGCGCGAGGTGTTCGACCTGACGCTGCCGATGCCCAGCCTCCGGTTCGGCTGGGGGGTCGACATGGTGTGGCCGGTGCTGGCGGCGAAGCGGGGGTTCAAGACCGGGGTGGTCGATGGTGCCGCGCTGCGCCATGTCAGCCCGATCGCGGCGGATTACGACCACATGGCCGCTTCGGCGGAAGCGGAGGCGTATATGAACCCGCACGGCATCGTCACCGGCGTGCATGTGCTGGAGACGACCACGACGGTGCGGGATATAGCCTGATCCCTGCCCCGTCCGGATGTTTCCCGCGGGAAACATCCGGGCGAGGCGGCTCGGGCGGGGCGGAAGGCCGGTCAGGTCAGCAGCAGTCCCGCCAGCGCTGCCGACATCAGGTTCGCGAGACTGCCCGCCACCAGCGCGCGGATGCCGAGCCGGGCGATCACCGGGCGCTGGTTGGGCGCCAGGCTGCCCGTCACCGCCATCTGGATCGCGATCGACGAGAAATTGGCGAAGCCGCACAACGCGAACGTCACGACCGCGACGGTATGCGGCGACAGGACCGCCGCCTGCTTGCCGAGATCGATATAGGCGACGAACTCGTTCAGCACGATCTTCTGCCCGAACAGGCCGCCGGCGATCCCCGCCTCGCTCCACGGCACGTTGAGCAGCACCATGACCGGCGCGAAGACATAGCCGAGCAGCCCCTGGAACGACAGGTCGGCGATCCCGAACCAGCGCCCCACCCCGCCGAGCAGCCCGTTGGCGAGTGCCACCAGCGCCACGAACGCCAGCACCATCGCGCCGACCGCCACCGCCAGCCGCACGCCGGTCTGCGCACCCTGCGCGGCGGCCATGATGAGGTTGGCGGGCTTTTCCTCGTCGTGGCTCGCCTCGGGCAGGGGTTCGCCCGGCGTTCCCTCGATCGGCAGCGAGGCGGGGCCGGCGCCGCTCATCCGCGTTTCGGCGAGGTGGATCTGCCGGTTCTCGTCGGGCAGGTCGCCCAGCGGCAGTTCACCCTCCGGCGGGACGGTACGGTCGGGCATGATGATCTTGGCCATCAGGATGCCGCCCGGCGCCGCCATGAAACTGGCCGCCAGCAGAAAATCGATGCGGATGCCCATCGACGCATAGGCCGCCAGGATCGTCCCCGCCACGCCCGCCATGCCGCTGGTCATCACCGTGAAGACCTGCGGCGGGGTCAGCCCGGCCAGATAGGGGCGGATGACGAGCGGCGATTCGGACTGGCCGACGAAGATGTTCGCCGCCGCACACAGCGATTCCACCTTGGAGGTGCCGATCACCCATTCGATGCCGCCGCCGACCCAGCGCACCACGAACTGCATCACCCCCAGATAATAGAGGATCGAGACGAGGCTGGCGAAGAAGATGATGACCGGCAGCGCCGCGATCGCGAAGCTGGTGCCGCCGATCGCGGGACTGGCGAGGTTGCCGAACAGGAATTCGGTGCCGCGCTGCGAATAGCCGAGCAGCGCCGCCACCCCTTGCGACGCGGTGGCCAGCGCCGCGCGCCCCGGCCCCCAGTACAGCACCATCACCGCGATCAGCGATTGCAGCGCGAAGGCGGCGCCCACGACGCGCAGCCGGATCGCGCGCCGATCCGTCGACAGGGCCACCGCGATGCCGAGAATGACGAGAATACCGGCGATGCCGATCAGGAAACGATTCATCAGGGTTCCGCGTAAGCCAATGTCATGTGGAACGCGGCCGCCGGCTGCGCGGTGATCCACCATACAGGCGTATAGCGACGGGGCCAGCGATTTGACGTGGCGCCGCGATGCGCTAGCAATCGCCGATGGATAGCCCCGATTCCGCCGCCGACCCGCGATCCGCGCCGACATACGTCATCACCCGGTCGCTGTTCGTGCTGGCGGTGCTGTACGGCGGCATGGTGTGCATGGCGGGCGTGCTGGGGGTGAAGCAGGTCGCGCTGGGACCGCTGGCGGTGGAGGCGGGCATCTTCGCCTTCCTGCTGCTGGTCGCGATGTCGAGCGCAGTGGCGCAGCTGCACGGGCAGGCGACGGCGACGCGGCTGGTGCGGCTGGGGTTCATCCCGCTGCTGGTGTCGGCGGCGCTGATCCAGCTGGTGCTGGCGCTGCCGCACGATCCCGGCATGTACCCACCCGCGATCGAGGCGTTCCCGGTCGTGGTCGGGCAAAGCTCGCGGATGATGCTGGCGGGGCTGGTATCCTATGGCATCTCGCAGACGCTGAACGTCGTGATCTTCGCGCGCCTGTCGCACCGGCCGGAGGGCGGCGGGCGGCTGGTCTGGCTGCGCGGCATGGTCGCCAGCATCGTCAGCCAGGTGGTCGACACGCTGCTGTTCATCACCATCTCGTTCCTCGGCGAACGCCCGATCGCCGCGCTGATGGCGGGGCAGATGCTGACCAAGGTGGTGCTATCGATCGTGCTGGTGCCGCTACTCATCACCTTCTTCGTGAAGCTGGGCCGGTGGCTGGACCGGGCCTGACGGTCCGTTCGATCATGCAACGTCGATGCGATCATCGCGCATCGAGATTATGCATCGGCTATCCGCTTGATGTTACGGCATAGAGCTAATGATGCAGAATTTGTGAATTTTGCATCACAAACACAAACTCGGCCGCCTCTCGAAGCGATCATCGGAGAAGCGGCCTATCGAGATCACTCAGCGGGTACGGATCGCTTGAAGTAGTGAAATGGCACCCAGCTAGACACGTATATCCATCCTGCCTTTTTCATCTCCGCCGTTATCGACGCTGTGCCGATTTTACGTCGATATTCCCACAGGTGGGTAGTTGGCCGAAATACCAGTGTGAGAGCGCCGGTACGGACCAGTTCATTCCCCTTCCCGCCTTCCTCGCGCAGGATGCTCATCTCGTTGAAGGCGGTAGCCCCAAGACGGACAATTTCCTCACCCTCTCCGCTCGCCAGTTCGTCTCCCATTTCGGCAGACTTGAACCGCTGCTGTGCCGCCTGTTTGGAGATGCCAAGGGCGTTTCCGATATCTGTCCAGCTCAAACCGGTTCGCCGTGCTGCGTCGATCCAGCGATGAAGGCTGATCCTTCCCTCATCTGCAACCAGGTGCGCTACCGTAATAGCTTCTGCAAACCCCTCTGCGGTTTCACCGGTAAAAGGAGGCTGACGTGCCGCTGCCCAGTTCAATACGATAGCGGCGGTTTGCTCTCTAACGGCCTGCTGCTCACTGATTTGCACGATCTTCTCCGTCAATTAATTGTTGACGATAGGTCAATCATTCATTGACGAGCGGGAGTCAACACATAGTTGACGATCGTAGCAGAAGGATGATGCAAAACTTTTGCGTTTTGCATCACAGCGAGAGCCGGCATCGAATGGTCAATTACCGCCATCAAGAGCCGTGCTGGAACGCCGTTCGGCGTGGCTTCGACCAGCGGCAAACGCCCCACGCCTTATCGACAGCGCCGTGGCGATCAGGACAGCAACGAGGCGGTCCCTTGATGTCATCGACTGAGAATCGCCCCTAACCCGGCATCGCCGCCGCCAGCGGGGCGAAGCGGGCGACTTGCCGGCCGACCAGCCGCAATTGCTCCACCACCGCCGGGTCGCTGGCGCCGCCATCGTCGTCGAACCGGGTCACCTGCGTGTTGATCGCGGCGGCGAACGGCGTCGGCCAGCCGCGCAGCGCGTGGACGATCGAGCGCAGCGCCGCGATCGTCGATCCGGTCGCCTGCCAGCCATAGGCGGTCGCGATCAACCCGACCGGCATGTCCGCCAGATAGGGCCGCGCGTCCTTCGCGGTCTCCTCCAGCAGGTCGAGCGCGTTCTTGACCACGCCCGAGATCGAGCCGTGATAGCCCGGGCTGGCGATGATGACCGCCGAGGCGCCCCGCACCGCCTCGACGAACGCCTGTTCGTCCGGCGTCCGCGTCGTCGCGCGGGGATCGTAGAGCGGCAACCGCGCCATGTCGGCGCCGCCGAACAGCCGGGTCGCGAATCCCTGTTGCGCGGCCGCGTCGAGCGCGATGCACAGCGCCCGCTCGGTCGACGAGCGTGCCCCGATCGTGCCGCCGATGCCGACCACCAGCGGCTTGCCGCCCTCGTTCGTCTGTCCGTCCATTCAGCCTCCTTTCACGTTTCGGCGGCAAAAGAACAGGGGGCTCGCATCCATTCGTCCCGAGGGGTATGAGCCGACGATTGCATGAGGTGTTCTAGTCGGATAGAACAGCGCCTGTGTCCTGGAACCCGCCGATGCGTCCCGACCCTTTCGACCCCGATCGCCCGCGGCGCTGGACCGACGAGGATCTCGAACGCCCCCATCGCTATACCGCGCCGGAATCGTGGCGCGACCCGTTCGAGCCCGCGCCGGAGCCAGAGCCGGCCCCCCGCTCCTATCGCTGGATCGGCCGCTGGCTGGTGCGCGGTTTCGCCCTGGGCATCGTGCTGCTGGTGGTCGCGATCGCGTGGCTGGCGATCACCGCGCCGCTGTCGCGCTCGCTGAAACCCCCGACGCCGCCGTCGATCACGCTGACCGCGGACGACGGCACCCCGATCGCGCGGCGCGGCGCGATCATCGGCGCGCCCGTCGACGCCGCGAAGCTGCCCGCGCATGTGCGCGAGGCGTTCATGGCGATCGAGGACCGGCGCTTCTATTCGCACTGGGGCATCGATCCGCGCGGCATCGCCCGCGCGGCCTGGGCGAATGTCGGCTCCGGCGGGGTACGGCAGGGCGGCAGCACGATCACGCAGCAGCTCGCCAAGAACGCCTTCCTCGATTCGGACCGGACGGCGGCGCGCAAGATCCGCGAAGTGCTGATCGCGTTCTGGCTGGAGGCGTGGCTGACCAAGGACGAGATCCTGTCGCGCTACCTGTCGAACGTCTATTTCGGCGACAACACCTATGGCATCACCGCCGCGTCGAAACATTATTTCGGGCGGACGCCGCAGGCGCTCAACATCGGTCAGGCGGCGATGCTCGCGGGGCTGGTCAAGGCGCCGTCGCGCCTCGCCCCCACCGACAACCTCAAGGGCGCGCGGGCGCGGCAGCGGGTGGTGGTCGGCGCGATGGAGGATGCCGGCTTCCTCACCCATGCGCAGGCGCGCGCCGTGCAGCCGCAGCGCGTGCTGCCGGCCAAGGCCGGGGCGCTGCCCAGCGGCACCTATTTCGCCGACTGGGTGCTGCCGCAGGCGCGCGACCGCGCGGGCGAGGTGCAGACCGAGGCGACGGTGCGGACCACGCTCGATCCCCGGCTGCAAAAGGCGGCGGAGCGGACGATCAGGGCCGCGGGCTTGCGACAGGCGCAGGCGGCGCTGGTCGCGATGCACCCGGACGGCCGCGTCGTCGCGATGGTCGGCGGGCGCGACTATGCCAAGAGCCCGTTCAACCGGGCGACGCAGGCCCGCCGCCAGCCGGGATCGACGTTCAAGCTGTTCGTCTACCTCGCCGCGCTGCGCGCCGGGATGACGCCGGATACGGTGAAGGACGATACCCCGGTCGAGATCGCCGGCTGGAAACCCCGCAACGACGACGGCCGCTATCTGGGGCCGATCACGCTGCGCCGCGCCTTCGCCCGCTCGTCCAACGTCGTCGCGGCGCGGCTGACGCAGGAAGTGGGCGTGAAGAACGTCATCAAGGCGGCACGCGACCTCGGCATCTCCACCCCCATCGCCAACGAGGCGACGATCGGGCTGGGCACCTCGGAGGTGTCGCTGCTGGAACTGACCGCCGCCTATGCCGCGATCGCCAACGGCCGCTATCCGGTCGAGCCGCGCGGTGTCGATCAGGTGGCAGGCGATCAGGGCGTGGGGGGCTGGTACGCGTCGCTCGCCGGGCGCAGCCGCGCGATCGACGGGCGGGTGCGCGAGGAGATGCTGCAACTGCTCGGCTCCTCGATCCGTGGCACGGGGCGCGAGGCGGTGCTGAGCATCGACGCGTGGGGCAAGACCGGCACCTCGCAGCAGAGCCGCGACGCCTGGTTCATCGGCTTCGCGGGCGACCTGATCGTCGGCGTGTGGGTGGGCAACGACGACAATTCCCCCAATCCCGGCCTGCACGGGGGTGGCATCCCCGCCCAGATGTGGCGGCAGTTCATGCAGTCCGCGCTCGGCATCGCGCCGGTCGTGGTGGCGGAGCCGGAACCGGTGTTCGACGAAAACGCGGTCGACGATGTCGGCAACGATCTGGGCCAGATCGGCGCGGATGCGATCGATGCCGCCGCCGACCAGCTCGGCGAACTGGGGATCGACATCCGGCAGGGCGACGACGGCTCGATCTCGGTCGGCCCCCGCCGGCGCGAACCGGACAATGGCCCGCCCCCCCGCGATGACCGCCGCGCGCCGGACGAGCCGCAGGAGGAATGGTGAGGGCTGGCAGTCCTGTCTCCCGCCAGGTGCAGGCTGTCGGGGAAAGCCTGTTCCCTATCCTCTGATACCTCCCCGGCGGAGCGATGGGTTTTTGCAAAGGTGTCACGTCGGCCGGGGAGGCGAGCGGGATTTCATAAAAGTCCCGCGAGGATCGAGATCACCAGCCCAGCCGCACCGTCGCCCCGACCGGCGCGTCCAGCCCCGCGACCGGCATCGTCGCATCGCCGATCCGCACCACCCCCGGCGCCACCACCTCGCCGGTAATCTCGCGGACCGGCAGCATCGCGGCGACGCTGCCCTGCCCGGTCACGCGGCCCTGCTCGATCCGGACCAGATGATCGCCCAGCAGCCGCGCCTCGTCGGCGCTGTGCGTGACGTAGAGCATCGGCAGCGCGAAGCGGCGTTTCAGGTCGGCGACGAAGCCCAGCACCTCCGCCCGCCGCGCCGGATCGAGCGCGGAGACGGGTTCGTCGAGCAGCAACAGGTCGGGCTGGCTCAGCATCGCGCGGCCCAGCGCCACCCGTTGCCGCTCCCCCCCCGACAGGTCGCGCGGGCGGCGGGCGAGCAGGTGGCGGATCGCCAGCACGTCGATCACCGCATCCGGCTCGATCCGGGGCGCCCGGTCGCGCGCGCGGCGCAGGCCGTATTGCAGATTCCGCTCGACCGACAAATGCGGGAACAGCCGCGCCTCCTGATGGACGATACCGATCCGCCGCCGCTCGGGCGGGACGAACAGACGCGCGGCGGTATCGGTCAGCACCCGGTCGCCGATCGCCACCACGCCATTGTCCGGCCGTGACAGCCCGGCGACGATCGCCAGCGTTGCCGACTTGCCCGCCCCCGACGGGCCGACCAGCATCGTCACGCCGTCTTCCGGCCCCTCGAACGCCACGTCGAGCAGGAAGTCGCCCAGCCGGTGCCGCGCCGCCACCCGCATCAGCGCCGCCGCCAGCGCAGCAGCAGTTCGGACAGCAACAGTCCCGCCAGCGCCGCCGCGAACGAGATCGCCGACAGCCGCGCCGCGCTCGCCTCACCGCCCGGCACCTGCAACGCGGCGTAGATGGCGAGCGGCAGCGTCTGCGTCTCGCCGGGGATGTTGGCGGCGAAGGTGATGACCGCGCCGAATTCGCCCAGCGCCGCCGCGAAGCCCACCACGGCGGCGGCGACCAGCCCCGGCAACGCCAGTGGCAGTACGATGGTGAAGGCGCGGTCCCACGCCCCCGCGCCCAGCGACCGCGCCGCATCCTCCAGTGCCGGATCGACCGCCTCGATCGACAGCCGCACCGCGCGCAGCATCAGCGGAAAGGCGGAAACACCCGCCGCCAGCGCCGCACCGCCGGCGGTGAAGGCCAGCCTGATCCCCCATGCCTCATCCAGCCAGCGGCCGATCGGTCCCTGCGTGCCGAACAGGATCAGCAGCACGAACCCGATCACCACCGGCGGCAGCACCAGCGGCGCATGGAGCAGCGCGTCGAGCAGTACCCGCCCCGGAAACCGCGTCCGTGCCAGCAGCCAAGCGAACCCGGTCGCCGCGATCAGCCCCCAGAAGGTCGCCATCCCCGCGATCCGCAGGCTGAGGGTCAGCGCCGCCCATTCCTCCGGGGTGAGCGCCACCGTCAGCGTAATGGGCGGAAGCGATAGCGGCGGAAGATCGCCATCGCCTCGCCGCCGCCCAGAAAGCGGTAGAACGCGACCGCCCCCGGCTTTGCACCCTTCACCACCGCCGCCGGATAGACGATCGGGGGATGGCTGGCCGCCGGGAAGGTGCCGACGATCCGTACCGCCGGCTCGGCCGCCGCATCGGTCTCGTAGACGATCCCCAGCGGTGCCTCGCCCCGCGCGACATAGGACAGCGCGGCGCGCACATCCTGCGCGGGAGCGAGGCGGGTGGCGACCCCGCTCCACACCCCCAGCCGGGTCAGCGCCGCCTGCGCATAACGACCCGCCGGCACCGATCGCGGATCGCCGACCGCGAGCCGCCCCCGTTCGCCCAGCGCCGCGGCGAGCGCGAAGCCCGGCCGGATCGCGAGCCGTACCCGGCTGGAGGCGGGCGCCACCAGCACCAGCCGGCCGCCGAGCAGATCGCGGCGCCCGCCCGGCACCAGCCGCCCGGCCGCCTGCACCTGATCCATCCAGCCCGGCTCGGCCGATACGAACAGGTCGGCCGGCGCCCCGGCGACGATCTGGCGCGCGCCGGTGCCGCTGGCCGCGAACGAGAAGCGGACCGGCTGGCCGCTGCGCTTGGTCCAGGCCCGACCGACCGCCTGCAACGCATCGGTCAGCGAGGCGGCGGCGAACACCGTCAGCGGCGCCCTCGATTGCGCCACCGCCGATGCCGTGCCGGTGATCGTCAGCCACGTCGCCACGATCCCGCCGATCATCCCCCGTCGCGTCAGCATCCGCCGCCCTTCCTCTATTCCCGCCCGGCTATACCGCCCCCGCCCCGCCCGGCAAGCCGCGGCCGCTGGACAGCCCGCAGCCGCTGCGCGATGCCCGACCGATGACCGCCCCCCCCCCGCCACCGATGTCCGACACCATGCCCGAGCTGGGCATCATCGAGGGATTCTTCGGCCCGCCCTGGTCGTGGCGGGAACGGATGGCGGTGGTCGACCGGCTCGCCCCGGCGGGGTACGGTTTCTATCATTACGCACCCAAGGGGGACGCGCATCTGCGCCGCGCCTGGCAAGTGCCGCACCCGCCGGAGGAGGCCGCCGCGATCGCCGCCTTCGCCGCGCATTGCCGCGCACGGGGGCTCCGCTTCGGCATCGGGCTGACCCCGTTCGACCTGCACCGCGACGTCGACGACACGGGGCTCGCGCGGCTGGCGGCGCGGCTGGCCGATCTCGACGCGATCGGGATCGACGATCTGGCGATCCTGTTCGACGACATGCGGGGCGACCTGCCCGATCTGGCGGCGCGACAGGCTGCGATCGTCGATTTCTGTGCGGAACGGACCCGTGCCACCCGCCTGTATGTCTGCCCGACCTATTACAGCGACGACCGCGTGCTGGACCGCGTGTTCGGCGAACGCCCCGCGGATTATCTGGAGACGCTGGGGCGGCGGCTGGACCCCGCCATCCGCATCTACTGGACCGGCGAGGAGGTATGCGCGCGCGAGATCGGCCCCGGTCATCTGGCCGATGTCGCCGCCCGCCTCGGCCGGCGGGTGTGCCTGTGGGACAATTACCCGGTCAACGACGGTCCCCGGATGAGCGGGCACCTGCACCTGCGCGGCTTCACCGGGCGCAGCGCCGCCAATGCCCCGCTGCTCAGCGGCCATGCGATCAATCCGGCGCTGCAGCCGCACCTTGGCTGCATCCCCGCGCTGACGCTGCCGATGCTGTACCGGAATGGGACGGCCTATCGGTACATGGCCGCATTCCGTGCCGCAGCGACCACCGTGGCGGGGCCGGCGCTGGCGGCGATGCTGGAAGCCGATCTGTTAGTCATCGAAGATGGTGGTCTGGGCCGGCTGGCGGCGCGGCGTGAAGCACTTCGTTTACGATATGCGGCCTATGACGACGATATCGCACAGGAGGTGATTCGCTGGCTCGATGGCGGGTTCAGTGTGTCGCCAGAGGATGTCCAGACACAATAAGACGTTTTTCTTGTGCCATTATGATACGGCCACGGAACCTTTTTTTAGTAAATGCGTGCGAAATCAATGCTGCGCTGCAACCAATCCAACAGGGCGACGTTAGGCGCTCGGATGGACGGCACGCGACCGTGCGCTCTGGCGAGTTGCCGGACCGGCGATTGGCCTTCTTCCGCGTAAAAGGGAGTAACGATTATGAACAACAAGCTATTGCTGGCCGCCGCCACGCTCGTCGCCACCGTCGCAACGCCGGCTTCGGCCGCCCGCATCATCGGCAACACGCCCGGCAGCACGGCCGCCTATGCCGCGCCCGTGGGTGATGCGATCACGTTCGACGGCACCCTGCCCTCGACCTTCAGCTACAGCTTCCTGGAAGCCGGCATCGTCAGCGGCGACGCGATCACCCGCTATGCCGCACCGGCGTTCGGCCCGACGGGCACTGCCTATCTGGCCGTCCTGAACGGCGGATCGGCGTCGATGATCACCTCGACCGCGGCCGCCTATGACAGCGTCAGCTTCTTCCTCGGCTCGATCGACACGTATAACGCCGTCGAGGTGCTGAGCGCGACCGGCAGCGTGATCTCGCGCTTCACCGGCACGGATTTCGTGGCCAATGCCAACGGCAACCAGGACCTGCCGAACACCAACCGCCGCATCACCATCGGCCGTGACGTGAACGACGTCGCGATCGGCGGCATCCGCTTCCTGAGCAACGGCAACTCGCTCGAAGTCGACAACGTCGTCTTCGCCGTGCCGGAGCCGTCGACCTGGGCGATGATGTTCCTGGGCTTTGGGATGATCGGCACCGCCGCCCGGTATCGCCGTCGCAACCGGAACGTCTCCTACGCCTGATCGCTTCGGCGAACGGCAATAAAAAACGCCCGGCCGACCTTTGTCGACCGGGCGTTTTTTGTGCCTGCGCGACCGGATCAGCCCATGGCCGCCTCTGCCGGCATCGCCATGGCCGGGTGCAGGTAGTTGTCGTTGAAGCCGGCCATCTCCTTCAGCCCCGGCAGGTCGAGTATCGTCAGCCCGCCCCGCCGCGAGGTGATGAGCCCGCGCCGCCGCAGTTCGTTGAGCACGCGGTTGACGTGTACCGCGGTCAGCCCCAACGCATCGGCGATCTCTTCCTGCGTCAGGGGGAAATGCGGCGGCTGGTCCGGCACGTCGCTCACGACGGCCAGCCGGGTCGCCAGTTCGCAGAACAGGTGCGCCACCCGCTCCAGCGCATGACGCCGCCCCATGTTGACGATCCATGCCCGCGTCGTCGCCTGTTCGACCAGACAGTGCCACAACAGCGCATGGGCGATGGACGGCCGCGCCCGTTCCAGCCGGGCGATTGCATCGGGAGGAACGAAGGCGACGTGGACCGGCGTCAGCGCGACGATGCCGTCATCCATCCGCGCCAGCATCGAACAGCGCAGGTCGCACAGATCGCCCGGCAGCAACAGCGCGGTGATCTGGCGCGAACCGTTGGGCAACAGCTTGTACCGCGCCGCCCAGCCGGACAGGATCAGATGGATACGTTCCACCCGCTCCCCCTCGCGCACCAGATTCACGCCGCGCGATACATCGCGCACGTCGGTGCACAGATGATCGATCCGATCGACATCGGCCGCGTCGAGGTGGCATTGCCGCCGCAACCTGACGATCAGGGGATTGTCCACGCCATCATCTCCCTGGACGCCCCCCTGTCGACGAGGGGTCGTCCATAATGGCCGACGGGCTGACTGATCCCGTCGGTGTTCCCGGCACCGCCACCATAGACGATACCGACGAGTACGCCCGGCATGCCGCCCGGACGACGAGTCGCAACGATGCTAGGCGCTATCGAACCGAAATGCCAAGTATCGCAGCGATCAGGACAAACTTGATCCAGCCCGTTCCCGTTTGGCGTTAACGGTTGTGGTGCGATGGCAGTGGTGGTTCGATCAGCGCGCGCGCGGTCCGGTAGCAATCGTCGATATGGCCGTTGCCGATCGCCTTCATCGCGCCGAAGCTGATCGTCGCGGCGACGGCCGATCCGATGAACGGCACGAACTTCGCCATCGATCCGGTCGCGATGCGGACACCCATGCGCTTCAGGAGCGCGGTCACCACCCTGCGCGTCACCATCCGCCCGATCACGTTGTTGCCCAGGCTGGACGCCATCACCAGCACCTGCTGACCCAGCCGCGGTTCGAGCTTGTTCACCTGCGCCTCGTCCAGTTCGAAGCGGGTGCTGATCGCGGGCAGCAGGTTCGACAGCAGCCCGACATCGGCGACCACATCCGCCCCCGGCACCGGCACCACCGCCGCCCCCGCCGACATCAGCGACCGCTTGGTCACCATCGTGCGGCATTCGTCACGGATACGATCCAGCTCGGCTATGGTCGCGATCAACGTAGTTCCCTTTCCCTGTGTCTGCGCGCCAACGCACGGGAAGGCGGATCGGCTCAGGCCGCCAACTGCCTTCCCACCGCCGTCAGCATCCGCTGATGCGCGCGGTCGACGATCTCGTCGAGCCAGGGGGTACGCGCGAACAGCGTCCGCGCCTCCGCCAGCAACGCCTCGCGCCCCGGCAATTGCGGATGGTACCGGTTCCACATCTGCGTCGCCGCCGTGGCCGGATCGGCCAGCATGGCCCGCAGGCCCGCCAGTTCGGGTTCAGGCCATGCCGCGCGCAGCCGCGCCGCGATCCGTTCGGCACAGAACCGGTCGGCCAGTTGCTCGGCGGTGCGGGCGATCACCTTCGCGCCCAGCCGCTGCTCGCCGCGGATCACCCCCGCAGGCGGGTTCTTCAATCCATGCACCGCGCCCGTCAGCGCCAGCAGCTTCAGGAGATAGAAGGTCATGTCGACCTCCCACCAGCGGAAACCCTGGCGCGCGCTGCTCTGGAAGGCGTGGTGGTTGTTGTGCCACCCCTCTCCCATCGTCACGATCGCGAGAACCCAGTTGTTCCGCGAATCGTCGCCGGTGACGTAGCGACGCGAACCGCGGACATGCGCCAGCGAATTGATCGCGAAGGTCGCATGATAAACCAGCACCGTGCTCCACACGAACCCGACCACCAGCCCCGGCCAGCCGGCGACGGCGAGGCTGAGCAGCGCCAGCCCGATCGCGGGGACATGTTCGTGGCGGTGCAGCCAGACCAGTTCGGGCCAGCGGGTCAGGTCGGGCACCACCGACAGGTCGGCCTGATCGTGCTGGCGCGCGAAGATCCAGCCGAGATGGCTGTAGGCGAAGCCGGCGTGGCGCGGCGAGTGGACGTCCTGGGGCGTGTCGGCATGGCGGTGATGGTGGCGATGCTTGGCCGCCCACCACAACACGCTCTTCTGCGCGGTGCTCTGCGCCAGCACCGCCAGCACCAGCTGCATCCCCCGGCCGGCGGCAAAGGCACGGTGCGAGAAATAGCGGTGATACCCCGCCGTCACGCCGAACATCCGCACCACGTACAACACCGCGCACAGCACCAGTGCCGAGGGGGTGATCCCGGTCAGGATCGCGGCGAAGGCGGCGAGATGGATCAGCAGGAAAGGGACGGCGGAAGGATAGACGATATCGTCGTCCGCGACGGGCGTGGCGGTATCGCCGGGCAACTGGGTCATCGCCTGCGCCGGTACAGCCGGATGCAGGACAACGGAAGATGCCGCCGTGCCTAATCGAGCATTTCGCGTATCTTGGCGGTCAGGCTGGCGACCGGGAACGGCTTGGTCAGCACCCCCATGCCGGGTTCCAGCCCGCCCCATGATCCGGCATGGCCGACCGCGGCGATATCCGCGAACCCGGTGATGAACAGCACCCGCAGGGTGGGGCGGGACAGGCGGGCGGCATCCGCGACCTGCCGGCCGTTCATGCCGCCGGGCAGGCCGACATCGGTGACCAGCAGGTCGATCCGTACCCCGCTTTCCAGCACCCGCAGCCCGCCGGCCCCGTCACCCGCCTCCAGCACCCGGTATCCCGCCTCCACCAGCACCTCGACGATCAGGGCGCGCAGCACCGGTTCGTCGTCGATCACCAGCACCGTCTCGCCGGCGCCCTGTTCGTCGGTCGCGACCGGATCGGCGGCATCGGCCGCGGCATCGAGGGTGCCGTGGAAACGCGGCAGGCACAGGCAGATCGTGGTGCCCTGCCCCTCGACCGATTCGATCCGCACCTGCCCGCCCGATTGCCGCGCGAAGCCATAGACCATCGACAGGCCCAGCCCGGTGCCGTGGCCGATCGGCTTGGTGGTGAAGAACGGGTCGAACGCGCGCTGCATCACCTCCGGCGGCATCCCCGCGCCGCCGTCGATCACCGAGATGCGGACATATTCCCCGGCCGCCACGTCACGACGCAGCACGTCACCCTCGTCCAGCATGACATTGTCGGTCCGGATATTCAGGCGACCGCCATCGGGCGCCATCGCATCGCGCGCGTTGACGCACAGGTTGAGCAGTGCGTTCTCCAGTTGCGAGGCATCGACGTTGATCGGCCACAGTCCCTCTGTCGCGGCGATGTCGAGCGCGACGGTCGGGCCGACGCTCTGCCGGATCAGATCGGTCATGTCGGCGATCAGCCGGTCGGCATCGGTCGGGCGCGGGTCGAGCGTCTGCCGCCGGGAAAAGGCGAGCAGCCGCTGGGTCAGCGCCGCCGCGCGCCGCGCGCCCTGCGTCGCACCGTCGATATAGCGCGCCAGCCCGTCGATCCGCCCCTGTGCGATACGCCGTTCCAGCAATTCCAGATTGCCGCTGATCGCCGCCAGCAGATTGTTGAAATCATGCGCCAGCCCGCCGGTCAGTTGCCCGACCGCCTCCATCTTCTGCGCCTGGCGCAGCGCATCCTCGGCACGGACACGCGCGGTGATCTCGATCGCCTCGGACACGATCGCCACCACGTCGCCCGCCCCGTCGAAAGCGGGGCGCAGGGAATAGTCATAGACCCGCGCCCCGGTCGGCAGGTCGAGCGCCAGATGCAGGCGGACGCTGTCCCCCGCCGCCGCACGGACGATGGCGGCACGGACCTGATCGGGGGCGCCGGGGGTGGCGGCGAACCACGGTGTCGTCGCGAACGGCCGGCCGATCACATCGGCGGACACCGCCTCGATCCCGGCAAGCGCGGTGGCGTTGACATAGACCACCTCGCCCGTCGTCGAGAGCAGGGTCTGGTCCATGAATGAATTCTCGAACACGGTGCGGATGGTCTGTTCGCCCTGCTGCACCGCCGCCGCGCGTTCCGCGACGCGCGCCTCCAGCGTCGCGTTCAGGTCGCGCAGCGCCGCCTCGGCTCGCACCCGCTCGACCAGTGCCCAGGATCGCATCGCCGCCTGCCGTATCACCAGCACCTCGGCGGTGGACCAGCGCCGCGGCTTGGCGTCATGAAGTGCCAGCAGCGCATGCAGCCGGCCGTCGCGGATCAGGGGGATACAGACCGACGCCCGCACACCCAGCGCTTCGAACGGCGCGGTGCCAGGCATTTCCGTCGATGCGTCGCCCACGATCAACGGCTCCCCCGCGCGCAGCAGCGCGACCGCCGCGGCCCCCAGATCGATCAGGCGGTGCCATCCGCAAAGCGGGACGCCACCCGGCAACACCCAGCCACCGCCGACCCTGCAGCCCTCGCCATCGGCATCGATATCCGCATAGACGCAGCGCGACGCGCCAAGGTGCGCGGCGATCAGTTCGGTGGTGACCGCCATGATCGCATCGGCATCGCCCAGCGGCACGGTCCGCTCGCCCAGCTGGTCGAGGAAACGCAACCGCGCCTCGCTGTCGCGCAGGTCGCGTTCTGCCACCGCACGATCGGTGACGTCGGCCCCCTCCACGAAGATACCGGTCACCGTTCCCGCCGCATCGCGGATCGGCTGGAGCACGAAATCGATCACCCGTTCGTCGACCTGGCCGTCCGGGTCCGGTTCGACCGCGTAGATCGCGCCGTTCGCGTGATAGGGTTCGCCGCTGCGATACACCTCGTCCAGCAGCGCCAGATACCCTTGCGTGACCGCATCGGGCAGCGCCTCCGCCATCGTCAGCCCGATGACTTCGCGATGCCCGATCAACTGGCTATAGCCGGGATTGACCAGTTCGAAACGGTGCTCCGGTCCGCTCAACAGTGCCATGAAGGTCGGCGACTGCTCGAACAACTGCTCCAGCCGGCCATGCTCCGCCGCGATGCGGCGCCGGGCGAGTACGGTGGCGGTCGTCTCGACGATCATCGCCAGCACGCCGGCCGGTCGCCCCGATTCGTCGAACGTCGGCGAATAGGACAGGTTCATCCACACATCCTGCAAGGTACCGGTGCGGTTGAGCTGCATCAGGTGATCGCGATATTGCAGCGACCCGCCGGCCAGCCCCGTCCGCAGGACATGGGTATTGAACTCGACCACCTCGGGCCAGCCGGTATGGACGCCCACCCCCAGCTGATCCAGATGCCGTTCGCCCGCGAACAGGGCATAGGCGTCGTTGTGGATCATCGTGCCCTCTGCCCCCCACAGCAGCACCATCGCGGTCGGCGAATGGAGCAGCAGGGCGGTGGCGGCGACCAGCCCGGCCGACCAGTCGGCGATCGGGCCAAGCGGTGTCAACGACCAGTCAAAGGCACGGATGCGATCGCCCATCAGGCCACCGCCGCGCCGCAGCGCCGGTGGCAGGCCGTGATCGGGTACAGGGGCATCAGCCATAATGGATTCGGGCGCGCATCCGCCGCCATCGCTGGACGACAGGCTGGCGTGATCCTTCACATGACCCAATATCGTCCGCCCCTTTGCCGCCCCCACGGCGTTTGTGGTCAGGATTTACTCCCATCGCGGGCCTTTGCCAATCGCGGATCACGACGCCGCGCCGCTTGCCCTAGCGAATTCAGTCCGTTGCGGCGGGAAGCGGGGCCGTATCGGACGGTAAGGCGAAAAGTGCCGCTATTCGCTGTCCAGCCAGTCGAGCAGCCAGCGGTTGAAATGCTCCGCGCGGGTGACGGTGCAGGCGTGGCCGCCCTCCGCCAGCCGTGCCAGCTCCGATCCCGGCAACCGCGCCTGCATCCGTGCCGAACAGGCCGGAGGCACCAGCATGTCGTCGTCGCTGGAAACGAACAGCGTCGGCGCGGCGATCTGCGCCAGCCGCTCGACCACGTCGAACCGGCGCGCCGCGGCGATGCGGCGCTCGATCATGGTGGCGCCGGGGAACCGCGTCAGCCCCTCCTCCTCGTCCGCGAGCAACCGGTCGTGATGATCGCTGATCCATTGCGGCGGATAGAGGAACAGCGGCTGGGCGTGCAGATAGGCGCGCGGTCCGCTGGCCCGCAGCAGTGCCAGCTGGGTATCGAGACAGCGCGCGGTGTGCCGGTCCAGCCGCGCCCAGCCGTTGATGACCACCAGCCGCTTGACCCGGGTCGGCGCGGTCAGTGCCAGGGTCATGCCCGCCATGCCGCCGGTCGCGTGCCCGATCACCGTCGCGGCCGCCGTGCCCGTGGCGTCCAGCAGCATCGCCATGTCCGCCGCCAGACTGTCGATCGTGAGGATGCCGTCCACCGTCGGTTCGGAGCGGCCGGTGCCGCGCTGGTCGTACACGATCACCCGGTGGCGGGCCGCCAGCGCGGGAAGGTTCGGCGACCAGTAGCCCGCCTCGCCGCCCAGCCCCGAAGCGAGCAGCAGCACGGGCGCCCCTTCCGGCCCATGGATTTCGTGATGAAGCCCGCCGAGGACGGGCATCAGGCCGGACGGATCGACAGCCACCGCCAGCCGGTGGAGCAAATGTCGGGCGCGCGTGGCGGATGGTTCATCGCGCCATGATTGTGCAACCGCGAGATTTGTTCAAGCATCCGCATGGTCAGCGGCGGCGGCGCCATCGTCATGGGCGGTCAGCCAGGCGATCTGCTGATCCAGGAACCGCGCCATGCACCCCTCCAGGAACGGCCAATCCCCCTCAACCAGCGCCATCCGCCGGCTGCATCCGCCCATCATCAGCGTCATCATCAGTTCCTCGACACAGCGGGCGCGCTCCGATTCGGCGCGCGGTGCCAGTATCGCCAGCGCGGCGGCGACATGGCGGCGGATACGCTGATCCCCCTCGCGCATGATCGCCGCCACGCGGGGATTGCGCGATGCCTCCGCCAGTATCTCGGGCAACAGCGTCGAGTCGTTGGGCTGCTGCTTGCGGATCATCAGGTCCAGCACCCAGCGGCGGACCCGCTGCCGGTCGCCCACCGTGATCGCCCGTGCCAGCACCGCCTCGTCGAGAAAATCGGACAGGTCGATCGCCACCATCGCGGCGATGATGTCTTCCTTCGATTCGAAATCGCGATAAATCTGCCCGACACGGATGCCTGACGCATCGGCGATCTGCGCCATGCCGGTGCCATGGAAACCATGCTCGCCGAACAGAATACGAGCGGCTTCCACCAATTTATTTCGCCGAAGCGTCGCTTTTTCGCCACGGGATGCAGGTAGTCCCGGATCTATCTTCACGTTGTGCACCGCACCATCCTTCTTGACGAACGCTATACCCAGGCTTAGCTGCGGGCCGATGTGAGTGAACGTTCGCTCTCTTTGTCGCCGAGGACCCCGATGGTCAAGTATGCCGCCCCCACGATGATGTCCGCCCCTTGCCTGTTGGTGGCGTCCCTGCTGCTGGCGAGCTGCGGCGGCGGCGGCGATCAGCAGGCGGGACCTCCCCCCGGCCCGCCCCAGGTCAGCGTGATCGAGGTCCGCCAGCAATCGGTGACGCTCAGCACCGAACTGCCCGGTCGCACCAGCGCCTACGAGACATCGGAAGTCCGGCCGCAGGTCAACGGCCTCGTCCTCGCCCGGCTGTTCCAGGAAGGCGATTTCGTCCGTGCGGGCCAGCCACTCTACCGGATCGATCCGTCGCCGTATCAGGCGCAGGTCGCCAGCGCGCGTGCCGCCGTCGCCCGGGCCCGCGCCGCGATCGCCTCCAGCCAGGCGCTGGCGCGCCGCTACGGCGAACTGGTGAAGATCAACGCGATCTCGCGGCAGGATTTCGAGAATGCGACGACGAGCGCGCAGCAGGCGCAGGCCGATGTCGCCGCGCAAACCGCGGCGCTGCGCACCGCGCAGATCGATCTTGGCCGCACCACCGTGCGCGCCGCGATCTCCGGTCGGATCGGTCGTTCCACCTTCACCACCGGTGCGCTCGTCACCGCATCGCAGACCGAACCGCTGACCACGATCCAGCGGCTCGACCCCATCTATGTCGACATCCAGCAGTCGAGCGCCGATCTGCTTCGCCTGCGCCGGCAGATCCTGTCGGGGGCGCTGTCGCGCGGCGGCGGTGCCGCCCGCGTCAAGCTGAAGCTGGAGGACGGGTCGGACTATGGCTCCGAGGGCACGCTGAAATTCGCCGACGTGACGGTCGATCCGACCACCGGCAGCCAGGTGATCCGGGCGCAGTTCGCCAATCCGCGCGGTCTGCTGCTGCCGGGCATGTTCGTTCGCGCCGTGCTGGTCGAGGGCACGCAGGCCAACGCCATCCTCGTCCCCCAGCGTGCGGTATCGCGCAACGAGAAGGGCGAGGCGACCGCGCTGGTGGTCGGCCAGGACGGCAAGATCGCGCCCCGCCCGCTCGTCACCAGCCGCACGATCGGCGCCGACTGGCTCGTCACCGGCGGGCTGAAACCCGGCGACAAGGTGGTGATGGAGGGCGCGCAGAACCTGCAGCCCGGCACCGCCGTGAAGACGGCTCCCTATAGCGACAAGGCGCCCGCCCAGGCGCCCGTCCAGGGGGCAGCCGCCCCCGCGGCACAGGCTAAGTAACCCGAAATGGCCCGTTATTTCATCGATCGCCCCATCTTCGCATGGGTCATCGCGATCATCCTGATGCTCGCCGGCGTGCTGGCGATCCGCAGCCTGCCGATCGCGCAGTTCCCGACGATCGCGCCGCCCGCGGTCTCGATCACCGCGACCTATCCGGGTGCGGATGCGACGACGCTGGAAAACACGACGACGCAGATCATCGAGCAGCAGCTGAAGGGGATCGACAATCTCCGCTACTTCTCGGCCTCGTCCTCGTCGGCCGGCACCGTCACGATCACGCTGACGTTCGAACAGGGCACCGATCCCGACATCGCGCAGGTGCAGGTCCAAAACAAGCTGCAGGCGGCCACGCCACTACTGCCGCAGGAGGTCCAGCAACAGGGCATCCGCGTCGCCAAGGCGACCAACAACTTCCTGCTCGTGATGGCGCTCTATTCGGACGACGCCTCGCACAGCGCGGTCGATCTGTCGGACATGGTCGCCGCGCAGTTGCAGGACCCGATCAGCCGCGTCTCCGGCGTCGGCGACACGCAGTTGTTCGGCTCGCAATATGCGATGCGCGTCTGGGTCGATCCGACCAAGCTCAACAGCTACCAGCTGACGATCGCCGACGTGACCGCCGCGCTCCAGTCGCAGAACGCGCAGGTTTCCGCAGGACAGATCGGCGCGCAGCCGGCCCCCAAGGAGCAGATGCTGAACGCGACCGTCTCGGTCCAGTCGCGGCTCCAGACCCCCGCACAGTTCGGCGAAATCCGGCTGAAATCGGATGCCGGTGGCGCGGTCGTGCGCCTGCGCGACGTGGCGCGGGTGGAACTGGGCGCCGAAAGCTACGGCTTCGACACCAAGTACAACGGCAAGCCCGCCTCCGGCTTCGGCATCAAGCTGGCGCCGGGTGCCAACGCGCTGGCGACCGCAGATGCGGTGAAGGCGCGCGTCGGCGAGATCGCCAAGGGCTTCCCGTCGGACGTCCATGCCGAATTCCCGTACGATACGACGCCGTTCGTCCGCCTGTCGGTGGAACAGGTGATCCACACGCTGGTCGAGGCGGTGATCCTCGTATTCCTCGTGATGTTCCTGTTCCTGCAGAACTGGCGCGCCACGATCATCCCGACGATCGCGGTGCCGGTCGTGCTGCTCGGCACCTTCGCGGTGATGGCGATCGCAGGCTATTCGATCAACACGCTGACGCTGTTCGGCATGGTGCTGGCGATCGGCCTGCTGGTCGATGACGCCATCGTCGTGGTCGAGAACGTCGAACGCCTGATCCAGACCGAGGGGCTGTCCCCGAAGGAGGCGGCGCGCAAGTCGATGGACGAGATCACCGGCGCCCTGATCGGCATCGCGCTCGTCCTGTCGGCGGTGTTCCTGCCGATGGCGTTCTTCGGCGGATCGACCGGCGTGATCTATCGCCAGTTCTCGATCACGATCGTGTCGGCGATGGTGCTGTCGGTGCTGGTCGCGCTGATCCTGACGCCGGCCTTGTGCGCCACCATCCTGAAACCGCACGATCCCAAGAAGCATGAGGGCAAGGGGCCGCTGGCGCGCTTCTTCCGCTGGTTCAACGAGCGGTTCGATCACGCCACCACCGCCTATGAAGGCACCGTCAAGAAGACCGCGACGGGGTGGAAGCGGTCGATGCTCGTCTATCTGCTGATCGCGGGCATCATGGGCTTCATGTTCTGGCGTCTGCCGACGGGCTTCCTGCCCGACGAGGATCAGGGCACCGTCATCGCGCTGGTGCAGGGGCCGGCCGGCGCCTCCACCGCGCGGACCGACAAGGGCCTCGACCTGGTTCGTGACCATTTCCTGAAGAACGAGAAGGCCGTGCAGATGGTCTTCACCATCAACGGGTTCAGCTTCGCCGGACAGGGTCAGAATGCGGGCCTCGCCTTCGTTCGCCTGAAGCCGTGGGAGGAGCGTCCGGGTGCCGAGAACAAGGCGCAGGCGATCGCGGGGCGCGCGATGGGTGCGTTCTCGCAATACAAGGACGGCATGATCTTCGCGCTGGTGCCGCCGGCCGTGCAGGAGCTGGGCAACGCCACCGGCTTCGACGTCCAGCTGGTCGACCAGACCGGTCAGGGCCACGACAAGCTGCTTCAGGCGCGCAACATGATGCTGGGCATGGCGATGGGCGACAAGAGCCTGGCGCAGGTCCGCCCGCTCAGCCTGGACGATGCACCGCAGTTGAAGGTGGACGTGGATCAGGACAAGGCGCGCGCGCTCGGCCTCGACCTCGGCGTCGTCAACTCGACCATCGCCACCGCCTGGGGCGGCGCATACGTCAACGACTTCATCGATCGTGGCCGCGTGAAGCGCGTCTACGTGCAGGCGGACGCCCCCTTCCGCCTCGCGCCCGAGGATATCGGCGACTATTACGTCCGCGGCGCGACCGGTGCGATGGCGCCCTATACCGCCTTCTCGACGCTGAAC
Source organism: Sphingomonas sp. CFBP 8760 (assembly GCF_014841615.1). Lineage (GTDB taxonomy): Bacteria > Pseudomonadota > Alphaproteobacteria > Sphingomonadales > Sphingomonadaceae > Sphingomonas. The sequence goes on along the minus strand of NZ_JACYUG010000004.1, from coordinate 128,465 downwards.
TGGGCGCAGGCACCGGTGCAGCTGACCCGGTACAATGGCCAGCCGGCGATGCAGATCCAGGGCTCTCCCGCCCCGGGCCTGAGCACCGGCGCGGCGATGGCGGCGATGGAGGCGATCCACGACAAGCTGCCGCCCGGCACCGCGCTGGAATGGACCGGTCTGTCGTTCGAGGAAAAGCTGTCCGGCGGGCAGGCCCCTGCCCTCTACGGGCTGTCGCTGCTGCTCGTGTTCCTGTGCCTTGCCGCGCTGTACGAAAGCTGGTCGGTGCCGATCGCGGTGCTGCTGGTGGTGCCGCTGGGCGTGATCGGTGCGCTGCTGGCGGCGACGCTGACGGGCCTCAACAACGACATCTATCTGCAGGTCGGCCTCATCACCACGATCGGTGTGTCGGCGAAGAACGCGATCCTGATCGTGGAGTTCGCCGAGGAACGCATCCAGTCGGGCATGAATGCCTTCGATGCGGCGGTGGAGGCGGCGCGGCTGCGGCTTCGCCCGATCCTGATGACGTCGCTCGCCTTCGTCTTCGGCGTGCTGCCGCTGGCGGTATCGACCGGTGCGGGCGCGGGCGGGCAGAACGCGATCGGCCGGGCGGTGGTGGGCGGCATGTTGTCGGCCACGATCCTCGCGATCTTCTTCGTGCCGATGTTCTTCGTCGTCGTCAGCCGCCTGTTCGGGCATGGCAAGGGCGACGGGGGCAAGCACGACGGGGAACACAAGCCGCGTGCCAACGCCGACGTCGCACCCGATGCCGGCAACCGATCCTCCGATGGCGGCACCGCGCCGCAGGGAGCGTGATTTCGTGAACAGGTCTATCCTTACCGTGGCGCTGGCCACCACGACGATGCTGGCCGGCTGCAACCTCGCGCCAACCTATGTACGGCCCGCGGGCGCGATTCCAGCGACGCTGCCGCAGGGCGGCGCCTATCCGGCCGCGTCGACCGATGCGCGCGACGTGACCGCGATCGGCTGGCGCGACTTCTTCACCGATCCGCGCCTGCGGCAGGTGATCGAGACGGGGATCGCCAACAACCGCAACCTGCGGATCGCCGCGGGCAACGTGTTGCAGGCGCGCGCGCAATACCGCGTCCAGCGCGCCGATCGTGTCCCCTCCACCACCGTGTCGGGGCAGGGCATCTATACCAACAACATCTTCGGCGCGGCGGGTGCGGCGAGCGGCGGCACCGCCGGCGGCGGCACGGGCACGGGCGGCACCGGCGGCACGGGTACGGGTGGCACGGGCGGCGGCGGCACCGGCGCGACCGGTGGTGCGGGTACCGGGGCCACCTCGTCCAACATCGAGGCCTATACGGTCACCGCCGGCTTCTCACAGTTCGAACTCGACCTGTTCGGCCGCGTCCGCAACCTGACCCAGGCCGCGCAGGAACAGTATTTCGCGACCGAGGAGGCACAGCGGTCGACCCGCATCAGCCTGATCGCCGAGATCGCGACCGCATGGCTGACGATGGCGTCGGATCAGGAACAGCTGCGGCTGTCGCAGGAGACGCTGAAGACGTTCCAGCAGACGCTGGACCTGACCCGCGCGCAGTTCCGCGTCGGCGTGGGGTCGGAACTGGAGGTGCGGCAGGCGGAAACCAATTACCAGGCCGCGCGCAACGACATCGCCACGCTGCGCACCACCATCACCCGCGACCAGAACGCGCTCAACCTGCTGGTCGGCACCACGGTGCCGCTGGAACAGTTGCCGACCGATCTGGGCACGAACAGCTACACGCTGGATTCGCTGCCGAGCGACCTGTCGTCGCAGGCGCTGCTGCGCCGGCCCGACGTGTTGCAGGCCGAACACCAGCTGATCGCGCAGAACGCCAATATCGGGGCGGCGCGCGCCGCCTTCTTCCCGACCATCTCGCTGACCGCGACGCTGGGGACGATCAGCACCGCATTGTCGGGCCTGTTCGGGGGCGGCACCTTCACCTACAACGCCACGCCCGGCGTGGCGTTGCCGCTGTTCGACGGCGGCCGGCTGAAGGGCAATCTCGACTATGCCCGCGCCTCGCAGCAGGTGGCGGTCGCCACCTACGAACAGGCGATCCAGACCGCGTTCCGCGAGGTCGCCGATGCGCTGGCGCAGCGCGGTACGATCGGTGAACAGTTGTCGGCGCAGACCGCGCGGGCCGATGCCGCAACGGGCGCCGCCCGCCTGTCCGACGCGCGGTTCCGCGCCGGGGTCGATTCGTTCCTGACCACGCTGGATGCGCAGCGTACCGCCTATGCCGCGCGGCAGAACCTGGTCACGACCCGCCTGACGCGCGAGAACAACCTGATCGAACTGTACCGCTCGCTGGGCGGTGGCCTGAACGACCGGGCGCCCGTCCCCCCGCCTGCGGGGTGACGGGCGGGCCGATCAATAGGTGAAGCGGATCATCCCGCCGATGATCCGTGGTTCGTTGATCATGCCGGTCAGGTTGTTGAAGTCGATCGCGCTGATGCTGCGGATCTGGTTCAGCAGATTGCGCCCGAACACGCTCAGTTCCAGATTGTCGGCGGTCTTGTAGCCGATCTTCAGGCCCAGTTCGGTCGAGGCGCGACCGCGGAACTCCGCCGCCTCGTACAGGAAATAATTGATCTTTCCGCGATAGGCGACGTCGCCATAGGCGAACAGCTGGTCGCCATTCGCCAGCGGTATCGCATAGCGCGCGGTGGCGTTCGCGATCCAGCGCGGCGCCTGCGGCAGGTCGTTGCCGTCAATCACCGCGAGGCCGGCAGCGTTCAGCGGATCGCGCACCGTACATAGCCCCGATCCGCACGGCGCCACCGCGATGTCGCCGTCGCGGATTTCGGTGAAGTTGTACGAGCCGCTGGCGGTGAAGGTCAGGTTCGGCATCGGCCGCGCCTCGATCTCCGCCTCCACGCCGTAGCCGATCGCCTTGTCCGCGTTCAGCAGCCGCGCCGAATTGGTCGCGCCGCCCACCGCGGTCAGTTGCAGGTCCTTGGTGCGGTTCCAGTACCCGGTCAGGTCGAAGCGGAACACGCGGGACAGCTGCGCCTTGATGCCGCCCTCACCCGAGATCGTGGTCTGCTTGGCGGCGGTGGTCGGCAGGCTGCCGAACGTTACCCGGTCCTGGATCGCCGGCCCCAGATACCCGGTCGCGAACCGGCCATAGACATTGACCGCGTCGGTCAGCGCATAGGTGGCGCTGGCATCCCACGACACGTTGTCGCCCGTCACCCGCGTGGTGACCGGCAGCCTGAGACCGGGGGTCAGGCCGGGGGAGAAGCCCTCGACCAGATCGCGCCGCTTGTCGTGCGAATAACGCACGCCGCCACGTACCGTCAGGTCGTTGACGGGCTTGTATTCGGCCGAGGCGAAGATGCCGTAATTCTCGTTGCGGTTGCGGTGGCGGATATCCTGCGTCGAGACGGTCGAATCCGAAAATGCATATTCGTCGTAGTTCAGCCGCTGCCGGAAATAATAGCCGCCCGCCTGCAACCGCACCCCGCCGAGATCGTCGGTGGCGAAGCGCACCTCCTGGCTGAATTCGCGTGGCTTGGTGCGGCCGCCGGTGTTGGACGGGAACAGGCCGACGTTCAGTTGGCCGATCGTGCCGCCGCTGAACGGATAGCGATCGCCGCCATCGATATCGCCGACGCTGTTGACCGTCGCCCGTTCATAGGCAGTGATCGAGTAGAGCGTGCCCAGACCCGCCAGGTGATAGTCGAGGTGCAGGTTCGCGCCCCACTGGGTCAGCGACTGGTCGGTGATGCCGTCAAGCGCCGCCACGTCCTTGTCGAAACCGAGGGTGAAGCGGTTGCTGCCGCGCTGGGACAGACCGGCGCGGAAGATACGCGGGCTGCCCTCCAGCTCGCGGCCATGGACGTTGGCGAGCGCATTGAAATCGCCGCCGCTGTACGCGATCTGGACGCGCCCGGCATAATCCAGATATCCCTCCAGCCCGGGGCTGGCGAGTGGACTGGTGCTGCTGTTGCGCACCCAGTCGTCGCGGCGCTGGAGCAGCGTCGACACGCGGTAGCTGAAGCCGCCACCGATCGGGCCACCGGCCGCCGCCTCCGCATTTACCGTATTGTAGGTCGCGACGCTGAGGCTGGCATAGGCAGACGGCGTCTCGGACGGCCGGACCGAATCAAGCTTCACGACACCGGCCGGCGTGTTGCGTCCGAACAACGTGCCTTGCGGCCCGCGCAGCACTTGCACGCTTTGCAGGTCGAACACGGGGAAGGATTTGAGCATCGGGCTTTCCAGCGCGACATCGTCATAGACGACCGACACCGGCTGCGCGGCATTGGGATCGAAATCGGTGTTGCCGAGACCACGGATGTAGAACCGCGGAAAGGTGCGCCCGAACGAGCTTTCGACCTGCAGGCTGGGCACCCGTGCCGCCAGGAAACGCACGTCGAGGCCGCTGGAATTGAGCACGTCGAGTTTCTCGCCCGCGATCACCGCGACCGCGACGGGCACGTCCTTGGCCGATTCCTCGCGGCGCGATGCGGTGACGACGATCTCGCTCAGCCCGTCCTCGTGCGCGGGCTGGCCGGCGGGGGCGGCGGTGGCCTGTCCGTCCGCGGGGGCGGCGCCGATTGCCTGCGCCTCCGCACCACCGGCGGCAAGCGCGAGTGCGAGGCTGCCGAGCGCGGTGCCGGCCCAGACGAGGTTGCGGGTGATCGAACGACGACGTGACATGACGGACCCCTTGCCGGTGGCGGCATCCCCGTCCGATCGTATCCATCGCCTCTGTCCTGCCGGGCGATTGCCCCTTGCCTAGCAGGACGCGGACCGGGGGCAAGCCGGCAGCAGCCGACCCGCCCCCGATCGCGCGGTTTCACGTCACCGCTGTGGCGTCGGTGCCGCACCGGCGGGGCGCGGCGTCGCGGTGGCGCCGGCGGCGGGGATCGGTGTCACTGCACCGGTTGCCGGGGGAGGCGGTGCCACGCCATCGGCGGGCGGCGGGGGCGGCGGACCGTCCGGCGCGCCGCCCGGCCCCCGATCCGGTCCAGCCCCGGGGCCATGGCGAAGCCCCTTCGGTCCGGGGCCACCGGGGCCATCGCGTCCCGGCCCGCCCGGTCCGTGGCGTGGGCCGACCTCGGTGACCTGCCCGGCGGGATCAACCAGATAGGCGGCGCGCAGCTGGCCGTCGTCATAGCGGCCCTGCACCATCACCGCGCTGCCGCGCGTCAGCGTGGCCGCCACCTCGCGGTTGCCCGCCACCATCGTCCGCCCGGTGGCATCCTGTACGATCATCCGGTCGCCATAGATCTCGGCGACACGACCTTTGACCGTCACGACGCCGCTCGACGCGGCCAGCCGGGCGATCGGGGTGGCGACGGTCGGCGCCATCGTGACCGCCGGTCGCGTCATCGACACCGCGCCGGCACCGCCCGCCGCACCTGCCGCCACCAGCGCCGCCGCCGTCAGTCCCATCCGCGTCCGCGGCGTCCACCATGTCATCCTGCTCATCATCTGCTCCTCATGTTCGATGCCCCTTCCTACCGCCTTGCCCCCGATGCCCCCTGAACCGCACCGTTCAGTCTCGGTTTAGGCCGCGCCGTCAGGAGCATCGGGGATGGTTCCCCACCCGCAATCGATGCTAGCCCGGCCGTCATGCGTATCCTGCTAGTCGAGGACGATGCCGATCTCGGCCCCGCGATCGCCCGCGCCCTGCGCGCCGAACATTTCGCGGTCGACCTCGCCACCGACGGCATCGATGGCGCGCATCTGGGCGAGACGGAGGCGTTCGACGCCGCCGTCCTCGATCTCGGCCTGCCGGGGAAGGACGGCATCGCCGTGCTGGCCGAATGGCGTCGCGCCGGCCGCACGATGCCGGTGCTGATCCTGACCGCGCGCGAGGCGTGGTCGGACAAGGTCGCCGGGTTCAAGGCGGGCGCGGACGATTATCTGGTGAAGCCGTTCCGGGTCGAGGAACTGGTGATGCGGCTGCGCGCTCTGGTTCGCCGTGCCGCCGGCCATGCCGCCGCGCGCATCGCCTGCGGTGCGATCGGCTTCGATACCCAGACCGGGCAGTTCGAGCTGGACGGCCTGCCGCTGAAGCTGACCGCGTTCGAATGGCGTGTCCTGTCCGCGCTGATGCTGCGCAAGGAGACGGTGGTCGAACGGCTCGACCTGCTGGAGCGGGTGTACGAAGGCGATGCCGATGTCGATTCGAACAGCCTGGAGGTGATCGTCGGCCGGTTGCGCAAGAAGGTCGGCGCGTCGTCGATCGAAACGGTGCGCGGGCGCGGCTATCGCCTGACCGCGGACGGGAAGGCGCCATGAGGTGGTGGCCGCGCTCGATCGGGGGGCGGCTGGCAGCGCTGTCCGCGCTGGCGACCGTCGTGGCGCTCGTGGTGGCGGGCTGGGCGATCGCGGGGGTGCTGGAACGCTTCGTGACGCGCGGGATCGACCAGCGGCTGGACGCGCAGATCGCACTGCTCGCCAGCACCGTCGGCGCGGACGGGCGGATCGACGGGCGACAGGTGCGCACGCATCGCGGGCTGCTGGCGATGGGACGCGACTGGCGGTGGCTGATCCGCACCCCGCGCGAGGTGGTGGGCGATGCCGGGCTGGCGACGATGACGGTGCGCGCCATGCCCCGTCATCACGGTCGCGATCACCGGCCGGGTCCGGCGGGCGGACCGCCGATGCCGGTGGAGCCGGCGGAGGCACCGGTTCCGCTCGACGGTATCGGCGCGGACGGCGTGGTGCTCCACGCCCGCCGCCATGTGCTGGCGACCACCGGCGGGGTGGTGACCATCACCGTCGCCGCCCCCCAAGCGGTGATCGCGCAGCCGATCCGGGAAGCGGTGACGCCGCTGCTGCTGACGCTGGCCATCCTTGGCGGACTGCTGGCTGCGGTGACGTGGGTGCAACTGCGGATCGGCCTGCGTCCGCTCCGATCGTTGCGCGACGCGGTGGCGGCGTTGCGGGCGGGGCGGATCGACCGGATCGACGAGGATCAGCCTACCGAACTCCGGCCACTCGCCATCGAACTCAACGCATTGGCCGCCGATACGCAGGCCGCGCTCGCCACCGCGCGCCTGTCCGCCGCCAACCTGGCCCATGCGCTCAAGACTCCGGTGGCGACGCTGGCGCTGGCGATGGGCGACGATCCCGTCCGCCGCCGTCAGGTCGACCGGATCGACGCCACCATCCGTCACCATCTCGGCCGCGCCCGTGCCGGGGGCAGTCGTCCACCCTCGACGCCGCTCGCCCCCGCGCTGGCCGATCTGGCGCAGGTGGTGACGCGGCTGCACGCCGACCGGGGCATCGCCGTCATCCACGACATCGATCCCGACCTGACCGTCCGGCTTGATCCGCACGATCTGGACGAGCTTGCCGGCAACCTGATCGACAACGCTGCCCGCCACGCCCGCCGTCACGTACGCGTGACCGCCGATCGGGGCGAACGGATGGTGACGTTGCGGGTGATCGACGATGGTCCCGGCATCCCCGCTGCGGACCGCGCGCGCGCGACAGAACCGGGCGTCCGTCTCGACGAACGAGGGGACGGCCATGGTTTCGGGTTGAGCATCGTGCGCGACATCACGACGTTGCATGGCGGGACGCTGATACTGGAAGAAACGCCGGGGGGCGGGCTGACCGCGATCGTCACGTTGCCGGCCTGACCGGCGGGAGTTAACCGCGGTTGCGGGGTTTGCCGGCGGCCTGTGCCATCTCGACGCCCTGACGACGGCAATCCGCGCCGATCACGGGAAACGGCACATCGGTGTTCGCCGCAAGCTGCGTCGGCAGCGCAGCGCGGCATTGCGCCATGGTAGTGTAGTGGGTCGGCACGATCCGGGCATCGGTGCACTGGCCGTTGCCGTCGCCGCATCCCAGGATCGCCATCACGAAGAACATCGGTTCCATGTGCTTCTCCAGTCGCCGGATAGAACGGATGGTGCCGTCCGGATGTTCCGTCCGTGCGATGGAACGGCTTGACCGACGACGATGATGCTGTCGGGTGTTGCGCCCGCGCCCCGCACCCACGACATGGGATACAGATGCCTCCCGTCACCGGTCCCGCCACCCTCGATCAGCCGCTGATCCCCACGCTCCGCCGCTTCCTGCCCTATCTGTGGCCGAAGGATCAGCCGGGGGCGCGGCTGCGTATCGCCGCGGCGATGATGCTCGTGCTGTGTTCCAAGCTCGTGCAGGTGTTCGGCGCGGCCTATACGCTGAAATACGCGGTCGACCGGATGGCGGGCGGCGACCGGGGCGTCGCCACGCTCGTCGTGTTGCTGGTCGTCGCCTATGCCGCGTCGCGGTTCGGGACGACGTTGTTCGACAATCTGCGCAACGCGGTGTTCGAGCGGGTCGGGCAGGACGCCACCCGCCGCCTGGCCGCCGACGTGTTCCGCCATCTGCACGGCCTGTCGCTGCGCTTCCATCTGGAACGCCGCACCGGCGCGGTGACCAAGGTGGTGGAGCGCGGCACCAAGAGCATCGATACGATGCTGTATTTCCTGCTGTTCAACATCGCCCCGACGCTGCTGGAACTGGTGCTGGTGCTCGGCATCTTCTGGCACAGCTTCGGCGTGTGGCTGGTCGCGGCGACCGTCGCGATGGTCGCGGTCTATATCTGGTTCACCCGGATGGTCACCGACTGGCGCAACGCGCTGCGCATGAAGATGAACGACCTCGACACCGGCGCGGTGGCGCACGCGGTCGATTCGCTGCTCAATTTCGAGACGGTGAAGTATTTCGGGGCGGAAGAGCGCGAGGCGCGTCGCTACGAAACCGCGGTCGACGCCTATGCCCGCGCCGCCACCAAATCCGAAAATTCGCTGGCGTGGCTCAATGTCGGGCAGGCGGCGATCACCAACACGATGCTGGGCGGGGGCATGGCCTATGTCGCGTGGGGATGGAGCCGGGGCAGTTTCTCGGCGGGCGACGTGGTATTCGTGTCGACGCTGCTGGCGCAGTTGTTCCGGCCGCTCGACCTGCTCGGCATGGTCTATCGCACCATCCGGCAGGGCGCGATCGACATGGGCAGCATGTTCGCGCTGGTCGATACGCCCGCCGAGATCGTCGACGCGCCCGGGGCGCCCGCGCTGGCGGTGGCGCGCGGGCATGTCCGCTTCGAAGGCGTGTCGTTCGGCTATGATCCCGGTCGGCCGATCCTGCACGGGCTCGACCTCGACGTGCCGGCCGGCACCACGCTGGCGGTGGTCGGATCGTCGGGGGCGGGCAAATCGACGCTCGCGCGGCTGCTCTACCGTTTCTACGACGTGGAAGGGGGCCGGATTACCATCGACGGACAGGATATCGTCGCTGTCACGCAGGCCAGTCTGCGCGCCGCGATCGGCATCGTGCCGCAGGACACCGTGCTGTTCAACGACACGATCGGCTACAACATCGCCTATGGCCGTGAGGGATCGGACGAGGACGAGGTGCGCCGCGCCGCCGCCGGGGCCGCGATCGCCGGCTTCATCGAACGCCAGCCCGACGGCTACGATACCCGCGTCGGCGAACGCGGCCTGAAACTGTCGGGCGGCGAGAAACAGCGGGTGGCGATCGCGCGTACCCTGCTCAAGAACCCGCCGATCCTGATCCTGGACGAGGCGACCAGCGCACTCGACAGCCGGACCGAGGCGGATATCCTCGCCACGCTGGAACAGGTGGAGCGCGGCCGCACCACCATCGTCATCGCCCACCGGCTGTCCACCGTGGTCCATGCCGACCAGATCGTCGTGCTGGAGGGCGGCCGGGTGGCGGAACGCGGCAGCCATGCCGACCTGCTCCGTCGTGGTGGCCTTTATGCGGCGATGTGGGCACGACAGGCCAGCGAGCGGGACGAGGCACTGGCCGCCGCGGAATAGCGGCTACGTCACCAGACAGCTCAGTTCGATCGTCCGCGCCCGCTTGTCGAACACCAGGGTCGAGCAGGGGCGCAGCACGTCCGCCCCCAGCGACAGCCGGTCGCGTTCGGGATCGTAGCGCTTGTCGCGCGCGACCACGACGATCTCGTCCGGGTCGGGCGGTGGCGTGCCCGCCTCCGGCACCGCGGCGCTGCTGCCGACATCCTTGGTCCGCACGCCGATCATGGTCAGGGCCAGCGGCCCGACCGTCACGGCGCGTGCCAGCCGCATCGGCCGCACCGGCCGTTCGATCCCGAACGCGATCTCGGTGGTGAACGGGTCGCCGTCGAACTGCCCGCCATAGGCCTGAGCCAGCCGCCGCCCGGCATTGGCCGTGGCCAGCGTGTGGGGATGATGCGGATCGAACCGCACCCGCATCGGCTCGCCCCCCACCTCGATCAGCGCGAACAGGCTGCCCCAATTGCCCAGCGGCCCGTCCTGCCCGATCATCGGCAGCGTCACCGTTCGTTCACCGGGGCGGGGATGGCGGAACACGAAGCGCACGCGCTGTTCCGCCAGCCCGCCCGGCCCGACCACGCCGTCCAGCCCCGCGGCATAAGGGCGCGGGAACCAGGCGACGGTCGATCGCCGCGCGCCCTGCACCGTCGCCAGCCCGGTGTCGCCGCGCACGATCTCCGGCCCGACCGCGTACAGCAGCGTCACGTCCCCCGCCCGCAGCTTGGCGCGGCGCGCGGCCTCGGCGGACAGGAACGGCATGTTGAACGCCGCCGGATCGATCCGCCATCGCATCGGCTGGCGGTTGATCCGCACATCGACCTCGCCAAGCCCGGGCACCATCCGCTCGGCGACGGGCCGGTCCGCCGCGATGGCGGTCGCGCCCAGCATCGTCCCCAGCATCATGGCCGCCCTGCGCATCGCCCTCTCCCGTCTGTTGCCACCATCCTATCCGGATCGGCGGCGGGGGCAATCAGCCGCAGGTCAGGCGGATCACCTTGGCGGGCTTGTCGAACACGATCGACGAACAGCGCCCAAGATAGTCCGCGCCGAGCGACAACGTATCCCGCCGCATGTCACGCTTGCCGTCCTTCGCCGTGACCACGATTTCGTCCGGATCGACGGGATCGATCGGCGCACCTGCTTCCCTGATCGAGGTGGTTCGTCCTTCGTCCCGGATGCGGACGCCCAGCGTTGCGATCGACAATGCCCCCAGCGCCAGTGGACGGGCGAGCATCATCGTCCTGACCGGACGTTCCACCCCGAAGAATATCTCGGTCGGTACGGCATCGCCGGACAGGGTGCCGCCCTGCGCCGACGCCAGTCGTACCGCCGCCCCCGCCGTCGCCAGCGTGCGGGCATGATAGGGGTCGAAGCGCAGCCGCATCGGCGCGCCACCGACCATGATCTCGGCAAAGGTAGCGCTGAAATTGCCGAACATGCCGAACAGCCCCGTATCGTGAAGAGTCTTGAACGTCGTCGTCGTCTCGCCGGGTCGCGGCGCGCGCAACTGGAAGCGAACGATCGGTTCCGGCATCGCCCCCGGGCCGACGCTGGCATCCATACCTGCTGCGAACGGCCGCGTCGCCCAGCCGACGCGGCGCTTGCCTGCCTTACCGTTCATGCCCGATCCCGTTCCCCATTCCACCGGCACCGTCTGCGTCCGCGTGTTGATCGTGATGCCACCGACCAAATAGCCAATGCCGATCCCCCAGCTTCCTTCCATCTTCAGCTTGGCGCGTTCCGCCAGCGCCTGATCGATCAGCGGCATCGCCGGCGTGGCGGGATCGATCCGCAACCGGGCCGGCAAACCGGCGATCCGTGCCGCCACCACCCCATCACCGCCGACGACCCGTTCCTGCGGGGGGTTCGCCGCACCAGCCAGCAGAAAGGTCGTCGCCATGATCGTCAAAGCCGTCCGCATGTCCCGTTCCCCCGTCGTCATGCCTGGCATCCTGACCCACGACTATGTCGCCACGGAGGCGAAACGATCGTCTTACCCGGCTCGACCGGGCGGGCGCATGGCCCTACAGACACGTCGATGGTCGCAGACCCCCTTCCCGTTCTCCAGCGCGTCTTCGGTTTCAACGGCTTTCGCGGCGTGCAGGCGGATGTCGTCGCCCGCGTGCTGGACCAGAAACGCACGCTGGCGGTAATGCCGACCGGCGCGGGCAAGTCGCTGTGCTATCAGCTGCCCTCGGTGATGATGGAGGGGACGTGCGTCGTCGTCAGCCCGCTGATCGCACTGATGCACGACCAGTTGCGCGCGGCCGAGGCGGTCGGCATCCGCGCCGCCACCCTGACTTCGGTCGACCAGAACCGGGGCGAGACGCTGGCCCGGTTCCGTGCGGGCGAGCTCGACCTGCTCTACATCGCCCCCGAACGCGCCTCGACCGGGCATTTCCGCGATCTGCTGGGCGAGGCGAAACTCAGCCTGTTCGCGATCGACGAGGCGCATTGCGTCAGCGAATGGGGCCATGATTTCCGGCCCGACTACCGCCTGCTCGAACCGCTGATGGATGCGTTTCCGGACGTACCCCGCCTCGCGCTGACCGCCACCGCCGACGCGCATACCCGCGCCGACATCGTCAAGCAGCTGGGCATCCCGACCGAGGGCATGATCGTGTCGGGGTTCGACCGGCCCAACATCCGCTATTCGATCAGCCCGAAGGCGAACACGTCGAAACAGATCGCCGACCTGATCGCCGTCACTCCCGGCCCCGGCATCGTCTATGCCCAGACCCGCGCCGCGACCGAGAAGCTGGCGGAAACGCTGGCGAAGACCGGTCGCCCGACCCGCGCCTATCACGCCGGGCTGGAGGCGCACATCCGCGCGAAGAACCAGGCGGATTTCGTCGCGTCGGAGGACATGGTGATCTGCGCCACGGTGGCGTTCGGGATGGGGATCGACAAGCCCGACGTGCGCTTCGTCGCCCATGCCGGCCTGCCCAAGTCGATCGAGGCCTATTATCAGGAAACCGGCCGCGCCGGGCGCGATGGCGATCCGTCGGTCGCGCACCTGTTCTGGGGGGCGGAGGATTTCGCCCGCGCGCGCCAGCGGATCGGCGAGGTCGAGCCGGAACGCCAGCCGGGCGAGCGGCAGCGGCTGGCCGCGCTCGGCGCGCTGGTCGAGACGGGGGGATGCCGGCGGCGTATCCTGCTCCAGCATTTCGGCGAGACGCTGGCCGAGGACTGCGGCAATTGCGACAATTGCCTGGGCAGCCCCGATGCGGTCGACGCGACCGAGACGGCGCGCAAGTTCCTGTCCGCCGTATTCCGCACCGGGCAGTTGTTCGGCGCCACCTATATCGAGCAGGTGCTGCTGGGCCAGTCGACCGACCGCAGCATCGATCGCGGGCATGAAGGGCTGTCGGTGTGGGGCATCGTCGACGGTGAGGAAACCGCGCTGGTCAAGCCGGTGGCGCGCGCGCTGCTGCTGCGCGACGCGTTGCGCACCAACGCGCATGGCGGGCTGGAATTCGGCCCCGCCGCGAAACCGCTGCTGAAAGGCGAGGCACGGCTGTCGATCGTGATCCCGCCCAAACGCGAACGCCGCCGTCGCGGCGAGACGCCGGTCACCGCCAACCCCGCCGACAATCCGCTGTTCGAGGCGCTGCGCGCGCGCCGGCGCGAACTGGCGCAAGCGGCGGGCGTCCCGCCCTATGTGATCTTCCACGATTCGGTGTTGCGCGACATGGCGGCGCAGCGGCCGGACAGCCGCGCCAAGCTGTCGATCCTGTCGGGGATCGGCGCGCGCAAGCTGGATGCCTACGGCGACGCGTTTCTCGACGTGATTCGCGACCATGAGGGCTGACGGCGCGACAAAGCTCGCCTAAGGTCGCGTCATCATGATCCGCCCCCTCAACGACCGCGTCGCCGTGGCGCCCCAGATCGCCCCCGCCGACGTGCCCGCGATCGCCGCCGCCGGCTTCGTCGCGATCGTCAACAACCGCCCCGATGGCGAGGAACCAGGCCAGCCGACCGGCGACGAGATCCGCGCCAGCGCGGAGGCCGCCGGGCTTGCCTATCACGCCATCCCCGTGACGCAGGCGGGGTTCAGCCATCCCCAGCTGGAGGCGATGGCCGCCGCGCTGGCGGCGGCGGACGGGCCGGTGCTGGCCTATTGCCGCTCGGGCACGCGCTCGTGCAACCTGTGGGCGCTGGCCGCCGCGCGGGTCGGGCGCGATCCAACCTTGCTCGTCGCGCAGGCGGCAGGCGCAGGCTACGACCTGTCGGGCATCCGGCCGATGCTGGATACGCTGGCGGCCGGCAAGGCCGGAGGGGCATGACCATGACGGCGTCGCTGGCGGTTGCCGGCGTCGCGGTGCCGGCGGTGGCGGCTTACGCCATCATCGGTGTGGTCGTGCTGGGGCTGGCGGCGTCGCTCGGCTGGTTATGGCGGCGTGGTCGCCACAACCATCGCATCGGCACGCCAGAGGATGCCGCCGAGGCGGTGGAGGCCGCACTGGCCGGCGTCCGCGTCGCGGGTGCGGTGGTGGGCGCGGACGGGGCCGGCGCGCTCGCCGTCACCGACGATGGCCGGGTCGCGGCGGTGAAGCGGCTGGGCGCGCGGTTGATCGCGCGTGAGATCGCGTGGCCCAGCGTGCGGTCCACCGCGACCGGCATCCTGATCGAGACCGACGATCCCCGCCTCGGCACGATCGCGCTGGCCGGGGTCAACGTGCTCGACATCCGCCGGCTCGCGCCGCAACTGGGGTCGCGTTTCCGTGCCGCCTGCGCGGCGGCGTCTCCCTCGCTTGCCGGCCCCTCCTTCTCTGGTTCGAAAGCGATCGCGCATTGATCGACAATTCCGGTGCGGCGGCGGCGGCGGACGCTCCCGCCTTTTACGCGCGGTTCATCCTGTGGCTGGGCGACGGCACCGGCCTGTCGGATACCGTGCTGCATATCCATGCCGGGATGGCGGTGCTGATGCTGGCCCGGATCGTCACCCGCCGCTCGCTCGGCAGCCTCGTGCCGCTGTCGGTGGTGGTGGTGGCGGAATTGTTCAACGAGGTGATGGACCGGCTCCATTACGGATCGTGGCGCTGGTCCGATACGCTGGGCGACATCGCCAACACGCTGTTCTGGCCGCTGGCCATCTGTCTGGCGATCCGCCTGCGCCCGATGATCGAGCGGCGCTGGCGCTGAAAGCGGGGTGGCATCGGCGATACCCGGCCTGTCGTTGCGCGTAGCAACGGCAGGAGATTTCACGTCACCAGCTTCTGCAAGGTCGCCAGCCGGTCCGCCTCTTCGGCGGGCTTGTCGAGCCTGATCCGCGCGATGCGGGGAAAGCGCATCGCCACCCCCGACTTATGCCGGGTGGAGGCGTGGACCGAATCGAACGCGATCTCCAGCACCAGCGTCTTCTCCACCTCGCGCACCGGCCCGAAGCGGTTGAGGGTGTGGTTGCGCACGAACCTGTCGAGCATCTTCAGTTCCTCGTCGGTGATGCCCGAATAGGCCTTGCCGACCGGGGCCAGTTCGCCCTCCTCCGTCCAGCAGCCAAAGGTATAGTCGCTGTAGTAGCTCGATCGCCGGCCGTTGCCGCGCTGCGCGTACATCATCACGCAATCGGCGGTCAGCGGATCGCGCTTCCATTTGTACCACAGCCCGACGCGACGCCCGCCGACATAGGGCGAATCGCGCCGCTTCAGCATCACCCCCTCGATCGCGGCATCGCGCGCACGGGCGCGGATCGTCTCCAGTTCGGTGAAATCGGCAGCGGCGATCACTTGGCTCAGGTCGAACCGGTCGGGGTCGAGACGCGGCACGAACGCCTCCAGCCGGGCGCGACGCTCGGTCCAGGGCAGCGCGCGGACATCCTCCGCACCGTCGACCAATATGTCGTAGAGGCGGACGAAGGCGGGATACTCGGCCAGCATCTTCGCCGACACCGTCTTGCGCCCCAGTCTCTGTTGCAGCGCGTTGAAGCTGGCCGCGCCGCCGCCGTCCTCCAGCGTCCCGCCCTGCGCCTCGCCCCGCACCAGCAACTCGCCATCGACCGCCCCGGCCTCGGCGAAGGCGGCGGCGACATCGGGGAAGCTGCCGGTCACGTCGTCGCCGGTCCGGCTGTAGAGACGGGTCTGCCCGGCGACATGGACGATCTGGACGCGGATGCCGTCCCATTTCCATTCCGCCGCGTAATCGGCCAGATCGACGCGCGCATCCTCCAGCCCGTGCGCCAGCATGAAGGGGCGGAACACCGGCACGTCCTCGGCGGTCGGTTCGTCGCCCTGCCCCTCGATCCAGGCGAACAGCGGCGCATAGGGTGGTTTCAGCGCGTGCCAGAGCTCCTCGATCCGGTCGAGATCAAGCCCGAACGCATCGGCCAGCGCGGTCTTGGCCAGCCGCGCGGACACCCCGATGCGCAAGCCCCCGGTCGCCATCTTGAGCAGGGCGAAACGTTCCTCCGCGTCCAGCCGGTCGAGCATCCGTGCCAGTTCGGCCGGCGCGTCCGCCCGCGACAGATGCCGCAGCCGGTTCACCGCCCCCGCCACCGTCAGCGGCTCGGCGGCCTCGGGCGGGACGACGGGTGCCGGCCACAACAGCGCCACCGTCTCCGCGGTATCGCCGACATAGTCGCGGCTCATCCGGAACAGCACCGGGTCGACTCGTTCCTCGATCAACGCGCGGATCAGCGCCGGCTTGACGCCGGGCAGGTCGAGATCGCCGGTCAGCGCCGCCATCGCCCAGCCGCGATCGGGATCGGGCGTTTTCCGCAGGTAATCGGCGATCAGCTTCAGCTTCGCCAGCCGGCTGCGCGTATAGATCAGCGAATCGAGAAGCGCGGCGAAAGCGTGCATCCGGTGCCAACGCGCATGATGGGGATTGCGCTCCACCCGCACGCGCCGGCCAGTGGCATCGTGCGCGACACCCCGCTATCGGGTCATCATGCGCAGGCTGCTGGCGGCGGGGGCCGCGCTCTTATCGATCGCGACGATCCTGGCCGCCGCGATGCTGTGGCAGGCACGATCGGCGCCACGGGTGCGGGAAACCACGGTGATGCTGCCCGACTGGCCCGCCGGTGCCCGCCCGGTCACGGTCGCCCTGCTCAGCGACCTGCACGTCGGCAGCCTGAGCATGGACGCGGCGCGGCTGACCCGGATCGTCGCGCAGGTGAACGCCCTGCACCCCGATCTGGTGGTGCTGGCCGGCGACTTCATCGCCGGGCACGCGCCGGTCGATGCCGATGCCGCGCCGCAGCTTGCGCCGCTCGCCGGCCTGACGGTTCCGCTCGGGACCGTCGCGGTGCTGGGCAACCACGATTACTGGACCGATCCGGCGCGGGTCGCCGCGACGTTGCGCCGTGCCGGCGTCACGCTGCTCGCCAACGAGGCGGTAAAGCGCGGACCGCTGGTGATCGGGGGAATCGACGACGAGCCGACCGGGCATGACCGGATGGATGATACCGTGGCGGCGATGCGCGCCTTGCCCGGTGCGAAGCTGCTGCTCGGCCATTCGCCGGACAGCGCCCCGGCGCTGCCCGCCGACCTCGCGTTGATGCTGGCGGGGCACACGCATTGCGGCCAGATCGTGCTGCCGTTTGCCGGCGCCATCCATACCGCCTCGCGTTTTGGCCGCCGCTACGCCTGCGGCGTGGTGCGCGAGGGGGTACGTACCGTCGTCATCGGTGCCGGGCTGGGCACCAGTGTATTGCCACTCCGTTTCGGCGCACCACCCGACCTGTGGCTGGTGCGCCTGCACGGACCGGTCAGTGTATCGCGTTCTTGACCTTCTTGCCCGCGATCAGCCCCAGCACGAGGAAGATCACGAACAGCGCCAGCGCAACGAAGAACAGGATCTTGGCGATGCCGACAAAAGCACCTCCGATCCCGCCGAAGCCCAGCGCCCCGAGCACCAGCCCGGCGACGAGGAAGATGATGGCCAGTTTCAGCATGTCGTGTCTCCTTCAGCGCTCGGGGTTCAACCGTTGCGGCTTGCCTCGAACAGGAACCAGGCGCGTTCCTCCGCCTGGTCGATCCAGTCGTCCGCCAATGACGAGGTAGCGGTGTCGCCCGCCGACTCCGCCCGCTCGCGCGCATCGCGGAGTGCCTCGACCAGCTTCAGGTTGTCGTCACGCAGTTCGGCCAGCATCTCGGCGGGACCGACGAAATCGCGGTCGTTGTCGGCGATCTGCTGGCGACGGGCGATATCGCCGATCGAGCGCAGCGTGGTGTTGCCGGTCTTGCGGACGCGCTCGGCGATGGCATCGGTCACGCCCAGCACCTGTGTCGCCTGATCGTCGAGCATCAGGTGATAGTCGCGGAAGTGCGGGCCGGAGACGTGCCAGTGGAAGTTCTTCGTCTTCAGGTAGATCGCATAGCAATCCGCCAGCGCGGTGTTGAGCGCGTCGGCGACGGTGCGGGTGTCGTTGCTGTTCAGATCGCTCGGGGTATCGAGCGCGGGATTGATGTCGGCCATGCAAAGCTCCGGATCGGGTTCGGTTGCGCAACGATCCGTCCGGCAAATGGCTCCCGCGCTTCTACCCCGCCAGTCGTACCGAACAGGCGGCGGCGAACGTCTCGCACGCGGCGACATCCTGTCGCTCGCTGCCGATCGCATCGGCGAGCAGCGACAGCCAGCCATGCACCAACGGCCCGCTTTCGCCCCGCGACAGTGCCGAATCGAGGAAATGCGCCACGGTGACGGCGGGGTTCAGGCCATTGCGGTGCGCGATCACCCGGATCGCGTCGACATCCGGTGCCAGTTCGCAGGATCGCGCATAGGGCGCCCGCACGTCGATCGCTGCCAGTCGCGAGGCCAGTTCGGCCCGTACCGCATCCAGTTCGCCCATCTGTGCCATCCTGTCCTCGTCCGTTCGTCGTTGCGATGGCGTGGATGCTGCACCCTTTGGGTTAAAGGGCCGTGAACCGACCGGCACGATCGGTCCGCACGAGTGACGCGCACGGTTGACTGCACGGTTGACTCAGGCGCGCGATTGCATCATTGGCGGCGACTGATCGAGCGGGGGCCTTGCGGCTGGCCGCTCTCTTCTTTTTCAGGATTAGGGCTCATGGCCAAGCCGACCACCGTCAAGATCAAGCTCGTCAGCACCGCCGACACCGGCTTCTTCTACGTCACCAAGAAGAACCCGCGCACCAAGACGGAAAAGCTGAGCTTCAGCAAGTATGATCCCGTCGTGCGCAAGCATGTCGAGTTCAAGGAAGCCAAGATCAAGTAAGCCGCGCTGGCGGTCCGCCGCCACGCTGGATTACCGATACGAAAGCCGCGGGCGACCCCCGCGGCTTTTATCGTTACATGTTACCGTCGGCTGGACCCGTTCGTATCGGGGGCGATCGAGTGCGCATATTCATTGACACCGCAATGGCGCTCGGTCCCGAGCGTGATGATGTGGCAGCCGCCCTATCGTCATTGCGAGGTAATTGATCGCTCCCCCTCGACGATGCCAACGGACACACGGTCAGGGCGGGTGATCCGAAGACCGCCGCCACCCCGCCCGTCACGTCAGCGCGTTCACCGCCTCCATGAAGCGCGCCAGGCTGATGGGCTTGGAGACATAGGCATCCGCGCCCGCACCGCGAATACGCTCCTCGTCCTCCCGCCCCGAATAGGCGGTCACCGCCATGATCGGGATCGCCTTCAGCGTCGGGTCAGCCTTCAGCGCCAGGATCAGTTCATACCCGGTGACGTGGGGCATCTGGATGTCCATCACGATCAGGTCGGGCAGGATTTCCGCTGCCCGCGCCACCGCCGTGCGACCGTCGCGCACAGGCTCCGCCACCCACTCATGCGCGCGCAAAAGATCGCAGAACAGCTTCAGGTTCAATTCGTTGTCCTCGACAACGAGTACCTTTTTCGCCACGCGGTGACCGACCCTTTCTATATCCGGATGATACGCAATGCGCGGCCCCGTTACAATCGACGCCGCTCGCGCGGTCGCCCTGCATGCACTGGGATGGACGTTGGCTGAACCGGACCGGGCAGAACGCCTGCTGGCGACGACCGGCCTGACACCCGCGGACCTGCGTGCACGAATCGAACACCCTCAAATGCTTGCAGCGGTACTTGGGTTCCTTCTGGCGCACGAACCCGATCTGATCGCCTGTGCCGCCGCCCTGGACGAGGCACCGGAAACGCTGGTCGCCGCCCATCATCTGCTGGAAAACGCATGACGCCCCCGATCAAGCCGCTGCTCATCACCGATTGCGACGAGGTGCTGGTTCATATGGTCCGCCACTTCCGCAGCTGGCTGGACGAACACCACGCGATCGACTTCCGCATCGGCGCGGGCGATTTCGCGACCAGCATGTCGCGCCGCGATGGCGGCCCCGTCCTCGACCAGGCCGAGATGTGGGGGCTGCTCGGCGGCTTCTTTCCGGGAGAGATGGCCCGGCAGACGTTGGTGCCCCATGCCGCCGAGGCGATCGCCGCGCTGGCGGCAACCGCGGACATCGTCATCCTCACCAACCTGACCGATGCCTGCCAGCAGGCCCGGATCGACCAGCTTGCCGCCTTCGGCATCGATCACCGCGTGGTCTGCAACCAGGGCGGCAAGGGCGAGCCGGTCGCGCGTCTGGTCGCCGAACATGGCAACCCCGTCACGGTGTTCGTCGATGATCTGGCGGTCCACCATGATTCGGTCGCGCGCCACGCGCCGGGTGTCCACCGGCTGCACATGATCTCCGAACCCGAACTGGCGGTGGCGACGCCCGCCGCCCCCGCCGCCCATGCCCGGATCGACGACTGGCGCGAGGCACAAGGATGGATCGCCGACCGCTTCGCCGCAGGGGTGCCCGCCTAAGGCTTGACCGCATCCGCGCCGGCGGGCACCCGTGGCGGCATGACGACCCAAATCGACCGCACGCTCGCCGATCTCGGCCTGACGCTGCCGCAAGCCGCCGCGCCCGTCGCCGCCTATGTCCCCGTCGTGGCGGTGGGCGATGTGCTCCATCTGTCGGGCCAGTTGCCGTTCAGGGACGGCACGCTCGTCACCGGCCGGCTCGGCGATACCGTGTCGCTGGAAGAGGGGCAGGAGGCCGCGAAGCTGTGCGGGCTGATGATCGTCGCGCAGTTGAAGAAGCATCTCGGCGATCTGTCGCGGGTGCGCCGGATCGTGAAGCTGGGCGTGTTCGTCAACTCGACGGCCGACTTCACCGACCAGCCCAAGGTCGCCAACGGCGCGTCGGAACTGATGGTCGCACTGTTCGGCGATGCCGGCCGCCATGCCCGCTCCGCGGTCGGCGTCCCGGTGCTGCCGCTGGGCGCAGCGGTCGAGATCGATGCGATCGTCGAGATCGGCGAGCCGCTCGCCGGGTGAAGAGGGTCATTCCCTGCCGAAGGAATGCCATGACGTCTTCCTACGACCGGTCCGCCACCCCAATTAGGGGCCGATGACCAGCATCACCGCCCGCCTCGCCGATGGCGTCCGTTCGATCCCGGCGACGGACTGGGATGCGTGTGCGGGGACCGGCAATCCGTTCGTCGGCCATGCCTTCCTCGCCGCACTGGAGGAATCGGGCAGCGTCGGCGGTCGGTCGGGGTGGCAACCGATCCCGATCGTGGTCGACGACGGCGATGGCCGCCCCCTCGCCATCGCCCCCGCCTATGCCAAGGCGCACAGCCAGGGCGAATATGTGTTCGATCATGGCTGGGCGGATGCGTGGACGCGCGCAGGCGGCGATTATTACCCCAAGCTTCAGATCGCGAGTCCGTTCAGCCCGGTGCCCGGCCCCCGGCTGCTGCTGCGCGACCCCGCCCATGCCCCGGCGCTGCTTGGCGCGCTGGAGGCGGTGGTGGACCGGCATGGCCTGTCCTCCGCGCACGCCACCTTCGTCGATGCGGATCAGGTGCCGGCGTTCGAGGCCGCAGGCTGGCTGATCCGGCAAGGGACGCAGTTCCACTGGGCCAATCGCGGCTATGGCTCGTTCGACGACTTTCTCGGTGCCCTCGCCTCCCGCAAGCGCAAGGCGATCCGCAAGGAACGCGCCGCCGCCGTCGAGGGGCTGACGATCCGTCACCTGACCGGCAAGGCGATCGAGCCACGCCACTGGGATGCGTTCTGGGAGTTCTATCAGGACACCGGCGCGCGCAAATGGGGGCAGCCCTATCTGACGCGACCCTTCTTCCCGCTGCTGGGGGCCTCGCTCGGCGATCGGGTGCTGCTGATCCTGGCGGAGCGGGACGGGGTGCCGATCGCCGGCGCGCTCAACCTGATCGGCGACGATGCCCTCTACGGTCGCTATTGGGGCGCGATCGAGGAGGTGCCGTTCCTCCATTTCGAACTCTGCTATTATCAGGCGATCGATGCCGCGATCGCGCGCGGGCTGGCGCGGGTGGAAGCCGGCGCGCAGGGCGAGCACAAGCTGGCCCGCGGCTACGAACCGGTGCCGACTTGGTCGGCGCATTACCTGCCCGATCCGAACTTCCGCCGGGCCGTCGCCGATTTCCTGACCCGCGAGCGCGAGGGCGTGGCGGCGGAGGCGGACTATCTGGCGGCGCTGACGCCGTTCAAACGGGCGGGTTGATCGGCGCCCGGTCAGCCGCTGGACGCCGATCGTCGATCCGGAACAGCGTGCTCGTCCCGTCGCGCCATACCGGCGTCATGCCTCTGACCAGTGCCGGATCGTACCGGGGCGGCTGGAGCAGCCAGACATAATCGAACGCATCGCGCGGCAGCTTTTCCAGCGCCATGTCGATCGGCCGCCACCATTCGCCGCGACACCGCCGGTCGGTGACGATCTGCGAGGGGTCATGCGCGAAGCCGCGCGCGGCATAGTATCGCGCGGTCAGTTGCTGCGCGCCGGCCATCGACCACTGATCGTTGGTATAGGCCAGCTTGCGCACCAGCAGCATCCCCGGAATATGCTCCAGCCGCGAATACGCCCAGTCGTCGCGGCACCGCCGGCCGACGAAGCTGACGACACGTGCCCGTTCCGGCACATGCGCCAGCGCGGCCAGCGTGCGATCATAGCTGCGGTCGTACAGCCAGTAGCTCCACGTCGTCCCCGCCAGCCGCGCCCCGAAGAACACCAGCCCCAGTGTCGCGAAGGTCGCCGCCCCCCGGAACGACAGGCCGCCGCGCGGGCGCAGCGCGATCACCGCGATCGCCAGCGCGAACGGGGCCAGCCGCATATCGGCATAGGCGGACCCGAACACGATGCGCGGCAGGATCAGGAAAACGGCGAACAGGAACGCCGCCGACAACCCCAGATTGCGCGAATATTCGATGCGCCGGTCGCGCACCCCCTTCAACAGGATCAGGAACAGCACCGTCGCCGACGCCACGTCCCACCATTGCCAGCGGTCGCGCAGGACCATGATGACCCAATTGTATTTCGCCTGCCAGTTGAACCAGTCGGCGGTCTGGCCGGTGACGTGATCGCCCGATCGCCAGAAGACCATCAGCACCATCGGCAGCGCCAGCGGCAGGCAGCCCAGCCCGGCGCGGACCAGCGAGGCGAACCAGTGGCCCCCACTCGCCCCACTGCTCGCCCCGCTGCCCGTGTCGCGGCGCAGGTCGTGCTGGCGGATCAGTTCCGCCGACAGCGCCAGCACGCCCAGCACACCCCAGCCGAAGGTGTGGCAGACCCACAGCGCGCACGACAGCGGCACGAACACGATCGCCCGGAACCGCAACCGGCCGAGTCGCGCCAGCCGCAGCCACCACGCGAACAGGTTGAGCGCCAGCGCCATCGACAGCGCGAAGTTGATGAAGCCGAACTGGAAGGGATAGCTGTACGCCAGCGGCAGCGCGAACAGCGCGGTGGCGGGGATGCGGCCATGCACCTCGCGCGCGATCCACAACAGCCCGGCGACGGTCAGCGCGGGGATCGCGATGACGATCAGCTTGACCGTCAGTTCCAGTCCGAACAGCGGCGCGAGCGGTTCGATCAGCAGGTCGATGCCGAGATTGCCGATCAGCGACCAGCTGAAATCGAACCAGCGATGCAGCCAGGGATTGTCACCGATCGCCAGTTGCACGCGGTATCGCGCCATGTGGCCGGGCAGGTCGACGAGCGGCGGAATATCGGGCCAAAGCAAAGGTATGGTCGCCGCGACCACCATCGCCGCCACGAACATCCGCGTCTGCCACCAGTGCAGCTTTTCCCCCATGCCCGAAGCCTTAGGCGCGGCGCCCGGGCGACGCAACGCATCGCCGGGGCGCCGTGCGGCGAAACGCGATCAGCGGTCGCGCCGGCCGAGCAGGCGCAGCCGCAGCGCGTTCAGCTTGATGAAGCCGGCCGCGTCGCGCTGGTCATAGGCGCCCTGATCGTCCTCGAACGTCACGACCTTCTCGCTGTACAGCGAATGGGGCGAGCGGCGGCCGGTGACGATGCACGATCCCTTGTACAGCTTCAGCCGGACGGTGCCGGTGACCTTTTCCTGGCTGTAGTTGACGGCGGCCTGCAGCATCTCGCGCTCGGGCGAGAACCAGAAGCCGTTATAGACCAGCTCGGCATAACGCGGCGCCAGTTCATCCTTCAGGTGCGCGGCGCCGCGATCGAGCGTGATCTGCTCGATACCCCGGTGCGCCATCGCATAGATGGTGCCGCCCGGCGTCTCGTACATACCGCGGCTCTTCATGCCGACGAAGCGGTTCTCGACCAGATCGAGCCGGCCGATGCCGTGCGCGCGGCCCAGGTCGTTCAGCCTGGCGAGCAGGGTCGCCGGGCTCATCCCCTCGCCGTTCAGCGCGACGCCGTCGCCCCGCTCGAAATTGATCGTGATCGTCTCGGGCACGTCGGGCGCATCCTCGGGGTTCACCGTGCGCGAATAGACATATTCGGGCACCTCGTCCCACGGGTCTTCCAGCACCTTGCCTTCGGACGAGGTGTGGAGCAGGTTCGCGTCGGTCGAGAACGGCGCTTCGCCGCGCTTGTCCTTGCTGACCGGAATCTGGTGCGCCTCGGCGAATTCGATCAGCTTCGTGCGGCTGGTCAGGTCCCATTCGCGCCACGGCGCGATCACCTTGATGTCGGGCGACAGCGCGTAATAGCCCAGTTCGAACCGGACCTGATCGTTGCCCTTGCCGGTCGCGCCATGGCTGACCGCGTCGGCGCCGACCTGCTTGGCGATCTCGATCTGGCGCTTGGCGATCAGCGGCCGCGCGATCGAGGTGCCGAGCAGGTACGTCCCCTCGTACAGCGCGTTGGCGCGCATCATCGGGAAGACGTAATCGGCGACGAATTCCTCGCGCAGGTCGTCGATGAAGATGTTCTCGGGGCGGACGCCCATCAGCTCCGCCTTGGCGCGGGCGGGTTCCAGTTCCTCGCCCTGCCCCAGATCGGCGGTGAAGGTCACCACCTCGCAGCCATAATGCTGCTGGAGCCATTTCAGGATGACGCTGGTGTCGAGCCCGCCCGAATAGGCGAGGACGACCTTGTTGATGGCGGGCTTGTCGGTCATGTCCGCGCCCCTAGGGAAGCTGCGCGCGGGGCGCAACAGCACAAACGTGCGTTCAGTCGCGGTGCAGCCCGTCGCCGCTATCCGGCGGCGGCCTTTTCCCGGAGAGATTCCCGATGCGTATCCTTGCCTGCCTGCTTGCCGCCACGCTTGCCGTACCCGCCGCCGCGCAGGACACGCGCGCCTCCGCCGCCGCGAAGTTCGACGCGGAATTCACCGCGTCGGACACCAACAAGGACGGCGCGCTGACCCGCGCCGAGGTGCAGGCCCGAATCGGACGGATGGCAGCCGGCCCGAAGAAGATCGATCCCGTCCGCGCCAAGCGCCTGACCGACCTGTGGTTCACCAGCGCCGACGCGAACAAGGACGGCAAGGCGACCAAGGCGGAGGCGCAGGCGCTGCTGAGCAGGACGTTCGACCGGTACGAGGCGACCCAGAAGGCCGGGGCCGCCGGCCCGGCGGCGAAGGGCGGCCGGTAACGGTCAGTCGCGCCGCAGCGCCCGTTCCGCCTCGCCCATATAATCGCGGGTCAGCGGCACGGCGGTGCGGCTCTTGCTCAACTGCACCTGATAGTTGACCATCCCGCCGGTGCGGAACGCCGCCGCCGCACCGGCGAGGTAGAAGGTCCACAGGCGATAGAAGCGCTCGTCGTACAGCGCGACGATCTGGTCCCTCGCCGCCACGGTGCGGTCGTACCAATGGTCGATCGTCATCGCGTAATGCAGGCGCAGCACCTCGATATCGGTGGGGATCAGCTTCGTCCCCTCATAACCGCGCACGATCTCCGACAGGGCCGGGTTATAGCCGCCGGGGAAGATGTACTTCGTCGTGAAGGTGTCGGTCACCCCCGGCCCGCCCATCCGCCCGATCGTGTGGAGCAGCATCACCCCGTCATCGACCAGCAGATCGCGGCATTGGCGGAAGAACGTGCCGTAATGCGCCGGGCCGACATGCTCGAACATGCCGACCGACACGATCCGGTCGAAATTGCCGCCCAGGCTGCGATAGTCGATCAACTCGAACCGCACCTTGTCCGCGACGCCCGCCTCCTCGGCGCGGCGACGCGCGACCTTCAGCTGTTCCTCCGACAGGGTGACGCCCAGCACCTCCGCCCCCGTCTTGGCATGGAGATACAGCGCCAGCCCGCCCCAGCCGCAGCCGATGTCGAGCACGCGCATCCCCGGGCGCAGCAGCAGCTTGGCGGCGATGTGCGCCTTCTTGTCGGCCTGCGCGCGTTCCAGCGTGTTGCCGGGATCGGTGAAATAGGCGCAGCTATATTGTCGGTCGGCGTCGAGAAACAGGTCGTAGAGCCGGTCCGACAGGTCGTAGTGATGCGCGACGTTGCGTTTCGAGCGGCGGGCCATGTTGACCCGGTCGAGCCGGTGCGCGACCGCCCCGAACATCCGGATCGGCAGCGTCGGGCGCAGGCTGCCGCCGCGTTCCCACGGGCTGTTGCCCTTCAGCAGGTTGACGAGATCGCGGATATCGCCCCGGTCGATCACCAGCCGCCCGTCCATGAACGCCTCCGCCGCGCCCAGTGCGGGATGGCGGACGATGCGGTTCGCCGTACCGCGATCGGTGAAGCGGATCGCCACGTCCGGCAACGCCGGATCGGGGGTGCCGAAGGTCCGGACCATGCCGTCGGCATGGGTTACGACGAGCTGCCCGCACTTGACCTGGGCGGCGAGAAAACGATCGATCAATGCCATGCGATATCGGTGCTAGGGGCGCGGACCGCCCCTTTCCTTGATGTATATCAGATGCCTGCATACCAATCGTAGTCGACATTGTCCTCCCAATATCCGCCTTTCCCCTTGCCGATCCCGGTCAGGCTGGCGACGGCATCAATCCGCATCAGGTATTTGGCGTGCTTGTAGCCAAGCTGCCGCTCGACGCGCAGCCGCACCGGCGCCCCGTGCGCCACATCGAGCGGGCGGCCGTTCAGCGCCCACGCCAGGATCGTCTGCGGATGGAAGGCATCGATCAGGTCGATCGATTCGTAATAGGGCTGGCCGCCGTACCGGTCGGCGCAGGTGAAGACGATGTAGCGCGCCCGCTCGCTCACCCCCGCCGCCTTCAGCACATTGCCCAGCATCGGCCCGGTCCACTGCCCGATCGCGCTCCATCCCTCCACGCAGTCGTGCCGGGTGATCTGGCGGCGATTGGGCAGCGCGCGCAGATCCGCCAGCGACAGCGACAGCGGCGTCGCCACCAGCCCGCCGACCCCCAGCCGCCAGTCGGCGAACCGGTTGGCGACCATCGCGCCATATTCGGGCGTGCCGGGATCGCGCGTGCCGTTCGACCGGAACACCGGCGACATCTGCGCCGCGGTGTATTCGGGCGCCAGCGCGGCCCGGTCGACCAGCGCGCGTTGCAGGCCACGCTGCATCTCCTCGCCCGCGAACAGGATTTTCCGCGCCGCCGGGATCTGCACGATCCGGTCGCATCCGGCGAGCAGCAGGCCCGCGCCGCCGGTCAGCAGGGAACGCCGCGCGATCATTCCGGCACCCGCCACCAGCCGGTGACCATCGAGCGCATCTCGTTGCCCGCCCCCGCCAGGATCACGAGGACGAGGTGAACGATGGTGAACAGCCCGATCGCGGTCGCCGCCACGAAATGGATCGACCGCGCCGATTGCCGCCCGCCCAGCACGTCCAGCACCCACGGCCAGCCCGCGTTCATCCCCGGCGACAGCGCGATCCCGGTCAGGATCGCCAGCGGCAGCAGCACGAACAGGATGCCGATATAGGACAGCTTCTGGAAGACGTTGTAGTCGCGCGGCCGCGCCGGATCGTGGAACCGGAAGTTCCAGTGCGCGCGCACGTCCGCCCACAGATGCGCGGGCCCCAGTTCGCGACGGCGCAGCGTCAGGTCGCGCCGGAAATGACGGTTGGCGATGCCCCAGATCATGTAGCCGAGCAGCCCGAACCCGAGCACCAGCGCGAAGAACAGGTGCCAGCGGCGCGAGATGGCGAGGTTGTAGCTGGCGGGAATCGTGATCCACGCGGGAAAGCGCGGCAGTTCCAGCCATGCCGGATCGAAGTTCGCGCCGTACCGCCCCCAGTACAACCGGGGATGCGCATTGGAGATGCCGAGGCCGGAGCCGAGCAGCACGATCACCGCGACCGCGTTGACCCAGTGCCACAGCCGCGTGCCCACCCCGTGGCGGCGGATCGCGGTGCCCGGCGGAACGGGTTCGTCGGCAAGGGTGCCGGCGACAGGCGGATCGGCCGGGACGGGACTTGTATCCATTTCTCCGCTCTAGCAGTTAAGCCGCCATGACCGAATGGCATTTCTACGAACCCGCCGCGGGCCACCGCCTGCCGCACGATCCCCTGAACGCGATCGTCGCACCGCGCCCGATCGGGTGGATTTCGACCGTGTCGGCGTCGGGGCAGCGCAATCTGGCGCCGTACAGCTTCTTCAACCTGTTCGGGTATCGCCCGCCGCTGATCGGCTTCGCCTCGACCGGCTGGAAGGATTCGGTCGCCAATGTCGAGGCGACCGGCGAGTTCGTCTGGAACCTCGCGACCCGGTCGCAGGCGGAGGCGGTGAACGCCAGTTCGGCGACCACCGATCAGGACGAATTCGTACTGGCGGCGGTGGAGACCGCCCCTTCCCGCCTCGTCGCGCCGCCGCGCGTCGCGGCCAGCCCGGTGGCGTTCGAATGCAAGCTGACCCAGTTGATCCGGCTGGAAACGAAGGAGGCCCGCGCGCTCGACCAGTGGCTGGTGATGGGTGAGGCGGTGGGTATCCATATCGACACCGCGATGCTGGAAGACGGCATCTACCAGACCGCCCGCGCCCGCCCGATCAGCCGTGGCGGCGGCCCCGCCGACTATTTCGAAACGCGCGAGGATGCGCTGTTCAAAATTCACCGACCGGATTGAGCGGCATCCGGGCACACCGGTCGTCCACTGATTCGCATTTACCGGCGAGCTGGAAACAATATTTCGGCGTTTCAATCATTTCGCGTTATTCGCCAGCATTCGATTGCAGTGTCGAGATCATCCTAATCCACGATGTGAAAGCATAATTCACTTCTTGAACACGCGTTAACCATGCGTCATCATCCGGTCGAGCGAGGCGGACATCCCGCACCGCCGGCTGAGACCGTTGCCCGGGCGCCATGCCACGAGGCGACGACCGGGAGAGGATGAGCATGACGAATAAACGTCTCTGGAGGATCGGTGCGTGCGTATCGATCGTGGCGATGAGCGGCGCCCTGGCCGCCGTACCCGCCACGGGTGCCCGGCAGATCGAACGGCTCGATCGCGGTGTGGTCGCGGTGCCTGCGATCGACGGCGGCAATCTGGTGAGCTGGCGATTGCTGGCGACCGATGCCACGACGGTCGGGTTCAATCTCTATCGCGACGGGGTGAAGCTGAACGCCGCGCCGCTGACCGGCGCGACCAATTACCGCGACACGACCGGTACCGCCGCCGCCACCTATGCGATCAAGGTCGTGGTGAACGGCCGCGAACAGGATCGCGCCTTCTCCGCCCGCGTCTGGCAGGCGGGCTATGGCAACGTCCCGATCCAGCAACCCGCCGCCGGCACCAACCCGGACGGCAGCACCTTCACCTACACCGCCAACGACGCCAGCGTCGGTGATCTGGATGGCGACGGCCGGTACGAGATCGTGCTGAAGTGGGACCCGACCAACTCCAAGGACAATTCGCAGAGCGGCGTCACCGGGCCGGTGATCCTGGATGCCTATACCCTTGACGGCCGGCGGCTGTGGCGGATCAATCTGGGCCGCAACATCCGGGCCGGCGCGCACTACACGCAGTTCATGGTGCAGGATTTCGACGGTGACGGCCGCGCCGAGGTGGTGATGAAGACCGCCGACGGTACCACCGACGGCGAGGGCCGCGTGATCGGCGATGCCGCCGCCGACCATCGCAACGCCGGTGGCTATATCCTGCGCGGCCCCGAATTCCTGACTGTGTTCCAGGGCACCACCGGTCGCGCGCTCAGCACGATCAAATACGTGCCCGGCCGCCATCCCAACACCGAAAACCCGACGCCGGCTCAGATCCGGACGATCTGGGGCGACGATTACGGCAACCGGGTCGACCGGTTCCTGGCGGGCGTCGCCTATCTCGACGGATCGCGCCCCAGCATCATCATGGGGCGCGGCTATTACACCCGCTCCACGATCGCCGCGTTCGATTTCCGGAACGGCCAGCTGACCCAGCGCTGGTTCTTCGATTCCGCCGCGCAGAACACCACCGACTATGCCGGGCAGGGCAACCACAACCTGTCGATCGCCGATGTCGACAATGACGGCCGCGACGAGGTGATCTACGGATCGATGGCGATCAACGACGACGGCACCCCGATGTGGTCGACGAAGATCAACAACCTCAAGGTCGGGCATGGCGACGCCCTGCATGTCGGCGATCTCGATCCGAACCGGCCGGGGCTGGAACGGTTCGGGGTGCATGAGGACTTCAACGGCAATGGCGGCATCGCCGCGACGATGACGGACGCCCGCACCGGGCAGGTGCTGTGGTCCGTGCCGGGCAACCGCGACAATGGTCGCGGCCTCTCCGCCGATATCGATCCGCGCTATGTCGGCGAGGAGAACTGGTCGGGGCGTCATCTTGGCCTGATGACCGCCGGCGGCACCGTCATCAGCCCCGCCAAGCCCGGCCCGACCAACTTCGCGATCTGGTGGGACGGCGATCGCCTGCGCGAATTGCTCGACGGCAACGTCATCAGCAAATGGGACTGGACGAGCGGCACCACGAAGACCGTGCTGACCATGACCGGTACCGTCTCGGCCAACGGCACCAAGGCGACGCCGGCCCTGGCCGCCGACATCCTGGGCGACTGGCGCGAGGAGGTGGTGATGGCCGCCGCCGACAACCAGTCGCTGCGCATCTACGCCACGCCCTATGCCACCGACACCCGGCTGGTCACGCTGATGCATGACCCGGTCTATCGCAACAGCGTCGCGTGGCAGAACACCGCCTACAACCAGCCGACCCACACCGGCTTCTATCTCGGCGAGACCACCGCCCGCTGAGCGGACGCGATCCGGCGCGCCCGGCGATGGGCGCGCCGCTTCATTATCACCACCGGCACCATGGCCGGATATTCGGGAGACATGCGATGACCCAGTTCAGGGGCCTGACGACGCTCGGCCTGCTCGCCGGCCTTGCCCTCGCCGCGCCGGCATCGGCGGCGACGCTCACCACCGCGTTCGATGCGGACAATTTCAACGACGGCGTGATGTTCGACGTATCGGTGCTGGGCGGCCCGCTGTCGCTGCAGGGGATCGGCATCAACGCCGATGCCGGCACGTTCGACTACAGCGTCTATTATCGCGCCGGCGGCATCGGCGATGCCGTGAACACCCCCTCGGCGTGGACGCTGCTGGGCAGTTTCGCCGCGCTGACCACCGCCGGGCCGGGAGTGGCGACCTTGCTCGACATCGCCGATATCGAACTGGCCGGCGGCGCGACCTATGGTTTCTACGTCACCGATGCCGGGGCGTTTTCGGTCCAGTACACCACCAGCACGGGTGCGGTGGGCGATGTGCTGGCGGCGGACGACGCGCTGGCGGTTCGGGTCGGCTACGGCGTGACCGGGGTGTTCGGCGAGGCGTCGTCGCCACGGGCGTTCAACGGCACGCTCGCCTACGCCGCCGTGGTCCCCGAACCGGCGAGCTGGGCGCTGATGATCGCGGGCTTCGGGCTGGTCGGCGCGGCGATGCGCCGCCGGTCGGCGCGCACCCGGTCGGTACGGGTTTCGTTCGGCTGATCGCGTCGCTCCCCTTCCCGGTGGGGAGGGGAGCGATCCTGCGTCATCGCCCCGCCGCTTCCTCTTCGGGCGTCCTGCGGACCGCTACCGCCCCGGCGGCGGTGGTGCGCGCGATCAGTTCCTCCGCGCTCAATTCGCCCGAGGGGCGGGTCGGTTCCGGGTCCAGCCCCTGCCGCGCCGGGTTCGCCACGGTGCGTGCGCCGCCGGCTAGGTACAGGTCGCTCGACACGCCGTTCTCGACCAGCACGACATGATCGTCCAGCACCGCGGCCAGCGTTACGCCGGGGGCCACCTGCTGCCCGATCCGCCAGGTCGCCGCCGGCTGCCCGCCCGCCGCGATCGTCGCGGAGGAGGCGGCGGGGGACCCGCCGACGAACACGCTGCGCAGTTCCAGCCCGACATGGGTCGCGGGCAACGCCGCCGCCGGTGCATCGCCCGCCACGACGACCACGCCGTCGCTGGTGGCGGGCGCTTCGGTCGGGCCCTGATGCCAATAGGTGACCAGCGCGGCCAGTGCGCCGCCCAGTATCACGACCACCGGCAGCGACCGCCGGCCGCGCCGCGGCGGCAGCGATCCGGTTCGCAACGCATGGTTCACCCGCATCCCATCGCTCTCCTGTCATCCCGGCGGTTTATTTCCGCTTATGTCATTGACGCTACGGACTTCATCGGGACCGGGCAAGACTATAGAAGGCCGCCATAGGCACGGTGGAAGAAGACCAGCGTCGTGGTCGCGGTGACCAGGATCGTCCAGCCGCGCACCAGCCCGGGCGACAACCGCTTGCCCACCATCGCCCCCAGCCAGCCACCGACGATGCCGCCCGCCAGCATCGGCAGGCACGCTTCCCACCGCACCAGCCCGGCGATGACGAACACGATCGCCGCGGCGAAATTGGCGGTCGCCAGCATCAGCGTGCGCGGTGCGAACATCGTCCGCGGGCTGGTGCCCGCCAGCAGGCCATAGGTCGCGGTCATCATCATGCCGATGCCGCCCCCGAAATAGCCACCATAGACGCCCAGCACCGCCTGCGCCGCGACCAGCATACGCGGCCCGATCGTCACCCGTTGACGCAGCCACACCGCCACACGCGGCCCGAACACGATCGCCAGCGTCGCCACCAGCAACAGCCACGGCACGATCCGGTCGAACGCCGCCCCCGGCGTCCACGCCAGCAGCGCGCTGCCGACCAGCGCCGCCGCGAAGGTGATCGCCGCCAGCAACCGCACCGGCACGCCGCCGACCGGCGCCAGTTCGTCGCGGAAACTCCACGCACTCGCCGCCGCCCCCGGCATCAGCGCCAGATTGGAGGTCGCGTTGGCGATGTTGGCGGGCGTGCCCAGCGCCAGCAGCGCGGGCATCGTCGCGAAGGTGCCGCCCCCCGCCAGCGCGTTCATCGCGCCGCCGACCAGCCCCGCCGCCGCCGCCAGCGCCAGCGACGTCGGATCAAGCAACCGTCAGGGCCGCCGCCTCGCGATCGCGGTCCGCCCGGCTCTTCTTCTCGGCGGCGGTCTTCAACTGGCCGCAGGCCGCATCGATGTCGCGCCCGCGCGGGGTGCGGACGGGGGCGGAGATGCCGCCCTCGAACACGATATCGGAAAACGAGCGGATGCGATCCGGCGTCGAACATTCGTAGTTGGCGCCCGGCCACGGATTGAACGGGATCAGGTTCACCTTGGCGGGCAGGTCGTAATGGCGCAGCAGCCGGACGAGTTCGTGCGCGTCCGCATCCGAATCGTTCTTGTCCTTCAGCATCACATATTCGAACGTGATCCGTCGCGCGTTGTTGGCGCCGGGATAATCGGCGCACGCCTGCAACAGTTCCTCGATGCCGTATTTGCGGTTGAGCGGCACGATCTCGTCGCGCACCTCCTTGGTCACCGCGTGCAGTGATACCGCCAGATTCACGCCGATCTCCGCCCCCGCGCGCGCCATCATCGGCACCACGCCACTGGTCGACAGCGTGATCCGCCGCTTCGACAGGGCCAGCCCGTCGCCGTCCATCACCAGCTTCAGCGCGTCGCGCACCGCATCGAAATTATACAGCGGTTCGCCCATCCCCATCATCACGATGTTGGTCAGCATCCGCCCCTCGGGCTGGCTCGGCCACTCGCCCAAGGCGTCGCGCGCCAGCAT
The DNA here is from genome assembly GCF_014841615.1 of Sphingomonas sp. CFBP 8760. GTDB lineage: Bacteria > Pseudomonadota > Alphaproteobacteria > Sphingomonadales > Sphingomonadaceae > Sphingomonas. The sequence continues at coordinate 94,411 of NZ_JACYUG010000004.1, read as the reverse complement.
CACCTGCCCCACGATCTCGCCCGCGGTCAGGTTGCGCACCAGCCGCATCGTGCCGGTGTGGCAGAAGGTGCAGTTGAGCGTGCAGCCCACCTGGCTCGACACACACAGCGTGCCGCGATCGGCGTCGGGGATAAACACCGCCTCGTAATCCTGCCCGTCGGGCGAGCGGAGCAGCCATTTGCGCGTGCCGTCGGTCGATACCTGCGCTTCCACCACCTCCGGCCGCCCGACCACGAAGCGTTCGGTCAGCCACGGATGCTGCGCCTTGGCGATATCGGTCATCTGCGAAAATTCGGTGGCGCCGCGATTGTACAGCCAGTGCCAGATCTGCTTGCCGCGCAGCTTGGCCTGTTTCAGCTCCATGCCCGCATCCAGCAGCGTCTGGCGCAACTGGTCCTTGGTCAGCCCGATCAGGTCGATCCGCCCGTCCGCCCGCAACGATGGTGCGCGCGGCACGGGCACGGGGTCGACGTGCCCCGGGATGGGCATCAGGTTCGCGGCTGTCTGCATGGTCGCGCCCATAGCGCAAAATGCGGGGATTTTCCACTCCCCGTCGCGCTTCCCGTCACGTTCTGCGGCGTACCTCCTGCCACAGACGCTTGCCCTGCCCCCTTTTTCGGCTAGGACTGACGACCAATTTGCCGGCGTCCGTGAATCGGGGCCGTGGGGGATACCGCATGAAGGCGACGATCGAACGCGCGACGCTCCTCAAGGGACTGAGCCATGTCCAGTCCGTGGTGGAACGGCGCAACACCATTCCCATCCTGTCGAACGTGCTGCTGGAAGCGACCGCCGAAGGCACGCTGAAGATGATGGCGACCGATCTCGACCTCCAGATCAACGAATCGGTGCCCGCCGCGGTCGATCAGCCGGGCGCGACCACGGTGTCCGCCCACACGCTGTTCGATATCGCCCGCAAGCTGCCCGAAGGATCGCAGGTCCAGCTGTCCGCGGCCGAGGGACGGATGACGATCATGGCCGGCCGCGCGCGCTTCTCGCTCGGCACCCTCCCGCGCGACGATTTCCCGGTAATCGCCGAGGGCGAGCTGCCGACCAAGTTCGAACTGCCCGCCGAGACGCTGAAGCAGATCATCGACAAGACCCGCTTCGCGATCTCGACCGAGGAGACGCGTTATTATCTGAACGGCATCTTCCTGCACGTCGCCGATGCCGACAGCGCGCAGCCGGTGCTGAAGGCCGCCGCCACCGACGGCCATCGCCTCGCGCGCGTCACCCTGCCCCGGCCCGAGGGTGCGGAGGGGATGCCCGACGTGATCGTGCCGCGCAAATGCGTAGGCGAACTGCGCAAGCTGCTCGACGAGGTCGACGGCTCGGTCGGCGTTTCGCTGTCCGGCACGAAGATCCGGTTCGATCTGGGCCGGGCGCTGCTGACGTCGAAGCTGATCGACGGCACCTTCCCCGATTATTCGCGCGTCATCCCGACCGGCAACGACAAGATCCTGAAGCTCGACCCCAAGAGCTTCATGGAGGGTGTCGACCGCGTGTCGACCATCGCGACCGAAAAGACCCGCGCGGTGAAGATGGCGCTCGATCGCGACAAGATCACGCTGTCGGTCACCAGCCCCGAAAACGGCACCGCCGCCGAGGAAGTGCCGGGCGACTATGCCGCGGCACCGTTCGAGATCGGCTTCAACAGCCGCTACCTGCTCGACATCCTCGGCCAGATCGACAGCGATCTGGTGGAGGTCCACCTCGCCGATGCCGCCGCCCCGACGCTGATCCGCGAAAACGACCAGAGCGCGGCCCTGTACGTGCTGATGCCGATGCGGGTGTGACGAAGGCCCCCCGCGATCAGGCCCGCGATCAGGGGAGCCCCGTCACCGTCCGGTACAGCGCCAGATAATCGTCCGCCATCCGCTCGACCGAGAAGCGCGCCGCCACCGCACGGCGGCAGGCGTGGCGGTCGAGATCGGCGGCGCGTTCGATCGCCACCACCGCCTCGGCCGGCGTATCGACCAGAAAGCCGGTCACGCCGTGGTCGATCAGTTCGGGCATCGATCCGCGCCGGGTGGCGATGACCGGGGTACCGCACGCCATCGCCTCCACCACCGACAGGCCGAACGGCTCCTCGAAGTCGATCAGGTGGAGGAGCGCGCGGGCATGGCCCAGCGCGTGCAGCCGATCCGCGCCGCCGACCGGCCCGTGATAGCGGATGGTGGTGCCATCCACCCCCGGCATCACCTCGCGCTCGTGATAACCGGCGTCCTGCACGATGCCGTACAGATCGAGCCCCCGGCGGCTGGCGCGCGCGGCGGCGATCGCGGCGGCTGCCCCCTTGTCGGGGTGGATGCGGCCGAAGAACAGCAGGTCCTCCGCCCCGTCCGCATCGAAGGGAAAGTCGTCCAGCGGGATGCCGTGATGGATCGTCGCGGCGTACCGGAGGTCGGGATGCCGGTCCGCTTCGCTGATCGCGACATAATGGACCCGGTCCTGATAGGGCCGGTACATCGGCATGATCCGGTCGGACGAGAAGCCGTGGATCGTCGTCACCATCGGCGTATCGACCAGCGGCGCGAAGGCGTGAGCGGGGAAATCCGCCTGGTTATGGATCAGGTCGAACCAGTCCGCCTGCGCGAACAGGTGGGAGAGGTGGCGGAACTCCCACACCTTGGCGTCGATCGACGGGTCCTCGGAATAAGGCGCGGGCACCACCCCGTCGAGCGTCGCGGCGGTGAGGCTGTCGAGCGTCGCGAACAGCGTCACGTCCACCCCGCGCGCGACCAGCGCCTCGGTCAGCAGACTGGTGACGAGTTCCCATGGCCCGTACTGGCGCGGCGGCGTGCGCCACGCGATCGGGGCGAGCATCGCGACCTTCATGACAGGATCAGTCCTTCGTTGGCGCGGAGCATCCCAGGCTCTGGCTCGCCGTCCAGCGTCGAGAGCATGACCGTTCCCGGCCAGTCGACCCCCGGCCCGTCGACGGTGACGGCGGCGTCGCGCAGGTTGAGCAGGATACGCAAGCGTCGATCCCCCTCGATACGGTCATAGGCCAGCACCCCGGCCGGCGCGTCGACCAGCGCGAACGATCCCATCGACAGCGCCGGTTCGGTCCGGCGTAGCGTCAGCAGACGACGATAGAGCGACAGTATCGATCCCGGATCGCCGGTCTGCGCGGCGACGTTGCGCACCGGCCAGTCGGGGTGGAGCGGCAGCCACGGCTCGCCGGTCGAGAAACCGGCATGAGGCCCGGCATCCCAGGCCATCGGCGTGCGCGACCGGTCGCGCCCGATACCCAGACCGGGCTGACGCAAATCCTGCGGGTCGCGGATACGATCCTGCGGTATGGCGACACGCCCGATACCGATCTCGTCGCCCTGATACAGGGTCGGCGTGCCGCGCAGCGTCAGAAGCAACATCGCCGCGACCCGCGCCTGCGCCTCGCCGATCCGGGCGGCGATGCGCGGGGCATCATGGCTACCGATCACCCAGTTGGGCCAGCCATGCGGCGGCAGCGAGGCTTCATATGCTGCAATCATGCTGCGCAGCATTTCCGCGTTCCAGTCGTTCTCGATCAGCTGGAAATTGAACGGCAGATGCACCTGCGGCCGTTCCGGCGTGCCGTACCAGCGGGCATGGCGATCATTGGGCAGGAATATTTCGCCGACCAGCACCCGGTCCCCGTAGCCATCGGCCAGCGCGCGCATGTCCGCGGAGATCGCATGCGCCTCCGGCTGGTCGGTGGAGTGACGCTGGATCACGCGGTCGCGTTCGGTGCGGTCCGGGGTCCAGTCGGGATTCGGCGGATTGTCGGGCAGTCCTTCCGCCTTCACGATGTGCCACAACACGTCGATCCGGAACCCGTCGACGCCGCGATCGAACCAGAACCGCATCGCCTCCATCATCGCTTGGCGCAGGTCCGGGTTACGCCAGTTGAGGTCGGGCTGTTCCTTTAGGAAGGCGTGGAGGTAATATTGCCCGGTCGCCGCATCCCAAGTCCAAGCCGATCCGCCGAAGTCGCTGATCCAGTTGTTGGGCGGGCCGCCATGGGGCGCGGGATCGCGCCAGATATACCAGTCGCGCTTCGGATCGTCGCGCGACGACCGGCTGGCGACGAACCACGGGTGCCGGTCCGAACTGTGATTGGGGACGAAATCGAGCAGCAGTTTCAGCCCGCGCGCATGGACGGCGGCGAGCAACCGGTCGAACCCGGCGAGATCGCCGAACATCGGCTCGATCCCGCAATAATCCGCCACGTCGTACCCGAAATCGGCCATCGGCGAGGGGAAGACCGGCGACAGCCAGATCGCATCGACGCCCAGGGCCGCGACATGATCCAGTCGCGCCTCGATTCCGGCAAGATCGCCGATCCCGTCGCCATCGCTGTCCTGAAAGGAGCGGGGATAGATCTGGTAGATCACGCCGCGTTCCCACCAGGGGCGGCTGGCCGTCATGCCCAGGGCCCCGTCATTTGCCGTTCCGCACCAGCCCTGCCCATGGCAATGCCGGCCCGACCGGCACGATGCCGCTGGGGTTCAGATCGCGGTGGCTGCCATAATAATGCGTCTTGATGTGATCGAGATGCACCGTCGCCGCGATCGCGGGATCGGCCAGCATCCGTTCCAGATACGTCTCCAGCACGGGATAGTCGGCGATCCGGCGGATGTTGCATTTGAAATGGCCGACATAGACCGGATCGAACCGCACCAGCGTGGTGAACAGGCGGATATCCGCCTCGGTCATCGCGTCCCCGACCAGCCAGTCGCGCGTCGCCAACCGCTTCTCCAGCGTGTCGAGCGTCGCGAACAACGGCCCGACCGCCGCCTCATAGGCATCCTGCGTGGTGGCGAAGCCGGCCTTGTAGACGCCGTTGTTGACCCGGTCGTAAATCTCCGCGTTCACCGCATCGATCTCGGCGCGCAGCGCGGGGGGATAGAAATCGCCCGGCGTCGCGCCGGCATCGTCCCATGCGCCCGTCAGCATCCGGATGATCTCGGACGATTCGTTGCTGACGATCGTGTCGCGTTCCCTGTCCCACAACACCGGCACCGTCACCTTGCCGGTATAGTCGGGACGGGCGCGGGCGTAGAGTTCCCACAGATATTCCGCATCGTGCAGCGGATCGCCAGTGCCGCCGCGTGCGGTATGGAACGTCCAGCCATCCTCCAGCATCAGCGGATCGACCACCGATACGCCGATCGCGTCTTCCAGCCCCTTCAGCGCCCGGACGATCAGCGTGCGGTGCGCCCACGGGCAGGCATAGCTGACATAGAGGTGATAACGCCCGGCCACCGCGGGCCAGCCCTGCTGCCCATCCGGCCCCGGCCCGCCGTCCGCCGTCACCCAGTCGCGAAGCCCCGCGTCCTGCCGTTTGAAGCTGCCGCCCTTCGCGTCGTCCGTCACCTTGCCCGCGTGCCAGCGGCCATCGATCATCCTGCCCATGCGTCCGTCCCGATCATGCTCCCGGCCAAGGCCGGCGCGGTAAAGAGGTAATCGGCAGGGAATACGCCCCAGCGCCGCTCAACGATCCAGTTTGATCTCGAACAGCGTCGGCCACAGCTTGCCGGTGACGAACAGCCGCTTGTCGCGCGCGTCCCACGCGATGCCGTTGGCCACCGCCTCCGGGTCGCGTGCGCCGACCTCATTCACCAAGGCGCGCAGATCGTAGATGCGGGTGATCGTGCCGCTGGCGGGATCGATCCGGACGATGAAGGGCTGGTGCCAGACATTGGCCAGGATCGTACCGTCCATCCATTCCAGTTCGTTGATCTGGTCGAGCGGGCGGCCGTTCAGCGTCACGGTGATCCGCCGCCGTTCCTTCAGCGTGACGGGATCGAGGAAGCGCAGCGTCGACGTCCCGTCCGACTGGATCAGCGCGCGACCGTCGCCGGTCAGGCCCCAGCCTTCGCCGGTGAAGCGTGATTCGCCGCGCTTCGCCAGCGTCGCGGCATCCCAGCGATGAGCGATCCCGTCATGCCAGGTCAGGCTGACGAGTTCGCGCCCCCACGCCGCCAGCCCCTCGCCGAACTGTTGCGGCGGGACGGTGGCGCGGGCGACGATCTTGCCGTCCGACAGGCGGACCCGCCGCACGTCAGATTCGCCCTCGCGCCCGACGCTTTCGTACAGGGCATCGCCGTGCCAGATCAGCCCTTCGGTGAAGGCGGTGCGATCATGCGGGAAACGCGCGACGATCACGACGCCGACGATCGGTGCCCGGTCCGCCGCCGCCGCCGCGGGGGCGGGTGCCCGTTTCGCCTGCGGGATCGCCCCCGCCGGGGCAAGCGCGAGGAACAGGGCGGTGAGGCGAGCAAGGGGCATGGGAGTCATCCGCTGAAGGGCGCTGAAAGGCTTGGCCCCGTTCCTACCCCGATCGAACGCCGCCGTCATGCATCCAGCGCGGCGATCATCATCTCCAATGCCACGCCCAGACACGCCACCCGGACCTCGCCGCGACCGATATCGCCGAAATGCTCCTCCCGATGGCCCGTCTCGCGGCCATCGCGCGCGCAGGCGAAATGGACGAGGCCGGGTTCGTCGTCCGGCGCGCCGGGGCCGGCGAAACCGGTGATGGCGAGGGTAATCTGCGCGTCGGAGGCGGCCAGCGCCCCCTCCGCCATCGCCACCGCCACCGGCCGGCTGACCGCGCCGCACCGGTCGACCTGCTCGGGCGCCAGCCCCAGCAACTGGCACTTGGCCGCCTCGCTATAGACGACGAAGCCGCGGTCGAAGACATGGCCATAACCATCCACATCGGTCAGCAGCGACGCGAGCATCCCGCCGGTGCAGCTTTCGGCGGTCGCCAGCATCACGCCGGCGGCATCGGCGCGTTCCAGCAGCGTCGCGGTCAGGCGTTCGATCCGGTCGGGCAGGGCCGCCGACAAGGTTTCGATCATGCCGGCATCTCCCATCACGCACCTGCCCGGCGCACGACCGCCGCCGCCCCGGCGAGCACCGCCGCATCCTCCGCGAAGCCGGTCGGCGTCTGTCCATGCCGTCGCATCGACGCCATCCGCAGCCGCCAGCCGGGATAGGACGCCGCCACCGCCACCACACCGCCGACCGCTGCCGCCAGCCAGCGTTGCCGCCGTGGCGCCAGCGCCGCCCCCGCGATGGCGGACGTCACGAAGCGCGCGGCCAGCCCGATCGGCACGATACGATCGGGCGCGGTCTTCTGCTTGTCGCCCGCCATCTCGCCGATCGCCAGCAGCACCGCCCCCGCCGCGACCAGCGGATGGCCCAGCAGTTTCGGCGCGCCATTGTCCGCCGGCAATTCACCCCGCGCCGCCGCCACCGCGACGGTGGCGAGCGGCGTCATCGCCCGCTGCCCGCCGATCAACCCCATCTGCACTGTCGCCAGCATCGCCATCCTCCTGATAATCAACGCAGAACCGGCAACGCGCGGATGCGGCGTTCCGCTCCGGCGGCCTGAACAAGCTGGCCCGCCGCTCGTTCGACTGAGGTGGCTTCCCTTGTTCCGACCCCCGCCCCTTCCCGTCGCGGTGCCGTGTGGCGGCCGCGCCGCGTGATCGTCACCCATGCCGCGCGCGGCTTCGACCATGGCCGCGCGATCATGGCGCGGGCGGCGGCGGCGGGAATCGAGGTGCTGGAACTGGCCGGCGACCGGCTGGGGCTCGACCGGCTGGGGCTGGTCCCGGCCGACGATCCCGCCCGCGCCTATCGCGAAGCGAAGGCCACGCTCGCGGTGGTCGTCGCGCCGCCGTCGAAGCGTCGGCTGCAACCGATCGCGCCCAGCGCGGACTGGCGCGTCGACCTGGCCGAGGGATGCCCGGCGCATTGCAGCTACTGCTATCTGGCGGGATCGCTGAAGGGTCCACCGATCACCCGCGCCTATGCCAATCTCGACGAGATACTGGACGGCCTGCCGGCCTATCTGGGGCAAGGCACGATCACCTCGCGCGATGCCGCGCGCGTCACGGAGGGCACGACGTTCGAGGCATCCTGCTATACCGACCCCCTCGGCATCGAACCGCTGACGGGATCGCTGTCGGCGGCGATCGCGTGGTTCGGGCGCTGGAATGCCGATGCGCAACTGCGGTTCACCACCAAATTCGCCGATGTCGAACCACTGCTCGCGCTGGACCATGGCGGGCGGACGCGGATGCGCGCCTCGATCAATCCGCGCGCCTTCGCCCGGTTCGAGGGCGGCACCGCGCCGGTCGCCGACCGGCTCGCCGCGATCGCCCGGATGGCACGGGCAGGCTATCCGATCGGGCTGACGATCGCGCCGATCATCGCCGCGCCGGGCTGGGAAACGGCCTATGGCGCGTTGATCGACGACACGGCGGCGGCGCTCGCCGCGCTGCCCGCACTCGACCTGACGATCGAACTGATCACCCACCGCTTCACCACCGGATCGCGCGCCGTGCTGGACAGCTGGTATCCCGGCTCCGCCCTCGACATGACCGGTGCGAACCGGGTGACGAAGCGGACCAAGTTCGGGACCGAAAAGCAGGTCTACGATGCCGACACGATGCGTACCCTGCGCCGGTTCTTCGAAGACCGGCTGACGGCAGCACTGCCCGCCGCGCGCATCCTCTACTGGACGTGACGACCCAAATCGCGATGGCGGTAGCTGTCACATTCCATCATGGCGAGCGTGGCGACGCAATGACGGTAGAGGTGCCCTGTCCTACGCCTTCTCCAGCGTGCATTGCAGCGGATGCTGGTTCTGCCGGGCGAAATCCATGACCTGCCCGACCTTGGTCTCGGCCACCTCGTAGGAGAAGACGCCGCAGACGCCGACCCCGCGCTGGTGGACATGGAGCATCACCCGGGTCGCCTCGTCCATGTCCATGCGGAAGAACCGCTGCAGGCACAGGACCACGAACTCCATCGGCGTGTAATCGTCGTTCAGCATCAGCACGCGGTAAGGCGTCGGCTGCTTGGTGCGGGTGCGCGTCTTGGTGGCGAGGCCGGTGCCCGTCCCGTCGTCGGGGCCGCCGTTCCCGTCGCCATCGCGACGTTCGGCCATCATGGTCGCGGGCATGGTCACAGGCATGATCGCGGGCGTCGGCGCGGGGATGTTTGCTGGGCTGGGCATGTGTCGCCGAAATATGGCACGCCGTCGTCCCGGGGCAAGCCCTGTGAACAGGAAAGTCCGATACGGAAAAGGGCGGCCCGCGACTAAATCGCGGACCGCCCCTTCAGACCGGATGGGTAATCCCCGCTGTTACGCGACGACCTTCATCTTCTCGGCCGCCACCGCAACGCGGTTCGAGATCGGCTGCGCGACGTCGCCGGCCAGCTTCAGCGAAGCCTCGGTCCCGCGCGAGGTGTGCGCGACCATCGAGTCGAACATCGAGCGGACATAGTCGGCCTGGAACTTCATGAACTCGGTCGGCGACTTCAGCGTGGCCATCGTGCGCATCGCTTCCGACGCGCTCTCGAACGAGGTCTTGGCATAGGCGGCCGCATCCTGGCCCATCGTCTCGAAACCGCGTGCCGCGATCTTCGACGACTCGACGATCGCCTCGACATTGCCCTTCGAGAACTCGGTCACTTCCTGGAAGAACTTCGTGCTCTTCTCGACCGCCCCACGGGTACGGTCGCTGGCATCGGCGAAGAATGCCTGGGTCTTCTCGGTCGTGGCGGCGGCGGCGTTGTTGACGTCCATGATGCTATCCTTCTGCGTGATGACGATGGCGGGGGGGGTGATGGCGTGGGCGACCGGCTCGACCGTGACGGCGGCGGGCGCGATGGATTCGGCGATCAGCTCGACCGGCTCGACGACGGCCTCGACCTTGGCCTCAGCCTCGGCAGGGGCGACCGTGACGGGCACGGGATCGGGAATGGCGGCGAGTGGCGCGGCGGCGATGTCGGTCAGCGGCATCGCCGGGGCCGCCTCGACCGCGGTCATCGCGTCGGTGGCAGGCATGTCGGCCGTCGGAATCGGGGTCACAGCCTTCGGGGGTGTCGCCACCGCCTTGGGAGGCAGCTTGCGCGCAGGCCGCTTGGCACCATAGGTCGCCATGTCCGTTTCCACTCCTTTGTTGCAGCGCACAATAAACGATGGACCGACCCGGTTCAATAACATTTATTGTGCACCGCAACAAATATGGTCAGCGCGTCCTGACGTACAACCCCGGCGCCGGTTCGATCGCGGGCAATTTCCCGTCGCCGGGGACGCGGGCGCCCACCGCCTCGACCGTCTCCGCGCCGCGTTCGTCCAGCCAGCCGCGCCAGTCCGGCCACCAGCTCCCCTTCGTCTCGGTCGCGCCGGCCACGAAGTCGGCGAGCGAGGCCGCCCCCGAATCGCCCGTCCAATACTGGTATTTGCCCGCCGAGGGCGGATTGACGACGCCGGCGATATGCCCCGATCCGGCGAGTACGAACTTCAGCGGGCCGGCGAAGTGATGCGTCAGCTTCCACACGCTTTCGGCCGGGGCGATATGATCCTCGCGCCCCGCCTGCACATAGCTGGGGGTGCGGACGATCGACAGGTCCAGCGGCGTGCCGTCCACCGTCATCGCCCCCGGCTGCACCAGCCGGTTGTCGCGGTACAGGTCGGTCAGGTACGACAGGTGCCAGCGCGACGGCAGGTTGGTGGTGTCCCCGTTCCAGTGCAGCAGGTCGAACGGGGCATAATCCTTGCCCAGCAGATAATTGTTGGTGACGTAGTTCCAGATCAGGTCGCGCCCGCGCAGCAGGTTGAACGTCATCGCCATGTAGCGGCCGTCGAGGAACCCGTCGGGTGACAGCTTCTCCACCATCTTCAACTGCTCGTCGTCGACGAAGTGGAGCAAATCGCCCGCCGCCGCGAAATCCACCTGCGCGGTGAAGAAGGTGGCGCTGGCCACCCGGTCCGCCTGCCCGCGCGCGGCCAGCACCGCCAGCGTCGCCGCCAGCGTGGTGCCCGCGACGCAATAGCCGATCGCATGCACCGCCGGCACGTCCAGCAGGTCGCGCACGGTATCGATCGCGTCGAGCTGCGCACGGACGTAATCGTCCCACGCCACATCCTTCATGCTGGCGTCAGCGGAGCGCCACGACACCATGAACACGGTGATCCCCTGCTCCACCGCCCAGCGGATGAAGCTCTTCTCCGGTGTCAGGTCGAGGATGTAGAACCGGTTGATCCATGGCGGGAAGATGATGAGCGGCGTCGCCAGCACCTGCGGCGTGACCGGCGTGTACTGGATCAGTTCGAACAGGTCGGTGCGCTTCACCACCTGCCCCGGGGTCATCGCCAGGTTGCGGCCCAGTTCGAACGAGGTGCCGTCGGTATGCGTCAACTGCCCGCGCCCGATATCGGCGAGCATGTTCTGCAACCCCTTCAGCAGATTGTCGCCGCGCGTCTCGATCGTCTTCTCGATCACCTCCGGGTTGGTCCATGCGAAGTTGGTCGGGCTCATCGCATCGACGAAGGTCTGGGTGGCGAAGCGCAGCTGCTCGCGCTGCTTGGGCTCCACCCCCGTCACCGCGTCGACCTGGCGCAGCATGTGGTCGGCGATCGTCTCGTAGCTCTGGCGGACCATGTCGAACACCGGCTCGCGCCACGCCGGCGCGCGGAACCGCTTGTCCGATGGCGGCGGGGCCGGGGCGGCGGCGGCACCCGGCGACAGGAACCGGGTCCACAGCGTCAGGCTGTCCGCCCAGAAATCGCGCACCCGCTCCAGCGTGGCGGGATCGTTCAGGCCGGGCACCACCGGCATCGCCGCCATGCCCTGTTCCATCATCATCTGCTGCGCGCGGCCCATCACCCACGTCCAGTGCTGCATCTCGTCGAGGCTGGGGGCGGCGGCCCCGGCAGCGGCGTCGGTCTGGTCGGCCATGGCATCCTCTTCACTGATGCCAGGGGTTTAACCCAGTCGGGCGCGCGCGCCTACACTCGCTTTCACCCGGTCGCTTTCACAGGACGACTTTCGGGCGTAGGAGGCGGGGCTCACGAAGAAGGTGAACCATGTCCGACGACTTCTACCGCATCAAGCGCCTGCCGCCCTATGTCATCGCCGAAGTCAACGCGATGCGGGCCGCGGCGCGCGCGGGGGGCGAGGACATCATCGATCTGGGCATGGGCAATCCCGACCTGCCGCCGCCCGACCACGTCATCGAGAAACTGATCGAGGTGACGCGGAAGCCCGATGCGCACGGCTATTCCCAATCCAAGGGGATTCCCGGCCTCCGCCGCGCGCAGGCCAATTATTACGGCCGCCGCTTCGGCGTCGATCTCGACCCCGAAACCGAGGTGGTGGTGACGATGGGGTCGAAGGAGGGGCTGGCCAGCCTCGCGACCGCGATCACCGCACCGGGCGACGTGGTGCTGGCACCCAACCCCAGCTATCCGATCCACACCTTCGGGTTCATCATCGCCGGCGCCACGATCCGCGCGGTGCCGACCACCCCGGACGAGGCGTATTTCGAAAGCCTGAAGCGGGCGATGGAATTCACCATCCCGCGCCCGTCGGTGCTGGTGGTGAACTATCCGTCCAACCCGACCGCCGAGACGGTCGACCTCGCCTTCTACGAACGCCTCGTCGCGTTCGCGAAGGATCAGGGGCTGTGGATCCTGTCCGACCTCGCCTATTCCGAACTCTATTACGACGGCAAGCCGACCGTCTCGATCCTGCAGGCCAAGGGCGGCAAGGACGTGGCGGTGGAATTCACCTCGCTATCCAAGACGTACAGCATGGCCGGCTGGCGGATCGGTTTCGCGGTCGGCAACGCGAAGCTGATCGCGGCGATGACGCGGGTGAAGTCCTATCTCGATTACGGCGCGTTCACCCCGATCCAGGCCGCCGCCTGCGCCGCGCTGAACGGCCCGCAGGACATCGTCGAGAAGAACCGCCTGCTCTATCACAAGCGCCGCGACGTGCTGGTCGAAAGCTTCGGCCGCGCGGGCTGGGACATTCCCGCCCCGCGCGCGTCGATGTTCGCCTGGGCGCCGCTGCCGCCCGCGCTCGCGCATCTCGGCAGCCTCGAATTCTCCAAGCAGTTGCTGACCGAGGCCAAGGTCGCGGTCGCCCCCGGTGTCGGCTACGGCGAGAACGGCGAGGGTTTCGTCCGCATCGCGATGGTCGAGAACGAACAGCGCCTGCGCCAGGCCGCGCGCAACGTGCGCCGCTACCTGCAATCCATGGGGGTCAACACCCCGGCGCAGGGGGCGGGATAAGCGCCGCCATCATCGCGCCGAGACGATAATTCCTTTCGTCCCCTTTCATCGTTGCGGGCGTAGCGAAGCAATCCAGGGTCAAGCGCGCATGACGCCCCGGATCGCTTCGCTACGCTCGCAACGACGGGATCAGCGGAGTCGGTATCGCTCATCCCCGAGACCCACGCCCGCGCGATGGTTTATCTTGGCCGCCCCCTCGCCGGCATTGTTCGCCTCGCCTTCACTCCCGCCCTATCGGCCGATGTTGAGGAGACGCCCCGATGTTCCTGTTCAACGGTCTGGAAAGCCACCCGCGCTCGCTGGTGAAGGCGGTGTCGTGGCGGACGGTGGGGTCGATCGACACCTTCGTCCTCGGCCTGCTGTTCACCGGGGGTGATGCGAAGATCGCCGGATCGATCGCCGGGACCGAGGTCGTCACCAAGATCGCGCTGTTCTATTTCCACGAACGCGCATGGTCGCTGGTGCATTGGGGCCGCCGCCCCGCCGCCCCGGACGAGCGGCCTGCCGACGGGGTCGCGCCCGCCGGCTGACTTGCGCCGGTCATGAACGGGGGTCATCCTGCCGTGCATGATCGCCGTCCTGTCCGCCGCGGTGGCCGCCGCCCAGCTTGCCGCCCCCGCGCGCCCTGCCGCATATGTCCCGCCGCCGATCGTCTCGACGCAACCCGTGGGCGCGGCCCGGACCCTGTTCGCCTGGATGCCGGGCACGGTGGCGTGCGACGGGATGACGGTGGCACCGGTGGCGATGCGGCGGCCGCTCACCTCGCTGGCCTGGTCGGGCGCCGACGGTACCCGCACCGTCACCTATCGCTTCCGGATCGACGCCGCCGGCCGGCCCTTGTCGATCGCGAGGGACGTCGGCGGCTATAATATCCAGACGGAGGATATCGCCCCGTCGCTCGCCGCATCGCGCTTTCCCGCCGGGGTGGCGCGGGCCGATTGCGCGATCACCTATACCACAAGGTCGACGCCGCTGGCCGAGGCGCCGGTCGCCGATCTGATGTCCTACAGCATCACCCCCATGACGGGGGCGCTGCCCCGCGCCGGCTGGGACCGGATCATGCCCGTCGGCACCAGTTGCCGTACCGATCCGCCCCCGCGCATCCTGCTGCGCGCCTATCCCAATTTCCTCGCATTCCCGCCGACGCCGGGGGTGCGGGGCTGGTCGATGGTCGGCTACGACCTCGATGCGCGTGGCCGGCCGATCAGGGTCCGTACCGTCGGCGGCACCGGCAACCCCGCGCTCGATACGGCCTCGGTGAAGGCGGTGGCGGCGTCGCGCTTCACGCCGGGCGCGCGGGCGGGATGCCTCTATCCCTATTGGCAGAACCCGGCGACGATCGCGGCCCCGCCGCTGCCCGACCGGGTCGGGACCGTCGACACGGCGAACCGGTGCCCGGCCGGCGACTGGAGCTATCGCCCGGCGCCGATCTATCCCCAGCCATGGCATCGTCGCGCGATCGAGGGCTGGGCGGTCGTCGCCTTCGACGTCGCGCCATGGGGCGATATCGGCAATGTCCGCGTCGTCGCCAGCGAACCCGGCGCCGATTTCGGCATGGAGGCGCTGCGGCTGTTGCGCGGCGCGCGCAAGCCGGTGTCCGCGACCGGCCATGTCGGCTGCGTCGAACGCATCCATTTCGTCATGAAGGCCAAGGCCCCCGCGCCCGCCGATCCCGTCGTGACGGACGATTGACGCAGCCGATTGCACCAAGCGGATCAATTATGTTGCAAAACAGCGCACGCACCCGCCATCTAGGGTAAGTGCTCAGGCAATATGAACTGGTCGATCGGGTCCTGGACTACGATCCCGACGCCGACGAGGCGCTGCTGAACCGCGCCTATGTCTTCTCGATGCACGCGCACGGGTCGCAGAAGCGCGCATCCGGCGATCCCTATTTCAGCCACCCGATCGAGGTGGCCGGCATCCTAACCGACCTCAGGCTGGACGACGAGACGATCGCCACCGCGATCCTCCACGACACCGTCGAGGATACGGTGGCGACGCCGGAGGAGATCGAGCGACTGTTCGGCGCCAACGTCGCGCGGCTGGTGGACGGCGTGACCAAGCTGTCGCGGATCGAGGCGCAGACCGACAACGAGCGCGCGGCGGAGAACCTGCGCAAGTTCCTGCTCGCCATGTCGGACGATATCCGCGTGCTGCTGGTGAAGCTGGCCGATCGCCTCCACAACATGCGGACGCTGCATCACATCGCCAAGCCGGAGAAGCGGCGGCGGATCGCGCGCGAGACGATGGATATCTACGCCCCCCTCGCCGAACGGGTGGGGATGTACGAGTTCATGAAGGAGATGCAGACGCTCGCCTTCCAGCAGCTCGAACCGGAGGCGTATGAGAGCATCGCCCGCCGGCTCGAACAGCTGAAGCTGGGCGGGGGCGACCGGATCGCGCGGATCGCGTCGGGCGTGAACCTGCTGCTGCAACGCGCCGGGATCGATTCGAGCGTGACGGGGCGCGAAAAGCATCCCTATTCGATCTTCCGCAAGATGAACGAGCGGCACATCAGCTTCGAACAGCTGTCCGACGTGATGGCGTTCCGCGCGATCGTGCCGACCGAGGAGGATTGCTACCGCGCGCTGGGCGTGATCCACCGCCGCTGGCCGATGGTGCCGGGGCGGTTCAAGGATTACATCTCCACCCCGAAACGCAACGGCTATCGCTCGCTCCACACTACGATCATCACCGCCGAGCAGACCCGCGTTGAAATCCAGATCAGGACCGACGCGATGCATGCGGAGGCCGATTTCGGGCTGGCCGCGCACTGGAGCTACAAGCAGGCGACCCGGCATGATGCGCAGGTCAGCTGGATCCGCGACCTGGTCGAGATCCTCGACACCGCTGACACGCCGGAGGAACTGCTCGAACACACCCGCATGGCGATGTATCAGGATCGCATCTTCGCCTTCACGCCAAAGGGCGAACTGATCCAGTTGCCCAAGGGCGCGACCCCGATCGACTTCTCCTATGCGGTCCATACCGATCTGGGCGATCAGGCGGTCGGCGCCAAGATCAACGGCCGCGTCGTGCCGCTGTCGACCGTGATCGAGAATGGCGATCAGGTGCAGATACTGCGCTCCGCCGGACAGACCCCGCAACCCGGCTGGCTGAACGTCGCGGTCACCGGCAAGGCGCTGGCCGCGATCCGCCGCCACCTGCGTCAGGCCGAACGCGCCGAACAGGTCGCGCTGGGCAGCAAGCTGTACGAGGGGATCGCCGCCCGCCTGCCCGCCCCGCTCGGGCCGGATGCGATGGGCCATGCGCTGAAACGGCTGAAACTGCCCGACGAGGCGGCGCTGATGGTCGCGATCGCGCGGCGCACCCTGTCCGATGCCGATGTGATGGAGGCGCTGATGCCGGGATCGGCGGGCGCGGACATGGCCGCACTGGCGCCGCAGTCCAGCGCGCTGTCGATCAAGGGGCTGACCCCCGGCGTCGCCTACGACCTCGCGCATTGCTGCCATCCGGTACCGGGCGACCGCATCGTCGGCCTGCGCCGCCCCGATGCGGGGATCGAGGTCCATTCGATCGACTGCGCGGTCCTCGCCGACCTGGCCGACCGGTCGGATGAGGAAACCGACTGGGTCGATGTGTCGTGGGGCGAACGGACCGAGGGCGCGGTGGCACGCATCTCCGTCACGGTGAAGAACGAACCCGGCGTGCTCGGCCTGCTGGCGACGGTGATCGGCCAGCACAAGGCGAACATCATCAACCTGCGGCTCGACACCCGCGACATGCGCTTCCACACCAACATGATCGACGTGGAGGTCCACGACGTCCAGCAACTGATGCGCCTGATCGCCGCACTGCGCGCGCTCGACGCGGTAAACGCGGTGGAGCGGATCTAGGGTTCGATGGCATCATGTTGCATCGGGCGTCCGTCATTGCGAGCGTAGCGAAGCAATTCAGGGCGTCCTGATCCGGCGCTGGATTGCTTCGCTGCGCTCGCAATGACGGATTGAGTCAAGCCAATGGCGTTCCGCTACAGACAAAACGAACGACCGATGCCCGCCACGCCCTATCGCAGCTTGGCGATCGTCAGCCCGTCCGCCTTGGCGCGGTCCTTCACCGATTCCTCGCTGCGGGTCAGCGCCTTGGCGATCGCCTTCAGCGACATGTCCTTCTTGGCGAACTGGTGCAGCTTCTGCACCTCCTCCACCTTCCACGGCTGGCGGTGGCGTTCGAACTTTTCGGCCATCAATGATTCTCCACGGCGATCACCTCGATCGCCTCGCTATGCCCTTGAAAATCGGCGAGATCGCCGGGGCCAGTGCCCATCAGCGCGCGGGCCAGCGGCGCGGCGAAGGCGATGCGCGCCTCCGCATTTGCCTCGTCATGGCCGACGATGGTGATGGTGCGCGTCGCGCCGTTCAGGCGGAACGTCACGCGGCTGCCGATCCCCGCCTCGTCATCGGCGGGCGGGGCGACGACCTCGGCGGTGGCGGCGCGGGTGTGCCAGTAGCGCAGCTGCCGCAGCAGCGCATCGCGATCCTCGCCGGTCGCGGCGGCGACCGCCGCTTCCAGCTCGGCCACCCGTGCCGCGATCAGGGCGGGGCCGGCGGCGGTGACGAGGTTGGCGCCCGCCGGGATCGGCAGTTCGAACCGCGGCTCGCGATGTTCCTCGTCGCTGTCGCGGCGGAAGGCGACGCTCATGGGGATGTTCCGTTCATCGTGGAGAGATAGGGGCGCCACCGCCCGAACGGAAGCCGCCCGTCAGCGACCGGTGCCGGCTAGATAGGCGGCGAGCGGCTCGATCATCTCCTCCGGAATGCGCCGCGCGATGACGGGCATGGTCGCATGGCTCTTGCGGGCGTCGACCACCTCCTTCTCACCACGCCAGTGGCGCAACCGCTGCGCCAGATACGACGCCCGCTGGCCGGCGAGTACCGGGTACGGCTTGCCGCCGGCATGGCAACTGGCGCAGGCGGGCAGTTGCACGGCGGGCAAGCCCTGCTCGACGATCCTTCGCGCCGCCGCCGATCCGGCCGGAGCGACGGTGCCGATGCCGGGCAGCGCCGCGAAATGCGCGGCCAGCGCACGCTTCTGGTCGTCGGTCAGGTCGGCGGCGGCGTTGCCCATCACCGCACTGGCCCGCGCGCCGCTGGCATAGGCGTTCAGCGCGGCGAGCAGATAGGCGGGACGCTGGCCACCCAGTACCGGGATATCCGGCTGGCCCCGCCCGCGTCCGTCCGCACCGTGGCAGGCGACGCAGCCGGCCAGCACTCCGTCTCCCAGCGCCGCCGCACCCGTGGTGCCGGCACCCCGCGCGGCCCCGCTCAGCGCGCGATATTCAGCCGGCGACATCGTCGGCAGGCGACGGACGAAGGCCACCATGCGCCGGATTTCGTCGGGCCGGTCCTTCGCGCCCCAGGCCGGCATCCCGGTATATTTGACGCCGTGTTCCAGAATCCAGAACAGCTGCTTGTCGGTCCATTGCTTCGCATTCACCGACAAGTCGGGCGCGGGTGGCGTGGCGGCGTGCATCACCGGTGAGGGGCGACGGCCCGGCGCGCCGTGACAGGCGGCGCAGGACGCGGCGAAATGCCCCGCCGCACTTACCAGTTCCTGATCCGCGCGGGGGTTGGACGGGGCGGTGAAGGCGGCATGGGTGCGCACCGAATTGCGCATCGTCCAGTGCAGGAACCAGTCGGTGATCGGCCAGTGCCCCGACGAGGCGGCGATGTTGAACACCCCCGACCAGGCGAACAGCAACCCCGCCGCCGCCAGCGCGACCAGCGCCGCCACCGCGCGCGCCCAGGTGATCCGGATCGTCATGCGTGCCCTTCCCCGCTGCGCAGCAGCGTGCCGAGCATCGCCAGCCCGCCCGCGAAATAACTGGCCGCGCCGACCATCAGCATCACGACGCCGCCCAGTTGCTGATCCTCGATCCCGTGATGATGTGCATAGAGCGGCCGCGGCGCCAGCCCGACCAGCGCGCCCAGCAACGTCATGTGCATCGAGGTGAGCAGCAGCGCGCCGACCCCGCCCGCGCGCCGTTCCGGCCCCGTCCCCAGCACCGCCGCCCACAGCAGCAGCCCGGCGGCGGCGAACATCGCCTGTTCCACCACCAGCACTGTGACCGACGTATCGGCCAGCGCCCGCAACACCGGCAGGTGCCAGCCCCACACCACCGCCAGTTCCACCACCATCATCGCCATCGGCGTGACGTGGCGGGGAAACGCCCGCGCGGGATCGAACCGGCCGCCGCCGATCCCCCAGGCGATCAGCGGCGCGGCGACCGCGACCGCGATCATGTGCCCGGCCATATGCCCGGTCATGCCCCCCGCCGCCGCCATCGCCCAGCCGGCGGGCAGCAGTGCGATGCCCGCAATCGTCGCAGCCCGCCTCATCGGCAATCAGTCAGGAACACGACCGGCGCGGCGGTGAAGATGACCGCGACGAAGCTGAGCCCCGCCAGCAACAGCGTCGATTTGGCGAGGAAGCGCAGCCGGTCGACCGCGGTGCCCTGTTCGTGCGGCGGATCGTCGCCCGGCGTGCGCTGCTGCACCCATGCCACCGCACCCGCCGCGAGGATGACGACCAGCGCCATCACCGTGCCCACCGCATAGAGCGTGGGGAACTCGGCGAACCGCCCCACCTTCGCACAGCGCAGCGCCGCCCACAGGTACGAGAACAGGAAATGCGCCGCCCAGACGGTCGGCGGCACGATCAGCGTCCACAGCGAGACGCTGAGCTTGCGTACCCGGTCGGCCAGCCGCTTCACGATGCCGCCCCCGGGAACAGCCCGATCGTCGCATAGGTGACGATGCCGGTGAACAGCAGGAAATGGAGATAGACGGTGATGTTGCGCAGGTCCGCGTCATAGACGGGCGTCATCCTGCCCGCCAGGCTGCGCGCCAGCGTATAGGCCTGCGCGATGCCGCCGATCCCGGCATGGACTGCGGTCCAGATCGCCAGCGTCCACACGATCGCGGGGTAGACATGGGACTTGGGGTCCAGCCCCGTCGTCCACGGCCCCGCCAGCCCGGCCACCGCGCTGCCCAGCGTCGCGACCAGCGCGACCACCAGCAGCACCCGTGCCGGCCCGACCCGCCCGCTCGCATGGATGCCCCGCGCCGCCACGGTCGCCCCCCAGCCGGCGACGGTCAGCGCCAGCGCCGTCATCGGCCAGAACACGCCCGGCCCCATCGCATCCGGCGGCGGGAAATCGGCATGGACCGTCCAGAAGAAATAATAGCCGAAGACGAGGCCCGAAAACGCGGTGGCATCGGCCATCATCGTGATGAACATCGCCCACCACCCACTGGCCGACGGTCCCGACAGGTACAGCGGCACGGTGATGCCGTGGCCGATCGACTTGGCCGGTTTCTCGGGGATTTCGGCGGTGCCGGTCCACAGCCAGTACAGCACGCACGCCAGCGTCACGACGCCGCCGACCAGCGCCGCCCAGTACAGGTGATAGGTGGTCAGGATGAACACGCTGCCCAGCGATATCGCGGTCAGCATCGGCACCACGCTGGGCGTGCCCAGCCGCGCGACCTGGATCGGCCGCGCATCGATGACGGAGGTGATGATCGTCTCGCGCCGCATCTCCGGTGCATCGGGCAGGAAGAAGCGGCCCTCGTCCACCTTCTGCACGAAACCGGGCTGGTCCCAGATCGGATAGCGCGTCTCGATCAGCGGGACCGAGCGGATGCCCCAATTCTCGTCATCGGGCTTGGCCAGCCATTCCAGCGTCCCCGCCGCCCATGGATTGCGCGGCGCCTTCGCACGGGTCGGCGACAGCGCGAGATCGATGCACACCATCAGCACCCCCGACGCGAACAGGAACGCGCCCAGCGTCGAGGCCATGTTGAGCCCGCCTATGCCGAGCGCGGCCGGATAGGTGAACACGCGGCGCGGCATCCCCTCCAGCCCCGACAGGTGCATCGGCATGAAGGCGAGATTGGCCCCGACGAACATCACCCAGAAGGCGGTGCGCCCGATCCGGTCGCTCAGCCGCTTCCCCGTGACCAGCGGCCAGTAATAATAGAGGCCGCCGAACAACGGCAGCAACGTGCCGCCGATCAGCACGTAATGCAGGTGCGCGACGACGAAATAGGTGTCGTGCGCCTGCCAGTCGAACGGCGCGACCGCGACCATCACGCCGGTCAGCCCGCCGATCGTGAAGATCGCGAGGCTGCCGACCGCGTAGAGCAGCGGCGTCGACCATTTCACCTTGCCCGCCCACAGGGTGGCGATGAACGCGAAGATCTGCACGCCGGTCGGGATCGCCACCGCTTCGGAGGCGGCGGAAAAGAAGGCGAGGCTGATCTTGGGCAGCCCGGTCGCGAACATGTGGTGGACCCACAGGCCGAAGCTGAGGAACGCGGTGCCCACCGCCGCCAGCACGATCCACGGATAGCCCAACAGATGACGCTGCGCGAAGGTGGGGATCATCATCGCGAACAGCGCGATCGAGGGCAGGAAGACGATATAGACCTCGGGGTGGCCGAAGATCCAGAACAGGTGCTGCCACAACAGCGGATCGCCGCCCTTGCTGGCATCGAAGAACGGCCAGCCGAGCAGGCGCTCCATCTCGAACAGCACGTCGCCCGCGATCAGCGGCGGGAACGCGAACAGGATCATCACCGCCACGACCAGGATGTACCAGGCGTACAGCGGCATCAGGTTCAGCCGCATCCCCGGCGGCCGGCATTTCAGCACGCCGACGATCAGTTCGACCGCCGCCGCCACCGACGACACCTCGATAAACGACAACCCCAGCATCCAGATGTCCGCGCCGAGGCCGGACAGGTCGGTGCGCGTCGTCAGCGGCGGATACATGAACCAGCCGCCATCGGGCGCGGCGTTGAAGAAGATCGATCCGCCGACGAACACGCCGCCCAGCAGGAAGCTCCAGTAGCCGAACGCCGACAGGCGCGGGAACGGCAGGTCGCGCGCGCCCAGCAACTGCGGCAGCAGGATGATCGACACCGCCTCGAACATCGGCACCGCGAACAGGAACATCATCATCGAGCCGTGCAGCGTGAACAGCTGGTTGAAGGTGTTCGCGGAGACGAGGTCGTTCTCCGGCACCGCCAGCTGCGTGCGCATGACGAGCGCCAGCACCCCGGCGAACAGCATGAACGCGAACGCGGTCAGCGTGTACCATACGCCGACCCGGTTGTTGTTCACATCGGTCCAGCGCAGGAACAGGCCCGATGGCGGCTTCCACACCGCGCGCAGCCGTTCCTCCTGCGCGGCGCGGACGGCGGGATCGTTCTGGTCGGTCCGGTCCTCCGCATAGAGCGTATCGTTCGGGGTATCGGCGGGCGCGCTCATTTCAGACCTTCGAGATAGCGCGCGATGCGGATCGCCTCGGCGTCCGTCATCTGGGGGAAGGCGGGCATCCGCACCCCCGGCTTGGTACGTTCGGGATGGCGGACGAAGCCCGCGATATTGGCGGTGGTCATCGGCAGGACGCCGGCGGCCAGCGTGGCGCGCGCGCCGAACCGGGTCAGGTCGGGGCCGATCGTGCCGGCCTGCGCGGTGCCGCGGATCGCGTGGCACCCGCCGCAGCCATATTGCGCGAACAGCGCCGCGCCGGGATGCGCCATGGCTGTCGCCAGCGCCGGTCCCCGCTCCGCCGTCAACCATGCGTCAAAGGCGGCGGCGGGCATCGCCACCACGTCGAACGCCATCAGGGCGTGGCTCAATCCGCAGAATTCGGTGCAGACGCCGCGATACCGCCCCGGCTTCGTCGCGCGCGCGACCAGCGTGTTGGTGCGGCCGGGGATCATGTCCATCTTGCCCGCCAGGCCCGGAATCCAGAAGCTGTGGATCACGTCGCCGCCATCCAGATCGAACTGCACGGTGCGGCCGACGGGAATCCGTATCTCGTTGGCGGCGACCACCGGCGCCTGCCCCGGCGGGGCATAGGTGACGCGCCACCAGAACTGCTCGCCCTCCACCTTCACCCTCAGGTCGGCGGGGGCGACCGGCAGCGGCCGCATCGCCGGCAGTTCCGACACCAGCAGCGTGAACAGCAGGATCGTCGGCACCACCGCGCCCAGCCACAGCACCAGCCGCATCCCCTGCCGGTGCGTCAGCCGACCGCCCGGCGTGCGGATCGCGAACCGGATCAGCGCGGTCAGCCCGCCCGCGATCACCACCGCGGCGACGAGCAGCACGATCATCAGCGTGCGCGTATCCCGCGCCTCCACCCCGAACGGCGCGAGCGTCGACTGATGCCGGTTGCAGGCGGCTATGGCGAGGCACGCCCCCGCTGTCCCGGCACCCCGCAGGATGGAGGCAAGATTGATCGAGATGGTGTCACTCCCCGCTGACGACGATGGTCTAGCCGGGGTGGCGCGTCCCCGTCCACCCCGGGGAAATACCATATCTACCAGTCGATTGCATGGTACGGGTGGGCCTCTGGCAGGCGGGCGATGGCGTTAGCGCCGGCGGTGCCGCCATGCTATGATGCGGCCATGACGACGATCCCCCATGCCTATGCCATCGCGGTCGATCCGGCGGACATCGATTTCATGGGGCATGTCAACAATGCCAGCTATCTGAAATGGGTGCAGGAGGCGGTCGTCAGCCATTGGCAGAAGCTGGCGCCCGCCGATGCCGTCGCCGCGCATCTGTGGGTCGCGATCCGCCACGAGATCACCTATCGCAAGCCCGCCTTTCTCGATGACGAGGTGATCGCGACCGTCATCCTGGAAAAGGTGCAGGGTGCCCGCGCCTTCTACGAGACGATCATCCGGCGCGGCGAAGAGGTGCTGGCCGAAGTGAAATCGAGCTGGTGCTGCCTCGACGCCGAAACGCTGCGCCCGGCCCGGCTGGCCCGCAGCGTGGTCGATCGCTTCTTCTAGCCCGACCGCGACGGGATATGGGTCACCGCGATGTCATGCGCGAAGTCGCGCAGCAGCATCGCGTCGTCATCGGTGAAGGAAGCACGCGGGGCATTGTCGGTGATGCACAGCGCGCCGATCGCATAGCCGGCCGCATCGCGGACCGCCGCGCCCGCGAAGAAGGCGACCAGACCGTTATCGACCGAAGGATTGCCGGCGAACCGTTCGTCGTTGGGGGCATCCAGCACGACGAAGACATGGTCGGGATCGCTGACGACATAGCTGCACAGCGACGTGGAACGCCGGTACATGCCCAGCAATCCGCCGGACGAGGCGACCACGTACATCGTCTCGCTGACGATCAGCGTGATCCCGCACCATCGCATGTTCATGACATGGCGGATATGGTTGGTGATCTGCGACAGCACGGGATCGGCGATGCGGTTCATCAGCCCCGATGCCCTGGCGGCGTCGCTGCGCTGGCGCTCGTTGAGCGGCAGCGGCGCCGGCGTGAACATCGTTATCCCCATGATATCCTGACCATGTGATAGGGGATGACAGTCTAACGGCGATGGCCGCCGTCAGCCTAGCGAAATCGGCTACCGTTTCGGTTCGACCGGCGGATGGCGCCAACAGGGCGAAGGACGATGACCGGATGACCGACAAGACCTCGACGAACGACAGGACATCGACGGCATGGAATGCGGACGGCGTGCGGGCGTGGCTCGATGCCCGCGTCGCCGCGTCCCGCGCGGATCAGGTCGTCGCCGAACGTGGCGGCCGTGCCCGGCAGGACGATTGCGACCAGGCGACGGCGGAGGAAATGGTCTGCACCCTGTTGCGGGGCAAGGCGTCGCTCGACGATCAGGCGACGTTCGCGGCGGCGCTGCGCGCGCTGCTCGATCGCGACGAGTATATCTGGCGCGGCGTGTATGACGATACCCGGTTCGACCGCCATGTCCGCACCTATATCCGCAAGCTCGTGAAGATGGCGAAAACGACCACCGGGTTCGACCGGACGGGCCATTATCAATAAGGCGGGGCTGACGAACCCGTCACGGGCAGCAGCGCTTGGCCTTCCTGCCCGATCCGCAGGGACAGGGATCGTTGCGCCCGACCTTGGCCAGTGACGGCATCGGCGCGTTCCCGGCCACGGCACGCGGGCGCGAGGCATGAAGGCGCAGCACCGCGTCGATCAACCGGCCGGGTGCCTCCACCTCCAGCGCGTTGATCTCCATGCTGTCGAGCGTGCTTTCCTGACGCGCCACGTCGATCAGCAGCGACAGCCGCGCCCTTGCCTCCACCACCGACGGGTCGTCGGTCGGCGCGGTCCAGGCGTCGGGGCGCAGCGCCATCGCCTCGGCGAAGCCGTCGATCCACAGCTCCCACAGCACGTCGCCGTTCCGCTCGTCGATGTCGAAGATCGGCTGCAGCTTGCCACGATCCAGGTCGCGGACGATCGCGTCGTGCCGCGCCATCACCGCATCGGCGAACCACTGCACGTCGATCGGATCGTCGAACGGCGCGACGCCGCCGTCATCGATCCCCCAGACATTCTGCATCCATTCCGCCGGCACCACCGGATCGGGACACAGGATCACCCCGGTCAGGAAGCCGTCCAGCTCGGTCAGCAGCATCGGTTCCTCGACCGGCAGGTCGGCGAGCGCCCCGTCGAGCCGACGATAGCGGGAAGGAAGCTGTTTCATCGTCCGTACGACCTTGAGCGTTACAGGCGGAGATCGCGCTTGCGCATCTCGGCCGCCGCCAGATCCCATAGCGGCGTCGGCGTCGCGCCCCGGAATATATCGGCGAAGTCGAGCAGATCCTCGTCGCCAAGCGCCACGATCGACGCCTGTATTTCATCCAGCCGCGTGACCGCCTGCTCCGCCACGGCCGTCTGCCGCCTCATCCGACTTCTCAACATCGCCGCTGGATAGCAGCATCGCGCCGGAGGCGACAGAGCGGAAGCCGCGTCATGCGACCCCGCGCTAGAGTCGGAGATATCAGGTTAATCCGTCATTGCTTCGCTGCGCTCGCCATGACGAACATCCGGATCAACCTCATGTCATCCCGCGCTATGCCAGCAGCTTGTCGAGCGTGATGGGCAGGTCGCGGATGCGCTTGCCGGTCGCGTTGAACACCGCGTTGGCGACCGCCGCGCCGACGCCGGTGATGCCGATCTCGCCCACGCCGCGCGCGCCCATCGGCGTGTGCGGATCGGGGATGTCGGTCCACATCACCTCGATGTCGGGCACGTCCATATGCACCGGCACATGATATTCGGCGAGGCTGGGGTTCATGATCCGGCCGCTGCGCTCGTCGAACTGCGTCTCCTCCATCAGCGCGAGGCCGAGGCCCATGATGATGCCGCCGCGGAACTGGCTGGCCGCGGTCTTGGGGTTGAGGATGCGGCCGCAATCGAACGAGCCGAGGAAACGGCTGACCCGCACCTCGCCCGTCACCGCGTTCACCCGCACCTCGCAGAACATCGCACCGTGCGAATGCATCGACCAGTGCATCGTCTCCAGCGGCGCGGGCGGCGTCGCCTCCACCACCACCTCGTCCCGCTGCGCGCGCGACAGGATCGAGGCGTAGCTTTCGCGCGCGGCCGGATCGTCGATCCGGGCAAGGCCACCATCCACCCCGACGACCGCGTCCGCATCGAGACCCGCCAGCGGGGAATCGTTGCCCGCCAGCTTCAGCAACTCGGTCACCAGCGCGCGGTACGCCGCCATCACCGAGGCGCCGATCGCCGCGGTCTGCTGCGATCCGCCCGCCATCACCGTGCCGGGCAGCGTGCTGTCGCCGTAACGGAACGTCACCTGCTCCATCGCGAGGCCCAGCCGGTCGGCGGCGACCTGGGTCTGCGCGGTGGCGGTGCCCATGCCCATGTCGTGCGCGGCGATGTCGATCGTGGCCCCGATCGTGGAGTCATCGTCCCGCGCCAGCGTGATCCGCGCCGCGCCGCCGGGCATCCGGTAATAGGGATAGGTCGCGGTGGCGACGCCGGTGCCGATCAGCCATTCGCCCTCGCGTCGGCTGCCGGGCGCCCCCCGCGCGGCCCAGCCGAACCGCGCCGCGCCATCGCGATACGCCTTCTCCACCTCGCGCGAGGAAAAGGGCGCGCCGGTGGTCGGGTCCTTGTCCGGCTCGTTGCGCAGGCGCAGCTCGATCGGATCGATGCCCATGTCGACCGCCAGTTCGTCGATCGCGCTTTCCAGCGCGAAGGTGCCGACCGCCTCGCCCGGCGCGCGCATGAAGGTGTTGGCGACCATGTCGAGATACGCGACCTCGACATCCAGCGCCATCGTGCCCGCGGCATAGGCGCTGCGGGTCGGCAGGATAAAGGGTTCGGGCAGCACGTTGTGATGGCTCATCGCCACCGTGCCGGTATGGATCAGCGCCTCGAACCGGCCGTCCGCCGCCGCGCCGATCGCCACCCGCTGTTCGGTCACGGTGCGCCCGCCGACGATCCGGTACACGCCCTCGCGCGTCAGCATCAGCCGCACCGGCCGGCCCGCCAGTTTCGACGCGGCGGCGGCCAGCACCTGATGCTGCCACAATCCCTTGCCGCCGAACCCGCCGCCGACGAACGGCGAGGTGACGTGCACCTTGTCCTCGTCGATCCCGAACACATGCCCCAGCGACCACGCCATGTGCGCCACCATCTGCGACGCATCGTGGACGCGCAGCGTGTCGCCCGTCCACGTCACCGTCACCGCGTGAAGCTCGATCGCGTTGTGGCTGTGACGCGGCGTCGTGTAGGTGCGATCGACCTGGTGCGCCGCCGCCGCCAGCGCCTTGCCCGCATCGCCGCTCGCGAATTTCAGCGGCTGGCCCATGAAGGTGCCGGGTTCGGTGCCCTTGGCCTTGGCCGCCGCCATCGCGGTCACCGACGGATCGACGTCATAGGCGATGCGGATCAGCGAGGCGGCGTGATCCGCCTGTTCCTGGGTGTCCGCCAGCACCAGCGCGACCGGCTCGCCATTCCAGTAGACGCGGTCGTCCTGCATGATCGGCAGGTCGTTGCCGCCGCACGCCTTTTCGGATGTCATGAACAGCGGCATCGGCGCCATGCGCGGGGCATTGCGATACGTCATCACCAACGCGACGCCGGGCGACGCCTCCGCCGCCGCCGTATCCAGCGTCGCGATCCGCCCCTTGGCGATCGTGCTGAACACCAGCGCGGCATACAGCATCCCGTCCAGTGGAAACTCCGCCGCATAGGTCGCCTCGCCCCGCACCTTGACCGGGCCGTCGAGGCGGGAGATCGGCTTGCCGATATGGCCATGCTGCGCGCGGATCAGCGGATCGGGGCGACCGCCGGGCATGAAGCTGTCGGGGGCGAGCTGGATCGCCTTCTGCATCACGCCCTGCACGGCGCCCTGCACCGCCTGTTTCGCGTCGTCGAGGATGCTCATGCGTCCATCTCCGCTGTGTCGGGTGCCAGTTCGGCCAGCACGGCCGCGATCGTCCGCGTCGCCAGTTCGATCTTGAAGCCGTTGTCGCGCAGCGCCCGCGCCTCGGCGAGTTCGGCCGTCGCCGCCGCCCGGAACGCGTCGATGGTCGCGGGGCCGCCGCGCAGCACCGCCTCCGCCGTCAGCGCCCGCCACGGCTTGTGCGCCACTCCGCCCAGCGCCAACCGCACATCGACGACGCGGCCGTCGCGCACCTCCAGCGCCGCCGCCACCGACACCAGCGCAAAGGCGTAGCTCGCCCGGTCGCGCACCTTGCGATAGGTCGAGCGCGCGGCAATTGGCATCGCCGGCAGTTCGATCGCGGTGACAAGGTCGCCGGGCGCCAGCACCGTGTCGAGATCGGGGCGGTCCCCCGGCAACCGGTGCAGGTCCGCCAGCATCACGGTGCGCGTTCCCGTGGCGGTGGCCAGATGCACCACCGCGTCGAGGGCGACCAGCGCTACCGCCATGTCGGACGGATGCGTCGCGACGCAGTCGGGCGACGCGCCGAGGATCGCGTGGATGCGGTTGAACCCGCCGATCGCGTCGCACCCTGTGCCCGGCGTGCGCTTGTTGCAGGCCGATCCTTGCGTATCGTAGAAATAGGTACAGCGCGTCCGCTGGAGCAGGTTGCCGCCCGTCGTCGCCATGTTGCGGATCTGCGCCGACGCCCCCGCCAGGATCGCCCGCGCCAGCACCGGATAACGGGTGCGCACCGCGCGATGTTCGGCCAGCGCGGCGTTGGTCGCGGCCGCGCCGATCAGCAGGCCGCCCTCCTCCGTTTCCTCGATCGCGCTCGACAGTCCGGTCACGTCGATCAGCCGGTCGGGCCGTTCCACCGTCTCGCGCATCAGGTCGATCAGATTAGTGCCGCCACCCAGATATCGGCCGTTCGGCGCTTCGGAAAAGCGCAGCGCCGTCGCGACATCGCCGGCGCGGTGGAAGTCGAACGGGGTCATGCCGCGTCCTCCCCGACCAGCGCCGCATCGCGGGCCGGCACCGGTGCCCCGGCGTACACGTCCATGATCGCGTCGACGATGCCGTTATGCGCGCCGCAGCGGCACAGATTGCCGCTCATCCGCTCGCGCAGTTCGTCGCGGTCGAGCGCGATCGTCGCGGCGGACAGGTCGGCGGTGACATGGCTGGGCATCCCCCGCCGCACCTCCGCCGCCATGCCGATCGCCGAACAGATCTGCCCGGGGGTGCAGTAACCGCACTGGAACCCGTCATGCTCGACGAACGCGGCCTGCAACGGGTGCAGCGCGCCCGCCCCGGCCAGTCCCTCGATCGTCGTCACCGCGGCCCCGTCATACTGCACCGCCAGCGCGAGGCAGGACACGATCCGCCGGCCATCGACCAGCACGGTACACGCCCCGCAGGCACCCTGATTGCAGCCCTTCTTGGTGCCCGTCAGGCCCATCCGGTCGCGCAGCATATCCAGCAGCGACACGCGCGGATCATCGGGCAGCGGCACCGACGATCCGTTGACCGTGATAGGCATGACGCATTCCTCCCGATGATATGATCGCAGCCTAGATCAATGATATCGCTCCCGCAATCGCGCAGGCGCGGGGTTCATCCGCCGCGCTGGATCACCCGTTCCAGAATGGCGAGCGGCATCGCCCCCTTCAGCAGCACGCCATGGAACTGCTTCAGGGTGAAGCCCGGCCGCTTCTCCGCCTCGGCGCGCAGCCGGGTCCAGACGGTATGGCCGATCTTGTAGCTGCACGCCTGCCCCGGCCAGACGGTGTAGCGGTCGATCTCGCCCTGGCTGCGCCCGCGCGCGATGCCGGTGGTGGCGATCAGGTAATCGGTCGCCTGCTCGCGGCTCCACCGTTTGGCGTGCATCCCGCTGTCGACCACCAGCCGCGTCGCGCGGAACAGCAGCGATTGCAGATAGCCGACCTGTCCCAGCGGATCGCCCTGATACATTTCCATCTCGTCCGCCAGTTGCTCGGCATAGAGCGCCCAGCCCTCCGAATAGCCGCTGAAGAAACCCCGACGGCGGATCAGCGGAATCTCGGTGCTTTCCAGCGCCAGGCTGACCTGCAGGTGATGGCCAGGCACCGCCTCGTGATGGGTCAGCGTGGCGAGGCCGAACTTCGGCCGGTCGAACGTATCGCGCAGGTTGATGTAGTAGATCGCCGGCCGCGACCCGTCGAGCGAGGCGTTCTGGTAATAGCCGCCCGGCGCGCCCGCCTGGATCGTCGGCGGCACCCGCCGCACCTCGACCGGGGCCTTGGGCAACGTGTCGAACGCCTCGGGCAGCCGCGCCTGCATCGCGACGATCTGGCGGTTGAGCTGCGCCAGCAGCGCCTCGCGCCCCGGATCGGTGTTGGGATAGAGCTGGTCGGGTCGCTGGTTGAGCGCGACCAGCCGCTGGCCGACGCTGCCCTGGCTCATGCCCTGCGCCTTCAGGATGGTATCGATCCGCGCCGAAATCTCCGCCACCTGCGCTAACCCCAGACGGTGGATCTCGTCCCCGCCCATCGCCACCGTCGTCGCGGCCTCCGCCGCCGCCGCGTAATAGGCGTCGCCATCGGGCAGGCGCCAGCAGCCGGCGTCATGCACCGCCTTGCCCCGCAGTTCCTGCACGAAGGCGCGCTGGCGCTCCAGCGCCGGGAACACCTCTTGTGCGACGATCGCCGTGGCGCGGGCCACCCGATCGGCGGGCAGGTTCGCCGCCTTCAGCTTGGCGGCGAAGCTGGCGACCATCACCGTCTGGTCGGCGGGGCGCTCCATCGCACTGCCCAGCTGTTTCAGCGTGGTATCGAGGATGTAGTCGGGGGCGAACACGCCGCGTGCGGCATCGCGGCGCTGCCGGTCGGTGCTGTCGTCTATCGCCTTGGGAAAGGCGGCGAGCCGCGCCAGATAGGCGTCGGCCTCGCCCGCGTCGCGCACCCGCGCCTGCGATTCCAGGAAATCCGGCACGTCGCGATACGGCCCGGTCAGCTGGCTGAGCACATAGGGCGCGAACCGGCCGAGGCTGTCGCCATAGGTGAACCGCTGCGCCCCCGCGACCGCGCGGGTCAGCTGATAGGTCACGATCTCATGGTCGAGCGCGGCGGCGGGTGACAGGCCCGCCGTGCCGAACGCGCGCAGTTCGGCCAGTTCCGCCTTCGCCCGCGCCACGTCCTCCGCCTGCCCCGCCGCCGACACGTCGTCCAGCTTCGCCTTCAGCCCGGCGCGCTCTCCGCTGTCCAGGCCGAGCCGCGTCGCCTGCTCGGGCGATGAATCGAGCCGCGCGTAGAAGAACCGGTCGAGCATCGCGCGCAGCGCCGCGTTGCGATCCGCCGGGGCGGCGGCGGCAGCGCGCATCGGCAACGTTCCGGCAGCCGACACCGCCGCGGCACCGGCGAGAAAGTTGCGACGATCCATGACTGTTCCTTCGATGGGTTAGCGATCCTGTCGTACCACCCTACCGCATCGTCGCGGGAAATCGAGCGCGGCGTCTCAGGAATCGAAGGCGATCACCCATTGCGGATAGCCGTCCGGCGTCATCACGATATCGGCGCGGGCGACGGGATCGCTGCCCGTCTCGATCCAGCCGGCGCCGTGGCACTGGTCGCAGATCGCGCGCTTGCAGCGGAAACTGACCAGATCGATCTCGGTGTTCCACTGGCCATGGCCGCGACAGACCGGGCATTTCGCATCGAGGCTGCCGTTGCGCGGTTGCAGCGGGATGATGTCGAATGCGTGGGGACTGTCCGGTCCGTCGCAGTGGACGATGTTGCTGGCGTGGCCGATCGTACGTCTCCCTCGCCGCCCGAACGAGCGGCGGGCGACGGGGTTGCGTGTACCCGGTCGCCCGCGTGACCGGCATCGGGCCCGCTTGGTGGATCGGCCCGGCGGGGCTAGGGCGACGACCATGACGATGTCTTCCGGGTCTGCCGGTGATGCGACCGCCGCCACCGCGCTGGCGGCGGGGTCCGTCGCCTATCGACGGTTGACGCTGGCGATGCTGTTCGCCGGCTTCGCGACCTTTTCCACGCTCTATGCAGTACAGCCGCTGCTCCCCCTGCTGGCGGCGCATTATGCGCTCAGCGCGGAGGCCGCGTCGCTGGCGGTGCCGCTCGCCACCGGTCCGCTGGCGCTGGGCATCTTGGTGGCGGGCGCGCTGTCCGACCGGGTGGGGCGACGGCCGCTGATGGTCGCGGCGATGATGGCGGCGGGCATCCTGACGCTGGCCGCCGCCGTCGCGCCGGGCTGGTACATGCTGCTCGCGCTGCGGCTGCTGGCCGGGCTGGCGCTGGCGGGCGTGCCCGCGGTGGCGATGGCCTATGTCGCGGAGGAGGTGGATGCCGCCTCGGTGGGGTCGGCGATGGGGCTCTACATCGCGGGCAGCGCGCTCGGCGGCATGGGCGGGCGGCTGATCGCCAGCCTGGTCGCCGCGGTCGCGGACTGGCGCTGGGCGATGGCGGTCGTCGGACTGGCGGGGCTGGCGATGGCGGAGACGTTCCGGCGACTGGCGCCGCCGTCGCGCCGCTTCGTCGCCAGCGCGGGCGGCTGGCTCGCCCTGCCGCGCGGGGCGCCGATGCTGTTCCGGGATGCCGGGCTGCGGCTGCTCTATGCCGAGGCGTTCGTGCTGATGGGGGCGTTCGTCACCATCTACAATTATGCCGGGTTCCATCTGCTCGCCCCGCCCTATTCGCTGGGCCAGGGCGCGGTGGGGGCGGTGTTCCTGCTCTATGCGTTGGGGTCGATCAGTTCGGGCTGGTTCGGGGCGCTGGCCGGGCGGGTCGGGCGGCGGCGCGTCTTCTGGATACCCGCGACGATCCTGATGGCGGGCATCGCGCTCACCGCCGCGCGGCCGTTGTGGCTGGTGGTGCTGGGCATCGCGGTGGTGACGATCGGTTTCTTCGGCAGCCATTCGATCGCCAGTGCCTGGGTCGGCCGCCGGGGCGGCGCGGCGCGCGGGCAGGCCGCCGCCTGGTATCTGTTCTTCTATTATCTGGGATCGAGCGTGCTGGGATCGGTGGGCGGGATGGCGTGGACGCGCGCCGGCTGGCCGGGGGTCGTCGGTTTCTGCCTGGTGCTGGGCGCCCTGGCGCTGGCCGGCGGCCTGCTGCTCCGCCGGGTGGAACCGCTGGGATCGACCCCGGCGCCGCCGGAACCGGTCGAACCCTGATGCACGGGCGGGGCATCGGAGCAACCACCGCGCCGCTGCGCCGTTGATGCGGACAACAATGGGGACAGGACGATGGGCTGGACGAAGATCGACGAGGCGAGCGTGCCGATCAACCGTCCGGTGCTGGTCCGCACCGTCGAGGGCGACGAACCCGTCGTCGCGTTCCTGAGCGCGGAACGGATCTGGTATGCCGGCGGCGCGATGGTCCAGAATTCGTCGACGCTGCTCGGTGCCACGCCGACCGAATGGTGCGAGCCGCAGGGCGACGATCGCCTGTAGCATTCGCGATCATTCGTTTTTTGTGCTGATAGGGACGATATCGCGGCACGATGTTCGTCGCCAATCATTGACAGTGGCGGAGATATTACCACTTACGCGGCAACCGAAACATATTCGGTGCGCCATACCTTCTTTTTCTGACTATCGGACTATCCATGACCACCGAGATCAACAGCGTAGAACTTGCCACCGACCTCACGATCGCCTGGCTGAGCAATCCCAACACCCGCACGTCGGCCGACGACGTGCCCGCATTCCTGCAGTCGATGTATGCCGCCGTCGAAAAGCTTGGCGGATCGCCGGCCGCCGAAGCCCCCGAGCAGGATACGCAGGAATATGTTCCCGCGGTAACCGTCCGGAAGTCGCTGGCCGGCCGGGATCACATCATCAGCCTGATCGACGGCAAGCCCTATCGGACGCTGCGTCGCCATCTGACCAGCAACGGCCTGACGCCGGAAGAATATCGGGCGCGCTACAATCTGAAGCCCGATTATCCGATGGTCGCCGAATCCTATAGCGAGGCGCGCCGCGCGATGGCCAAGTCGATCGGTCTCGGCCGCAAGGCCGGCCACAAGGTCGAACAGGCCGCGGAAGGCGTCGCCACCAAGGCGAAGCGCGGCGGCAAGGCCGCGCTCGATGCCGCCAAGGAAGCGCTCGGCACCAACGATTGATACCGTGTGTTCGGGGCGGCGGCATCGTCGCCCCGGATGCCGTTCCGCGACCGATCGGCACCCGCATCGCGGCAAGGCCATGATCCGGCGCCGATCTTTTTCGATAATGACTTGCAATAACGACAACCTGACCGGTAGGAGCGCCTCCGTTCAGGGAGTTCAGAATGATGACCGCGATCATGGCGTTGCTGGCGAGTGCCGCCGCCGTTTCCACCACGCCGGCCCCGGCCCCCATGCCGCCCCGTGCCGCCGAACCGCAACGATCGGCCGACCCGCAGACCGCCGACGAGATCGTCGTCACCGGTGCGCAGACCGCGGGCAGCGACGATTACACGATCAACGGCCAGACCACGGCGACCCGTTTGCCGCTTAGCCTGCGCGATACGCCGCAATCGGTCAGCATCGTCACCCGGGCGCAGATCGAGGACTTCCAGCTCAACGACATCAACGCGCTGCTGACGACGGTGCCGGGGATCAACGTCCAGTTCTCCGACACCGACCGCGTCTATTATTCCGCCCGCGGTTTCGACATCCAGACGTTCCAGATCGACGGCATCGGCGTCCCCTTCGCGTTCGGCATCCAGACCGGGTCAATCGACACCGCGATCTACGATCATATCGAGGTGGTGCGCGGCGCCCCCGGCCTGTTGTCGTCGACCGGCAATCCCGCGGCGGTCATCAACTTCATCCGCAAACGTCCGACCCGCACCCTGACCGCACGGGCCAGCGCGCAATATGGCTCCTACGACAATCTCCGGCTGGAAGGTGACGTCAGCATCCCCCTGACCGCCGATGGCAGCATCCGGGCGCGGGCGGTGGGCGTGTATTTCGATACCGACAGCTATCTCGACCGCAACCATCTGCGCCGCTGGACCGGCTATGGCATCGTCGAGGCCGATCTGGGTCCCGATACCGTCGTCAGCGGCGGTTACGGCCATCAGGATCACAAGAGCAACGGCGCGCTGTGGGGCGCGGTGCCGCTGCTCTACACCGACGGCACCCGCACCGAGCTGGACCGATCGAGCAGCACCGCGCCCGACTGGTCGAGCTGGGGGGTGATCGACCGGCAGATCTTCGGCGACCTGACGCACAAATTCGGCAATGGCTGGGTCGCCCGGGTTAGCGCGATCCGCCGCGCGACCGACGAGGACAACGAATTGTTCTACGTCTCCGGCAATCCCGACCGGACGACCGGCGTGGGCCTGCTGACCTATCCCGGCGCGTTTCGCGCACCCACGCGCAACCTGACGCTGGAGGCTTATCTGACCGGACAGGTGTCGCTGTTCGGGCGCGACCACGACGTGATGCTCGGCATCAACCGCAGCGCGCAGCAATATCGCCAATATTCCAGCTATGGCGCCACCAACCAGCCGGTCATGCTGGATGCGATCCTGGCCGGCAATGCCGTCCGCCCCGACTTTCCGGCCAGCTACGACCTCAGCCTCGACCGGCATACCCGGCGCGAAACCGGCTATGGCCTCGTCCGCTTCAATCTGGCCGATCCATGGAAGCTGATGGTCGGCGGCAACGTCACCCATGCGACCAGCCGGGGTACGTCCTATGGGACGGCGGTGAACTTCGACAATACGCGCTTCCTGCCGTTCGTCGGCTCGACGCTCGACCTGTCACCGACGATCAGCGCCTATGCCAGCTTCGCCACCATCTTCAATCCGCAGGTCGAGATCGATGCCGCCAACCGCGTGCTGGATCCGATCAAGGGCAACAATCTGGAAATTGGGCTGAAGGGCGAATGGTTCGGCGGCCGGCTGAACGCGACCGCGGCGCTGCTCCAGACGCGGCAGGACAATACCGCGCAGTTCGACGCGTTCCTGCCGTTCACGCAAGCCGATGGCACCACCATATCCCGCAACACCTATATCGGGGTCGATGCCCGCGCGCAGGGGATCGAACTCGATGTCGGCGGGCGGATCGCCGATGGTTTGCAGGTGACGGGCGGCTACACGCTGATGCGCGTCGACGGCAATGACGGCGATCCCGTCCGCACCTTCGTGCCGCGCAACACCGGCCGCCTCAACGTCAGCTATGCGCCACCCGCGCTCGACCGGCTGAAACTGGGGGCCTCGCTGCAATATCAGAGCCGCATCTATTACGATGCGACCACCGCGACCGGCGTCCGCGCCCGGATCACGCAGGGCGATTACACGCTGCTCGACCTGCTCGCCAGCTATCGCCTGACCGATCGGGTGGCGGTGAGCGCCAATGTCCGCAACGTGACCGGTACTCGCTATCTGACCGGGCTGACCTATGACCAGAGCTTCTACGGCGCGCCGCGCACCGTGCTGGGGACGGTCAGCGTGCGGTACTGACGAGGTGCGGCCCGGCCCATCGGCCGGGCCGCACGGTCACGATGCCCTTACAGCTTCACCCGCGCCCCGGCGAAGAAGGTGCGGCCGAAGTGGTTGTACTCGTAGTTCCGGTTGGTATCGAGATCGGTGTAGCGATCGCGATACTCGTCGGTCAGGTTGGTTCCTTCCAGCGACACTTCGAGGTTCTCGGTCACGCGGTAACGGATCGAGGCATCGACGTTGATCGTCGAGTTGTACCCTTCGAAGATGTTGCCGGTGGCGCTGTTCTGATCGACATACGGCCCGCGATAGCTGATCGACCCACGCGCGGAAAACTTGCGATCCTCATAATAGAGCGTGCCGTTATACTGCCGCTTCGACAGGCCGAACAGCGTACCCGTCCGCGTCGTCGTGACGTTCGGCCCGAATCCGCAGGCGGCGGCCGGATTGGCCGCGGGTACGCACGGGTTCACCGTCGGCCCCTGCACCGTGTACGTCGCACTGGAATCGATCAGCGTCGCGTTGGCGATCGCGCCGAAGTTCTTCAGGAAACCCGGCAGGAACCGGAACGTCGTCTGCAACGCGATCTCGACGCCCTTCAGCGAGGCACCCTGCCCGTTCACCGGTGAGGTGATCGTGTACAGTACGTCGGCATTCTGCGGCAGCGCCGCAGGGCTCGACGGCGGGATCACCGATCGCGGCAGACCGGTCGAATCGAAGGTGCCGGTGGTCGCCTGCGATACCGGGAAACTCTCGACGTTCTTCTTGAACACCGCGACCGAGAAGATCGACTGCGGCGCGAAATACCATTCGGCGGCCAGATCGAACGCGGTGGCGCGGAACGGATCGAGCTGCGGATTGCCGAAGGTGACCCGGTAGTTGAACCCGTCGACCGAACCGCCCGGCGTCAGGTTGCCGAGGGTCGGGCGGGTTAGCACCTTGGCGATCGCGCCGCGCAGGATGATCTTGTCGGTCGGGAACAGCGCGACGTTGAGCGCGGGCAGCCAGTCCGCATAATTGCGCGCGATCGTCACCGCCACGCCGTTGTTCAGCCCGGTCGACACCTGATGCGTGTGGACGTAGCGCATCCCGCCATTGGCGGCATAATCCAGCCCGAACACCGTGCCCTTCACGTCGATCTCGCCGTAACCGCCGCTCACCTCCTCGCTCACGCTGCGGACCTGCCCGGCATCGACGACCAGCGGTCGGCCATAAAGACCGGTATAGGCCGCGGAAGCGGCGATGTTGGGGACGTAGAACTCGTTGGTGTTGCCGGCTGGCTGACCGGCGCCGCCGATGTTGAACGTCTCGCCCAGCCCGGTCGCCGGAAAGCCGTAGATCGCGGTCGGGCCGAACAGCGACGGTGCCGAACAGGTGATGGCCCCCAGCACCACGTCGCGCCCCGCCGCCGGACATACCACCGCATCGCGGGTGAACGCTTCCGACGCGAACGAGAATTTGCGGTACAGCCCGCCCAGCTTCAGCTTGTACCCCTCCGCCAGGTCGTATTCGGTGCGCAGTTGCACTGTGCGGAACTTGTTGACCGTGCTCGACGGACGATCGCGGATTTCGGCCAGCTGGAAGTTGGCCGGATCGGTCACGCTGGTGCCGAACGTCAGCAGCGGACTGCGCGAGTCGCGATAGTCATAGCTGTACCCCTGCGCATCGCGGTCGTCGAAGACGAACGTCGTCTCGACCGGGATCGTCGCGTCGGACTGCGAGATGCCGCCCAGCAGCGTGAAGCGCAGCTTGTCGGTCACGTCCTGATCCCAGCTGCCGCCGACCTGATAGAATTCGGTCTTCGACCGGCGCAGATAATGTTCGGTCCGCACCCAGGCATCGTTCAGCGTCGCGGCGATCAGGTTGTTGTTGCTGTCGTAGACCGGATTGACGACGTCGATCGACCGTTCGTTGGAGCGCAGCAGCACCTCGCCATATTTCTC
Source organism: Sphingomonas sp. CFBP 8760 (assembly GCF_014841615.1). Lineage (GTDB taxonomy): Bacteria > Pseudomonadota > Alphaproteobacteria > Sphingomonadales > Sphingomonadaceae > Sphingomonas. The sequence goes on along the minus strand of NZ_JACYUG010000004.1, from coordinate 55,726 downwards.
CTCGCGCGTCTCCTTGAAGCGGGAATAGAGCGCATCGACCGAGAATTTGCTCGATTCGCTCGGCTGCCATTGCACGCTGCCGGTCAGGCCCAGCCGCTCGCGGTCGTGCAGGATATAGCCGTAGCGCGGGATGCGCGGGTGGAAGGCGAGCGCGGCCTGGTCGCACGCCGCGTTCGGGCGGTAAAAGCCGCCCGCGTTGCTGGCGCGGACCGTGCCGGTGGCGGTGGTGGTGAAACAGGGCGTGCCGTTCACCGAATCGAACCGCGCCTGCGCCCAGCGCACCGTGTTGTTGCCCAGTTCGAGGTTCGCGGTCTTCTGATAGGCCGCCGACACCGCCGCCCCGAACGTGCCGTCGGGCGATTTCCACGACAGCAGTCCGGCCAGCCGGGGCCGGACCTTGTCCGACAGGTCGTTATAGGTCGCCACCGCCGAGCCGACGAGCGTGAAGCCGCGCTTGCCGCCCAGCGGATTGCCAGTGTTGAGATCGACCACCGCACCCAGCGACCCCTCGTCGAGCGACGCTTCGGCGGTCTTGTGGACGACGATCGAATTGAAGAGTTCGGACGCGAAGACGTTGAAATCGAACGCCCGGTCGCGGTTGGCGCTGGCGCCGTCGGTCGAGGTCGCGACCGTCTCCAGCCCGTTGACGCGCACGCGGGTGAACTGCGCGCCAAGCCCGCGCACGGTGATCGCCCGTCCCTCGCCCGCGTCGCGCTGGATCGAGATGCCGGGGATGCGCTGCAACGATTCCGCCAGATTCTGGTCGGGGAACTTGGCGATATCCTCGGCGACGATCGCATCAACCGCCGATACCGACTCGCGCTTCACGCTGAGCGCCGCGTCGAGCGATTTGCGGAAACCGGTGACGATGATGTCGGCGCCCTCCGCCGCATCGACGGCCGCGTCCTGCGCGACGGTGGCGGCCGGATCGGGGGCGGTGGTGTCGGTATTCGGCACGATCGCCGACTGGACCGGCGCAGGATCGACCTGCGCGGGCGTGCCCGGCGTGTCGGTGGCGGGAATCCGCGCGGCCTGTCCCCATGCCGTCGCCGGCATCATCATCGCCAGCGTCAGTGCCGCCACGGAGGCGCTGCCCAGCTTCGTCCCGTCGATCCGCATCCCTCAACTCCCTTGTCGGACCCCGTCGCTTGCGGGTGCCTCGTCTTCGGTGGCGGCATCGCCGGATCGGCAGATGCCGGTCCGGGCCGATGCCCGCGTGAAAGGTGGGAAGAGCCCTCGGCACAGCTGTGCGCGTGCCGCCACCCCCTCCTGCCGTCGCCGTTGTCCGGCGATCTCCCGACCCTTGCTTGTCCCAAGGTAACCGGTGTCACCATTGATGAAACCGTCGCAACGTCCTGTCAAGCCGTGGGTTCGTCAGCTACCCGGCTGGATGTAGGGCACGCGGGCGAACAGCTCGCGCTGCCAGCGGCGGGGATCGTCCTCGACCCGGGAACGGGCATCGAAGATCATCGTCGCGCGCCGCGCCGGATCGTAGCGCGGCCAGGCCGTCACGCCCGGATCGCCGGTTCGCGCGAAGGCGACGAACGCCTGCTGCATCGCCGCACTCGCCGCGCGGGCCTCCGCCCCGGTGCCGGTCAACGCGCCCTTCGCGGCCAGTGTGCCGAACACCAGCGCGATGTCGATCGAATGAAACGCCCCGCGCGCCGGCTCCGTCCGTGCGGTGAAATCGACCTGATAGACCCAGGCCGGTGCCCCGCTGCGTGCCCGCGCCTCCGCCTCGATCACCTGTCCGCGCCAGCTTCGCCCGCAGGTGGTGGCATCGTAGAACACCTCCACCGGCGACCATGCCGGGAAGCGCAGCCGGTACTCGCGCACCACCCATTCGGGCAGGATATCGATCCGCAATTCCGGTGCGAGCCGCTCGGCGAGATTGTCCCAGTTCAGCCCCGTCATCCTCGACGATCCCGGCGCGATGAAGCCCCGCGTCTCGCCCGCGGTGTTACCCAGCATCAACGGTATGCCCAGCGACTGCGGCGCGGCATCGGGCCAGAACGGGTGGCGCGGCAGCACGCGCATGTCGAGCACCGGCCCGAAATACACGCCGCCGCCCAGCACCGGATCGACCGCCGCCAGCCCCCCGACCAGCCGTGCGGTCGACATCGTCGCCAGTGGCGACAGGTCGCGCGGATCGACTCCCAGCGCGCCGAGATAGGCCCGCGTCCGCGCGGTGGCGTTGAGCGGGCCGGACGCGGTCACCTGCTGCCCGCTCATCGTTGCGGCGCGGTGGAACAGACCGGCGGCGGCGGGCGTCGCCATCAGCGTGGCGATCTTCGCGCCACCACCCGACTGGCCGAACACCATGACGCGGGCCGGGTCGCCACCGAATCCGGCAATGTTGTCGCGCACCCATTGCAGCGCCAGCATCAGGTCGAGCTGGCCGGCATTGCCGCTGTCGGCGAAGCGCGGATCGAGCCGGGCGAGATAGAGATAGCCGAACGCATTGAGCCGGTGGTTGATGGTGACGACCACGACATCGCCCGCCGCCGCCAGCGCCTGCCCGTCCTGCCGTTCGAGGTTTGCGCTGCCCGATGAATAGGCGCCGCCATGGATATAGACCATCACCGGCCGCGCGGCGCGCGCATCGGGATCGGGCGTCCAGACGTTGAGCGTCAGGCAATCCTCGGCAAAGGCCAGCCCCTCGCCGCCCGCATCGCCCACCTGCGGACAGGACGGACCGAATGCCACCGCACCCACTGCATCGCGCGCGACCGGTTCGGGACGCGGCGCCATGAAGCGCGCGGCGCGACCGTAGCGGATGCCGCGGAACGTGGCGACGCCGCCCGTCCGCTCGCCGATGAAGACCCCCGCCCCGCAGGTCGCGCGCGCCGCACCATCCTGACCGCGCACCGGCCCCGCGATCGCCAGCGCAAGTCCGCCGGCGAGCAGGGTACGGCGGCTCGTCACGGGCGACGGGTCGGCGGGCCGTCCGGCCCATGGCCATGAATGATGCACCGTCATGTCATCCTCCTCCCCGTTCGCGCCTTTGGCTGCGATGGAGATTTGGTAACCGGTGTCAGCACATCAGGTCAATCGGCGTCAGCCATGGGGCGCCATCACCGAGGCGCGACGGATCAGGGTCGACAGGAACAGCGACGGCTCCTCCACCTCCGGATGGCTGTCGGCGATCAGCTTCAGCGTGGCGGAGCGGGCCATCGATGCGATCGGCCAGCGCACCGTCGTCAGCGGGGGCCAGACATGCGCGGCGATCGGGGTGTCGTCGAACCCGACGATCGACAGGTCGCGCGGCACGTCCAGCCCGCGCATCCGCGCGGCATGGATGACACCCGCCGCCATTTCGTCGTTGCTGGAAAAGATCGCGGTCGGGCGCGGCATCAGGTCGAGCAACCGTTCCGCCGCGGTCACCCCCGACTCGAACGTGTAGTTGCCATCGGCGATGAAACTGCGCGGCAGCGTGATGCCGGCACCGGCCAGTGCGTCTTCGAACCCCGAACGGCGTTCGCGGGCGGACCGGAAGCCGTGCGGCCCGCCGATCAGCCCGATCCGGCGATGCCCCTGCGCGATCAGGTGGTCGACCGCACCGCGCACCGCCTCCCGGTCGTTGGACGCGACCATGTGTTCGGCCTCGTCCAGCATCGCCGATCCCATGCGGACGTATCGGCACCCGATCTCCCGACAGGCGCGCGCGACCAGATCGTTCTCGCTGATCGGCGGCATCAGCAGCACGCCATACGGGCGCTGCCGTTCGAGGAAATGACGCAGGTCGGCCAGCATCGTCGCCGATCCGCGATCGACCGGGCGCACCACCATCTCGAACTCGGTATCGTGCAGCGCCTCCAGCATCCCCTGCTGCACGTTCATTACCGTCTGCGCATTGGGATTGTCGTGGACCAGGCCGATCAGGAAGTTGCGGCGCAGCGCCAGTGCGCGCGCCTGCGGATTGGGGATGTAGCCCAGTTCGTCGATCACCGCCTGCACCCGGGCGCGGGTATCGTCACCCAGCAGCGGCGACCGGTTGATGACGCGGCTGACCGTCTTCTTCGATACCGCGGCGACGCGGGCGACATCGTTGATCGTGGGTTGGCCGGTCTTGCGCATCGTCCACCGGCATAGCCGCGCGCTGCCGCCGCCGCCACCGTTCCAGGCAGCATGGCGCGCGAAATCCGTGCATCACCAGCGCTTGCCTATGACACCGGTTTCCCATAATCCTGGGGCAACGATAACGGAGGGATGCGTGACGGCAATCGACGACGGAACGGGTTCCGACGGGGCGGGCGCCATCGCCCGCGCCTTCGTGACGGCACGGTACGACGGATCGGCATTGCCCGATTTCCCCGGCGCGATCCCGGCCACCCTGGCCGATGCCTACCGGGTGCAGGACGCCGCGATCCGCCTGGCCGATGGCCGCATCGCCGGATGGAAGGTCGGCAAGATCGCCCCGCCGGTCGACGGCATCGACCGGCTGGCCGGCCCGATCTTCGCCGATTCGATCGTGACGGCGGGCGACACGCCCCCGGCGATGCCGGTGTTCGGCGACGGCTTCGCCGCGGCGGAGGCGGAGTTCCTGCTGCGGATCGGCACCACGCCCGATCCCGCCAAGACGGATTACACGATCGAAGAGGCGACCGCGCTGATCGACGCGGTGCATGTCGGGATCGAGGTCGCGAGTTCGCCCTTCCCCGGCATCAACAGCCATGGGCCGACCGCGACGGTATCGGATTTCGGCAACAACAACGGCCTCGTCATCGGGCCGGCGGCGGACGGGTGGCGGACGGCGGACGTCGACGCCTGGCCGGTGACGCTGACGATCAACGGCGAGGAGATCGGCCGCGCGACGACCGCGACGATGCTCGACGGCCCGTTCGGCGCGGCGCGTTTCCTGCTCGAACATCTCGCCCGGCGTGGTATCGCGATGGAGGCGGGGCAGTGGATATCGAGTGGCGCGGTCACCGGCGTCCACCCGGTATCACCCGGCGATACGGTGGTCGCCGGGTTCGACGGCCGCTGGACCGTCGCCTGCACCATGCAGGCCCGCTGACCACCCACTAACGGCCCATCAAAGAGGCCGATCAGGAAGAGGATATGATGGGCACCATCGCCACGGATCAGGGACCTGACGGCGCGGTCGCCCGCGTCGGCCGCTATCGCTGGGTCATCTGCGCGCTGCTGTTCGCGGCGACCGCGATCAATTACGTCGACCGGCAGATGATCGGCGTGCTGAAGCCGACGCTGAAGGCCGAGTTCGGCTGGTCGGAAAGCGACTTCGCCACCATCATCTTCTGGTTCCAGCTCGCCTATGCGATCGGCTATGTCGGGTTCGGGCGGATCGTCGACGTGCTGGGCGCGCGCGCCGGATATGTGATCGCGATCCTGATCTGGACGGTCAGCCACATGGCGCATGGCCTTGCCACCAGCATCACCACCTTCGCGATGGCGCGGTTCGGGCTGGGCGTCGGCGAATCCGGCAATTTCCCCGCCGGGATCAAGGCGGTGACCGAGTGGTTCCCGCAACGCGAGCGGGCCTATGCGATCGGGTTGTTCAATGCCGGCGCCAATATCGGCGCGATCGTCACGCCGCTGCTCGTCCCCTTCCTCGTCCTGACCTTCGACTGGCGGGTCGCCTTCTACGTGACCGGCGTGTTCGGCGTGGTGTGGCTGATCGCGTGGCTGGCGCTGTACCGCCATCCCGACCGGCACCCGCATGTCTCGGCGGCGGAGCTCGCCTATATCCGGCAGGATCCGGCCGATCCGGTCGAGCCGCTGCCATGGGCACGCGTCGCCACCTATCGTGAGACCTGGGCATTCGCGCTCGGCAAGTTCTGCATCGATCCGATCTGGTGGTTCTTCCTGTTCTGGCTGCCGGGTTACCTGTTCGAGCGGTACGACATGGACCTGAAGACGTTCGGGCTGCCGCTGGCGGCGATCTACCTGATCTCCGATTTCGGCAGCATCGCCGGCGGCTGGCTGTCGTCGAAGCTGATCGCGCAGGGAAAGACGCCCAATTTCGCGCGCAAGATCACGATGCTGATCTGCGCCTTCTGCGTGCTGCCGGTCTTCTTCGCGCAGAACATCGCCAGCGTCTGGGGCGCGGTGGCGGTGATCGGGCTGGCGACCGCGGCGCATCAGGCCTTTTCCGCCAACCTCTATGCGCTGCCTTCCGACATGTTCCCGCGCGGCGCGGTCGGTTCGGTGATCGGGATCGGCGGCATGATCGGCGCGGTCGGCGGCATGGGGATGGCGCTGTTCACCGGCTACATCCTCGATGCCACCGGCAATAACTATTCGGTGTTGTTCGGGATCGCCGGCAGCGCCTATTTCGTGGCGCTGCTGCTCGTCCACCTGCTGTCGCCACGGCTGGCGCGGATCGATGCGCGCTAGGCTGGCGATCGCCGCATCACTGGCGGCGCTGGCTATTCCGGCGCACGCCCATGACGCGGCACCGGACGGGCTGCTGTTCCGCGCCTCCGCCGACCGCGACCTGACCGCCGAGGTCGCCGGTGGCGATGCGGTACCCAATTTCCGCAGCGGCGTGACCGTGGCGCCGGACGGCGCGATCGGCGGCGCGGCGCGCTGGGCGGACGATGGCTATGTCGCGTGGCGCGCGCCGGGCAACATCCAGGCGCAGCGCGGGACGCTGGCGTTCTTCTGGCGACCCCGCACGGCCGTCGGCATCGCGCCGTTCAACATCTTCCGCGTCGGCTTCGCGGACCACAGCAGCTGGGACATGGCGTTCCTGCGGATCGACTGGAACGGCCACGGCTTCGACGGCTTCGTCACCGACGCCAATCTGTCGCGGGTGCGGGTGTCGTGGCGGATGCCCGCGACACCCGCGCCGGACGCATGGCACCACATCGCTTTCGGCTGGGACGAAACCACGGGGGTGCGCCTGTTCGTGGATGGGCAGGAGGTGGCGCGCAAGGACCAGCGCGCTGACCTCGACGCCGGGCTCGACCAGTTCGGCATGGCCGGGCGCGTGCTGTCGCCGCATCAGGTGCAGAGCCGCTATAATTTCATGCGCGGTTCCGACCTCGACGAGATCCGCGTCTACGACCGATTGCTGGACGGGGCCGCGGTCGCGGCCCTTGCCGCGAAGCAGGAGTCGGCACCCACCCCTGTCGTCGCTGCCCCCGTCATTGCCGCCGCGCGCCGCGCCGCCTGGCTGCACCGCTATGGCTGGGACACCGGCGCGCCGCCGCTGCTCGACACCGCCGTCACCCGCGTGCGCAAGGTCGAGTTCGCCGATGCGAAGGACCTGAAGGCGTGGATGTGGAAGGGCGTCGACGGCATCGCCGAGACGACCTGGCCCGGCGTGTACAACCGTTCCGCCCTGCCTGGCCGCCACGATTATTTCGAGCTGCCCGACTGGAACACCTATGTCGAGGGCGGTCGCGCCTACGACCTGACACTGCCCGCGACCGAACGGTTCAACCAGATCGAGATTCGCGGCGCCGCCTACGGGACGCTCGACTGGAACGGCGAACGGCTGGGCGAACGGCCGCAGGGCGTGGTGCGGAGCGTGATGCGCCTGCCCACGCATACCGGCGGCGCGCTGCGCTTCGTCAACCGCATGGCCGAACAGCCGATCCAGGAACTCTGGGCCTACGACATCACACCCGGCGCAGAGCCGGCCGGCACGATGAAGCTCGACTATACGATCCGTGCCGATGCCGCGCCGACGCTGGCCGCGCTCGCCCCGCTCAACGCCTTCATCGCCGGCCGGTTCGCGCCCGACGAGCGGACGACGGTGCTCGCCATGCCGACCTCGGGGGTGAAGGCGGCGGTCGGCGCCGGCGCGGCCGGGGGCAGCGGCAACGTCGTCCGCATGGCGGGCGCGCAGCCGATCGTCCACATCCTCGTCCCCGCCAGCTTCGGCGATGCCGCCGCCGACCAGCCGGTCGCGCGCGCCTGGGACTATGGCTGGCAGAACATCCATGACGGGCTGGACGGGATCGCGATCGACCTGCCGGCGATGACACTGGCCGCCGATGCGCGCGGGCTGGTGCCGCTCAACATCCGGGTGAAGGACCCGGTCTGGCCCGGCCGCGACCTGATCGACCTGTCCGTCTCGGTCCGTCCGAACGAGGCGCGCACGCTGTGGCTCGACCTGCGCGACCGCATCCTGCCGCATGACAGCCTGTACCTGACCATCGCCAGCGCCGCGCCCGATTTCGGGGCACGCAGCCTCGACGGCGCCCGCCTCCGCCTGATCTTCAAGCCGCGCGCCGAGGCGACCCGTGAGCATGTTGCCGACCGCTTCAATCAGGTAAAGGACAATTGGGGCTTCCTGGTCGAGGAGCATACCGCCTCGAAGCGCGCCGGCCTCTATGCGCGGTTGTTCGCCGACGCGACCGATCTGTTGCGCGTCGATCCCGACCATGTCGAGGGCCGCGCCTATTGGGCCGACATCAACTACCGGCCCGAAAACCTGCCGACGGTCGCGCTGGCGCCGGTGCCCGCCGGCGTGCCGGGCTGGGCGCATCGCCAGTTGCAGGATCTGGTCGAGGTGCGTCGTTTCGTCGAATGGTGGATCGACCATCGGCAGGTGCCGTACGGCGATTTCGGCGGCGGCCTGTCCGACGACAGCGATCTCGTCCAGCAATGGCCCGGCGCGGCGCTGATGGGGCTGATCCCCGACAGGATCACCGCCTCGCTGAATGCGGTGTCCGACGCGGTCTACCGGAACGGGATGATCACCGACGGGCTCGGCACGATCACCACCGACGAACTCCACGCCTATGAGGAAGGGCTCAACAGCAACGCCGCGCGCCTGTACCTCAACTGGGGCGAGCCGCGCGCGGTGGAGCGGCTGATGGCCAATACCCGCGCGCTTGGCCGGGTGATCCTGCCCAATCCCGCCGGTCATCTCCACTTCGCGTCGTCATGGTATGGCGCCCGGACGATCTACCGCGACGATGCCTGGGCGTGGCAGAAGCCCTATGCCTTCACCGTGCTGCACGGCCCGACGCTGCTGGGCCTCTACAATGGCAACCCGGCGGCGCGCGGGCTGGTGACCGGCACCGTCGACGGCTGGCTGGCGCATGGCAAACAAGGGCCGGACGGCCTCTGGTCCTTTCCCAACGAGATCAACTGGGGGTCGGACAAGGAACGGGCGGGCGATGGCGGCGGCGCAACCCTGCCGTTGCAGGCCGCATGGGCGGCGTGGCACTGGACCGGCGATACGCGCTATCTCCGCCCGCTGGAGGGCCGGGTGGCCAAGGTCGGGCCGGGCGCGCTGACCGAGATCAACGACGACGTGTTCGGCCTGCTCCCCGCCGGCCCCGGCTGGCGTGCTGCGCTGGCCGCCGGCAAGGGGGACGACCCCTTCGCCCGTTATGCCCGCTGGCACGCGACCGGCGACACCGCCCCACTCGCCGCGCTTCACGACAGCGCCGCGCGCGACAAGGCCGCGCGCCGCTATATGCAGACCGAGGGACATTGGTGGTCCGACCGGGTCGAGGCGCCGAGCGAATGGTTGCAGCGCGAGCGGCTGGGCGGCATCGCGCTGCGCCGCAACCAGAGCTGGCCCGCCAATGCGGTAAGCTGGCGCTTCGCCGAACCCGGCGCGGCGGAGCGGGTGGCGCTGCTGGTCCGCGCCACCCCGAACCGGATACGCATCACCGGCTTCAACACCGCCGCGACCGCGCAGCGGGCCGAACTGTCGACGTGGAACATCGCGGCGGGCGAATGGCGGATCACCACCGCCGGCGGTGCGACGGCGGTATCGCTGGAACGCGGTGCCACCACCACCGTCACCTTCGCGCCGGGCGAAAGCGCGATCGACCTCGAACTGGTCCGCGCCAGCGATCCGGTCGACCGGCGCCCCGATCTGGGGATCGGGGTGGACGACGTGGCGGTGAAGGGCCGGCGTGTGACGCTGACGATCCACAGCCTCGGCGCGCAGGCGACGACGGGGGGCACCGCCGCGCTGATGGCGGACGGACGCGTCCTCGCCACCGCCGCCATCGCGCCGCTGGCGGCCCCGGTCGACCTGCTGCCGCGCACCACCCGCGTCACGCTGACGCTGCCCGCCGGGATCGACCCGCGCATCGTGGCGGCAACGGTGGCGCTGCCCGGCGACGCGCCGGAGGTCACGCGGCGCAATAACCGCGTCGCGCTGGTCCGGTGATCGACCGGCGTGCCCTGCTCGCCGGTTTCGCGGCGACTGCCCTGCCCGCCTTCACCGACAGCGACGACGGGTCCGTCCGCCTTGCCCTCGACGCCGCCGCGAGGGCCGCCCCGGCGGAGGGCCTCGCGATGCTGGCCGGGTTTGATCCGCGCGCGCTGTCCCCCGCCCGCCGGCTCGACCTGCTGACCGCGCGGGCCGGGCTGGCGATCGATGCCGGGCTGGCGACCCGGCCGGGTGACTATGCGCTGCGCCTCCGCCGCACGCTGGGCGATGCGGACCCGCTCGCCGCCCGCCACCGGCTCGACCATGCGCTGGCCGATCTGCACGCCCGCGCCGCGCCGCTGTTCGACCGGATCGGCATCGCCGGTGACACGATCGGCGCACGATATGTCAGGTTGTTCGCCGAAACCGACGGCCATTACCCGGAAGACGACGCCGGCCGGCAACAGGCGGTCGCCGACATGAACCGCGATCTCGCCGCCCGCCGCGCCGCCGTGGCGCGCACGATCGCCGACGTGCCGCCCTACTGCCTCGACGTGGCCGTCCGCACCCTGACCCCGGCGGAGATCGCGGCGGGCCGGCAGGGCTATCGCGCCGCCCCCGCCCCCGGCCGACCCGGCGCCTATATCGTCGACCTCGCCGATATCCGCCGCCGCCCCGCCTGGTCATTGCCGAGCGTGGTCGCGCACGAACTGCTGCCCGGCCACATGATCCAGCTCGGCATCGAGGAAACCGGCCCGCCGCATCCGCTGCGTGCCACCTATGCCGCCGCGTTCGTCGAGGGCTGGGCGACCTATGCCGAAACGCTCGCCGCGCCCGGTTTCCGCGACCCGCGCACGATGCTCGGCCATCTCCACTGGCTGATCTTCCGCGCCGCGCGCGGCCGGATCGATCTGGGCATCCATAGCGAGGGCTGGTCCCCGGCGGAGGCGCGCACGCGACTGGCGGCATGGCAGGGCGTGCCCGTCTATTTCGCCGCGTTCGACACCGATCTCGCGCGCATCGTCAAGGAACCGGGCACGCGCGCCGCCGAGGCGCTGGCCTGGCTCGCGCTGGCCGACCGCGCGCCTCGCGCTGCCGCCGCCCGTCGCCACTGGCATGCCGCCGTGCTGGCGAATGGCCGCAAGCGGCTGGACGCGCTGCTATAAGGTCTTAATTACTGACGTTATTTCCGGATCGATCCCGGCCATGCGCCGTTCCCAACGGGGTCGCCACCACCCGGCGGCATGGTGGGACACGGGCATGCCGATCGCATTGAAACCTCTGGGCCAACAGGTGATCGTCGTCACCGGCGCCACCAGCGGCAACGGCCTCGCGATCGTGGAACGCGCGGTGAAGGCGGGCGCAGCGGTCGTCGCGGTGGCGCGGAACGAGGCGGCGCTGGCGGCGCTGCGCACCCGGCTGGCGGCGGCGGGCGCGCGGATCGCGGTCTGTGTCGCGGATGTCGCCGATCCGGTGGCGGTGGAACGCATCGCCGGGGTGGCGACCGGCGCATTCGGCGGGTTCGACAGCTGGATCAACAATGCCGGCACGGGCACCTACGGCACGCTGGAACAGGTGCCGGTGGCGGATCATCGCCGCGTGTTCGACGTCAATTATTTCGGGGTGCTGCACGGCTCGCTGGTCGCCGCACGGCATCTGCGCCGGCGCGGCGGCGGCGCGATCGTCAATATCGGCTCGATCCTGGGGGATCGCGCGATCCTGCAACAGGGGCCGTACAGTGCGACCAAGCACGCGGTGCAGGCGCTGACCGATACGCTGCGCATGGAGGTGGAGGGCGACGGCATCTCCGTCACCCTTATCAAGCCGGGGCCGATCGACACGCCCTTTCCCGAACATGCGCGCAATTACATGGGCCAGCCGCCGCGCCTGCCGCAGCCACTCTACACCCCGGCGGTGGTGGCCGACGCGGCGCTGTTCGCCTGCGCGCATCCGCGCCGCACGCTGTATGCCGGCGGCGGCGGCCTGTTGTCTTCGATACTTGCGCAGGCCGCGCCGCGTGTCGCCGACCTCATCATGAAGGCTGCCGGCACCCGCGCGCAGCAGCAGCCGGGCGACGCCGGCGACCCCGCCCGCCACGACAATCTCCACCGCCCCCGCGCCGATGGCCTGCGCGGCAGTCGACCCGTCCATGCCCGCCGATCGAGCATCGCGTTGCAGGTGCAGAAGCGACCGGGGACGGTGCTGATCGCCAGCCTGATCGGCATCGCGGTGATGGCGGCACGGCGCGGCGGGGCGCGGCGATGACGGAAACCCGTGACTTCGATCTGGTGCTGGTGCTGGGGGGCGGCAACGCGCTCGGCGCGTTCGAAGCGGGGGTCTATCATGCGCTGCACGATGCCGACCTGCTGCCCGACTGGATCGTCGGCACCTCGATCGGCGCGATCAACGGCGCGATCATCGCCGGCACCGCCCCGTCGCGCCGGATCGATGGCTTGCGCGCCTTGTGGCGGCCGGACGGCACGCCGGCGGACTGGCCCGTCTTCGGCCTGCACCATGAGTCGGCCTGGCCGGAGACGGCCCGCCGCACCGCCGCGGTGACGTGGACGCTGGCGGCGGGGCGGCCCGGCATGTTCGGGCCGCTGCTGTCGTCGCTCGCCCCCTGGACCGATCATCACCCCTCGCTGTTCGAGACGGACCAGCTGGCCGCGATGCTGGCGCGGCTGGTCGATGCGGACGAACTGAACGCCGGCCATTGCCGTTTCACCGCGACCGCGCTCGATCTGGAATCGGGGCTCGACATGGTGTTCGACAGCCGCGACACCCGGATCGAGGCGCAGCATATCCGTGCCAGCGCGGCGTTGCCGGTCGCCTATCCGGCGGTCGAGATCGAGGGGCGATGGCTGGTCGATGGCGGGCTGTCCGCCAACCTGCCGCTCGATCCGGTGCTGGCGGCGCCATCGGCGCGGCCGATGCTGTGCGTGGCGGTCGACCTGCTGCCGCTGGCGCAACCGTTGCCGCGCACGCTGGGCGACACCGCGACGCGGATGCAGGACCTGATCTTCGCCGCCCAGTCGCGCCGCACCATCGCACGCTGGCAAGCGGTCCACGCCGGGCGCGACGACATCGCCGTCACGCTGGCCCCGGTCATCTATACCGACCAGCGGGTTGAGGTGGCGGGCAAGGCGATGGATTTCTCCGGCCCTTCGATCGCGCGCCGCTGGGCCGCAGGCCGCGCCGCCGCAGAACGCCTGATCGCGGACCTCGCCGCCGGATCGCTGCCGATCGGCCGGCCGGGCCTGCACGTGGTCGGCACCGGCTGATCCCGGCGCCCGCCGCTCAGATACCCTCGGCGATCACCGTCCGCCCCGTCGCGGTGAGCGCGGCGGCCAGATCGGCGACGCAGGTGTCGGCCAGCGCCGCATCGGGGCTGCGCACCACGAAATTGGCACCGGTCCGCCCCTCGCGGAAGAACGGGTAGCTGCCGATCGACACGCCCGCATGCGTTTTCTCCGTGTCGCGCAGCAGGTCGGCGACCTCGCTTTCGGCGACCCAGCAGCCGATCGTCCGCGACACCACCGGGCGTCCGCCCTCCAGCGTCCCGGTCAGCATGTCAAGCATTCCGGCGGTGATGTGTGGCACCCCGGCCATGATGAAGATGTTGGCGACATGGATGCCCGGCGCACCCGACACACGGTTCTCGATCAGCCCTGCGCCTGCCGGCACCCGCGCCATCCGTGCCCGCGCCTCGGTCAGCCCGCCGCGCGTCGCGTAATAGGCCTCCAGCGTCGCCATCGCGTCCGGGTGGTGCTCCACCCCCACGCCCAGCGCCACGGCGATCGCATCGACGGTAATGTCGTCATGTGTCGGGCCGATGCCGCCGGTGGTGAACAGATAATCGTTGCGTGCGCGCAAGGTGTTCACCGCCTCCACGATCGCGTCCTCGCGGTCGGCGACGACGCGGACCTCGGCCAGCCGGATGCCCTGCACGTTCAGCCACGTCGCCAGTTGCGCGACGTTGCGGTCCTGCGTCCGCCCGGACAATATCTCGTCGCCGATCACCACCAGCGCGGCGGTCCAGATGCGTTCGCCCATATCGTCGCTGTCCATGCATCCGGCCTTAGCCTCGCCAAAGCGCGGCCGCCACGCTATATTACGGGCATGACCGACTATGTCACCGTAACCTCCGACTCCCCCGGCGGCCGCACCGGCGCGATCAAGCTGCACGGCCCCGCCGCCTTTGCCGGGATGCACAAGGCGGGGCGCCTCGCTGCCGAAGCGCTGGACATGATCGCCCCGCACATGGTGCCCGGCGTCGCCACCGGCGAGATCGACCGGATGATCTATGATTTTGTGATGGCGAACGGCGGCGTGCCCGCCACGCTGGGCTATCGCGGCTATACCCATAGCAGCTGCATCTCGATCAACCACGTCGTCTGCCACGGCATCCCGTCGGACAAAACGCTGAAATCCGGCGATATCGTCAATGTCGACGTGACGCCGATCGTCGATGGCTGGCACGGCGATTCCAGCCGGATGTACCTGATCGGCGATGTGCCGCTGAAGGCGCGCCGGCTGGTCGAGGTGACGTATGAATGCCTGATGATCGGGATCGAACAGGCAAGGCCCGGCAACCGCATGGGCGACGTGGCCAATGCGATCCAGCGCCATGCCGAGGCGCATCGTTACGGCGTGGTCCGCGATTTCTGCGGCCATGGCGTCGGTCGCCTGTTCCACGACGCGCCGGAAGTGGTCCATGTCGGCCGCCCCGGCACCGGCCCCGAACTGCGGCCCGGCATGATCTTCACGATCGAACCGATGATCAACATCGGCCGTCCCGACGTGAAGCTGCTCGACGATGGCTGGACGGCGGTGACGCGCGATCGCTCGCTGTCCGCGCAGTTCGAACATTCCATCGGCATCACCGAGGATGGCTGCGAGATCTTCACCGCCAGCCCGGCCGGCTTCACCCAACCGCCTTACGGCTGACAAACCCCTTACAACTGACAAACCAAAGGCGGCGTCCGGTTCGAACGCCGCCCCTGGCCCCGTAGTGACACGGAATGACAACTGCCAAGATCGGCAGCCGTTGCCTGTCTAATCGCAAAACGTCGAAAAATTATGACCATCCTGCCACAATGCGCGCCTCGATGACGCTGCCGGGGTGACGGACGGACGGCGCGCCGCTATCTGCACGCCATGACCCAGACCATCGCCGCGATCACCCCCGACGTCGTTGCCGAGCACGGCCTGTCCCCCGAGGAATATGATCGCGTGCTGCACGCGCTGGGGCGGGAGCCGAACCTCGTCGAACTCGGCATCTTCTCCGTGATGTGGTCGGAACATTGCAGCTATAAATCCAGCCGCATCCATCTGAAGAAGCTGCCGACCACCGGCCCGCAGGTGATCTGCGGCCCCGGCGAGAACGCCGGCGTGGTCGATATCGGGGACAATCAGGCGGCGATCTTCAAGATGGAATCGCACAACCACCCCTCCTACATCGAACCCTATCAGGGCGCGGCGACCGGGGTCGGCGGCATCCTGCGCGACGTGTTCACGATGGGCGCGCGGCCGATCGCCAACATGAACGCGCTCCGGTTCGGCCGGCCCGATCATCCGAAGATGCGCCACCTGATCTCGGGCGTCGTGTCGGGCATCGGCGGCTACGGCAACTGCGTCGGCGTGCCCACCGTGGGTGGCGAGGTCAATTTCCACAAGGCGTATGACGGCAACATCCTGGTCAACGCGATGACGGTCGGCATCGCCGATCAGGACAAGATCTTCTATTCCGCCGCCAGCGGCATCGGCAATCCGATCGTCTATGTCGGGTCGAAGACCGGGCGCGACGGCATCCACGGCGCGACGATGGCGTCGGCCGATTTCGGCGAGGATGCCGATGCCAAGCGCCCCACCGTGCAGGTCGGCGACCCCTTCACCGAGAAACTGCTGATCGAGGCGTGCCTCGAACTGATGGCGACCGACGTGATCGTCGCGATCCAGGACATGGGCGCCGCCGGCCTCACGTCCTCCAGCGTCGAGATGGCCTCGAAGGGCGGCGTCGGCATCGAACTGGTGATGGACGACGTGCCCCAGCGCGAGGAGGGCATGACCGCCTACGAGATGATGCTCTCCGAATCGCAGGAGCGCATGTTGATGGTGCTGAAGCCCGGCCGCGAGGCGGAGGCGGAGGCGATCTTCCGCAAATGGGAACTCGACTTCGCGGTGATCGGCCATGTCACCGATACCGGCCGCATGGTGCTGCGCCATCACGGCGAGGTGGTGTGCGACATTCCGCTCGGCCCGCTGGCCGACGACGCGCCGCTCTACGACCGGCCGCACGTGCCGACCCCGCCGGCCAAGGCATTGGTCGACGTGCCCGAAAGCCGCGATATCGGTGCCGATCTGCTGACCCTGATGGGCTCGCCCGACATCGCCAGCCGCCGCTGGATCTGGGAACAGTACGACCACATGGTCGGCGCCGACACCGTGCAGCGCCCCGGCGGCGACGCCGCGGTGGTCCGCGTCCACGGCACCGACAAGGCGCTGGCGATCACCACCGACTGCACGCCGCGTTATTGCTTCGCCGACCCGGTCGAGGGTGGCAAGCAGGCGGTGGCGGAGGCATGGCGCAACCTGACCGCGGTCGGCGCGACGCCACTGGCGATCACCAACTGCCTGAATTTCGCCAACCCGCAGCGGCCCGAGATCATGGGCCAGATCGTGGGCTGCCTGGAGGGCATGTCGGACGCATGCCGCGCGCTCGACTTCCCGATCGTGTCGGGCAACGTCTCGCTCTACAATGAGTCCAAGGCGACCGGCGGCGGCTCCGCGATCCTGCCGACCCCGGCGATCGGTGCGATCGGCCTGCTGGCGGACTGGCAGAAGAACGCGACGATCGCCTTCAAGGGCATCGGCGACATCATCCTCGTCATCGGCACCCGCCGCGGCGATCTGGGCCAGAGCCTGTGGCTGCGCGAATGCCATGGCCGCGAGGAAGGGCCGCCACCGCGCGTTGATCTCGACGCCGAACGCCGCGCCGGCGACCTGATCCGCACCGCGATCGCGGCGGGCCAGCTCACCGCCGTCCACGACGTATCCGATGGCGGCATCGCGGTGACGATCGCGGAAATGGCGCTGGCCGGCAATATCGGCGCGATGATCGACCGCAAGCAACCCTATGACTGCGCGCACAGCTTCTTTGCGGAGGATCAGGGCGTCTACATCGTCACGGTCGACGATGCCGCGCTGCTCGATTTCCTCGGCGCCGCCCATGCCGCCGGCGTGGAGGCGGAACCGATGGGTCGCACCGGCGGCAAGCGCCTGATCTTCGAACGACCGAACCGCGACGACGTCGTCACGCTGGATGCGCTGCGGACCGCGCACGAGGGGTTCTTCCCCGCGCTGATGGGGGCGGACGCCGCCTTGGCCTGAAATCCCGTGCGGGGAGCGGGGTGATCCCCGCTCTCGTGCCCATGCCCGTGCCGCGCGATCTAACGGCGATCCATTTCCATGGCAGGCCGAATCCGGATCATCCCGTGCCCGACACCGGTTCGACCGGGTTTCAGGCCGACTGGATTACCGGCGTGATGCTGCCGGTACCGTAACCCCGTAGCTGCGGGCCGATGCTGGCGGGCGTCGGCATGACCGGCAGTGCCGCGTTCCCTTCCCCCGCTTGCCTGATCTTTCGCTATCTGTTTAAAAAGAGACATTAAAACTCGTTTACTATCCCAAAAGCCGTGATAGCTTTCCGCAGCGCACCAAAACCGACCGATGCAAAATGCAGGGGGTAAGCGGGCGTGAAACGGGGAAACTTTCATGAAGCAAATGTTCTACCGCACCCTGACGGCTGCACTGTTCATGGGCGCCGCGATGCCGGCCACCGCGGCGACGATAACCGGTACGCATAACGGCCTGACTTTCACCGCCACCAACAGCATCGTCGGCACCACCTCGACGGCGACCGTCGCGGGCGGCGGCAATCCTGCATTCTTCGCCAATGCATCGCGCTACAACGGCACCGTCGCGCTCATCATGGCCTATAGCAACGGCGACCGATTCATCTGTTCGGGTTCGCTGATGGCCGATCGCCAGTCGATCCTGACCGCCGGGCACTGCGTCAGCGGCGGCGCGGGCACCGCCAATCCGGTGTCGACGACCGCCTATTTCTACAACGGCACCGATCCCGACTATGTCATCACCGGTGCCCAATCCACCGCGATCGCGGTCAGCGATTATTTCGTCAATGCCGGTTACAGAGGCGAAGTGATCGATCAGAACGACATCGCCGTGCTGCGCCTGTCGCAGGCGGCGCCGCTGTTCGCCACCAGCTACGAACTCTATACCGGGAATGCCAGCGGCCAGAATTTCAACGTGACGGGCGTCGGCGCCCGGTCCGATGGCGGTGGACTGGTCGGGGACAATCTCGGCACCGGTCGCAAGCGGCAGGGCGACAACCTGTTCGATTTCGCGCTGGGTGACGAAGGGATCGACGGCGGGCTCGACTTTCTGGGCGAAAACGGCGCGGAGATCGACAACGTCCTGCTGTCCGACTTCGATAACGGTCTGGATGACAACGACGCGTCCTGCATCATCACGGGCGCGGTCGGCGTGACCTCGACGCGTTATTGCAATCTCGGGCGTGGCGCGATGGAGGCGATGACGGCGGGTGGCGACTCCGGCGGGGCCAGCTTCATCGACGGCAAGGTCGCGGCGATTACCTCGTTCGGGTTGAGCTTCGGCTCCGGCTTCGGCGATATCGACGACGATCTGAACTCCACGTTCGGCGAGTTCGGCGGCTATGTGTCGACCGCCTACCACGCCAACTGGATCAACAGCGTCCTCGCGGTGCCGGAACCCGGCACCTGGGCGCTGATGCTGACCGGGTTCGGCATGACCGGCATCGCGCTGCGCCGCAGCCGGCGCCGCGTGCGGGTCGTCTTCGCCTGATCCAGCGGCAGGGCGGTTCCCATCCGGGGGCCGCCCTGCCGTCACCATGCTCGCGCTTGTCGGGGCGAACGGTGCAGGGCAAGGGGCGACGCCATGGCCCCCGCCGATCCCGCTGCCGATCCGGCCGCCGCCCCTATCGATGCCGCCTCCCCTATCGACGCCGGTCGACCGGCGGACCGGATCGTCTCGCTCGATGTGATCCGCGGGGTGGCGGTGATGGGCATCCTCGTCGCCAACCTGCCCGCCTTCGCGCTGCCGGGCGCGGCGTATTTCTCGCCGGTCGCGGCGGGTGGCACGGGTCCGGCCGATATCGCGGCCTGGTTCGCCAACTTCGTCCTCGTCGAAGGGCGGATGCGCGGGCTGTTTTCGTTCCTGTTCGGCGCATCGATGCTGATCGTCGCGGATCGGGCCGGTCTGGCGGGGGACGATCCGAGCGGGGTCCATATCGCCCGGATGGCGGCCCTGTTCGCGATCGGCTGCGTGCATCTGTGGCTGGTCTGGTGGGGCGATATCCTCAGCCATTATGCGCTGGTCGGGCTGATCGCCTGGCCCTTCAGGCGCCTGTCCCCCCGCCCGCTGATCGCGATCGGGATCGCCGTCACGGTATTGGGGCTGGCGATGTCGGCAGGCGGACTGGCCGCACTGATCGCCGCCGCCGCGCGCGATACGCCACAGGCGATCGCGACCTGGAACGGCTATGCGGCGGTGTTCGGCACGCCACCCGCCGCGACGATCGTTGCGGAGGTCGCGGCACAGAATGGCGGCTGGCTGACCGGTGTCGCCTGGCGCTGGCATCATGCGACCAGTCCGCTGATCGGCCTGCTGGTGGTCGGCCCACAGACGCTGGGGGCGATCCTGCTCGGCATGGCGGCGTATCGCACCGGTTTCCTGACCGGCGCATGGCCGCGCACCCGCTACCGCCGCTGGGCGGTGACGTGCCTCGGCCTGTCGCTGACCGGCTATGCGGCGCTCGCCCTGCTCGTCCTGCACCACCGCTTCGCCCTTCCCTGGGTGTACGGCGCGTCGCTGGTCGGGGCGGAGCCGCTGCGGATGGCGGGCGCGGTCGGTTATGCGGCGCTGATCCTGCTGCTGATCCGGCCCGGTGGCCGCTGGAGCGCATGGTTCGCCGCCACCGGCCGGACCGCGTTCAGCAACTATCTGATGACCAGCATCGCCCTGACCTGCCTGTTCGGCTGGGGGTTCGGGCAGTTCGGCGAATGGCGTCGGGCCGCGCTCTATGGGCTGGTGCCGGTCGCCTGGGGGCTGATGCTCGGCTGGTCGACGCCATGGCTGCGTCGCTATCGTTACGGTCCGCTCGAATGGCTATGGCGCAGCATCGCGCGGCTGGAATGGCAACCCTTATGCCGATCGGCCTGACGGCCTGACGCTCTGACGCTCTGACACCTTGTCGGGCATCGGATCGGATATGACGGATCGCATCCGATGCCATGGTCCGGCACGATGGCGGTGGCGTGATGGACATGACGGTCGGTGCCCCCCGCCGCCACGCCGTTGCCGGATCGATCGGTGGCCGGTGCCGTCGCTGGGGCGACGTCCGCCACCATCCCCGTGCCGCCGCCACGACGATCCACGACGGACAATAAAAAAGGGAGGCCGGCTCGCGCCGACCTCCCCTCTTTGACGTAGAGCGTAAGCCTTACTGGCCTGCACCCTGACCGTACGTGATTTCCACGCGACGGTTCTGCACTTCGCGGACGCCATCGGCGGTCTGCACGCGCAGGTTGGTTTCGCCGAACGCGCTGGTCGTGATGACGCTGTCCGGGATCGAGCGCGAGCTCATGTACGCCTTCACCGCGTCTGCGCGACGCTGCGACAGGCCCTGGTTGTAGGACGCTGCGCCCGAGGTGTCGGTGTAACCCGCCAGCTGGACCTGCGCACTGCCGCAGCTCTGATACTGCGTCACGGCGTTGTCGAGGATCGACGCGGCTTCCGGGGTGATGTCCGACTTGTTCCACTCGAAGAACACGATGAACGGACCCGGCGAGCAGGGAACCGCTTCCGGCACCGGAGCGGGCGGCGGGGGCGGCGGCGGCGGCACGTCCGCGGGGGGCGGCGGCGGCGGCGGCGGCGGGGTCGGCGAACCGAAGTTGTACGTCAGGCCACCCAGCACGCTGTGCGAGCGGAACCGGCCGTCCAGCGTACGGTTGGCGACGTCGACCAGCTTGACGTTCTCGGCGTTGAAGAAACGATACTTCAGCGTCGCGTCGATGTTCTCGGTCAGCGGTGCGCGGATACCCGCCAGCGCCTGCCATGCGAACACGGTGTCGCTGTCGTCGACGAAGTCGCGCTGCGTGTTCAGGGCATAGTTGACCGCAACACGGGCAACGCCCACGCCGCCGCCGACAAAGCCCTGGATCGCATCGTCTTCACCGAAGTCGAGCAGGCCGTTCAGCATGAAGCTGAGCGCCGAGCTGCGACCGCCGGCAACGCCGTACGTACCCGCGGCCGCATCGCTGCGAACGCCGGCTGCATTGAAGCGCGGGGTGGTGGTGGTCGACGAGTAACCGTCGACGGTGGCGCGACGATAGCCGACTTCGGTTTCCAGACGGAAACCACCGAAGTCATAACCGACCACGCCATCGACATCGAAGCCGTAATTGTGATCGACCGTACCGGTGCCGGTAGCAGCAGCGGTGGCGCCGGTGATATCATAATCGATATCCTCGACGATCATCGCGCCGCCTTCCACGCCTACGTACCACGACTTGTCGCGGGCGAGGGCGGGAGCAGCAATCGCTGTGGAGGCAAGTGCCAGAACAATGGCAACCTTCCGCATCATAATCCCCTTTCTTGAGTGTCACTACGGAGTGCGCAAACCCACTATCGAACGGATGGTTTCACGGCAAGGCGACAAACTTTCGCGACTGTTGCCCTGGCGCCACAGGTTTTCACGCGACCAGACCATGCCCGCGCAGCACCTCGATCACCGCCGCCAGCATCTGGCGCGCGCCCTCGTCGATCGTCGCGCCACCGGTCGCGGTCGGGATTGTGTTTCCGCGCAACCACATACCCGAACGATGCCGCCACAGGCATCCCGTCGCCCGGTCCCATACCGCCATTCCCTCAGGCGGATTCAGAAATCGCCAGCCGCCCGCCGTCCACATCGCCACTTTCTCGCCATGACCCGCCCATGCCCCGACCGGCGCGGGGCCGATCACCCAGCAATCGCCCGCCGCCGGATCGGGCGGGGGCGGTTCCGTGCCGACCGCGACCACGCCCGCCTGCACGGCCGCGTCGATCAGCAGCAGCGATTCGTTGTGGAACAGTTCCTTTTGCGCCTGCCCCGGCTCGATCAGCGGCAGGCCCCATCGTGGTGTCGTCGTCATCGTCATCCCCCTCACCCGTCCCATCGCAGCGATACCGGGGCGGATTCCGCCCAGGTGCCGCGTTGCCGTACCGCCACGGTCGCGCCCGCCATCGCCGGGATCGCCAGCCACGGCCGGTCGGTCGCGACGTCGCTCACCACGTCGCCACCAGCCACGTCGCCAGCGGTCACCGTCACCCGGTACGCTTCCGTCTCCTCGACCAGCGGCGCCTCCACGCCGTCGCTCCAGCGCCATCCGGCCCGGCTCCGCCGCGTCCAGTGCAGCACGCCGTCCGCATGGTGGAGGTGCACCGGGGCGGGCGGGCGCACCGATGCACCGGTCAGCCAGGTCCGCACCTCGACCGGATCGGCATCGCCGACGCCGATCGCCAGCACCCGGATTTCCGCGCCGATCGCCGCCAGTGGCAGGTCGATCGTCCGCACCGCCGCCGGCTCGATCAGCGCGAAGCGACCCCCCGCCGCCCCGGCATCGCTGCCGCGCCGCGCCCGCAACAGACGTGTCAGCCGCCAGCGCCGGTCGCCCAGCGGTTCCGCGTGGCCGAACTGCACCAGTTCGCCGCCGATCACCGCCAGATTGGCACCATCGACCATTCCCGCGTCATCGGCATCGTCCAGCATCATGTCGGCGCGCGCCAGCCGCACCACGATCGCCCCCGCCCCGTCCCAGACAGCGGTGGTGGCGACCGGCGCGATCGCCTCGACCGTGCCGATCACGGCGGCGGCACCGGTCGCCCCCGCCGCGGTCCAGCTGACACCGCCGTCCACGCTCCACAACAGCGCCGCCTGTCGCCAGCCCGCGCCCGCGCCGCCCGCCAGCACGGTCAGCCGCGGCGCGGCGAGCAGCGTATCGTCCAGGGGCGGCAGTTCGGCGACATGCAGCAGCGTCGCGCCGATCGGCGCATCCACCGCCGCCGCCACCCGGCCACCGCTGGCCCGCGTCGCCGGCAGCATCGTCGGCGCGACCGGCGCCAGCGTCAGCCGCGTCGCCATGCCCGTCACCGTCGCGTCCAGCGTCCGCCAGCGCCCGGTTTCCCCCGCGATCGTCACCATCATGCCCGGCACGACTGCCATGCCCGCAAGCCCCAGCGTCATCGTCCGCCGCGTCCGGTCCGCCTCGGCGCGGGCCAGCATCCGGTCCGCCAGCGTCTTGGCGGCGGACGCGGTCAGCACCGCCGGCATCTCGGTACGCTGCGTCGCGCGGCCCGGCCCCGGCCGCACCGCGCGTTGCAACCCCGCCTGGTAATCGCGCGCCGCCTCGTAATGGCCGATCTCGATCGTGCGCGGCACCTGGTCGAGCGGCGCGATCGACCGCCCCCGTGCCGGGCCCTCCAGCCCCGCCACCCCGACGGCGGCATCATCGACCGACCGCACGTCGTCGCCGGCCGTCGCCAGCCGCAACCCCGCGCCGGCCGGCATCCACCAGCCATCCTCCAGCCCGGTCAGCACCGCCAGCACCCCGCGCACGCTGCCGCTGGCTGCGAAGCCCGTCACCGTCGCCGCGCCCCCGGCCGCCCCTGCCACCATCGCCGCCGCCACCGTGGCGGTCGATACCGGCGCATCGTCCGCCACCACCTCGACCGTCAGCGACGGCAGGCGGTTGCCGAATTCCGCGAGCGGCAGGTCCTCCCACACCAGATAGGCCATGCCGCGATAGGCGGGCGCCGCCCCTTCCGCGCTGGCGATCAGGGGATCGACCGGCTGATCCTCGCCGCCGGTATGGACGCGCAAGGTCGCCTTCACCTTCAGGTCCCCGGCCGCACCCCGGATCAGCCGCCCGTCCGCCCAGATCCGCCCCACCCGCCGGATCGCCCGCGCCGACAACAGCACCGCGAATGACGCCGAATAGCTGTAGGTCGTCGTCGCCGGCTGCCCCTTGCCGCCGCCACCACCGCCCCGCGTCTCCTTCAGGTCGGTCGCCCAGATCACCGTGCCAGCGACCCGGATCGTCCCGAACAGTTGCGGGATCGGCGTGCCATAGGACGAGGTCTGCACCGCCAGTTCGGTCAGCCTTGGTCCCTCGCCTGCCGTGCCCAGCACCCGCCGGTCGACTAGATTGCCCAGCACGCCGCCGATCGCGCCCCCGATCGGCCCGCCCACCGCCGTGCCCAGCGCCGTCAACACCAGCGTCGCCATCGCTTATTTCCCCCGTTTTCGCCCTAAGCCTGTCGCCACGCCCCGATCACCGGCCAGGGCGGCATCCCCGGCCGCTCCACCACCCGGCCCAGGCCGGCATCGGCATGGATCATCCCGTCACCCGTCCAGATCGCGCAGTGCAGCTGCCCAGGGCCGGAGCGGACCAGCAGCAGATCGCCCGCCGCCCACGCCGCCACCCGCACCAGCCGCGCGTCGAGCCACGCCGCCGCCACCGCCGGATCGCCCCCCCGCAGCCGATACCCGCCCGGCACCCCCCGCAATCCCAGCGCCAGCGCCGCCAGCCCCAGACAATCCAGCCCGTCCCCGTCCCGCCCCTGCCACCGGAACCGCACCCCCAGCAGCGCCCTGGCGCGCGCCACCGCGCTCAATTGCCGGGCCACCGCGTCAGCAGGTCGATCCCCGGCAGGTGCGGCTCGCCCCGGAAATTCGCGGCGTTGCCGAACCGGGTCGCGCAGGTCGCCAGCGACTTGTCGCACCCCTCCGCCACTTCCACGAGCACCCCCGCCGCCACCGCGAACACCGGTGGCGAGCGCAGCGTCACCACCGCCCCCGCCGACCGGGCGACGGCGCTCTCCAGCCCGCCATTCGCGCCGCCGAACCAGCGCAGCGTGCCGCCGCCCCAGCCATCCGCGACCGGTTCTGCGGCATCCAGCACCAGCGTCGCGTCGTCCGCCGACACCACCCGCGCGAACCGCCGCCGCGCCGCCATCGCCACCCGGCATCGCCGGTCGCCCAGCGTGGCGCGACATTCGGGCGAGGTGTCCTCCACCGCCGGCCGGTCCAGCGCCGCGCCCGGCCCGGTCAGTTCGGCGGAGAAGCGGCCGTCCGCCATCTCCACCGCCCCGATCACCCCCTCGCCCAGATCGACCCTGCCTGCACCCCCGGTCCAGTCGACCGCGAACACCGCCACCCGCGCGCCGTCCCAGCGCCCCGCCAGCAGGTCGCGCCCGTCGATCGCCGCGCGGTCCAGCGCGCCGGCCACCTCCATCGTGTCCGCCTCCAGCCCGACCTCGCGGCGGACGGCGGAGGGCACCATGCCGGGCGCGGCGTGGTGGATCAGCCCGTCGACATCCAGATCGCGGTCGTGCGCGGTCAGTCCGATCGCCACCCCGTCGCGCCGCTCGATCCGCCAGCACAGCGCCACCGTCGCCAGTTCCGCGTCCAGCCAGTTCACGCGGCCACCTCGCGCAGTTCGATCAGCGGCACCGACGCGGCCATGCCCGCCCGGAAGGTCGCGCGGCTCACCGTCAGCCGGTCCTCGGCGAAGCGCACCGGCACGTCGAAGCGGAACGACGCGGTCACCACCGCCCCCGCCGCCGGCGGCATGTCCAGCACCACCCATCCCCCCGCCTGCATCGCGAAGCCGGTCGCGATCCCATCCACCTGCACCGCGACGCTGCCCGCCTCCGGCCGGGTGATCCGCCGCACGCTGTCGCCGTAGCGCTTCACCAGCGCGAACCGCCGCCCCGCGCCATCGCCCGTGCCGATCGGCACGCCCGCCGCCTGCCAGTCGAACGGGTCGCGCAGGCGAAACCCGCGCGCCGGCCCCATCCGCGCCCGGTAGAAGCCGAGCAGCGCGGCGATATCCGCCTCCGATCGCAGCCCC
Organism: Sphingomonas sp. CFBP 8760; assembly: GCF_014841615.1. Classification (GTDB taxonomy): domain Bacteria; phylum Pseudomonadota; class Alphaproteobacteria; order Sphingomonadales; family Sphingomonadaceae; genus Sphingomonas. Next base: position 29,629 of record NZ_JACYUG010000004.1, on the reverse strand, counting down.
GGCCCGACATCGTAGGTTGCCCGCGCCTCCGCCCAGGCCGCGTTGCGCTGTTCCGCGCCGCCGCCCGCGGTCATCACCTGCGTCGAAAAGGTCGGCGCCACCTCCGCCTCGCGCCCCAGCGCCAGCGGAAACGCCACGTCGTCGAATGCCTGCACCGCGTCCTCCCCCGATGTGTCGAAATGGACGAAGCCGTCGCGCATCACCTGCGGCAGCGCCCACAGCACCGTCATCGCCACGCCCCGCGTCCGCGCCGTCTCCGCCGCCGCATCGATCGCCCGCCACTGCGCGGACTGGTCCGGCCGCAACACGAAGCCCGACAGGTAATGCTGGCGGTCGGCCGGATAGCCCAGCCGCGCTTCTGCCGCCGCAATGCCGCGCGCGGTCGACACCGCATCGCCCACCGCCGCCCAGTCGTAATCCTCCAGTTGCAGCACGTCGAAGGCGGGGCTTGCCCAGCCGACCGGCATGTTCGCGCGCTTCGCCTCGGGCGCGGCGGGATCCAGCACGGTCGGCAGATAGGTCAGCAGATGGCTGACGCAGCCGCCACCGCCCGCATCGATCACAGCGTTTTTCGCCGCCGCCACCATCGCCGCGGTCGATGCCGCCAGGCACGCCCCCGCCCGGTCCAGCGTCTCGCGCTGCGCCGCCGTCATCGCCCCTCGCATCGACGCGATCGGCACCGGCGCGAACGCCGCCACCGCCGCCGCGTCGTACAGGCAGGGTCGGTGCCCGTCCGGCTGCACCCACCACCACGGCTCGCCGACCTGAAACTTCGGCGGCAGTCCCGCCGCCACCGCGATCGCCATGAACGCCGCCGCCACGGCCCGCAGATACGCCATCGCCCCGTCATGCGCGGGGCTGAGCAGCGTCGACGGCGGTTCCCAGCCGGTCAGCGCCGGCGATCCGTCCGCCGCCCGCTGCTTCCAGTCCTGCCAGCAATGCGCATCGAACAGTTCGTATGACAGCGACCAGATCACGTCATAGCCCAGCGCCCGCGCCCGGCCCGCGAAGTCGCGATGCCAAGCCGCGCACGGCCCGTTCAGCACACCATCCGCCAGACTGACGTAAAAGCCGTCACCCTGCCGTTCGAGCCGGAAATAATGGCTCATCCCGACATAATGGACGATCGCCCCGCGATACCCCAGGTGCAACGCATTGCGCAGCAGCCGGGCCGGCGTCAGGTCGTAACTGTCGTCATAGCCGCTGGCGATCGCCAGCCCGTGTTCGGGCACCACCGCCGCGCCGATCGCCAGCACCGATCCCGGCCCCTCGCATACCATGTCGCTCAGGTCCGCCCAGCCTTCCGCCGGCATCGCCAGCGGTTCGGCCGCGCCGGTATAGTCCGGCGGCACCAGCGACACGAACATCCGGTCGATGTCCCCCGCCCAGACCGGATCGGCCTCCTGCGGGTGCAGGAACCCGCCGGCAACGTTGGCGAAATCGATCGCCACCGCCGCATCCTCGGGCGTCCCGGTCGCATAGTTCCACAGTCGCACATACCACGCCCGCGCCACGCCCTGCTCGTCACGCCCCTCGATCGTCAGCACCGGACCGTTCACCGCGTCCAGCGGCATGATCCCGCCCGACCGCCACCGGAACCGCAGGCGGCAGTCGCGGAAATCGCGCGCCGTCTCGTACCGCAGCAGGACATGGTCGACCTGGTCCGCCGATGCCCAGATCAGCCCCGCCAGATCGTCCGCGCGGTGGAACACCGTCTCCACCCGCAACGCATCCGGCGCGGTCGTGACGACCGACGCCATCATCGGCCGGGGGAAGTTCACCGTCCAGAACCGCGGATCGAACCGCGCGATCACATCCTCCGCCTGCACCGTCCGTGCCCGCGCCAGCCAATGCCCCATATCGCCCCCTCGCCCCTTCAGCGTTCCGCCAGCGCCGCCCGCACCGCGCGCGCCACCTGCCGGCTGGACTGCATCAGCACCCCCGCCGCCGCCCCCGCGGCAGCATTGACGGTGATCGCCACCCGCACCTCGCGCGGGGACGCCGCCGCGATCGGCTCGATCCGTCCGGACCCCGTGGGCACGAACAGTTCCGGCCCCCGCTCGCCGACCGTATAGGCGCGGCCCGCCGTCACCGGCCCGCCCGTCGCCCGCCCCGGTGCGCCCAGCAGCCCGGCCAGCGCCGATCCCAAGCCACCACCACCCCCCAGCAGCGCCTGCACGCCGCCGCGCAGCGCCGCACCGGCGATATCGTCCAGCGCGCGCAACGCCGTGGCGCGCAGATCGTCGAACCCCAGCTTGCCGCCGCGCACCGCCCGCAGCAGCGATCCCTCGATCAGCCGCCCCGCCCGCTCCGCGCCCTCGCCCAGCCCGCCGCCCAGCTCGCCGCGCATCTGCGCCACATCGCGGGCGAAGCCGGCGGTGTCCGCGCGCACCGCGATCACCAGCCGCTCGATTTCCTCATCCATCCGGAAACGCCTCCCTCAATCGTGCGATCGTCGCGGTGTCGGGCGGGCTCGCCGTCTCGCCGGCCAGCGCCGCGACCACCGCCGCCACCTCCGCCGGCGTCGCGGCCCAGAATGCGGCGGGCGACCAGCCCAGCACCGCCCCCGCCTGTCCCGCCAGCCGCCCGGCGGTATGCGCGAAGGTCGTCATCGCCCCGCCAGTATCTGCCCCAGCAGCACCCGCAGCGGCGGCGTCGCCGCCGCCAGCCCGCCCGCCGCCACCGCCTCGCCCAGCACCGCGCGCGTCAGCCAGCCGGGCCGGTCGACGACGCAGTGCCAGAACAGCGCCACCGTCTCACCCAGCGACAGCCCGCCCGCCGCCGCCCGTTCAACCAGCGCGAACAGCGGCCCCAGTTCGCCCTCCGCCGCCACCAGCGCCGCGAAGGACGGGCGCAGCACCACCGCTTCGCCGTTCACCCGCAGGTCCGCCTCGCCCCGCACCGGGTTCGCCGCCGCGCTCACGCCGCCACCACCGCGCCGGAACTCTCCAGCGACAGCGTGTACGAACGCTCGCCGTTGAAATCCCCGGCATAGTCCAGCCGCGTCACCAGGAACTGCCCGGTCATCGTCTCGCCCCCCTCGAAGCTCAGCCGGTAATCGTCCAGTACGCCCGACAGCGCATGGCCGCGCAGCCGCGCCTCCGCCGCCGATCCGGTGAACACCCCCGCGCCCGACACGCTGACCGATCGCACCCCCGCGCCCGACAGCAATTGCCGCCAGCCGCCCGAATCCTTGTTGGTCACCACCACCGCCTCGCCGTTGACCGACAGCTGCGTCGTGCGCAGCCCCGCCACCGTCGCGAAGGCGGGGGGCGTCGCCCCGTCGCCCACCTTCAGCAGGAACGCGCTGCCCTTCTCGATCATCGTGCCGTCTCCCCCATCCTGACCATGAACTCCGCGGTGCCCGTCCACCGCTCCCCCGATCGCACCATCCGGCTGCGCAGGAAGCGCAGCTGCACCAGCCGCCATCCCGCCCCCAGATCGGGCGGCATGTCCGGCAGCCAGTCCTCGACCGCCGCCAGCAGCCCGCGCAGCCGCACCGGCCGTTCGCCGCCATCGACCAACGTCACCGCCAGCCGCCCCTCCCGCCCGCGCCAGTCCTTGGTGCCCCAGTCCGCCAGCACCGGTTCCTCGACCAGCGCATGGGGCAGGGCGGCCCGCACCGGCGGCGCATCGAACACCGCCACCTCCCGCAGCGCCGGCGCGGCGCGCAGCCGGGCGACCACCCCCGCGATCAGCAGCGCCCTCACCGCAGCGCCCCCGCCGGCCAGCGCAGCATCGATCGCGGCGCCTGCAGCACCAGATCGTCGCCCCGCTCCGTCACCGGCAGCGCCGCGATCAGCCGTGCCCGCACCCGCGCCACCGCCACCGCACCGATCCGCGCCGCGATCCGCTCGACCGCGCTCATGCCCCGATCCCCAGCCGCCGGTACGGCCGCCACAGCGCCGCCACCGCCGCCGGCGGCGCGGCATCGCCACCGCGATGGTCCCACAGATGCATCGCCAGCATCACCACGCCCTGCGCCACCGGCCCCGGCACCGCGCCCCACCGCGCCGCCGTGCCCGCGACGTAGCGCACCGTCGCGGTCGCGCCGGCGGGCAGCATCACCCGGCCGCGCCCGGCCGCATCGATGTCGATCGCGTGATCCGCCAGCCCGACGCCGGTGACTTCGTTGATCGCCGTCACCGGCCGCTGCCGCAGCACCTGCCAGCCGCCGGTGCCGGTCAGCACCTCCGCGCACGGCCGCGCCACCAGCGCCGCGCCGCACCAGATCTCCGCCGCCTCCAGCGCGGTGCGGACCAGCCCGGTCAGCACCGCGTCCTCGCCATGCCCCTCCAGCCGCAGCATCCCCCGCGCCGCCGCGACCGCCCCCGCGATCGTGGCCGCCGGCACTCCCGTATCGCCCACCCCCGTATCGGCCATGCCCGTCTCCCCCGGTCCTCCCCGCGCCACCGGCGCGGGGAAGACGTTCGTCATCAGTTCGCGGCGAACTTCAGCAGCTTGATCGCCTCCGCGTTCATCACGCAGCCGCCGATCCGCTTGGTCGCGTAGAAGCTGACGAACGGCTTGTTCGAATAGGGATCGCGCAGGATCGCGGTCTCGCCCCGCTCCGCGATCAGATATCCCGCGCGGAAATTGCCGAACGCGACCGATGGCGTACCCGCGCCGATATCGGGCATCTCCTCCGCCTCGACTACCGGATAGCCGAGCAGCGTCGCGGGTTGCCCCGCGCTCAGCGACGGTTGCCACACGAACGCGCCATCGTTGGTCTTGAACTTGCGGATGCGCGCCAGCGTGCCGGCGTTCATCACGAAGCACGCCCCCTGCCGGTAGGGCGCGCGCAACAACTGGACGAGGTCGATCAGCCGGTCCTGGGGGTTGGCGCCGAAATCGCCCGCCGTCCCGCTGATCAAATGCTGGATCGTCCCGAACGGCCGCACCCCGTCCCCCGCCGGCGAGGTCGGCCCGGTCAGGAACCCCTTCGGCTGGTTCACGCCATTGCCGTTGACGAACGCCGCGCCCTCGGCCCGGCCGAACTCGGTCGCGATCTCCCCGGCCAGCCATTCCTCCACGTCGAACGCGGCATCGTCCAGCATCGCCTGACTGGCGCTGGGATTGGCATAGAGTTCGCCCGATGGCGGCGCGATCTCCTGGAACACCGGCGTCGCGGTGCCCGGCCGCGCCGCCACCTCCGATGCCCAGCCGGACGGCGTGCCCCCCGTCGTCACCAGCTTGCGATACCCGGCCGAGCCGACCTTCACCACGTTGGCGATCTGCCGGATCGGCGATGCCGCCACCAGCGCGCGGTCGATCGTCGCATCGATCTCACGCGGGACCGCATAACCGCCCGCATCCCCCGATACGCCGGTGAACGCCTTCATCTCGATCGTCGCGCCCGTCCGCACGAACCCCGCGAACGCCGCACCTGCCTCATTCACCCGTGCGCCATCCAGCGCCGGCCTGTCGACCACGTCCATGTCATTCCCCCTTGATGAAACCAAAAACCGTGAAACCGTCAGAAAACCCGTGAAATCCGCGCGTGCGGCTGCATCGGCACCGCGACCAGACTCACCTCGACCAGCGTCACGCGCAGCAGTTCGCGCCGTGCGCCCTGCCGCACCGCCAGCGGCCGGTATCCCACCGACAGCCCCGCCACCGCCCCCCGCCGCACCAGCAGCGCCAGGTCGGGATCGTCGATCCGCCCCGTCACGCGCAGGCCATCCGCATCCTCGCCGATCGCCTCGATCGCCCCCACCGGCGCACCGCGATGCGCCAGCAGCAGCGGCACCGGCTCGACCGGACCAAAGGCGCCGGCCCGCATCACGTCGCCCGCCCGGTCCACCCGGTCGAACCGCGCGGCATAGCCCTCGAACCGCACGCTCACGCCAGCCCCGCTCACTTCAGCCACGCCGCGAAACCCAGCCGCATCGCGAGGCCCGCCAGCAGCAGCGCCATCATCAGCCGCATCGCCCAGCCCAGCACCGCCTTCCACGCCGATTTCTTGGCGTCGCGCCACGTGCCCAGCAGTTCGCGCAGTTCCGCCAGATCGGCCCGCGCCTTCTCGTCGGCCAGCCCCAGCCGCGTCATCGCGCGCGTCGCGCCCAGTTCGCCCGCCTCCTCCGCGATCGCGCGCAGCGACAGCAGGTCGCCCCCCTCGCGCGTCACCTGCGCCATCAGTTCCGCCAGCACCGCCCCGGTCATGTCCCGCCCCTCCCTTTAGTGTGTCACGCTCCCTACTTCCCCGGCGATCCCCCTCACGACAGGCCCAGAAGCGCCCGCTTCTCCTCCCCGGTCAGGAAATCGGCGCCCGACACCGCGCGCCACTGCGTCTCGCGGTCCTCCGCCAGCGCCGGCACCCGGTCCATGTCGACCGCCAGCCGCGCCTCGTCGAACCAGCCCGCCAGCCCCTGCGCCAGCCCGTCGAGGATCGTCGCCGCCAGCGGCAGCACCGCCAGCCGCCACAGCGCGCGGTTCGCCTCGCGGTAATTGGCGTGGGTCGAATCCCCGGCCAGCCCCAGCAGCATCGGCGGCACCCCGAACGCCAGCGCGATCTCCCGCGCCGCCGCCGCCTTGGTCCCCGCGAAATCCATCTCGGCGGGCGACAGGCTCATCGCCTGCCAGCGCAAGCCTCCTTCCAGCAGCATCGGCCGCCCGGCATTGCCCGCGCCGCTGAACGCATCCATCTCGCCCTTCAGCCGGTCGTACTGTTCCGCCGACAGCGCGCTGCCGTCGCCCGGATCGTAGACCAGCGCGCCCGACGGCCGCGCCGCATTGTCCAGCAGCGCCTTGGCCCAGCGGGTGGCGGCGTTGTGGATCGCCACCGCCCCCGCCGCCGCGCCCAGGCACCCCTGCCCGTAATGATCGTCGAGCGGGTTGAACCGCTTCAGGTGGATCACTTCCGGCCGCACCGGGTCCGCCGACAGCCGCGCCGTGCGCTCGCCCACCCGGTACCGGTACGCCGCCGGCCAGCCGCCCGCATCCGTCTCCACCGTCACCCGCTCGGGCCGCAGCGCATAGAGTTCGGCCGCCTGCCCCTCCGCATCGCGCAGCACCTGGATATAGGCGTTGCCGTGCAGCAGCAGTTGCGCCGATACCGTCTCCAGCAGCGCCTGCCCGCCCGACCGCGCCGTCGCCAGCGCGACCAGCCCCGGATCGGACCCGGTCAGCGGTGCCGCGCCCACGCCCTCCGCCACCAGCCGCACCGCGCGCTGCGCCACCGCATTGCCGGCATAGGCGTCGCGCAACTGCGCCTCGTAACTGCGCGGCCACTCCCCCATGATCGGCACCCCCGACCGCGAGACGGACCCCGATAACGCCGGACGCGACTCCCCGCGCCCGGCCTTGCGACCGAACAGTCTCATGTCTTCGTCCTTTCCATCTTCACGCCCCTCCCCCTGACGGGGTGGGGAGCAGCAACGTCGTCAGAGTTCCCGCACCGACGCCACGGCCTTTGGCGGCTCCATCAGGAACCATGCTGCCCATACCAGCGCATCCGCGCGGTCGGGCGATCGCCCCGGCCCGTCATAGCCCGCCGGGCTCAACCCGCAGAGTTCGTCCTCCAGCTCGGGCCATTGCCCGCAATGCCGGATGCGCCCCGACGGATACAGCGCCGACACAGGTTCGGCGCGCGCGCCCTTGCCCTGATGCGCAAAGGCCAGCTTCACCGGCATGTCGGGCCAGACGGAGCGCAGCACGCTTTCCACCATCGCCCCGCCCTGGTTCGATTCCGCCACCACCCGGTCGGCGCCGTGCCGCGCCGCGCAGGCCGCCACCGCGCGCGCCCAGCCCTCCGGCGTCATCCCGCGCACGCTGGCATCCTCCAGCACGTAACTGATCCCGGCTTCGCACCGGCCGATCGCCACGATCCCGCAGGCATCGCCCTTCGTCCCCGCCGGCGGGTCGACGCCCACCACCACCCGTACCAGCGGCGGCGGCGCGACCACGCGGTGCGCGTCCAGCAGGTCGCGGGTCCAGAACGCGTCCGCCACTTCTTCCACCAGATCGCCCTCCAGTTCCTGCCGGCCCAGCCGCGTGCCCGCATATTGCGCGTGGAACGTCGCCTGCACGGTATCGGACAGGTTGGTGTTGTCGCTGGTCCGCCCCCGCGTCTCGATCAGCCCCGGCATCGCCATGATCCGCCGCATCAGCCGCGTCGGGCGCGGCGTCGTCGTCACCACCGTCTGCGGCCGGTCGCCGATCCGCAGGCCGAGCATCAGATTGTCCCATGTCGCCTCCGCATGTCGCCATTTCGCCAGTTCGTCGCACCACGCGACATCGTGTTCGGGGCCGCGCAGCTTCTCCGGCGCCTCCGCCGAATAGACGAAGGCGCGGGCGCCCGACGCGAAGGTGAATTCGCCGGTGCCGCTGCGCCATTCATGGTGTTCGCCGTGCCGGCACAGCGCGATCAGCCCGCTCGCCCCCTCCACCATCACCGCGCGCACCTCGTCCATCGTCGCGCCGACCAGCGCGATCCGTGCCTCGGGCCGCGCCCGCGCCATCGCACTCACCCACTCCGCGCCGGCGCGCGTCTTGCCGAAGCCGCGCCCCGCCCGGATCAACCACACCGTCCAGTCGTCGCCGGCCGGCAACTGCCCGTCATGCGCCCAGATCGGCCAGTGATCGTCGAGCACGCGCCGCTCGTCCTCGCTCAATTTCTTCAACGCGCCCGGCCATTCCTCGCGCGGGTACGCCGCCAGTTGCCCGACCAGCGCGCGCAGCATCGCCCCCCTCATGCCTCACCCCTCCTTCCCCCGCTGCCGTCGCCGGTCGAGCGCGTCCAGCTTGCGCAGCAGCGACCGTTCCACCGTCTCGATCGCCACCTGCCGCCCGCGCACCGTCGCGGGCGCGCCCTTCCCCCGCGCCTCGCGCCGCGCCAGCATCTCCAGCACCTGCTTGCGGTCGACCCCCGGCGCCAGCGGTTCGCCCAGCGCCGCGGCCAGCAGCATCGCCTCGACCTGCCGGCAGCCCTCCTCCAGCGCGGCATCCCACGCGGTGCGGAACGCGTCGTCGCCCAACCGCAAGCGATAGAAGCAGCGGGTGCCCATCCCGGCCTCGCGGGCGGCGCGGGTGACGTTCGCCGTCATCCCCAGCACTTCCAGAAAGCGCCGCCGCACCGCCCTGCCCGGCAACCGCTCGGTCGCCGCCCCCGTTTCCCCACCCATGCACCCGCTCCCCCGAGCCGCCGAGGTGGCGGGCGGATACCGGAACCCCCCGTTCCGCCCTCCGCACCGCCATTCCTCAGCGTTCCCGTTATGTACCCAAACAGCCGGTCGATGTCAAGAGAAATGTACCAATATGGTTAGCTATCCGTCATGGCGCGGCCTGCGCACGATAAGAAGGACGGGTTCACGCGGAGACGCGGAGCAGAAGAAAAGTCGCGGCGCTACGCGCGCCCTATCCGACGCCGCAGGCGTCCCATCATCATCATCGCCGGACCACGCCGCCCCATCCACGGGCCCGACCCTCGCCACCCCTTCTTCTCCGCGTCTCCGCGCCTCCGCGCGAACAACCCTTCTTCGACCCCGCCCCCTTACAGCGCGTCACAAGCCTCGAAAATCGCCGCGTAAATCCGGTCCAGATCATCCTCGCCGATGCAATAGGGCGGCATCACATACACCGTGTTCCCCAGCGGCCGCAGCAACAGGTCCCGCTCGCGGAAGAACGCCAGCAGGCGCGGTCCCAGCGCCGCGAGATATCCGTCCCCGCCGCCGCCGATCTCCAGCGCCGCGATCGTGCCCAGCGTCCGCACCCCCGTCACCCGTGGATGGTCCGCCAGCGCCGCCACCCGCACCGCCTGCCGCGCCGCCAGCGTCGCGATCCGTTCCCGCACCGGTTCCTCGCGCCAGATGGCCAGATTCGCCACCGCCGCCGCGCAGGCCAGCGGGTTGGCGGTGTAGCTGGACGAGTGGAAGAACATCCGCGCCCGGTCCGCATCGAAATGCGCGTCCCACACCGCCTCGCTCGCCATCGTCACCGCCAGCGGCACCGCACCCCCGGTCAGCCCCTTGGACAGGCACAATATGTCGGGCACGATCCCCGCCTGCTCGCCCGCCAGCAGCGTGCCCGTCCGGCCCCAGCCGGTCATCACCTCGTCGCTGATGAACAGCAAGCCGGCGTCCGCGCAGATCGCCCGCATCGCCGCCAGCACCGCCGGCGGGTACATCAGCATCCCGCCCGCCCCCAGCACCAGCGGCTCGACGATGAACGCCGCCGCGTGCGGGTCCGCACAGGCCCGCGCCAGCGCATCCAGCGTCGCCTGCTCGCGTCCCCCGGCCGGGAACGGGATCGTCGCGACGTCGAACAGCAGCGGCGCATAGGCGCGGTTGAACACGCCGCGCTGCCCCACCGACATCGCGCCGATCGTGTCGCCGTGATAGCCATGTTCCAGCACCAGGATGCGGTGCCGCGCCTCGCCCCGTGCCTGCCAGTATCCCAGCGCCATCTTCAACGCGACCTCGACCGCGGTCGATCCCGAATCGGAATAGAATACCCGCGTCAGCGCGTCGGGCATGATCGCCCGCAAACCCCGCGCCAGTTCCTCGGCGGGTTCGTGGGTCCAGCCGGCGAAGATGATCTGGTCCAGCCGTTCCGCCTGCTCGCGCATCGCCGCGACGATGCGGGGGTGGCGGTGCCCGTGCGTCGTCACCCACCAGGACGAGATCGCATCGACGATCCGCCGCCCGTCTACCGTAAAGATCGCCGCCCCCTCGGCATGGCTCACCAGCGGGATTGGTTCGCCCAGCCCGTGCTGCGTGAACGGATGCCAGACCGCGCTCACCGGAAATCCTCCACGTCGAAATGCGCCGCGAACGCCGCCGCCAGCGTCCCCGCGTCCAGCCGGTCGAGCCGCGGCAACCGCCCCAGCCGCTTCACCCCGCCGATCGCCGCGATCGTCGCCTCGCTGTCCTCTACCGCCTCGCCGACGAACGCGATCCCGCGCACCGTCAGCCCGCGCGCGCGCAACGCCTCGATCGACAACAGGCTGTGGCTGATCGTGCCCAGCCCGGTCCGCGCCACCAGCACGACGGGTGCGCCCCAGCGCGCGAACAGGTCCGCGAACAACAGGTCCCGCGTCACCGGCACCAGCACTCCGCCCGCGCCCTCCACCACCAGCGGCCCGGCCACCATGGACCCCTCCACCACCGGCAACGCCAGCCGCGCCGGATCGATCGTCACCCCGTCGATCTCGGCAGCGCGGTGCGGCGAACACGGCGTCCGCAACCGGTACGCCTCGGGCAGCACCCGTGCCGCCGGCACTCCCAGCCGCACCACCGTGCCGGCGTCGGTGCCGTCTTCAAGGCCCGCCTGCACCGGCTTCCAGTAATGTGCGCCCAGCGCCACCGTCAGCGCGGCGGCGAACACCGTCTTGCCGACATCGGTGTCGGTTCCCGTCACCACGATCGTCATGCCCGCACCTCCCGCAGGATATCGGCCAGTCCCGCGATATCCGGTTCCTCCACGTTCAGCGTCAGCGAAATCCGCAGCCGTGCGGTTCCCGCCGGCACCGTCGGCGGCCTGATCCCGCGCACGTCGTATCCCGCCGCCTGCACCGCCGCCGCGATGGCCATCGCCGCACCGTCATCCCCCACCGGCAGCGTCATGATCTGCGATCCCGTCACCGCCACGCCCACCGGCGCCAGCAGCGCGTCCGCCGCCGCCACCCGCGCCCACAGCCGCGCGCGCCGGTCCGGCTCGTCCGCCACGATCCGCAACGCCGCCTCGACCGCGCAGGCCATCAGCGGCGACGGCGCGGTGGAGAAGATGAATCCCCGCCCCCGGTTGACCAGGAAATCGCACGCCACCGCCGGCCCGCACACCAGCGCGCCCTCGCACCCCAGCGCCTTGCCACAGGTGCGCAGGGTGATGACGTTGTCGCGCCCGTCCAGCCCCGCCGCCAGCCCGCGCCCGTCCGGCCCGAAAACGCCCGTCGCATGCGCCTCGTCGATCAGCAGCACCGCGTCGTGCCGGTCGGCCACCTCGGCCAGCGCCGCCAGCGGCGCGCGGTCGCCGTCCATGCTGTACAGGCTCTCGACCGCGATCCACGCCGTCCCCGTGCCGCCGTCCCGCCGCCAGCGGACGATCGCATCCTCGACCGCACCGGCGTCGTTATGCGCCGCCGCCACGCACGCCGCGCGGCCCAGCCGCATCCCCTCATGCGCGCTGGCATGGATCAGCGCGTCATGGACGATCAGGTCGCCCCGCTGCGGCAGCGTCGCGAACAGCGCGGCATTGGCGGCGAAACCGCTGGCGAAGAACAGCGCCGCCGCCGTCCCGAAGAAGCGCGCCGCCGCCGCCTCCAGCGCCTCGTGCTCGGGGGCATTGCCGCGCAGCAATCGCGACCCGCCCGATCCCACCGCCACGCCGCGATCGAGCGCCGCCGCCACCGCCCCGCGCAACCGCGCCGATCCGGCCAGCCCCAGATAATCGTTGGACGAGAAATCCACCCCCCGCCGCGGCGCCAGCGCGCGGCGGCGGTCCTGCTGCGACAGGCGGGCGAGATCGGCGTGCAGGGCGGCCAGCGGTGACATGGGGTGATGGCCCTTTTGCGGATGGATGGCGACGCGGGCCTGGTGAACGTTGCCGGGCGTCCTTGCACCCGGAAATGTACCATACCGGCACATCTGCCGGCGTGACAAATGCCCGCTTCGTGACGGATAAACTACACTTATGTTACAGACCGGAGACAGCCTCATTGATATGCAAGGGTTAAATAATACAAGACCATGGGGACGTCATGATCCGCACCAATCAACAGCGGGTTGTCATGCCCATCGCCACATCGAGCGTGTTCAGAGGGCATCTGACGATCATCGCCACCTTGATCGCTGCCCATGTCATCTTGCAGATCGCGCTGTATGGCAGCGGCTATACTGACTATAATGATCTTCGGTCAGTATTCGATCTCGACCGCGAACATTCGCTGCCGAACCTGCTGTCCGCCTTTGCCATCGCGGTGACGGCGGCCGCGGCGGCATTTGCAGCGCGCACCGCCGACAGCCGATTGATGAAGCGCGGGTGGATATTCGCGGCTTGCGTCATGCTGTTCCTGGCGCTCGACGAGGGCGCGGGCCTGCATGACGCCTTGTCCGGGAAGGTCGGCAGGGTCCTCTCGGCAGGCGGAGCGCATGGGGTGCTGTTCAGCGCGTGGGTGATTCCCTACTCGATCGCCTTCGTCGCGACCGCCGCCATTCTTGCGCGGTTCGCGCTCGCCTTGCCGAAGGAAACGCGATGGGGGCTGCTGATCGCGGGATGGGTCTATGCGCTGGCGGCGATCGGGCTCGAACTGCCGGAAGGGTATGTCGCGGATCATGCCATGGCATCGGGCCTGGCGCTCGATGCGATCGACAATCTGCCCGTCATGGTCATGATGCATACGGTCGAGGAAACGGGCGAGATGCTCGCCTTCGCCCTGGCGCTGCGGACGATCCTGCAACACATCGTGCGCCATACGATCGTACCGGCCATCCTGCTCGTCGATCGTCGCCCCCACGCCGTCCATCGGATCGATGCCGGCCTCGTACCGGCGGAATGACCCCGGATCGCGTCGGCAAACGGGAACCGCGCTAGACGGCGGGTCGCACCCACTGCGCCGCCAGCCTCGGCAGCTGCTCCATCATGTGCCGCGCCGCGACCGCACTCGCCCAGCCCGGTCGCGCATAGAGCCAGCCCGCGCCCGCCGCGATCGCGATCCGTTCCACCATCAGGCTGCCGGCGATACTCAGGATCGCCAGCACCACGGGGGCGATCACCCCGCCCAATCCGGGCAGCACCATCCTGGCCATCAGCAGCACCGGCAGATGCGCGACGAACACCGGCAGCGTCTTCTGCCCCAGCCGGGCGATCGGCGCGGCGACCGGCAGGCGGTACAGCAGCTGCACCCCGTGCAGGGCGATCGCGCACAGCAGGAACCGCTCGGGCACGCCCAGTATCTGCCAGCCCTCGCCCGCGCGCAGCGCCTGCCCCGCGACATGCAGCGGGATCAGGCCGGCCACCAGCGCCGCCATCAGCTTCCACGAGAACCGCATCGTCACCAGCCGCATCACCTCCGCCCGGTACAGGGCGCCGACGAAGAACAGCCCGGCATAGCGCAGCAGGTTGCCGTGCGAGAACACTGGCAGTTCGACGGCATAGCCGACGATCGACAGCAGGATCGCCACCCCCGCGACCGTGGCGCGCGGCACCCGGCGCGTCGCGAACAGCACGACGGTATAGATCGCCAGCACCCAGACGAACCACATCACCGTCATCGGCCGGATGCATTCGCCGATCAGCGTGTCCACGCCGATCCGCATCGGCACCGGATTCAGGCAGGTGACGGTGAACAGCAGCACGACGGGCATCCAGATCGCATAGGTCCAGCCGAAATGGCCGAGCCGTGCCCGCAATCGCGCGGCGTCCGCCCGCAACAGGCCATGCGCCAGCGTACCGCTGATCAGCACCAGCACCGGCATCCGCACCCCGGTCAGCGCCCAGCCCAGCGCCTGATACGGCGCGAACATCGCCCCGTAATCGCCCCAGCTGACGCAGTGGCCGAACACCATCAGCATCACGGCGAGGCCGCGCAACATGTCCAGCCCGACGATCCGGTCCCTCGTGTCCATCCTGTTCCGCCCCGCCCGATCCAATGTCGGCACGGGGGTTAGCGAATCATGGTTAAGGACGGATAAACCACGCGTAACGGCGCCGGATTTACCGGGCGATCGACCCACCCGGGATCGGCAGATACCCGGCGATGCGCCGCGCGGTGCCCTTGTTGATCCATTGCGGCCGCGCATAGAACCACGGCACGCCCACGGCGATGGCGATGCGCTCCACCGCCAGACTGCCGGCGACGACGATGACCGTGAGCATCAGGGGCACCAGGATATCCGTCGCCGCGCCCAGCGGCGGGATCATCGTGCGGGCCATGAGCAGGATCGGCAGATGCCCGACATAGATCGGCAAGGTCTTGCGGCCCAGCTGGCAGAGCAGCGACGAGATCGAGAGCATGGGCAGCACACAGGCCGCCTGAAGGATGATCGCGCAGATCACGAACCGCTCGGGCACCGCCAGCACCTTCCACCCCAGCGCCGCCTCCATCGGGGACGCGGCCAGATGCACCAGCACCAGCAGGCCGGTCAGGATGCCGGCAAGCCGCCACGAGAAGGAACCCGTGACGAAGGCGATCACCCGGTCGCGGCACAGCGCACCGACGAAGAAGAAACCGGCATAGCGGAAGAAGTTTTCGTAGGAGAAGGGCTGCAACGCGATCGCATACCCCGCGAACGACACGCCCACCGCACCCGCCACGATCCATCTACCGGGCAACTCCCGCGAGACGTAGAGGATGATCGAATAGAGCGCGAGCGACCAGATGAACCACATCACCGTCTGCGGCCGGACGAACTCCGCGGCCAGCCGCACGATGCCGATCGACATCCCGTCGTCCGGTTCCAGCACCGCGCCCAGCAGCACGATCACCGATACCCAGATGGCATAGACCCAGCACAGGTTGACGATTCGTCTGCCGACGACGGTCCAGTTCTTCTCCCGCAGGCTCGCGGCCAGCAACCCGCTGATGATGAACAGGATCGGCATGCGGACGGCCGTCAAGGCACCCGACATGATACCATAAGGCGCCCATATCTCGCCGTACCGGCCCCATACCAGGCAATGGCCGAACACCATCAACACCACGGCCAGCCCGCGCAGCATGTCCAGACTCGTGATCCGGCCGTCGTGCATGATCGATCCCCGTCATCGCGGGATGGTGCGCTGCAACGATCATCTGGCCGCCGCGGAATGCCATTCCGTCATGTGCGGCGATGGTCCCTCATCGCTGCGGGGTAGATCCAATGCACACAGATTTCCCGTTAACCAAATGTTTTCAAATCCATTTTTAGGGAAAATCGAACCTGTTCGGGTCGATCGGGCCATGATCGCTGCGGCGGTATCGCGAAGCAGTTCCCGCCCCCGCTCGCGCCCGCAGCGTAAATCTGCTATCAGCCCTGCCCATGCTCAACCTGAACGGCATCACCGTGCGCCTCGGCGGCCGCACGATCCTCGACGGCGCGTCGGCGGCGCTTCCTCCCGGCAGCCGGGTCGGCCTGATCGGCCGCAACGGCGCGGGCAAGTCGACCATGGTCCGCGTCATCGCCGGGCTGCTCGAACCCGACGAGGGCACGGCGGAAATGCCGCGCGGCAGCCGCCTCGGCTACATCGCGCAGGAGGCACCGGCCGGTCAGGAGACGCCGTTCGACACGGTGCTGGCCGCCGACAAGGAACGCGCCGCGCTGATGATCGAGAGCGAGACGTGCGAGGACCCCGATCGCCTCGGCGACGTGTACGAGCGGCTGATCGCGATCGACGCCTATACCGCCCCCGCCCGCGCCGCGCAGATCCTGCTCGGCCTCGGCTTCGACGAGGGGATGCAGGCGCAGCCGCTCGACAGTTTCTCGGGCGGCTGGAAGATGCGCGTCGCGCTCGCCGCGCTGCTGTTCTCGCAGCCCGATGTGCTGCTGCTCGACGAACCGTCGAACCACCTCGATCTCGAAGCCGTCATGTGGCTGGAGGATTTCCTGAAATCCTATCAGGCGACGATCGTCGTCGTCAGCCACGAACGCGATTTCCTCAACAACGTCGTCGATCACATCCTCCACCTCCAGGGCGGCAAGATCACGCTCTATCCCGGCGGCTACGACGCGTTCGAGCGTCAGCGGGCCGAGCGGATGGCGCAGCTCGCCGCGGCCAAGGCCAATCAGGACGTGCAGCGCGCCAAGCTGCAGGATTACGTCGCGCGCAACTCCGCCCGCGCCTCCACCGCCAAACAGGCGCAGAGCCGGCAGAAAATGCTGGCCAAGATGCAGCCGATCGCCGAACTCGCCAACGATCCCTCGCTGTCGTTCGACTTCCCCGATCCCAGCGAACTGCGCCCGCCGCTCATCACGCTCGACATGGCGTCGGTCGGTTACACCGAAACCCCGATCCTCAAGCGGCTCAACATGCGTCTCGACCCCGACGACCGCGTCGCGCTGCTCGGCCGCAACGGCAACGGCAAGACCACGCTGGCCCGCCTGCTCGCCGCGCAGCTGACGCCGATCGATGGCGAGATGAATGCGTCGGGCAAGATGAAGGTCGGCTATTTCACCCAGTATCAGGTCGAGGAACTGGACTCCGACGATACCCCGCTCGAACACATGACCCGCATCATGAAGGGGGCCAGCCCCGCCGCG
The DNA here is from genome assembly GCF_014841615.1 of Sphingomonas sp. CFBP 8760. Lineage (GTDB taxonomy): Bacteria > Pseudomonadota > Alphaproteobacteria > Sphingomonadales > Sphingomonadaceae > Sphingomonas. Next base: position 12,458 of record NZ_JACYUG010000004.1, on the reverse strand, counting down.
GTGCGCAGCCAGCTCGGGCGTTTCGGCTTTTCGGGCGACAAGGCGATCGGCAAGGTCGGCAAGATGTCCGGCGGCGAGAAGGCGCGGCTCGCGCTGGCGCTCATCACCCGCGACGCGCCGCACCTGCTGATCCTCGACGAGCCGACCAACCACCTGGATGTCGACGCGCGCGAGGCGCTGGTGCAGGCGCTCAACGCCTATACCGGCGCCGTCGTGCTGGTCAGCCACGATCGCCACATGCTGGAACTGACCGCCGACCGCCTCGTGCTGGTCGACAACGGCACCGCCAAGGAATTCGACGGCAGCCTCGACGATTACATCGCCTTCGTCCTCAAGGGCGATGCCCCCGCGGCGGGCGCGACCAAGGCGGATCGCAAGGCCAACAAGAAGGCGGTGGCCGACGCTCGCGACCGCGAGACCGCGCTGCGCAAGACGATCCGCGATCTGGAGGCCGACACCGCCCGCCTGACCACGGAGCGGAACGCGATCGACCGCGCGATGTTCGACCCCGCCGGCGCCGAACCCCGGTTCGCGAAGCTGGGGATGGGCGACCTGAACAAGCGCCGCGCCGAGGTGCAGGCCAAGATCGACGTGGTCGAGGCGAAATGGCTGGAAGCGACCGAGGCGCTGGAGGCGGCGTAACCGCCCTGCCCCCGCCCGGTCGGTCCCGCCCGATCCGTCCCCCCGATCCGTCATTGCGAGGAGCGCAGCGACGCGGCAATCCAGCGGCCCCGCGCCCGCCACGCCGGATTGCGTCGCTACGCGCGCAACGACGGATCGGGTCGGACCTGTCCCGTCAGTTCCTCAGAACTTCCCCCGCACCCCGAACGAGATCGTGGTGCCGTTGAAGAACGAATTGTCCCGCCGCGTCTTGCCGTTGCCGTTCGGCTGATCGGGATTGTCGTAATAGGTGTAGACGTTGGTGTTGGTGATGTTCAGCGCATCGACCCGGAACTCGATATAGTCGTTCAGGCGGAAACTGGCGGTCGCATCCAGGAACCCCTGCGGCGCGGTGTAGGGGATCTGGTCGTTGCCCTGGTTGACGTCGGTCTGCCCGGTCTTCGCGCGGTAGTTGTACGATCCGCGCAGCGAGAACGGCCCCTTCTCGTAGAAACCGGTGATGCTGTACGAATAATCGGGCACGCCGGCCTGGATGCCCACCCGCTTGCCCGACGACGAGACGAAGTCGGTGCCGGTCTGGTCGATCAGCGTGAAGCTGCTGGTCACGCCCAGCCCGTCGAACGGCTTGGGCAGGAAGGTGAAGTTCTGCTGGTACGCGACTTCCAGCCCCTTCAGCGACAACTGGTTCTGGTTGACGATGATCGTGCGGCGCACGAGGAAATCGGCAGGAATTTCCCCGCTCGGGAAGCCCAGCGACACCGCGTTGAACACCGTCGCCGGTACGCCCAGCGAGCCGAACGTCACGAAATCCTGCACCGCGAACGGCCGGTCGGTGATGTCCTTCTTGAACACGCCGACGCTGAACAAGGCGCCCGGCGCGAAATACCATTCCGCCACCGCGTCGTATTGCGAGGCCAGCTGCGGGCGCAGGTTCGGGTTGCCCTGCGTCACGTCGGCGTTGAACGGATTGGGGATGAGCGTGCTGCCCGCGATCGTCGACAGCGCGTTGCGGGTGATCGTCTGCCCCGCCGAGGCGCGCAGCGTCAGGTTCTCGCGCAGGTCGAACGCCACGCTGGCGGACGGCAGGAAATTGTCATAGCCGCCGCGCCGGGTATCGGGGCTGAAACCGCCGCGCCCGTTCGCGACGAAATTGTCGACCACGGTCTTCGTATCCGAATATCGCAGGCCGGCATTGCCGCGCAGCTCGCTGCCCAGCAGCGGCATCTTGAAATCCACCTCGAAGAAGCCGGTCGCCACCTGCTCCTCCGCCCGGAACGCGCCGTTCAACTGCACCGGCGACGCGATGTTTGCTCCGTGCGCGTCCAGCGTCCCTTCGATGAAGTTGCGCGGGAAGGTGGCGAATTGCGACGGGAAACCGCTGTTGCCGCCGTTGCGCAAGGGGCCGATCGGGATCGTCGGGTTCATGTTGGCGAACACGTCGATCGTGCGGAACGTGCCGCCGCCCGGCAGGGTGCGGGCCTGCGCGATGGCGCTGCCGTCGCGCCGCTCGATCTGCTTGATCGTGGAGACGTAGCTGCCGCCCAGCCGCAGCGTGAACAGCCGCTCGTTGTCGTCGACCAGCCGCCAGTCGGCCATCGCCCGCGCGGTGCGCTGCTTGTCCAGTTCGTCGTCGCGGCCGAAGCCCAGCGTCGGCACCACATAGTTGCGCGGGTTGGTCGGATCGATCGTGGAGGTGATCGTCGGATAGGTGACGTTGCCGGTCGGATCGAACGTCGTCGTCGCGCCGTAGATGTTGCTCGCGATCCGGTTGCCTTCCTTATAGGCGCGGCTGTCGCTCAGATTCCCCTGCGCGGATACCTTCAACCGGTCGGTCACGTCATAGGCGGCGCGGACGATGCCGTAACGGAATTTGGTCTCGCTGGTGCGGTACAGGCTTTCGGTGACGATGTTGGTGTTGCCGAACGTGCCGTACAGGTTGTTGTACTCGTCCAGCTTCACGTCCAGCGGGATGATGCCCGAATTGGTGCCGCGCCCCGGCAGGTCGGTGGTGGTCGCGGTGGTGCGGCTGTTCCGCACCGCCACGCCCCAGGTATATTCGTCGCCGATATCCTTCAGCTGCGAATAGATGCCGTCAAAGCTGACATCCAGCCGGTCGGTCTTGTACTGGAGCGAGCCGACCAGCCCCAGCCGCTCGCGATCGTTGTCCGATGCGAACACGCGGTAGAAGCGCGGCAGCAGCCCGTTATTGACCTGCGCGGCGGTCAGCCCGCCCAGATTGGCGCGCGGATTGTTAGTATCCAGCTGGAACTCGAACGGGCCGACCAGCGGCCGCGCCTGCCCGGCGGGGGTGCGATAGCCGCGCGACCCGATCTCCGACGAGTTGTAGCCGCCGGTCGACTGGAAGCCCGACCGCTCGTTGATCGTCTTGGAATAGGCGACGCCCAGCAGCGCACCGAAATTGCCGATCGTGTCGCTCAGCAACAGCGAGCCGCGCGGCCCCCATTTCTTCGACTGGGTGTTGTAGTTCGCCTGGGCCGTATAGCGGATCACCCGCCCCTTGCTGTCGAACGGGCGCGGCGTCTGCAGATCGACATTGCCGCCGATCCCGCCCTCTTCCAGATTGGCGAGCGGCGTCTTGTACACGTCGACGCGGCCGAACAGTTCGGACGGGAACACGTCGTAGTTGAAGTTGCGCGACGATCCGCCCGCGTCGAGCGAGGAGGTGGAGCGCACCGGCGCCATGTTGATCGTCGTCACCACGAAGTCGGAAGGCAGGCCGCGGATGCTGATCCGCTGCCCCTCGTTGGACGCGCCGTCGCGGCTCAGGATCACGCCGGGGATGCGTTGCAGCGAATCGGCGACGTTCGCCTCGGGGAACTTGCCGATATCCTCCGCGACGATCGAATCGCGCACGCCGACCGCCTCGCGCTTCAACGCCAGCCCTTCGGCCAGACTGCGGCGGAAACCGGTGACGACGATATCCTCGCCCCCCTCCGCCGCCTGATCCGCGCCGTCGGTCGCCGTGGGACCGGGCGAGGGGCCGGTGGCGGTCGGCACATCGGCCGCCTGCGCCGGGGCCGCGCTGTTGTCGGGGGTGACGCCGGGGGGCACCGCGCCTTGCGGTGAGGATGTCGTCGGCTGGGTCGCGGGCTGGGCCGCCGTTTGGGCCGTCTGGTCCGCTGCCTGACCCGCGGGCTCGCCGGTCGTCCGGGCCGCGGCGCCCGTCGCCGTCAGCATGACCGCCATCGCACCGGATGCGACGGCGCCCTTCAGAATCGACTTCCTCACAACCATCCCCTCTTGCCTGCCTGTTACCGGCCTGCGGATAGTTGTCATACATATCGGCGATGCGTCAACCGTGCTTACACAAGCCCGGGAAATCCCCGACCGGCTGTGGCCAACCGGTGACACCCCGGCCCCCGCATGGCGGCGCGCCCGACCGGAACGACAAGGCCCGGATGCCACCGGCGAGGTGGCATCCGGGCCATGCGGCCTCATCCTATGTCCGGCCTCGCCAAAGCCGGGGGCGGATACACCCCCCACCGGCCCCGGCTGCGACGATCAGAACCGGAAGCGGGCACCCAGTCCATAATACCGCCCCTCGTCGCGCACGTCGCGCGGATAGGAACGGTCTTCGCCATATTGCGCGAAGTTGCGGAACGGCTGCGCCAGAATATTCGCCACGTCGAACGTCAGCGTGATCTGCTTGATCGGCGTATAGTTGAACGAATAATCCAGCCGCGTGATCTTCTCGGTACCTTCACCGAAATACACGCCGTTGCGTATGGTGTTGCCGTTCAGGAAACGCGAGCGGCCGTTGTACGACAACCGGGTCGATACCGTACCCTTTTCATAGAACAGCGCGGCGTTGTAGCTCCACTTCGACAGGCCCGGGATGCTGATGAAGGGCGGGGTCGTATTGGCCGGGCTCAGATCGACCGGGAACCGCTGCTTGCCGTCGAGATAGGTGACGTTGGCCTGCACGCCGAACCCGCTCAGCAGTCCGGGCAGGAAATCGAGGAACGTCTGCCCCCCGACCTCGATCCCCTTGATCTTGCCCGCGCCGGCATTGGCGTCGGCGTCGATCTGGAGCAGGCCGAACACCGGATCGCGGAACCGCTGCGTGTACCGCGACAGGAAGCCGGACAGTTCGCGATAGAAGAACGCCGCCGTGATCGACCCGTTGTTCGAGAAGTAATATTCGATCGTCGCGTCGTAGTTGGTCGATGTCAGCGGCACCAGATTGGGGTTGCCGCCGCTGCCGGTATAGTCGGGCCGTCCCTGCAGATCGGCGGCGAAGCGCGGATCGTCGGGGATGATGACCGGCGAACCGTCGGGATTGGTCAGCGGCGACTGGTTCGGCGTGATCTGCACCGCGGGGTTCAGCGCCCCGAAACTGGGCCGGGTGCGCGTTTCGGTGAAGCCGAAACGAATCTGCAGCTTGTCGGTCGGCCGGATGCGCAGGCTGGCATTGGGCAGGATGTCGAGATAGTTGGACCGGGTCGTGATCGTCTGTCCGGCCAGCACGGGGATGCCGTTCGCATCGCGCTGGATTACGCCGTTCACCACCACCGGGGTCTGCCCCCGGCCGCTATATTCGCCCACCGTGTTCACCACGCGCGCGCCAATCAGGCCGTCGATCCCGACCGATCCGATATCGAACTGGTACTTGGCCTGTCCGTAGAACGCGTAGCTCTGTTCCTTGGCCGAGAAGCCCTGAAACGGATCGAGTTCGAGCGTCGGCTGCGAAAACCGGGTCAGCGCATCGCGATAACCGCCATCGGTAGGGTTGGCGGCAACGATCTGCTGCAACGCCTGGACGGAGAAGACGCGCAACGCCTCCGCATTGCCGGCGATGCCGCTGCGCGTCGGCATCAGCCAGCTGGTCCAGCCCTGCGCATCGCCCCGGAACGCGTTGGGGGTCAGTTCCAGCGTGCCCGCCGGGGTGTTCGCCAGCGGGATGTTCAGCGTTTCGGTATAGGCATAACGGTTGCCGCGCTCCTGCGAGGCATCGCGATCGGTGGCGCGGGCGCCGAACTGGAACTTGGGCAGGAAGTCGATATCGGTGTCGAGATCGATATCGCCCCGCCACTGCCAGCCGGACCCCTTCACCAGATACTTGCTCTCGTAATAGCCGCGCCATTTGTAATTGGCCGGATTGGCATTGTCATAGCCCGGCAGGCTGAACGCCGATCCGCCATCGATGAAGAAATTGACGTCCATCGTCGGTGCGGTGGTCAGCGCGGCGTCGAAGCTGTACTCGTTCGCGTCATACTGGCTGCGGGTATAGGCGAAGTCGGTCGACAGGTGCGCCCGGCCCGTATCCCATTTCGCGCCGCCCGCGGCCTGATAGGTATCGGTGTTGTTGACGTTGGTGCTGCGATACATCTGGGCGCGCTCGCCGCCCGTCTTGGTCAGCGTCTGCACCTGATCGGGCTTGCCGTCGCGCAGCACGACGTTGCTCAGCGTCGGGTTGTTGTTCAGCAGCGATGCCTCGAACAGGTCGTTGGCACCACGCCCGCGATATCCCTGATAGAGGAAGTCGTAATAGAGTTCGAGATTCGACGCCGGCTTCCACTGGACGCTGGCGTTGAATGCCGGGCGCGATCGCGTCCCGCTGTCGTTATAGACGCCGACCCGCTCGGGAATGCGGAACGCGCGCCCGACCGAGGCGGGCAGGACCACCTGTCCGTCGTTCAGCCGCTCGGGCACGTTGGCGACCGCGAAGCGCACCGCGTTACGATATTTGGTCCGGATATACGATGCGTTCAGCAGCACGCCGATCTCGCCGATCGGGGTATCCTGCCGCGCGCTGACGAGCACGTTGCCCTGCGGGTCGTACTTGTTGCTCTGGTCGTTGTAGGAACCGCGGATACCGCCGGCGACGACCAGCTTTTCGCTGAAGTCGAACGGCCGGCGCGACCGGACGTTGATCAGGCCCGCCAGTCCCGGTTCCAGCAGGTCGGCGGTGCCGGATTTATAGACTTCCAGTCCCGCCAGCGCGCCGGCGGGAAAATCCTGCAACGCGACGCCGCGCCCTTCGGCGGTGAACAGTTCGCGGCCGTTGAAGGTCGTGGTCAGGTCGGGCAGGCCACGGACCAGCACCTGATTCACCTCGTCGCCCGATCGGCCGACCTGGATACCGGTGATGCGCGCCAGCGACTCGGCGGCGGTATTGTCGGGCAACTTGCCGATGTCCTGCGCGACCACCGCGTCGAGGATCGCATCGGAATTGCGCTTGATCGCCTGCGCGCTGCCCAGGCTGGCACGATAGCCGGTGACGACGATGTCGCGCACGTCGCGGTCCTCGTCGGTGGCCGGCGCGGCGGCGGCGGCGGTGTCGCCGGTCAGGTTCTCGGTCGCCGCGGTGCCGGGGCTGCGCCCCTGTGCCGCCTCGGTGGCGCGCTCCTGCGCGACGGGTGCCTGCTCGTCGACGGTGGCATCGGGAGCGGCGGCCTGCTGGCGTTCCTGCGGCGTCGGCGTGGCGACCTGCGCGCTGGCCGGCGTGATGGTCAGCGCGAACGGCGCGGCCGACATCAGCAACAGGTGACGTGTCATTTCTATCCCCTCCATGATCGCCGGCTCCTACCGGTGCAATCGATGACGGACATTCTTGTCCGACTATTGGAGGGTGTCAAGGTATAGGTAACCGAAACGGTCCTGTTTCGGTCCGACTGTCGTTATCCTGCCACTATGGTCCCGGCAGGCGCCTGGCCGGGCATCCGGGCAGGCCGCCCGGCCCCGCCGCGTGGCGGGGCGCGGGGATCACGCCGCGGGCTGATCGTCCGTGGCATCCGGCGCGGTGTCGCCACCCGCCGCCGGGCGTTCGAACCATGCCTCGACCTCGCCGTTCAGCTTCACCGTCAGCGCGCGACCCTTGCGGTCGACCTTCTTGCCCAGCGCGACGCGGATCCAGCTCTCGGAGATGCAATATTCCTCGACATCCTTGCGCTCGGCACCCTTGAAGCGGATGCCGATGCCGCGCTCCAGCAGCGGCTGGTCGAAATAGGGGCTGTCGGCATTGATCGAGAGGCGATCGGGAGGCGTGTCGGTCATGTCCGCCGCTTAGCCCCGCCGCCCGCGCCCGGCCACAAAAAACGGCGCGGGGGTCGTGCCCCCGCGCCGTTCCCTGCGCGGCCGATCGTCGTCAGTAACCGTAACCGTAGCCATAACCCCGGTCGCCATAGCCGCGCCCGTAATAACCCGGCGCCTCGTAATAGCGCTCGCGGACCACCACCGGCGGGGGCGGCGGCGCATAATAACGGTCGCGATAGACCACGCGCGGCGGCGGCGCGTCGTAATAATAGTCGCGCCGGTCGTAATAGCGGTCGCGGTTGCCCGAGGCGATCGCCGCACCCACGCCCAGTCCCAGGATACCGCCGAGCAGCGCGCCCGTCGCCACGCCGTTGCCACCACCCCGGTGGCCGCGATAACCGCGCCACCGCTGCGCATCCGCCGGGGCCGCCGCACTCAACGCCGTGGCGCCCAGCACCAGACCCAGCGTCGCCTTCTTCATCCATCCGTTCATCACGAACCTCCTGCACGCCAACATCGATCCGCCGCCCGCGCCTGTCGCACGGATGGCCGACCTTATCCGGGTCAATGCACGATTCGCGCTGAACGATCCCGGAACGGCCCGTTTCGCCGCCGTTCAGGCAGGATCGCCGCGCATCGGTCGCTATCCGGAGAGGCGAACGGATCGAATAGCCGCCCCTCCCTTCGCCACCCCGGGTCCAGCCGGGCCGCGCCATCGCACCGATGGTCCACGGCTTCGTCCGGCACCGCAAGCCGGGATCGGCGGATGGCCGCATCACCCGTGCCTCCCGCCTCAGTCCTGCATCACGAACGTCACGCTCATCGTCCGCCATGCCGCCTGCGGCACGCCGTCGCGCGTGCCGGGGCGGAAACGCCAGCGGCGCAGCGCCTGATCGCGGGTGGCCCGGAAAAAGGCGTCGCTGGTGGCGGATACCGGCTCCACCTCCTTCACCCGGCCATCGGCACCGATCAGGACGCGCACCGTCACCTTGCCCGGATTGCCCATCCGCCGTTCGGCGGCGGGATAATCGGGCTGGAGATCGGCGGCATGGCGCGGGTCGAGACCGGGGGCGACGATGACGGGTGCGGGCGGCGCGGGCGGATCGATCGCGAAGCCAGTGCCCTCGCCCATCCCGGTCGCGATGCCGGTGGGGCCGGGCAAGGTGGGCAGCGGATCGGCGACCACGATCGGGCCATCGTCGGCGGGGCGGGGCACCACCGGCGGCACCGTCTCGATCCGGTCGGGCCGGGCGGCGGCGGTGCGCGGCTGCGGCTCGGGCTCCGGCGGCGGAGGCGGCGACGCGATCGGGATGCTGGTGATCTCCAGCGGATCGTCGAACGTCCGCGTGACGTGCGGCGCGGCGATCATCAGCGCGGCGACCACACCGGCGTTGATCCCCACCGCCGCGAGTAGCCCGGCGGGGTTGAACCGGCGTCCGCCGGCAAAGCGATCTGCATACACGTGCTGTCTCCTTGATCGTCTCCTGTGGGACGCGAGTCGGCCGTTCGCAGATCGGAAGGTGACAGTATATCGTTACTACCGCAAGCGGGGTAATCAGGGTGCGACAGGAACGATGTCGGAAGGCGATCGTCCTGACCCGACAGGACCGTCATCGGAAAGGATCACCATGCGTCGCCTCGCCCTCGCCGCCGCCGCCACTATCGTCGTCACCGCCACCCCCGCCCTGGCGGATCGGCCCGGGCGCGGCTGGATCAGTGCCGAACGGGCCAGCGGCATCCTCGCCAAGCGGGGCTACAAGGTCACCAAGATCGAGGCCGACGACGGCCATTGGGAAGGCGAGGCACGGCGCGGGCGCGTGCAGTATGAATTCCATGTCGACCCCCGCACCGGCGCGGTCACCAAGCTCGAACGCGACCGGTAGCCCTTTCGGCGCAGGCCGGGTCAGCCGGCGCGGTCCAGCCGCGCCAGCGTCCGCGCCCGCCCGATCAGCGGCAGCAGCGCCGCCATGTCGGGGCCGTGGTCCAGCCCGGTCAGCGCCCGGCGCAGCGGCAGGAACAGCGCCTTGCCGCTCCGCCCGCTCGACGCCTTCAGCGCGGTGGTCAGCCGCGACCAGATATCGGCCGCCGACCAGTTCAGCGTGGCCGCCACCTGCGCCGCCTGTGCCAGATAATCGCGATCCGCCTCGGCGGGCGTCGTATCGATCGGCCCCTCGATCACCCGCCACCAGTCCGCCGCCTCCGTCACGCGCGACAGATTGGGGCGCACCGCCTGCCATTCCGCCGCGCCCATGCCGGCCGGCAGCCGGTCGGCAACCGCGTCATGATCCAGCTGGTGGACGATGCGGGCGTTGACCTGTTGCAGTTCCACCTCGTCGAAGCGGGCGGGCGCGCGGCCGAACCGGGCGAAATCGAGGCCCGCGATCAGCGGCGCCGGATCGACCACCGGCTCCACGGCATCGCTGGTGCCCAGCCGCGCCAGCAACGAGCGGACGGCGGCAGGCTCGATCCCCTCCTCGCGGAAATGATCGACCCCCAGCGAGCCGAGCCGCTTCGACAATTTCCCCTCCGCCCCGGTCAGCAGCGCGGTATGCGCGAAGGCGGGCGGCGCCGCGTCCATCGCGGCGAACATCTGGAGCTGCAACGCGGTGTTCGACACATGGTCCTCGCCACGCACGACATGGCTGATGCCCAGATCGATATCGTCGATCGCCGATGGCAGCATGTACAGCCACGATCCGTCCGCGCGGCGCACCACCGGATCGCTCATGGTGGCGGGATCGAACGACTGCGGCCCCCGGATCAGGTCGTCCCATGCCAGCGGCGCGTCGTGATCGAGGCGGAAGCGCCAGTGCGGGCGCACCCCCTCCGCCGCCAGCCGCCCCCGATCCGCGTCGGTCAGCGCCAGCGCGGCGCGATCGTAGACCGGCGGCAATCCCCGCCCCAGCAGGATCTTGCGCTTCAGGTCCAGTTCCTGCGCGCTTTCATAGGCGGGATAGATCCGCCCGGCGGCGACCAGCGCATCGAAGCGGCGCTGGTACAGTGCGAACCGTTCGGACTGGCGGACCTGCACGTCCGGGGTCAGGCCCAGCCAGTCGAGATCGGCCCGGATCGCCTCGACGAAGCGTTCCTCGCTGCGGTCGGCATCGGTATCATCGATCCGCAGCACGAACCGCCCGCCATGCCGCCGCGCCCACATCCAGTTATGCAGCGCGGCGCGGATGTTGCCGACATGGAGCCGGCCGGTGGGCGAGGGAGCGAAGCGGGTCACGATCATCCGCCCGCATTAGGACGGATCGGCAGCGGGTGCGACCGCGGGAATAGAAAATTGGTTCGCGCGGAGGCGCGGAGGACGCGGAGGTGTGGCGTTCGCCGCACATCGATCGAACGCCCACTCGGCCCGCCTGTCGGAACAGACGTCGTATGAATGGCTGGTTGCGCCATGCTCACCCCCTCTGCGTCCTCCGCGCCTCCGCGCGAGGCGACTTCTTCCCGGTCGTATCGCTGGCGGGCGCCTGAACGGCGCGGTCCGGCACCCCCTTCCGCTTCCCGGCCATGCCCCCTAAAGGCGACACTCGAAGGGGCCACCACATGAAACTCATCACCGGAAACTCGAACCTGCCGCTGGCGAACGCGATCGCCGCCTATTGCGAGATTCCGCTGACCGAGGCGCATGTCCGTCGCTTCGCCGACGAGGAGGTCTTCGTCGAGATCATGGAGAACGTGCGCGGCGAGGACGTGTTCGTGCTCCAGTCGACCGGCTATCCCGCCAACGACAATCTGATGGAACTGCTCATCATCATCGACGCGCTGAAGCGCGCGTCGGCGAAGCGGATCACCGCGGTCGTCCCCTATATGGGCTATGCCCGGCAGGACCGGAAACCGGGGCCGCGCACGCCGATCTCCGCCAAGCTGGTCGCCAACCTCATCACCGTCGCGGGCGCGGACCGGGTGTTGTCGGTCGATCTGCACGCCGGGCAGATCCAGGGCTTCTTCGATATCCCCACCGACAACCTCTATGCCGCGCCGGTGATGTCGGCGGATATCCTGGCGCGTTTCCGCTCGAAGAACCTGATGGTGGTGAGCCCGGACGTCGGCGGCGTGGTGCGCGCGCGCGTGCTCGCCAAGCGGCTCGACAACGCCCCCCTCGCGATCGTCGACAAACGCCGCGAGCGCGCGGGCGAATCCGAGGTGATGAACATCATCGGCGAGGTCGAGGGCCGGTTCTGCATCCTGATCGACGATATCGTCGATTCGGCGGGCACGCTGTGCAACGCCGCGGCGGCCCTGCGCGAGGCGGGGGCGGAGGACGTGGTCGCCTATGTCACGCACGGCGTGCTGTCGGGCGGGGCGGTGGCGCGGGTAGACGGCTCGGCGTTGCGCGAACTGGTCATCACCGATTCGATCGGCAACCACGACACCATCGCCTCCACCGGCAAGATCCGCCACCTGCCGATCGCCCCCCTGCTCGGCGAGGCGATCAAGCGCATCGCCGACGAGACGAGCGTGTCCAGCCTGTTCGACTGACCAAAGATCGGTCGAACAGGCTGGACCGGCCGGCGGGGCGGCAACAGCCGTACCCGTCCGACGGCGGCTTCGCCGTCACCCTGTCCGTTTGATCCCGCAGACCACCCCGACGCGGGCGAAACCTCCGGAAAAGACCGCATCATCCAGCCAATATCCCCTCCCCGGCGAAGGCCGGGGCCCAGTTGGGGAAGGCCATAGTACGTCACGGCAAACGTCCCCCAACTGGACCCCGGCCTCCGCCGGGGAAGCAGAAGGGGCCGCCCCGAGCGATGATGGCGTGAGCCCCTCCCCGTCATTGCGAGCGTTAGAGCGGATTCCATTCAGTCCGGATCATAGCCGCAGGAGCTGAAGTAGTT
>NZ_JACYUG010000003.1 GCF_014841615.1 Sphingomonas sp. CFBP 8760 | reverse complement strand
ACCAACCATCCATGCCTCCCGCCTGCGCCAAAGAGCATACAATGCAGCTTACTTTAGTTCCAGGTGACTAGCGACTGGGTTTGGTGGAGAACGGACGTTCGGCAGCGCCTGGGTCTAGATGGCAGCCTGACGATTATGTCGATCAGTGGGATGCCGAAACGGGTAAGCGTCGCCGAAGCCAGTCAGCAATTTGTCGCGCTTCAAGCGCGTCAACATGGGGTGCCAGATGGATCGTCTCGCGACTGTGGTCGAAGCGAACGGATCCCCATTGCTGCTTCATCAAAGGGAAATACTGGGCCCCATCATTGTCCTCTCCGGTCCATTGCGACATATCGATCCGCAAATTGTTGATCATATGGGTCTTATACCGCCACGTACGGGCAAACGGGCCAGCACGTCTTGTGATCGCTACTTCGCCCTCATGTACCCGAATAATGTCGACGCCAGCGAGTTGACCTAAAACCAAAACGGCCGTTCCGGCCGACACAAGAACCACTAGTACAAGCCAAACTGGCGCCATCGCATCCTGATGGTGGCTAATTACCACCTTGATGCCGCCCCAAGTCCAAAGGAGCAGCCATACAGTCAGGAAAGTCGATCCTATCCACGACGTCTGTGCCGGGAGTCTAAGATGTTCGACCCCTGCTTTCCATTCTACACAAAATTTGGGTAGACCTGCTTTCACAACAATCGCATCCGGCTTGTTCGACGTAAGTTTGGCTATGAGTGCTAGCGGTTAATACCGAATGAGCGATACCGGCTATGTCCGCAAGCGGGCGCACACGGGGCGTTGGGAACGGCAACAATTGGGCGAAAGTAGCCATTCCATTCGAACGCCTTTCTTCCCCCCGCGGAACGTCACTCATGATGAGAGCGGAGGATGCCATCCCCGTCACGCCGCGAACGGGTTCATCGCATTATCCATGCCGCTGGTTGCCTTGCCCGCGATCGACTCCTTGCGGCCGTCGTCCATGTCCTACATGCCGCCGCCCTGCTACATCAGCCGGAATCGCTCTTTCTCATCGCCGCCGTCCCGCATCGTCAGGTCGCAGGCCCGGCGCATTTACCCCGTGTAGGATGGGACTTTCGTGACTTTCGGCGTGACTTTCCGTCAGCCGCCGTTCGCCCCTTGCCTTTATCCGTCCCTCCGGCGCGCATAATCCTGCGTGCCGTGGTTCAACACCACATCCCCCTCCACGACCGTCGCGACGGGGATGTCGGGCAGCGCCTTCAGCGTCTCGTACAGGGGGGCAAAGTCCGTCTCGACCGTCAGGCGCAGCAGTTCGTCGAAGCTGGGTATGACGAAATAATTCTGCTGAAAGTCGTCGATCCGGTATTCGGTGCGCATGACGCGGGCCAGATCGAGCATCAGCCGGTCGGGGCTGGGATCGTCCAGCGCGAACCGGCTTTCCGAATAGCTGGACACGATGCCCGCACCATAGATGCGCAACCCCTCCGGCTCCGCCACCAGCCCGAACTCGACCGTGTACCAATAGAGCCGGCTGAGGTATTTCAGCGCCCCCAGCCCCAGCGCGCGCTGCCCGCCCCGGCCATAGGCGGCGAGATAGTCGGCGAAGACCGGATCGGCCAGCATCGGCACATGACCGAACACGTCATGGAAGACGTCCGGTTCCTCCAGATAGTCGAGCTGGTCGGGGCGACGGATGAAGTTGCCTGCGACGAAGCGGCGATTGGCCATGTGATCGAAGAACACGTCGTCCGGTACCAGCCCGGGCACCGCCACCACCTGCCACCCGGTGAGTGCCATCAGCCGGTCGCTGAGCGCGCGGAAATCGGGGATGCCGGGGCGATCGAGCTTCAGCACGCCCAGCCCCTTCAGCCAGGCATCGGAGGCACGACCGGGCAGCAGCTTCGCCTGCCGCGCGAACAGCGTGTCCCACGTCGTATGGTCCTCGGCCGAATACCGGTCCCAATGCTGGTCGATCGTCCAGTCCGCCGCCACGCCCTCGGGAGGAGTAGCAATCACGTGCGTATATTCTGCCATGCGGTTATCCTATCATGGATGGTATCAAAGGAAACCTGTTCGTGCTGATCCGTCTGGTGGCGTGGGTGGCGGCGACATTCGCTTCGCTGTTCGCGACCTATCTGGTGGCAGGGGCGATCGGTGGCGCGGTGGCGGCGCCGGGTTGGCAGGCGCGCCCCGCGCATGGCTTGACGATCTTCGTCGAGAGCAACGGCATCCATACCGGCATCATCGTGCCCAAACGGGCGGCCGGGATCGACTGGCGGCCATTGGCGCGCGACGACCACCTCGCCGATCCGCGCTACGGTGCCCATGACCACCTGTCGTTCGGCTGGGGCGAGCGTGGCTTCTATCTCGGAACGCCGACCTGGGCCGATGTGCGGGCGCCAACGATCCTGCACGCCGCGATCGGCAGCGACCGGACGCTGGTGCATGTCGATCACCTGCCCCGCCCCGCGACCGGGGATCGGGTCAGGGCGGTGGTGTTGCGACCGGTGGAGTATCGCCGGCTTGCCGCCTTCATCGCCGCCAGCATCGCGCCGGGCGGCGTGCATCGCCACGGCTATTATGGCTATGATGCATTTTATGAGGGACGTGGCCGCTACACCGCGATCACGACCTGCAACGCATGGACCGGCGCCGCCTTGCGGGCCGCCGGGGTAAGGATGGGACGATGGACGCCGTTTCCGGCAACGGTCATGCAATGGCTGTGACCGCCCCCTCCAAGGCGCTGTGGGCGGCGGAGGTGCCGCGGGCGGCGTGGATGGCCGCAACATGGTGGCGGCATCGGGCGGCACTGGCGGCGGCACCGCGCGGCGATGGCCGACCGGTGCTGTTGCTGCCGGGGCTGTTCAACAGCGACCGGTCGAACGCGGTGATGCGACGGTTCCTGACCCGGCTCGGCTACCGCGCGGAAGGTTGGGGACTGGGCCGCAATCTCGGCGCGAAGACGGTGGGCGCGGAGGGCGAGGCGCTGATCGCCCGCGTCGCCGCCCTGGCGGCGGCGGCGGGACCGGTGACGCTGATCGGCGTCAGCCTGGGCGGGATCATGGCGCGACTGGTGGCCCATCAACGACCCGATCTGGTGCGGGAGGTCATCACGGTCAGCTCGCCCTTTGCGGGCAGCGGCCGGGCGACCAATGTGTGGCGCGCGTTCGAATGGGTCACCGGCGAGCGGCTCGACGATCCCGCCGTCCTCGCCCGCTCGGCCCGGATCGCGGGCGCCCTGCCCGTCCCCGCCACCGCGATCTGGAGCCGTAGCGACGGCTTGGTCGCAGGCAGCATCTGTCACGATGCCGCCTGCCGCGCGATCGAGGTCCGCAGCAGCCATCTCGGCGTGCAGATGAAACCGGAAGTGCTGCTGGCGATCGCCGACGTGATGGGCGACGACCACGCCAGCTGAGGGTCACGCTGGCCAAGCGACCGAGATCATTGGCAGGGGAAGCGTTGCGCGACTACCCGGGCGTAACCGTCTTTCAGGGGCCGCTTGTGATAGGCGGCGGGCAAGGCCTGCAATCCGTCGAGCATCTCCTCGATCCCCATCGACTCACCATCGGGCACGCAGGCGATCGGTGGTTTGCGCGCGGCCACGCGACGGGCATTCTCGGCCTTCAGCTGGGACTTGGCCTGCCGGGCCTCCTCCTTCAACACTGCGAAATCAGGCGACAGCATCGCGGCGAAACCCTGCGCACGCAGATCATTGGCGCGGGTCAGGAACTGGTGGACCGTCATCGCGGCATTCGCCGGTGCGGCGACGACCAGCGTGGCGACGGCGAGGATCGGGTACAAACGCATCATGGGCCGGCCTTCCGGAAAGGGAAGACCGGCCCATGACGATGTCAGGCTGAGCGGTGGCTTAACGCCGCATCGCGTTCGTCAGGCACCCAGCGGGCTGGGATTGCCGAACGGCCCCGATGGCCGCCGCGTCTTGGGGATCGACGTACCGGCGGCTGGTACCGACGGGGTCTTCGGCCCCTGATTGACCCGTCCGATCTCCTCACCCGCGATCAGGCGCTTGATCTCGTCACCCGACAGCGTTTCGTATTCGAGCAGCGCACCGGCCAGCAGATGCAACTGGTCGATATGTTCGGTCAGCACCTGCTTCGCCTTGGTCAGGCCACCCTCGACGATCGCCTTGATCTCGTCATCGATCAGCTGCGCGGTCGAATTCGACATCCGCACCGGCTGCGACGAGGAATAGCCCAGGAAGCTCTCGCCTTCCGGCTGGGCGTATTCCACCGGGCCGACCTTGTCCGACATGCCCCATTTGGTGACCATGTCGCGCGCCAGTCCGGTCGCGTATTGGATGTCGCCTGACGCGCCCGACGACACCTTGTCGTAACCGAAGATCACTTCCTCGGCGACGCGGCCACCCATCGATACCGCAAGGTTCGCGTACATCTTGTCGCGATGATAGCTGTAGCTGTCCCGTTCCGGCAGGCGCATCACCATGCCCAGCGCACGACCGCGCGGGATGATCGTCGCCTTGTGGATCGGGTCCGATGCCGGCTCATGGATCGAGACGATGGCATGGCCCGCCTCGTGATAGGCGGTCATCCGCTTCTCGTCCTCGGTCATCACCATCGAACGCCGCTCGGCGCCCATCATGACCTTGTCCTTGGCTTCCTCGAACTCGGCCATCGCCACCAGCCGCTTGCCCTTGCGGGCACCCGTCAGCGCCGCCTCGTTGACGAGGTTGGCTAGATCGGCACCCGAGAAACCGGGCGTGCCGCGCGCGATCGTGCGGGCGTCAACGTCGGGGGCCAGCGGCACCTTCTTCATATGGACTTCGAGGATCTTGATCCGGCCCTCGATATCCGGGCGGGGCACGACGACCTGACGATCGAAGCGGCCCGGCCGCAGCAGCGCGGGATCAAGCACATCGGGACGGTTGGTCGCCGCGACGATGATGATCCCCTCATTCGCCTCGAAACCGTCCATCTCGACCAGCAACTGGTTCAGCGTCTGCTCGCGTTCGTCATTGCCGTTGCCGAGACCGGCCCCACGATGACGACCGACCGCGTCGATCTCGTCGATGAAGACGATGCAGGGCGCCGACTTCTTGGCCTGTTCGAACATGTCGCGGACGCGGCTCGCGCCGACGCCGACGAACATCTCCACGAAGTCCGAACCCGAGATGGTGAAGAATGGCACACCCGCCTCCCCCGCGATGGCGCGGGCGAGCAGCGTCTTGCCGGTGCCGGGCGACCCGACCAGCAGCGCACCCTTGGGGATCTTGCCGCCCAGACGAGCGAACTTGCTCGGGTCCTTCAGGAAGTCGACGATCTCGACCAGTTCCTCACGCGCCTCGTCGATGCCGGCAACGTCGTCAAAGGTGACCTTGCCTTCCTTCTGGGTGAGGATCTTCGCCCGGCTCTTGCCGAAGCCCATCGCCCCGTTGGCGCCGCCACCCTTCTGCATCTGACGAAGCACGAAGAAGGCGATACCCAGGAAGAGCAGGAACGGCAGCGACTGATACAGCAGCACCATCCAGATCGATGGACCATCCTCCGGCTTGGCGGTGATCGTCACGCCCTTTTCGCGCAGCTTCTGGACGAGCGTCGCGTCCTGCAGCGGATAGGCGCGGAACTTCTCGCCGGCGGTGGTCGTGCCGGTGATGATGTCGCGGCTGATGTTGACGTCGCGGACCGTGCCTTCGTCGATCTTGTCGAGGAAGGTGGAATAGGCGATCTGGTTGCCACCCGCGGTGGCGGTGCGCCCGTCGACCATCGTCACGAACAGCGCCAGTCCGAGCAGGATTCCCACCCAGATCAGCAGGCTCTTCATCCAGGGGTTGCCCCCGTTGTTCTCAGGGCCAGGCTGCTTGTCGTTATCGTTCATGGGCACGGGGTCACCTTTCACCCTGCAAGATAGGCTCGCACAGGTTAATGGCAATGGAACAAAACGTCGCGATCGCACCCGATCTGCGACGATCAGGCCGTGCGACGCGGCGGAGCCGGGATAAAATGCCAGACGGAGCCGCGCGTGGTGGCCATCACCCCTCCCTGAGTCGCCCCCCGCCCCACCGCCAGCGCGTCGAGCAGCGCCTCGATCGGGGTCGAGTCCGTGAAGGCCGGGGCGACAATGCCGTGATCGATGCGGACCCGGTGGATCGCGGTGCGCGCGAGCAACCGGCACAGGGTACGGGGCAATCCCGCCATATCGACCGCCATCGCTTCGCCCGGCTGCCGCCGTTCCCGCCATGCCCAATCGCGCAAGGCGTCGAGATCGTCCTGCACCGCCGCGACATGCGCGGCCGATCGCGCCAGTTGCGCCGGATCGATCAGCGATTGCTGGCCCAGCCAGCCCCGCCACCGCGCCCGCGCGAACCGGATATTGCGGTTGGACGGATCGTCGACGCTCGGTACCGTCGCGGCGATGGCGGCGAGATCGTGGCGCCGCCACCCCAGTAACGGCCGCACCAGATCCAGACCCGGCGCCAGCGTCCGCCGCCGCCTGATACCCGCCAGCCCCGCCGGACCGCTGCCGCGATTGGCGCGCATCAGAAAGGTTTCGGCCTGATCGTCGGCATGATGCGCGGTGGCAAGCAACCGGGCATCATGGCCACCCGCCCAATCCGCCAGCGCCGCGTAACGCGCCGTCCTCGCCGCGGCCTGGATATTGGCGCGCGGCAGCGGCGTGGACGGATGGAGCGTCGCATGGGGAATGCCCCGATCCACGCACCAGCCCGCCACCATCGCCGCCTCTGCCGCGGAGTCGCCACGCAGGCCATGATCGAAGGTGGCCGCGATCACCCGTCCCGGCAACGCCGCCGCCGCAAGGGCGAGCATCGCCATGCTGTCCGGCCCGCCGGAAACCGCGATCGCCACCGACTCGTCGTCCGCGACGGAGCGCCCGGCGGCGGCGATCAGGTCGCGGTGGAACCGGGCGACGGGGTCCGGCACGGTGTCGCCCCGCTTCATTCCGGGCCGCCGGGGTGACTGGAGCGAATGGTTATCCGCGGCTCACTTGCATTTCGCCGTCGCCCGGCCGCGCTTGATGTCGGCCAGCATCGTCGCCGACAGCTTGCCGGCATAGACGTCGCTCAGTTCGTCATAGACCTTGCAGGCATCCGCCGGCTTGTCGAGCTTGACCAGCGCCTGTCCCAGATAGAGCAGGCTGTCAGGCGCGCGCTCGCCATCGGGCATCTTCTTGTAGTTCTCGTAGAAAGCCATCGACGCGAGGCTGGGTTTGCCATCGTCCAGATAGGCACGACCGAGCAGGTTCTGGGCGAAGCTGGCGCGGCGGCTCTTGGGGAAATCGGTGACGGTCTTCTTCAACTGGGCCTGCGCTTCGGGATACAGCTTCGCCTCCCACAGGCGATAGCCGTAAAGATAGGCGTCCTCCACCGGCTCGCCCCCGGTCGGCTTCGCCACGGCGGCGACACGGGCCGCGCGGTCGGGTTCGACGGCAGGTTTCGCGGCAGGTGTGGGGCGGGCCCCCGTCAGCGGCTTCGACGGCGGCGTCGCCGCGATCGGTGCCGGCTCGTCATCGCCACCCATGGCGGGGGCGGGCGCCGGCCCCGTGGCGGGGGGTGCGACCAGTCTGGCATCGGTCGCCCGTCGATAGGCCTCGAATTCCTCCCGCAACTGGCGCAACTGATAGCCGTTCTGTTCCCCCTGCCCGGTCAGGCTGGCCATCTGCTGCTCCAGCGCGGTGACCCGCGCGGACAGATCGATCACCACGCTGGACGACGGGCTGCCGGGTACTTCAGTCGGGACCACCGGCGCGGTCACTTCGGGCTGGAGCAGCTGACCGTTGCCGCCGGGGAACACCTTGCGCTGCACCGCGCGCATCTCGCTTTCGAGGCGACCGACCCGGCCTTCGACATTGGCCTGCGCGCCGGCCATCGTGGGGAGGGCCAGCAACGCCGTGGCGGCAATCAGGAAGGGGGTACGCATGGTCATCAACGATCGTCCGTCAGCGGCTGGGAAGGTGCCGGATTGCCCGGTGTGCCCGCACCCGCGGGGTTACCGGGCGCGGGTGTGGCCGCAGCGACCGGAGCCGCCGCCCCGCCCGATCGCGCCGCCAGCGACGCGGCATCCACCTTCACGTCCTTGATCGGGCGCGATCCATCGCCCAGCGGGGGCAGTGCGGTGCCGTTCAGCGTGATCCGTAACTGATCGGGCCGGCCGACGTTGATCCTCGGACCATCGGCATCCGGTGGCACGTCGAACCCTTCGCCCGGCTTCATCGTGCCGAGATACAGCGTCTTGTCGGCAGCGTCGTACACGCGCAGCCACACCTCGTTATCGCCCGCCGCCAACCGCACCTGCTGCACCGACGGCGTCACCACCGGGGCGGGCAACGGTGCGGTGGGCACGGCGACGGGGGCGGCGACCATCGTACCCTCGCTGCTGCCCGGCCCCGGCCGGAACAGGTCGGTCGCATACCATAGTCCCGCCAGGATCAGGATGGCGAGCGCCAGCCCGATGCCCACCGCGGCCAGCCCGCGACCCGGCACCCGATCGGGATCGGCGGTTTCGTAGGGCGCATATTGGGGTGCGCGCGGCAACGTGGCGAGCGCCCGACGCACGTCCTGCGCCACCTCGACATCGTCGATCCCGACCGCGCGGGCATGCGCACGCGCGAACCCGACCGCATAGGTCGGCGAAGGCAGCGCGGCGAAGTCGGTCGCCTCGATCGCCTCCAGATGGCGGAGCGGGATGCGCGTCCGCTGTCCGATCTCGGCCAGGGACAGATTTTGCGCCTCACGCGCCCGGCGCAGACGGTCGCCGACCCGTTCGGTCGCGGGCGTGTCGCCGGGCTCGACATCGTTCATGCAGTCACTCCGCTACGTACCGGCACCGCCGGCCACGCGATTGTCATGTTTCAGAGCGCCCCCGCGCTGTCAACGCGGCGGTGCGCCCGGTCGTCCTCCGGCTACGCCAGATCGATATCGTGTTCCGCCGCCCATGCCGTCAACGCACCGCGCATGTCACGCGGCGGATGCGCCAGCAGGTCGGTCATGTAGGCCATCAGCGCCGGGCGGTCGAGCGAGCGGATCATCGCCTTGACCGGCCCGACCGCGGCGGGGGTGATCGACAACCGGTCGATGCCGATGCCGATCAGCGCCATCGCCTCCAGCGGCCGCCCGCCCATTTCGCCGCACACCCCGACCCGCACGTTCGCCGCGCGCGCCGGCGCCACCACCCGCCGCAGAAAGCGGAGGATGGACGACGACAGCCAGTCGTACCGGTCGGCCAGCTTGGGGTTGCCGCGATCGGCGGCGAACAGGAACTGGGTCAGGTCGTTGGTGCCGATCGACAGGAAATCGATGTTGGGCAGCAGCAGGTCGAGCTGTTCGGCCAGGGCCGGCACCTCCAGCATCGCGCCATAGCGCACCTCCTGCGCCACGCGCTTGCCGCGCCCGGCCAGCCACGCCCGTTGCGCCTCGAACAGGGCACGCGCCTCGTCGAACTCCCATGCTTCCGACACCATCGGGAACATCACATGCAGCGTGCGCCCGGCGGCAGCCTCCAGCAGCGCGCGCGCCTGCGCCTTCATCAGGCCGCTGCGTTCCAGCGCCAGCCGCAACGCGCGCCAGCCCATCGCCGGATTTTCTTCCCCTTCCGATTCGACGGTCAGGTAGGGCAGCGCCTTGTCACCGCCGATATCGACGGTGCGGAACACCACCGGCCGCTCCCCTGCCGCCTCCATCACCTCGCGGTACAGACGCTGCTGGCGTTCGCGCTGTGGCAGCGTGGCGGAGACGAGGAACTGGAATTCGGTGCGGAACAGCCCGATGCCGTCCGCGCCGGTCAGGTCGAGCGCGGCGACATCGTCGCGCAGCCCGGCATTCACCATCAGCGTGACACGGTGGCCATCCTTCGTTTCCGGCGGCAGATCGCGGATCGCCGCAAAGGCCGCCTTCCGCTTCTGCCGGACATCCAGCTTGGCGCCGAACGCCTCCTCCATCGCCGGCGACGGGCGGACGAAGACGTTGCCGCCGGTCACGTCGAGCAGCAGCAGGTCACCTTCCGCGATCAGCCGGCGGACGCCGCGCACCCGGCCCAGCACCGGCACCCCCATCGCCCGCGCGACGATGATGACGTGCGCGGTCAGCGATCCCTCTTCCAGGATCACGCCCTTCAACCGGCGGCGATCATATTCCAGCAGCTCCGCCGGGCCCAGATTGCGCGCGATCAGGATCGTGTCCTGTCGCAGGCCCAGTTGCGCGGCGGTGCCCATCTGGCCGGATACGATGCGGAGCAGCCGGTTGGACAGATCCTCCAGATCGTGCATCCGGTCGGCGAGCAGCGGATCGTCGATCTGGCGCATCCGCTGGCGGGTGCGCTGCTGCACGCGTTCGATCGCGGCCTCCGCGGTCAGGCCGCTGTCGATCGCCTCGTTGATCCGGCGCGCCCAACCCTCGTCATAGGCGAACATCTTGTAGGTCTCGATCACCTCCAGATGCTCGCCGCCGACGCCGAATTCCGCCTCGCGCGCTATGCGGTCGATCTGTTCGCGCATCTTGTCGAACGCGGCATAGACGCGGTGCCGCTCCGCATCGGTATCCTCGGCCACGGTATGTTCGACGACGATACGCGGCTGGTGGAACACGGCACAGCCCGATGCCATCCCCTCGACCAGCTTCTGCCCCGGAATATGGATCGAGGCGGTCGACTGGATACGGTCGCGTCCTGCCCCCGCCTCGTCGATCAGCCCGGCATTGGCGATCAGTTCGGACAGCACCATCGCGACCGTCTGCAGCGCCTCGATCTCGATATCGGCATAGCGGCGCTGTTCGGCATGTTGCACCGCCAGCACGCCCACCACCCGCTCGCGGCGGATGATCGGCACGCCCGCGAAGCTGTGAAACCGTTCCTCGCCGGTTTCGGGCATGTAGCGGAAATCGGGGTGGCTGGCCGCCTCGTCGAGGTTCAGCACCTCGCCCTGCGCGGCGATCATGCCGACCAGCCCTTCACCCAGCGCCAGCTTGGTGACGTGGACCGCCTCTTCGGCCAGTCCGCGTGTCGCGAACAGTTCCAGCACGCCTTCGCGCAGCAGGTAGATCGAACATACCTCGCTGTCGGTCGCTTCGCCGATGATGCCGACGACGGCATTCAGCTTGGCCTGGGCGGGGGTACGGGCCGCCATCACATCGTGAAGGCGGACGAGGATTTCACGGGCGGAGGCGGCGGCCGTAGCGGGCATGGCGCCACGCTAGCCCATTTCGTCACGCCACGGTAGCTGCCGTCGACACTTCCCGCCCCGATCGATCGGGGCGGGTGAGCGGCGGGTCAGAAAGACGTCCGGTCGCCCCCGGTCCCGGCCGGCTGACGCACCAGTGCCGGCACCGCAGCGGCGGGCAGCGGCCGCACCGGCCCCTCGAACTGGGCCGCCAGCGATGGCCGGTTGCTGCCGGCCTGCAACGAGAAGCGGCTGGCCTGATCGGCGAGATGCCCGACCTCGCCGACGAGGTTGCGCGCGGCGGCGGAGGTCTGTTCCACCATCGCGGCGTTCTGCTGGGTCGATTGGTCCATCATCCCGATCGCCGCCGAAATCTGGGTGATCGCGGCCGACTGCGCCTGATTGTCGGCCGCCATCGTCGCCAGCAGTTCGTGGACCTGCGTCACGTCGCCCGAGATATTGGCGAGTGCGCCGTCGACCTTGGTGACGGCCTCAACGGCGGTGACGATATCGGTCTGTGTCACCGTCAACTGGTCGCGGGCCCGCTTGGCTTCCTCTTCGGCGCGCATCGCCAGCGCCGACACCAGATCGGCGACAACCGCGAAGCCACGCCCGGCATCCCCCGCCCGGCCGGCTTCGACTGCGGCGTTCATCGCCAGCACCCGCGTCTGGAACGCGATCTTGTCGAGACCCTCGATCACCGAGTCGATGCCCTTGGCGCTGTCCGACACCCGGCCCATCGCCTGTACCGCCTCGTCCGCCACCGCACGGCCGCCACCGACCGTGGCAATCGCCTGATCGGCGCGCTCCACCGTCCGCGTCGCCGCCACCGCCGAGGCACGCAGGCGGCCGTCCATCTGCGTGACCGACGCGGCGGTCTCCTCCAGCGAGGCGGCATTGCTCTCGGTCCGCCGCGCCAGGTCTTCGGACGCCTGCGCGATCTCGCCCGAGCCGGTGCGGATCGCGGTCGCGCTTTCCGATACCGACCCGATCAGGTCACGCAGCCGCGCCAGGGCGTGATTGTAGCTGGCCTGCAACGAGGTGAAGGCGGGCGGCAAACCCGTCACGTCGGTCGCCAGATCGCCGCCGGCCAGCCGCTCCAGTGCCTGTTCCATGGTGGTGACGGCACGGTCGCGATCGACCTGCGACTGCTCGAAATAGATCGACACTGACAATTCCATATCGAGCAACGCCGCCTTCAGCACCGCGACGCTCGCCTCCGCCTGCGATGGCCCGCGAAACAGCCCCATGGCACGCCGCCACGGCGAATAATGCCGGCCGATGCCCAGAAGCAGTTCCTCCAGCACCAGGGCATAGGCGCCGATGTACCAGCGCGGCTCCAACCCGATACGGGCATGGACCGAACCGATCCTGCGCGTGCTTTCATGAAACTGGCCATCGAATTCGCCGCTGGCGATCCGCGACCAATGCCGTGCCTGCGCCGATTTGGCATTCGTCATCTGGGCATCGTCGCGGAAGAACTTCGCGGTTTCCGGCGTCGCGCGCACCTTGCCATAGAACCGGTCCAGCGCCCCGCCGATCAGCCGCTCGATCGGTTCACGAAGGCCCGCCAGGACACCGCGCTGCCCGGAATCGAAATTCATGAATGCCAGGCGGGACGGGATTTCGTTGTTCATCGCTCTAAAGCCCTTTCGATCACGACCGGGCCGACGACGCCAATCGTATCATGAAAAGCCTTTTAGGGCGCATCCCGACCGCTTTGGCCGCGATGATCCAGTATAATTGGACAGGATCGGGTCTATAATAAAACCGTTTTCGCCAACTCGCCAATCGGTGGCGTCAATCGAACAATCCCGCCTCCGATCCGGCGGGCGGATTTAGTCCCAGATGCTTCCAGCCGCCGGCGTTGAGGATACGGCCCCGCGCCGTTCGTGCGACGAGGCCCAGCTGGATCAGATACGGCTCGATCACTTCCTCGATCGTGTCGCGCGGTTCGGACAGGCCGGCGGCCAGCGTCTCCACCCCGACCGGTCCACCGCGATAGATGTCGGCGATCATCGTCAGGTAGCGGCGGTCCATCGCATCGAGCCCCAGCGCATCGACCTCCAGCCGGGTCAGGGCGGAATCCGCGCTGCGGGCGTCGACCACGGCATCGCCCGCCACGTCGGCGAAGTCGCGTACCCGGCGCAACAGCCGCCCGGCGATCCGCGGCGTCCCCCGCGCACGCCGCGCCACCTCGGTCGCGCCATCGGGCGCGATCGCAAGGCCGAGCAGGCCGGCGGCCCGCGTCACGACGCGGGTCAGTTCCTCGACCGTATAGAATTGCAGCCGGACCGGGATGCCGAAGCGATCACGGAGCGGCGTCGTCAACAGACCCTGCCGCGTCGTCGCGCCGACCAGCGTGAAGCGCGGCAAGTCGATCCGCACGCTGCGCGCCGATGGTCCCTCGCCGATCATCAGGTCGAGCGCGCGATCCTCCATCGCGGGGTACAACACTTCCTCGACCGCCGGTTGCAGGCGGTGGATTTCGTCGATGAACAGGACGTCGCCGTCCTCCAGATTGGTCAGCAGCGCGGCCAGATCGCCCGATTTGGCGATGACCGGACCGGAAGTGGCGCGGAACCCCACACCCATTTCCCGCGCGATGATCTGCGCCAGCGTGGTCTTGCCCAAACCGGGCGGTCCGAAGAACAGCACATGGTCCAGCGCATCGCCCCTCGCGCGCGCCGCCTGGATGAAGATGCGCAGATTCTCGCGCGCCGCCTTCTGCCCGACGAAATCGTCGAGCGTCTTGGGACGCAGCGCGGCATCGACATCCTCGGGGCGGCGGGCGGCGGTCAGCAGGCGGTCGTCGGTCACGCTTCGTTCCGTAGCGGGTCGGGGGCGGACAAGTCGAGAGCCGATAAAGGCAGTGCATTGGATCGGAGTGGGCCGCGCCACGAATATCGACCGCGTCGCATTGCCGAACCCGGTCGTTGTGCCAAAAGGACCCCATGACCGGATGCCGCATTCACCCCCTCACTCCCGCACACGCATCGATCGTCCTCGACCTGTACCGGGCGGCGGCATCGATCAGGGGGTCGGGTCTGGCTCGCGCTGCCGACGAGATCACGATGACCCATGTTAGGAGTTTCATGGAACGCGCCTGCCGCGGCGGCGTGTCGCTTGGTGCCTTCCGGGACGATCGTCTTGTCGGCGAAATCCACGCCGCGCGCCCTGGGCCACGCCAGTTCGATCATGTGCTGGGCGATCTTACCATCGCCGTTCATCCGCAGATGCAGGGACAGGGCGTGGGGTCGGTCCTGTTCGCCGCCTTGTTTGACACGGCGGCATTGATGACCCCGGCCATTGCGCGGGTAGAACTGACGGCACGGTCGGGCAATGCCGGTGCCCTGCGGCTGTACGAACGCCTCGGCTTCGTCAGGGAGGGGCGGCTGGCCGGTCGGGTACGGCTACCCGATGGAACGACCGAGGATGACATACCTATGGGTTTTAAGCTGGAGGGTCATGCCCTGCCCCCGATCGCAGACGCCTGATCGTACGTTCGTCCAACGATCAGCCCTGCCGCGCCACCGCCTTCTCCACCGCCCGCCACAACGCCCCGATCGCCGCCGCCGCCGGCGTGCGCGGGGCGTAGGTACCGACCGGGGCACGACGTTCCGTCATCGATTCGATCGCACTGGCCATCGGGATCACCGGCCAGTCGGGTTGTGCCTCCAGCGCGGCGCGATGCAACGCGCGGCGGCGGTCGACCATCGTGAAGACGGGCAGCAACGGCGTGCCCGTGCCCTTGCGGGCCGACACATGCGCCGCCACCGCATCGAAGGCGCGGGTGGAGAGCGGCGCGGGAATCACCGGCACCACCACCAGATCGGCGGCGCGCAGCACCTGATCGGATGTATCGGTCAGCCCAGGCGGACAATCGACGACGATCCGGTCGTAATCCGACGCCAGCGCGGTGGCGAGCTTGGCAAGCCGCTTCTTCTTGTCGAGATCGTGGAACAGCCGGTCGAGGTGACGCAGCGAGGCATCGGCGGGCAGCAAGGACAATCGCTCCACCGCGGTCGCGCGGATCAGCGTGGCGGGATCGACATCGCCCGTGATCGCCGCGCTCGCCGGCCATTTGCCGGGGCCATCGGCGCCAAGCAGCCAGCTCGACGCCGCCTGCGCATCCAGATCCCACAGCAACGTCCGCCGCGACGACAGCGTCGCCGCCGCCCAGGCGAGGTTCACCGCCAGCGTCGTCTTCCCCACCCCGCCCTTCAGGCTGTACACCGCGATCGTCGTCATGCCCCCAAGCCCTCCCATGCGGGCATGACGCTAGCGTGACGCCTTGCGCAGGGCCAGCCGGACGAGGGCGTCGAGGCTGGCGGCGTCGCCCAGTTCCTCCTCCGCCGCCGCGACCGCCGCAGCGGCCTCGGCCGGGCGGAAGCCGAGATTGAGCAGCGCCGACACCGCATCCGCCGATGCGCCGACCGGCAACACCTGCGCGGTGGCACCGGGGCCGAGCGGCACCGCACCGACCTTGTCCTTCAACTCACGCACGATGCGTTCGGCCAGCTTGGGGCCGACGCCGTTGGCGCGCGCGACCATCGCCTTGTCCTGCGATGCGATCGCGCGGGCAAGGTCGTTCGGCTCCAGTGCCGACAGGATCGCCAGTGCCACCCGCGACCCCACCCCCTGCACCGCGGTGAGCAGCCGGAACCAGTCCCGTTCGCTGGCGCTGGCGAAGCCGACGAGGCGGATGAAATCCTCCCCCACCAGCATCTCGGTGAACAGCGTCGCCGCCTCCCCCACCGGCCCGATCGCCGACAGGGTGCGCGCCGACGCGCCGACCAGATAGCCGACACCGCCGACATCGATCACCGCGTGGTCGATGCCGGTCGAATCGAGCCGCCCCTTCAGATGCGCGATCATGCGGTGATTCTCGCACGGCGGGCCATGCCCTCGGCGCTCGCCAGATGATGCGCGTGGGTGATCGCCACCGCCAGCGCATCCGCCGCATCGGGCCCGGCCAGCTTCGCGCCGGGTAACAGCACCGCCATCATCGCCTGAATCTGCCTTTTCTCCGCGCCGCCGGTGCCGACCACCGCCTTCTTCACCGTGCTGGGATGGTATTCGCCGATGTGCAGCCCCGCCGTCGCCCCGGCCAGCAGCACGACGCCGCGCGCCTGCCCCAACTTCAGCGTCGACTGCGCATTGGTGTTGCCCAGCACCTCTTCCACCGCCGCGCTGTCCGGCCGTTCGGTGCGGATCACCTCGCCCAGCGCCGCGAACAGGTTGGACAGGCGACGCGGCAGCGGCATCGACGGCTCGGTCCTGATCTGGCCGTTGGCGACATGGCTCAACCGGTTGCCGTCCGCCCGGATGACGCCCCAGCCGGTGGTGCCGAGACCGGGATCGAGGCCGAGGATAATCAGCCCAGTTTCTCCATGACTTCGTCGGACACCTCGTAATTGCCCCAGACGGTCTGCACGTCGTCGTCGTCGTCGAGCACGTCGATCAGCTTGAACAGCGTCGCGGCTTCGTCCTCGTTCACATCGACCATCGTCTGCGGGCGCCAGGCCAGCTTCGCGCCCTCCGCTTCGCCCAGCACCGGCTCCAGCGCCTTGGCGACTTCGTGCAGATCGCCCTGCGCGGTCCAGATTTCATGGCCGTCCTCGGACGAAGACACGTCCTCAGCCCCCGCTTCCAGCGCTGCTTCGAATACCTTCTCGGCATCGCCGGCACTGGCCGGGTAGCTGATGAGGCCCATGCGATCGAACGCATGGCTGACCGAACCGCTGGCGCCCAGGTTGCCGCCGTTCTTCGCCACCGCCGTCCGCACGTTGGTGGCGGTGCGGTTGCGGTTGTCGGTCAGCGCCTCGATGATGAGCGACACGCCGCCGGGGCCGAAACCCTCGTACCGGATTTCCTCGTAATTCTCGGCATCGCCGCGGCTGGCCTTGTCGATCGAGCGCTGGATATTGTCCTTGGGCAGCGACGCCGCCTTGGCCGCCGCCACCGCCGCGCGCAGGCGCGGGTTCATATCGGGATCGGGCAACCCCATCTTCGCGGCCACCGTGATCTCTCGCGACAGCTTGGAGAACAGCGAGCTGCGCTTCTTATCCTGCGCACCCTTGCGGTGCATGATGTTCTTGAACTTGGAATGGCCTGCCATCGGTGCCTCTTGGAATGGTTACACCGCCCTTAGCGCCCGATAGGGGCTTTCGCCAATGCCGCCCTTGGGCCAAACGGGCGCGATCATGACAGTCAGCGTGGATATGGGGTTGGACGACCGCGGCGGCGCGGTCGGTATGGACCTGGAGGAACTGCTCGCGACCCGCCTGCTGGTGCAGGGCAATTCGGGGTCGGGAAAGTCGCATCTGCTGCGCCGCCTGCTGGAGAAATCGGCCGGGCAGGTGCAACAGGTGATCGTCGATCCGGAGGGTGATTTCGTCACGCTCGGCCCGGCCTACGGCCATGTCGTGATCGAGGCGGCGGATTATTCGATCCCCGAGGTCGCCCGATTCGCCACCCGCATCCGCGAACACCGCGCCTCCGTCGTCCTCAGCCTCGAAGGGCTGGAGGCGGAGGGGCAGATGCGCTGCGCCGCCGCGTTCCTGATGGCGCTGTTCGATGCGCCGCGCGAACACTGGTACCCCGCGCTGGTGGTGGTGGACGAGGCGCAGCTGTTCGCCCCCACCACCGGCGGCGAGGTGGCAGAGGAGGTGCGTCGCGCCTCGCTGTCGGCGATGACCAACCTGATGTGCCGCGGGCGCAAGCGTGGCCTTGCCGGCGTGATCGCGACGCAGCGGCTGGCCAAGCTGGCGAAGAACGTCGCGGCGGAGGCGTCGAACTTCCTGATGGGCCGCACCTTCCTCGACATCGACATGGCCCGCGCCGCCGATCTGCTCGGCATGGAACGGCGGCAGGCGGAGGCGATTCGCGATCTGCCGCGCGGCACCTTCATGGCGCTGGGGCCGGCGGTGTCGCGACGGCCGATCTCGGTCAGGATCGGTGCGGTCGAAACCTCGGCGCGGTCGGGCAGCCCCAAGCTGACGCCGTTGCCGGCGGCGAAGGCATACGACCTCGCCGACATGCTGGCCGAACCGGTGGTCGAGGCGCCGATGCTGCCGATGACGTTCGAGGCCCGGCCCCGGCTGGTCCCCGCCGACGAACTGGTCGCCGATATCGGCCGCCCCGCCCCCGCCCCGCTCGCGCCGGCCCCGCAGAAGAACGAGGCGGAGGTGGAGGCGATCTATGCCGATACGCTGCGCGCGATCGTCGCGGATGCCGATGCGGCGCTGCGCCCGCCATCTGTGCTGTTCCAGGATTTCCAGGTAAGGTGCCGGATGGCGGGCCTTGCAAAGCCCGCACTCGACCTGCCCGGCTTCACCCGGCGACTCAGTTGCGCGCGGGCGGGCATCTTCGACGTGCATGACGAGGAATGGGCGGAGGCGCTGGCGCTGGCCGGTACGCTGCCCGACGATATGATGGGTGCGTTCCTGCTGGTGGCGCGGGCGGCGAAGGAGGCACGGCCCTGCCCGTCCGATACCGAACTGGCGCACACCTATGGCACCAGCTCGCTGGGCCGCGTCCGTCGCCTGATCGGCTATATCGAAAGCCGCGAGTTGTTCGTGACGCGCACCGATCTGTCCGGCAAACGATCGATCACCATTCCGCGGCTGGGCTGGACGACGGAGCCGGCCGAGGCGGCCTGAACCGCCGCCTCTGCTGCGAGCGGTTCGCACGGACCTATCGGCCCGAGCTGGTCGTTATCCCATGGATATCATGACCAAAGGCTTTCCATGACCGATACGCTCGCCCGCAATCCCGGCAATGGCGGTGAAACGCATCAGGTGACCGATGCCGACCACCCCGTGCTGACCACCAACCACGGCACGCCGATCAGCGACAACCAGAACCAGTTAAAGGCGGGCGCACGTGGCCCCGTGTTGATCGAGGACGAAGTCTTCCGCGAGAAGATGAATCACTTCGATCACGAGCGTATCCCGGAACGCATCGTCCATGCCCGCGGCTCTGCGGCGCACGGCTATTTCGAATGCACCGAAAGCCTTGCCGACATCACCGTCGCCGACATGTTCCAGAAGAAGGGGCAGCGCACCGAAGTGTTCACCCGCTTCTCCACCGTCGCGGGTGGCGCGGGATCGGTCGATACGCCGCGCGACGTGCGTGGCTTCGCGGTCAAGTTCTACACCCGCGAAGGCAATTGGGACCTTGTCGGAAACAACATCCCGGTGTTCTTCATCCAGGACGCGATCAAGTTCCCCGACCTGATCCACGCCGCCAAGATGGAGGCGGATCGCGGCTATCCGCAGGCGGCAACCGCGCACGACACCTTCTGGGACTTCATCAGCCTGATGCCCGAATCGACCCACATGATCATGTGGGCGATGTCCGACCGCACGTTGCCGCGCACCTTCGCCAATATGGAGGGGTTCGGCGTCCACACCTTCCGGTTCATCAACAAGGAGGGCAAGTCGACCTTCGTGAAGTTCCACTGGAAGCCGAAGGCGGGTCTGGCCTCGACGATCTGGGACGAGACGGTGAAGATCGCCGGTGCCGATCCCGATTTCCAGCGGCGGAACCTGTTCGAGAGCATCGATCGCGGTGACTTCCCGACCTGGGAACTGGGCGTGCAGCTGTTCGACGAGGAATTCGCGAACATCCAGCCCTATGACGTGCTCGACGCGACCAAGATCATTCCGGAAGAAGTGTTGCCGGTGAAGATCGTCGGCCGGATGGTGCTGGATCGCTATCCCGACAATTTCTTCGCAGAAACCGAGCAGGCGGCCTTCGTGCCCAGCCATGTCGTGCCAGGTATCGGCTTCTCCAACGATCCGCTGCTGCAGGGCCGGCTGTTCAGCTACACTGATACGCAGTTGTCGCGGCTCGGTTCGGTCAATTTCCACCAGTTGCCGATCAACTCGGCGAAGGGTCGGGCTGCCGCCGCCGGTTGTCCGTTCATGAACCAGCAGCGCGACGGGCACATGCAGATGGCGGTGCCCAAGGGCCGCGCCAATTACGAGCCCAACAGCCTGGCGCAGGCAGGTGAGGAAGCCGGCGCGCGCGAGGATCCGGAGAAGGGTTACAAGACCTTCCCGTCCGAGGAACAGGGCCAGAAGCTCCGCATCCGGCCGGAGAGCTTCGCGGACCATTACAGCCAGGCGCGGTTGTTCTTCCGGTCGATCGACCCGGCCGAGCAGGCGCATCTCGCCTCCGCGCTGGTGTTCGAACTGTCGAAAGTGTCGCTGCCGCACATTCGCAATGCGGTGATGGCGAATCTGCGCAACGTCGACGAGACGCTGGCACAGCGCGTGGCGGACGGTCTGGCGATGGACCTGCCGCCTGCGTCGAATACGGCGGCGCCGGTGCTGGACATGGACGTATCGCCCGCGCTCCGCATCATTCGCGGGCCGCTGGAAAAGCATACGCTGGAAGGTCGCACGGTCGGCATCCTGTTCGCCGATGGTACCGATGCCGGCGCGTTGAAGTCGGTGACGGAGGCGGTGAAGGCCGCCGGTGGCACACCGCTGACGATCGCGCCCAAGGTCGGCAAGGTTCCGCTGTCGGACGGGTCGTCGGTACAGGCGAATGCGCAGTTGTTCGGCCAGCCATCCGTCACGGTCGATGCCTGTGCGGTGATCCTGTCGGAGGCGGCCTGTGCCAAGCTGGTCAAGGAGGGTGCGGCGGTCCAGTGGGTGATGGACGCGTTCGGGCACCTGAAGGCGATCGGCCATAATCCCGCTGCCAAGCCGCTGCTCGACAAGGCCGGCGTCGAGGCGGACGAGGGCGTGACCGATCTGGCCGGCTTCGTCGAGGCCGCCAAGAAGCGTTATTGGGACCGCGAGCCGAACGTCCGCACGCTGGCGTAAACGAACGGATCGGATGAAGGCGAGGCAGCGCACGAGCGTCGCCTCGCCTTCACTGGCGGCGCCTTTCCAATCGGCCCCAGAGGGCACGGGAGCAGGATCGAACGTCGATCCCTTCCTGCCCCCCAAGGAGATCAAACGGGTCGCGCAGGGCCAACCGGACGCGCCCTGCAAAATCAGATCATGCCGAGCGCCTGCATATAGACTTCGAGGATCGCCTCCTCCTCCTGATATTCTTCCTTCTTCTTCTTGCGGATCGACAGGATCTTGCGGATCGCCTTGGGGTCGTAGCCGCGGCCCTTGGCCTCGGCCATCACGTCCTTGATGTCGTCGGCGATGCCCTTCTTTTCTTCTTCCAGTCGTTCCGCACGCTCGATCAGGAGCCGCAGTTCGTCGGCGGCAACGTGTCCGCCGCCCATGCCTTCGCCGCGTTCTTCAGCCATCGTCATATCCATATGATGCGCCGCGCGGCCCGCGAAGCGCGGGGGCGGCAGGGTTGATTCATCGGTATGACGGCGCGTCTAGGCGGTTCGCCCGCCTCACTCAATGGGGGCGGCACCGCGCTGGCGCACGATGGTGCCGCCATGCATCACGAACTCCACCGCCTCCAGTCGGCGTACGTCGTCGAGCGGCGATCCGGCGACCGCGATCAGGTCTGCCGCCTTGCCCGGTGCCAGCGTGCCGATCCGGTCGGACTGGCCCAGCAGATCGGCCGCCGCGACGGTGGCGGTGCGGATCGCCTGCGCCGGGGTCATGCCGACCTTGTCCACCAGCAGCGCGAACTCCTGCGCATTGATGCCGTGTTTCGACACGCCGCTGTCGGTGCCGAACGCGAACTTCACACCGGCCTGATAGGCCTTGCGGTGGCTGGTCACCATCGCCGCGGCGGCGGCCTCCGCCTTGGGAATGGTGGCGGGCGGCAATTGTCCGGCCCGCGCCTGGGCCAGCGCGGCGACGGGCGCGATCTCGGTCGGGACCAGATAGGCGCCGGTCTTCTTCAGCAGCGCCACCGCCTCGTCGTCGAGGAAGCTGCCATGTTCGATCGAATCGACCCCCGCGACCAGCGCCGCCTTCGTGCCGTCGGCAGCATGGCTGTGCGCGGCGACCTTGCGGCCGAGGTCGTGCGCGGTTTCGACGATCGCCAGCATTTCCTGTGGCGTGAAAGCCCGTCCGAGGCCGCCCGACACGTTCGACAGGACGCCGCCGGTCGCGGTGATCTTCACCACCTGTGCGCCCAGCCCGATCTGGCGACGCGTCGCGCGACGGCAGTCGTCGGGGCCGTTGCAGGTATTGTCGTACAGTTCGGCGACGGCATGGGCGAACGGTTCGGCCAGGCCGTTGGTCGGATCGCCATGACCGCCCGTCACCGAGATCGCGGTGCCGGCGTTGACGATCGTCGGTCCGGTCACATCGCCCCGGTCGATCGCATCGCGCAACGCGCGGATGCCGCGCGGGTCGCCACCCAGATCGCGGACGGTGGTGAAGCCCGCCATCAGCGTGGCACGCGCATTCCCCACGCCATAGAGCACGTCGTCGGCGGGTTCGGTGTTGAGCGCGGTCATCCGCGATCGCACCGGATCACCGCCGATGCCGAGCAGATGGACATGCATGTCGATCAGCCCCGGCAACACGAACCGGTCGCGGAGATCGACCAGCGCTGCGCCCGCTTCCGGTGCGACGAATCCGTCGCGGATCTCCGCGATCTTGCCGCCACGCACGATCACCGTACTGGGGCCGCGTGGTCGCTCGCCGGGGCGATCGAGCAAAGTGCCGGCCTGGATGAATGTCACCCGCCCCGATCCGGGCGGCACATCCTGCGCCATCGCGGTGCCCGTCAGCGATGCGGCCAGCACGGCCGCCAGCATCCTGTTCATGATCTTGTTCCCCCGGTTTGGACAGCAGGGTTGCCCGAACCGGGAGGCCGGTCAAGCCGCGTTGCGGGCGACGCTGTCCTTCATGCGCGCCAGTTGCTCCGGCGTCGCCTCGGCCTGATGGCGATCCTTCCATTCGGCATAGGGCATACCGTAGATCGTCTCGCGGGCGGTATCGCGATCGAGGCCGGCTGCTTCCTGCGTCCAGTCCGACAGGCAGTTGCGGCAGAACCCCGCCAGCCCCATCAGGTCGACATTCTGCGCATCGGTGCGGTGCCGCAAATGCCGCACCAGCCGGCGGAAAGCAGCGGCGGCGGCGGCATCATCGAGCCGGTCAAGAGAATCCATTTACATGCTCCACGGTTGATCGTCGTCAAATAGGGGTTACAGGACAAAACGATATCCCGCCGGAAAGATGAATCGCATGAACCAAGCTATCGCCCCCCGATCGCGCAAGGTGCGTGTGCTCGCCACCCTTGGCCCTGCCAGTTCCGATCCCGCCATGATCGCTGCCCTGTTCGAGGCGGGGGCGGATGCGTTCCGGATCAACATGAGCCATGGCGACCAGCAGTCGAAGGTGCCGATCATCCGCGCGATCCGCGCGATGGAGGAACGCTATGGCCGCCCGACCACGATCCTCGCCGACCTGCAGGGGCCGAAGCTGCGTGTCGGTCGCTTCGTCGAAGGGCGAATCGAACTGGTGAAGGGCCAGACCTTCGTCTTCGATCGCGATCCGACGCCGGGCGACATCACCCGCGTCGAACTGCCCCATCGGGAAATCTTCGCGGCGATCGAACCGGGCGCCCGGCTGCTGCTCGACGACGGCAAGCTGGTGCTGCACGTCACCAGCCACGATGCCGACCGGATCGTCACGACGGTGACGGTCGGCGGCACGCTGTCGAACAACAAGGGCCTGAACGTGCCCGACGTGGTCGTGCCGATGGCGGCGCTGACCGAAAAGGATCGCAGCGACCTGACCTTCGCGGTCGAACAGGGGGTCGACTGGATCGCCTTGTCGTTCGTCCAGCGCCCGGAAGATCTGATGGAGGCACGCGGCCTCATCAAGGGCAACGCCGCGCTGCTCGCCAAGATCGAAAAGCCCGCCGCGATCGAGCGGCTGGAGGAGATCGTCGAGCAATGCGACGGCGTGATGGTGGCGCGGGGCGATCTGGGTGTGGAAATGCCGCCGGAGCAGGTGCCGCCGCTCCAGAAGCGCATCGTCGAGGTGTCGCGCCGCATGGGCCGGCCGGTGGTGGTCGCCACGCAGATGCTCGAATCGATGATCAAGAGCCCGTCGCCGACCCGCGCTGAGGTGTCCGACGTCGCGACCGCGATCTATGACGGCGCGGATGCGATCATGCTGTCGGCCGAAAGCGCGGCGGGCGATTGGCCGACCGAATCGGTCGCGATGATGAACGCGATCGGCAACGCGGTGGAACGCGATCCGGGTCACGGCGACCGCGTGCACTTCACGGTGATGAAGCCCGACCCCACCACTGCCGATGCCATGGCGGAAGCCGCCAAGGGCATCGCGCGCACCACATCGGCGACGGCGATCATCTGCTTCACCACCAGCGGCTCGACCGCGCGGCGCGTCGCGCGCGAGCGGCCAGCGGTGCCGATCCTGGTCCTGACGCCACGGCTGGAGACGGCGCGGCGGCTCGGCCTGCTCTGGGGTACGCACGCGGTCCATACCCGCGACGTCGAATCGTTCGAGGAGATGGTCGCCAAGTCGAAGCGGATGGCGCTGCGCCACGGCATCGCCAAGGCAGGCGATCAGGTGATCCTGATGGCAGGCGTCCCCTTCCGCACGCCGGGATCGACCAACGTCCTGCACGTGGTGCGGCTGACCGGGGACGAACTGAAGAACTACAGCAACGAGTTGTGATGTCGCCGCCCCTCCCGATCATGGGAGGGGCCTTCAGCCACCATGGTTGCACCGTCTGCATCCGCGATAACGGTCAGTGCGGTTGACGTAGGTCTTGCGGCGCACGACGTGGCGGCGATGACCAGCATCGCCGCACCGCTGCGACCGGGCGCCGCCACCGTGCGACCCGGCATCGTTCACCTCGCGCTCGCCGTCGGCGGGTTCGCGATCGGCACCACCGAATTCGCAACGATGAGCCTGTTGCCGGCGATGGCCGCGGATCTCGGCATCGACGAGCCGACGGCAGGACACGTCATCAGCGCCTATGCGCTGGGCGTCGTCGTCGGCGCGCCGACGATCGCGGTGGCGTCGGCACGGATGTCGCGGCGGACGTTGCTGATCGTGCTGATGACGATGTTCGCGATCGGCAATGCCGCCTCTGCGATCGTGCCGTCCTACCACGCGATGCTGGTCGCCCGGTTCCTGAGCGGACTGCCGCACGGCGCCTATTTCGGCATCGCCTCGCTGGTCGCCGCCTCGCTGGTGCCGCCGGAGCGACGGACGCGTGCGGTGGGGCGGATCATGCTGGGGCTGACGATCGCGACCGTCGTCGGCGTGCCCGTCGCCAGCCTGGTCGGGCAGTTCGCCAGCTGGCGCTGGGCGCTGGGCGCCGTCGCGATCCTGGCGCTGGCCACCGCCGCGCTGGTCGCGCATTTCGCGCCACGCGATCCCGCCAATCCGACCGCCGACCCCTTGCGCGAACTGAACGCCCTGCGCCGGTCGCAGGTGTGGCTGACGCTGGGCACCGGGGCGATCGGGTTCGGCGGGCTATTCGCGGTCTACACCTATCTCGCCTCGACCCTGAACGAGGTGACGCGGGTTGGCCCCGGCTTCGCCTCGATCGTGTTCATGGTGTTCGGCATCGGCATGACGCTGGGCAATCTGATCGTGCCACGCTTCGCGGACCGGGCGCTGATGCCGACCGCGGGGGCGCTGTTGCTGTGGTCGGCGGTGGCGCTGGCGCTATATCCGCTCGCCGCGCACAGCCCGGCGCTGGTGCTGATCGACGTGCTGGCGATCGGCATCGGCGGCGCGCTCGGCACCATCCTCCAGACCCGGTTGATGGATGTCGCGGGCGATGCGCAGGCACTGGCCGCCGCGCTCAACCATTCCGCGTTCAACGTCGCCAATGCGATCGGGCCGATGGCGGGTGGCCTGGCGATCGCCGCCGGGTTCGGGCTGGGATCGACCGGGCTGGTCGGGGCCGGGCTGGCGCTGGGCGGTCTCGCGATCTGGGCGGTCTCGCTGGCGGTGGCACGCCGGGGCTGATACACCGCTCCCAACGACCATAGGGGGCGGAATGACGACAGGCATGACGGTGCGCGACAAGCTCGGCTGGGGCGCGGTCGCCATACTCGGCGCGGGGGCGCTGGCGGTGGTGGCGACCAGCCGGGGCGAGAACATCAACGCCCTGTGGATCGTCACCGCGGCGGTCTGCACCTACATCATCGCCTATCGCTTCTATGCGAAGTTCATCGCGACCCGCGTGTTGGGGATCGATCCGTCGCGGCCGACCCCGGCGGTGCTCCGGGCCGACGGCCTCGATTACGTCGCCACCGACCGGCGCGTGCTGTTCGGCCACCATTTCGCGGCGATCGCCGGCGCGGGGCCGCTGGTCGGGCCGGTGCTGGCGGCGCAGATGGGCTATCTGCCGGGTACCTTGTGGATATTGGCGGGTGTCGTGCTGGCCGGGGCGGTGCAGGATTTCCTCGTCCTGTTCATCTCGATGCGGCGCGACGGTCGGTCGCTGGGCGAACTTGTCCGGATGGAGATGGGCGCGGTGCCCGGCACGATCGCGCTGGTCGGGGCCTTCGCCATCATGGTCATCATCCTCGCGGTGCTGGCGCTGATCGTGGTCCGCGCGCTGGCGGAAAGCCCGTGGGGGCTGTTCACCGTCACCGCCACCATCCCGCTCGCGCTGCTGATGGGCTGTTACACCCGCTGGCTGCGGCCGGGCCGGATCGGCGAGGTGTCGGTCATCGGCCTGATCGGGCTGTTCGCGGCGATCATCCTCGGCGGTCAGGTCGCCGCCTCGTCATGGGCGCCGTTCTTCACGCTGACGCCGGTGCAACTGTGCTTCGCGCTGATCGGCTATGGCGCGGTCGCCGCGCTGCTGCCGGTATGGCTGTTGCTGGCGCCGCGCGATTACCTGTCCACCTTCCTCAAGATCGGCGCGATCGTCGCGCTGGCGCTGGGTATCGCGATCATGGCACCGCCGCTGAAGATGCCGGCGCTGACGCCGTTCATCCATGGCGGCGGGCCGGTCTGGTCGGGCACGCTGTTCCCGTTCCTGTTCATCACCATCGCCTGCGGTGCGGTGTCCGGCTTCCACGCGCTGATCGCCAGCGGTACCACCCCCAAGCTGATCGCGAGCGAGGGCGATGCCCCGCTGATCGGCTATGGCGCGATGCTGGCGGAAAGCTTCGTCGCGATCATGGCGCTGGTCGGCGCGTCGATCCTCGACCCCGGCCTGTATTTCGCGATGAACAGCCCGGCGGCGATCGTCGGCACCGATCCCGCCAGCGCGGCGGCAGCGGTGACGGCGATGGGCTTCCCGATCGACGCGGCGATGCTGGCACAGACCGCGCGCGACGTGGGCGAACATACCGTCATCAGCCGCACCGGCGGCGCACCGACGCTGGCGGTGGCGATGGCGGAAATCTTCAGCCACGTCGTCGGCGGGCCGGCGATGAAGGCGTTCTGGTATCACTTCGCCATCCTGTTCGAGGCGCTGTTCATCCTGACCGCGGTCGATGCCGGCACCCGTGCCGGACGATTCATGCTGCAGGATCTGATGGGTCTGGTGTCCCCCCGCTTCCGCGACAGCGACGCGTGGGCGCCGGGGCTGATCGCCACCTTCCTGTGCGTGGGGGCGTGGGGATTCTTCCTCTATCAGGGCGTCACCGATCCGCTGGGCGGGGTGAACACGCTGTGGCCGCTGTTCGGCATTTCCAACCAGATGCTCGCGGCGGTCGCGCTGGTGCTGTCGACGGTGGTGCTGTTCCGCATGAAGCGCGAGCGTTACGCCTGGGTCACCGCCCTGCCCGCCGCGTGGCTGGTCGCCTGCACCGGCACCGCCGGTTTCCAGAAGCTGTTCCACCCCGATCCGGCGATCGGGTTCCTGGCGCATGCCCGCAAGTTCGGCGACGCCCTGGCGGAGGGACGGGTACTCGCGCCGGCCAAATCGCTCGACCAGATGGCGCGGGTGGTGATGAACGACCGGATCGACGCCGCCCTGTGCGCGCTGTTCCTGGCGGTGGTGACGGCGATCCTGGTCTACGGCATCCGCGCCTGCCTGCACGCACGCCGGCTGTCGATGCCCAGCGTCAGCGAAACGCCGGCGGTGGCGGCATGACGCTGTTGGCGCTGATCGCGGAGACGGCCCGATCGATGGTCGGCATGCCGTCCTATACCGCCTATCGCCAGCACATGGCCACGCATCATCCCGATGCGGCACCGATGGATGAGGTCGCCTTCTTCCGCGACCGGCAACAGGCCCGTTATGGTGGCAAGGGCGGCGGCCGATGCTGCTGATTCGCCCCATCCCGGCTGGATTGCCGTTTACCGATGATTATGCGAGGCTGACTGTCCCATGATGCTCGCCAGTCCGCTAGGTTTTCGTCGCAGCGCCCTGACGCGCCGCCTGTCGCACTACCTCACGCTGACGGAGGCGGAAGATCGCGCGCTCGAAGCGGCGGAGGAGCGCGAGCGCCGGGTCACCGCCGGTGAACCGCTGGTCGAGGCGAGCCAGCCGATCGATCGGCTGTTCGTCGTCCAGCATGGCTGGCTGCACAGTTCGGTGCGGCTGCGCGACGGGGGCCGCCAGATCCTGCGCTTCCATTATCCCGGCGACCTGATCGGCGTGTCGTCGATCGCCTGGTCGCAGGCGGCGACCACGCTGACCGCGGTCAGCGACTGCATCGTCAGCGAACTGCCCAAAACGCAGCTCGGCCGGCTGTTCGCCGCGCAGGGGCGGATTGGCGGGCTGCTCTATGCGATCGCCGCAGCGGAAAGCGTGGCGATGAGCGACCGGCTGACCGCGATCGGCCGAATGAACGCGATCCAGCGGCTGGCGACGCTGCTGCTCGACATCACCGCGCGGCTGCGGGTCACGGCGGGCGGCGTGGTCGACACGATCGAATTGCCGCTGACGCAGGCGGATATCGGCGACGCGCTCGGCCTGACCAAGGTGCATGTCAACCGCACCTTCCGCGAGATGGAGAAGCGCGGCATGATCTCCCGCGCCGGTCGTCGCCTGAAGATTCTCGACGAGCCGGGACTGATCGATTTCACCGGCTTCGTCGATCGCCATGCGGTGATCGCGACCGACTGGTTGCCGCCACTGCTGGGATAGCCATGGCGGAGATCATCAACCTGCGTCGCGCCCGCAAGGCGAAGGCCCGGATCACCGCCGCGGCGCAGGCGGAGGCCAACCGCATCGCCTTCGGCCGCACCAGGGCGGAACGACAGGCCACCGCCGCCGATGCCGATCGCGCCCGCCGCCTGCTCGACGGAGCGAAACGCGAGGAATAGCCGTCCCTCCCCCTGCCGAGGTTCAGTTTGGCGCAAGGCGGGATTTGCTCTACAGGATCGCCCGTCCCCTCCAGAGTGGTATTCCATGCGCTGTATCGCCGGTTTGTTCGTGTTCGCCGCCTGTCTCGCCGCGCCGCTTGGCGCCCAGCAACTGATCGATCCGGGGATCAAGGATCGCGCCACCCCGCCGTTGACGACGGACAAGGAAAACCTGCTGCTGCTCGACCTGTCAACCGGCGGGCGCGTCACCATCTGGCTGCGGCCGGACGTGGCGCCCAAGACGGTGGCCCAGATCAAAACGCTGACCCGCCAGCACTTCTATGACGGGCTGACGTTCCACCGCGTGATCGACGGCTTCATGGCGCAGGGCGGCGATCCCAAGGGCGACGGCACCGGCGGCTCCACCCTCCCCAACATCCCGGCCGAGTTCAACTATCTGCCGCATGTGCGCGGCGCGGTGGCGGCGGCGCGCGCGGATGCCAAGGATTCGGCGAACAGCCAGTTCTACATCGTGCTCCAGCCGCGTCTCGCGTTGGACAAGAAATACACCGTGTTCGGCCGGGTGATCGACGGCATGGCCTTCGTCGACACGATCGAGCGTGGCGAGCCGCCCGCGAACCCCAGCCGCATCGTCCATGCCTATATCGCGGCGGACAATCCCCCCGCCTATGTCGCGGCACCCGCCCCGGTTCCGACCGGGCTCGGGGCACCGGTGACGTTGCCGGGTACCGGGCCGGGCAATGGCACTCCCGCCGGCACCGCCGCGCCGAAGCGTGCCGCCCCAACCATGGCGCCGGCGCGCAAGGCGGCACCCCGCCGTTGAAGGTCGATCTGTTCGACTTCGCCCTGCCGGCGGAGCGTATCGCCCTGCATCCCGCCTCCCCACGCGATGCCGCACGGATGCTGGTGCTTAACGGGGATGTCACGATCGACCGCACGGTCGGCGACCTGCCCGCTTCGCTGCGCGCGGGCGACTGTCTGGTCTTCAACGACACCCGCGTCATTCCCGCGCAACTCGACGGGCGACGGGGCGAAGCGCGGATCGGCGCGACGCTGCACAAGCGCGAGGGACCACGCCGATGGCGGGCGTTCGTGCGCGGCGCCAAACGCCTGCATGATGGCGACACGATCGATTTCGGTCACGACGTCACCGCGATCAGTACCGCGCGCGGCGAGGATGGCAGCTGGGCACTCGACTTCGCCGGGGACGAACCCGTCGAACTGCTGCTGGAGCGGGCGGGCCGGATGCCGTTGCCGCCCTATATCGCGCAGAAGCGGGGGATCACGCCGCAGGATGCGGACGATTACCAGACGATGTTCGCCGCCGATCCCGGCGCGGTCGCCGCCCCCACCGCCGCGCTGCACTTCACGCCCGCGCTGATGGCGGCGCTGGCGGCACACGGCATCGCGCACGAGACGCTGACGCTGCATGTCGGCGCGGGCACCTTCCTGCCGGTGAAGGCGGACGATACGGTCGACCACCGGATGCACGCCGAATGGGGCCGGATCGACGGCGCAGTCGCCGATCGGCTCAACGCGGTGCGTGCCGCCGGG
This sequence comes from Sphingomonas sp. CFBP 8760, assembly GCF_014841615.1. GTDB lineage: Bacteria > Pseudomonadota > Alphaproteobacteria > Sphingomonadales > Sphingomonadaceae > Sphingomonas. The sequence goes on along the minus strand of NZ_JACYUG010000003.1, from coordinate 296,733 downwards.
GGCCGGGTGATCGCGGTCGGCACCACCTCGCTCCGTCTGCTCGAAAGCGCCACAGGCGAGGACGGCGTAATCGCCCCGTTTGAGGGCGACACCGCGATCTTCATCACCCCCGGCTACCGCTTCCGCGCGATCGACGGGCTGATGACCAATTTCCACCTGCCGCGATCCACCCTGTTCATGCTGGTATCGGCGCTGATGGGGACCGACCGGATGCAGGCCGCCTATGCCCATGCGATTGCGGCAGGCTATCGTTTCTACAGCTATGGCGATGCGTCGCTGCTTCTGCCGGACGATCGCTCATGATCCTGCTCGCCCTGCTGCTCCAGACGGCCACCGCGCAGGAACCGCCCGAGATCATCGTGCCCGCCCCTGCCCGCCCCTCCGCGCAGACGCCGGCGACGATCGTGGTGGAACCGGTTGCGATGTTCGTCGCCGCCTGCGACGCGGACGGCGACGGACTGACCGAACGCTATGAACTGACGCCGTGCGTGCAGCGGTCGTTCGAGGCGATCGATACCGCGAAGACGGGCAAGCTGCGTTACTTCGCCTTCGCCGACTGGGCGCTGCGGTATCTGGGCGATCGCAATGCGCTGCCCAGCCCGTTCGATGTCGACAAGGACGGCGACAACATGGTGTCGCTGGACGAATTGCAGGCGCAGTTCCAGAAGCTCTATTCGCGTTTCCACCGCAGCGGCGCCGGGATCACCCGTGCCGACCTGCTCACCTTTCGCACCGGCCCGGTCGATGCCAACGGCCCGACCAGGCCCGGCCTTCCCAAACGGGGCAAGGACGGCAAGCCCGCCCCCGCCGATCGCCCCGAGGGACGCAAGCCACGATGACCCGTTTCGCCTTCACCATCGCCGCCACCGATGGGCGCGCGCGCACCGGCAGCATCGCGATGCGCCGCGGCACGATCCGCACCCCCGCCTTCATGCCGGTCGGCACCGCCGCCACCGTGAAGGCGATGAGGCCCGGCGATGTCGAGGCGGCGGGTGCCGACATCATTCTGGGCAACACCTATCACCTGATGCTGCGCCCCGGCGCGGAACGGGTCGCACGGCTGGGGGGCCTGCACGGCTTCATGGGCTGGAACCGCCCGATCCTGACCGACAGCGGTGGTTATCAGGTGATGAGCCTCGCCGATCTGACCAAGCGGTCCGAAGAAGGAGTGTCGTTCAAAAGCCATCTCGACGGCACGCGCCACCTGCTCAGCCCCGAACGCTCGATGGAGATCCAGCGCCTGCTCGACTCCGACATCGTCATGGCGTTCGACGAACTGGTGCCGACCACCTCGACTCGCGAGGTGCAGGCGGCGGCGATGGAACGGTCGATGCGCTGGGCGAAGCGATCGCGCGACGGTTTCGACGCCGGCGGGGCGCACGCGGAGGGTGCGGCGCTGTTCGGCATCCAGCAGGGCGCGCTGGACGAGGGCCTGCGCAAGGCATCGGCGGACGCGCTGATCGATATCGGCTTCGACGGCTATGCGGTCGGCGGTCTCGCGGTGGGTGAGGGACAGGCGGCGATGTTCGGCTGCCTCGACTTCGCGCCCGGTCAGTTGCCGGCGGACAAGCCACGATACCTGATGGGCGTCGGCAAGCCGACCGATATCGTCGGCGCGGTGGAGCGCGGTATCGACATGTTCGATTGCGTGCTGCCGACGCGGTCGGGTCGCACCGGTCAGGCATTCACGCGCCAAGGCCCGGTCAACATCCGCAACGCCCGCCATGCCGAGGATCAGGGACCGATCGACCCCGGCTGTCCCTGTCCCGTGTGCGCGACGTGGAGCCGTGCCTATCTCCACCACCTCGTCAGGGCCGGCGAGATTCTGGGGGCGATGTTGATGACGGAACACAACATCTGGTTCTACGAGACGTTGATGGCGGATCTGCGCACGGCGATCACGGCCGGCGGGCTGACTGCCTTCGCCGACGATTTCCGGGCACGATACCAGCAAGCAGGAGAGAACAAGTGACCGACACCACCGAAGACCAGCCCAACGAGATCCTCGCCGCCGCGGCAGAGGCCAAACAGCAGGCGGAAGCGGCCGCCGCCGCCCTGAAGGACAAGGCGAAGGCATGGCCGCTTGCCAGGATCGGCCTGGGAGTAGGCATCGGTTCCGCCGCCGTGGCCGCAGCGGTGCTGTTCGCCGGTCGCACCCGCAAGGATCGCTGAATGACCCGCCGCCTCGCCCTGCTGCTCGCGACCGCCATCCCCACCACGGTCGCAGCGCAGGCGGGGCAGCCACCCGCCCCGGCCGTTCCCGCGACGACGGTGCAGCCGATCGCGTTCACCACGCGCACGCTGGCCAACGGCCTGCGCGTCTATGCGCTGCGCGATACCACCACCCCCAACGTATCGGTGCAGGTGTGGTACGATGTCGGATCGAAGGACGATCCCAAGGGCCGGTCCGGCTTCGCGCACATGTTCGAACATCTGATGTTCAAGGCGACACGTAATCTGGTGCCGGAACAGATGGACCGGCTGACCGAGGATGTCGGTGGCTACAACAACGCGTCGACCGGCGACGACTATACGAACTATTATGAGGTGGTCCCCGCCAACCACCTGCAACGCCTGTTGTTCGCGGAGGCGGACCGGATGGCCAGTCTGGTGGTCGAGCCCACCAGCTTCGCCTCCGAACGCGAGGTGGTGAAGGAGGAATTGCGCCGCTCCACGCTGGCGCGTCCCTATGGCAAGCTGTTCTCCACCTATCTGTCGGCGGCGTCCTATGCGGTGCATCCCTATGCCCGCTCGACGATCGGCAGCATCGACGAATTGCAGGCCGCCTCGATCGACGATGTCCGCGCCTTCCACGCGACCTATTACCGGCCCGACAATGCGATCCTCGTCGTGTCCGGCAATTTCGATCCCACGCAACTGGATGCGTGGATCGACCGCTATTTCGCGCCGATCAAGCGCCCTGCCGGTCGGATCCCGCGCGTGACCGTCGTCGAGCCGCCGCGCACCGCGCCAGTCGGCCGTACCGTCTACGAACCCAATACGCCCCTGCCCGCCGTCATGATGAGCTGGCAGGTTCCACCGGACAACGCCGCCGACACCCCGGCACTGTCGGTGTTGCAGACGGTGCTGGCGGCCGGCGAAAGTTCGCGCCTGTACGAGAACGTCGTCTATCGCGAACAGCTGGCACAGGATGCCGCCGCGTTCCTCGACACCAAAAAGGGCACCGGCAACCTGGTCGTCTATGCGATCCTCGCCGGCGGCAAGACGGTGGCGGCGGGAGAGGCGGCATTGACGCGGGAGGTCGCCCGCTTCCGCGACGCCCCCGTCTCGGCGGCGGAACTGGCCGAAGCCAAGAACCAGATCCTTACCGCCGCGATCAGGAGCCGCGAGACGGCCGAGGGCAAGGCGCAACTGATCGCCTCATCCGTGATCGTCGATGGCGATCCCCATGCCGCCGACCGGCAACTGGCCGCGATCGCGGCGGTGACCGCCACCGATGTGCAACGGGTCGCGCAGCGCTATCTGGGGGCGAACCAGTCCGTCACGATCCGTTACCTGCCCGACGGCGCGCGTCCGGCGGCGGGCGGCGGCGACACGATCGCGGTCGCCCCGACGGTGCGGACCGTATCGCTCGCGCCGCCCGCGACCATTGCGGTCGTAACGCCCGCAACCGGGGCGGCACGCCTGTTGCCGCCGCCACCTGCCGCGCCGATCGCGGCGACCTTGCCGCAGTCGGTGGAGACGACGCTGCCCAACGGCCTGCGCATCGTCACCGTGGAGCGCCACACGCTGCCGCTGGTCACCGCCGCGCTGATCGCGACGGGTGGTGGCGCCACCGATCCGGTGGCACGCGCCGGGGTCGCGGACCTGACCGCGACGCTGCTGACCAAGGGGACCGCCACCCGGTCCGCGACGGATATCGCCCGGCAGGTGGAGGCGCTGGGCGGCTCGATCGCCAGTGGCGCGGATCGCGACGGTGCTTCGGTGACGTTGACGGTGAAGTCGGATCAGCTTGGCACCGCCATGCCGATCCTCGCCGATGTCGCGATGCACCCCGCCTTCGCGACGGCGGAGATCGAACGGGCCCGCGCGCAGTCGATCGATGCGGTGACGGTGGCGATGAAAAGCCCCGGCGAACTGGCGACAATGGTCGCCGGCCGTGCCGTGTTCGGCACCGGTCCCTATGCCGCGCCGCTGGCGGGCACGCCATCGTCGCTGAAGGCGATCGCGCCGGCCGACATCGCCCGCTCCTATGCCGGCACCTGGACGCCGGCACGCACCACGCTGGTGATGGTGGGTGACATCACGCCAGCAGCCGCCACCGCCTTGGCGATGGCCCGGTTCGGTACCTGGCAAGGCAAGCCATCGACAGCACCCACCCTTTCGCCGGTTACCGCCGCTACACCACGGGTGATCGTCGTCGACATGCCATCGGCCGGGCAGGCGGGGGTCGTGGTGGCCCGCGCCGGCATCGCGCGTACCGATCCGCGTTATTATCCGCTCAGCGTCGGCAATACCGTATTGGGCGGCGGCTTCTCGTCACGGTTGAGCCAGGAAATCCGGATCAAGCGCGGGCTTGCCTATACCGCGGGCAGCAGCATCGCCGCCCGTCGACTAGGTGGCAGCATCGCCGCGCAGACCCAGACGAAGAACCCTTCCGCCACCGAAACCGTGCAGTTGATCGCGGCGGAGATGACGCGGATGGGCCGCGAACCGGTGCCCGCCACCGAACTGGACGCGCGCAAGGCGGTGTTGATCGGCGGATTCGGTCGCGCGATCGAAACAACGGATGGCATCGCCGACATCGTCGGCGACTATGTCGTGCAGGGCGTGCCATTAAAGGAAATCGGTCTGTATGCATCCCGCATCGAGGGGGTCGATCCGGCGATGGTCCAGGCCGCCGCCGCGGCGCTGCTCGATCCAAGCGTGGCCAGCATCGTCGTGGTCGGCGATGCGAAGGCGTTCATCGAACCGTTGCGCCGTCTTTATCCCTCGGTCGAGGTGATCCCGGAAGCGGCGCTCGATCTGGATACGCCGACACTCCGCCGCCCCTGAAGGGACGGCGGAGTTCGCGGCAATCAGCGATAGCGGCGATCGTTCTGACGGTCGTTCTTCTCGTACCGGACCCGCGCCGCCAGTGCATCGTAACGGCGATCGAGGTCGCGACGCTCGCTGGCGCTGAGGCCGTTCGAACGACGATACTGGGCCTCAAGCCGATCGAGCTGGCGCAGATCGGTCTGGATGCGGCGCGCCTCCGGACGGTTCAGGCGACCGCTGCGGATCCCCTGATCGATCCGCCGGTCCAGCACCGCCTGCCGCTGCGCGATCGGGCGCCAGCCGGCCTGCGCACTGGCGGCGACCGGGGTGGCAGCGGCGACGAGGCTGAGTGCGGCGGCGGTGATGGCGATGATCTTCATGGTGAAGCTCCTTTAAGAATGACGGGGCCGTTGCTGGCCTCGACGATCAAGATGGGGGCGACGTGTAACGCCCATGTCCCGCAAACCCGCCAAAATTGTCATGGATTGTCGCAACTTCGCCAGGTTCGTTCAGAAAATGGGGAACGGACTTCAACCGGCCGCCCTCATTGACCGCCCGTCGCGGCCGCCGTTCCGCGATCGGTCGCGAGACTGGGCGCCGGCCCCGTTGCGGGACGCAGCGACTCGCGCAGTTCGGGTGGTACCGGTGCGGTGGGATCGGGGCGGAAGGCATCGGGCGCGCGGGTGTGGATGTCCACCGGTGGCGCATCGGCGGAAAGGTCGGGGGCCGCATGCTCGGCCGGGTTGCCGCGCCGACGCGAGGCGAAGAGCAATGCCACCGCCGCCCCACCCAGCCCGATGGCCGCGGTGCCCGCCGCGATCATCGACACGCCCAGCGTCTTGGGTTGTTGCTTCTGCTTGTTGCGTTTGACGGTCATGCTGTACTGTCCCTTCGATCGAGATGTCCGGTCAACGGCGATCCGCCCCCCTCGTTCCCGATCGACCCCGCCGGCATGTCGTGGCAATAGTCCGACTAGGCTTTCCGTCGACAGCGACTATATGCGGGGGAACGATCCCCCCTTGAAGGAATGACGATGATGATCGACGGAGCCATGTTGATCGGCGGCGACGCACGCCAGGCACCGGCCCGCTTCACCGCGGTCGAGCCGGCGACGGGCAACAGCCTGACCCCCGATTTCTCCTCGGCCGATGCCGCTGCCGTAGACGAGGCATGCGCGCTCGCCGACGCCGCGTTCCCGGCCTATGCCGCCACCGATCCGGAAACCCGTGCGGCATTTCTGGAGGCCATCGCCGCCAACATCATCGCGATCGGCGACGACCTGATCGTCCGGGCCATGGCGGAAAGCGGCCTGCCGCGCGCCCGGCTGGAAGGTGAGCGGGGCCGTACCGTCGGCCAGCTAAAGATGTTCGCGCAGGTCGTGCGGCAAGGCGACTGGCTGGATACCACGATCGATCCCGCGATGCCCGATCGCGCGCCGCTGCCCCGGCCCGATCTTCGCCGCATCAACGTGGCGGTCGGTCCGGTCGCGGTGTTCGGTGCGTCGAACTTCCCGCTCGCCTTCTCGGTGGCGGGTGGCGATACCGCCTCCGCGCTGGCGGCGGGCTGCCCGGTGGTCGTGAAGGGCCATCCGGCGCATCCCGGCACCGGCGAGCTGGTGGCGCGTGCGATCGCCGAGGCGGTGACGGCAAGCGGCCTGCCGGCCGGTGTCTTTTCGTATCTGCCCGGCGAAACCAACGAACTGGGTGGCGCGCTGGTCGCCGATGCCCGTATCCGTGCGGTCGGGTTCACCGGCTCGCGGGCCGGTGGACTGGCACTGGTGCGGATTGCCGCGCAGCGTGACGAACCGATCCCGGTCTATGCCGAGATGTCGAGCATCAACCCCGTCATCCTGTTCCCCGCCGCGCTGGCGGCACGGGGCGAGGCACTGGGCAGCGCGTTCGTCCAGTCGCTGACGATGGGGGCCGGCCAGTTCTGCACCAATCCCGGTCTGGTGCTGGCCGTGGACGGTCCCGATCTCGACGCGTTCATCGCCACCGCCGCGACCACGATGACCGACAGCCAGCCGGCGACGATGCTGTCGCCGGGCATCCATGCCAGCTTTGAAAAGGGTGTCGACGCACTCGCCAGCCATCGTGCCGTGCGCAGCGTCGCGCGGGGCGTGACCGGCGAGGGCGTCAATCAGGCTGTCGGCGCGATCTTCGAGACGGACGCGGCCAGCTTCCTGGCCGATCGGGCGCTGGGGCATGAGGTGTTCGGTTCGTCTTCGGTCGTCGTCCGCTGTCGCGACCTTGCCGAGGTTTCGACCGTCGTCGCCTCGCTCGAAGGGCAGCTCACCGCCACGTTGCACATGGATCCGGCGGACGAGGCGGATGCCGCGACGCTGATCCCCGTGATCGCCCGCCGGGTCGGTCGCATCCTCGCCAATGGCTGGCCGACCGGTGTGGAGGTCGCCCCCGCGATGGTCCATGGTGGCCCCTTCCCCGCCACTAGCGACGGCCGCACGACCTCGGTCGGGACGGCGGCGATCGAGCGCTTCCTGCGCCCGGTCTGCTTCCAGAACCTTGCCACGTCGCTGCTGCCGCCGGCGCTGGACGACGCCAATCCATGGGCGATCGCCCGCCGTCTCGACGGCAAGCGCGAGGCATCGCCGCGGTGAACCCGTGCAGCCCCTCCCTTGGCGGGGAGGGGCTGGTTGCCGCATAATGCTTGCCCGCCTGCCCCGATCACCTACAGCCTGCCCATGACCTCTGCCCCCGTCAGCGACCGCCTGTTGCCCGCGATAGGCCTGCGACTGATGTCGGTCGGGTTGTTCGCGACGATGAACGCCTGCATCAAACTGGCCGAGGCGCATGGTGCGGCGCTGGGCGAAATCCTGTTCTTTCGCCAGGCCGGGGCCGCCGTACTGGTCACGACCGTGATCGCCGCCGGCCCCGGCCTCGCCACGATCCGGACCCAGCGGATCGGCGCGCATGTGCTGCGTTGCGTCGTCGGGGTCATCAGCATGGCGTTCACCTTTGCCGCCCTGCTGGCGCTGCCGCTGGCGGAAGCGACGACGATCGCCTTCTCCACGCCGATCTTCGCGACGATCCTGGGTGCGGTGGTGCTGGGTGAGCCGACCGGGTGGCGCCGCTGGTGCGCGGTCGCGCTGGGCTTCGTCGGCGTGCTGATCGTGATGCAGCCGGGGGGCCATGCCATCCCGCTCTACGGCGCGGCCTGCGGGCTGGCCGCGGCGATGCTGACCGCGACGGTATTCATCCAGTTGCGCCAGATCGGCCGGACCGAACGCGCGCAGACCACCGTCTGGTGGTTCTCGGTCCTGTCGCTGTTGCCGCTGGGCATCGTGTTCGTATTGTCGATGCAACCCCATCCGCCGACGACGTGGTTGATCCTGATGTCGGTCGGGCTGGTCGGCGGGGGCGCGCAGTTGGCGATGACCGCGTCATTGCGGCGCGGCGCGGTGTCGCTGGTCGTGCCGTTCGACTATACATCCCTGCTTTGGGCCACTGCTTATGGCTGGCTGTTGTTCGGCAGTTTGCCGGGGGAGACGACGTGGATCGGGGCGCCGGTGATCGTCGCCAGCGGCCTCTACATCGTCTGGCGCGAACATCGCCGCCGGCAGGAGGCGACGCAGGCGGCGATCACGCCGGAATAGCGCGCGCCGCCAGCAACAGCCGTCGCGCGCGCAGGATCATCTCCAGCCGCTGCGCCGCGAACAATCCGAGTGCCATCGCCATCGCCATGTCGGTCACGGCCATCACGTCGAGATGCAGCCATCCCGATCCCGCCTGCGCGCCCTGACGCAACAGGACGATCGCGACGACGAACAGCAAGGCGGCCGGGGATGAGGTCTGGCTGATCGCATGGGTCGCGGGATCGATCGCGATCCGCATCGTCCGCCCGCGCTGCCAGCCCAATGTCGCACCGATCATCAGCGCGATCAGGCACCATGCCCAATTCCATCCCGTCGGGGGAAACCGCCCGTACATGGCGGTCACCACCACCGCATGGACGGCCGGCACGATCCACAGGCGGTCGATCCTGAGCGGCACCGGCCGGCTCATGCGACGCCATCTGAACGCCATGACGATGCCGATGACGATCGCGGTGATCGCATAAGTGACGACGCTGTTCTGGCCGGGCTGCATGACGGGCAGGATGTCCCGCCATGCAGCCCGCGTCCAGTATCCCGTTGGCGGGCCGCCTATTCCGCGGCGGCGGCCATCGGCGCCGGGTCTTTCCACGCCAGCACCGGCCGCCGCGCGGCCTGGGTTTCGTCCAGCCGGCTGCGCGGGGCGAAATGCGGTGCGGTCTTCAACGCCGGATCACCCGCCTTGGCACGTTCCGCCACCGACCGCAGCGCGCCGATGAACTGATCGAGCGCCGCCTTGGATTCGGTCTCGGTCGGTTCGACCAGCATCGCACCGTGGACGACCAGCGGGAAATACACCGTCATCGGGTGGTATCCCTCGTCGATCAGCCCCTTGGCCACGTCGAGTGTCGAGAACCCGTCAGCGAGGTTGGCGTCGGAGAACAACGCCTCGTGCATGCACGGTCCGGCCCCGGCGAAGGGCGCATCGAGCACGTCCTCCAACGAGCGCAGGACGTAGTTCGCATTCAGCACCGCGTCCTCGGCCACCTGCCGCAAGCCATCGGCACCATGGCTGAGGATGTAGGTCAGCGCACGGGTGAACATGCCCATCTGACCGTGGAACGCGGTCATCCGGCCGAAGCTGTCCAGTTTGCCGCCAAAATGCTCGACGGCGAACTCTTCGGCGCGTTCTTCCTCGATCAGGTGAACATGGCCGTCCTTGGTTCGGGCGGTATATGGCAGCGGCGCGAACGATGACAGCGCCTCCGACAGCACGACCGGGCCTGAACCGGGACCGCCGCCGCCATGCGGAGTGGAGAAGGTCTTGTGCAGGTTGATGTGCATCGCGTCGACGCCAAGGTCGCCGGGCCGCACCCGGCCGACGATCGCGTTGAAATTGGCGCCATCGCAATAGACGTAGCCGCCCGCCGCGTGGACCGCGTCCGAAATCTCCTTCAGATCGCGTTCGAACAGACCGCAGGTGTTGGGGTTGGTGATCATCACCGCCGCGACGTCCGGTCCCAGTCGCGCCTTCAGCGCCGCGGTGTCGACGCGGCCTTCGGCAGTGGCGGGAATATCCTCCACCTTGAAGCCCGCAAAGGCGGCGGTGGCGGGGTTGGTGCCGTGCGCGCTTTCGGGCACCAGCACGACCTTGCGATGCCCCTCGCCGCGCTTTTCCAGTGCTGCCTTGATGCACAGGATGCCGCAAAGCTCGCCATGCGCGCCCGCCTTCGGGCTCATCGCCACACCGTGCATCCCGGTCAGCTTGATGAGCCACACCGCCAGTTCGTTGATGACCTCCAGCGCGCCCTGCACCGTATCGACCGGCTGGAGCGGATGCACGTCCGCGAAGCCCGGCAACCGCGCCATCTTCTCGTTGAGACGCGGATTGTGCTTCATCGTACACGAGCCGAGCGGAAACAGCCCCAGGTCGATCGCATAGTTCTGGCGGCTGAGGCGGGTATAGTGCCGCACCGTCTCCGGCTCCGACAGACCCGGCAGGCCGATGGTCGTGTCACGGGCAAGGTTGCCGAGCCGGCTCTTGCCCTCCTGCGCCGGCGCGATGTCGACGCCCGTGGTCGTGGTATCGCCGATCTCGAAGATCAGCGCCTCTTCCAGCATCAGTGCCTTGTTACCGGTGAAGGTCGGGGCGGCGCCATCGGCGTTATCCTTGCCGGCCATCTCCGGCCGCCAGCCGCTTGCATTGATGCTCATGCCAATACCTCCTCAAGCGCGGCGGCCAGCGCCTCGACATCCTCTGCGGTGGTCGTTTCGGTCACCGCGACCACCAGCCCGTTGGCCAGTGCGTCCTGATCCGGATACAGCCGCCCCAGCGACACCCCGGCCAGGATGCCGCGATCGGCCAGCGTGCGGACCACCGGCCGCGCCTCCTGCGACAGCTTCAACGTGAATTCGTTGAAGAACACGTCGTTGACCAGTTCGACGCCCGGCACCCGCGCCAGCCGTTCCGCCGCCGCGACCGCGCCGGCATGGTTCACCGTCGCCAGCGCCCGCAGCCCCGCCTCGCCCAACAGCGTCATGTGGATCGAGAAGGCCAGCGCGCAGAGCCCGGAATTGGTGCAGATGTTGCTCGTCGCCTTTTCGCGGCGGATATGCTGTTCGCGCGTCGACAGCGTCAGCACGAAACCGCGCCGGCCATCGGCATCCACCGTCTCGCCGCACAGCCGGCCCGGCATCTGGCGGACATATTTGTCCTTGCAGCCGAACAGGCCGACATAGGGACCGCCGAACTGGAGTCCGACGCCCAGCGACTGCCCCTCGCCCACGACGATATCCGCATCCATCTCGCCGGGCGAACGGATCGCGCCCAGCGCCACCGGCTCGGTGACGACGGCGATCAGCAAGGCCTTCTTCGCGTGGCAGGCATCGGCCAGCGGCGTCAGGTCGGCGATGCGGCCGAGGATGTCGGGATACTGCACCACCACGCATGAAGTATCGTCGTCGATCTTCGCGATCAGCGCGTCCAGATCCATGTCCGCGACCAGCGTGGGCGACGTCGTATCCAGCACGTCGCCGGTGTACTTCGCCATCGTCTTCGCGACCGAGACGTAGTGCGGGTGCAGGCCGGACGACAGGATCGCCTTGCCGCGCCGCGTGATCCGCCGCGCCATGCCGATCGCTTCCCAGCAGGCAGTCGATCCGTCGTACATCGATGCGTTCGCCACGTCGGTTCCCAGCAGGCGCGCGACCTGCGTCTGAAACTCGAACAGCATCTGCAGCGTGCCCTGCGCGATCTCCGGCTGGTACGGCGTATAGGCGGTCAGGAACTCGCCCCGCTGGATCAGGTGATCGACCGAAGCGGGCACGTGATGCCGGTACGCGCCGCACCCCAAGAAGAACGGCACCTCGCCCGCCACGGTGTTGCGCCGCGCCAGCGCGGTCATGTGCCGCTCCACCGACAATTCGGAGGCATGGTTGGGCAGGCCGTGAACGGGGCCGTCGAGCCGTGCCGCCTCGGGCACGTCGACGAACAGGGCATCAATCGAATCGACCCCGATGACGGACAGCATCGCCTCGCGATCGGGCTGGGTAAGCGGCAGGTAGCGCATCTGTTGCTCCTCCCCTCCCATGGACGGGCGGGGCTGGGGTGGGTCGCGTCGTGAAGAATGGGGTCCGTCCGTCCGGCCGATGCCGTATCGCGGGCACTCACCCATCCCGCCCCCTCCCGCCAGGGCGGGAGGGGGATAAGTGGATCACAGCTTCGCGACGAACGCCTCGTACGCGGCTTCTTCCATCAGATCGTCCAGTTCGCTCTCGTCCGACAGGGTGATGCGGAAGAACCAGCCCTCACCCTCGGCATCGGAATTGACCAGATCGGGGGAGTCGGTCAGCGCGGTATTGCCTTCCAGCACCGTGCCCGACACCGGCGAATAGACGTCCGAGGCGGCCTTGACCGATTCAACCACGGCGGCCTCATCGCCCTTGCTCAGTTCGCGGCCATCAGCGGGCACGTCGACGAACACGATGTCGCCCAACTGGCCCTGGGCATATTCGGAGATACCGACCGTGCCGATCGAGCCTTCGACATCGATCCACTCATGATCTTCGGTGAAATAGCGCATTCTTCAAGCTCCCGTCATAGTGGATTGGCGGACATAGCGATGGGGAACGAACGGCATCGCCGCAACGGTCGCCTCGTGGATTTTGCCGCGCTGGACCAGCCGGATCGCGGTGCCGACGATCGCCAGCGCGGTGGGGACATAGGCCATGGCGATCGGCGCGCCGAGCGTGGGGGCGAAGCCGCCGCTGGTGACACGGCCGATCACCGCACCGTCTTCCGCGACCACCGACGCCCCTTCGCGCACCGGCTGGCGGCCGGTCACGATCAGGCCGACCCGCTTCGCCGCCGGGCCGTCCGCCCGTTCACCCAGAATGCGTTCCGCCCCGACGAAATCACCCGCCTCGCGCCGCCGCTTCGCCAGGGCGAAACCGAGGTCGGCCATCACCAGCGTCGTCTCCGGATCAAGATCGTGGCCATACAGCGGCAACCCTGCCTCCAGCCGCAGCGAATCGCGCGCGCCCAGCCCGATCGGCTTCACCTCCGGTTCGGCGCACAGCGCATCAGCGAAGGCAGCGGCGGCCTCGGCGGGGATCGACACCTCGAACCCGTCCTCACCCGTATAGCCCGACCGGCTGATCCACAGCGGCGTGCCCTGCCATTCGAACGCGCCCGCAGTCATGAACACCAGCGCCTCGACACCCGGCACCAGCCGCGCCACCGCCTCGACCGCCCTGGGTCCCTGCACCGCCAGCAGCGCCTGTTCGTCCTGCAGATTGATCGTCACATCGTCGGGCAACACGTCGAGCAGATAGCCGATATCGTCATATTTAGTCGCGCCGTTGACGACCAGATAGAGCTCGTCCTCACCCGCCGCATTGCGCCGCCGCGTCACCATCAGATCGTCGAGGATGCCGCCCTCGTCATTCAACAGCAGCGAATACCGGTTCCGGTTCTCGGTCAGGCCGACGATATCGCCCGGCAGCACCGCTTCCAGCGCCTTCGCCACCGTATCGATGCCGGCGTCGGCGGTCAGGACCAGCTGGCCCATATGACTAACGTCGAACAGACCGGCATTCTCGCGCGTCCACAGATGTTCGGCCATGATCCCGTCATACTGGACCGGCATTTCGTAGCCGGCGAACGCGACCATCCGGCCGCCACGGGCGCGGTGCCAGGCGTCGAGCGGCAGCAGCTGCGGTTCGTCATGCCCCTCGGGCGCATCTTCGACGTTCAGATCGGCGGGGGGAGGATTCAGGGTCGCGTCGGTCATGGTCCGCCTTTCGAAAAGGACGATCGCCGGCAGGCGAGCCCGCTTGGTCGATCCGAACCCCCTCTGTCACGGAACCTGAGAGCTTTCGCCCTGATTCATCGATCGATGAAGCACGGCTTACCCCTTCGGTGGCCCGGCGACCTGCAAGGTCATGGGCGCTTTCCAGAGTGTCGTATATCCTCGCGCGGTCCCTGGTGCCTGAGAGATTCCGGGGCGGTTGCTCCTTCGGCGCCCCCGGTTTTCCCCGAGGGTCTCTCCCGCGCGGGGCTTCGACGGACCAAGCTCTGGCCAGCCCCGCGAGTTTAGTCAATCGGCGATCGCGACACCCGTAAGATTTAGGGTTCCGACTCGCCCGCCGACGCCCCTAGCGCGTCACGTTGTACCGCAACTGGGCCTCGTTCAGCTGGAACCCGACCAGTGCTTCGAAGCTGGCGGCCAGCACCGCCTTGCGCACTTCGGGCTGGGCGAGCGGATCGATCGCGGCGTCGTCGTCGCCGGCCTTGCGGCGACGGGTCAGCCGGTCGCGGATTTCAGGAGGCAGCGTCGCGGCGCTGCGCGAGACGCTGGTCGTGGCGGTGCCGCTGGCCTGGGCGCGCGCCTGCCCCGCATCGAAATGGAGCGCGATCGTGCCGACCCGCTTGGCCACCACATTGTTGCCGCCGCGCACGACGGTGATGAAATAGGGCACCTGCACGTCTCGCGCCGCCTCGATGCGCTGCCGCCGCGCCTGCACGTCGAAGGTGACGGTGGTGGCGATGTCGCTGCCCACGTCGTTGCAGGTACCGCGCACGTTGGTCATCGCGGCGACCAGATCGATCGCGGTTTCCGCCTGGCTGGTCGGCGGATCGAACAGCGTGACGTCGCCGGTGCCCGCCGGCACACCCACCACCGGGCAGGCGGAGCGGACGGCGGAAACACCGCCGGTCGCGTCGATCTCGCCCGTGCTGGCGCAACCCGCAAGCGCGGTGGCGAGGACGAGCGCGGCAGGGGCGGCGAGACGGATCGGGGCTTTCACGGGCGACGCATACCTTTTGCCATGCCGCGGCAAGCCCGCGGGAATACCGCCCCGCCATAGGAACCGGGTTGGAGACGTGCAAGCAATCGCGTACAGGACCGCCCATGCATGCCGTAGCCCAGAAGCCGCCGCTCGACCTCCTGATCGCCGCGCCACGCGGCTTCTGCGCCGGGGTCGACCGGGCGATCCGCATCGTCGAACTCGCGATCGAGAAGCACGGCGCCCCCGTCTATGTCCGGCACGAGATCGTCCACAACAAGTTCGTGGTCGACAGCCTGAAGGCGCAGGGGGCGATCTTCGTCGAGGAACTGGACGAGGTGCCGGACGGCGCGCCCGTCGTCTTCTCCGCGCACGGCGTACCCAAATCGGTGCCCGCAGCGGCACAGGATCGCGGGCTCGACTATCTCGACGCCACCTGCCCGCTGGTATCGAAGGTCCATCGCCAAGCCGAACGGCTGGTCGCCGCCGGCCGCCACATCGTGTTCATCGGCCATACCGGCCATCCGGAGGTGATCGGCACCTTCGGGCAGGTGCCCGAGGGCGCGATGTCGCTGATCGAGACGGTGGCGGACGCCGAAAGCTTTATGCCACCCGATCCCGCCAACCTCGCCTTCCTGACGCAGACGACGCTGTCGGTCGACGATACCGCCGCGGTGGTCGCGACGTTGCAGCGCCGGTTTCCGCTGATGCAGCCACCGCGCGGCGAGGATATCTGCTATGCCACCTCCAACCGGCAGGCAGCGGTGAAGGCGATCGCCGCGCAGTGCGACGCGATCCTGGTGATCGGCGCGCCCAATTCATCCAACTCGGTCCGGCTGGTCGAGGTGGCGGAGCGCGAGGGCGTGCCGGCACGGCTGATACAGCGCGCGGTCGATCTGGACTGGGACTTTCTGACCGGGGTCGGCACGCTGGGTCTGACCGCGGGCGCCTCCGCCCCCGAACTGCTGGTCCGCGAACTGGTCGACCGGCTGTCCGAACGCTTCGCGGTGACCGAGCGCGAGGAGGAAACCACGCGCGAGACGATCGCCTTCAAGCTGCCACGCGGGCTAGACGCGGCGGCCTGAGGCACCCCTATGGCCGTCTATACGCAGGTGTCCGCCGAGGCGCTGACCGATTTCCTCGCCCGGTACGATCACGGCGCGCTTGTCTCCGCCAAGGGGATCGCGGAAGGGGTCGAGAACAGCAACTACATGGTCGACACCACCGCCGGCCGCTACATCCTGACCCTGTACGAGCGGCGCGTGGCGGCGGGCGACCTGCCGTTCTTCATGGCGATGCTGGATCATGTCGCGGCGGACGGTAACCTCGTGCCTCGCGCCTTCGCCGACCGCGATGGCCGCATCATCCAAGAACTGGAGGGGCGCCCCGCCTGCCTGATCGAGTTCCTGTCGGGCGTGTCGGTGACGCGACCGACTCCGTCACAGGCGCACGCCGCCGCCGCCGCGATGGGGCGGATGCACCACAGCCTCGCCAACTTTACCAGCCACCGCGCCAACACGCTGGGCGTGGACGACTGGCGGCCGTTGCTCGACCGCTGCGGCCGGTCGCTCGACACGATCCAGGCGGGGCTGTTCGACCGCGTCGACACCGCGCTGGCGGCGGTGGAGCGGGATTGGCCCCGCGACTTGGCCGTAAGCGTCATCCA
The DNA here is from genome assembly GCF_014841615.1 of Sphingomonas sp. CFBP 8760. GTDB lineage: Bacteria > Pseudomonadota > Alphaproteobacteria > Sphingomonadales > Sphingomonadaceae > Sphingomonas. Next base: position 280,234 of record NZ_JACYUG010000003.1, on the reverse strand, counting down.
TGCCGACCTGTTTCCCGATAATGTGCTGATGCTGGACGACCGCGTCACCGGGTTGATCGACTTCTATTTCGCCTGCACCGATATCCGCGCCTATGATCTGGCGGTGATGCATTCGGCATGGGCGTTCGATCCGGCGGGCGAGCCGCTCGACCCTGCGGTCGGGCGGGCGCTGGTGGCGGGGTATGACGGCGCGTTCGGCCTGTCTGCGGCGGAACGGGCGGCGCTGCCGGTGCTGGCGCGGGGCGCGTGCCTGCGCTTCCTGCTGACGCGGGCATGGGACTGGCTGAACACCCCGGCCGATGCGCTGGTGACACGCAAGGACCCCTTGGCCTATGCGCGCCGGCTGGATTGGTATGAGCGGAGCGACGGATTTGACGCCGGTTGAGATTGCGACGGACGGGGCGTGCAAGGGTAATCCCGGCCCCGGCGGCTGGGGCGCGCTGATCCGCGCGGGCGGGCAGGAAAAGGAACTGTCGGGCGGCGAGAAGCTGACCACCAACAACCGCATGGAATTGATGGCGGCGATCGAGGCGCTGAACGCCCTCACCCGCCCCTGTCAGGTCACGCTGTCGACCGACAGCCGCTATGTGATGGACGGGCTGACCAAGTGGATTCACGGCTGGCAGAAAAACGGCTGGCGCACCGCGAGCCGGCAACCGGTGAAGAACGCCGAACTGTGGCAGGCGCTGCTGGCGGCGGCCAAGCCCCACAAGATCGACTGGAAATGGGTGAAGGGCCATGCCGGCCACCCGGACAACGAACGGGTCGACAAGCTGGCGAGCGATGCGGCGGTGGTGGCGGGGCGGTAGGGGTACTGCCTGATTGCGATCGATAGGATGGCGATATCTGGTGGTGAGCAGCCCATCTGCTTTGCAGTTGCGTGATTGGGATAGCTGCCGTCAGATCGGGCGCGATTCTCCGTCGTCAGATCGGCCGATAAAGCTGGTCGCGATGTCTCACGATAAATTCATGAACATAGAATGCCGATGCTGCCTTAGTATCGTCAGTGTAAAACCAGTCGTCGAACGCGTCAAACTCATCGCTGGGCGGTGAAACGAAGTCGAACAGGCGTTCGCCGCCGCTCCGCAACTCCCCAGAGGCCACCATCATTTGATACTTCAGTTCGACTTGCCACTCTGCGTCGAATCGTGCTTCGACAAAGGCAAGATCGCGCGCCGTGGTTGGCTGCCACCAGCGCTTGCCTCGACGCGCAAGGTAGCGAAGCAAACGCTTGCGACTTACCCGCCATTTCTCGGGATCGTCGCTGAGCGAAAGCGGCTGTAGCCGCCGGGGCTCGTCCGCATTACCCGCCTGTTCCGTCATCGCGCGCCTGAACCGCTCACGCAACTCGGCCCAATCCAGCGCGTCGACCGCAGCAAGCCCAGCCGCAAGGTCGTTGACGTAATTGTCACAGAATTGGTCGAAGCCGCCATTACTAACCTGCCCCACGACATCCGACCACATCATCAGGGTACGCTGCGCTGACGTGAGCAGCATATGCCCGGGATGACCGTAGAAGTTCCAACCCTCCACGTTCATGACCGATGGAACATGGATTAAGTTTTCGCCGGTCATCCACGATCTGTCATCCACATAGCTCGCGGCTTGCTCAAATTCGGCATCGGTCATAGTTGGACGGGTATCGGTCATATTCGCTCGAGATAGGCACTTAATCGCGTAACATGCCACATCCAAGGAGATTCTCAAAGTCCCGCAGGCACCTTACAATACTAAACAAACGAGCATTGGCTTTGAATAAGCATCGCGCCGCATCGGAACGCCGAATCCGGGTGCTTCCAGCACGCTCGCAAGCGTGAGCCTTTACAACGGCCTATATACCACAATGAAAAATTGACGAGATTTGATCAACACCACAGCTACATCATCCAAGTCGCAAATCTTCTGCCGCCCGCTGTCGCGATGGCTAAACCGTCAGCGCCATCCCCCCTACCTGAACCGCCCCGGCGCATAGCGATCGGCATCCACCCCCGTCACATCCGGCATCTGCCCCAGCACCAGCGCTGCCGCCATCGCCGCCGCCGCCGGGGCGGTCTGGATGCCGAAGCCGCCTTGGCCGGCGCACCAGAAGAAGCCCGGTTCCGCAAAGCCGTACACCGGCAGGCGATCTGGCGCGAAGCTGCGCAGGCCGGCCCAGCGCCGCTCGACTGCCGCGACGCGCCAGTCGAGCGCCTGTTCGAACCGGTCGATCGCCACTGCCACGTCGATCTCCTCCGGCGCGGCGTCGCACGGGTCGGTCGGAATTTCGTCGTGGGGCGACAGCCATAGCCGCCCACCCGCCTCCGGCTTGAAGTAGAAGCGGCCAGCGATATCGGCGACATGCGGCATGTCGGCGGGCGTGGGTGGATCGGTGCGCAACTGCACCATCGTCCGGCGATAGGGCCGGATACCGATCGGCCGCACCCCGCAGCGGATCGCCACCTCGTCCGCCCAGGCGCCTGCCGCGTTCACCAGCACGGTCGCGGCGAAACACCCGGCGGGCGTGTCGATCGTCCACCCGCCGTCCTGCCGCACCGCCGACTGGATACCGGCATCGGTGACGATCGTCGCGCCACCGGTTCGTGCGGTCTTCAGGTAATGGCCATGCAGCCCGGCGACATCGATATAGGCGCAGCTCGGCTCCATCACGCCGATGGTCCAGTCGGACCGCAATCCCGGAATACGGCTGGCCGGATCGATCCGCATCAGTTCCACCGCACTGTCCGCGAATTCGGCGAGGAAGGCGTCGGCCGCCGCCGCGTCCTCCTGCCGGCCGATATGCAGCGATCCCAACGGTTCGAGGAAGCCCCCGTCGCGCAGCGCCGCGCCCGAAGCGGTGGTGAGCGGCTGGATCGCCGGGCCACCATAGGTTTCCGACCAGAACGCCGCCGAGCGGCCGGTGGCGTGCAGGCCCGGCATCGCCTCCGCCTCCAGCACCACCACGCGGGCATGGGGAGCAAGCGCGGCGGCGAGGCTGGCGCCGGCGATGCCGCCACCCGCGATCGCGACGTCGTATCGGGCGGCACTGGTCATGGCAGCGGACGAGGCAGGGGAAAGGATCTGGTCATCGTGTCCGGCGGTTACGGTTTTGCAAGTCATGCTCCCTACAACGTCCGGCGATGGAATGGGACATGATGCGTATCGGCCTCGCGCTCGCCGCGGTGGCGCTGTTGCTGTCGGCGGGGATCGAGGATGCCCGCACGCGGCTGATCGCCAATCGCAAGAGCGTGGCGCTGGTGCTGCTCGCGCCTTTGTGGTGGTGGGCCAACGGCGCCTCGCTGTGGCCGGGGGTGGCGATGCAGCTGGCGCTGGCGATCGTGACGTTCGCGGTGTTCGCCGTGGCGTTCCATGTCGGCGCGATGGGCGGCGGCGATGTGAAGCTGATCGCGGCCCTGTCGCTGTGGCTGCCGCCGATGCTGCTGATGGCGATGCTGGTGACGATGTCGCTGGCGGGCGGCGTGGTGACGCTGGCGATGCTGGTCGACAAGCGCTGCCGCCGCGATGCCGGCCCGGTCGAGGTGCCGTATGGCGTGGCGATCGCGATCGCCGGCATCCTTACCCTGCGCGAACCCATCCTTAACCAGTTCGGGTCATGATTAATGCCTGATCCACCACGCGATTCGGCAAAAGGCGCAAGAACGAGCAATGGATAGTCGCAAGGTCATTCTGCTGATCGGCGCGCTGATGGTGGCGATCGTCACCGCCGTCATGGCCCGGTCGCTGATGGCGGGCAGCGCCGCCCCTGCCGCCGCCGCCGGCCCGCCGGTGCCGGTGATCGACGGGCCGGAGGTGCTGGTCGCCACCCGCGCGCTGCCGATCGGCACCATCCTCGACGCCTCCGCGCTGAAGTTCCAGCCCTGGCCCAAGGAACTGGTCGACGGCGCCTATTATCTGAAAGCGCAGACCAATCTGGCGAAGCTGCAGGGCACGGTGGTGCGCAACGCGATCACCGCCGGCCAGCCGGTGACGCAGGGCGCCCTGGTGAAGCCGGGGGATCGCGGTTTCCTGGCCGCCGCACTGGGGCCGGGGATGCGCGCGGTCACGGTGCCCGTATCGGCGCAGGCCGCCGTCGCCGGCTTCGTCTTTCCGGGGGATCGCATCGATCTGGTCCTGACCCAGTCGGTGACGGGCGGTGGCGACGGCCAGCCGCTGCACGTGTCGGAGACGATCCTGCGCAACCTGCGCGTTCTCGCCACCGACCAGCGCACCGACAATCTGGTCGGTGAAGACGGCAAGACCGTGGTCCGCACCTTCTCCAATGTGACGGTCGAGGCGACGCCGAAGATCGCCGAGCAGATGGCGGTCGCGCAGACGCTCGGCAGCCTGTCGTTGTCGCTGCGGTCGATCGCGGACAATTCGAGCGAGTTGGAGGAAGCGATCGCCAGCGGTGCGGTCAAGGTGCCGGATGGTGATCCCCGCATGGAAAAGGCGATGCTGCTGCGGCTCGCCGGACAGCCCCAGTCGGGCGCCACCGGTTCCACCACCGGTGCCGACGTCTCCCGCTACCAGCGGCGCAGCGTCCCCGGCCGGGGGCTGGATACCGGATCGGGCATGGTCGGCAACGGGCCGATGAATGCGATCGCCAACGTACCGGCCGGCAGCATCCCCGCGCCCGTGTCCACCGGGCCGCTCGTCCGGGTCGCCCGCGGCAACAACGTGACCGCCGTCGCGGTCGGGGGAAAGTGACATGCGACGTTCGATGATCGCCCTGATGCTGGCCGCTGCCGGCACACCACTGGCCGCCGAACCGATCCCCGCCAGGGTACCGGCCGCCGCCTCTGCCCCCGCGCCCGTCCCGGTCGGGGCGGTGGTGCAGGTCAACACCGGCCGCGGCCGGCTGGTGACGCTGCCGCAGCCGATGAGCGATCTGTTCATCGCCGACGACGGGATCGCCGACGTGCAGGTCCGCTCGCCCACCCAGCTGTATATCTTCGGCAAGAAGACCGGGGAGACGACCGTGTCCGCCACCACCAAGGGCGGTCAGGTGGTGTTCACCACCACCGTGCGGGTCGGCAACAATCTCGGGTCGGTCGGCGATATGCTGGCGCTCACGATGCCGGATGCGAAGATCGTCGCGACGCCGATGAACGGCATGATGCTGCTGACCGGCACCGTCGCCGCCCCCGCCGACGCGGCCGAAGCCGAACGGCTGGTGCAGCTGTTCGTCGGCGACGGCACCAAGGTGCTGAGCCGCCTGCGCACCGCCACGCCGATGCAGGTGAACCTGCAGGTACGGTTCGCGGAGGTGACCCGGGGCTTTTCCAAGAATATCGGCGTCAATCTGACCAGCCGTGGCAACGGCAGCAGCGGCCTACTTTTCGGGATCGGGCAAGGTCGCCAAGGCACTATCTCGACGGTACCGGGCGTCATCGGAGTACCCGGCGCACCGGTCGACGCCAATGGCGCTCGCCCTGGCGATACGCTGTACGGTTTTCCTTCGAACGGCCCGCTCGGCACGACATTGGGATTGGCAGGTTCGCTGCTTGGCATGGACCTGCTCGCAGCCATCGATCTCGGCGAGAACATCGGTCAGGTCACCACTCTCGCCAATCCGAATCTGACGGCAATATCCGGGGAGACGGGCAGCTTTCTCGCAGGTGGCGAAATCCCCATCCCATTGGCTCAGGGCTTTGGCACCGTATCGGTCGAGTTCAAGCAATACGGCATCAGCTTGGCCTATACGCCCACAGTATTGGCCGATGGTCGCATCTCCCTGCACGTCAAGCCAGAGGTGTCGCAACTCGATTACTCGAACGCCGTAGCAATGAACGGAACGCGGGTACCCGGAATCACTTCACGTCGGGCTGAGACAACGGTTGAGCTGGGATCGGGAGAAAGCCTGATGATTGCCGGCCTTCTTCAAAATACACGCAACAATTCGATCGACAAGGCGCCGGTCCTAAGCGATCTCCCCATTTTAGGGGCATTGTTTCGATCGAATGCGTGGCGTCGAAACGAAACCGAACTCGTCATCATCATTACCCCCTATCTGGTGAAGCCGACCAGCAGCCCGTCGCAGGTCGCATTGCCGACTGATGGTGACAAGGCGCCAACCGATGCTGAACGTGTCCTGCTCGGGAAACTCGGCAGCGGCAAATCTGGAGAGAAACGCCCGGTTCCAGTGCTGGCACCACCCGCCATCACCACCTCGCCACGCACCGCCAGCCCGGCGCTCCCCCGATGACCCCCGCCCGAGGAACCGTCGCCATGACCAAGCGACCGATGCTGCTCGCCTGCCTGATCCCCGCACTCACCTTCGCGCTCGCCGGTTGCGGGGGTACGCAGAACGCCGGCGTCGAATCGATTCACCAGCCGGTGGTGACCAAAACCGATCACGTTCTCGCTCTCGACGCGCCGGGCGGGCGGCTCGCGGTGGGCGAGCCGCAACGACTGGCCGGCTGGCTGGCGGGGCTGCATGTCGGCTATGGCGATCGAATCGCGATCGACGATGCGGCGGATGCCGACACGCGCGATGCCGTCGCCGCGATGATCGCCGGCTATGGCCTGTTGCTGGCGGACGGTGGCCCGGCCATCGCCGCCGCCACCCCGAACGACACCGTCCGCGTCGTCGTCAGCCGTGCCACCGCGCGGGTCCCTGGCTGCAACGACTGGTCGCGCGACAGTTCGGTCGACTACGCCCAGAACACCTCGTCCTTCTACGGCTGTTCGGTGAACGGCAACCTCGCCGCGATGGTCGCCAACCCGCGCGATCTGATCCGCGGCGCCAGCGGCGACGGGCTGAACGATCCCGCCGCGGTGTTCAAGGCGATCGACAGCTATCGCAAGGCCGCACCCGGTGGCGGCGGCGGTCAGACCGTCAAATCCGAATCGGCCGGAGGCAAGTGAGATGAACGCTCCCTGGAAACCCGCCGGCTCAGGCATACGCGACCCGTTCGTCGCCTATGTCTGCGACGACGCCACCGCCGATGCCCTGCGCCCCGTCGTCGCGGCGATGGGCTGGACCGCCGACAAGGTCCACAAGGGGGGCCTGCGCAGCGGCATCCAGACGCTGTCGGTCTCGGCCAGCCCGCAGATCCTGTTCGTCGACCTCGCCGAATCGGGCGATCCGCTCACCGATATCAACGCGCTGGCCGAGGTATGCGAGCCGGGCACGGTGGTGATCGCCACCGGCCAGATCAACGACGTGCGGCTGTACCGCAACCTGATCGCCAGCGGCATTCACGATTATATGCTGAAGCCGCTCAACCCCGATATGCTGCGCGATGCCTTTACGCAGGCGCAGGCGATGTTCCATGCCCCCAAGGTCGTCGATCACGCGGCGGAACGTCCGCACTGCTCGGTGGCGGTGGTGGGCGCGCGCGGCGGCGTCGGCGCCTCGACCATCGCGTCGTCGCTGGCATGGCTGCTGGCCGAACAGGACAAGAGGTCGACCGCGCTGCTCGATCTGGACGTCCACTTCGGCACCGGTGCGCTGGCGCTCGATCTGGAGCCGGGGCGCGGCCTGACCGACGCGATCGAGAATCCGAGCCGGATCGACGGACTGTTCATCGAACGCGCGATGGTCAAGGCGTCCGATAAGCTGTCGGTCCTGTCCGCGGAAACGCCGATCAATGCGCCGCTCGTCACCGACGGCAGTGCGTTCTGGCAGTTGCAGGAGGAAATGCGCGCCAGCTTCGAATGCACCGTGATCGATCTGCCGCGCGGCATGCTGGTGCAATATCCGCAGTTGATGGCCGATGTGCAGGCGGTGGTGATCGTCACCGAACTGACGCTGGCGGCGGCGCGCGACACGATCCGGCTGTTGTCATGGATGAAGACCCATGCCCCGCAGGCGCTGGTCCATGTCGTCGCCAACCGGATCGCAGCGGCGGGCCAGCCGGAGATCAACCGCAAGGATCTGGAAAGCTCGATCGAGCATCGCATCGACCATGCCGTCCCGTTCGATCCCAAACTTGCCTGTCTCGCGGCCAAATTGGGCAAGCCGATGGCTGAGGCCGGGCGCGGCGGCAAGACGGTCGCACCGCTGATCGACCTGATGAACACGGTCGTGGGCGCCGTCGCCGCAGGGAACGACGGCAAGATGCCCAAGCCGGGTTCGCTGGTCGGCAGGCTGGGCGAATTGAAGGGCCTGCTCGCGAAGCGCATGCCCAAAGCGAAGGCGAAATAGGCTCGCCGATGCTGCCGCTCGTCCTCATCCTGCTGGGATCCGCCGTCACGCTGGCGATGATGGTGCTGGCAATGTCGGGTCCATCCGCGTCGCGCGCCCAGTCGCGACGCATCGCCGCCTTGCGGGAACGCCACGGCAATGCGGCGTTGATCGTGAGCGGTCCGAGCCGGGGTATCGCCAACGTCCGCGATACCCGGATGGATCTGGCGTTCGGTCGCATCCTGCCCAATCGCGAACTTCTCGCCAAGCGGCTGGCGATGACCGGCAAGACCTGGACGGTCGGCCAGTATGGCATCGCCACCGCCGGACTGATCGTGACGTTGCTGATCGGATTGATCGTGATCGGCCTGCCGGTCGTGATGGCGGCGATGCTGGCGCTGGCGATCGGGGCGGGCTTGCCGCACATGGTCGTCGGGCGAACGATCGCGCGCCGGGTGGGCAAGTTCACGACGCGGTTCCCGGATGCGATCGAACTGCTCGTCCGTGGCCTGCGCTCGGGTCTGCCGATCAGCGAGACGATCGGTCTCGTCGGCCAGGAACTGGAAGGCCCGATCGGCGAGGAGTTTCGCGCCATCGCCGACAAGATGAAGATCGGCCGGACGATGGATGCCGCGTTGCAGGACACCGCCGACCGGCTGGGCACCCCCGAATTCCAGTTCTTCGTGATCACCATCGCCATCCAGCGCGAAACCGGCGGCAATCTGGCCGAAACACTCGCCAATCTGGCCGATGTGCTGCGCAAGCGCGCGCAGATGAAGCTGAAGATCCGGGCCATGTCGTCCGAATCCAAGGCGTCGGCCTATATCATCGGTTCGCTGCCGTTCATCGTGTTCGCGCTGATCTGGTTCGTCAACGGCGACTATATCGGCAAGTTCTTCGTCGACGAACGGTTGATGGTGACCGGCATGGGCGGAGTGCTGTGGATGGGCATCGGCGCGTTCATCATGTCCAAGATGATCAGTTTCGAGATCTGAGGGGGAACGGGGCCATGGGCGCAACCGCTGGGCCGACGCTGCTGGGCGTCGACGTGATCTGGGTGGCGACGATCCTGTCGGGGGTCACCGCACTGGCGGTGATGACCGCGATCTATGCCGTCACCACCGTGCGCGATCCGATGGCGCGGCGCGTGCGCGCGCTGAACGAGCGGCGCGAGCAGTTGAAGGCCGGCATCACCGCGTCCACCAAGCGTCGCGCCAAGTTGGTCCAGCGCAACGAGACGACCGACCGGCTGCGCAGCTTCCTCGGCTCGATGAAGATGCTGCAGGACAGCCAGTTGAAGGACGCGCAACTGAAGCTGCTTCAGGCGGGCATCCGCTCGAAGGAATGGGCCGTCGCGGTGATCTTCGGCCGGCTGATGCTGCCGATCCTGTTCGGCGGGTTCATGGCCTTCTGGGTTTACGGCACCGACAGCTTCGTCGAATGGTCCGCGCTGAAGCGGTACGGGCTGGTCGCGGGTACGCTGATCCTGTCGTACAAGGCGCCCGACCTTTTCCTGAAGAACAAGATCCAGAAGCGGTCCGACGCGATCCGCAAGGGGTTGCCCGACGCGCTCGACCTGCTCGTCATCTGCGCGGAGGCGGGGCTGACGGTGGACGCCGCCTTCCACCGCGTCGCGCGCGAACTGGGCCGGGCCTATCCCGAACTGGGTGAGGAATTCACGCTGACCGCGATCGAGCTCGGGTTCCTGACCGACCGGCGGCAGGCGTTCGAGAATCTGGCGACCCGCGTCGCGCTGGATGCGGTGAAGGGCGTCACCACCACCATGGTCCAGACCGAGAAATACGGCACCCCCCTCGCCTCCGCGCTCCGCGTGCTGTCGGCGGAATTCCGAAACGAGCGGATGATGCGGGCGGAGGAAAAGGCGGCGCGGTTGCCGGCGATCATGACGGTGCCGCTGATCTGCTTCATTCTGCCGGTGCTGTTCGTCGTGATCTTGGGGCCGGCGGCCTGCTCGATCAAGGATGCGATGCTCAGCGGAAACTAAGCGGCGCGGAAAATCGTTGATCCTCCGTAACAGGAGAGATTCGATGCTGTTTTCCACCCCGACCCAGTTCGCGGTATTGGTGCTGGTGCTGATCGCCGGCTGGCTGCTGGGGCTGGCCAGCCACCCCGGCGGCCGCAAGTGGAAGGACCGCTATGCCGCCGAGCGTGAGGCGCATGCCGCCACCCGACGCGACGCCGATACGCGCATCGCCGCTGCCGACGCCCGCGTGACGGAGGCGGAACGCGTTCATGCAGCACCGCTGGTCGAACGCGACATGGCGGTGGGCACGCGGACCGAAACGGTGACGACGCGACCCGCGGCATTGAGCGCCGCCCGCCCGGCCTATCCCGCCGGTGACCGTCGCGGCTGGTTCGACTGGGACAACCGCCCGACGACGGTGCGGTAAATACACCCTCCCTTCCCCGCCGATGCGACCACATCGGCAGGGATGGGGGCTATGACAGGCGTTACTGCGCCTTCAGTGCCGCCTGCGCCGCCGCCAGTCGCGCGATCGGCACGCGGTACGGCGAGGCCGAAACGTAATCGAGCCCGATCTTCTCACAAAACGCGATGCTCGCCGGGTCGCCGCCATGCTCGCCGCAGATGCCCAGCTTGATGTCGGGCCGGGTGGCGCGACCGCGCTCCACCGCCAGCTCGATCAGTTCACCAACACCCTCGACATCGATGCTGACGAACGGGTCCTTGGGATAGATGCCCTGTTCGACATAGGCGCCCAGGAAGCGCGCGGCGTCGTCGCGGCTGACGCCCAACGTCGTCTGCGTCAGGTCGTTGGTACCGAACGAGAAGAACTCGCCGCTCTCCGCGATCTCGCCCGCCTTCAGCGCGGCTCGCGGCAGTTCGATCATCGTGCCGACCAGATATTGCAGCGTCCGGCCGCGTTCCTCGAACACGGCCTTCGCCGCCTTGTCGACGACCGTCTTCATCAGGTCCAGTTCGCGCTTGGTGGCGACCAGCGGGATCATGACTTCGGGGATCGGTGCGTCGCCGGACTTTTCCGCTACGTCGATCGCCGCCTCGAAGATGGCACGCGCCTGCATCTCGTAGATTTCCGGATAGGTCACACCCAGCCGGCAACCACGATGGCCGAGCATCGGGTTGAATTCGTGGAGTTCGGCTGCCCGTGCCTTCAGCGTGTCGATATCGATCCCGGCCGCCTCGGCAACCTCCGCGAACTCGTTCTCCTCGTGCGGCAGGAATTCGTGCAGCGGCGGATCAAGCAGGCGGACGGTGACGGGCAGTCCCGCCATCACCTCGAAGATTTCGGCGAAGTCGCTGCGCTGTTCGGGCAGCAGCTTGTCGAGCGCGGCGCGACGCCCCTTCTCGTCCGACGCGAGGATCATCTGGCGGACCAGCGTGATTCGCGCACCCTCGAAGAACATATGCTCGGTACGGCACAGGCCGACGCCCTCCGCGCCGAATTCGCGCGCGGTGCGGCAATCCTGCGGGGTTTCGGCGTTGGCGCGCACCTTCAGCCGGCGCACCTCGTCCGCCCACACCATCAGCGTACCGAAATCACCCGCCAGTTCGGGCTGCACGGTCGCGACCAGACCGGCCATCACCTCGCCGGTGGTGCCGTCCAGCGTCAGCAGATCGCCTTCGCGCACCTCGCGCCCGCCGACGCGCATCACCTTGTCCTTGGCGGAGATCGAGATGCCGCCCGCGCCGGAGACGCAAGGGCGCCCCATGCCGCGCGCCACGACCGCGGCGTGGCTGGTCATGCCGCCACGCGCGGTCAGGATGCCCTTGGCCGCATGCATCCCGTGGATGTCTTCGGGGCTGGTTTCGGTGCGGATCAGGATCACCGCCTTGCTCTCCGCCGCCCAGCGTTCGGCGGTATCCGCGTCGAACACCGCCGCGCCCGACGCCGCGCCCGGCGATGCCGGCAGCCCCTTGGCGATCACGTCGCGATGCGCGCTGGGATCGAGCGTGGGGTGGAGCAACTGGTCGAGCGCCATCGGCTCGACGCGCAGGATCGCCTCCTCATGCGTGATGAGGCCCTCGTTCGCCATGTCGACCGCGATCTTCAGCGCCGCCTTGGCGGTGCGCTTGCCGCTGCGGGTCTGGAGCATCCACAATTTGGTACGCTCGACCGTGAACTCGATGTCCTGCATATCGCGGTAATGGTTTTCGAGCGTATCGAACACCGCCGCCAGTTCGCCGTACACCTCCGGCATCGCCTCTTCCATCGAGGCGGGCTTGGCGCCGGCTTCTTCGCGCGCGACCTTTGTCAGATATTGCGGCGTGCGAATGCCGGCGACGACATCCTCGCCCTGCGCGTTGATGAGGAATTCGCCGTAATAGGCGCGGTCGCCCTTCGACGGATCGCGGGTGAAGGCGACGCCCGTGGCCGACGTGTCGCCCATGTTGCCGAACACCATAGCCTGCACGTTGACCGCGGTGCCCCAGGTGGCGGGAATGTCGTTCAGCCGGCGATAGACCTTCGCCCGTTCCGACTGCCACGATCCGAACACCGCGCCGACCGCGCCCCACAACTGGTCGTGCACGTCCTGCGGGAAGGGCTTGCCCCACTCCTGCTCCACCAGCCCCTTATATTCGGTGACCAGCGCCTTCAGGTGATCGGCGGAAAGTTCGGTGTCGAGCGTGAAGCCATTGTCTTCCTTGGCGATCTCCAGCGCTTCCTCGAACGCGCCGTGATCCAGTTCGAGGACGACGTCGGCATACATCTGGATGAAGCGGCGATAGCTGTCCCACGCGAACCGCTCGTCGTCCGCCGCCTTGGCCAGCCCGACGACGGTTTCGTCGTTGAGGCCGAGGTTGAGGACGGTGTCCATCATGCCGGGCATCGACACGCGCGCGCCGGAGCGGACCGAAACCAGCAACGGATCGGCGGCGTTGCCGAACGTCTTGCCGGTGATCCCCTCGATATGCGCGATGCCGCCCGCGACCTCGTCCCGCACGCTTTGCGGAAACTGCTCGCCCTCTTCGTAATAGCGGGTGCACATCTCGGTCGAGATGGTGAAGCCGGGGGGCACGGGCAGGCCGATCGACGCCATTTCGGCAAGGTTCGCGCCCTTGCCGCCAAGCAGGTTGCGGTCGCCCGACCCGCCGTCCGAAACCCCGCCGCCGAATCGATAGACATACTGCGTCATGCCCGGTTCCCTCATTGCCCCCGCAGGGGAGATCATGGCGCCCTGTTAAACAAGTTAAACGCCCTAGTCAGCCCTCGATTTTGGAAAAGTCGGAGACCGTATGGACCGCCGCCCGGACCCGCATCAGCAGCGCGAGACGGGCCGTGCGTTTGCCGGGGTCGGCGTCGTTGACGGTCACCGTATCGAAGAACGCGTCGATCGGCGCGCGCAGGCTGGCAAGCGCGGCCATCGCCGCCTCGAAATCCTCACGCGCTACCGCCGCCGCCGCCGCCGGTTCCGCCCTGTCGAGCGCGGCGATCAGCGCCGCCTCGGCCGGTTCAGGGACATAGGCCGTCCCCTCGCCCGTCGACAACGATGCCGCCTCCTTCTTCAGGATGTTGGCGGCCCGCTTGTACCCGGCGAGGAGATTGGCCCCGTCCGCCGTCGTGACGAAGGATTGCAGCGCCCCGACGCGGGCGAGCAGGCTGACCAGATCGTCCTCGTCCCCCAGCGCGAACACCGCATCGATCAGGTCGTGGCGGACCCCGGCCTCGCGTTGCTGCACCTTCAACCGGTCGGCGAAGAACGCCAGCAGCGCGGGCGTCGCCCGGCCGGACGATTCGAGGAACGCGGAGACGACGGGGTTGTCGGCATGGACGCCGACACGCTCGTCATGCAGCAGGCTCTGAATCAGCTCGTGCGTGCCGGCGAGGTCGCGCGCCGACTTGTCGAACACCGTGGCGAGATCGCCGCCGATCCGCATCGCGATGGTGTAGCCGAACGACTGCGCGACCTCGCCGACCGCGAAATCGAACGCCTCGCGCAGGCGGAGGCGCAGCCCCGACCGCTGGATCGTCAGCAGGATGCCGAGCGCGGCGCGGCGCAGCGCGAACGGGTCCTTCGATCCGGTCGGCAATTCGCTGATCGCGAAGAAGGCCGCGACGGTATCCAGCTTGTCCGCCAGCGACACCGCCACCGTCACCGGATCGACCGGCACGTCGTCGCCCTGCCCGACCGGCTTGTAATGATCGCGGATCGCGGCGGCGACCGCCGGGTCCTCACCCTGCGCGGCGGCGTAATAGCCGCCCATCAGGCCCTGCAGTTCGGGAAATTCTCCGACCATCCCGGTGACGAGGTCCGCCTTGGCCAGCCGCGCGGCGCGTTCGGCGAGGTCGGCTAGGGCCGTCGTGCCGCCGGAATCCGCCCCCCCGACGATCCCCTCTTCCACCAGCCACCGCGCCAGCTTGGCGATACGGTCGACCTTGTCGGCGACGGTGCCGAGCTTGTCGTGGAAGACGATCTTTTCCAGCTTCGGGCGCAGATCGTCGAGCGGCACCTTCAGGTCGGTGTCGTAGAAGAAGCGCGCGTCGGACAGGCGGGCGGCCAGCACCTTGCGGTTGCCCTCGACGATGCGGACGCCGCCGTCGCTCGCGTCGATATTGGAGGTGCAGACGAAGGCATCGGCCAGCGCGCCGGCCCCGTCGCGGCACACGAAATATTTCTGGTTCACCCGCGCGGTCAGCTGGATCACCTCGGGCGGGACCGACAGGAACGCCGCGTCGAATCGGCCGAGCAGCGGCACCGGCCATTCGGTCAGCCCGGCATTCTCGGTCAGCAACCCCTCGTCGCGCACCAGCGTCAGCCCGGCCTTCGACGCCGCCATCGTCGCGCCCAGCGCGATGATCGAGCGGCGCTCGTCCTGATCGACGACGACGTGGCAGGCGCGCAGCTTCTCGACATAATCCATCGCCGAACCGATCGTAATCGGGCCGGGATGGTGGAACCGGTGGCCATAGGTGGTCGCGCCACTGGTGATGCCGGCGATCTCCACCGGCACGATCTCCTCGCCCCACAGCGCGACGATGCCGTGCAGCGGGCGGACCCAGCGCATCGATTCGGTCGAGGTCGAGGCGGCGCCCCAGCGCATCGACTTGGGCCAGGGGAAGGCGCGGACGATCGCCGGGATCGCCTCCGCCAACACCGCCGTCGTGGCGCGACCGGGGCGCGCGGTGACTGCGAAGAACACGCCGTCACGCTCGGTCAGTTGTTCGCGGGTCAGCCCGGTCTTGCGGAGGAAACCGTCCAGCGCCTGCGGCGGCGCGGCGGTCTTCGGCCCCTTCACCTCCTCCGACACCGCCTCGGTCTGCGCGGGCAGGCCGCGCGCGATCAACGCGAGGCGGCGGGGGGTGGCATAGGTGACGATCGCGCCGGCGACGAGGCCCGCCTTCGCCAGTTCGGCGGCGAACAGACGGGCGAGATCGTCGCGCGCCTTGTCCTGCATCCGCGCGGGGATTTCTTCGGAACGGAGTTCGAGAAGGAAGTCGGTCATCGTGTTTCGGCGCCGAAGAAGAAGGAAAGGATTTGTTCGCGCGGAGGCGCGGAGACGCGGAGAGGAAGGGGAGAACGGTCGGGCCGTGACCGTCGTTCTTCCGGACGCCGCAGGCGGCCTTCAGGGATCGAAGTGGGCTGGAAATGGACCACGGGCGTCGCGAACGCCGCCCCCTTCTCCGCATCGCCGCGTCGCCGCGCGAACATCCCTTCTGCCTTTGCCACGACCGTCACGCCGTCCACCCGTTCTTCGCCATCCATGCGCCGCACGCGCCCTTCGCCAGATCGCGGACGCGACCGATATAGGCCTGCCGCTCCGCGACCGAGATCACGCCGCGCGCCTGGAGCAGGTTGAAGGTGTGGCTGGCCTTGATCGCCTGTTCATAGGCCGGGATCGGCAGATCGCGGGACAGGCAGTTCTCGCATTCGGCCGCCGCCTTGCGAAACTGGTCGAACAGCGTGTCGGTGTCGGCCACCTCGAAATTCCACGTCGACATCTGTCGCTCGTTTTCTAGGAAGACGTCGCCATAGCTGACGCCCGCGTCGTTGAAGCGCAAGTCGTACACATTGTCGACGTTCTGGATGTACATCGCCAGCCGTTCCAGCCCGTAGGTCAGCTCTCCCGCCACCGGCTTCATGTCGAACCCGCCCATCTGCTGGAAATAGGTGAACTGCGTCACCTCCATCCCGTCGCACCAGACCTCCCAGCCCAGCCCCCATGCCCCCAGCGTCGGCGATTCCCAGTCGTCCTCCACGAAGCGGATGTCGTGCAGCGACGTGTCGATACCGATCGCGGCAAGGCTGCCGAGATACAGGTCCTGCAGGTCGGGCGGGCTGGGCTTCAGGATGACCTGATACTGATAATAATGCTGGAGCCGGTTGGGGTTCTCGCCATAGCGGCCGTCGGTCGGGCGGCGGCAGGGCTGGACGAAGGCGGCGTTCCACGTCTCCGGTCCCAGCGCGCGCAGCGTGGTGGCGGGGTGAAACGTGCCCGCACCCATCTCCATGTCGTAGGGCTGGAGGATCAGGCACCCCCGGTCGCTCCAGTAATCATGGAGCGTCAGGATCATCTTCTGGAACGACAGGGGCGAGGAAACCGGAGGTTGGGAAGCATCGGGTTGGGTCATGGCGGGCCAAGCCTGTGACGGATGGGGGCCGCTCTGGCAAGAAGGCGGCGACCCGCCTACATCCCGCCTTGATGACCTCGCCCTTTCGCACCACCCTCATGGCCCTCGCCCTCGCCCTGCCGCTTCCCGCCTGTGCGAAGGGGGCCTCTGCCCCGGCCGCCGCGGCGAAGGATGCCGATCCCGCGCTCTGGGTGGTGAAGGATGCGGACACTACCATCTACTTGTTCGGCACCATCCACGTCCTGAAACCCGGCATGACGTGGTTCGACGATGCGGTGAAGGCGGCGTTCGACCGGTCCGACGAGGTAAAGCTGGAGTTGGTGATGCCCGACCCCGCCACGATGCAGGGGCTGGTCCAGTCGACGGGCGTCGCGCCGCCGGGCACGCCGCCGCTGACGGAGCGCCTGCCGGTGGCGAAGCGCGCCGCATTCACCAAGGCGGTGGTCGATGCCGGCCTGCCCGCCGATGCGCTCGACAAGTACAAACCGTGGCTGGCGGCGACGCAGCTGTCGATCGCGCCGCTGTCGAAGCTGGGGTACGATGCGACCAACGGCCCCGAACAGGTCATCACTGCCGCGGCAAAGGCGGCGGGCAAACCGCTGACCGGGCTGGAGACGGCGGAACAGCAGCTCGGCTATTTCGGCGGCCTGTCCGATACGGCACAGATCAGCTTCCTGACCAGCACGATGGACGAACTGCCGACCGCCGCGACCACGATGAGCCAGATGGTGGACGACTGGGCGGCCGGCAGACCCGACCGGCTGGCCGAGGACATGAACGAAAGCCTGAAGGATTCGCCGGAGGTCGCGAAGGTCCTGCTGGTCGATCGCAACAAGCGCTGGGCATCGTGGATCAGGCAGCGGATGACGAAGCCGGGCACGGTGTTCATCGCGGTGGGCGCGGGCCACCTCGCCGGGCGCGACTCGGTGCAGGCGCAATTGGCGAAAGCGGGGGTGCAGGCCAGGCGGGTCGCCTACTGAGGGCCCCCGCTGCCTTGCCATTTGGCCGTCTTCCCGCTATGCGCGCCCGCTTCCGTCCATGGTCATCCCTGGAGGCGTGGACGGGATTCGCACAGGTTTTCATCGAAAAGGTATTTCTGCATGAGCGACACCATTACGCTCGCAGCCGAGACGCGCGACCGGGTTGGCAAGGGAGCCTCCCGGGCGCTGCGTCGTGACGGCCGCGTCCCCGCCGTGATCTATGGCCAGAACAAGGAGCCGACCTCGGTTCATCTGGAGGAAAAGGCGCTGACGAAGGCGCTGATGACCGGCCACTTCATGAACTCGGTCGTGATGGTCGGCGGCCAGCGCACGCTGCCCAAGGACGTGGCGTTCCATCCGGTCACCGACCGGCCGATCCATGTCGATTTCCTGCGCATCGGCGAGCACACCACCGTCACCGTCGCGGTGCCGATCGTGTTCACCGACGAGGATGAGGCCCCCGGCATCAAGCGCGGCAACGGCGTGCTGAACATCACCCGCCACGAGATCGAGCTGATCGTCGACGCCGCCGACATCCCCAGCGAGATCACCATCTCGCTCAAGGGTCGCGAGATCGGCGATTCGATCCACATCAGCGACGTGACGCTGCCGAAGGGCGCGACGCCCGCGATCGACGACCGCGACTTCGCGATTGCCACGATCGTGCCGCCGACCGTGCCGACCGCGGAAGACGAGCAGCTGGAGGCCGAGGTGGCCGAGGCACAGTCGGCCGAGGCGGAAGCCGCTGCCGCCGAGCCGAACGACGACGACAACGACGACGACAAGATCACGCCTCAGAAGAAGGACTGACGTCGGCTGCGTCGCCACGGCGGCGTATCGATCGGGGCAGGGTGGGCGCAGGCTCCCCCTGCCCTTTTTCGTTGAAGGGACACCAAGATGCAGATCTGGGCAGGGCTGGGCAATCCCGGCGCGCAATACGCCATGCAGCGGCATAACATCGGCTTCATGGCGGTCGATTCGATCGCCGCGCTGCATGGTTTCGGCCCGGTGAAGAAGCAGTTTCAGGGCTGGACGCAGGAAGGGCGGATCGGCGCGGCGAAAATTCTGCTACTGAAACCCGCGACCTTCATGAACGACAGCGGCCGTTCGATCGGCGAGGCGCTGCGCTTCTACAAGCTGGATACCGACGCACTGACCGTGTTCCACGACGAACTCGATCTGGCAGCGTTCAAGGTGAAGGTGAAGACCGGTGGCGGCGCGGCTGGGCATAACGGCCTGCGCTCGACCGATCAGCATCTGGGGCAGGACTATCGCCGCGTCCGGCTGGGTATCGGCCATCCGGGACACAAGGACCGCGTGACGGGCCATGTGCTGGGCAATTTCGCCAAGGTGGAGATCGACCCGCTGTCCGCCGCGCTGGGTGCGGTCGCGGCCGAAGCCCGGTGGCTGGCGGAGGGGGATGCGGTGCGCTTCATGAACGATGTCGCACTGCGTTTGTCCGACCTGTAAATGATAGTTGTTCGCAATTAATAATAGTTGATTGAGACTTATTCGCAGGTAGAGTGAGAGTTCATCGCAATAGTTGATTGTTGTTGTCGAGGGAACTTTGCAGGGTTACTTGGGGTTCAGACAACAACAATTGCCGCAACGGAGAACTTCCATGGCCCTCACGACCGCCGGCGCCGCAGCATGCGCCAAGTGCCGCTTCTTCGACACCGAAGCTTCGAGCGACTCGCTCGGCCTATGCCGTTACAACCCGCCGATCAGCCAGCCCAGCGGCGACACCGCCGGCGTATGGCCGAAGGTCGAGGCCAGCGACTGGTGCGGCCATTTCGAGCCTGCCGCCGCGTAATCGCGAGCGTACATCGCTGAAGACGACACCGGTCGCGACGATGGTCGCGGCCGGTGTCGTCGTTTTCGGGGGTGGTCGGCGTATCGTGTCCACCAATGGATGTCGCGTGATGCGCCGCTGAAGTGCGATGACAGAAAGCCCATCCCATCGTCATTGCGAACACAGCGAAGCAATCCAGGGCCCGGCGCGTGACGCTCTGGGCTGCTTCGCTATGCTCGCAACGACGGAATGGATCGAACTAATGTCTCGCGATCCGCGCCTTCACCGGGCACAGCTGCAATCGGGCAAGAAGCCCTATTTCAGCAGCTTGGGCGCCTCTTTCGCGATCGCGTCCCGTACCTTGCCGGCGAACAGGCCAAGGAATCCCGGCAAGTCGACGACCGCATGGACCTTCTCCTCGAAGATCGTGACGGTCGACGCGATCGTCTGCCCCAGCGCGGTGACGGTGAAATGCAGCACATCCCCCTCCCAGCGGTGCTGGACGGTGCCGCCGCCTGGAATCTTCTCGGTGATCCGCCCGATCCCGCCGTCGAGCCGCTGGCGAACGCCGTCCTTGCCAAGGCGATGGGGAATATCGAGGGCGATGGGCTGGCCCATGGTCAATCCTTGGCGAAGATGGCGGCGTCGTCACCGAACGCCTTGAATTCCAGCGCGTTGCCGCTGGGGTCGGAAAAGAACATCGTCGCCTGCTCGCCTGGCTGCCCCTTGAAGCGGACATGGGGTTCGATGCCGAACGTCACGCCCGCCGCGCGCACCCGCGCCGCCATCGCGTCCCAGTCCGCCATCGTCAGCACCACGCCGAAATGCGGGACCGGCACGTGATGGCCATCGACCGGATTCGCCACCGCGACGGGATTCGCCGCCGGATCGAGATGCGCGACGATCTGATGCCCATGCAGATCGAAATCGATCCACTGATCGCTCGACCGCCCCTCCGCACAGCCCAGCACCCCGCCGTAAAAGGCCCGCGCGGCGGCGAGATCGTGGACGGGAAAGGCGAGGTGGAACGGGCGCAGGGTCATCGTGCCACGCTACCTATCCCGTGCGCCCGCGGAAAGAGCCAGTTTCGCAGTCCTGCCAAGGATTGCGATGTGGCGGCCGCCCACCCATAGGCAGGGCGATGGTCCGTTTCCCCGCCCTCGCCTGCATCCTGCTCGGCGCCGTCGCCGCCTGCGGTTTCGCGCCGCTCGATCTGTGGCCGTTGACGATTGCCTGTCTGGCGATTTGGATGGCGCTGATCCATGCCGCGCCGACGTTCCGTACCGCCCTGTCGCGCGGCTGGCTGTTCGGGCTGGGGCACTTCACCGTCAACAACAACTGGTTCCAGCACGCGTTCGACTTCCAGGACGCGATGCCGCCGGTGCTGGGCTATTTCGCCGCGGTCGCGCTGGCGTTGTATCTCGCGATGTTTCCGATGGCGGCGGCCGGCATCGCCTGGGGGTTCCGCGGACGGGTGCCGGACATCGCCTATGTGCTGTTCTTCGCCGCCGCCTGGATCGCGACCGAGTATCTGCGCGCGGTACTGTTCACCGGCTATGCGTGGGACCCGCTGGGCGTCATGTGGCTGCCGGTGATCGGGGTCGCGCGGCTGTCGGCATGGATCGGCACCTATGCGCTGTCCGGGCTGACGATCGTCGTCGCCGGGGCGCTGTTGCAACTGGCGCGGCGGCGATGGCTGTTGCCGGCGATCGTCGTGCCCGCGACCGGCCTCGCCACCCTGTCGGCGCTGTGGACCGATGCGCCCGGCGCGGCGCCCGGCACGCCGCTCATCCGCATCGTCCAGCCCAATATCGGCAACGAGGAGCGCGAGGGAGCCGGCGAAGGGTCGCTGGCCGCGCTCATCCGCCTGTCGGGCAAGCCGGGACCAGTGCAGCGGCTGATCGTCTGGCCGGAAGGGCTGGTGCAGGACATGCTGGAAAGCGGCTATCCCGACTATGCCTATCTGGGCCGCCCCCCCTTCTGGCTGCGGACCCGCATCGCCGCGGTGCTGGGGCCTCGCGACAGGGTGATGACCAACGCGCCGCGACTCGCCTTCGACGCGGACGGCAATATCGTCGGCGCCGCCAATTCAGTGCTGGCGATCGGCCCCGATGCCCGCATCGTCGGGCGGTACGACAAGGCGCATCTGGTGCCCTATGGCGAGTATCTGCCGATGCCGTGGCTGTTGAAGCCACTGGGTCTGGCGCGGCTGGTGCCCGGCAGCATCGATTTCTCGCCGGGACCGGGGCCGCATGCGCTGGCTTGGCCGGGGTTCGGCGCGGTCGGTATCCAAATATGCTACGAGATCATCTTTTCGGGTGAGGTGGTCGATCCGGCCCTGCGCCCCCGCCTGATCTTCAACCCTTCCAACGATGCGTGGTTCGGCCGCTGGGGCCCGCCGCAGCATCTGGCGCAGGCCCGGATGCGGGCGATCGAGGAGGGACTGCCCATCGTCCGCGCCACCCCCACCGGCATCTCCGCGATCATCGCCGCCGATGGCCGCCTGCTCGCTACCGTCCCGCATGAGACGGCGGGTGCGATCGAGGCGCCGATCCCCCCCGCCCTGATCCCGACGCCGTTCGCCCGGATCGGCAACGCGTTGGCCGCTCTCGTCGCACTGCTGCTGGTCACGGCCGGCGTTGCCATTCGGCGCGGGGAACGATAAAGCCGATATAAAGCTATCTTTATATCTTTATGAGGCCCTCATGCGCTCTTCATATATCTTCACGTCCGAATCGGTGTCGGAGGGTCATCCCGACAAGGTCGCCGACCAGATCAGCGACACGATCGTCGACCTGT
This sequence comes from Sphingomonas sp. CFBP 8760, assembly GCF_014841615.1. Taxonomy (GTDB): domain Bacteria; phylum Pseudomonadota; class Alphaproteobacteria; order Sphingomonadales; family Sphingomonadaceae; genus Sphingomonas. Next base: position 257,989 of record NZ_JACYUG010000003.1, on the reverse strand, counting down.
TCCTGTCCAAGGATGCCGAGGCGCGGATCGCGTGCGAGACGCTGACGACGACCAACCTCGTCGTCCTCGCCGGTGAAATCCGCTGCAAGGGCGTGTACGAGAATGGCGAGTGGGCAGAGGGCGCGCTGGCCGAGATCGAAGCTGCCGTGCGCGCGACGGTTCGCCGCATCGGCTACGAACAGTCCGGCTTCCACTGGGAAACCTTCACGTTCGAGAATAACCTCCACGGCCAGTCCGCCGAAATCGCGATGGGCGTCGACGAAGGCTCGAACAAGGACGAGGGTGCCGGCGACCAAGGCATCATGTTCGGCTATGCCACCGACGAGACGCCCGGCCTGATGCCGGCGACGCTCTATTACAGCCACAAGATCCTGGAGACGATGGCCGCCGATCGCCATTCCGGCCAGGCGCCGTTCCTGGAGCCCGACGCCAAGAGCCAGGTGACGCTGCAATACGAAAACGGCGTGCCGGTCGCCGCGGTGGCGCTGGTGGTGTCGACCCAGCACAAGGCGGGATATTGCCTGCAGGGCCAGAATGCCGACGCGGCGAAGTACGACGAACTGAAATCCTATGTCACCGGCGTGCTGACCAACACCCTGCCTGCCGGCTTCATCACCGATGCGACCAAGATCTACATCAACCCGACCGGTGCGTTCGAGATCGGCGGGCCGGACGGCGACGCCGGGCTGACCGGGCGCAAGATCATCGTCGATACGTACGGCGGTGCCGCCCCGCATGGCGGCGGCGCCTTCAGCGGCAAGGACCCGACCAAGGTCGACCGCTCCGCCGCCTATGTCGCGCGCTATCTGGCGAAGAACGTCGTCGCCGCCGGCCTCGCCAAGCGTTGCACGATCCAGCTGTCCTACGCGATCGGCATCGCCGAGCCGCTGTCGGTCTATGTCGATACGCACGGCACCGGCACGGTCGATGAAGCGACGCTGGAGCGGGTGCTGCCCCAGCTCGTCCGCCTGACGCCGAAGGGCATCCGTCAGCATCTCAAGCTGAACGCGCCGATCTACGTCAAGTCGGCCGCCTATGGTCATTTCGGCCGCGATCCCGAGGGTGATCTGTTCACCTGGGAAAAGACCGATCTGGTCGATCAACTCAAGGCCGCGGTCGCCGGCTGATCCCGGCTGCGCCTGCTCCGGCAGGCGGTACTATCCTGTCGTTGCGAACACCCGTCGAACCGGTCATCCGGTACGGCGGGTGTTCGCTTATGCGCTTCGTTTCGGTTGACCGTTACCCGCAAACAGCATAGTGAGAGGCATTCTCATTAGCGGGTAGAGCACGCCTGATGTATGACCTGATCGACCGTTCCGTCGCCGATCTGCCGCCGTTCGAGCGGTTCCTGCTCGATGCGACCCGCGCCTGGGTCCATGCGCTGACGCTGGCCGGATCGCCCGACACGATGACGGCGGGCGGATTCGCCGAGCATGGCGGCGCGGATGCCGCCGCGGCGTTCGACACGGCGATGCGGGTGCTCGATCGCGCATCGACCGAGACGCTGGTGTTCCAGCGGCCCTGCCATTCCACCGTCGAGGAAACCGAAGCGGTGGTGATCGCGCTGTGGCGCCTGATCCGCGACGACCGGATCGCCCCCGCCCGCGGTGCCGCCGCCGCGCTGGTCGGCGACGAAGCCGGTACGTTGGTGTCGGCAATGGTCCGCGCGGCGGTCCGGCTGGGGTGATCCTCAGCGGTTGACACCACCCCGTCATGCACCGCACGCCAGGGCGCATGACGGTACGACAGCTTTTCCCTACACTCCTCTACGAAGACCGGCTCGGCGACGATACGTTGATCGCCGATCTGGACCATTCGGTCCGCATATTGGCCGCCGAGGACGGGGCCGGTCGCCGCTGGTGCCGCGAGCATGGATATCGCGGCTATACCTCCTATGCGTCGCTCAACGACCTGCCGATCCGCGACCCCGTGTTCGCCGACCTGAAGCGCCTGCTCGACCGCCACGTCGCGCGTTTCGCGGATGCCTGTGCGTTCGATCTGGGTGGCAAGCGGCTGAAACTGGACAGCCTATGGGTCAACCTGCTGAAATCCGGCGGGCATCACGGCGCGCATCTGCATCCGCACAGCGTCGTCTCCGGCACGCTGTACGTGACGATGCCCGAGGGTGCGGGCGGGTTGAAGCTGGAGGACCCGCGCCTGCCGATGCTGATGGCTGCCCCGCCCCGCCGTGCCGATGCACCCGCAGGGATGGCGACGTTCCAGACCGTGCGGCCCGAACCCGGTACCGTGCTGCTGTGGGAAAGCTGGCTGCGGCACGAGGTCGTCACCAACGCCGCCAAGGGCGACCGCATCAGCATCAGCTTCAACTATCGCTGACGCCGCGCCGGGACCCGTCTTCCCGACATTGAGCATCATGCGTCGGCGCGCTAGAGGGAGGTCAACTCCCCCTTACCATCAGGAACGACCATGGGTTTCCGCTGCGGCATCGTGGGCCTGCCCAATGTGGGCAAGTCCACCCTTTTCAACGCCCTGACCGAGACGGCGGCGGCGCAGGCCGCCAATTATCCGTTCTGCACGATCGAGCCGAACGTTGGCAACGTGGCGGTTCCCGACCCCCGGCTGGAACAGCTCGCCGCGATCGCCGGCTCCGCCAAGATCATCGAGACCCAGCTCGCCTTCGTCGACATCGCCGGGCTGGTGCGCGGCGCGTCGAAGGGCGAAGGGCTGGGCAACCAGTTCCTCGGCAACATCCGCGAGGTGGACGCGATCGTCCACGTCCTGCGCTGTTTCGAGGATGGCGACATCACCCATGTCGAAGGCAAGGTCGATCCGATCGCCGATGCCGAGACGGTCGAGACCGAACTGATGCTGTCGGACCTCGAAAGCCTCGAAAAGCGGGTGCCGAACCTCGTCAAGAAGGGCCAGCAGGGCGACAAGGAAGCCAAGTCCGCCGCGGTCGTGCTGGGCCGCGCGCTCGACCTGCTGCGCGAGGGCAAGCCCGCACGGCTGACCGTGCCGGCCGATGCCGACGAGGAGAAGGCGTTCGCGCAGGCGCAGTTGCTCACCGCCAAGCCCGTGCTCTACGTCTGCAACGTCGACGAGGCGAATGCCGCCGACGGTAACGAATTCTCCGCGCGCGTCTTCGCCAAGGCAAAGGCGGAAGGGGCGGAGGCGGTCGTCGTCTCCGCCGCGATCGAGGCGGAGATCGCGACCATGCCGCCGGAGGAACGCGGCGAATTTCTCGGCGAACTGGGCCTGACCGAAACCGGTCTCGCCCGCGTGATCCGCGCCGGCTACAAGCTGCTCCACCTCCTCACCTTCTTCACGGTCGGGCCGAAGGAAGCCCGCGCATGGACCGTCGATGTCGGCGCCAAGGCACCACAGGCGGCAGGGGCGATCCATACCGATTTCGAGCGCGGCTTCATCCGGGCGGAGACGACCGCGTTCGACGATTACATCGCCTGCAAGGGGGAAACCGGCGCGCGTGATGCGGGCAAGCTGCGGCAGGAAGGCAAGGAATATGTCGTGCAGGACGGCGACGTGATGCTGTTCCGCTTCAACGTCTGACCGGTTGGCCACGGCGGGAGTACAACGCATGACGATCCGGCTGATCTGCCTCGATGCGGACGACACGCTGTGGCACAACATGCGTTTCTTCGACGAGACGCAGGCGGCGCTGGCGGCGATGCTGGTGCCATTCGCCGATGCCCCCGCCGCGCGGGCGGCACTGACGGCCTGCGAGATCCGCAACCTTCCGCATTATGGCTACGGCGCCAAGGGCTTTACGCTGTCGATGATCGAGACGGCGATCGAACTCGGCGGTGACCGGCTCCCGGTGGCGGTGATCGCCGATATCCTCGCCGCCGGCCGCCGGCTGATGGCGCATCCGGTCAAATTGCTGGAGGGGATCGCGGATACGCTGGACGCGCTCGGCCGTCGTGCCGCGCTCGTGCTGGTGACCAAGGGGGACCTGTTCCATCAGGAAGCCAAGCTTGCCGCTTCTGGCCTGGGCGACCGGTTTGCCGGCGTGGAGATCGTCAGCGACAAGACGCCTGATGTCTTCCGCCGCCTGTTCGCCCGGCACGGCGTCGCCCCTCATGAGGCGGTGATGGCAGGCGATTCGATGCGGTCGGATGTACTGCCGACGCTGGCGGCCGGCGGCTGGGCCGCGCATATCCCCCAGCCGCTGGCCTGGAGCCACGAACAGGCGGATACCCCGGCCGACCATCCCCGCTTCCGCCGTCTGGCGCGGCTGGCCGATCTGCCCGACTGGATCGATACGATCGCCTGACTGCGGTCGGCGCATGACCCTTCATACCAGACGAACCCGGTCGCATTCGTCCTGACCAAGGCTGGACGAAACCGCGGCATGGCCCGAAGGTATCGGTGAGGAGACGATCATGCGCTATTTCGAGGATGTGGAGGTCGGCAGCACGGCCGGCTTCGGGGATTATGCCGTCACCCGCGAAGAGGTGATCGACTTTGCCCGCCGGTACGATCCGCAACCGTTCCACCTGTCCGACGAGGCGGCAGCCGCGACGCATTTCGGGCGGTTGTCCGCTTCCGGCTGGCACACCTGCGCGATGACGATGGCGATGATCGTCGAGCAACTCGAGCGGCACGGCGAGGCGGGGTTGGGATCGCCGGGAATAGACGAACTTCGCTGGCTGAAACCCGTCTATCCCGGCGACCGGTTGCGCTGCGAAAGCGAGGTACTGGAGAAGCGACGTTCGGCCAGCCGTCCGGCCATGGGCATCTATCGCAGCCGGATGACGGTGTACAATCAGGACGACGTGGCGGTGATGGGGTTCATATCGAACAGCATGATCGCGACGCGGACGGCCGCTGGCTGACCGTCCGCGCCGAGCATCCGATCAGGGGGTGTTGGAGGTCGGACGACCACCGCTCCGTGGTCCTCGCCCGCCACCACTGAACGGACGATCGCCGCCCCGGCCACCCTGTCGCACCGTCCGATTTTCCTGCCGGGTTTCGCGCCAGGCACGGCGCACGTCCCCGCGATACTCACGTTGCGCCTGCTGCCTGCCGGCACGGGCCTGATTACGGTCGATCACGCCATTGCGGCGGGCCTGCCGGATATCGCGGACATCGCCGCGATAATCACGCCGTTCCCGACGCACGTCGCGTCGGAAATCGGCCCAATTGTTCCGCACCTGACCGTTGCGATAACCACCGCGGCGCCCCTCCCAATAGCGGCGCTGCCCGTCGTTCCAGACCTGGCGACGACGCTGGCGATCATAGACGTAGACGCCCGTGCCCGGATAATAATAGTCGCCGTACCAGCCATAATAGGGCGACGCATAGCCGCCGGCCAACCCCGCATAGCCATAATCCGGACCATAGGGATCGTAATAGCCCGCCGATCCGTAACCGACATTGACGCCCGAATAGCCATAGCCATCGGTGCATCCACCCAATCCCGCACCGATACCGACCAGCAGGCCGAGCAATCCGAACGTCCGTGCGAACATCACACCTCTCCCATACAACGGGTGACAGCAGGATAAGCGCTGTCAACAAGGGTCAACGTGGCTGTACCAACCTTCGTTCCCCTGACGTTCCCTGCCGGTGCATGGCTGAACCGGGGTTGAAGCGAGACGAAAAAAGGGCGGCTGGAGTTTCCCCCGCCGCCCCCGGATGCCGTTATGTGACGTGACCGTCAGTGTTTGATGTCGCGCCAGACGTTTTGATACGCGCCCCAGGCGAGGAAGCAGAAGATCAGCAGGAACACGACCGAGGCGAAGCCGGCGGCGTGGCGCGATTCCAGCTTGGGCTCGGCGGTCCAGGTCAGGAATGCCGCGACGTCACGCGACATCTGGTCATGCGTCGCGCGGGTGCCGTCGGTATAGGTCACCTGCCCATCCGCGGTCAGCGGCGGCGGCATCGCGATGTTCAGGTTCGCGAAATACGGATTGTAGTGCAGCCCTGGCGGCGTCTTCGATCCGGGGAACTCCTTCACCAGCTCGGCCGGCTGGTTGCGATAGGCACCCGGGCCGATCAGCGAATAGAGATAGTTCGGCCCGTCATGCCGTGCCTTGGTGATGAGCGACAGGTCGGGCGGCAGGGCGTTGTTGTTGGCGGCACGGGCGGCGACCTCGTTGGCGAAGGGCGACGGGAAGTGATCGCTCGGCACGTTCTTGCGCGTCGTCGCCTCGCCCGTGTCGGGATTCACCGACGGCGTCTCGATCACCCACTGGTTGGCGATCGCCTTCACCTCGGGCTCGGAATAGCCGATCTCTTCCAGATCGCGGAAGGCGACATATTTCAGGCTGTGGCAGGCGGCGCACACTTCCTTGTAGACCTGGAAGCCACGCTGCAACTGGCGGCGGTCGAACTTGCCGAAGAAACCGGCCGATGACAGCCCGGCGTCCTTCGGATGCAGGTGAAACTCATGCTCCGCGCTTTCGGGCGCGGGATCGGTGATCGCGGTGGACACAGTCCCCCAGAGCGCGAGCGCCAGCACGAACGTGAAGGCCGCGCCGACCAGCATTGCGATGAAACGAACCATGTTGCGTATCCGTCCCTTGTCAGTTCGCCAGCGCGGTCTGGGCGGGGCTGGTGCCCCCATGCTTGGTCAGCACCGCCTCCGTGATCGACCCCGGCAGCGCGCGCGGCCGTTCCGACCGCGACACCAGCGGCAGGATCACGAGGAAGTGGAGGAAGTAATAGGCCGATGCGATCTGCCCCAGCACGACGTTGCGCGCATTCGCCTCCGCCCCGCCGACATAGCCGAGCAGCAGCACGTCGAAGAGCAGCACGATCAGGAACGCCCGGTATTTCGGCCGGAAGTTGGACGAGCGCACCGGCGAACTGTCGAGCCACGGCAGGAAGAACAGCAGCAGGATCGACCCGAACATCGCCAGCACGCCCCACAGCTTGGCCGGGATGATGAAGTCCGCGGTGAAACTCTTCAGGATCGCGTAGAAGGGCAGGAAATACCATTCGGGCACGATGTGCGCGGGCGTCGAGAGCGGGTTCGCCTCGATATAATTATCCGGATGGCCCAGCAGGTTCGGGCTGAAGAAGATCAGCGCCGCGAAGATCAGCAGGAACACGCCCAACCCCACCGCATCCTTGGCGGTGTAATAGGGATGGAACGGCACCGTATCCTGTTCGCCCTTCACGTCCACGCCGGTCGGATTGTTCGAGCCGGGGATGTGCAGCGCCCAGATATGCAGGATGATGACGCCCGCGGTCACGAACGGCAGCAGGTAATGCAGCGAGAAGAAGCGGTTGAGCGCGGCATTGTCCGGCGCGAAGCCGCCCAGCAGCCAGACCCGGATCGTTTCGCCCACCAACGGTATCGCCGAGAAGAAGCCGGTGATGACCTGCGCACCCCAGAAGCTCATCTGCCCCCAGGGGAGGACATAGCCCATGAACGCGGTCGCCATCATCAGCAGGAAGATGACCACGCCGAGCAGCCACACCATCTCTCGCGGCGCCTTGTACGACCCGTAATACAGGCCACGCCCGATATGGATGTAGACGACCAGCAGGAACATCGACGCGCCGTTGGCGTGCGCATAGCGCAGGAACCAGCCGGCGTTCACGTCGCGCATGATGCTTTCGACCGAGCCGAAGGCGACGCCGGCATTGGCGGCATAATGCATCGCCAGCACGATGCCGGTGATGATCTGGATGCCCAGCGCCGCGCCCGCGAGCACGCCGAAATTCCAGAAATAGTTGAGGTTGCGCGGCACCGGATAACCGGCGCCGACCGCGTTGTAGACGAGGCGCGGGACGGGAAGCTTCTCGTCCAGCCACCGCATCAGCGGTTGCTTCGGCTCATAATGCTTGGCCCAGGGAAAGCTCATGTGCGGCTACCTCAACCCACCGTCACGACGGTGTCGGAATTGAACGTGTATTCGGGAACGTGCAGGTTGGTCGGTGCCGGTCCCTGCCGGATGCGCCCGGCGGTGTCGTAGGCCGAGCCGTGGCACGGGCAGAAATAGCCGCCGAACGGCCCCTTGTTCTCGCCCTCGCCCGCGCCCAGCGGCACGCAGCCGAGATGGGTGCAGACGCCCAGCGTGATGAGCCAGTTCTTCTTGCCCGCCTTCGTCCGTTCCTCCAGCGACTGGGGATCGCGCAGTTCGTTCAGCGACACCGCATCCGCTGCCGCGATCTCCGCGGGCGTCAGGTTGCGCACGAACAGCGGTTGCTTGCGGAACGAGGACTTGATCGCCTGACCGGGCGCGATCTTCGAGATGTCGATCTCGGTCGATGCCTGCGCCAGCACGTCGGCCGACGGGTTCATCTGGTTGACCAGCGGCAGCACGATCGCGATCGCGCCGACTCCGGCGAACGATACCGCGGCGATATTGATGAAGTCGCGACGGCGCGGATCGTGGACCTCTTCGTGAAGAAGCGCCGGGTCTTCGCCCGGGGGAAGCTGGTCTTCGACAATCGCCATGCAGTGTAACCCTCACCTGTATCGCGGATCGGCGCCATGAAACGGCACCCGCCCGCCAGCCTTCTGTTCCGTCCCCACGGCTGGCCGTCACCTGTGTTAGCCGCCGCGCCGCCGCTTTGCCAACAGCATTTTGCCGCGTCACCAAAGCCGCTAGGGACTGGCGCCATGAGGATCGCCCTTTATCAACCCGATATCGCCGGCAATGTCGGCGCCGTTCTGCGCACCGCCGCCTGTCTGGGGGCGGGTGTCGACCTGATCGAGCCGATGGGATTCCAGTGGGACGACCGACGCGTCGCGCGGGCGGGCATGGATTACATCGATCACGTCGCCCTGACCCGCCATGTCGATTGGCCGGCCTTCGCCGCGCAGGCGACCGGGCGACTGGTGCTGCTGACGACGCGCGGCGCGACACCGCTGCACGATTTCGCCTTCGCGCCCGACGATGTCCTGCTGTTCGGGCGGGAGAGCGCGGGCGTCCCCGACGAGGTCCACGCCCGCGCCGATGCCCGCGTGGTGATCCCGATGGCGCCGCCGCTACGCTCGCTCAACCTGTCGGTTTCCGCCGCGATCGTGCTGGCGGAGGCGCTGCGCCAGACCGGCGGCTGGCCGGGATCGCAGCCGGGATCGCGGCCATGATCGCGGCCATGATCGCGGCCATCGGGACATTTTGCCGCCTCGACGCGCGGCCTTGCCCGCCGCTACAGGCCCGCTGATGCAGCCGCTCGACGACGAACAGACCCAGGCCCGCCACTGGTTCGAACATCTCCGCACCCGCATCTGCACGGCGTTCGAGGATATCGAGCGGGAGGCGGGATCGGACGCCGCGTTCGATTACATCGCATGGGATCGCACCGATCCGTCGGGCGAACCCGGCGGCGGCGGGGTGCGCGGGGTGATGAAGGGCCGGGTGTTCGAGAAAGTGGGCGTCAACGTCTCCACCGTCGCGGGCACGTTCGAAGGCGATTTCGCGCGCACCATCAACGGCGCGGGTGAGGACCCGCGCTTCTTCGCCACCGGCATCAGCCTGGTCGCGCACATGGCCAATCCGCATGTGCCCGCAGTGCATATGAACACCCGGTTCCTGGTCACCACGAAACGCTGGTTCGGCGGCGGCGCCGACCTCAATCCGCCGCTGCCGATCGCCGAGGATACCGACGATTTCCATGCCGCGCTGAAAGCCGCATGCGATCGCCACGATCCCGATTGCCATGCCCGGTACAAGGCGTGGGCGGACGAGTATTTCTACATCCCCCATCGCCAGGTCCATCGCGGCGTCGGCGGCATCTTTTACGACCATCTGGAAACGGGGGGCGACGCGGCCGCATTCGATCGCGCCTTTGCCTTCACCCGCGGCGTCGGCGAGGCGTTCCTCGACGTCTATCCGCGCATCGTGCGGCGGCGGATGGCGATGCCCTTCACCGATGCCGACATGGCGGTGCAGCGCGCATGGCGCGGGCGCTATGTCGAATTCAACCTCGTCCACGATCGCGGCACGCTGTTCGGGCTGAAGACCGGCGGCAACGTCGATGCGATCCTGATGAGCCTGCCGCCGGTCGCGACATGGGATTGATCCCGAAGTTTCCCGCGGGAAACTTTCGTCGGCCGGCCGCTGGCGGAATAGCGGAGGCGCGCCGGTGGCGCTGACCGCCGTCGCCCCCGATCAGCTGGCAACGATCGTCACCACGCTGGAGATGCGCACCCGCCCGCCGCTTCGCCCGATGCCCGCATCGTCGTTCCGGCTGGTGCGCTGGGACCGGCCGGACAGCGAGCGCTATCGGGCGCTGTTCCGCCGGATCGGCGCGCGCTGGCTCTGGTTCTCACGATTGGTGATGCCGGATGCGGCGTTGCGGGCGATCCTCGACGATCCGGGGATCGCGGTGTTCGCGGCGGTCGACCGGGCCGGGATCGAGATCGGCATGCTAGAACTGGATGCCCGCACAGCCGGCACCTGCGAACTGTCCTATGTCGGACTGATCCCCGAACTGGCGGGCAAGGGCCATGGCGACTGGCTGATGGCGGAGGCGCTGGCGCGCGCCTGGACCAAGGGGATTACCCGCGTCTGGGTCCATACCTGCACGCTGGATCATCCCGCCGCGCTCGGCTTCTATCGCCGGCACGGCTTTATCCCGGTCGCGCGGACGGTGGAGACGTTCGCCGATCCCCGCGTGTCCGGCATCCTGCCCGCCGACGCCGCGCCGCAGATCCCGCTGCTCGCTCAGCCCTCGCGGTCGTCCACCACCGCGACGTAAAGCTGCGCGGTGAAGGCGGCGGCCACCACCGAGAACAGGCTGGTCACCGCCGCGCTTGCCACGCCGGCTAGGAACCCAATGGTGGGCACCGCATCCGCCCCCAGGATCAGCCGGGCGACCAGCCCCACCGCCGTCTGGACCGCCAGCATCGGCACCAGCAGCACGATCGCGAACAGGATCATCACCCCGATGATCTTCAGCGTCAGCCCCCGCGTCAGCCGGAAAGAACGCATCACCGCGCCCAGCCCGCGGCGTTCGTTCAGGATCACCGGGTTGAGCAGGATCAGGCGCGCACCCACCACGAAGGCGACGACCACCAGCACCATCGAATACAGGCCGATGAAGCCCGACACGCCCGCCGGCAGCGATTGCACCGCGACGTTGCCGCGCGTCAGGTCGATCCCGGCGTTCAGCATGGCAAACACCGGCGGCACCAGCGCCAGCGCGAACAGCACCCCCATCGCCAGGATCACCCCCAGCGCCGGCAACAGCCGCGCCGTCGCCTGTCGCCCGGCATCCGCACGGGTCGTGGCGGGATGCGTCGCCACCGCCAGCATCGCCAGCTGGCCCCAGATGTTCGCGAGCAGCACCGCCAGCGCGACCGCCACGCCCAGCAGCGCGATCGCCCCCGATCCGGTCGGGCCGAACGCGGCCAGCGCGGTGTTGGCGACCGACGGCAGGAACAGCGATGCCACCGCGATCGGCACCAGGATGTTCGCCCGCCCCTTCAGCACCTCTACCGTGCGGTCCCAGACCGTCCCAATCCTGACCATGATCGCAATTCCCCGTTTCGCCGATGTTCGCGATAGCCGAGTGAGGGCGTCCGCGCCAAGGGGCACGTCCCGATCGCGCGGCATCAGCCGGCATCAGGTTGCACCCGCGCAGCGGAGCCGCCAGATGAGGCATGTGACCACGCCCCACTCCCCTGCCGCCGCGCCCGGCCCCGCCCCCGTTTCCCACGGCGTCATGCCCGAATGGCGCCTGTCGCCCGGCCTGACCCCGTATGACGAGGCATTGGCGGCGATGGAGGCACGCGCGACCGCGATCGCCGCGCGGCAGGCGGACGAACTGATCTGGCTGCTCGAACATCCGCCCGTCTACACCGCCGGCACCAGCGCCGATCCGGCGGAACTGGTCGATCCGCGATTTCCCGTGGTGCCCGCCGGGCGGGGCGGACGCTACACCTATCACGGCCCGGGGCAGCGGGTCGGCTATACGATGCTCGATCTCAACACGCGTGGGCGTGACGTGCGCTGCTTCGTCCATGCGCTGGAGGGATGGGTGATCGCGGCGCTGGCGCAGGTCGGACTGGCATCGTTCCGCGCCCCCGGCCGCGTCGGTATCTGGACGCACGACGCCGCCGGACGGGAGGCCAAGATCGGCGCGATCGGCGTGCGGGTGCGGCGCTGGGTGACGCTGCACGGCTTTTCGGTCAACGTCGCGCCGGACATGTCCCATTTCGGCGGGATCGTGCCATGCGGGTTGCCGGACTATCCGGTGACCAGCCTCGCCGCGCTAAATCACGGTACGGACATGGAAACTTTCGACGCCGCACTCGCGTTCACCCGTCGAGGGTTTCTCGAAAGTCTTTCTGGTGACCGGCAAAACGGCACTTGAGGGGTGTGGGTTATCCGTTTAATGTCTACGTCGATTTGGGTGTTAACGGCGAGCAAGCCAACCAAATCCGCTATCTAGGGAGCTTCCAATGCGTGCACTCATCTCCAAGATTCTGACCGGTTCGATGATCGCCAGCGCGGCACTCGCCGTTGCGGCCTGCGGTCCCAAGACCGAGACGACGACCGACAACACCATGGTCACCGACATGAACTCCGCCGAGGGCATGGACACGATGACCGACAACATGACTGCCGTCGACGGCACCATGAACGGTGGCATGATGGCCAACGACACCATGATGGCGAACGACACGATGATGTCGAACGACACCATGATGACCAACAACATGATGTAATTCCTTCGGGATTACGTGATGGATCAGGGCCGCCCGGGCAACCGGGCGGCCCTTTTCGTTGGGACCGACCGGCCTTGGCCCCGTTACGCGATCGTTGCGCCTGCGACGGACGGTTGGCCGCATCGGATCAACGGTTGGGCTTCCACCCCTCGCGAAACCCCGTGTGCAACTCGTGGAAATGCTTTAGTTCCACCGACAGGAATTTCGGGGAGCCGGTGACGTGATGACGGGGTGGCGTGCAGCTTTCGCAGGAAGCGTGATGATGGCGGGGATGGCGGCATCCCCCGCCTCCGCGCAGTTTTTCCTTCAGAACTATGATTATGCGGGCACCGGACCGGCGGCGACGACCATGCCCCTGTCCGAGGCCCTGCCCGGTGCCACGGCGGACGAGACCAAGGCGGCGCTGGTATGGACGATGCGTTCCGCGCTCAACGTGGCGGCGTTGCAGTGCCAGTTCGAACCGACCCTGCTGGCGGTGGGCAACTACAATGCGATGCTGCTCGACCATAAGGACGAGCTGAAGACGAGTTGGGATCGGCTGAGCAAGTATTTCATCCGCACCGCCAAGAACCCCAAGGAGGGGCAGGCGACGCTCGACCGGTTCGGGACGCGCACCTATTCCAGTTTCGCGACGGTCGCGTCGCAATATGGTTTCTGCCGGACCGCGCATTCGATCGGTCGTGACGTGCTGTTCGCGCCGCGTGGCGAATTGGCGACGATCGCGCAATCGCGGATGCGCGAGTTGCGCAACAGCCTGATCCCCTATGGTGAACAGCGGTTCGCCCGTTACATCGGCTACAACGCGGTCACTGTGCCCCGGCTCGACGCCATCTGCTTCAACAAGAAGGCGGAGTGGCAGGTCAAGAAGTGCGGCACGATCGCATGGCCGCCTTCGGGTAACTCGGCGATGGCCGCGCAGTAACATCACCTGGCGACATCATGCCGGCGGACGATCGATCGTCCGCCGGCATAATCGGATATCGGCGGGGTGCGACGGTCGTCGCACCCCGTTTTTCGTTCAGAACCGGAACGCCGCGGTGGCGCGCAGGCTGTGCCAGCGGAACTTGTCGTCGCTGCGACGGAGGTCGGTGCCCGTCGCCGTGCCGCCATTGGTGGCGTTGGTGAACGGGGTGCCAGCCGGACCGGCGACGCGGACGCGGTAGTCGTTGTCCTGATACTGGTGATACATGTATTCCATGCCCACCGAGAAGTTGCGGCCGAGCTTCTGCTCGATGCCGCCGCCACCCAGGATGCCCCACTGGTTGCGGTCGCCGCGACCGGTGAAGGTGTTGGTGCTCTGCGACGACGAGAAGGAGCGGTCGATCCGGGCATAGCCAGCCCCGAACGTACCGTAGAACAGCGTCGTGTCGGCCGCGTAGCCGGCGCGGCCGCGAATCGACGACTCCCACTTCACGCTGCGGGTCATGACGTAATTGGCGGGCGTGCCGGAAAAGGCGCTGACGCTATCGTTGATCTCGGTCTTGCCGAACTCGCCGACCGCACCGACCACGATGTTGCCACGCTGCGTGTCGAAACCGACCCGACCATAATAGGCCCAGCCATCCTTGTCGTTGCGGCAGCCCAGACCACCGTTCTGCGGACCACGCCCCGCCGTCGCGGTGCCCGTGGCGGTGTTGACCGCACGACCGTTGCAGAAGCCGCCGGCGCCGAACGCGTTGCCGGCCGGATTGCCCGACAGCACGGTGTCGCCGAAGCGGCCGTCGAGGTTGCGGTCGAACAGGACGCTCGACCCGACATCGTTGGGCTGCACATCGTAACCGCCTGCCGCACCGACATAGATGCCCGAGAAGGGACGATCCTCGGTCGTTTCCTGCGCGAAGGCGGGCGAGGCGATCATCGCGATGGAAGCCAGACCGACGAGGCCGGCGGAGATTTTGGACATGAAGGCTCCGGTATCTTGAAGGGAGCCACAGGAACGGCCGGGTCGGGCGAGATATCCACCCACGATGCAGGTTGATGACGACTGTTGCATGCACGCAACAGCCGTGATGGCGGACCGGTGCTGGTAACGCGGCGATTGTCGGCCTATGTTCTTCCTATGTCCAAGGATCTGTTCGCGGCCCCGCCTGTTCCGGAGAGTTACGACGCCTCCTCGATCGAGGTGCTGGAGGGACTCGAGCCGGTCCGCCGCCGCCCGGGCATGTATGTCGGCGGCACCGACGAACGCGCGCTCCATCACCTCGCCGCCGAGGTGCTCGACAATGCGATGGACGAGGCGGTGGCGGGCCATGCCACCCGGATCGAGGTGATGCTGGAACCCGGCAACCGCCTGACGATCATCGACAATGGCCGTGGCATCCCGGTCGACCCGCATCCTAAGTTTCCCGACAAGTCGGCGCTGGAAGTGATCCTGTCGACGCTCCATTCGGGCGGCAAGTTCTCGGGCAAGGCCTATGCCACCTCGGGCGGTCTGCACGGCGTCGGCGTGTCGGTGGTCAACGCGCTGTCGTCGGACACGGTGGTGGAGGTCGCACGCGACCGGCAACTCTATCGGCAGCGATTCGCGCGTGGGCAGACGCTGGGGCCGCTGGAACAGGTCGGTGCCGCGCCCAACCGTCGGGGTACGTCGATCGCCTTCACTCCGGATACCGAGATCTTCGGCCCCGAACTGGGGTTCAAGCCGGCGCGGCTTTACAAGCTGGCGCGATCGAAGGCGTATCTGTTCGCGGGTGTCGAAATCCGCTGGCGGTGTGCGCCCGATCTGGTCGCGGGCACCGATATCCCGGCCGAGGCGGTGTTCCAGTTCCCCGGCGGCCTGGCCGATCACCTGCGCGAGCAACTGGGCGACCGCGAATGCGCGACTGCGGATTTCTTTGCCGGATCGCAGGATTTTCCCGGCGAACAGGGCCGGGTCGAATGGGCGGTGGCGTGGCCGTTGTGGAGCGACGGCAGCTTCAGCTGGTATTGCAACACCATCCCCACCCCCGATGGCGGCACGCACGAACAGGGCCTGCGGCAGGCGCTGGTCCGCGGCCTGCGCCATTTCGGCGAACTGGTGAACCAGAAGAAGGCGAAGGACATCACCGCCGACGACCTGATGGTCGGCAGCGAACTGATGCTGTCCGTCTTCATCCGCGAGCCGCAGTTCCAGAGCCAGACCAAGGACCGGCTGACCAGCCCGGAGGCGGCTGGCCTCGTCGAGCGGGCGATGCGCGACCATTTCGACCATTGGCTCGGCCACAACATGGACCGGGGCAAGGCGTTGCTCGGCTATGTGCTCGACCGGATGGACGAGCGGTTGCGGCGCAAGGCGGAGCGCGACGTCAAGCGCAAGACCGCGACCTCCGCGCGCAAGCTGCGCCTGCCGGGCAAATTGACCGACTGTTCCGCCAACGACCCCGCCGGCACCGAGCTGTTCATCGTCGAGGGTGATTCGGCCGGCGGTTCGGCCAAGCAGGCGCGCGACCGCAAGACGCAGGCGATCCTGCCGATCCGCGGCAAGATCCTGAACGTCGCCTCGGCCACCAGCGCCAAGATCGTCGCCAATCAGGAGATCGCCGACCTGATCCAGGCGCTGGGCTGCGGCACGCGCAAGGATTGCGTGGCGGACAATCTGCGTTACGAGCGTGTCGTCATCATGACCGACGCCGATGTCGACGGCGCGCATATCGCGACGCTGCTGATGACGTTCTTCTTTCAGGAGATGCCCGATCTGGTCCGGCGCGGGCACCTGTATCTGGCACAGCCACCGCTCTATCGCCTCACAGCCGGCGCGAAATCGCGCTACGCCCGCGACGACGCCCATCGCGCGGAGCTGGAACGCACCGCCTTCAAAGGCAAGAAGGTGGAAGTCGCGCGCTTCAAGGGGCTGGGCGAGATGAACCCGATGCAGTTGCGCGAAACCACGATGGACCCCGCCAGCCGATCGATGATCCGCATCACCCTGCCGCAGGAATATGAGGAGCGCGCGGGGGTGAAGGATCTGGTCGACCGGCTGATGGGCACCAATCCGGCACACCGCTTCGCGTTCATCCAGGAAAATGCGGCACGGCTGGACGAGGAGGCGCTGGACGCGTGAGGTTTCGCATGGCCCGGTCGTCGCGAGCAGGCCGGGAGACAATGGCCTGACTCATCCCTTCCCTACCCCGTCGTTGCGCGCGTAGCGAAGCAAGGGCGGACGAGTGGGTTTCACGTCATCCCGCCCCAGTCAGCACGAACGGTGCAATGGCCCTACCGCAGCCCCAGCGTCTTGTGCGCCTGCAACGACAGTCGCCATGCCGGGCGCGCCAGCACCAGATCGATGCACGCCTGCTGGTTGGCCGCGGCCCGCGGGTCGTCGAGCGGCTGGAGCAGATGATGGTCGAACGCCCAGTCCTCCAGCGGCACCGGATCGATCCCCGCCTGCGGCCAGACCAGTTTCAACTCGCTGCCACGGCGCTGTACCACCTCGCTGCCCGCCTTGGGGCTGATGCAGACCCAGTCGATGCCGGGATGCGTCGGCAGCGTGCCGTTGCTCTCGATCGCGATGACGAACCCGGCGGCGTGCAGCGCATCGATCAGCGCGTCGTCGACCTGCAACATCGGCTCGCCCCCGGTCAGCACGACGAAGCGGCGAGCACGGTCCGCCCCCCAGAAATCCGCCACCGCCGCGACCAGCGTGGCAGCATCGGCGAACTTGCCACCGCCCGCACCATCGGTGCCGACGAAATCGGTATCGCAGAACCGGCACACCGCGGTCGCGCGATCCTGCTCGCGCCCCGACCACAGGTTGCAGCCGGCGAACCGCACGAACACCGCCCGGCGACCGGCATGGACCCCCTCCCCCTGCAGGGTCAGGAACATCTCCTTGACGGCATAGCTCATCGCGTCAGGCGTGCGCGGCGTAGCGGGTGGGATCGGCCACGCCAGCGTCCTCGAACCCCTTGGACCGCAGCCGGCAACTGTCGCACAGCCCGCAGTGCAGGCCGCCCGGCGCCGGATCGTAGCACGACCAGCTAAGGCCCATGTCCAGCCCGAGCCGTGCGCCCTCACGGACGATATCGGCCTTGGTCATATGCTGGAGCGGGGCGCGGATGCGGAAGGGTTCGCCCTCCACCCCGGCCTTGGTCGCGATCTCGGCCAGCCCCTCGAACGCGGCGATGAATTCGGGGCGGCAGTCGGGATAACCCGAATAATCGAGCGCGTTGACCCCGATGAACAGATCGCGCGCACCCGCCGCCTCCGCCCATCCCAGCGCGAGACTGAGGAAGATCGTGTTGCGCGCCGGGACATAGGTGACCGGGATGCCGCCGGCATCATCGGTGCCGGCCCCGTCCTTGGGTACCGCGATGTCGTCGGTCAGCGCCGATCCGCCGAAGGCGGACAGGTCCATCGGCATCACGACATGGCGTTCCGCACCCAGTTCGTTCGCGATGCGCCGCGCCGCCGCCAGTTCGACGCGATGCCGCTGATTATAGTCGATCGACAGCGCGAGCAGCCGGTAACCCGCCTCCCGCGCGAGCGCGGCGGACACCATCGAGTCGAGGCCGCCCGAGACGAGCGCCACCGCAAAGGACGAAGTGGTCATGATCTCCCGGCTGCTACGCCAGACACGGCCAAAAAGAAAGGGCCGCGCGATGCCGCACGGCCCGAAGGTTGATGGGGGTAACCCACCGAAGGGGAGAAAACGTGCTGAACGACGGCACGCATCCTCCTACCCCGACAGTGGTGAAGAAATGGTTAACGAACCGGGGTAAGGTCTTCGGCAAGCACCGGAAATTTCGTCGAACAGAAGGCGCAGTCGACCGCGATCACCCCCGCCTCGTCCGCCATCTCGCGCCGGTCCTCGACCGGAAACTTCGCGAGCACCCCCATGATATGTTCGGGCGTGCAGCGACAGCCGCGCGACAACGGGGTGGAGGCGAGCACGCGCACCTCGCTTTCCTCGTTGAACAGCCGCCACACCAGTGTCTCCAGCGGCAGCGCGGGATCGGCCAGTTCGTCCGCCCCCATCGTGTTGCCCAGCGCGGCGACATGCTCCCATTCGGGATGGTCGAGCCGGGTGTGCAGACGTTCCCTTCCCACCTCGCCTTCGGGCAGATGCTGGAGCAACAGCCCGCCCGCGACCCGCCGCCCGGCGGCATCGCGGCCCAGTCCGACCCGCACCAGCGTCGGTATCTGTTCGGACTGGACGAAATAGCTTTGCGCCGCCTCCGCCAGCCGATCGCCGTCGAGCGGGACGATGCCCTGATAACGCTCGCCCGTGGTGGCGAGGTCGAAGGTGATCGCCAGATAGCCCTTGCCGAACAGCGCGAACAGCGTGGGGTCTTCCGGCGCCTCGGCCAGCCGGTCGGCATCATATTGCACGTAGCCGCGCAATTCGCCGCCACGATAGTCGCACACCAGCAGTTCGACCACGCCCGATTCGGTACGGGTCTGGATGGTCAGTTGCCCCGCCTCGTCCTTCAGCGTCGATCCCATCAGCGCGCACAGCGTCAGCGCCTCCGCCAGCAGTGCCTCGATCGCGGGGGGATAGGCATGGGCGGACAGGATCGCGTCCAGCGCCGGCCCGACCCGCACGACGCGGCCCCGCGCGCTGCGGGCGGGTATCGTAAAACCGAGCGTGCGGTCGATATCGATGATGGCGTCAGGGTCGTTCATGCTGGTCCGTCACCCCGGCTGGTACCGGGGCCTCAATGCCCGCGCGGGCGCGGAGGGAAGGAAATCCCGGCGACCGCCGGGACGACGGATATGGGAACGACGCCCGCCGACCTCAACCGATCTGGCCGAAGCACCAGCGCAGCACCGATTTCTGCGCATGAAGCCGGTTCTCCGCCTCCTGCCAGATCAGGGACTGCGGGCCGTCGATCACCGCGGTCGCCACCTCCTCGCCCCGGTGCGCGGGCAGGCAGTGGAGGAACTTCGCATCGGGCTTGGCCAGCGCCATCAGGTCGGGCGTGACCTGATAGGGGCCGAGCGCGGCCAGCTTGGTGTCGGCATGGGCCTGCCCCATCGATATCCACGTATCGGTGACGATGATGTCCGCGCCCTCCGCCGCCTCGCGCGGATCGGCGACGACGCGGGCGCGACCGGAGGCGGCGACGATCGCCTCCTCCTCCGGCGCGAACCCTTGCGGACAGGCGGCGATCACGTCGAACTTCATCAGCCCCGCCGCCTCGACGATCGAGGCGAGGACGTTGTTGCCGTCGCCCAGCCACGCCACCTTCAGGCCGGGCAGCGGCTTGCCGGCTTCGATGATGGTCAGCAGGTCGGCCATGATCTGGCAGGGATGCGACGCGTCGGTCAGGCCGTTGATGACGGGGACGGAGGCGTAATGCGCCATCTCCTCCACCTTGGCGTGATCGTCGGTGCGGATCATGATCGCATCGGCATAGCCCGACAGCACCCGCGCGGTATCCGCCACGCTTTCGCCGCGCCCCAGTTGCATCGTACCGGCGTCCATCACGATCGAACTGCCGCCGAGCTGGCGGATCGCCATGTCGAACGACACGCGGGTGCGCGTCGAATTCTTCTCGAACACCATCGCCAGCGCATGGCCGGCAAGCGGCGCATCCGCATCGACGCGGCCCTTCGCCCAGCCGGCGCGCGCCGCCTTGCGGTCGATCGCATCGGCCAGCATCGCGGCGATCCCGTCCGCTCCGGCATCCGACAGGTTCAGGAAATGGCGCATCTTCGGTCCCCCTCCACCATGCATCGCATGGTTTCCCTCCCCGTGCCGGGGAGGATCGTCGTCAATCGTCGGCGACCGGCACGTACACCCGTGCCGCCTCGCTCAGCTTCTGGGTGAATTCGGCGATATGGCTCTCGTCGATCACCAGCGGCGGCAGGATGCGGACGACGTTGTCGCCCGCCGCCACCGTCAACAGCCCGTGGTTGTCGCGGCAATGGGCGACGAAGCGGCGGCTGTCGCTCTTCAGTTTCAGCCCCAGCATCAGCCCGCGTCCGCGCACCTCGTGGAACAGGTGATCGTGATTGGGAATCATCTGCTCCAGCGATGACCGCAGCCGCTCACCCATCGCGGCGACATGATCCAGGAAACCATCGCCCTGCATCACGTCCAAGACCGCCGTCCCCGCCGCCATCGCCAGCGGATTGCCGCCATAGGTGGAGCCGTGGGTGCCGAACACCATGCCCTTGGCGGCATGTTCCGTCGCCAGACAGGCACCGAGCGGGAAGCCGCCGCCGATCCCCTTCGCCACCGCCATGATGTCGGGGACGATGCCGTAGAGTTCGTGCGCGAAGAACCTGCCGGTCCGGCCATAGCCGCACTGCACCTCGTCCAGCACCAGCAACAGGCCGTGTTCGTCGCAGGCGGCGCGCAATCCCTTCAGGAATTCGTCGGTGCCGGTCATCAACCCGCCCTCGCCCTGGATCGGCTCGACCAGGAAACCCGCGGTGTTGTCGTCGATCAGCGCGAGCGCGCCGTCCAGATCGTTGAAATCGGCATATTTGAATCCCGGCAGCAGCGGTTCGAACCCGTCGCGCATCTTGGCCTGATTGGTGGCGGAGATGGTGCCGAGCGTGCGGCCGTGGAACGCGTTGTTGAAACAGATCAGGTCGTGGCGCTGCGGATTGCCCTCCGCATGGTGGAACCGGCGCGCGGTCTTGATCGCGCATTCCACCGCTTCCGCGCCCGAATTGGTGAAGAACACCGTGTCGGCGAAGGTCGCATCCACCAGCCGCTTCGCCAGCGCCTCGCCCTGCGGGCTGCCATACAGGTTCGACACGTGCATCAGCGTCGCCGCCTGATCGGCGATCGCCTTCACCAGCGCGGGATGGCCATGGCCCAGCGCGTTGACCGCGATGCCGCTGGCAAAATCGAGATAACGCTCGCCATCCTCACCGAACAGGTACGCCCCCTCGCCTCGCACCGGACGCACCCCGCACCGTGGGTAGACGGGCATGAGCGCGGGCGTAGACATCGCGGCTTCCTTACAACGAGAAAAGGCGGCCCACCGGGACCGCCCGAAGCGCCTGATACCGGGAGTGCGCCGACCGGGTCAACCGGTCGATTGATCCGATCGGCGCACGTCCCGGTTCAACCTTAGCGGACGCGCGGGCCGCCGAACGGCAGCGGCGGCGGCGGACGGCGATCGCGGCGGGGCAGCTGTGCCTGATAGGCGTGGCCGCAATGATCGACGCAATAGGGGAAGCCGGGGTTCACCTTGTCGCCGCAGAAGTGGAAGTCGGGCTCGCCGGGATGACCGAGCGGCCATTTGCAGATGCGGTCGTTCAGATCGAGCAGCCCGGTCTTGCCGGCGATTTCCGCCGACGGCTTGGCAGGGACCAGCCGGCGCGGCGGGGCGGGGGCGATCGGCGGCTGCTGCTCACCGGGCGCCTGGCGCAGAAAACCGCCGGGACCGACGGAGCGCAGGATCGGCTGGGGCGGACGCGCGGGGGCGGGCGCCACGGCAACCTCATCCTCCTCTTCCTCGTCGTCGCTTTCGGCCTCCACCGGCACGGGGGCCGGTTCGGGCGTGGGGGGTGGCGGCGGGGCGGCGGCCACGACCGGCTCGGGCGCGATCGTAACGGGTTCTGGTGCAGCCGCGACCGGTACGGGAGCCGATACCGGTGCCAGAACGGGAGCCGGATCGGCGGCAACCGCTGCCTCGCCATGGCTCTTCACCGGCGAGGGGCGCGCCTGCAACCCCAGGCGGTGCGCCTTGCCGATCACCGCGTTACGGCTGACCTCACCCAGCGCTTCGGCGATCTGGCTGGCGGTCTGCCCGCCTTCCCACATCGTCTTGAGCGTCTGGATACGCTCGTCGGTCCAGGACATTGGTCGTTCCTTCGCAATACGGCCGGTTGCGGGCGGCAGCGGCAGCGAGTAACCGCTCGGGCCATGAGCAGCCAGCCCCCAATCGGCGAAATTCAATCCTTGGTTCGGAATGCCCCAGGCGTGCCCGTCATCCGGAGCATCAACTGGGGCGGCCTACGCACGCTCTATATCAAGGAGGTGCGCCGGTTCTTCAAGGTCCAGCTCCAGACGATCTGGGCACCGGCGATCACGACCCTGTTGTTCCTCGTGATATTTTCCGTCGCGCTGGGCGGGCGCCATGCGGTGCGGGTCGGCGGGATGGATATCCCGTTCGCCGATTTCATCGCGCCCGGACTGATCGTGATGGGGATGCTGCAGAACGCGTTCGCCAATGCCAGCTTCTCGCTGCTGGTCGGCAAGATCCAGGGGACGATCGTCGATTACCTGATGCCGCCGCTGTCGACCGCCGAACTGCTGGCGGCCCTGGTCGGCGGCGCGGTGACACGGGCGGTGCTGGTCGGTTGCGCGGTATCGCTGGCGATGGCGTTGTGGCCGGGCGTGCATGTGACCCCGCATGCGCCGCTGGCGATCCTGTGGTTCGGGATTGGCGGGTCGGCGTTCCTTGCGCTGCTCGGCGTGCTGACCTCGATCTGGGCGGAGAAGTTCGACCATGCCGCCGCGGTGACCAACTTCGTCGTCGCGCCGCTGTCGCTGCTGTCGGGCACCTTCTATTCGGTCGATTCGCTGGCACCGGTTTGGCGCGCGATCAGCCATGCCAACCCGTTCTTCTACATCATCTCCGGGTTCCGTTACGGGTTCCTCGGCGTGGCCGATTCGCCGGTGTGGTCCGGCGCGATCGTCGTGCTGGCGATCGACGTGGTGCTGGGGCTGCTGTGCTACACGCTGCTGCGACGCGGGTGGCGGTTGAAGAACTGAGGCTGTTGCCGCGGGGCGATCGTGCCGGTTCCGGCCAGGGGATCAACCCCCTTGCCGACGGGTATCAAAGGTCTACGATCGACCCTGGCTGAGGGGTTCACCGGATGAAGCTGACCAGACATTATCCGCGCTACGATGCGATGCTGGATACCGATGGATGCTCCGGGCGCAGCAATGCCGACCTGACATTGACGATGAGAATGGGGTTCAGGCAGATAAATCCCGCCGGTGGTGCGGATACCGGCACCTATCACGATTATGGTCGATCGTCCGCACCATCACGCAAGATCGTCAAATGGACCCCGAGAGACTGGGCTGCGTAGAAGGTTAACTTCTGCAGTTCGGCACAGGCTTTCTGGGACGGCAAGTTCTGGATCGACAATCGTCGGGGCGCATTCGCCGTCCGCAGTGGCCGGGACGTCTTCATACCCAATGCCTTCTGCCGCTTTCGCCTGATCGGCAGCGATGCGGGATCGGGTCCGCAGCATCACGTCATCGAAGTCGTGCGTCTGGCTGCGGACGAAACGTGGTTCGGATCCCATGCCAACCTCTATGACAGTCGCGATACGGATCTGGTCGCCAAGGGCCGGGACGGCGCCGGCAACGCCATCATGCAACGGGCGCACGTCCATGAAGTAGGGCATCTTCTTGGATTGGGGCATGTCGCCATCGGCCAGCCGGGTTGCCCACCATCCGGCGATACCAATATCTCGGCATGTTACGGCGTCACCGATGCGGACAAGAATTCCGTGATGGGCGGCGGGATGCGCAGGGACAAGGTCCATGGCAAGGCATGGAACGACGCGTTCGAGGCATTCGTGGGCGAACAACCCCGCTCTGCGCTATATACGCCACCGCCGGCGAAAGTTCGGCCGGCCATGGTGACGATGAACCGGATTTATCCAAGAACGATCGCCGAATTCGAAGCAGGCGCCGTTTTGACGACTTTGGCTCCGGGAAGGTAAACGGCATGATCCCGCAATCGTCATACGCCAGATCACTTGGTCATCTGGTTTTCCTCGCCGCATTGTCGGGAACGGCATGTTCCGACACCGATGCCGCCCAGCGACGGGCATCGGCACCACCGTCCTCAACCGCCAAGAGAAATGTCATGACCGAAGCGAAATGTGCCGCCGATCAGGTAAGTCGGTCGGTCTGTATGATCCGCATCATTCTGGATGATGTGCAGCGGCGAAACGGCGGAATCGACGGAGGCGGAATCTCGGAGATCAAGGCGACGTCTTCCACCACCTTTGTCGTGTCGCTACCCCGCGAAGAGCGGATCGAGCAATTGACGTACGAATTCGGCTATGCGGCCGGGATGGTCACCCTCAAGAAGAGGACGGAAAACGCACAGGGGTTCTGACCTCCACAGCTCCTACCCCGCCAGCGCCTCGACCAGCAGCCGTACCTTTTTCTGCCGCCATTGCGGGGTCGGCGCGACCAGCCAGTAGCCCTGTCGTGACGGCAGCGGATCGCCGATCGCGATGACGCGGCCGGTGGCGAGGTCGGTGGCGGCCAGCAGTTCGGGCACCGTGGCACGGCCCAGGCCGGCGGCGGCGGCGTCGAGCGCGAGGCCGGCATCGGCGACGCGGACGGTGATGGCATCCGGTGCGATGTCGGTGGCGGGACCACCGACCCAGACGATCGTCGCGGGCGACGGATCGCCGGGCGCGGCGACCATCACCATGCCGTCCGATTCCAGCGCCTCGCCCTCATGCTCGCCCGGCCCCTCGCCCCAGCGGATCGCGAGGTCGAGATTGGCCTGGGTGAAATCCACTCCCTCCTCGGTGCCGAGCAGCACGAAGCGAAGTTCGCCGTCCGCCGCCGCGATCTTCGCGAGGCGCGGCATCAGCCATTTCTCGGTCAGATCGCGCGGGGCGGCGATGGTCAGCGACTTGGAGGACTGGCCCGCCTGCATCGCGCGCACCGCTTCCTCGAACTGGAGGAACCCGTCGCGAAGCGGGGCGAGGCCCGCCTCACCCTCCGGCGTCAGTTCCAGGCCACGCGTGGTGCGGCGGAACAGGACAACGCCCAGCGTATCCTCCAGCGCGCGGATCTGCTGACCCACGGCGGCCGGGGTGACGGCGAGTTCGTCGGCAGCGCGGGTGAAGGACAGATGGCGTGCGGCGGCGTCGAGCACGCGCAGGCCGTTCAACGGCAGGTGGGTGCGTTTCATGACGTCACCGCCGGTGCGTGGAGCGGGAAGCGGGGGATGTCCGCGTCGAAGGTTTCGCCATCCGCCGCGATCATCCGGTAGCTGCCCTGCATCGCGCCGGTGGGCGTGGAGAGGGGACAGCCCGACACGTAATCGAAGCTGCCGCCGGGTTCGATCAGCGGCTGTTCGCCGACCACGCCCTCACCCTCCACCGAATGGCGCGCACCGCGCCCGTCGGTGATGACCCAGTGCCGGGTCAGCAGCTGCACCGCCTGCGTGCCCTCATTCTCCAGCCGGATATGATAGGCCCAGAACCAGCGGCCGCGCGCCGGCTCCGACTGTTCGGGCAGGTAGCTGACCGAGACGCGCACCGTCACCCCGTGCGTGGTCGCCGCGTGGGGAAACAGCGCCTTCATCAAAGGCCGACCCGGCGCAGCGCCTGATCGAGATCGGCGATCACGTCGTCCGGGTCTTCCAGCCCGACGTTCAGGCGCAGCATCCCCTCGCCGATCCCCATCGTCTCGCGCACCTCGGCGCTGACGCCGGCATGGGTGGTGGAGGCGGGATGCGTCATCAGCGAGCGCGAATCGCCGATGTTGTTCGAGATATCGACCAGTTCCAGCCCATCGAGCAGGCCGTGCGCCTGTTCGCGGCCGCCATCCAGTTCCAATGCGAAGATCGCGCCGGCGGCGGCCATCTGACGCATCGCCAGTTCGTGCTGCGGGTGGCTGGGCAGCCCCGGATGCAGCACGCGCGGCACCCGGCCTTCGAGGAAGGTGCCGACCTTCACGGCATTCTCCGACTGGCGACGGATACGCAGGTCCAGCGTCTCCAGCCCCTTCAGCACCACCCACGCATTGAACGGCGACAGCGTCGGCCCGGTGTTGCGGGTGAAGGGCAGCAGCGTGTTGTCGATCCAGTCCTGCGTGCCGCACACCGCGCCGGCCAGCACCCGGCCCTGCCCGTCCATCATCTTGGTGGCGGAATAGGCGACCACGTCCGCGCCGAAATCCATCGGGCGTTGCAGCGCGGGGGTGGCGAAGGCGTTGTCGACGACCGTCACGATGCCGCGTTCGCGCGCGATCGCGCAGACCGCGGCCAGATCGACCACGTCCATCGTGGGATTGGCGGGGGTTTCGAAGAAGAAGACCTTGGTCTCCGGCTTCAGCGCATCGACGAACGCCTGCGGATCGCGGGCATCGACGACGGTGGTGGCGATCCCGAACTTGGGCAGCAGCGTGTCGGTCAGCCAGCGGCACGATCCGAACGCGGCGCGGCCGCCGACCAGGTGGTCGCCCGCCTGCAACTGGCACAGCAAGGCCGCGGTCATCGCCGCCATGCCGCTCGCCATCGTGCGGCACGCCTCCGCCCCTTCGAGCAGGGCGATGCGTTCCTCCAGCATCTGCACGGTCGGGTTCTGGAGCCGGGAATAGGTCATCCCGACCTGTTCGCCCGCGAAGCGCGCGGCGGCATCGCCCGCGCAATCATAGGCGTAGCCGGAGGTGAGGAACAACGCCTCCGACGTTTCGCCCCATTCGGAACGGGCGGTGCCGCCACGGATCGCCTGCGTCGCGGGCTTCCAGGTGGAGGTGATGGTGCGGTCCTGGCCGGTCTTGCGCTTCATGCCCTGCGCTTTGCCCCCTGCGGGGGTCTGTTGCAAGCGGGCCGGGGTGGCTGGCCGGCCGGGCGGGGTCGCTTGCCAGCGGCGGGCGGAGCGGCGACAACGCGGGCCGATGCCCGCCCTTCTCCGCCGCCCCCTGCCCGTCGCCCTGTCGATCGCGATCGTGGCGCAGATCCTGTTCCTATGGCGGCTGACCGTGCCGGGCATCCTGATGTTCGACGAGATCCATTACGTGCCCGCCGCGCGGCGGCTGCTGGCATTGGACGGGCCGGCGAACGTCGAGCATCCGCTGTTCGCCAAGACGCTGATCGCGGGCGGGATCGCGCTGTTCGGCGACAATGCGCTGGGCTGGCGACTGTTCTCGACCCTGGCGGCGACCGCGGTGGTGACGGGCGTGTTCGCGCTGCTGTGGCTGGGCACGCGACGATTGCGGCCGGCGGTGACCGGTTCGCTGTGCGCGCTGCTGGGCTTCACCGTCTTCGTGCAGGCGCGGATCGCGATGCTCGACGGGTATATGGCGGCGTTCGTGGTGACGGGGGCGGCATGTCTGTTATGGGCGATGCACGGTCGCCCCGCACAAGTGCGGCGGCGGTGGATTGCCGGCGCGGTGTTGCTGGGGCTGGCGACGGGGTGCAAGTGGACGGCGGCGCCCTATGTCGCGTTCGCCGGGATCGCGCTGATCCTGCTGAAGCGCGGGCGGCCCGACCGGTGGCGGGGGATGGCAACGATCCCGGCGTTGCTGCTGCTGGGCGGGGTGAGCGTCGTGACCTATTTCGCTACCTTCGCGCCGGCGTTCTTCTATGCGCGCGAGCCGCTGACGCTGGCGACGATCCTGCCGTTCCAGCTCCATATGTACGGGCAGCAGACGCAGGTGCTGCCGGCGCACACCTATCAGTCGTCATGGTGGAGCTGGCCGCTCGACCTGCGGCCGATCTGGTATCTGTACGAACCCGTCGACGGCGCGCAGCGCGGGGTGCTGATGATCGGCAATCCGGCGGTGCTGTGGGGCGGGCTGGTCGCGGTGGCGGCGTGCGCGATCGGCTGGTGGCGAACACGCGACGTGCGGACGGGCGCGGCGGCGATGTTATGGATCGCCGGCTTCGCGATCTGGGCGATCATCCCGAAATCGCTGGGCTTCTTCTATTATTACTATCTGCCGAGCATCTGGCTGTGCATCGCGATCGCGGTCGCGTTCGACCATTGGCGCGCGCGGGTGGCGGGATGGGACGAGGCGTATCTGCTGCTGGTGGCGGGACTGTTCGTCCACTTCCACCCGATCCTGTCCGCCGCCGCGCTGTCCAGCCCGCGCGCCTTCACGCGCTGGATGTGGCTGCCCGGCTGGGCATGACGGCTATCCCAGTTGCGCCATGATCGCGTCGCCCATCGCCTCGGTCGACATCGCGCCGCCCAGATCGGCGGTGCGGGCACCGGCGAGGATCGCGGCGGCGACCGCGGCCTCGATCCGGTCGGCGGGTTCCGGCCGGGCGAGCGAGTGGCGCAGCAGCATCGCCGCCGACAGGATCGCGGCGCACGGGTTCGCCTTGCCCTGCCCGGCGATATCGGGCGCGGAACCGTGGATCGGTTCGTACATGCCCAGCGTGCCGCTGCCCAGCGCGGCGGAGGGCAGCATCCCGATCGAGCCGGCGCACATCGACGCCTGATCCGACAGGATGTCGCCGAACAGGTTGCCCGTCACGATCGTGTCGAACTGGCCGGGATCGCGCACCAACTGCATCGCGGCATTGTCGACATACATGTGGCCAAGCTCGACATCGCGGAAATCCCGCGCGACCTCGTTCACCACGTCGCGCCACAATTGCGAGGTGTCGAGCACGTTGGCCTTGTCCACCGACAATAGCTTGCCACGACGGGTACGCGCGGTCTCGAACCCGACGCGGGCGATGCGGGCGACCTCCACCTCGTCATATCGCATCAGGTCGTGGCCCTCGCGCAGGCCGGTGCTGGTCAGGCGGCGGCCCTTGTCGCCGAAATAGACGTCGCCGGTCAGCTCGCGCACGATGACGAGATCGATGCGGCGCGCGATCTCCGGCTTCAGCGCGGACGCGTCCTCCAGCCCCGCGAACAGCTTGGCGGGCCGCAGGTTGGCGAACAGGCCCAGCCCCTTGCGCAGGCCCAGGATCGCCTGTTCCGGCCGCATCGCCCGTTCCAGCGCGTCGAAGGCGGGATCGCCGACCGCGCCGAACAGCACCGCGTCCGATCGCTTCGCCAGCGCCAGCGTCTCGGGCGGCAGCGGGTGGCCCTGTGCGCGATAGGCGGCACCGCCGACCAGCCCTTCCTCGAAGATCAGGTCGGGGGCGAGCGCGATCAGCACGCGGCGGGCCTGTGCGGTGACTTCGGGGCCGATGCCGTCGCCGGC
Source organism: Sphingomonas sp. CFBP 8760 (assembly GCF_014841615.1). Lineage (GTDB taxonomy): Bacteria > Pseudomonadota > Alphaproteobacteria > Sphingomonadales > Sphingomonadaceae > Sphingomonas. The sequence continues at coordinate 228,569 of NZ_JACYUG010000003.1, read as the reverse complement.
GAGAATAGCGATCAGGGTCATGGTGCCGCCCTTGCCGGGCGAGGCGGCGTCACGCAACCGCTCTCTTGATCCGGTCGACCAGCCGCTCGCGCGCCGCGAGCGGGGCGGCGGCGCGATCGACCAGGATATCGCGCGCGATGAAATGGCCGGTCAGGCGCAGCCCGTCGAGCAGATCGGACCAGCCGGGCATCGCGCCGCCGCCGTCCAGAAACGCGGGCATCGGCAACAGGCGCTCCTCATAGCCCTTCGCCGCCCCGACACTGACCGCCGCACCGCTCCGGGGACTGACCCAGGCGAGGTCGGCGGTCGCGCCGGTGACGATGCAGCGATCCAGACCGAGCCCGAAGCCGAGCTGCCCCAGCAGCAGCAGTTCGTACCGCACCACCGCCACCGACCACCCCCGCGCGCCCGGTGCGGCGAGCAGCGCGGCGAGGACACCGTTCAGCCCGTCGTACAGCTGCGGATAGGGCTGCGCCTCCGGCAGGGAGGCGGCGGTGAGCGCGGTGATCCAGTCCAGTGCGGCGGCGGCGAGCGGTTCCCCGTGCAGCATCGCGGCGCTCTCGGTCAGTTCCAGCGTCAGCGCAGGCAGTTGCTCCGCCGTCCGCGCACGCCATTCGCCGACGACACGGTTGCCCGCCTGCAACACCGGCCGCAGCAGCCTCGACCGCCCTCCCCGGACATAACCGGGCTGCACGCCGTCGTCGCGGGTCAGCGCCCGCACGATGCTGCCATGCTCGCCATGCGGGCGGGCGGACAGCAGGATGGCGGGGGCATTCAGGTGCATCGTTGCACCGCCGCCGCATCGCGGGGCCGATCAGGCGGTGATGCCATAGCGTTTGAATTCGGCATCGATGCTGGGCTGGATCAGCCGCGCATCGCCAAGGTCGATCGCCGCGGCCGCGGCCTTGCCCATCTTCGCCTTGATGATGCCGCGCAGGAACAGCGATCCGGGTGAAGTGGGCCAGACCGCCAGGGCGGCATCGACATCGACCAGCGCCTCCGCCAGCCGGCCGAGCCGGAAGAACACCAGCGAGCGGCTGTCGAGCGCGCCCGCACCGTTGCCGAGTTCGATCGCGCGGGTGCAATCGGCCAGCGCCGAATCGAGGGCATGGTTGCCCGTCCCCTTCACCCAGCAGCGCATGTTGAGCAGGTACGGATCGGCAGGCTTTTCCGCGACGGCGGCATCGATCGTGGCGATGGCGGCAACGGTATCGCCGGTGTTGCGCTGAATGAACGCCTTTTCCGCGATCGCCTTGAAGCGCTCCTCGCCGCCGGTATCGATCCGTGCATCGAGCAGCTTCAGCGCGCCGGCGGTGTCCCCGTCCATCGCCATCAGATCGGCTTGCTGGGTCAGCGCGAATTCCTGCGACGGATCCAGACCATAGGCGGCGGCATAATCGGCGATGGCCTTGGCCCGGGCGCCCAGCGCGGCGTGATACCAGGCGCGCCGGCCGAGCAGTTCGGCCGTCTCCTGCGTGGCGATCGCCTTGCTGACATCGGCGATTGCGCCGGCATAGTCATAGATGCCGGCACGGAAACTGGCCCGGCTGACATAGCCGCTCATGTCCTCCGGATCGTCCGCCGCCGCGGCGATCGCCTGCGCAAAGGCGGTTTCGATCGGCGTGAAGCGCCCTGCCTTGCGACCGGTGCGCACCGTTTCGACCCGGCTCGGCAGCGTCGCGGGCGCCACGATCCGCAACAGCCGGCCCTGCGCCGCCGCCAGCTTCGCGCGCTCGGCGGCGATCGCGGCGGGGGCGATCTCCGGTTCGATCAGGTCGACCCGGTCCTCGATGGTGACGGTGTCGCCGGCCATCGCGGTCGTCCGCGACAATCGCCGCCCGGCGATCGTGCCGGTCAGCGTCTGGTCCCCCTCCAACGTGTAGCCGGTGACGCCGGCGGGCAGCTTCACGACGGTGCGTATCAGCGCGCTGTCGGGCACGCCGGTCGCGACGGGAATGTCGCGCCATGCCGCACGCGATCGATCCGGCGCGAACGCGATCGAGCCGATCGCGCGGTCGAGCGACTGGCGCCAGCGCCGATCGTCGCGCTGCCAGCGCGTGGTCCCCAGCCCCGCGGCGGTGACGGTGGCGGTCGCGGTGTCGGGATCATAGGCGATGGCGTGGCTGCTCATTTGCACATCGCCCAGTTCGCCGGAGACGACCGACTGGATCAGTGCCGCCTTCTGCCGGGCATCAGCCTGGCCGACCGCGGCATTCAGCCCCTGCGCCGCCGCGCCGCGGATCGTGACCGTGGCGCGCCACAGCGCCGGGAAATCGACGCCTGCGCTCTGATCCAGCATGATCGCGACATTACGCCGGGGCCGCTGGTCGGCGGCATAGGCGACCGGCATCAATGCCGCCCCCGCCGCCCGCAGCGGCAGCACCTGGCCATAACCGGGTACGTCGCCGATATCCGCGAGGCGGGCGCCGGCCCCGGTGCCGTCCAGCCACAGCGAGCGCCCGTTCACGCTGGCGCGGACCAGCACATGATCGAACGCCGCCGGTCCGGGCAGCCGTGCGGCGACGAAGCCACGGGTCTGCATGCTGGCGGTCACCGCCTCCGCCTCGATCCCCGCGCCGTGGAGCAGCGCCAGCAACAGCAGCGTCTTCGCCTTGCAGTCGCCGTACCGCAGTTCCCACGTCTTCGCGGGGGTCTGCGGGGTCAGGTTGCCACCGTCCATCGCCACCGCGAGGTAGCGGATCTTGTCCTGTACCAGTTCCAGCGCGCGTTCGGTGCGCGCCAGCGGATCGGCGACCGCCTTCAGCGTCGCCACCTCGGCCGCGAGCCGGCTGCCTGGGGCGATCAGGCCATCGGTTGCATAGAGCGGCGCCAGCGTGCGCGACACCTCGGGCCAGTCGGCGAAGCTGGACACCTCGACGATCGGCGGCTTCGCATAGCGATCGGGCAGGTTACCCGGTGCCTCCGGCTGCTTGGCGAGCGGCAGCGGGATCGTCATCTCGTCATCCCCGCCGACCTTGGCGAAGACCGGCTTGATCCCGTCGGGATACCCCTTCCAGGCCACTTTCCGCCCCGTCGGCCAGAGCAGGCGCAACCGGCCGAACTGCGTGCGGAACGGGCTGGCCGGGGTCATCCCCACGGTCTGGCCATGCCCTTTCAGCACGGGTTCGTTCGTCGTCATCGAGAAGGCGACCCGCAGCGTATCGCCGAGTTGCAGGCCCTTCACCGCCATCGTCGCGGTCAGCTGTCCGGTCAGCATCATCCGTTCCATGCCCTCCTCGCGGCGCAGCACGGTAAAGCGGTCACCGGATTTGAGGACGTCGATCGTTTCGGCGCCGCGCAGGATCTCGACACGGTGGATCGTCAGATCGCCCTTGTCGGGGGACCAGGGCAACATCAGCGTGCCCATCTCGTTCAGTGCCTGCGTGGTCGTGGCGCGGTTCGCGACATCGAAATAGACGGTGACCGAATCCCCCTCCAGCCGCTGCTGGTTGTCGAATACCAGCACCTGCGGCGAAGCGTCGTTCAGCCTGTTCGTGTCGATCGCCGGCGCGGGCACCACCCAGCCGGGCACCGGTCCATAAAGCGGCGCATCACCAGCCCATGCCGGCCCGGCCGATGCCAGCAACGCGAAGAAGATTGGCCAGCGCCGCATGATACCCCCCGAAAACGAACCCCGATCGCCTGTGTAGCGACGGCCGGGGCGCGGGCAACGCGGAAAAACGTCAGCGCGCGTGATAGAAGTCGTATACCTGCTGTGCGACCCCGGCCGAGACGCCGGGGGCCTTCTTCAGATCGTCGAGACTGGCGTTGCGAACCGCGCGGCCGGTGCCGAAATGCATCAGCAGCGCCTTTTTGCGGGCCGGGCCGATGCCGGGCACCTCGTCCAGCGGCGACGCGCCGATCGCCTTCGCGCGCTTCTCGCGGTGGGCGCCGATCGCGAAGCGGTGAACCTCGTCGCGCAGCCGCTGGAGGTAGAACAGCACCGGCGCGTTGACCGGCAACTGGAACTCGCGGCCGTCGAGCATATGGAACACCTCGCGCCCGTCGCGGCCGTGATGCGGCCCCTTGGCGACGCCGACCATCGGCACGTCCTCGATGCCGAGATCCTCCATCACCGCGCGTGCGGCGTTCAGCTGCCCCTTGCCGCCGTCGATCAGTACCAGATCGGGCCAGGTGTCGGCGTCGCGATCGGGATTCTCCTCCAGCTGGCGGGCGAAGCGGCGACGGAACACCTCGCGCATCATGCCGAAATCGTCGTCGGTCGCCGCTTCGTTCCCCTTGATGTTGAACTTGCGGTACTGGCCCTTGCGGAACCCCTCCGGTCCGGCGACGACCATCGCGCCCAGCGCATTGGTGCCCTGGATATGGCTGTTGTCGTAGACCTCGATCCGGTCGGGCGGTTCGGGCAGGTCGAACAGTTCGGCGACCTCGCGCAGCAGCTTGGCCTGGGTGGTCGATTCGGCGAGGCGGCGTTCCAAGGCCTCAATCGCGTTGCGCTTGGCCTGATCCATCAGCCGGCGGCGGTCGCCACGCTGCGGCATCGACAGCGCGACCTTGTACCCGGCCGCCTCGCCCAGCGCGTGCGCCAGCAACTCGCCTTCGGGCAGGTCGCGGTCGAGCAGGATCGTGCGGGCGGGCGGCACCTCCTCGTAGAACTGGGTCAGGAAGCTGGTCAGCACCTCGTCCTCCGGCACATCGGCGGTGTGCGAGGGGAAGAAGCTGCGATGCCCCCAATTCTGGCCGCCGCGGATGAAGAACGCCTGCACGCCCATCACCCCTTCCTTCGACGCCAGCGCAAAGACATCGGCGTCGCCGACCCCCTCGGCGTTGATCGCCTGGGTGCCCTGTACGAAGGTTAGCGCCTTCAGCCGGTCGCGCAGCAGCGCGGCCAGTTCGAAATCCATGTTCTCCGCCGCCGCCTGCATCTGCGCACCGAGCTTGGCCTGCACTTGCGTCGACTTGCCGGCGAGGAAGTCCTTCGCGTCGCCGACCAGTTCGGCATAGCCCGCCTTGTCGATTCGGCCGACGCACGGCGCCGAGCATCGCTTGATCTGGTAGAGCAGGCACGGCCGATCGCGCGTCTTGAAGAAACCATCGGTGCACGATCGCAGCAGGAACAGTTTCTGGAGGGCGTTGAGCGTGTTGTTGACGCTGCCGGCACTGGCGAACGGGCCGTAGTAGTTGCCCACCGCGCGGCGGGCGCCGCGATGCTTCTGGACGCGGGGGAAATCGCTGTCGGCGCGCAGCAGGATGAAGGGGAAGCTCTTGTCGTCGCGCAGCAGTACGTTGTACGCCGGACGGTACCGCTTGATGAGCTGCGCTTCGAGGAGCAGCGCCTCCGCCTCGTTGTTGGTGGTGACGATCGTCATCGACCGGGTCTGCGACACCATGCGCTGGAGCCGTTTGGGCAGGCCGTTGATCTGGGTGTAATTGGCGACGCGCTGTTTCAGCGAACGCGCCTTGCCTATGTACAGCACGTCGCCGCGGGCATCCTGCATCCGGTAGACGCCGGAGCGTTGCGGCAGGGTTTGCAACACGTTGCGGATCGCCGCCACGCCGGCCTCCAGATCGGGCGTCTCCGATCCACGCAGCGTGTAGGTGGATTTCTCTTCGTTGAACCGGTCGGTGGTGGGCGTCGACATCAAGCCCGATCTAGGGATTGCGACCGGCTTGTGCCAGCGCCGGTTTTCGACGCCTGCGTGGGACTTTATAGTGGGATAACATTGATCTGACCCAATCCGTCATGGCGAGCGTAGCGAAGCAATCCAGCGCCGGACCAAGACGCTCTGGATTGCGTCGCTACGCTCGCCATGACGGGATGGTCGGGTCGAATTATCTCGCGCTCGCCGATTTCCACCAGCGAGGAAAATCCGGATCAGTTGGGACGGCCGAGCCCGGCGATGGTGCGGTCGATCATCGTGCGGTCGGCGACGGCGTCGTGATGCTCGGCGATCAGCAGCCCGGCGGCGCGGGCGGCGGCGTCGGCGGCGCGGGCGCGGACCTCGGCGATGGCGGCGCGCTCGGCGGCGGCGATCTTGTCCTCCGCCATTCTGGCGCGGCGATCCATCAGCGCCTCGGCATCCGCCTTGGCCTTGACGATGATGCCATGCGCCTCGGCACGGGCGTGTTCGCGCATCTGTTCGGCATCGGCATGGGCCGACTTCGCCTTGGCCTCATAGTCGGCGCGCAGCGCCTCGGCATCGGCGCGCAGCGCGGCGGCCTCGTCGAGCTGGGTGCGGATCGCGGCGATGCGGGTGTCGAGCATCCCGCCGATCATCGCCGGGACTTTCTTCCACAGCATGATGGCGACGACGACGAGGGCGGCGATCGCGACCCAGCCGGTCGAATCGAAGCCGAGCGCGGTGGGCGACGGCGCGTGATGTTCGGTGGCGGCGGTCGTCTCGTGAACGCCGTCGCCTTCCTTCACCGGCACGGGGGCCAGTCCGGTCGCCTGGGTGGCATCGGTCAGGTTTTCGGCGACGATGCTGCTGCCGTTGACGGTCGGATTAGCCATGTGCCCTCACCTCGCGGACCGCGTGCGCCGCCTGATCGGCGGTGATCTGGAGACCCGCCAGCTTGGCGACGAGCTGTTGCGCCGCCTCCGCCGCGACGGTGTCGAGATTGGCGAGCGCCTCCGCCTTGGCGTTGGCGATCGCGAGATCGTGATGGCCCGCGCGCTCGGCGAGGTCGGCATCCGCCGCCTTCACCTGCACCTCGGCCGATTTGACCGCCTGCGCCTTGGCTGCGGCTGTTTCGGCGGCGGCGGCGGTGCGGGCGGCGTCCATCTCGACGCGCCATGCCTCTTCGGTCGCATCCGCCTGCGCCCGTGCGGCTTCGGCGGCGGCGAGATCACCCGTGACCCGCGCCTCGCGCGCGTCGACGGTGGCGACGATCTTCGTCACCATGCCGCGACCCACCACGAAATACAGCAGGCCGAAGGTGATCAGCAGCCAGAAGATCTGCGAGGCATAGGTAGCGGCGATCTGGGAAATCTGGGGCATGTGCGTCCTTTAGATACCGGCCGGACGCGCGTGGCGCCCGGCCCGATACCGGTCGGTTCAGGCGACGAACAGCAGGATGATCATCGTCACGAAGGCGAGCAGGCCAAGCAGCTCCGCGCCCGCGAAACCGATGAACAGACGGCCCTGCTGGCTGTCCGCGGCGCCCGGATTGCGCAGCGCGCCTTCCAGGAACTTGGCGAACACGTTGCCCACGCCGAGCGAGGCGAGGCCCATGCCGATCGCGGCCAGACCGGCGCCGATCATCTTTGCGGCTTCTGCGTCCATGGTAGTCACTCCAGTCAATTATCAGGTTGGAAAGTCACATCGGAAAGTCTTGAAAGTCACATCCTACACACCCGCGAGCGGGGATCAGTGCAGGTTCACCGCGTCGTTCAGATACACGCTCGTCAGCAACGCGAAGACATAGGCCTGGATCGCCGCGACCAGCAGTTCCAGCAGGGTGATGCCGATCATCAGCACGAAGCTGGGCAGCGTCACGATCGCGGCATAGCCCGGCCCCATGTTGATGCCGTTGATGACGAACGCGGCCAGCACCTTCAGCAGGATGTGCCCCGCGGTCATCGCGACGAACAGTCGCAGACCCAGCGAGAAGGGGCGCACGAGGAAGCTCATCAACTCGACCACGAAGATCAGCGGGATCATCACCACCGGCGTGCCGTGCGGCACGAACAGCGAGAAGAAGTGGAAGCCGTGACGCCCGAACCCGACGATCAGCACGATCGCGAACGAGATGATCGCCAGCACGCCGGTGACGGTCAGGTGGCTGGTCACGGTGAAGGGATGCACGCCGGGGATCACGCCGAAGGGCAGCAGCCCCAGGATGTTGGCGAACAGGATGAACATGAACAGCGAGAAGACATAGGGGACGAAGCGCTTGCCCTCCGGCCCGACGTTCGAGGTCAGCATCCCCGACACGAAGCCGGTGAACCCCTCCACGGCGGCCTGCCAGCGGCCGGGCACCAGCTGCCGCTTCATGCCACCCAGCATGAACAGCCACAGCGACGCCAGCGTCACCACCATCCACAATGCGGAATTGGTGAACGACAGGTCGTAGCCGCCCACCACCCAATGCGAGCCCATCACCGGCTCGATCAGGAACTGGTGCATCGGGTCGATCTTGCTGCCTTCTGCCGCCGCCACGCTTGCGCTCCACGTATGACAAACGCCCGGGGTTACTCCGGGCGCTCGCCTGAAATCCTAATAATCTGCCTGAACGCGACCGCTATTCCGAGGAACAGCATCACGATCAGCCCCCAGGGCGTCGCGCCGAACCAGCGGTCTATCAGCCAACCGATCAGCGCGCTGCCGACGAGACTTCCAATGAGGGCGGAAATGACACGATTGCCCTGGGAGTAACCCCGGTCCGTATCGATCTTCGCCCCCGATCGCGTCGCCTCGGTCTCTCGCGCCTGACGCAGCCGCTCATCGAGCGCGGTCAGCCGCGGGTCCTCCGCATCGCCGAAGTCCTGTCCGGAACCGTCATCCGCCACGCGCCATCCCCTGACCAACCGATTGGCCGTGCCGGGATAGTGACGCATGAACGGCGAGCGACCCCGCCAAGGCGCCGTCCGTTTAGAAAGGGGGGCCGCCCAAGTCAACCGCGCTGGGGCACGGCCTGTCGTTCAGCCAATCCCGGTCGAACGGTAGAGACATACAGAACGAGAGAGACATACGGGTTGCACCCTCCCCGGCGGACGCCGGGGTCCAGTCGGGTGAAGGCCAGTGACCGTCACCATCGACTTGCCAACCGGGCCCCGGCGTCCGCCGGGGAAGAAAGAGGAAAATGCGCGATGACGATCAGGCGTTGGCGATCTGATCGTACAGGTCGTGCCATTCGGGGTTCAACCCTTCGATCTCCTGCAATTTCCAACTGCGACGCCATTCCTTCATCTGCTTTTCACGCCGCCGGGCCGCTTCCCAATCCGGGCCAGCCTCGAACCAGACCAGCAGATGGCAATGGTATCGCCGGGTGAAGCCCGGCACGACGCCGGTGCGATGTTCCCATGCCCGCCCCGCCAGATCGATGGTCGAGCCGACATAAAGCGTGCCGTTACGGCCGCTCGCCATGATGTAGACGCATGGCGCGGCGTCGATCGGCAATCCTGCCGCTCCCGCGAATCACACGCAGCGGGGATCGCGGGTGGGGGCGGCGGCGGTGCGGGTGGCCCAGCCGCCATCGGGAGTGCGGTATTTCTCCCCCGGATTGGTCTGCGCGATCAGGTTGCAGCCGCTGGTGAAGGCGAGTTGTTCGACCGTGGCGCCGCTGGCCTGCGCCTTTTGGGTATAGGCGGCCTTGCGCTGGATGTTGATGCTGGACACCAGCGCGCGCAGGTCCGCCGAGCCACCGCCCACCACGCCGAGATAGCCGTCCGGCTGCTCGCCCACCTGCCCGGCGGCGCGGGCGGCGGCATAGGCGGGGTCGCGCTGCGCCCAGGCGGCACCCGCGACGGCGAGGCCGGCCATGAGCGCGGCGGCGGCGACGTATGTCCTGGCCTTCATCAGAAAATCCCCGGATTCTGCTGGATCAGCGACTTGGCCTCACTATCGAGGCGGTACACCACTTCCTGCGTGACGTTGATGTTGAGGTTGATGACGATCGGCTTGTCCGGTGCGGTCACGTTGACGCACCCCGTGGTCGCCGCGATCGCCCCCGACAGGGCCAAGGTCGTGATTCGTCGCATCATCGTCAACCAGGAACGGTTCATCGCTTATTCTCGCTTGCGCTAGGCTGAATGGAGGGCGGGGCGGGCGCGGCACCGGCCGGGCGCCCGGCGCGGTTCTGCTGTTCGAGCAGCGTGGGCAGGTTACGCTGGATCAGGCGGCGGGGGTCGTAGAAGGACTGCGCCGAATCGAGCAGCCCGCGAAACGGTGCCTTGATCCGCACGTTGAACACCAGCGGCAGGCGTTGCAGGCGCCGGACGAGGAAGTTCGATTTCGCCCCAACCCCCTGGCTGATCCCGGCGAAGCGGACATCGGTGACCATCTCGCCGCCGAGCGAGCCGTTGAGCGTGACATCGAGACTGCGATACCGCAGCGACCGCAGCGCCTGGAAGGCGAGATCGCCCCATAGCCCCAGCTGTTCCTGCCCCAGCGCCCCGACATAGGCGATGGTGCCGCCGCCCTCGCGCATCGTCAGCCGGCCGTTTTCGATGCGGCCGCCGGCATCGTCGAAGATCATCGGCAACACGCCGTCGAACACCCCGGTGGCGTTCATGTTCGCGAAGTCGAACTGCTGGAGAAACTGGTCGGCGCGGGCGGCGGCCACACGGAAGGTGAGCCGCCGTTCGCCCCGCTCCCCGAAATCGAGGCGCGAGGGGTCCAGCGTGAGCGCACCGCCCGCGAACGGCCAGCGCGCACCCTCCACCTGAACCTGCGTGGTGTTCAGGATCTGATAGCGGATCGTGCCGTCCTGCACCGCGATACCGGGGTTGACGGTGCGGACGGTGGCGACCTGCCCCGGCGGAGTATGCAGCGCGAGCAGATCGTCGAACCGGACGCGGGTGGCCAGCCCGGTGACGGGACCGAAGGCGGCGGCCAGATCGATCGCGGCGGTGCCGAAGTCGCCGGTGCTGGTGACCCCCTGCCCGGTCCACGCGATGCGGGCGCGACCATCGACGGTGCCGCGCACATCGGCGACGACACCGAACGTCAGCGGGGTGAGCAGTTCGGGCTGGAACCCCTCCCCGAACGGCAGCGACGGCACCGCGAGATCGGCATGGCCGCTGCCGTCCGCCAGCCGGTGCGCGATCGCGACGGTGGCGACGCGGGTGCCGGTGGTCGGTTCGTGCAGGACGCCGGTCGCGGCGATGTCTCCCCCGGCGAGGCGGAACGCGACCTCGCGCGCGGCGAGCGGGCGGAACCGGGCGGGCGCGGCGGCGTCGCTGACGGTCAGCGCGCCGGTGAGCGAGAGGATGCCGCGATCGAGCGACCAGTCGCCGGCGGCGGCGGACAGGACCAGCGGCACGTTGCCGATCCGCCCCCCGGTATCGGCGAAACGGCCGGTGACCGCACCCCCGGCGATCGTACCGGTCAGGCCGGCGACGGTGAGGCGGGACTGGCGATCGGGCGCCCCCAGCAATGCCTCCACCCCCTCGACCGCGAAGCCGCGATCGCCCAGGCGGAACGTCGCGCCGGTGGCGGCGAGCGTGAGCGGCGTGGTGCCGAGCCGGCCCGCGAGCCGCGTCGCCCCCAGCCGGGCACCGCCGGTGATCCGCCCGCCCGCCACCGTCACCAACGCGCCGCCGGTCGGGCAGAGCGCGAGGCGGGCGGGATCGAGCGTCAGGCCGGCGATGGCGAGGCGATCGACGGTGACGGGGGTGCAGGACGGATTGACCGTGAGGCGATCGCCGGCGCCGGCCAGCGTCAGCGGCAGGACCAGCCCCTCCACCCGCCCATCGCCGAGCGGCCCCGACAGCGTGGCCTGCGTCGTCGCGCGCCAGACGCCGTCGGGGCCGACCACGAACGCCACCGGCGCCAGCGCGAGGCGGGCGGGGCCGGCGGCATAGGGATCGATGGTGGCACGCCCCCGGATCGGCGCGGTCGCGCTGGCCCGCGACAGGGAAAGCGCGACGCGCGGCAGCCCGCCACCGCCCGCCACCAGCTTCAGTCCGGGCGGCAGCCGCATCGCCCCGTCCGCGATCACGAGGCGGCCGTCCAGCGTCAGGCGGGCACCGCTCGCCGCGTCGACCGCGATACGGGACACCGCGATGTCCTCACCGATATCCAGATGGGCATCGGCGTCGAGCATCCGGCCGGCGTCGACCAGTGCCTGCCCGATGCGCGCGGTGATCGGGGCCAGCGGCGTACCGGCGGCGGCGGTGCGCAGCGGTGCCGCCCGACCCGACAGCGCGGGGGCCAGGGCGGCGCGGTTCAGATGGACCCGGCCGGTGAAGGCGATGCGGCGGTCGATCGCATAGTTGCCGTCGATCCGGGCGGCATCGGCGATGCCCTGCGGCACGTCGAGGCGGCGGACGGTGGCGGCGACATGCCCCTCGCTGCGCTTCGCCGAGCCGGCGATATCGAGCGTGGCCGCCAGCGCGGCAAGCCGGATCGTGCCGCGCGCCGCCGCCGCCGTGGTGACGCTCGCCTTGCCTTGCCAGCGATCGAGCGCCGCCGACAGCCGGGCTTCCAGATCGGCGCGCAGCGCGGCGACCCGCAGCCCGTCGTCGCACTCCAGCCGGTCCGCCGCGACCGGACCGTCGACCTGCGGGCGCGCCGCGGTGATGGCGATCCGCAGTACCGCCTGCGCCGCGCCGATCCGGCAACCACCCGCCGCCAGTTGCGGGGCATCGGCGCGGATGGTGCCGGCGAAACCATCGTTCAGCCGCCCCTGCCCGGCGATCCGCAGCAGCGCGGGGCCGAACGGCGTGGCGAGGCGGACACGCGCTTCCTCGACCGCGACGGTCAGCGCCGGCAAGGCGAACGGCTTGCCCGAGGGCGGCGGCAACAACCGGTCGATCGCGCCCAGCGACACACGCCCCCCCACCAGCCGCGCGTTCAGACGGACATGGCCCGCCTTCACCCCGACCAGATAGGGGCCGCCCAGGCCGATACCGGTCCGCGTCTCGATCCAGTCGGCGGTCAGATCGGGATGGCGGGGATCGCCGATGACGACATCGGTCAGACGTTGACGGCCGAGCCCCAAATCCTCGACCCGGTAGCGCGCGGCGATACCGCGGCGATCCAGTTCCCGGTCGACGAAATGGGTGACGATGGGCTGGCGAAGCAGCCAGACCGAACCGATCCCGGCGGACAGCAGCAGCGCGGCGGCGAGGGCCAGACGGCGGCGGGATCGCCGGGGGAGAACGTCAGTCTGGGTCACGCCGGCCCGCCATGGTGGTCACACCCATGCCATCCCCTTAGGGACGGTGGCGGGTGGCGGCAATCGATGGTGCCGGATCGGCGGAACGACGGGAAGAAACCGGCCCGGGAAAGATCAGTCGAGCGCGGCGGGGCCGTCGCTGCTGACCGGGATCAGCTTCACGGCGCGGTCCTGCGCGGCGAGCAGATAATCGGCGTTGGTCAGGAAGGGGATCGGATTGACGGCGTGACCGTCCATCCGGACCTCGTAATGGAGGTGCGACCCGGTCGACCGGCCGGTGGAGCCCATCAGCGCGATTAGCTGGCCGCGATGAACGCGGCTACCGTCGCTGACGAGGATCTTCGACAGATGGCCGTAGCGGGTGGCGATACCCTTGCCATGGTTGATTTCGACGAGGTTGCCGTAACCGCCCTGGCGATCGGCGTGCGCGACGATGCCGTCGGCGGTGGCATAGATGGGCGTACCGGTCGGGCCGGGGATATCGACCCCGGCATGCATCGCGGCGGTGCCGCGGAACGGATCGGAACGGATGCCGAAATTGCTGGTGAACTGAAGCTTGGCGACCGGCTGGACCGAGGGGATGGCGATCGCGCCGCGGCCGAGACCGGCGGAGGCATCGAAGCTTTTCCAGGTCTGGAACAGCGATTTGAACTGACGGTCGGCGTTGAGGTCGGCCGTCGCTTCCGCGCTGGGAACCGGGATATACTCGCCGCCGGTGGCGGGGGCGGGAACCGGCGTGCCGGGGCGATCCGCCGCGTGCGCCATGCCGGTGATCGATACCAGAGCCACCATGGCTGCAACGAAATGCTTGTTCATCGAACCCCGCATCAGAGCGCCGATCCCGTAGCCGGGACCGAACCGATCAATCCAAACGCTGATTCGCAGCCCCACCGCGCGTCAACACGATGGTGTGTGGTCGAACATGTCTTACCGGGGCAATAGCGCCGCCCGCTTCCCGCGTCAGACCGGCATCGGGGTGCGGCGAGTCGTTGAACTGCGGATTAACCGCGTTCGAAAACCGGGAACCGATGATGCAATCGATCGTCAGATCGATCACGGACGGCGGATCAGCGCGGCGGCCCCGCATCCGGCAGGGCAGCCAATACGGCGCCCAATACGGCGGCGGCGTGGCCGGGCACCTTCACCTTGCGCCATGCCCGCACCAGCGTGCCGTCCGCCCCGAACAGGAAGGTCGCCCGTTCGATGCCCATATACTTTCGGCCATACATGTTCTTCTCGACCCAGACGCCGAACGCGGCACAGGCGGTGCCATCAAGATCGCTGGCGAGGGCGATGCCCAGCGCGTGCTTCGCCATGAACTTCGCATGGGCGGCCGGCGAATCCTTCGACACGCCGAGCACATATGCGCCCGCCGCGGCGAAATCGGGCGCCAGCGCGGTGAAATCCTGCGCCTCGCGCGTGCAGCCGGCGGTATCGTCCCTGGGATAGAAATAGACGACCAGCGGGCGCGGCAGCGCGGCGAGATCGATCGTGCCGCCATCCGCACCGGTGACGCCGACCGGGGGGATGGGTTCGCCGTCGTTCATGCCGCCTGCTCCTGCATCAGCGCGTCCCACGCCGTCGCCACTTCCTGCCGCGCCGCCGCCAGACTGGCAACCACCGCCGGCCAGTCCGGCACCCCCAGCGCGGCGGCGACCAGCGCGCGCGTCGCCGTCGCCGGGGGCGGCTCCGCATCGGGCGCGACGAGGCGCATCGTGACCAGCAACCGGGTCAGCGCGTCATGCGCGCCGCGCAGCGACGACGAGACCAGCCCCGCCGCCGCCAGCGCATCGATCGCGACACCCAGATCGGGCGCGAAGCCGGTGCGGCGGGTAAGTTGCAGGACATGGACGAGAAATTCGAGATCGACGAGGCCGCCGGGCAGCAGCTTGGCATCGATCCCGCCGCGCGGCGGCTTGTGCCGGGCCATGTCGGCCCGCATCGTCCGCGCGTCGGCGACGATATCGCGCGTCGACCGGTCGCCCGCCAGCACCGAGGCGACGACCGCATCGGTGGCGGCGCGCGCCGCCGGCGAGCCATGGACGGTGCGGGCGCGGGTCAGCGCCATATGCTCCCACGTCCATGCCTCCTCGCGCTGGTAGCGGGCGAAGCTGTCGAGCGACACCGCCAGCGGCCCCTGGGCGCCCGATGGCCGCAACCGCGTGTCGACCGGATAGAGCGGCCCCGCCGCCGTCGCCACCGACAGCGCGGCGGTGATCCGACTGACGAGCCGGTTGTAATAGAGCGTGGCCCCCAGCGGGCGGGGGCCATCCGATTCGGCGCGGAAATCGCCGGTGAACAGATAGACGAGATCGAGGTCGGAGGCGTGGGTCAGCGCGCCGCCGCCGAACCGGCCAAGCGCCAGGATCACCAGTTCGCTGTCCGGCACCCGGCCGTGCGCGGCGGCGAATTCGGCGACGGTGGCATCGGCCAGCACGCCGACCGCGGCTTCGGCGACGCGGGCATAGCCGGCGGCGACGGCGAGCGGATCGGCGGTGCCGGCGACGATCTGCGCCCCCAGCGCGAACCGCGCCTCGCCCACCAGCCGGCGGACGTGATCGAGGCGCGCGCCATAATCGCCGGCATCGCCGCCGCGCATCGCCGCGACCAGCATGGGCAGATCGCCGACGCCGTCGAGCGCGGTCGCATCGATCAGCCCGTCGAGCAGCGCCGGCCGCCGGGCCAGCTCGTCCGCCAGCACCGGCGCATGGGCGAGCAGGCGGACGAGCAGATCGGCCAGCCCCGGCCGTGCCTCCAGCAGGCGGAAGATGTTGATCGCGCTGGGCATCGATTCGAGCATCGCGTCGAGCCGGCGCAGCGCCTGATCGCGGTCGGGCGCGGTGCCCAGCGCCTCGACCAGCGTCGGCAGCACCGCCTCCAGCGCATCGCGCGCGGCGGGACTGCGCAGCGCAGGATAGGTGCCGGTGCGCCACGCGGCGATGCGGCGGACTGCGAAGTCGGGATCGAACCCGCCCGCCGCCAGCGTGTCCGCCAGCGTTTCCGGATCGCGCGACAGCGCCGGGCGACGGCGATCGTCGAGCGCGTCATAGACGTCGCCGACCCGCGTGACATGCGGTCGCAACAGCGCGAGCAGGTCCGCCCCCTCGCCCAGCCCGTGCAACCGCGCCACCCGGTCGAGCGCATCGGCGGTGGCGGGCAAGGCGTGCGTCTGGCGATCGTCGATCATCTGCACCCGGTGCTCGATCGTGCGCAGCAGCGTATAGGCGTCACCCAGCGCGGCGGCGTCGCCGACGTCGATCCAGCTGCCGATCGCCAGTTCGACCAGCGCATCGCGGGTGGCGGGCGCCCGCACCACCGGGTCACGGCCGCCGTGGATCAACTGATGGATCTGCGCGAAGAACTCGACCTCGCGGATACCGCCCCGCCCCCGCTTCAGGTCGTAGCCGGGGCCGAACGCCTGCCCCTGCGCATGATGATCGCGGATCCGCGCCGACAGCGCCCTGATCTCCCCGACCGCGCCGAAATCGAGCGTGCGCCGCCACACAAACGGCCGGATCGCCGTCAGGAACCGCTGCCCCAGCGCGATGTCGCCGGCGGCGGCGCGGGCGCGGATGAAGGCGGCGCGCTCCCATGCCAGCGCCTGGCTTTCATAATAGGCGATGGCGCCATCCACCGGCAGCGCGATCGGCGTGACCTCCGCCGAGGGGCGCAGCCGCAGGTCGACGCGCAGGACATAACCGTCGCCGTCGCGCGCCTGCAGCAACTCGACGACGCGGCGGGCGATGCGGACCGCCGCTTCCTCCGGCTCCTCCCTGGCGCGGCGCGGCAGGGTGGCGGGATCGAACAACAGGATGGGATCGATGTCGGAGGAGTAGTTGAGTTCGAACGACCCCTGCTTGCCCAGCGCGATCGCGGTGAACCCGCGCGGTTCCTCGCCCGGATATCGTTCGGTGATGGCAGTGCGGATCGCGGTGTCGAGCGCCTGATCGGCAAAGCCGGTCAGCGCGGCGGTGACGGCGGTAAGGTCGAGCCGCCCCGACAGGTCGCCCAGTGCGACGGTGAGCGCAAGGGCGCGGCGCTGCCGGCGCAGGCGGGTGGCGACGGGCAGGTCGGGATCGATCGCGGGCGACAGGTCGAGCCGTCCCGCCTCCGCTGCGGCAACGATACCGGGTTCCCGCGCGGCCACCATCGCGAGGAACGGCGACCAGCGCCGCGCACGGTCGAGGGCCTCGACCAGATCGCCGGTCGCGGGGGGCACCGTCATCATCGCGTCACATCCATGCCGCCCGAACGAAACGAATGGCCGATCCGAACGTTTTACCGGTCATGACCTTCGCCACCAGCCTTGTGATCCAGCGCGATAATGGCGAACAGATCGTCCGTATGCCCCGTGCGACCGATGCAATCGGCCAGTCATTGCGGCGCGTTTACGGTGAGGGTGCCGACATCCCGCCCCAATGGGCGCCGTTGCTGCGCGACATAGACCGGGTGTCGCGTCACCACCACTGAGCGGCGCGAGCGCGATGCCGGCCGCGGCATCAACGACCGCGGCTGAGCATGTCCACATCGCCCATGATCGAATCGAGCGCGGTCTTGCTGGTATCGACCTCGTGATCGCGACGTGAGGGCAGCGCGGCACCATCGGTCAGCAGCGCTTCGAGCGCGACACGGCCACGGGCCACCCGACTCTTGATCGTGCCGACCGCGACCTGACAGATTTCCGCCGCTTCTTCGTAAGCGAAGCCACCCGCGCCGACGAGGATCAACGCCTCTCGCTGGGGCTGCGGCAGGTGCATCAGGGCACGCTGCATGTCGCCCAGTTCGACGTGACGGTCCTGACTGGCGGGGGCGGCGAGGATGCGGTCGGCGACCAGATCGTCCCACTCGCCCTTGAACCGGGCACGGCGCATCTGCGACAGATAGAGGTTGCGCAGGATGATGAAGGTCCAGGCGCGCATGTTGGTGCCGGCCTGGAAACGCTTGCGTGCGGCCCATGCCTTCAGCAGCGTCTCCTGCACCAGATCGTCGGCCAGATCGCGACTGCCCGACAACGACCGACCGAACGCGCGCAGGTGCGGAATCACCTGCGCCAGCTGTGTCTTGAACTCTGGATCAGACAACGAAACATGTTCGACGGGAGCATCGACCTGCTCCTCAACGTCGTCGTCACGCAGCACGGGCTGGGTCATTCTTATCCGATCGTGAGGGGCGACGCGTGTGTCGCGCCGCCCCAAGATAGGCGCGGACGCGCCCTATTCCAACCCGCTGTTAACGGGCCGTTCCATGGACCGCCGTTCAGCGAAAGACCATGATGGCGAAGATCACGATGATGAGCGTCAGCGAGATCGGCAAGATGTAGCGCGTCATATGCGGGGTCGCCCCGGCACGGGCCTCTTCACCCGACAGGCGGGTGGGTTTTTCGGGACTGTCCATGACGGATAAACCTCCGGGGTTCGTTTTGGGTCCGCAACATCCTGCCGCGTCAGGTCATTCGCCCGGCACGGTGCTCTGGTCGAAGAACAGCGCCTGGCTGATCGCCGCCTTCACCGTCGACCGCTGGAACGGCTTGGTGATGAGGAAGGTCGGCTCGGGCCGCTCGCCCGTCAGCAGGCGCTCCGGGAAGGCGGTGATGAAGATCACCGGCACCTCGAACTCGGCGAGGATATCCTTCACCGCATCGATCCCCGAACTGTCGTCGGCCAGTTGGATATCGGCGAGTACCAGACCCGGCCGATCCTCCATCGCCAGCCCGACCGCCTCGTCGCGGGTGACGGCGACGCCGGTGACGTCATGACCCAGATCGCGGACGATCGTTTCGATATCCATCGCGATGATCGGCTCGTCCTCGATGATGAGCACACGCGCGCGGGTCTGATTCTCGATCTCGGACAGCGCCTCGGCGACCAGCCGGTCGACCTCGTCGGCATCGGCGTCGATCAGATAACCGGCGTCTTCGGGGGTGAAGCCCTCCATCGCGGTCAGCAGCAGCGCCTGACGCGACAATGGCGTCATCCGCGACAGGCGGGCGCGCGTGACCGCTTCCGCCCCGGCGAGTTCGCTGCCGAGACTGTCTTCCATCTCGTCGTAATTGGCGGAGTTCCAGATGCCCTGGAACATCCGGTACAGGCCGAGACGCGGATCGACGTCACGCGGAAACTGGTCCGGCGCGGCGACGATCGCCTCCAGCGTGGCACGGACATACTTGTCCCCATGCACCTGGCTACCGGTAAGTGCCCGGCCGTAGCGCCGCAGGAAAGGAAGATGCGGGGCGAGTTGCTGTCCGAGCGACATGTGCGATGAAAACTCCCTGAAAACGATCCGTCCCGCTTACGCGCTAAGGCCGGTATTGATCCAACGCGAAACGACGATATCGAACTCCCGCAAGGCGAGTCCGTGTTTTTCGTGCCATGGCGGGAACCATCGAGACGATTTTTGGTTTCATCGCCACAATCGGACCGCGCTATATTCGTGGTTCACTGCGGGCCGCGACGTTGGCGCGGCATCAGGGGGAAAGACGTTCAGCTTGGGTCAGGATAAGAACGATACGGCGCAGATCACCGACGCATTCCGGGCCGATGGCGACATGCGCCCGGCCCGGGACGCCGCCAATCGTGATCGCGACATGGGTTCGGCACTGCGCTCAGTCTATGAGAACACGGTGAGCGAGCAGGTTCCCGACGATCTGCTCGACCTCCTCGGCAAACTTACCTGATCGCGGGCACCATGCCCGATACCCCGGCGTCCGATACCCCGACTCCCCCGCCGTCCAAGCTTTCTACCCTCACGATACGTTCCTTTCCGCTGTCGCGATTGACGACGGGCGCGAAGCTGTTCCTGATCCTGAGCGCGGCGCTGCTGCCGCTGGCGATCATCGCGGTGTTCGCCACCCTCCAGACCACGCGGCTGGCCGACGCGGAATCGCGGGCGCGGCTGCGCATCGCCGCCACCGAGAGCGCGCGGGCGATCGCGATCGAACTGGTCGGCGACATGACCGCGCTGCGCGTGGCGGTGCAGGCGTTGGGCAGCGACGCCGCCGACGCCCCCAGCTGCGCGCGCGCGCAAGGCGTGTTCGCGCAGCAAGCCTCCGCCGGCGCACGGTTCGCGATCACCGACCGGCGCGGTCGCCTGTTGTGCGGCGTGCCGTTGCCGAGTGCGACGCCCGCCGATTCGGATGCACCGATCGCGGCGGCGATCGTGCCCGATCAGGGCGTGGTCCTGTCGATCGCCGAGGCGCGGTCCGACATCACCGCCCGCGCCTTCTTCCCCGAGGATTTCCTGCGCCGGCTGGGCCGGCCCAGCAGCCGCGCCAACACCTTCTCCAGCGTCCTGCTGCTCGACGACCAGCAACTGGAACTGGAACCGGTACCCGGCGACGGGATATTGCGCCGGATGGAGTCGCTGCGCACCGAACTGGGGATCGGTGGGCTGGTGCTCGCCACCGCGGTCAGCAGTGCGCCGATCACGTCGTCGCTGGTGATCGCGATGATGCTGCCGCTGCTGATGTGGGTGGCGGCGGCGGGGATCGCGTGGTTCGTGGTCGACCGGCTGCTGCTGCGCCCCCTGCGCCAGCTGCGCGCGAGCGTCGCCGCCTATACGCCGGGCGAGGTGATCGATTCGCACGCGACCAGCCTGCCCGCGCAGGAAATCCGCGAACTGGGCGAGACGTTCCGCACCATCAGTCAGACGGTAGCGACGCATGAAGCCGGGCTGGAAGAGGGCCTGCGCCGCCAGACCAAGCTGACGCGCGAGGTGCATCACCGCGTCAAGAACAACCTGCAGGTGATCGCCAGCCTGATCGCGTTCCATGCCCGCAGCGCGCGCAGCGCCGATGCCACCGCGGCCTATGCCTCGATCCAGCGGCGCGTCGATGCGCTGGCGGTGGTGCATCGCCACCATTTCGCCGAGTTGGAGGAACATCGCGGGCTGAACATGCGGACGATGATCGGCGAACTGGCGTCCAACATCCGGGCCACCGCATCCGAACGATCGCAGGCGGTGGGGATCACGCTGGACGTCGATGCCTTCCTGGTGAACCAGGACGTCGCGGTGGCGGTCGCGTTCCTGGTCACCGAGATCGTCGAACTGGCCGGCGGGTGCGACGGCGCCGCGCAGATCAAGGTATCGCTGAAGCCCGCCGACGTGCCCGAGCGCGCGGTGTTGCGCGTCGTGTCGCGCGCGCTGGTCGATGGCGATACGTTGCGCGATCTCGCCACGCATCGTTATGGCCGGGTGATGGAGGGACTGTCGCGTCAGTTGCGGTCCAAGCTGCATCACGACCCGTTGGCGGGTGCGTATGAGATCGCGATCGCGGTGCTGGGCCGCGACTGATCCGGTGCCGGCGGTCTTTTTCCGGCGGACCTTCATTTTTTCTTCGATTTTCGGAACGACACCGGGAACCAGCCGTCCCGTTGCCCGTTTTCCATTTCGGATCGCGACCTTGTGCCCCCCCGCTATCGCGGTCCACGACATAGGCCCGGAACCATCACCCTCCCCCCCCTGGTGATGTTTTCGGGCCTTTAACGTTTTCGGGCTGCAATCGATGCAAATTGGGAACGATCCCCCCACAGGAACATTGCCTGTTCGGCAGTTCAGCCTTGAGGAGGTATCCCATGCGTAAGTTGGTTGGTCTCGCGTTCGTGGCCAGTGCGTTGCTGGTGTCGGCCTGCAACACCGTCGAAGGTGCCGGTCGCGATGTGAGCTCTGCGGGGAAAGCCGTCTCCAAGACCGCGAACGACGTCAAGTAAGCACGTCGTCCCAACGAACGAACGGCCGGTGCGGGTATCCCCCGCGCCGGCCGTTTTCGTTCGATCCGCCTGTCGTACAGGATGGGCGAGGTACGGCGATCCGGCGTCGATCCTGTGGTTGAGAGCCTGATGGGCGTCTGGAGGCCTAACCATCGATCGCGTCGCCCCCGTACCCGCAACGAGGGCGGAGCAGGCTTCACGACGTCATGATCCGGCGATCAGGCGGGTTCCTCGTTGGCCTCCGCCTCGCGGGCGCGACGACGCTCGGTGAACCAGATACCGATCAACGCGAATTCGTAGAGGATGCACAGCGGGATCGCGAGCAGCAACTGCGAACCCACGTCCGGCGGGGTCAGCACCGCGGCGATCGCGAACGCGCCGACGATGGCGTAGCGCCGCGCGCTCTTCAACTGCTGGCGGGTGACGATACCGGCGCGTTCGAGCAGCATGAGCAGCACCGGCAGCAGGAAGGCCAGACCGAACCCGAACAGGAACTGCATGATGAACGACAGGTAGTTGCCGATCGCCGGCAACGCCTCGCGCTTCACCCCGCCGACCACGCCGTCGAAACCGAGCAGGAAGTGCAACGCCATCGGGATCGCGACGTAATAGGCCATCGCCGCACCGAGCAGGAACAGCAGCGGCGTCGCCAGGAGGAAGGGCAACAGCGCCTTCTTTTCCTTGCGGTACAGGCCGGGGGCGACGAACTGCCACAACTGGTTGGCGATCACCGGGAACGCGATCATCATCGCCGCGAAGAACGCGACCTTCACCTGGACGAAGAACGCCTCGAATATCTCGGTATAGATCACCGTTCCCTGCCCGGCCCTGAGCAACGGCTGGACCAGGAAGGCGAAGATCGTCTCGGAGAAATAGAAAGCGACTGCGAACGCCAGCAGGAGCGCGGCGATGCAGTAGAGCAGGCGACGGCGCAGCTCGATCAGGTGATCGAGCAGGGGCGCGCGGCTGTCGTCGATCTCGCTCACGATGCCGCTCCCTCCGTCCGGCCGGGACGATCGAGCGGCGGGGTGGCATCGCCATGGGCGGGGGCTGACCCGACCGGCTCCGGTTCGCCCGGCTCGGGATCGGCCGGGCCGGCCGCGACCGGTGGCGCGGGATCGACATGCGGGCGCTCGACCATCACCGCGGTCTGCGTCGTGTCCTCCGGTCCATAGGTAATGGGATCGTGAGGGGGGCGGGTATGGCTGGCGTCGGTCGCCTCGGCCGTCGGGGCGGGGTGCTCACGCATGATCCGCTCGTTCTCGGCGGCCCAGCGCTTCTCCATCTCCTCCAGCTCGGCCTCGCGCACCATCGTGTCGAAGCCGGAGCGGAACTGGCGCGCGACGCCGCGGGCGCGACCGACCCAATAGCCGACGACGCGCATCGCCTTCGGCAGATCCTTGGGGCCGATGACGACGAGCGCCACGAACGCGACCAGCAACAGCTCGGTCGGCGCGATATCGAACATGCGGGCCGCGCCTCAGCGGGAGGGGAGAATCAGCGGTCGTCGCGCACGCGGTCGCCGACGCGGTCGCCGTCACGGTCGAACGCCGGCTCGGCACGGGTCTGCGCCTCGATCTGCTTCGATGGCTTGGGCGACGAATCCTCCTCGGCCATGCCCTTCTTGAAGTTCTTCACGCCCTTGGCGACATCGCCCATCAGGCTGGAAAAACGCCCGCCACCCAGCAACAGGATGGCGACGACGGCGAGGACGAGCAGGTGAATCGGGCTGAAACTGCCCATGGCGCTTACTCCTGAGACTGGGCCGTGATCTAGTCGGTCTTGCCGGATATTGCCAGCCGAACCGCGCCCGTCGCTGCCAGATACGCATCGCGATGCGAAAGGGACGCGGCCATGTCGCCGGACGATGCCGGTGCAACCGGATACGCCCGTGTCAGCCGGTCATGCGCGGCGGTGGACAGCGCCGGCAGCGCGGTCGCCAAGGCCAGCAATCCGGCCGGCGTGGCGTGACAGCACAGGGCCAGATCGCATCCCGCCGCGATCGCGGCGACCGCCCGTTCGACCAGATCGCCCGACAACGCCCCCATGTGCAGATCGTCGGTGACGAGCAGCCCGTCGAATCCGATCGTGCCGCGGATCACCCGGTCGATCACCACCGGTGACAGCGTGGCGGGCCGGGCGGCATCCCACGCGGCATAGACGACATGCGCGGTCATGCCGGCGCGGGCATGGGCGAGCGCGCGGAACGGTTGCGCGTCGATCGCCAGCGTTTCGGCGCCGGCCGTCACGATCGGCAGCGCGTGGTGCGGATCGACCGTCGCGCGACCGAGCCCCGGCAGATGCTTGACGATGCCCGTTACCCCCGCCCCCGCCATACCGCCCAGCATCGCCCGCCCCAATGCCGCGACGCGTAACGGCTCGTGCCCCGCCAGCCGGGGGACCAGCGCGGGATCGGTGTCGGCATGGCCGATATCGAGCAGCGGCGCGCAATTCATCGTGATGCCGGCGGCCGCCAGCACCCGTCCGATCGCCTGCCCCTGCGCGTGCATCGCCCGGATCGCGGTCGCGGGTGCCACATCATAGGCGGCGGCGAAACGGGCGGCGGCAGGGAAATCCGGCCAGTGCGGCGGACGCAGCCGGGCGACGGGTCCGCCCTCCTGATCGATCAGCACCGCGAGGTCGGCACGACCCATACAGTCGCGCAGCGAATCGGTGAGCGCACAGAGTTGCGCCGGATCGGCGACGTTGCGGGCGAACAGGATGATCCCCGCCGGCCCGATCCGCGCCAGCACATCCGCCTCCTCGGCGGTCAGCACGGGGCCGGCGATGCCGGCAACGATCGGTGTCATCCGCCCGTCAACTCGCGAGGAAACATTCCTCGCCCGCCACGCGCAGGCGGCCGCACAGATCGGCCGCGGCGGCGGCGCTGCCGGCGTTCACGCGCAGGCGGAACAGCGTCTTGCCCTCACGCGCGACCGGCTGGACCAGTTTCTCCAGCGGCGCGAGATAGCCGAAGCGTTTGGTGAAGCGCGTCCAGGCGGCGTTGGCGCCCGCCTCGCTGGGATAGGCGCCCAGCTGGACCAGCGCGCCGTTGCCGGTGGCGTTGCCTGCCGCCGGCCGGCCGGACCCGATCGGCGCCGCGGCGACCAGACGGCCGCGTGCGGCGGGCACGTCGGCGACGGCGCTGCGGCCGGCGGCGTCGGGGGTCGGGCTGGCGGCGGGGGCGCGGCTGGTATCGACGGGCGCCTCGGGCACCGCGGTCAGGTCGATCGCGCCGGTGCCGGCGGCCTTGCCGTCGCTGGTGGCGATCGCGGCATCGCCCTCCCCCTCCACCTTCAGGCCACCCGGTTCCTCGGGACGGACCTTGTACGGCTCGGCCGGCGCGGGGATCAGCTGGCCGGTGCCCGACGGGTCTGACGACCGGTATTTCAACACCGCGAACGCGACCACCGCCAGCACGGCGAGCGCGACCAGCAGCAATGCCAGGAAACGGATGAACGACGGCGGATCGCGATCCTCATCGGGACCGATCGTCTCCAGCCAGGGCAGCCGGTCCTCGTCGCGCCGATACCGATCGTCGATCATCAGTTCATCTCCGTCACGGCCTCTA
The DNA here is from genome assembly GCF_014841615.1 of Sphingomonas sp. CFBP 8760. Classification (GTDB taxonomy): domain Bacteria; phylum Pseudomonadota; class Alphaproteobacteria; order Sphingomonadales; family Sphingomonadaceae; genus Sphingomonas. The sequence goes on along the minus strand of NZ_JACYUG010000003.1, from coordinate 203,489 downwards.
CGCCCATGATCGCCAGACCGTTGCGGATGATCTGCGCCGCGCCATCCGCCAGGAACAGCCGCGCCCGCGTCGCCGCCGCATCGTCGACGATCAGGAAGCGACGGTCGGGCCGGTCGTTGCCGACGTTCCACAGCGCATGGAACGCGGCGGCGACATCGCCGAGATAGAAGGCGATGCGATGCGGCTCACGCGTGGCCGCCGCCGTCTCGACGGTGCGCGGGAACTGCGCCAGCAGCTTGACCAGCGCCAGTTCGTCGGCATCGAGCCGCGACAGATCGGCGGTGCCGGCCGCGATCCCCGCCTCGTCCGCGCGACGGTGGAGCGAGGCGATACGGGCATGGGCATATTGCACGTAGAAGACCGGATTGTCCTTCGACGCCTCCACCACCTTGGCGAAGTCGAAGTCCATCTGCGCGTCGGCGCGGCGGGTCAGCATCGTGAAGCGCACCACGTCGCGCCCGACCTCGCGCACCACATCGGCCAGCGTCACGAAATTGCCCGCGCGCTTCGACATCTTCACCGGCTCGCCACCCCGCAGCAGGCGGACCATCTGGATCAGCTTCACGTCGAACCGGGTCTTGCCGCCGGTCAGCGCGGCGACGGCGGCGACGATCCGCTTGACGGTGCCGGCATGGTCGGCGCCCCAGATGTCGATCAACTGGTCCGCCGATTGCGCCTTCTGATAGTGATAGGCCAGGTCGGCGCCGAAATAGGTCCATTGCCCGGTCGACTTGCGGATCGGGCGATCCTGATCGTCACCGAACTGCGTGGAGCGGAACAGCGGCAGGACCACCGGTTCCCAATCGTCCGGCGTCTCGCCCTTGGGTGCTTCCAGCACGCCGTCATAGACGAGGTCGCGCGACCGCAGCTCCGCCTCCGCCGCCTCGGGTTTGCCGGCGGCCTGCAATTCCGCCTCGGACGCGAACAGGTCGTGATGGATGCCGAGCAGCGCCAGATCGGCCTTGATGAGGACCAGCATCGCCGCGACCGCGCGGGTGCGGAACAACGCCAGCCATTCCTCCTCCGGCGAGGCGACGTAGCGGTCGCCGAACTCGGCGGCGAGTTCCTGCCCGATCGGCACCAGATAGTCGCCGGGATACAGCCCTTCCGGGATCGTGACGCTCTCGCCCAGCGCCTCGCGGTAACGCAGGTGGACCGAGCGGCCGAGCACGTCGACCTGCCCCCCGGCGTCGTTGACGTAATATTCGCGGATGACCTTGTGCCCGGCGAATTCGAGCAGGCTGGCAAGCGCATCGCCCACCACCGCGCCACGGCAATGGCCCATGTGCATCGGCCCGGTCGGATTGGCCGAGACATATTCGATGTTGACGGTGATCCCCTCCCCCGTCGTCGACCGGCCGTAATCGGCGGCGGCGGCGTGGATGCCGGTCAGCTCGCTGCGCCAGCTGTCGTCGGTCAGCATCATGTTGATGAATCCCGGCCCGGCCACGTCGACCCGCGCGACATCGGCGATCTTCTCCAGCTCCGCGGCGAGCGCGACGGCCAGGTCGCGCGGCTTCACCCCGGCGGGCTTGGCGAGCACCATCGCCGCGTTGGTGGCGAGATCGCCGTGCGTGGTATCGCGCGGCGGCTCCACGGTGACGTTGCGCCGGTCCAGCCCCGCCGGCAGGACGCCGTTCGCCGTCAGCGTATCGAGCGCCGCATCGAGATGGGTGGCGAAGCGGGTGTAAAGCGTCATGACTGGTCCGATGATCGAGATGCGGTTCGTCTAGCGGAAAACCGCGCCAGCTCAAACCATCGCCGTCACGTGATTGCGTACCGCGCAATCGCAGTCGGGGCCTTTGCAGTTGCGGGCCATGCTGCACCGCAATATCTTTGCGTCATACAACATAAAGAGGACCTGATCGAGCGCCACGCTCTTTCGCGAGGAACACGATCATGCGCACTGCCATTTTTCTCGTCGCCGCCGCCGCCTGGTTCACCATCGCCGCGCCGGCTACCGCTGCCGAGGGCGAGCAGACCTTCCAGCATGACGGCTATACCTATGTCTACAAGACGACCGAAACCGCCAAGGGCGCCAAGCTGATTTCCGGCCATCGCCTGCCGGATCGCGCGCCGTTCAATCTGGTCGTGAAGGGCCACCGGGTCACGGGCACGTCGGGCAACGCGAACGTCGCGTTCGACACCGCACAGGCCCGCGGCGCTGCCGGCGGCATGACCGCGATCAGTCGCTGATCCCCGTTCGGGCCGGTCAGAAGCCTTCGGGCAGATCGATCGGCCCGACCAGTTCGCGGTAACGGGCGATCGCATAGCGATCGGTCATCCCCGCGATGAAATCGGCGATGTGCCGGCTGCGGTCTGGTTCCGCCGATGGCAGGCGTTCCCGCCATTCGGGCGGGATCGTCGCCGGGTCCGCGCTATAGGCGGCGAACAAGCCGTCGACCACGCCATGCGCCGCCGCCGCCGCCTCCAGCTGGCGGGGATGGTGGTAGAGGTTGGCGTACATGAACCGTTTCAGGTCGCGCTCCTCGATCCGCAACCGATCCGAGAAACCGACCAGCGCCCGCCCCGCCGCGCGGACATCCGCCACGCTGGCGACGCCGCTGTCGGCGATCCGGGCCCGCGTCTCGTCGATCAGGTCGGTCACCATCTCGCCGATCTGGCTGCGCACCAGTTCCCGCGCCAGCCGCGTCTCGCCGGTATCGGGGTAACGCGCGCGTACCGTGGCCCATGTCCGCGCCACCAGCGGTTCGGCCATCAACTGGTCGAGCGTCAGCAACCCGGCGCGCAGGCCATCGTCGATGTCGTGATTGTCATAGGCGATATCGTCCGCCAGCGCGGCGACCTGCGCCTCCAGCGTCGGCCACTCGCCCAGATCGAGCGGGAACGCCGCATCCGCCGCCTGCAACGCCCAGCCGGGATGGCGAATGGGGCCGTTATGCTTCGCCAGCCCCTCCAGCGTCTCCCAGGTCAGGTTCAGCCCGTTCCACAGCGGATAGGGGCGTTCGATCTCGGTCAGGGTGCGCAGCGTGTGGCCGTTATGGTCGAAGCCGCCCGCCCCCTTCATCGCCGCCTTCAGCGCATCCTCGCCGGCATGGCCGAAGGGCGGGTGGCCGATATCGTGCGCCAGACACAGCGCCTCGGTCAGGTCCTCGTTCAGACCCAGCGCGCGCGCGATCGCTCGGCCGATCTGCGCGACCTCGATGCTGTGGGTCAGGCGGACGCGGAAATGGTCGCCATCAGGCGCCATGAAAACCTGCGTCTTGTGACGGAGGCGGCGGAAGCTGATCGAATGGATCACCCGGTCGCGGTCGCGCTGGAACGCGTCGCGCGGGCCACGCACGCCGCCGCCGCTTTCGTCGTGAAGCCGGCCGCGACTCGCCGCCGGGTCCGCCGCATAGGGCGCGCGCGGGATGACCGTCACTTGGCGGGCAGCTTCGCGACCGGTTCACCGGCATCGGTGGTGACCGAATAGGCCGGCACCCCCTGTTTCGCCAACTGGTTCACGAAGGCGCGCGCCTCCGCATCCGTCTTGAACGGCCCGGTCATCACCCGGTTGGTGGCGCGGACGGACTGGCTGTAGCCGGCCTTGCCGCGAAACGCCTGCGGCGCCTTCGCCGTGATCGTCTTCCAGGCTTGGCCGAGATAGGCATCGTTCGCACCGCTGGCGACCTGCACCCAGATGCGTGCCGGGTTGCTGCGCGCCGCCTTCTTGTCAGCGGCGGCCTTGTCGGCCAGCGCCTTGCGGTCGGCGGTCTTCTTGCTCTCTGCCGCTTCCTTGCGCGCGGCGGCGCGCTTTTCGGCGGGGGTCATCGCCTTTTCCTCGGCGGCGGCCTTGCGGGCGGCGGCGCGCTTCTGCGCCGGGGTCAGCGGTTTTTCGTCCTCGACGACCGCGACGGCGGTGGCGTCTTCGATGGCGGGCTTGCGCGCGGCGGCGCGACGTTGCGCGGCGGTCAGCGGCTTGCCCTTCGCATCCACCATGGCGGCCTTGCGGTCGGCGGCACGCTGCTGGGCGCGGGTCAGGGGTATGGCGGCATCGTCGGCGGTGGCATTGCCGGTCAGGCGGGCGGCGACGACGCGGCGGACAGCGGTGTCGCGTGCCTCCTTGGCCGATGCTTCCGCCACCACCCGGCGGCCGGCGGCGGAGGCCGGGGCGGCGGCGACCTTGACCGGCAGCGGCGCGCGCGATGCGGCCGGCGTGGGCTCGACGACCCCCAGTTCCTCGGCCGGGATCGACAGGTTGGCGACGATGCGCGCGAGAACCGAATCGGCGCGCTGCGTCGCCGCGCTCGACTGGACCGGCGCGACCGGGGCGGCGGCGACCGCGACCGGCGCCGTAACCTCGGGCGTGGGTGGCAGCGGCTGCACCACCGCGCGGGGCGCGGCCCAGACGACCGGGGGCGACGATGCCGCCGGGGTCGGCACCGCCGCGACCTGCACCGGCGGGGCCTGGGCCGGTATGGTCTGAACCGGCGTGCCCTGCGCCGGCACGTTCCGGGCCGGCGGAGTCTGGACGGGGTTGGCGGCCCGGGTCCGGCGCGTGTCGCGCGCAGCCGGCCGGGTGACCGTGGCCGGGGCGACGGCGGCGACCTGCACCGGCGGACTGCCGGCGAGCGGCGGCAGTTTCGGGGTCAGCCGGGCATCGGCGATCCGTTCGGGCGTGGGTTGGATCTCGCCGAAATGCACCGCGAAGGCGCGATCGACCGGTGACAGCGACGGCAACCGCTGGAAAAAGGCGGCAAGCCCCTGCGCCAGATTGCCTGGCATCATCGCGGTGACGATCTTGGTCGCCGCCGCGGTATCGCCGTTCATCGCCAGCACGAATGCCTGCGCCCGCCAGGCCGCCCGGTCCTGCCGACGGATCAGGGGATCGAGTTGCTCCAGCGCCTGCGCCTGCCGGCCCGAGATACCCAGCGACAGCGCATAGCGGCGCACCGTCTCGTCATCACGCGATACGGCCAGCGCGGCGCGATAATCCCGCTGCGCCCGCTCCTGTTCGCCGACCAGATCATAGGCGAGGCCGCGATCGGCGGCGTAGCGGGCGGTCGGCAATCCGGACCGCTCCGCCTGTTCGTAGAACCGCAACGCCTCACCCGGACGTTCGGAACGGACGAGGATCGCGGCCATCCCCGCCTTCACCCGGCCATTGCCCGAATCGACCTTGTCGGCACGCGCGAACAACGAGGCGGCGGCGCTGAGATCGCCCAGCTTCAGCGACAGTTCGCCGGCAGTCGCCAGTGCGTTCACATCGCGGGGATTGGCGGCAAGCTGGCGCATCTGCGCCGCGAGCAGATCGGCATCGGTGGATGCCAGCGACTGCACCATCTGCTGCGCGCCGGCCGGCAAGGGCATGACCGACAGGGACATGACCGGAAGGGACAGGGCAGCCAGCGCAAGCGGGGCGGCGACGGTAAGGGAAATGAAGCGGGTCATGGAACGATGCTCGCTACAGACCAGCACGGATCAACCGGCAATGGTCCTTTTTCCCAACTACGACGAAGCGGGGCGGACCGGCGGCGAACGCATCGCGGACCGAACCGCCCGCGTCCGGCCGATCCGAACGCGGGCGGGGCCGGCTTACTGGTTGTTTTGGCGGTGAAGAAAACGCGGGATATCAAGCGGTTCTGCCGGCTTTTCGTCCTCGTCGCGCGGTGCGCCACGGGCGGCGTTGGACATGCGCTCGAACAGGGTGCCGCCCAGCTTCACCCGGGGGCCGGGAGTCGGCTCGACCGGGCTGGCCGCCTCTGCACCGGGGGCGATCCAGCGGCGGCGCATCCCGCCCTCGTCGGCGGCGGGGGTCGGCACGCCGGGCTGCGTGACGGCGGTGGGGGGGGCCATGCGCGGGGCGGCCGGCTGCGGCGCGGGCGCGGGTGCGGGCTGCTGCACCGGCGCGGCGCGCGGGGCCGGCGGCGTCACCACCGCATCGGCACCCAGCACCAGTTCGTCGCTGTCGGCCGGTGGCGTCGCCGCCGCGACGGGGGCCGGTGCCGGTGCAGGCGGTGCGGCCGGAGTCGGTGCCGTCGGCGCGGCAGCGGCCGGGGCGGTCGCGCGCGGGGCCTGATCGGCGCTGGGGCGGAACGATGGCGTCTCGTCGCTGCGGCGGGTGCCGCCGAAGCTGAACGAGGTGGAGGCGGCCGGTGCGGCGGGGGCGACGGGACGCTCCACCGCCTCGATCCCGGTGGCGACCACGGAGACGCGGATCTTGCCTTCCAGTTCGGGATTGAAGGCGGAACCCCAGATGATGTTCGCATCGGGATCGACCAGATCGCGGATGTGATTCGCGGCCTCGTCCACCTCCAGCAGGCGCATGTCGTCACCGCCGGTGATCGAGATGATGACGCCCTTGGCCCCCTGCATCGACACGCCGTCGAGCAGCGGGTTGGCGATCGCCTTCTGCGCGGCTTCCAGCGCGCGGTTGTCACCCGACGCCTCGCCAGTGCCCATCATTGCCTTGCCCATCTCCTGCATCACCGAGCGCACGTCGGCGAAGTCGAGGTTGATGAGGCCGGGCATCACCATCAGGTCGGTGATGCCGCGCACGCCCTGTTGCAGCACCTCGTCCGCCATCTCGAACGCTTCCTTGAAGGTCGTGTTGGCGTTGGCGATCAGGAACAGGTTCTGGTTGGGGATGACGATCAGCGTATCAACGTACTTCTGCAGTTCCTCGATCCCGCCATCGGCGGCCTTGGCGCGGCGATTACCCTCGAAACTGAACGGCTTGGTGACGACACCCACGGTCAGGATGCCCATGTCGCGCGCGGCCTTGGCGATGACGGGCGCGGCGCCGGTGCCGGTGCCGCCGCCCATGCCGGCGGCGATGAAGCACATGTGCGCGCCTTCGAGCAGCTTGGCGAGATCGTCGATCGTCTCTTCCGCGGCGGCGCGGCCGATCTCGGGCCGGCTACCGGCGCCCAGCCCTTGCGTGATCTTCGCGCCCAGCTGGATACGCTGCGGCGCGACCGACGACTTCAGCGCCTGCGCATCGGTGTTGGCGACGAGGAAATCGACCCCCTGCACATCGGCGCGCATCATGTTCGCGATGGCGTTGCCGCCCGCGCCGCCGACGCCGATCACCGCGATGCGCGGCGTCAGTTCGTCCACTTCTGGGGCCAGGAATTCGATGCTCATCGCCAAAATATCTCCGCCACTCCCGCCACAGATGCGCCAAAACGGGAATTGAACTCATTCATTAGCCGAAATGTGACACGGCCCGCCACCACAAAAGGTCAATAATTGGCACGCGCCGCCTGGATGAGTTTGCGGAACAGCCCCATGCCGCTGGGCCGGTGGACGGTCTGCCCCGTCGGCGCGACAGTCCGCAGATCGACCGGATCGGCCGCCGCATAGAAAGCGAGGCCCGCCAGCGTCGCGAAGGCCGGCCCGCCATGCGCTTCGGGCAGGCCGGTCAGCCCGCGCGGCCGACCCAGCCGCACCGACCGGCCGAGCGCCTGCTGCGCATAATCCGCGATGCCCTTCAACTCCGCGCCGCCGCCGGTCAGCACCACCTGCCGGCCGACCGGCCCCTCGAACTTCAACTGGGTCAATGCCTTGCGCACCTCGCCCATCTGGTAATCGAGCCGCTGACGGATCACGCCGATCAGCTGCGCCTTGGTGATCTGCACCCCGGCATGTTCGTCGTCCTCCGCCGCGATCGGCATGACCGGAATCATGTCGTGATTGTCGCGCGGGGATGCGTTGGCGGAGCCGTGGAAGCATTTCATCCGCTCCGCCTGCTGGCGGCGAGTGCCGAAGGCGGAGGCGATGTCGTCGGTGATGTCGTTCGCGCCCATCGGCAGCGAATGCAGCCCGACCAGCATCCCGCCGGCGAACAGCGACACGTTGGTGATCCCCGCCCCCATCTCGACCAGCGCGACACCCAGTTCGCGCTCCTCCTCCGACAGGCAGGCCAGACCGGTGGCGACGGGCGCGGCGATGATCGATCGCACCTCCAGATGCGCGGAGCGCACGCACAGGTCGAGGTTGCGGACCGGCGATCCGTCGGCGGCGACGACATGGATATGCACGCCCAGCCGGTCGGCATGGAGGCCGAGCGGCTTCTTCACCCCGGTCAGCCCGTCGAGCGTGTAGAGCGCGGGCTGCGCATGCAGCACCATCCGCCCCTGCGGATCGATCGACTGGCGGCCCGCGGTCAGCAGCGCATCGATATCGCCCTGTTCGACGCGGTGGCCGCCCAGCTCGAACTCCACCTCCGCGACGTCGGACACGAGACCGCCGGCGGAGAAGCCGACCCACACGTCCTCGATATTCAGGCCAGCGATCCGTTCCGCCTGCTCCACCGCCTCGCGCACCGCCGCCTCGGTCGCGGCCATGTCGGCGATGTAGCCGCGCTTCACGCCGCGGCTTTCGCGCTGGCCGGTGCCGAGCACGATCAGTTCGCCGCCATCGCCCTTCTTCGCGATCATCGCCGACACCTTCGACGATCCGATGTCGAGTGCGGTTATCAGTCCGTCCGGTGCCACCTTCGCCATTGCCTCAAACCCCCAACCGTATCGGCACCCTAGCCTTCGGCGCCGCCCGTGTCGCCGCCCGTTTCGGCCCCGCCGCCGACCGGGGCAGGTGTGGCCGCGCTGCCGGGATCGGACCCGACCTGCGCGGGTTCGGTCCCGTCGCCGACCTTGGCGGGATCGGCCAATGCATGGTTCTGATTCATTCCGGGCTTTCGCGCAACCAGCTTCGCGGGGTCGCGCATGTCGAAGCGCAGCCAGCCGCGCCCCAGCAGCGGCCGTGCCCCGTCGAGATCGGCGAAGCGGACCAGCGCGCGGGCGGCGTCATCCTCCGGCAGGGCCAGCACCTCGCCGCTGTCGAAGGTCAGGTCCCAGCGGCGGTTGCCGATCCAGGTGGCGGCACGGATACGGGGTTTGAGCGAGGGCGCGGCGGCGAGCAGCGCCTGATAGCTCGCCTCCTGCCGGTCCGCCCCCGGGCCTATCACCAAGGGCAACGCCGGCACCGCATCGGGGCGCACCGGTTCCAGCATCACGCCCTGCGCATCGATCAGCATCAGCTGTCCACGATCCTGCCACACCGCCGCCGGGGTCCGCTCGACGATATCGACCAGCAGCGTATCGGGCAGCCGGCGCGAGACGTGCGCGTCCGCGATCCAGCCGTAGCGCAGCAGGTTCTGCCGCACCCCTTCCAGATCGACCAGCGGCATCGCCCGGCTGCGCTGGTCTAGCGCGACGGCATAGACGGTCATCCGGTCCATCCGCCGCAGGCCGGTGATCTCGATCTGCTCGACGCGGAACCCCGCCTGCCCCGCCGTCTCGGCCAGCGCGGCGCCGACCATGCCGGGGATGCCGATCCACACCGCCGCTGCGACCACGACCGCGCCGGTGGTGCCGGTGATCGCCCAGGTGACTACGCGGCGCAGCGTCTGTTCGCTGACGGGCAGGCGCGCGACGACGCGGTCGAGCAGCGGCACCTTTTTCACCGGCTGCTTGCGGCGCGGCGCGGGGCGCTTGGGCGGGGCGCCACGCTTGATCGTGCGGCTCATCCCGCGCCCACCTCGACGCCCGCCATCGCCTCGTCGACGATCGCCTGTACTAGCGTGGCGTAATCCATCCCGACATGACGCGCCTGTTCGGGCACGAGGCTGAGCGGGGTCATGCCGGGCTGGGTGTTCACCTCCAGCAGGAACAGCCCGTCGACGCCGCGCTCGTCGTCCCAGCGGAAGTCGGACCGGCTGGCCCCCTTGCAGCCGAGCAGGCGATGCGCCTCCAGCGCCAGCGCCTTGCACGCATCGGCGATTTCGTCCGGGATGCGCGCGGGGCAGACATGTTCGGTCAGGCCATCGGTGTATTTCGCATCGAAATCGTACCAGCCGTTCTTCGGGATCAGTTCGGTGACGCCCAGCGCGCGGTTGCCCAGCACCGCCGTCGTCAGTTCGCGGCCACGGATATAGGGTTCGGCGAGCAGCTCGTCGAATTCCTGCCAGGGGCCGGCGGCATCGCGGGAGATGGGGTCGCCAAGGTTACCATCCGCCGTCACGATCGCGACGCCGACCGACGAGCCTTCGCTGACGGGTTTCAGCACATAGGGACGCGGCAGCGGATCGCGCTCGAACAGGTCGGCGGAGCGGACGATGCGGCCGCCCGGCATCGGCACGCCATGCGGCACCAGCGCCTGCTTGGTCAGCACCTTGTCGATCGCGATGACCGAGGTGGCGAGGCCACTATGCGTATAGCGCAGGCCCATCAGGTCCATCATGCCCTGCACGCTGCCGTCTTCCCCCGGCGTGCCGTGCAGCGCGTTGAAGACGAGGTCGGGCTGTGCCGCCGCCAGCCGCGCGGCGACGTCGCGGCCCATATCGATCCGGGTGACGCGGTGGCCGCGCGATTCCAGCGCATCGGCGACGCCCGCGCCCGATTGCAGCGAGACCGACCGCTCGGCGGACCAGCCGCCCATCAGCACCACGATGTGAAGGGGAGAGGACACCGCGTCAGCCACACCAAACTCCGTCATGCCATGCCCACCCGCCGGATTTCCCATTCCAGCGTCACGCCGCTGTCCGCCTGCACCCGTGCCCGGACATCCTCGCCCAGCGCCTCGATATCGGCGCTGGTCGCATTCCCCCGATTGAGCAGGAAATTGCAATGCTTCTCCGACACCTGTGCATCGCCACGGGTCAGGCCGCGACAGCCGGCGGCGTCGATCAGCGCCCATGCCTTGTGGCCGGGCGGGTTCTTGTAGGTCGAGCCGCCGGTCTTCGCGCGCAGCGGCTGCGATGCCTCGCGCGCGGCGGCGATGCGGTCCATCTCCGCCTGGATCGCGGCGGGATCGCCCGGGGTGCCCCGGACCGTCGCCTCGATCACGATCGCGCCGTCCGGCAGCGCGGAATGGCGGTAGGTGTAGTCGAGATCCGCCACCGCCATCCGCGTGACGGCGCCGTCGCGCCCGACGACGGTGCAGGAGACGAGGATATCGGCGACCTCGCGGCCATAGGCGCCGCCGTTCATCCGCACGAAGCCGCCGACCGTGCCGGGAATGCTGCGCAGGAACTCGATCCCCGCGATCCCCGCGTCGCGCGCGGTGGAGGCGGCAAGGATACCGGAGGTGCCGCCGCCGCAGATCATCGTGTCGCCATCCGCGCGGGCGAAGGCGAACGGCTTGCCGAGGCGGATCACCACCCCCGCCACGCCGCCGTCGCGCACGATCAGGTTGGAGCCGAGGCCCAGCGCCATCACCGGCACCGCCGGGTCGAGCGCCGCGAGGAACGCCGACAGGTCGTCCGCATCCGCCGGTTCGAACAGCCATTCCGCCGGGCCGCCCGCCTTGAACCACACCAACGGTGCGAGCGGCGCGGACCGGGTCAGCCGGCCACGGACCGGCGGCATCGGCGCATCGCCCGCGCTCACCAAGGACCGACGCCCCATAGTCGCGTCCATGCCTGCCACGCGGCGAGGTTCGCCTCCGCCGCCTTGCGCGATGCTTCCTGCGCCTGCACCATCGCGTCGCCGGCCTTGGTCGCCTGACTGCCGAAATCGAGTGCCTGTTTCTGCGCATCGAGCATCTGCTTCTGAAGGTCGATCGACGCCTTGAACCAGTCGCTCATGATGATGCTCCCTCTTGCCGTTTGTCTGCGATCGCCCGCGCGAGGCCGGCGGCCCATTTGGTGATGTCGCCCGCGCCCAGGCAGACGATCATGTCCCCCGCCGCGATCGTGCCCGCCAGTTCGTCGGCCAGCGCATCGGCATCGGCGACGACGCCGGCATGGCGATGGCCGCGCCGCTTCAATCCCGCGACCAGCGCCTCGGCATCGACGCCCTCAACCGGCGTTTCGCCTGCCGCATAGACCGGGGTCACCAGCACGCGATCGGCATCGTTGAACGCGGTCTGGAACTCCTCCATCAGGTTGCCGAGCCGCGAATAGCGGTGCGGCTGGACGACCGCGATCACCCGGTTCTCTACCCCTTCGCGCGCGGCGGCCAGCACCGCGCGGATTTCGACGGGGTGGTGGCCGTAATCGTCGATCACCGTGGCATGGCCGTCGCCCACCGCGACGCTGCCGACGTTGGTGAAGCGGCGCTTGACCCCGCCGAACTGGCCGAAGCCCTGCTGGATCACCGCATCGGGGATGCCCATTTCCAGCGCGACGCCGATCGCGGCGAGCGCGTTCTGGACGTTGTGGCGGCCCGGCATCGGCAGTTCGATTCCCTCGATCGACCTGGTCGCGCCGTCACGGGCGCGGACGATGCATTCGAAACGATTGCCGCCCGGTACCGGCGTGACGTTCACGCCGCGCACGTCCGCCTGCGCGGAGAAGCCATAGGTGACGACGCGGCGGTCGCGCACGCGCGGCAGGATGTTCTGCACCTCCGGATGATCGAGGCAGAGCAGCGCCGCACCGTAGAAGGGCACGTTCTCGACGAATTCGACGAAGGCGTCCTTCACCGCGTCGAACGATCCGTAATGGTCGAGATGCTCGGGATCGATGTTGGTCACGACCGCGATGGTGCCGTCGAGGCGCAGGAAGCTGCCGTCGCTCTCGTCCGCCTCCACCACCATCCAGTCGGACGCGCCGAGCCGGGCGTTCGAGCCGTAGCTGTTGATGATGCCGCCGTTGATGACGGTGGGGTCGACCCCGCCGGCATCGAGCAGCGCGGCGATCATCGAGGTCGTCGTCGTCTTGCCGTGGGTGCCCGCCACCGCGACGGTCGATTTCAGCCGCATCAGTTCGGCGAGCATCTCCGCCCGGCGGACGACGGGGACACGCCGCTCCAGCGCGGCCTCCACCTCCGGGTTGGAGCGGACGATCGCGGTCGAGGTGACGACGACGGCGGCATCACCGATGTTGGCGGCGGCATGGCCGATCGCCACGGGAATGCCCTTGTCGCGCAGCCCCTGCACGACATAGCCCTCCGCCACGTCGGACCCCTGCACGCGGTAGCCGAGGTTCTTCATCACCTCCGCGATCCCGGACATGCCGATGCCGCCGATCCCGACGAAGTGGATCGTGCCGATGTCGGTTGCCACGCCCCTCATGCGCCCATCCCCTTCATGCGCCCATCCCTTTCATGCGAACGCCGCCTTCTGCTGGCGCCGTGGCACCGGCAGGCGCGCGGGCGGCGCATCGAGGCTTTCGACCAGATCGGCGAGGTCGCTCACCGCATCGGGCCGGCCGATGCTGCGCGCGCGACCGGCGGCGTTTTCGAGGGCGACGGGATCGAGCCCGAGTTTCTGCATCTGCTTGGCCAGTTCGACCGCGGTGAAGCGGGATTGGGGGATGGTGCGCGCGCCGCCGATCGCGGTCATCTCGCGCGCATTGGCGGTCTGGTGATCGTCGGTCGCGGTGGCGAGGGGGACGAGGATGGCGGGGCGGCCCGCCGCGGTCAGTTCGGCGATGGTCGAGGCGCCGGCGCGGCCGATCACGACATGCGCCCATGCCAGCTGTTCGGGCATGTCGGGCAGATAGGTGGCGAGATCGGCGGCGATCTGGTGTTCGGCATAGAGCGCGCGGGCGGCGTCGATATCCTCGATCCGCGCCTGATGCGTCACCTGCAACCGGCGGCGGAACGCGGGCGGCAGCATCGCGAGCCCGGCGGGCACCACCTTGCTCAGGATGCTCGCCCCCTGGCTGCCACCGGTGACGAGGACGCGGAAGATACTGTCCTCCTCCAGCAGCGGATAGGGGCGAGCGCGCAGTGCCAGCACCGCCTCGCGCACGGGATTGCCGACGAGGTGGGTCTTGCCGGCCAGCTTGTCCGGCAGGCGCTCGGTCCGGTCGTAGGAGGTGGCGATCGCATCGACCCGGCGCGCGACGAGGCGGTTTACCCGGCCCAGCACCGCGTTCTGTTCATGCACCGCCGTCGGGATACCCGCCGCGAACGCCGCCAGCAGCGCGGGCATCGCCGGATAGCCGCCGAAGCCGATCACCGCCGCCGGGCGCGCGTCACGGTACAGTTGCCGCGCCATCGCCCGCCCGCGCCACATCTCACGCAGCGCCTTGGCATAGCCGAGCGGCCCGCCCGCGAACCGCCCGGCGGGCAGGACATGCGTCTGGATGCCGTCGAACAGACCGGGAAAGCGCACGCCGCGCGCATCCGACACCAGGGCGACATGATGGCCGCGCCGGGTCAGTTCCGTCGCCAGCGCGGCGGCGGGGACCATGTGCCCGCCGGTGCCCCCGGCCGCCAATACGTAATGCTTCGTCATTCGCCGCTCCAGCGGACCACATAAGGCGACCGCGTCAGGAACGGATTGCGCCGGGTGAACGCCAGCAGCAAGCCCATGCCGATCGACAACGCGATCATCGACGATCCGCCATAGCTGATGAACGGCAGCGTCATCCCCTTGGACGGCGCCATGCCGGTGTTGACCGCCATCGAGATGAAGGCCTGCATCCCGAACTGGGTGGCGAGGCCGGAGGCGGCGAGCAGCTTGAATTCGTCCTGCTCGTCCAGCAGCTTGACGAACACCCGCACGACGATGGCGAGGAACACCACCGCGATCACCGCGCAGGCGATCAGCCCGAATTCCTCACCGATCACGGAGAAGATGTAATCGGTATGCGCCTCCGGCAGGCCGAATTTGGCAGCACCCGCGCCGGGGCCGGTGCCGGTCCAGCCACCCGCGGTCAGCGTGCGGTGCGCGGCATCGACCTGAAAATGGTCGGCCGCGCCCTCGCCGTCGGTGCCAGGAAACAGGAACGCGTCGATTCGCTGGCGCGCGGTGCTGTAGAACAGATAGCCCGCGACCAGCCCGGCGGGGGCGAGCGAGGCCAGCCCGACCAGCACCTTCGTCGGCGTGCCCGCGATCATCAGCAGCGCCATCCACACCGCGCAGAACACCACCGTCTGCCCGAAATCGGGTTGCAGCATCAGCGTGACCGCGATGCCGGCCGTGATCGCCCCGGTGATGAGGACCGTCGGCAGTTCCTGATCCTTCGCCTTCAGCGACAACAGCCACGCGATGGTGACGATGAACAGCGGTTTCAGGAATTCCGATGGCTGGAACTGCGCGAAGCCATAGCCGATCCAGCGTTTCGCGCCATTCACCTCCACCCCGAACAGCGGGGTCAGCGCCAGCAGCACCGCGAACAGGATCGCCCCCGACACCGCCAGCCGCCGCGCCATGGTGACCGGCAGCATCGACACGACGATCATCACCGGCAACGACACGCCGACCCACATCAACTGCCGCCAGAAATAATAGAGCGGCGCGATCTTGTGCTTGTCGCCCGAATAACGGACCGCCGACGCCGGGCTGGCCGCCGCCACCGCGATCAGCCCGATCGCGATCAGGAACAGCGTCAGCAGCAGCAGCATCCGGTCGATATCCCAGAACCACGTGCCGAGCGGCGAGCGATCGCCGCGCCCGCCGCGCTTCTTCACCTGTGCGATCAGGCGGGCGCCCTTGCCGCCCGCAGCCGGTCCGGCCCCTGCGCGAACGTCGGTCATGCCAGCGCCTCCACCGCGCGCACGAACGCGGCGCCACGCTCCTCATAATCGCGGAACTGGTCGAAACTGGCGCAGGCCGGGGACAGCAGCACCACCTCGCCGGGCTGTGCCGCCGCCGCCGCCGCTGCCACGGCGGCAGCCAGCGTGTCGAGACGATCGACGGGCAGGTGCGGAGCCAGTACCTCCGCGAAGCGCGGCCCCGCCTCCCCGATCGTATAGGCGTGGACGACGTGATCGAAATGCGGCGCGCAGGCGCTCAGGTCGTCGCCCTTGGGCTTGCCACCGACGATCCAGTGGATGCGCGGGAAGGCGGCGAGCGCGGGGGCGGCGCTGTCGGGGTTGGTCGCCTTGGAATCGTTGACGAAGGCGACCCCGCCGATCGTCGCGACCCGCTCCATCCGGTGCGGCAGGCCGGCGAAGCTGGCGAGGCCACGGTCGATATCCGCCTCCGCGATCCCCAGCGCGCGCGCGACGGCGATGGCGGCGAGCGCGTTCTGCGCGTTGTGCGGTCCCTGCAACGACGGCCAGCCGCGCTGGTCCATGCAGACGCCAGGCGCGATCTTGGTCAGATGCTCGCCGCGTGCCGACAGCGAACGGGCGATCGCGGCGGAGGGGGCGTCGCCGATGCCGATCACCGCGTCGTGGCCCGGCGACTGCATCGCGAACAGCCGCGCCTTGGACGCGGCATAGGCGTCGAACCCGTCATACCGGTCGAGATGGTCGGGCGTGACGTTGAGCAGCACCGCGACGTCGCAGTCGAGGCTTTGCGTCAGGTCGATCTGGTAGCTGGACAGTTCCAGCACATAGACGCCGCCCGCCGGCAGCGGCACCTGTTCGAGGATCGGCAGTCCGATATTGCCGCCCATCAGCGCCGGGATGTCGGCGGTGTCGCACAGATGCTTCACCAGCGCGGTGGTGGTCGATTTGCCGTTGGTGCCGGTGATGCCGACGACCTTGTGCGGCGGCAGGTCCGCGCGGGCCTGCGCGAACAGTTCGATATCGCCGATGATCGGCACCCCCGCCGCGCGCGCCTTGTCCGCCAGCGGATGGGTGTTGAGCGGCACCCCGGGCGACACCACCAGCGCGTCGAAACCCGTCACGTCGTCGAGCGGGGCAAGCGTCAGCGTGCCCGCATCCACCGTTTCGCGCACGAACGGCTGACGCCGCGCCTCATCGGTATCCCATGCCGTCACGTCGGCCCCGCCCGCTTCGAGCGCGGCGACCGTCGCCGTGCCGGAACGCGCCAGCCCCAGCACGGCATAGCGCCGGCCCGCCCATTCACGTGCGACGATCACCGCAGCTTCAACGTCGACAGGCCGGCCAGCGCCAGCACGAAGGCGATGATCCAGAAGCGGATCACCACGGTCGGTTCCGACCAGCCGAGCTGTTCGAAATGATGGTGGATCGGCGCCATGCGGAACACGCGGCGGCCGGTGCGCTTGTAGAAGAACACCTGGATGATGACGCTCAGCGCCTCGACCACGAACAAGCCGCCGATGATGCCCAGCACGATCTCGTGATGCGCGACCACCGCGATGGTGCCGAGCGCTCCGCCGAGCGCGAGGCTGCCGGTGTCGCCCATGAAGACCGCCGCGGGGGGGGCGTTGAACCATAGGAAGGCAAGCCCCGCCCCCACGACCGCGCCGCAGAAGATCGCCAGCTCACCCGCGCCCGGCACATGCTGGATGCCCAGATAATCCGCGAACTTCGCATTGCCGGCCAGATAGACGATGACCATCAGCGCAACGCTGGCGATGATGACCGGCATCGTCGCGAGGCCATCGAGCCCGTCGGTCAGGTTCACCGCGTTGCCGAAGGCGACGATCGTGAACGCGGCGAACAGCGGGTAGAAATACCAGAGTTCGATATACATGCGGTTGGTGAAGGGCAGGTACAGGCCGGTGCCGTTCTGGCGCATGATGATCCACGCCGCGATCCCGGCGATCAGGAATTCCAGCAGCAGCCGCACACGACCGGGCACGCCCGCCGTCGTCGCCTTCCTTACCTTGTCGTAATCGTCGAGGAAGCCGATCGCGCCGAACCCCAGCGTCACGAACAGGCACGCCCAGACATACGGATTGGCAAGGTCCATCCACAACAGGATCGCCAGCGCCATCGCGGTCAGGATCATCAACCCGCCCATCGTCGGCGTGCCGCGCTTGGCGAGGTGGGTCTGCGGCCCGTCGGCACGGATCGGCTGGCCCTTGCCCTGGCGCACGCGCAGCCAGCCGATGAACCTCGGCCCGATGATCAGGCCGATGAACAGCGCCGTCGCCACCGCCGCGCCCGTCCGGAACGATTGGTAGCGGATGAGGTTGAGGAGCCCCTGGAAACCCAGATGCTCGGCGATCCAGAACAACATTATCCGCCCTTCAGCGCTGCGATCACGCGGGCCAGCCCGACCCCGTTCGATCCCTTGACCAGCACCGCGTCGCCGGGCGCCAGCAAGGCGCGCAACCGGTCGAGTGCCGCCGAAGCGTCGGGCACATGGACGATGTTCACCCGTCCCTCAAGCGTTTCCGCCAGCGGCCGCATCGCTTCGCCGACCAGCACGGCCGTTTCGACGCGGGCGTCCTCCACCGCAGCGGCGAGACCGGCATGATAGTCGGCCGAGGCATCGCCCAGTTCGCGCATCTCGCCCAGCACCGCGACATGCCGGCCCGGCTCGGTCGTCAGCACCGCCAGCGTCGCGCGCATCGAGGCGGGATTGGCGTTGTAGCTTTCGTCGATCACCAGCGCCTCGCCACCCGCCACCGCCGTATGGAACCGCGCGCCGCGCCCCGCCAGCCCGCCGAGATCGGTGAGGGCCAGCCCCGCCAGCCCCAGATCGCCGCCGACCGCCTCGACCGCCGCCAGCACCGCCAGCGCGTTCGATACCCAGTGCGCGCCGGGTTGCGACAGGGTGAAGCTAAGTTCGCGCTCCCCCGTCCGTACCGTCATGAAGGTGCCGGTACCGACCCGTACCGCCTCGACCGCGCGCACATCCGCGCCCATGCCGCTGCCGAAGGTGACGATGCGGCCTGCATAAGGGCGTGCCGCCGCGACCAGCCGGTCGCGGTGCCGGCTGTCGAACGGCACGATCGCGGTGCCGCCCGGCTCCAGTCCGCGAAAGATTTCGCCCTTGGCATCGGCGATCGCGGCCTCGTCGGCGAAGAATTCGGTGTGGGCGGGCGCGATCGCGGTGACGACCGCGACGTGCGGGCGCACCAGCGTGGTCAGGTGCGCCAGTTCGCCGGGGTGGTTCATCCCCATCTCCAGCACCGCCGCCCGGGTGGCGGCAGGCATCCGCGCCAGACTGAGCGGCACGCCGGTATGGTTGTTGTAGCTCTTGACCGAGCGATGCGCCTGCCTGGGCCAGATCCGGTCGAGGCAGGCGAACAACGCCTCTTTCGCGCTGGTCTTGCCGACCGAACCGGTGACGCCGATCACGCGCGCCGATGTCCGCGCGCGGGCGGCGCGGGCGATATCCTCCAGCGCGGCGAAGCTGTCCGCCACCCGCACATGCGGGCCATCGCAGGCCGCGGCAACGATCGCCCCCGCCGCGCCTTGCGCGAATGCCTGCGGCAAAAAGCGGTGGCCGTC
Source organism: Sphingomonas sp. CFBP 8760 (assembly GCF_014841615.1). Taxonomy (GTDB): domain Bacteria; phylum Pseudomonadota; class Alphaproteobacteria; order Sphingomonadales; family Sphingomonadaceae; genus Sphingomonas. The sequence goes on along the minus strand of NZ_JACYUG010000003.1, from coordinate 184,533 downwards.
GGTCGCCTCGCCCGCCAGCGCCACAAACAGGTCGCCCGGCCCGACCTCGCGACTGTCGAACGCCACACCATCGGCGGTGAAGCCGGCGGACGCCGTGCCACCGGTCGCGGCCGCCAGGTCGGCGGCGGTCCACAGGCTCATTGGTCGTTCGCCAGGGGCGGGCCGCCATAGCGCAGGCCGAGCCGGGGCCGCTCGCCATCGTCGTTGATCGCGGGCTTCGCCGGGCGGACGCGCAGGTCGGGCGGCAACAGCCGCTTACCCTTGGGCGCGGGTCGGAACCAGTCGGGGGAGATGCCGTCCGTCTGACTCACGTCCGCCTTCTTCATCCCGCACACTCCCGCGCTACTGCCACATCATCGAACGGCAGCACCAGATCGCCGACGATCTGGCCCTGTTCATGCCCCTTGCCCGCGATCAGGACGATGTCCTGCGCGTCCGCCCCGCGCACCGCGGCGGCGATCGCGGTGCGGCGGTCGCCGATCTCGGTCGCGCCCGGTGCGCCCTGCATCACCATCCGGCGGATCGCGGCGGCATCCTCGCTGCGGGGATTGTCGTCGGTCACGATCACGCGATCCGCCTGCGCGGCGGCGACCTGCCCCATCGGTTCGCGCTTGCCCGCATCACGGTCGCCACCCGCGCCGAACACCACGATCAGGCGGCCACCGGCATGGGGCTTCAGCGCCGCGATCGCCGCTTCCAGCGCATCGGGGGTATGCGCATAATCGACATAGATCGGCGCGCCGCTGCGCGCGATCGCCGCGCGTTCCAGCCGGCCGCGCACCGGTTGCAACCGGGCGATCGCCTGCAACGTCGGGCCGACCGGTGCGCCGGTCGCGATCACCAGCCCGGCCGCGACCAGCGCGTTCGCCGCCTGATACGCACCGATCAGCGGCAGGTTGACGTGGTGCGTCTCCCCCTCCGCCTCGATCACCAGCCCCTGCCCCAGCAGCGTCGGGTCTCGCCCGACGAGGCGCAGGGTCGCGCCGCGCTCGCCGACCGTGACCAGCCGGTTGCCCCGCTCGCGCGCCAGATCGATCACCCGGTCCGCCTGCGGATCGTCCGCCCAGATGACGGCGGTGCCGTCCGGCGACAGCACTTCGGAGAACAGCCGCATCTTCGCGGTCAGATACGCCGCCATGTCGCCATGATAGTCGAGGTGATCGCGGCTGAGGTTGGTGAAGGCGGCGGCGGCGATGCGCAGCCCCTCGGTCCGGTATTGCGTCAGCCCGTGGCTCGATGCCTCGAACGCGAGATGCGTCACCCCCTCGCGCGCCAGCCCGGCGACGTTGGACAGGAAGGTGACGATATCGGGCGTGGTCAGCCCCGTCGTCACCCGCTCGTCGGCGGTGGTGACGCCCAGCGTGCCGATCGAGGCGGCATGGTGCCCCGCCATCCGCCACAATTGCCGCGTCATCTCCACGACCGAGGTCTTGCCGTTGGTGCCGGTGACCGCGACCGTGGTCGGCGGAAACGGCGCGAAGAACCGCGCGGCGAGCCGGGCAAAGGCGGCACGGGGTTCGTCGTCGGCGATATGCACCGCCCCCTCGACCACCGCCTCCGGTCGCGCGACAACCGCGATCGCGCCGCCGCGAATGGCATCGGCGATATAGTCCTCGCCATCGACGCGGGTGCCGCGGAACGCACCGAACACGGTGCCGGGCGCGACCTTGCGGTGATCGATCGCGAACCCGGTGACGGCGATGTCCTGCCCGCCGCCGGTAAGCTGACCCAGCTTCATCGTACCCGCCTCAATGCCCGGCCGTCGCCGGACGACGGCTGGGATCGTCCCACAGCGTCGGCGTGATGTCCGATACGTCGATGTCGCGCGTTTCGTCCGGCACCACGCCCAGCATCGCGCCGATCCGCGAGACGGTGCGCCCGACGACGGGGGCCGCATTCCACGCCGCGGTCTTCCAGCCACCGGTTTCCTTGGTGCCGAGCGGCGAATCGAGCATCGCCAGCACGACATAGCGCGGCGCATCCATCGGGAACGCGGCGGCGAAGGTGGCGACGTTGCGCGACCGGTCATACCCGCCCGCGACCGCCGCCTCGGCGGTGCCGGTCTTGCCGCCGACGCGGTAACCGGGCGCCTCGCCCTTGCGGCCGGTGCCGCGCTGCACGATCAGCCGCAGCATCTGTCGCATCCGCGCGCTGGTCTGCTCGCTGATGACGCGGCGCCCCTCCGGCACATGGCCGGGCGCGACCTTCAGCAGCGTCGTCGGCCGCCAGATGCCGCCGTTGACCAGCGTGGCATAGGCATTGGCGAGATGCAGCGGCGTCACCGCGATGCCGTGGCCATAGGCCGTCGTCATCGTCGTCGTCCGCGCCCAATAGGTCGGCCAGAGCGGCCGGCCCTTCTCGCGCAGTTCGATATCGGGCTTGGTGTCGAAGCCCAGCTTGCGGAACATCGTCTGCATCCGTTCCGGCCCAACCTCGTCGGCGACGCGGGCGGTGGCGATGTTCGACGAATAGATCAGCGTTTCCGCCATGTTCAGCCAGCGCTGCGGATCGCCGCGCTCGTCATGGATCGTATAGCCGCCGACCTTCAGCGGATGCGTCGCGTCGAACCGGCGCGCGAACGAGGTGACGACGCCGGTATCCATCGCGGTCGCCATCGTGATCGGCTTGAAGGTCGATCCCAGCTCGAACACGCTCTGCGTGGTGATGTTGCGCAGTTCCTCGCTGCCCGCCATGCCGACGCGGTTGGGGTTGAAGGTGGGCAGCGACACCATCGCGATCACCTCGCCCGTGGCGACGTCGAGCACGATGCCGCCGCCGCCGCGCGCCGAGAAGGTCGTCATCGCGCGGCCCAGTTCGCTCTCCATCGCCGCCTGCACGCGGGTATCGATCGACAGCGCGACGGGCGCGCCGCTGGTCGCGGGATTGGTCAGCCGCTCGTCCAGCACCCGCTCCATCCCGCTCATGCCGTGGCCGTCGGTGGACAGGAAACCCAGCGCGTGTGCCGCCATCGTCGATTGCGGATAGAGGCGCTGCGTCTCGCGCGCGAAGACGATCGCGGGTTCGCCCAGCGCGTTCACCTGCTCGACCAGCGCGGGGCTGGCCCGGCGCTGGAGATAGGTGAACGACACGTCCTTGGTCAGTTGCGCATAGAACCACGCCTGATCGCCGCGATCGGGCATCAGCGCGGCCAGCTTGGCGGCGATCTCGGTCTTGTCGCCCATCAGCTTTTTCGGGTGGACCGCGATCGTCCAGGCGTCGATCGTCCGCGCCAGCGGCGCGCCGTTGCGGTCGACGATGTCGCCGCGCCCCGCCAGCACGGCGACGCGCGCCTTCGCCTCCGCGCCGGAGAACACCGCCAGCACCGCCAGCCGCCCCAGGACCAGCAGCACCGCGCCGGCGAACAGCAGCAGCATCACCATCAGCCGGGTATGCGCGGTCGCCACCAGCTGATGACGCTGGCGGAGGCCGCCCTGCTGCGGCAGCGGACGGGCGACGAGCGTGGTCATCGCTTGGTGCGTGCCTCCGCGCGGGCGCCCGACAGGATGTCACCCAGCGTGTTGTCGGACAGCAGCTTGCGATCGAGCAGCGCCACCGCCTCCGGCCGGACGCGCGCCACCGCGGCGACCGCGACCTGACGCGCGACGGAGGCATCGGCGGTGCGGACGGTGGCGGCGGCGGCGGTCCGCTGGACGGTGGTGGCGGCGGCCGTCGCGGCGGGGGCGGCAGGACGGGGCGCGTTGGCGGCGACCAGCGTCATCGCCACGGGTGCCGGCGCACCGGCGGGCACGACCAGGGCGGCGGTGCGCACGGTCGCCTGCCCCGGCACGCCGCCCATGGCCGGCGCGGTCAGGTCGAGCGAGGCAAGCTGCGCCTCGTCACCCACGAACTGGCCGGCGGTGGGCGAGGACAGGGCCAGCGTGTCGCCGTTCCACTTTTCCAGCTGGGCCAGATTGGCGCGCGTATCGAACTCCGTCTCCAGCGCGCGGATGTCGCGCTGGGCGGATTCGATGCGGCGATCCATCTGTTCCAGCTTCTTGCGCTCGCCCGCCACCTGCAGCGAGACGAGATAGAAGCCGAGGACGACGGCGACGCAGCCGCCGAACCAGCCGATCCCCTTGAACCGATACGCCGCCGTCATACGCTCACCTCCACCTGTGCCGTCCATGCGGGCGCCGCCGTGCGCCGTGCCATTCTGAGTGTCGCGGAACGGGCGCGCGGGTTCGCCGCCACCTCCGCCTCGCCGGCGCGGACACCGCGGCCGACGGATTCGAAACTGGGAGCGGCCGAGGCCGCGGCCTGCGGCGCGTGCCGCGATCCGGCGGGCGCGCCGCCGGACCGGTCGCGCAGGAACCGCTTCACCATCCGGTCCTCCAGGCTGTGGAACGTCACCACCGCCAGCCGACCGCCCGGCTTCAGCACCCGCTCCGCCGCCGCCAGCCCCTCGGCCAGTTCGTCCAGCTCGCGGTTCACATGGATGCGGATCGCCTGGAAGGTGCGGGTCGCCGGGTCCTTCTTGTCGTGCGGCTTGTACCCCAGCGCGCGACGGACCACCGTGGCGAGATCGCCGGTGCGGACCAGCGGCCGCGCCGCGACGATCGCGCGGGCGATGCGGCGCGACTTCGGCTCGTCCCCGTACCGATAGATGACGTCGGCGATCGCCGCCTCGTCCGCCTCGTTCAGGAAATCGGCCGCGCTCTGCCCCTCCTGGCTCATTCGCATGTCAAGCGGGCCATCCGACTGGAACGAGAAACCGCGCCCCGCCTGGTCGAGTTGCATCGACGACACCCCGATATCCATCGTCACGCCATCGACCTGTTCCTCGCCCAGATCGGCGAGCGCGGCGACCATCGCGGAGAAATCGGCATGGACCAGCGTCAGCCCCTCCAGCACCGCTGCCTGCCCGGCGGCGATCGCATCGGGATCGCGGTCGAACGCGATCACCCGCGCCCCCGCCGCCAGCAGTGCACGGGTATAGCCGCCCGCGCCGAACGTGGCATCGACGATCGTTTCGCCGGGGGCGGGCGCGAGCGCGACGACGACCTCGTCCATCAGGACCGGGATGTGCGGGGCGTCGCTCACAGCGTCACCCCCTTCTGCATCATGTAGAAGCGGCAGGCGGCCTTGACGTTGGCGGCCATGGACTCGGTTTCGATCAGCGTCTTGGGATCCCAGATTTCGATATAGTCGAACACGCCGAAGAAGAACGCGTGCTCGCCGATCCCCGCATAGAAGCGCGGGAAGGCGGGCATGATGAAGCGACCGGACCCGTCGAAGGGCACCGCCTCGCCGGCGGCGGCCCGGCGCTTGATGTTGTAGTCGAACTCGCCGTCCGGGCCGGCGAACGCCGCCTCGCGCCGGTCGAGCTGCTCGGCGAGGATGTCGAGATAGCCCGGATCATAGGCGACAAGGCATTTGTTGACCGGATTCTGATGGGGGCCGACCACGATCGTACCGCCATTCTTGCCGTCCGCCTTGGGCGCGTTCGCCGCCAGCGTGGCGCGAAGTGCGTTGGGAATGGCTACCCGACCCTTGTCGTCGACAAGGCCGATGCCGTCTCCCTGATAACGCCCCCTGCTCACCACGTAGCCCTCGCACCCGGCAAGCACGACTCCTCCGCCACGAACCGCGACCATCGCCGCGATCCGGATGCCACTGCATGCGGAGAGTCTGCCCCTGAAGTAACCTGGGTCTATCAGTCGCCCTATGGCGTCGCAACGGGATTTTTAGGGATTATTGGGGATTTGCTGGGGCAATGCGGCAGAACGAGGGCGATCATGGGTAAAGCCCGCGCCGGATCGTCCGTTCGCCGTCGAACAGGCGATCCGTTTCGGGGTTTTACAGCTTTACCAGCATCTTGCCGGTGTTACCGCCGGTGAAGAGCGCCATGAACGCCGCCGGGGTGGCCTCCAGCCCGTCATGCACGGTTTCCTCGCGTTTCAATGTGTTGGCCATACCGGCCATGTCACGATAGAATTCGGAGGCGCGGCCGAAGAAGTCGGTGACGATGAACCCCTGCATCCGCACCCGGTTGCCGATCAGGCGGGCGAGATATTTCAGTTCGGTCGGTTTGGCGTCGTTGTATACGTCGATCATGCCGCAGATCGCGAACCGCGCCCCGACTCGGGCATGGGCGAGCGCGGCGTCGAGATGGTCGCTGCCGACATTGTCGAAATAGACGTCGATGCCCCTGGGTGCCGCCTCGCCCAGCGCCTTGACGACCGGTCCGGCCTTGTAGTCGATCACCGCGTCCGCCCCGAGCGACCGGACCCATTCCACCTTGGCTGCGCCACCGGCCGAACCGATCACCGTCATCCCCTTGGCCTTGGCGATCTGCACCACCGTCGATCCGACCGCGCCCGCCGCTGCGGAGACGAACACGGTATCGCCCGCCTTCGCCTCCGCCACCGCCAGCAACCCCCAATATCCAGTCATCCCCGGCATCCCGAACTGGCCTAGAAACGCCTGGGGCGGCACGTCGATCGGGGGCAGTTTGCTGAATGCGCCGGCGGGGCCGGTCGCCTCGTCACGCCAGCCGAGCATGTGCTGCACGAGGTCGCCGGGCTTCAGGGCGGGATCGCGGCTCTCGATCACCTCGCCGATCGCGCCGCCCTCCATCGGCGCCCCGATCGCGAAGGGCGGTACATAGCTTTTCACGTCGTTCATCCGGCCGCGCATATAGGGGTCGACCGACAGCCAGCGGTTGGCGACGCGCACCTCCCCCTCGCCCAGCGCGACGCTGTCCAGCGTCACCAATGCGAAATCCTGGGCGACGGGGGTTCCCGCAGGTCGCGATGCCAGGGTCCAGGCGCGTGCCATGTTCGATCCTTTCTGATTGTTCGAATAACGGGTATGTCTTGCGGATAACAATCGCGCAAACGAAAAGGCCCGATCGCAACGGCGACCGGGCCTTCCGACGGACGATCACTCGCCCATATTCGAGTTTCGGGTCAGTACGTGCCCGAGAAGCTGCGGTTCAGGTTCTTGTCGTCACCGGTGGTGACCGATGCAGCGCCACCCGAGGCGGTACCAGTCGACGACGCGCTGGAAGCCGCCGAGTTCGCGTCGGTCCGCCCCGTTGCGTCACCACGGTTTTGCGTATCGCGGTTACCGCGTTCATTGTCGCCGTAACCGAACATCGCCTGGTTACGCTCCTCGTCGCGCCATGCGGACTTGGCTTCGTCGGCGGTCTTCGACAACGTCACCTTGTCATCGACCGACACCAGCCAGCTCGACGGGATCGAGTGGTGGCGACCACCCGCATCGGTATCGTTCTTGGTCAGCAGGATGCGGTCACCGCGCACCTTGTCGACCGTGCCGACATGGGTGCCGTCGGAGCCGACCACTTCCTGATGCTCCTTGACCTTGTTCAGCGAATCGCGCTGCGTCTGCCGGTTGGTCCGCCAGTTGGAGAATTCGGTTTCAAAGCGCGACCGGTTCTCGTTGCGATATTCGTCGTAATCCCGATCGAACGCCGCGATCTGGCTGGAGCGCCAGTTGCCATAGTGATCGTCATGCTGGCCACCGTTGCGATAGGCGCGGTCATCATACCGGGAGTCGGCCTCGCGACGCCGCTCGGCATCGTCATCGCCGAACCACGACCGTACCTCGTCGCCGGCGCGCTGGAAGAATCCGCGCTCCTCATAGTCATAGCCCTGCGGCTGGCGACCATAGCCCCGGCCGCCGTCCCGATCCCGACGCTGATCGTCGTCGGCATAGCGATCGCGGCCGACATTCTCGAACCGGCGTCCGTCGGAGGCATAGGAGCCCCGATACTCGTCACGTTGCCCGCGCGAATAGCGATCGTCACCCCGATCCTGGAAACGCTGGCCACCGTCGTCGCGGCCATAATCGGAATGGCCCCAGTCCGACGAGCGCTCCGGCCGGCCGTAGCCACCACGATAGTCCTCACGGTCGCGATCGAATGCGGCGCCACGCTGTTCGCCACGCTGGTCATAGCGTTGACCGCCGTAATTCGGCCGGCCCTGATCCTGTCGGCCATAACGGCCATCGTTCAACCGGCCCGCCGCGGCATAGTCGCGTGCGCTGGAATAGGTATAGTCGCGACCACTGCCGTAGTCCTGACCATAGCCGGCATCGCCGCCCTGATCGCCCTGTGAACCGGTGCTGCGCGGATAGCGTTCGTAAACCATGATGGTCTCCATTCTCCTGCGGTGGCGGCCCCCGTTTATCGGGCGGCCGTGACACGGTGGGAAAACGGTACGATGCGGCCGATGTTCCAGAAATCGCCGGACAAACACGGGCGAACCATCGCGTTCCCGTGCCGCCCTGTCGTTGATGGAACCGAATATCGGCACGGCTTGCAATGCCCGGATCGGCCGGCTAAATGCGGCATTCCCGGTGATGCCGGGTAATGCCGAAGGGCGGGCGGGGCTGTAGCTCAGATGGGAGAGCGCTGCAATCGCACTGCAGAGGTCAGGGGTTCGATTCCCCTCAGCTCCACCAACCCGCCCGCAGGCAACATCCGACAACCTCGTATACCATGAAGATGCGCCGGATGGCGCCCCGCCATCCGCGCCCACACCGTGATTTGCGCATCAGTGATTCATGGTGAGCATATTTCGACGGATGCCGCACCGGGAGCAGCGGACGACGCGGTTGCGAAACGTCTTTTTCGGGCCACGGACATCGGCGCGATCGACCCAGCGCCCGCCGCAACGACGCGCATGAACGATCCGCTCCGCCCTTTCCCGACGAGGTGGCGAGTCACGATCCTCGCGGCTGGGGAACGCGCTTTTCGATCCAAGTCCCCGTCACCGCCGCCATCAGGCGGATGCCCCGCCGCATCGCAAAGGCCGGACGATGACTCAGGGCCTTAGATCGATGACATCGCCGAAATATACTGCGTGCAACAGTGTACCTGCGCCATCGGTGATCTCGATCCGGTGAGATCGATAGATCGGCCGGCCCTCACGAATACCACTCGCCACCAGATCGCGGACGCCGGTCACTGTCTCTGCGATCACTCGGTTCAGATCGGGGCGTTCGATGCCCTCATAATCCGGGGCTTCGATATCGCTGAATATATTCAGGTGGAAACGTGGCATTCGCTCGCTCCGTCGGCCGGCGAGCCCTACGAGTCAGCCCACATGCATACCCTAAACGGGCAGAATTGCTGACGTTTCCACAACAAACATAGCCCGTACCGGTGATATCGGCTCGACGGGCGGCCGGTCACCCATATTCCACCCCCAGCGGACCGATCAGGCGCCGGTATTCGGCCTCCGGTACGCCGTAGCTGTCGCCCGCCAGTTCGGCGAGCTTGACACGATCGAGAATGATGACGCGGCCACGCTTGGAGCGGATCATGCCCGCACCCTCCAGAATATGCAGCGTCACGGTCACGTTGCTGCGGTCGGCGGAGATCATCATCCCCATAAACTCGTGGGTCAGCGCGATCTCGTCGCCGTCGATGCGATCGTCGCACATCAACAGCCAGCGCGCGAGACGCGATTCTATCCGGTGGGTGGCGTTGGTCGCGGTGCTTTGGGCGGACTGGACGAGGGTGGTCTGCACGTAGCGCAGCAACACGGTCCGCAAGGTCTGGCTCCGGGCGATCACGTCGACATAGCGATCGGCGTCTATCCGCAACGCATCCATCGGACCGATCTGCACGAAGCTTTCATGCGGCGAGCGATCGGAACCCAGCAGCAGGCAGGTGGCCGATACACCGTCGCGCCCGAAGATGCCGGCCTCGGTTCTTCCGCTATCGATCATGTCCGACACGATCGAGACGATGCCGCCTTCGGGGAAATACACGTGCTCGACCGGCTTGTTTGCCTGCAGGATCACCTCTTCGCGGGCAACCGATACGCGCGTCAGGTGCGGCTTGAGAAGACCGAGATCGTCCTCCGACAGCGCACCCAGCAGGGTATTGGGGGTATAATGATGATCGAGGTGCGACATCGCGCCCCTTCTGCTTGTTGGGGCGAAAGCATCGTGCGTCTTCCAGCCGTTCGCGCCCTGTCCCTCGGCAAACGGTACGAGAATTATACCGGTTCGGTCAGGTCGTCACAGGCTCTGTGTCCTACACAACAGAGCATGACGGACTGCCCGGTGTGCATTGCCGGATATGACGCCAACGCGGATAAACGTGCCGTCCACCCTTCGTCATTCGGACCGTGCCGTTTGGCCGCCGAACGGCAACACCACCGATGCGCGTCCGATCGGCCCGATCAGCCGTCGATACTCGGCCTCGGGAATGCCATAGCCGTCGCCGGCCAGCTCCTCCAGCTTGTCGCGGTCGCGGATGACGATGCGGCCGCGTTCGGCACGGATAAGGCCGGTCCCCTCCAGCACGTGCAGCGTGATCGTCACCTTGCTCCGCTCGGCACCGATCATCATGCTCATGAACTCATGGGTCAGCGCGATCTCGTCACCGTCGATCCGGTCGTGGCACATCAACAGCCACCGGGCGAGGCGCGCCTCCACCCGATGGGTCGCGTTGGTGGCCATGCTCTGCGCGGACTGGACGAGCGCCGTCTGCACATAACGGAGCAGGACGGTACGCAGGGTCTCGCTCCGGGCGATCATGTCGAGATAGCGATCCGCATCGATCCTCAGTGCGGCCATCGGGCCGACCTGGACGAAGCTGTCATGCGGGGAGCGATCGGCCCCGAGCAGCAGGCAGGTGGCCGACACCCCTTCGCGGCCGAAGATCCCGGCCTCGACGCTGCCGGTTTCGGTCATCACCGCAACGATGGACACGACGCCGCCTTCGGGGAAATAGACGTGTTCGACGGGCTGGTTGCGCTTCACCAGCGACTGTCGAGGTGCAATATCAACCCGACTCAGGTGCGGGACAAGCAAATCACGATCCTGATCGGATAGTGATTTCAGCAAGGTGTTGGGTGAGTTATAATAATCGCGTGACATTTCCGCGCCCTGAATATTGGGGGAAAGCCCGCTTGTCTTTCAGTCGAAACCGCCCTGAACATTGGTGTTCGATGGCGTTACCGTAGCTGGTTTGGGTACGGAGCGCTAACGGTGACTTTGTGTCCTGCACGACAATTCATGGCGGTAGCTGCGCTAACCCATGCGGTTATCGTCTTGTTTTGGCACGAAAAAATGCCTCAGCCCGATGGTGAGGAAACATAGGTTTCTTTTGTTGTGTACACGACAGTTCCGCTGTCTCGTCTTTCGACATCGGGATTTGCGGTTATGTACGGCGGGTTAACCGCTGATCCGAAGGAAGCCGTCATGCGTGAACCTGACCAATCCTATTACCAGCGCCGCGCCGAGGCAGAGCTTGCGCACGCCCAGCAATCGACGCTGAAGCCGGTAGTGCAGGCCCATTACGAATTGGCGGAAGCCTATCTCCGGAAAGTTTCGCTGGCGGAACGCGCCGAAGGAGCCACGTCATGATCGCGACGCATCGGCTCATGCACAGCTTCAATCGGCTCGATGTCGACGATGCGCAAGAGCTGATTGACACCCGTCTCTGGCAATGTGGCCTTCTATCCAGCCACGAGAGACACGCCTTGCGGGATGCGATGCGGACGGCAAAATCCGTTCCCGCCTATACCGATCTGATCCGCGAGGGGGACGACGCAGGCAACATGTTCATCATGCTCAGCGGCTGGGCCTGTCGCTATGCGACCACCAATGCCGGTGCCCGCCAACTGTCCGCGATCATGGTGCCCGGCGACGTCGGCAATCTCGGCTCGTTGATGCTGGATCGCCTTGGTTACGGGATGCGCACGCTGACCAAAGCAACGGTCGTAGCATTGCCGCGCCAACGCGCCCTCGCCCTCGCGTCGGAGCATCCCGGGATCGGCCGGGCGTTCACCTGGCTGTCGCTGACCGAAAATGCGATATTGAGCCAGTGGACGCTGTCACTGGGCCGACGACTGTCGATCGAGCGGCTGGCACACTTCCTGTGCGAACTGAGTGTCAGGCTGGATGCGGAGCGTGACAATCAGAGCCGCTTTGCCTTTCCCCTGACCCAGGAGACGATCGCGGATATGCTCGGGCTTACGCCGATCCATGTCAATCGCAAGATCCAGCAGCTTCGCGCCGATGGCCTCGTTGTCGATGTCGACCGGACGATGTGGCTACCGGACGTCGCCCGGCTGCGTGCCTTGGGCGGCTTCGATCCGGGATATCTGTACCGCAACGAGCCTCAGATCACGGAAATCATGTAGGAGATGCAGCGACGGCGATGCGCCCCCTTTGCCTGTCCCGGATATGCCGATGATGGCCTGGAGGTGCTGGTGCTGGATCACGCGCACATGATGGCGGCCCATCGGTCGGTTGAAACACTCAGGCCAGCTTCAGACCTTCCTTGTTCATCGCGGCCGTAATGTGATGGTTCTGTTCGTCGGTCAGCTTGCCACGCAGCTTTGGGAACAGGTCTTTCTCCTCTTCCTCCATATGACGTTCGATCAGACTGCGAAAATCTTTCAGCTTCGGTAGCCAGGCCGGGTCGCTTTTCGACATTTCGGTCAGGTCGAAAAAATACTGCTTCACATACCCATGCTCGTGATTGAGGTGATCGGCCGCGTCGGTCAGCCCCTGATCCCGCATCATCGCATAAACGACATTCTCTTCCTGAAACGCGTGCTTGCTGATCGCATGTTTCAATTGCATCAACAGGAAGGATCGGCGTGCGGTTGCATGGTCCTCCGTCTTCTCCAGCAGATCAAAAATCTTCAGGGCCGCGGCATGTTCTGCGGCCAGCGCGGCATCCCACTGACCGGCAAAGACCGTAGGCGCCTGCACGGCAGCTTTCCGAACGAGATTGGCCAGCAGGCCGGCGACCATACCGGCGGTCGCCCCGATCACGATCGTACGCCCGGTCGAGCCCGCTTCGGCTTTATGTCCAGTCATCATGCTGCTCCTTCCAAGCCAAAACCAGTAACGGATTTCGCTAAACAACTGTTCCAGTTGCGATTTATTATCGGCTCTGGCCATATTATGCGTGAAGCACGACCCAGGGCATCGGTGCACGGACTGATCCGATGAATGGCCGCGAATCGCGAAGACGCTGGCGACGCCATGTCATCGGTCTGACGCTGCCGATCCGGTCGAACACTCTGACACCCCGAATCCGGCGCCATGATTCGATCGACGATTGGTTGACATACATCAGCGTTAGCCGGCACTTGAGCCGCTAAGTCTTGCACGGGCGCCGCAAGGTGCCTTGAGACCCTTGTTCTGGATTCGGGACCGTCAATTGTCTGAGGCAATGGCAGAACGAAAGCTTCTGACCGACGCATTCGACGCGTCGGGGGCTTTCATCCAGATTCTCGACCCGAACTTCAATATCCTCGCCATCAACAAGGCCAATGTCGACGAATATGAACGCATATTCGGGATAAGGCCGGCCGTCGGGGATAATCTGTCGACCCTGCTGGCGTCGATGCCGAAACAGCAAGAGGCCGCGATACAGCATTTCTCCCGTGCCCTTGCCGGTGAGCAATTTACCGTTGACGCCGAGTTTGGCGACGGCGTGCATGGCACCAGATGTTACGAGATCAGGTTCAGCCCATTATATTGTCCGGAGGGCCGGCTGGTCGGGGCCTATCATTTCTCGCAGGATGTCACCGATCGAAAGCGGGAGCAGAAGCGCCTTGCCGATGTCGAGGAACAACTGCGGCAGTCCCAGAAAATGGAGGCGATCGGCGCCCTGACCGGCGGTGTGGCCCATGATTTCAACAATCTGCTCACCCCCATCATCGGCAACCTCGACATCCTCCTGCGTCGCAATCCCGGCAGCGAGCGCGAACAGCGATTGATAAAGGGGGCGATGCAGGCGGCAGATCGGGCGGCAACGCTTGTCCAGCGACTGTTGGCGTTCGCACGCCAGCAGCCCCTGCGGCCCAGGCCGGTCGATATCGGTGCGCTGGTGAACGGCATGGCCGACATCGTCGGCTGCACGTCGGGTCCGCAGATCAAGGTGGCGATCACCGTGGATCACGGCCTGCCAACCGCGGTCGCGGACCCCAATCAGATCGAAATGGCGATCCTCAATCTGGCGGTGAACGCGTGCGATGCGATGCCGCAGGGGGGCACGCTGCGCATTTCGGCTGTCGATGAGATCATTGGCGGCAACCACCGCACCCGGCTCGATCCCGGTCGATATGTCTGCCTGTCGGTCGCCGATACCGGCACGGGGATGGACGAGACGACGATCAGGCGGGCGGTGGAGCCGTTCTATTCGACCAAGGGGGTCGGACAGGGTACCGGGCTGGGACTGTCGATGGCGCATGGCCTTGCCGCCCAGTTGGGCGGTGCGCTGACGATCGACAGCAAACCGGGTGTCGGCACCGATGTTCGTATCTGGCTACCGGCGGTCGTCGGTGATGCGCCGGACGCACCGGACGACGCTGTCGACGCGCCGCCGCCGGGCGCCGCGGTGCGAACGGTACTGCTGGTCGACGACACCGATATGGTCCGCGCGAGCACCGCCATGATGTTGAGCGACCTGGGCTACACCGTCGTGGAGGCGGGGTCCGCCGCCGATGCCCTACGTCTGGTCGAGGATGGATTGCACATCGACGTGCTGGTGACCGATCATCTGATGCCGGGCATGTCCGGCACCGAACTCGCCCGTAGCCTGCAACAGCGGTTCCCGTCGCTGCAGGTGCTGATCGTGTCGGGGTATATCCACGTCGACGATGTCGCGCCCGATCTGCCGCGCCTCATCAAGCCGTTTCGCCAGTCGCAGCTCGCCGCCAGGCTTGCCGAACGGGATGGTTGAGCACCCGCCGGCGATGCCCTCAAGCAAGGCCCGGACCATCGTCGTTCTGCTGTTCGCCGGCATCTTCGCCGTCATGGGCGGCCTGTTCGTGGCATTTCCCCGACCATCCGCCGCCTTTTACGGAAATGCCACCGCCGACCCGGACGCCCTGTTCTATGTCCGGGCGGTCGGCCTGCGCGATCTGGCGTTGTCGGCCTATCTGGCGGGGCTCGCCCTTGCCGGTCAGCGACGGGCGCTGTCGATCCTTTTATCTGCCACGCTGCTTATTCCCATGGGCGACCTGTTTCTGTTGATAGCGTCCGATTCCGCAACGATGGTCCATTATGCGCTGCATGGCATCAGCCTGCTATGCTTTGCCGTTCTGGCATGGTGGCACCGCTGCGGCGGGGCATGGTGAAGGGCGTATCCTTGCCGGTGAGCGCCGTGTCGATCCGGTACGGCGGCGAGCGGACGAGTGGCCTTGTGGTGCGACTTTACGACGGCGAACCTGGACCATCGCGTCCGCCAGCGCGAACCGCCGAGATCATCCGCCGCCCCGCGCGTTGAGAGGGCAAGATGACGCTGCCGCCCGCTGCCACCACCCCCATTCCTGCCGCCACGCTGGTGATCCTGCGCGATGTACCCGGCCGCGCGCCCGACCTGCTGATGGTCGAACGGGCCAGATCGATGGCCTTTGCCGGCGGCGCGATGGTGTTTCCGGGCGGGCGCGTCGATCCCGGCGATCACGCACTGGCGGCGGCGATCGGCGCTGCGGATGACGATGGCGCCGCCCGCATCGCCGCGATCCGCGAGACGCTGGAGGAGGTGGGGCTGGCGATCGGCCTCTCCCCCCCGCCCTCGCCGACCGTGACGCGGCGGCTGCGTGCCGGCCTCCATGCCGGTCAGGGGTTCGCCGGGTTGCTGGCGCAGGAGAATCTGACGATCGATCCGGCGGTCATGGTCCCCTTCGCGCGCTGGTGCCCGGCGCATCGGGTGTCGCGCATCTTCGACACCCGCTTCTATCTTGCGCGGCTGCCCGACGGACCGGCGGCGGCCGAGGTCGACGGGACGGAGAATGCCCGGCTGGTCTGGCTGACCGCGGCAGCGGCGCTGGCCGAGGCGGCGGCCGGGCGGATGACGCTGATCTACCCCACCCGGCGCAATCTGGAACGGCTGGCGCAGTTCGGGTCGTTCGCGGCGGCGGTCGCCGATGCCGGGGCGTATCCGGTGACCATGATCGTGCCCTATATCGAACGACGCGGCGATATCGATCATCTCTGCATCCCGGCGGGATGCGGCTATCCGGTCACCGCCGAACCGCTCGGTAACGTGGTACGCGGCTGATGCGCGGCGTGCGGCGGATCGCCGGCCTGCTGGTGTGGGGCGGTATCGCGCTGGCGCTGCTGTTCGTCGGCTGGGCGATGCTGCGCGGCCGGCCGCAGGATCTGCCGTGGACGGCGCTCGACCTGGGTCGGCCGATCGGGCTGTTCACCGGCCGCAAGCTGACCGCCCTGACCGATGATTTTCCCGCCTGCCGCGTGCTGCTCGACCGCGCGGGGGTTCGTTACACCGCGCTGCCGCCCCGATCGGGAGAGGGGCAATGCGGTTACGCGGATGGCGTGCGCTTCACGGCCGGGGGATCGCGACGGATCGACTTCGCCCCCGCCGGGCTAGGGGTTGCCTGCCCGGTCGCCGCGGCGCTGGCGACGTGGGAATGGCATGTCGTCCAGCCGGCCGCCGAGCAACTGCTCGGTTCACGGGTGACGCGGATCGATCATTTCGGCAGCTATAGCTGCCGTCGCCTCTATGGCCGCGACGCCGGCAACTGGAGCGAACATGCTACGGCCGACGCGGTCGACATCGCAGGGTTCCGGCTGGCCGATGGCCGGCGGATCAGCGTGGTGGGCGACTGGCGCGGCGACGACGCGAAGGCGCGGTTCCTGCACAAGGTGCGCGACGGCGCGTGCGACCTGTTCGCGACGACGCTGTCGCCCGATTACAACGCGGCGCACCGCGACCACCTCCACCTCGATCAGGCGGCGCGGGGGGCGATGGGCTGGCGCGCCTGTCGCTGATCCCCGACTTCACGGCGGCGGTCAGTTCGCCAGTGATTGCCCCGTGTCCACCTTTTCCACCCAATAGGGGAAGAAGGCCGGCTGACGGTTCGACCAGCCCGATGCCGTCGCCGCCGCTTCGCTGATCGACTGGAGCAGTTTGCGCCGCAGTTCGGGATGCAGGTGCGGCAGCGCCGCCGCCGCGCAGAAGGCGGCGGGTAGCCATGGCCGTACCTCGGCCCCGACCAGTCGTTCGTACAGGAAGCGCGCGGCGGAGAAGCTCGGCAATCGCCCCTGCCCCAGATCGAAGGCGACGATGGTGATGAGTGGCGCGATGAACGGTTCGATCGAGTCGAGCCCGCTATCCTCGGGTACCAGTTCGCGCAGCGCCGGGAGCGAACGGTACAGGCGGGCCTGCGCGCGGATGCTGGCCGCTTCCACCACGTCGCGCGACCAGCGGGTCATGGCATCGTCACGGTCGAGTCCGATATCGAGCGACCGGCGGATATATCGCTGGGTCGCTGCGGGAAAGCTGGCGAATTCCTTCATCTCGGCCAATGTCATCGCGCCTTCGGCCGGTCTCTTCCTCGATCCCATCGCATCACCCCGCCCACTGGTTGCATCAACCGGGGGGATCGTGCCGCAAGAATGGTTAACACCAGCCTTCCGGTCCGCTCACCCGGCGAATCACAGGGAACGACGAAACCGGTTGCGCTGCAACATGCGATGCGACGAGCCGAGTGACGCGGGGCCGCGATATGCGGCCCCGCGTCCGGACGATCACTTGTCGGCGGGCTTTTCCGCCTCGTCATAACCCGATGACGGCACGAAATCGCCGCGCCCGTTGGGCTCGGAAATCGCGACGGGATCGCTGCCGTCCATCGTTTCGTCCAGCCCGTTGTCCAGTCGGGCGTCGATGCTGTCGGGGTTCTTCTGGAGGCGCTTGGCGATCGACTTGTCCTGCCCCGCGTCCTGACGGGGGCTGCGGCCTTCGCGTTCGTCGTCGGCGGGGGCCACGGACAGGCTGTCGAGCGCGCGGTCGTCGATGTCGGTCATCTTGGCGTCCTTTCAAATCGTTACCGCTCGAAAACGATCGGAGGACGCCCCCGTTCCTCTCAACCGTCCAAGTGATGCACCGTCACCCGTTGCGCCTGGAAGAAGGCGGTGCCGAATACGGTCATGAACGCGATATCGGTGGCATCCCGGCCGACGCAGATGCGGACGATCTCCTCCACCCGCGCCATACCGGTCGGATCGACCAGCCGCCATGCACCATCCAGCCACAGTTCGACCACGGCATGGAAATCGGGCGGCTCCACCCCGGGCGCATAGGCGCCGACGCAGCGGGCGGGGATTTCCGCCGCCCGCGCCAGCGACACCAGCAGATGCGCATAATCGCGGCACACCCCCATCCGGCTGGCGAAGGTGTCGAGCGCGGTCGTATCCCCCTGACTGACGCCGGAGCGATAGATCAGCGCACCCCTGGTCCATTCCAGCAGCGCCTGCGCCATCGCGCCGCCACTCAAACCACCGAACTCACGCCGCACGAAGCCCTCCAGCCGGTCGGACTGGCAGTAGCGGCTCGGCAACAGATAGGGGATCACCGCGCCGGGCAGCGCCCGCGGGGGGGTAGGCGGCAGCGCCGCGATATCGACCGCGACCCGGTCGACCGTCACGGTCGCGCGGTACTGCGCCATCAACCGGTACTGCGTGCGCGCCCAGCAACGCTGGCCCATCCCCTCGTCACCGTCGGTCGCGGCGATCGGATGATCGGACCAGACCGTCAGCGAACGACTGTCCAGTCGCTGATCGGGCAACGCCGCTGCCTCCAGCTGCAGCAATATGTCGGCGGGTTCGGGTAGCCAGTAATCCAGGTCGGCTTCGATCGCCAGACGGACGGGCATCGGGGATTCCTTGGTCGGAGGCGGCGAAGATCGGGCACATAAGAAAAGAGGCCCGGCGGTCGCCCGCCGAGCCTCCCGATATCAGTCCATCATCCGATCAGTCGCGGCTGGCGCCGAACAGACGCAGGATGAACAGGAACATGTTGATGAAGTCGAGATACAGGCTGAGGGCCGACATGATGACGACCTTGCCCTGCATGTCGGTACCGGCGACCTGCGCATACAGGCTCTTGGTACGCTGCGTGTCATAGGCGGTCAGCCCCGCGAACAGCAGCACGCCGACCGCGCTGATGAGCATGCCGAGCGGCCCGGACTGCACGAACATGTTGATGACGCTGGCGACGAGCAGGCCGACGACGCCGATGATCAGGAACGTGCCGAACGCCGACAGGTCCTTCTTCGTCGTATAGCCATAGAGGCTAAGCGCCACGAACCCGGCCGAAGTCGCGAAGAACGCCTGAGCGATCGCCACCGGGCTGTACTGCAGGAAGATCGTCGAAAGCGACAGGCCCATCAGGACCGCGAAGCCCCAGAACATCGCCTGCATCGTGCCGGTCGACATCCGGCCCTGACCGAAGCTCATCGCGAACACGATCGCCAGCGGCGAGAACATGATGACGTATTTCAGGATGCCGGGCTGCGTGAACACCGTCTCCGCATAGCCGCTCGTCGCGAACAGCAGCGCGACGATACCCGTCAGCAGCACGCCCGACGCCATGTAGTTGTACACGGACAGCATGTATGAACGCAGACCCGCGTCATAGGCCGCGTCACCCGCCCGCGCGCGCGTCGTCCCGAACGGCGCGGCGGTGGGCCGAGGATCAGACCAGTTTGCCATCTGAAGAAATCTCCTTGGTGCCGGCCATATGCCGACTGGTTGCAATATCGCCCTTGCCCCTGCCGTTTTCAAGCGAAAGCGGTCGTGCGGTTTGGCCGTATCGGTGTTAACAACGCTGTCATGATGCGCTTGTTCATCGCGCTGCGCCCGCCGCCGCCGATCCGCGAGATATTGTTCGACCTGATGGACGGCGTGCCGGCGGCGCGCTGGCAGGATGACGAGCAATTGCACCTGACGCTGCGCTTCGTCGGCGAGGTGGAAAGGCCGCAGGCGGAAGACCTCGCCGCCGCGCTGGGCCACGTCCACCTGCCCGCCGCGCCGGTCGTCGCATTGGCGGGGGTCGGATCGTTCGGGCAGCGTGGCCGGGCCGATACGCTATGGGCGGGCATCGCGCCTGCGGCGGTGCTGGCGGACCTTCATGCGCGGGTCGAGCGAGCGTGCGCGCAGGCGGGGCTGCCGCCGGAGCGACGGCGATATCACCCGCACGTCACCGTCGCGCGGCTGGCGCGATCGGCCGGTGCGGGGCCGGCGCTGGACGCATGGCTCGCCCGCCATGCCGCCCTGGCCAGCGAACCGTTCGTGCTGCCGCACCTGATCCTCTATCGCAGCCATCTGGCGCGCGGCGGTGCCGCCTATGAAACGGTGGCGCGCTGGCCGCTGGGAACCGGGGCGACCACCGCTGGTTCGCATCGGTACGATATCTGAGACGGGGAGAAGACGATGCGGACGATGACGACGGGCATGGCGATCGGGCTGGCGGCGCTGGCACTGGCCGGCTGTCAGCGCGACGACGCCGGCAAGGTGGAGATGGGCGAGCAGGTTCCCGGCGGCCGCACCGCCGTCGCGCTGCTGCGCACCGCGGCGGGAGCCGATGTCGGACGGGCGACCGCGACCGAGGTCGGCGGCGGCGTGCGCTTCACGATCGACGGCAAGACGATGCCCCCCGGCACGCATGGTGCCCATGTCCACATGGTCGGCCGCTGCGATGCGCCCGATTTCACCACCGCCGGCGCGCACTGGAACCCGGCCGGCACGCAGCACGGGACGATGAACCCGCAGGGTCCGCATAACGGCGATCTGCCGAACCTGATCGTCGGCACCGACGGGCGCGGCACGTTGGGCGTGACGGTGCCGGGCGCGACGATCGACGGCGTGCTGGATGCGGATGGATCGGCGATGGTCGTCCACGCCAATCCGGACGATCTGAAGACCGACCCGTCCGGCAACAGTGGTGGCCGGATCGTCTGCGGCGTCTTCCGCCAGAGCTGATCCTATATAACTTCCCCTGCCGCCCGTGCCCGCGCCTCGCGCGTGGCCTCGGCGGCGGGGACGAGACGATAGGCGGCGATCGCGGCGGCCAGCGTGATCGGCACGCTGAGCAACAGCGACAGCATCCCGGTCGACAGACTGCCCGACAGCGACGACACCCGCCCGGCCAGATAGGGGCCTAGCGCCAGCCCTAGCAGGGTCGTGCCGATGAAAAAGGTCGCGGTCGCAGTCCCGCGCATCCGGGGCAGCACCAGATCCTGCGTCGTCGCGGCGGCCGATCCCAATGCGCAACTGGCGGTGATCTGCGCCAGGAACAACATCGGATAAAGCATTGCGGTGCTCGACGCGGTGAACGCCATCACCAGGAAAGGGACCGGGACCACCGCGCCGAAGATCACCACGATCAGCCGCCCCGCCGGATGGCGCGCCCGCAACCGGTCCGCGATCATCCCGCCCAGCGTCACGCCCAGAAACCCCGCCAGCGCACCGGTGCCGCCGATATAGAAACCGGCGGTGGCAGGCGACGCGCCCAGCACGCGCAGCGCATAGGGCGCGGCCCAGAAACTGGCGGCATAGGCGAGGAAAGCATTCAGGCCATAGGCGACCACGGTGCAGATGAAGGCTGGCGTCCCGACGATCAGCGCGAACGCGGCAGGGTCGCGCCGCCGCAACGCGCAGGCCCATGAGAAGACGGCATAGGCCCCGATCCCGACCGCGGTCCATTGCGGCCATGGCTCACCGATGGCGATCAGGCCCGATACCACGGCGACGGTGATGCCGGCCGCCAGCAGGTTGACCGCCAGCGCCCGCACGCCGCCCGCCCATGCGCCGATCAGCGTCAGTGGCGGGATGATCGTGACGAGTTCGGCGCCGAACGCGCGGAACGGCGCGGGATGCGGGGCGGGCGGAGGCAGTCCCTCCACCGCGCCGCGCACCGGTTCGCGCAGCGTGGCGATCCACAGCGCGACGATCAGGCCGGGGATACCCACCGCCATGAACGCCGCCTGCCAGCCGACCAGCCCGAACGGCCCGCCGGTCGGCCATGTCCGGTTCCAGTTCTGGACGATCAGCCCGCCGATGAACAGCGACACGCCGCCCCCGACATACAGGCCGGCCGAATAGATCGACAGCGCGGTGGCGCGCAGCCGCTTGGGAAACCAGTCGGAGATCAGCGAATAGGCGGAGGGGCTGGCCGTCGCCTCGCCGATGCCGACGCCGATCCGTGCGGCGGCGAGATCGCCGCCCGATCGCGACAGGCCCGACAAGGCGGTCATCGTCGACCACAGCGCCAGCCCGATCACCATCAGCCGCCCGCGATGCCAATTGTCCGCCAGTCGCCCCAACGGGATGCCGAACAGCGAATAGAAGACGCCGAACGCGGTGCCGTAGAGGAAGCCCAGATCCTCGTCGCGCAGGTTCAGGTCGCGCTTGATATCCTCCGCCAGGATCGAGATGATCTGCCGGTCAACGAAGTTGAGGACATAGACCAGGAACAGGATGCCCAGGACGTACCAGGCATAACGCGAGGCATGGGGCGAAGCGCCCGCATCCGATACGGCGGCGTCGAGGGGGACGGCCATGATCTCTCCCGGTGTTCTTGTTCCACCGAGCATACCAAAGGTTCGAAACGCGGCAAGCGGTTTTGCGGATCAGCTTTCCGGCCGCAGGCCCCGGCGACGAATCGACTCGAACGACACCGAGGGGATCGAGTTCGGATCGAACGCCGACAGGGGCTGATTGAGGTCGGCAGGCAAGGGCCGCGCCCTGGGGGTTGGGGCGGGAATATCGACCGCCGCGATCGGCCATTGCGCGCGCGGCCGTGGCTGGGCGGCGAGCCGGTGCGCCAGTCGGCGTGGCGGCGCGATCGGTCGTCCACGCCGGGCGGGATCGAACACGCCACCCCTGCCCCATAGCAGGTACAGCACCGCCCAGCATACCGCACCTACGATGACGGCCGCGACGATCGCCAGCGTCGTTCGGTCGGGCAGACCCGCCAGCCCCACGATACGGATCATGTCATCCAGCGAAGCCGGCGGCATGGCCACGATACCCATCGCACCGCCACCCGCCCCCGCTACGGCCCCTGCGGCCGGTAACCAGCGGATATATCGGGCACGGGCGGGTCGGGTCATACGATCAGCCTAACGAACGGCTTCAACCAGCCGCTGGTAGATGTCGTTATACCGCATTTCTGTTGACTGCCAAATTCACATTTATCGCCATCATCGGGGAACGGCGTCAGGCGGGCTCGTCGGCCAGTTCCTCGACCAGCGCGTCGATGATCGCGCGGTTGAAGGCGGGCAGATCGTCCGGATTGCGGCTGGTGATGAGGTTGCCGTCGACCACCACCTCGCGGTCCACCACCTTGGCCCCGGCATTCTCCAGATCGGTGCGGATGGATGGATAGCCGGTCAGCGTGCGCCCATCGACCACGTCCGCCTCGACCAGCAGCCATGGGCCATGGCAGATCGCAGCGACGATCTTGTCGTCCTCCATGAACTCCGCGACGATCTCGACCGCGCGCTCTTCCAGCCGCAGCTTGTCCGGGTTGCAGGTGCCGCCGGGCAGCACCAGCGCGTCGTAATCGTCGGTATCGACCTGCTCCAGCGTCAGGTCCGGGGTCGCGGTCTCGGCCTTGTTCAGGTCCTGCTCCATCCCCTGGATGGGGTCGAGGCGGATCGAGGCGAGCGTGACGGTCGCCCCCGCCGCTTCCAGCGCGCGGCGGGGTTCGAACAGTTCCACCGTTTCGAAACCGTCGGCGGCCAGCATCAGCACGCGGGCGTTGGATAGATCGGCCATGGGGCACTCCAGCAATAGGTGAGTGGCTTCAACCCACCGCCGGGGTCGCCTGTTCCGGCGCATCGCCGGAACGAAGCCAGCCGCCCGCGCATTGGCCCGGTCGAAGCGAAGGAGCACCGATGGCCGCGCGGATCGTGTATGCGGACGACTCTAAACCGGGGATCACCCGCCGCAAATGGCGCGACGGATGGGCCTATCACCGGCCGGACGGCGACCGGATCGCCGACCGTGACGAGATCGACCGGCTGAACGCGATCGGCCTGCCCCCCGCTTACGGCGATGCATGGTTCAACCCGAACCCCAACGGCCATATCCAGGCGGTCGGCTGGGATGAAAAGGGTCGCAAACAATATCGTTATCACACCGGTTTCCGCGAGGCGCAGGAAGCGGCGAAATACGAACGCTGTGCCGATTTCGGCCATGCCCTGCCCAAAATCCGCCGCCGCATCGACGTCGACCTGCACGAGCATGGGCTGACCCGCGACCGGGCGATCGCCGCCGTCGTCCGCCTGCTCGACATCGGCCATATCCGCGTCGGCAACGAGGCCTATGCCGCCACCAACCGCAGTTTCGGCGCGACGACGCTGCGCAAGCGGCACGGCGAGGTGAAGGGCGCGACGCTGCGGCTGCGCTACAAGGGCAAATCGGGCAAGGAGCGCGACATGGCGGTGACCGACCGGTCGCTCGCCCGCACCGTGAAGAAGATGCAGGATTTGGACGAACAGCATCTGTTCGCCTGGGTCGATACGGAGGGGGCGGCGCACCCGGTCAGTTCCTCCGACGTCAACGACTATATCCGGCGCGCGAGCGGGCAGGATTTCACCGCCAAGCATTTCCGCACCTGGGGCGCTAGCGTCGCGGCGTTCGAGGCGCTGGCCCATGCCGAACGCGATCTCAGCCTGAAGGCGATGCTGGAACCCGTGGTCGAGCGTCTCGGCAACACGCCCGCGATCGCGCGCAAAAGCTATGTCCACCCCGCGCTGATCGGCCTCGTGAAGAAGGGGCAGTCCGCGTTCCGCCAGGCGCTGCGCCTGCCCCGCGCCAAACGCTACATGTCCCGCTGCGAATGCGGGCTGATCGCCTTTCTGGAGGCGGGCACCCCCGCCGCCGTAACCGCCACGCTCGCCAAAGCCGCCTGAAGAGTCTCACCCATGTCCACTACCACCGCCGCCAACGCGCAGGAGCCGTTGTTCGACGCCGGCGACATCGCCGTCCAGACCCGCGGGATCGTCGCCGCCAGCGGTGAATGGCTGCACACCCACTGGCTACAGATTCTGATCGCCTTCGCGATCGGTGCGACCATCGTCGTCGCGCTGCACGGCGCGCGCCGGCTGGCCGGGCGGCTGGCGGTGCGCGATCCGCAGGGGCGGGCCGGCTGGGCATCGATCATCGGCCGGGCGCTGGTGAAGACGGGCAATTTCTTCATCCTGATGCTCGCCGCCAAACTGGTGGTCGGCTATGCCGGCGCGCCGTCGCAGATCGATACGACGGTCAATTTCCTGTGGACGGTCGCCTCGGTCTTTCAGGCGGCCAGCTGGGCGCGCGAGATCATCCTCGGCGCGATCGAGCATCGCACCCAGTCTGCGCATTATGCGGGCGAGGCGCTGTTATCGGCGATGGGGCTGATCCGGCTGCTTGTCACCGTCGCGCTGTTCGCGATCGCGCTGGTCGTGGTGCTGGACAATGTCGGGGTGAACGTCACCGGCCTCGTCGCCGGTCTGGGTGTCGGCGGCATCGCGATCGGCCTTGCCGCGCAGGGTATCTTCGCGGACCTGTTCGCGGCGCTGGCGATCATCTTCGACCGCCCGTTCCGGCGCGGCGACAAGGTGTCGTACGACACGACGACGGGCGTGATCGAATCGATCGGGCTGAAATCGACGCGCATCCGCTCGTTCGGGGGCGAGATGCGGGTGATCTCCAACCGGCAGTTGCTCGACAAGGAGATCCAGAACATCTCCAACCGCGACCACGTCCGCGTGCCCTTCACGATCGGCGTCGCCTACGAAACCCCGCCCGACACGCTGGCGCGCATCCCCGCCATCCTGACCGAGATCGTCGAGGGCGAAGGCGGCAAGGTGGCGCGTGCCGGGTTCGAGAGCTTCGGCGCCAGTTCGCTCGACTTCGCGTTGCAGTTCGACGTGCCCGGCGACGACTGGCCGACCGCGCACGCCACCCGCGACCGGATCATGGTGTCGCTGCTGCGGCGCTTCGCGGCGGAGGGGATATCGATCCCCTACCCGACCCAGACCACCTTCACCGCCGCGCCCGACGGCACGCTGGTGATGCCCTATCCGTCGGTGCAGCCGGTGACGGTGGAGGATCATCGCCCCGCCCAGGGTGCAACGACATGATACGAATCCCGCCGTCATTGCGAGCGTAGCGCAGCAATCTAGGGCGTCATGCGCAGAGGACTCGATTGCTTCTCTACGCTCGCAATGACGGAACGGGAGTGGTGTCCGTTGCATGCCTTTTGCGGCGGGGGATTGCCACCGTCGCGGCCAGCGCACAGACGGGCATCGATTGCTGGGGAGAATGATATGCCATCGGGTTTGGCCGCGCTGCTGGATGACATTGCCGGGATCACGCGGCTGGCGGCGGCATCGCTCGACGATGTCGGCGCGGCGGCGGGGCGTGCGGGGACCAAGGCGGTCGGTGTGGTGATCGACGATACCGCGGTCACCCCGCGCTATGTCGTCGGGCTCAGTCCGGCGCGCGAACTGCCGATCATCGGCAAGATCGCATTGGGATCGATCCGCAACAAGCTGCTGATCCTGTTGCCGGTCGCGCTGCTGCTCAGCGCGTTCGCCCCCTGGGCGCTGACACCGCTGCTGATGGTGGGCGGGGCCTATCTGTCGTTCGAGGGTGCGGAAAAGGCATGGGAGGCGATCTCCGGCCATCACGCCGCCGAGGATGCGGCGGCCGAGGCGACGACGCCGGCCGAACTCGAAAAACAGAAGGTATCGGGCGCGGTCCGCACCGACTTCATCCTGTCCGCCGAGATCATGGCGATCGCGCTGGCCGAAGTCGCGGGCACCAGCATCGTCGCGCAGGCGGTGGCGCTGGCCCTGGTCGCGCTCGCCATCACCGCGGGCGTTTATGGCGCGGTGGCGATCATCGTGAAGCTGGACGATATCGGCCTCCACCTCGCCAAACGGCCGTCCGCCGCCGCGCAGGCGCTGGGCCGGGGGATGGTGAAGGCGATGCCCGTCATCATGACCGCGCTGGCGACGATCGGCACCGCCGCGATGATCTGGGTCGGCGGCGGCATCATCGTCCACGGGCTTGCCGGGCTGGGCTGGGCCGGGCCGGAACACGTCATCCATCACGCCGCGGAAGCGGTGGCGGGCGCGGTGCCGGGCTTGCACGGCGTGCTGGCCTGGATCGTCACCGCGATCGGATCGGGTATCGTCGGCCTGATCGTCGGGGGCGTGATCGCGGTCGTGGTCCACAAGGTGAAACACCGCCACGCGCATTGATCCGTCCCGCCTGACGCCAGCGGCATCAGGCATCCTGTTTCCGTCATTGCGAGCGTAGCGAAGCAATCCAGAGCCCAGCGCGTGACGCCCTAGATTGCTTCGCTACGCTCGCAATGACGGCAGGGTGGGTTTCACGTCATCATGCCCTGGATTGCCTCACCACGCTCGCGATGACGGCTTCCAAGCGGTCAGAAGAACAGCTTGCGGATCGACAGCCGCACCGTGCGGCCGACCGGGTCCAGATAGTCGGGCTGGTAGCTGACCGGCGTCGTGCCGGTGCCGTCGGTCACGCGCTGGCGCTGGTTGAACACGTTGCTGACCTCGAACGCCACGCGGGCGCCGCGCAGCCACGGGTGCGCCCGCACCCAGTCGATCCGCCCGCCGAAATCGACGAAGAACCGCAGATTGGCGGTCGTCAGGTCGGAAAAGCGCAGGTCGTCGGTGCTCGCCAGCGTCCGCACCTCGGTCGGGCTGCGGTAATTCACCGAGAGTCGGACACCCAGCCCGTTGTTGGTGTAGCCCGCCTGCCCTTCCAGTTCGTGTCGCGGCTGGCCGCCCGTCGCGGTGATCGCATCGCCGTTCAACAGGTCGAGCGACGGGCCGTTCTCCGCGATCAGCACGCGGTTGGTGATATGCCAGGTGTGATAGACGGCGAAATTGAGCCGTCCGCCACCACCCCCGGCACCGCGGCCGCCAAAGCCACCCGGGCCACGCGGCGCGCCGGCACCGCCGCCCGGGGGTGCCGGCCGCTCGCCACCCGCTGCGTTGGCCACCGGTGGCGCGCCCTCCGGCCGCCGCGCCCCGCCGGGCGGGGTCATGCCGGCGAACGGATTGGGACCGGTGCCGGCGCGGAACGCCGCCAGTTCGCGCTGCACCTTCGACTGGAGCGGCTTCGAGAAGTTGAAGCCCCAGCGCAGTTCGGATTCGTTCAGCCGCGCGAAGTTGATCGGCCGCGTGTCGAGCCGCAGCAACTGACCCGACGCATCGCGCACCACCCGATCCGGAAACGCCTGCTCGATCGAGGCGATCGCGGCGGGAAAGTTGCGCACCGCATCGTCGGTCTTGGTCCGCGTATAGCTGGCGGTCAGGACGAGATCACGCTGCGTCCATGGCTTCAGCGTCAGCCCCAGCCGCTCGATGTGCCGCTCGTTGCTCGATAGCAGCGGGTTGCCGCCGCTGATCGTCGTCACCGTCGCGGTGGTGCCGCGGACATAGTCGAACACGCGGGCGTTGGGGGTGATGACGGTCGGCCCGCCCAGTTGCTGCGCGGTCGGCGCCTGTTCCTGATCGGTGACCGATCCGATCAGCCGCAGCCCCTCGATCGGCGACCAGTTGAGCCCGTAGCCGGTGCTGACCAGCGTGCCGAAATCCGACAGCCGGTCGACGCCCAGGTTGAGGTTCGCGGACAGCGAGCCGAGCGCCTCCAGCCCGCCACGCGTGCGGTTGGCGATCGGCAGGTCGATATTGGCCTGCCCGTTGACGATATCGCGCGAGATGCTGCCGGTGGTCGTCGTGCCCAGCCGGGTCGATCGTGAATCGAACTCGCTGGTGCTGGCGCCGATCCGGAAACTGGTCGACACCGATCCCGCCGGCAGTTCGAACAGCGTGCCGTTGACCAGCATGTCGCCGCCGCCCTGCGACGACACCGATCGTGCCCGGTTCTGCAACAACGGCCCGAACAGACCGGCGGTGGCGACGGTGCGGGGATCGAGCGTGGGGTCGAGTGCGGTCAGCCGCGTCTGGACGGCGGTCGTATCCAGCCCGGTATCGGTACGGGTCCGGGTCTCGTCCCGGTCGTAGTTGCCGGTGAACGACCAGCGCCACCGCCCGAATTCACCGTTCAGCGTCGTACCCAGATGCGCGGTCACGCCGGTACGGCGCTGGCGGAGCGGATCGGCATCCTCGACCCGGCGCGTCACCGTGCCCGCCGCGAACGGGCCGCCGGCCGGCACCGTCAACGACACCACCGGCAGGCCGAACAACCCGGTCGATTCGGTCGCCTCGATACTGCCGTTGATCGAGGCGGAGGTGCCGAGGAACGGGCGCGCATAGACGCCATTGACGTTGAGGTTGCGGCTTTGCGGCGACAGGGTGCGGAATGCGCGCTGATCGAACCCGGGGTTGGCGGAATCGTCGCTGGTCGCGGCGAGGATATCGCGCTGCGATTCCAGCAGCGACGAACTCTGCTGATATTCCAGGTGCAGGTTGGTGCGGACGTCGTTGCGGATACGCAGCAGGTCCATCTCCGCCTCGGGTGTGTTGCGCCCGCCATCGGTCGACTGACGGTCGGCCGCTTCGGCGGTCAATGCGCGGAACCGGCGGCGGAGCACGAAATTCACCACGCGCTGGTCGGCCTGATAGCCGTATTTCAGCGCGACCTCCTCGGGCAGGATCTCGACGCGCTGGATCGCCTCGGTCGGGATGTCGCGGATCTCGCGGAAGCCGGAGATGCGCTTGCCGTTCAGCAGCACCACGGGCGGGCCGCCCCGGCCGCTGCGGGTCTGCGGCTCCAGTTCGGCCAGCAGGTCGCTGACCGAACTGACGCCGTAGGAGCGGAT
Organism: Sphingomonas sp. CFBP 8760; assembly: GCF_014841615.1. GTDB lineage: Bacteria > Pseudomonadota > Alphaproteobacteria > Sphingomonadales > Sphingomonadaceae > Sphingomonas. Next base: position 154,976 of record NZ_JACYUG010000003.1, on the reverse strand, counting down.
GTCCGCCGCGTTCAGGGTCTGGTCGGGCGGGATATCGCCGACCACCGATCCTGCCTGGCGGGTGCCGGTGACGGTGATCTCCTCCTCGCCGCCCGCGTCCTCAGCCGTGCCGCCGCCGCTGTCGGTCGTGCCGGCGGTGGTCGCCGGCGTCGCGTCCTGCGCAGTGGCCGGCGTACCGGGCGCCTGTTGCGCCATCGCCGCCACCGGCATCACGCCCGCCGCCACCATCAACCCGATCGCCTTCATCACGTCTCTCTCCCTGATGGAGCGAGCCGCTATCAGGCAATTGTCGCACAATTGTGCCGGATCAGCGTTTTCCGCGCCAGCCAAGCGCGATCGCGGTGCCGATCAGCGCGACGCCGATCACCCTGCCGCCGCGAAACGCCGCCAGCCCCGCCACGCCGATCCAGACCGGCGAGATCGGAGTGGACGGGCGCGACGCACCCGCCGCATCGTTCGCCACCGTCGCACCGCGTTCGCCCGGCGGACGCGCGGGGCCGGTGGTGGTGTCGACATCGGTCTGTCGTTCCAGTTCGGAATTGAGCTCCGCCCCCAGCAGGAAGACATAGGCGGACAGCGACAGCCAGGTCAGCATCACCACGATCGCACCCAGCGATCCGTAGGTCGCGTCGTAACTGCCGAAATTGGCGACGTAGAATCCGAACCCCACCGTCATCGCGATCCAGATCAGCGTTGCCCCCACCGATCCCGGCGTCAGCCATGCCCATTTCGCATGTGCCCGGTCGGGACCGTAGCGATAGAGCGTCGCCGCCCCCGCCGCGCCCAGACCCGCCAGGATCAGGTAGGAGACCAGCCGGGTCAGCACCAGCACCGCCGGCGGCGCACCGGGAATCAGCGAATCGAGGAACGCCATCATCGCCACCGACAGGATCGCCGCCAGCGCGACGACCACCGCGCCCAGCGTCACCCCCAGCGCCAGCAGCTTCTGCTTCACGAAGCCGCGATCCTCATGCTCCTCATACGCGACGTTCAATGCGGTCACGACCGCCTCCGCCCCGCGCATCGCGCCGTACAGCGCCAGCCCCAGCGCCAGGACCAGGCCGAAGCCCTTGGCGTCCTTCGACGTGGTCACGACCTGCAACAGCTGCTCGCCGATCATCGCCGCCACCTGCCGCGGCATCACCCCGGTCAGCGTCGCGACGTTGGCGCTGACGGTCGAGGGATCGGCGACGATGCCGTAGATCAGCACGATCGCCCCCAGCAGCGGCACGATCGACAGGAAGGCGTAGAAGGCGACGCCCGCCGCGATCAGGCCGATATTGTCCTCCCCCGCCTCGCGCCAGGTCCGCATGAGGATCGCCTTCCACCCCTTGGCGGGGATCGCCCAGGGGTTGTGCACGGCATGGCCCGGCTCCCGTGCCGCACCGCTGGTCCCATCATCTGCCGCTCTCGGCGTTTCGTTCGTCATGCTTCCGGAACGACCGGGTCGCAGCCGACGTTCCGACCGATGAAGCCCGATCGAATCGTCGACGCGACTTCGAAGGGGACTGCCACATGGCCAAGGCCGATCAAACACTTATCGCCCCGACGCGGCGACCGGGGCCGGCGCAGGTCACGCCCGCGCAGGTGCCGGGGCGCGACGGCCTGCTCGGGCTGGCGGTGGGCGTGGTGGTGATCGCCGGGCTGTTCTTCGCCAAGGACGTGCTGATCCCGATCACGCTGGCGATCCTGCTGTCGTTCGTCCTGTCGCCCATCGTCGCCGCGCTGCGCCGCCTGCGCGCGCCCAAGGCGCTGGCGGTGATGGTGTCGGTACTGGTCGCGCTGGGGCTGCTCGGCGGAGTCGGCACGATCGTCGGGATGCAGGGCGCCTCGCTGGTCGGCGACGCGCCGCGCTATGCCCGCACGATCAGCGACAAGATCGACGGCGCCAAGAAATTCGCCGCCGACCGCGCCGCCTTCTTCACGCACGACCGGTCCCCCGCCGCCGCGCCGGTCGCCGGCCCGCCCCAGACCAATACCGAACGCGTGCTGGCCAGCCGCGCCCGCGCGCCGGTGCCCGTCCGCATCGCGGAGGAACAGCCCGATGCCCTGAACGTCGCCGGGCAGGTGCTGGGGCCGGTGCTGGCCCCGTTCGAGACGTTCGTGATCGTGCTGGTCGTCGCGATCTTCATCCTGATGCAGAAGGAGGACCTGCGCGACCGCCTGATCCGCGTGTTCGGATCGTCGGACCTGCACCGCACCACGCTGGCGATGGACGATGCCGGCGCGCGATTGAGCAAGTATTTCCTGTCGCAGCTGGCGGTGAACGCCAGCTTCGGCACCGTGATCGCGATCGGGCTGTGGGCGATCGGGCTGCCGGTGCCCGCGTTATGGGGTATCCTTGCGGGCATCCTGCGCTTCGTGCCCTATATCGGCGCGCTGCTCGGCGCGGCGCTGCCGCTGGCGCTGGCGGCGGGGGTCGATCCCGGCTGGGGCATGGTGATCGCGGTGGCGATCCTGTTCGCGGTGGTCGAGCCGCTGGTCGGTTATGTGGTCGAGCCGCTGCTCTATGGCCACTCGACCGGGCTGTCGCCGCTGTCGGTGGTGGTGGCGGCGGTGTTCTGGACCTGGATATGGGGGCCGGTCGGCCTCGTCCTGTCGATGCCGCTGACGCTGTGCCTCGTGGTGCTGGGCCGGCATGTGCCCGCGCTGGAATTCGTCGACATCCTGCTCGGCGACCAGCCCGCGCTCACCCCGGTCGAAAGCTTCTATCAGCGGATGCTCGCCGCCGATCCGGAGGAGGCGCTGGAACAGGCCGAGGCGCTGCTGACCGACCGTTCGCTGACCACCTATTATGACGAGGTGGCGCTGGGCGGCCTGAAGCTGGCGGCGGAGGATGCCCGGCGCGGCGCGATCGATCATGACGGGGCGAAGCGGATCGTGGGATCGATGCTGACGGTGATCGCCGAACTGGAGGAGCATGACGACGGCGCGGCCACCACCGCCACCCCCGCCCGATCGCTCCATCCGATGCCGCAGCCGCGCGGGATGGCGGACGACACGGCCCCCGCCGGGCCGATGCCCGATGCGCCGGACGACTGGCGCGATCCGCGCAGCATCGTGTGCATCGCCGGGCGCGGCGTGCTGGACGATGCGGTCACCGCGATGCTGGCGCAGTTGCTCGGCCGGCGTGGCTTCGGGGTGCGGCGGGTGCCCCATGCCGCCGCCGGCCGCGATGCCACCGAGCGGGTCGACCTGACCGGCGCACGGCTGATCTGCCTGTCCTATCTGGAGATCGGCGGCACCCCCAGCCACCTGCGCTACCTGATCCGCCGCCTGCGCCGCGAAGCGCCCGACGCCGCGATCCTCGTCGGCCTATGGCCCGAAGGCGAGGCCGCGCTGACCGAGGACCAGATTCAACGCGCGCTGGGGGCGGACGCCTATGTCGGCACGCTCGGCCACGCGGTGGAGAAGGCGCTGACGGTGGCGGGCCGACCGGTAGAGCAGGCAGCGGCGTAGCGCCTGTCGCTACCTCCGTCATCGCGAGCGTAGCGAAGCAATCCAGTGTTCCGCGCGGGTCCCTGGATTGCTTCGCTACGCTCGCAATGACGGAACGTTAGAGGATACGCGCCGCCACGGTCCGGTCGCCGAACAGCGCCGCGATCGAGGTTGCCTCGCCCTCGACATCAAGCGCCGTGTCGCCCCACCAACCGGCTTCCGTCATCGTCGCCAGCCGCAGTCCCACCGCGACCAGCAGCCGCTCGTCACCGGCCGTGCGGACGAAGGCGAGGACATGCCCGGCCCGCTCGCCCGATACCGCCAACGGCCGGTAGTCACCTTCGGCGAACACCGCCGGATGCGCGCGGCGCAGCGCCAGCAACTCCGCCAGCAGCGCCAGCTTCGGCGATCCGCCATCCGCCAGTGCCCGTTCGCGCGCGGCATAGTCCACCGGCCGCCGGTTGTCGGGATCGACGAGGCTGAGGTCGGGCATCTCCGTCCCCTGATAGGTATCGGGCACGCCCGGCACGGTCAGCCGCAACGTCATCTGCGCCAGCGTGTTCGCGCGCGCTGCCGCTTCGGTTGCATCATGCAGTTCGGCCAGATCGGCAAGGAAAGCCGCCGATCGCGCCGGATCGAGCAGCGTTTCGGTCAGGGTCTTGCACCGCGCCTCATACTCCTCCTGCGGCGCTTCCCATGACGAGCGCAGCTTGCCCTCGCGCAGCGCCTTTTCCTGCCATGCGTTGACGCGCTCGGCGAACGCCGACAGCCCGGCGGCATCGTCGGTCGCCAGCCCTTCCGGCCACGCGCCGTACAGCGTCTGATAAAGCATGTACGCATCCGCCGGGTCGACGCCCTCCAGTGCAGCCGCTGCCAGTTCGTTCCAGCGCGCGACATGCGACTGCCACAAATCCGGCACCTCACTCAGCACCGCCAGCCTTGCGCGCACATCCTCGCCTCGTTTGTGATCGTGCGTCGCGGTGGCGAGCAGCGCGCTCGGCCAGTCCCGCGCCCGCGCCGCCATCGCCTCGTGGAACCCGTCGATCCCGCGCGCGAAGACGGTGGCGTCGAAGCCGACATCGTTGCGCGACAGCAACCGGCCGTACCGGTAGAAGGCGGTATCCTCCACGCCCTTCGCCGCGACGGGGGCGGACAGTTGCTGGAAGCGGCGCACCGCCTCCGCCGCCAGATCGCGGTCGCCCGGTCCCTCGCCCGCCAGCCAGGCCAGCACCGCGTCGACCACGAATTCCTCGCCCGGCGGGATCAGCGCATCGACCCGCTCACGCGCCTTGGCCCGGATCGCGGCATCGCTGGCCGGCGCGGAATCGCCCAGTCCGTAGGTGCGATAGACCGGGAACACCCATAGCAGCCGCTCGGTCGCGCGGCGCAGCATCGCCTCGGTCAGGACATTGTGGGGATCGCTGTCGGCCAGTTTCACGAAGGCGCGGACGCACCCACGCAACTGCCCCTCGAACTGCCACGCCAGTTCGTCCTGCCGCGCCTGCAATTCCTCCGGTTCGAACGTCGCCGACCGGCCGCTCAGCGCGGCCCAGGCGGTCGCCAGCGGTTCCTCGCCCGCGGGATCGTGGAGCAGCCCTGCGACCTCCTCCATGAAATCATAGCCGCTGGTGCCATCGACGCCCCAGTCGGTCGCCAGCGGCTCGCCCGCGCCAAGGATCTTCTCGATCCAGATGATCGCGGGTACGCCGTCCGGGCGCGGCATCGCCTCGAACCGGGCGCGCAGGCGGCGGCAATAGCCGACCGGGTCGGTCAGCCCGTCGACATGATCGATGCGGACGCCGTCGATCAGCCCTTCGCGCCACAGGCGGAAATACAACTCGTGGGTGCGCTCGAACACCGCCTCGTTGCCGACGCGCACGCCCGCCAATTCGTTGACGGTGAAGAAACGCCGCCAGTTGAGTTCGTCGTCGGCGGTGCGCCACCACGCCAGCCGGTAATGCTGGCGATCGAGCAGCGCGACCAGTTCGTCGCCCTCGACCGCGTCGATGCCGTGATCCTCGGGCCGCAGCGGAAAGCGATGCTCGCCATAGGCGACGATCTCGTTCCCCTCGACCGCGATCGCGCCGTCCGCCAGCGCCTTGGGCAGCGGATCGCCCAGTACCGGCAGCACCACGGGGGTGCGCCAGTCGATGTCGAACACATCGGCGTGATCGCTGGCCTTGCCGCGTGCCAGCACGTCGTTCCACCACGCGTTCTCACCGCCCGCGACGCCCATATGATTGGGGACGATATCGATCACGACGCCCATGCCATGATCGCGCAAGGCGGCGACGAACGACCGGAACCCCGCCTCGCCGCCCAGTTCGAGGTTGATCGCGGTCGGATCGACCACATCGTAACCGTGCGTCGACCCCTTCGTCGCGGTGGTGACCGGCGACAGATAGGCGTGGCTGATGCCCAGTTTGTCCAGATAGGGCACGATCGCCGTCGCATCGGCGAAGGTGAAGTCCTTGTGCAGTTGCAACCGGTAGGTGGCGCGCGGAGTCATGCGGTTCTCGCTTGGTTGATCGTGGCGATCCGGGCGGCGACATCGTCGTGGCCCAGCAACTCGCCGGTGTCGGCGGGCATCCGCCGTCGCCAGTTGGGGTGTTCGTCGGTGGTGCCCGGCAAATTGGGCTGTTCGATCAGGCCCAGCACATCCTCCATCGGCACCACCGCGATCGCGCACGGGGTGACCCCGACGAAGCCGAGCGCGGCATCGGCCACGAGTGCGCCGTCGTCCGGATCGGGCTGCGGCTCGTGCGCCACGCCGGCGGCGACGAAGCCGTCCCACCAGCCGGTCCGCTCGCGCGCGCGCTGTTCGTCGGCATGGGCACGGCTTTCGCTGCGGGTCGAGCGGCCGAGTTCGTCGATCAGGTCGAGATCGCGCCCCCGCCACCAGCCGGCGACGGTCGACAGGTCGTGCGTGCCCGTCATCGCCGCCGCCTGCGCGTCATACGATGCGGGCGGTTTCAGCCGGTCGCCGTCGGTTTCGAACGGCATCACCCGCATCCCCAGCACGCCGCGCGCGTCCAGCCGGGGGCGGAACCCCTCCGGCACGGTGCCCAGATCCTCGCCAATCACGATCGCCCGCGCCGCCTGCGATTCGATCGCCAGCACACGCAGCATGTCGTCGATCGGATAGGAGAGGTACGCCCCCTCGCTGGCAGGCCGGCCGTCCGGCACCACCCACAGGCGTTGCAACCCCATCGCATGATCGATGCGGATGCCGCCGGCGTGGCGCACCGCCGACCGGATCGTCGCGATGAACGGCGCGAAGCCAGTACGTTGCAGCGCCTGCGGGGAGAAGCCGGTGATGCCCCAATTCTGTCCGTCCGGCCCCAGCAGGTCGGGCGGCGCGCCGATCGACAGACCGGTTATCAGGTCGTCGCGCCGGCTCCATGCATGGCTGCCACCCGCATCCATCCCCACCGCCAGATCGGCGATCAGCCCCAGCCGCATGCCCCTGTCCACCGCCGCCGCCTGCGCCTCGGCCAGACTGCGATCGGCCAGCCATTGGCAGAACAGGTAGAAATCGACATCCCCGGCATGATCCCGCGCGAAGGCGGCGACCGCCTCGCCGGCCGGATCGCGGAACGCAGCGGGCCAGTCCTGCCAGCCCCGCGCGCCCTGTCCGAAGAAATGCGCGTGCAGCGCATCGAAACGGGCATGGCGGACCAGTTCGTCGCCCCCCTCGACCGCGAACGCCGCCACCGCATCGCGGATCGCATCGGTCCGCGCATCGAAGGCGCGACGCAGATGCGCGACCCGCTGCGGGATCGCCGCCTGCCACTCGATCAGGTCGGGCGCGTCCTCGCCCGTGACGGGCAGGCCGACCAGCCCCGGATCGCCGTACAGGATGTTCAGGAACAGCCGGCTCGACGGCGCATAGGGGCTGAACCGGTCGGGATCGGCCGGGAACAGCGCGTGGAACGGGCTGATCGCCATCGCATCCGCCCCCGCCGCCGCAAAGGCGCGCGCGCTGTGGCCCAGCGTGCCGAAATCGCCGAACGCGGTATCGCGACCGTCGCGCAGCGCGGGGATCTGCACCGCCGGTCCCCACAGCCGCCGGCCGGGCGCGGCATCGCCGACCATGAAGCAGCGTGCCGGCGCCACCGCGACGGTCAGCGTGTGATCGCCGATCGTCAGCGTATGATAGCCGGGCCGGTCGATCGCGGGCAGCGCGCCCGCGATGATAACCGTACGCCGCTCGCCATCGTCCAGCACCAGTTCGCCGGTGCCGTCCATCCCGGTCAGCGGGATCGGCTCCCCGACATCGCCCGACACGAACGACGCCGCCCTGCCCGACCGGTCCGCCACCAGCCGGTCGCGTGCCTCGGTCAGACCCGCATCGCTGGCGGTGTCATGGCCCAGCGCGCGCAGCACGCCGGCCAGCGCATCGTCCGACACCCGCTGCGCCTGACCGCCGGCATCGGTCCAGTCGATCTGGAGACCCGCTTCGTGCGCGAGATCGTGGAGCGCGCTCATGCCGGGTCGATCCACGCGGCGGCGCTCGCCGCGTCGCCGGGGGTGCCGACCGCCGCGACCGGCTCATTCGCCGGCACGGTGATCGCCGTATCGCCCAGGTTCAGCGCGATCGTCAGCGTCGCGCCGTCCGCCAGCCGCCAGCGGGCGACCACCGCCGCCTCACCGACCGCCTCCGCGCCGATCGCCGTCGCACCCGCCAGATGCGGCACGATCCGCTCATGGCGCACCGCCAGCAGCCGCCGGTACAGCGCCTGCCACTCGGCGGCCTGCGGGCCTTCCTGTGCGCGGGAGCGATCGAACGTCGCCCGCGCATTGGGATCGGGAATCGCCTCGCGCTTGGCCGGATCGGCGAAGGCGGCGAACTTGGCGAACTCGCCCCGGCGGCCTTCGCGCACCGCATCCGCCAGTTCGTCATGGAAGTCGGTGAAGAACAGGAACGGCGATTCCGACCCCGTGGTGTCGCCCATGAACAGCAGCGGCACCTGCGGCGACAACAGCAGCAGCAATGTCGCCGCGCGCAGCTTCGCGGGCTCGGCCAGCAGCGTCAGCCGCTCGCCCAGCGCGCGGTTGCCGATCTGGTCGTGGTTTTGCAAAAACGACACGAACCGCGTCGGCGGCAGGTGCGCGGACGGGGTGCCGCGCGGCTTGCCGTCGTGATTGGGCGATCCCTCGCCCTGATAGATGAACCCTTCGGACAGGCACCGTGCCAGCCGCTCCGCCGGGCGTTCGGCGAAATCGGCGTAATAGGCATCGTCCTCGCCGGTCAGCAGGACGTGGAGGACGTTGTGGAAATCGTCGTTCCACTGCGCGTCGAACTTGCCCGCCGCCAGCCGGTCGGCGTCGTTGCTCTCGTTCTCCAGCACCAGATGCACCGGCCGCGTCACCCGCTCGCGGATTTCGGCCGCCATCGCATCGAGGAAACCGTTATTGGCGATGGCATGGACCGCATCGAAGCGCAGCCCGTCGATCCGGTAGTCCTCCAGCCACATCAGGGCGTTGTCGATGAAGAAGCGACGTGCCGGCTCCTCGTCCACCGCCACCGCGCCGCCCCACGGCGTCTTCACATCCGCGTGGAAGAAACCCTTGGCATATTCGCCCAGATAATTTCCGTCCGGCCCGAAGTGATTATACACCACGTCGAGGAATACCGAAATGCCCAGTTCGTGCGCCCGGTCGACCAGCGCGCGCAGATCGTCCGGCGTGCCGTAGCTTTCCGCCGGGGCATAGGGCAGCACGCCGTCATAGCCCCAGTTGCGGGTGCCCCCGAACGCGTTGACCGGCATCAGTTCGATCGCGGTGATACCCAGATCGACCAGCGCCGGCAGCCGCGCCGCCACGCCCGCGAAGCCGCCGAGCAGGCCGACATGGACCTCCTCGATCACCATCGCCTCCCAGGGCCGCCCCGCCCAGTCGTCGCTGCGCCAGCGATAACCGGCGGGGTCGACGACCACGCTCCAGCCGTTGACGCCGCCATCCTGCGCGCGCGACGCCGGGTCCGGCACCGCCAGATCGTCCGACAGGCGGAACCGGTACCGGGTGCCGGCCGGCGCGGCGGCAGCGACGGCGAACCAGCCGCCCTCGCCGCGCTCCATCGGCAGCGCGGCCGCATCGTCGATCTCCAGCGTCACCGCGTCGCGATCGGGCGCCCAGAGGCGGAATGTCGTCTGCCCCCCGGCCCCGGGTTCCGGCCCCCAGCGCATCGTCATTCGGCCTCCACCTTCCAGCAGATCAGCGCGGCGCCATGCGCGCCCAGTTCATATTCGTCCTCGAACGCCGTCTCGCCCTGATCGGGCTTCGTGCTGTCGATCAGCACGGTGCGCGTCGCATGCGGGGGCGGCAGGTGGAAAGTGATCGGATCGTCCGAGCCGTTGAGCAGCAGCGACACCGCCTCGATCTCGCCGCTGTCCAGCCTGATCGCACGGCGCATCAGCAGCGCGCGGCCTTCCGGGTTGTTCCAGTCGTCGGACGACAGGCTTTCGCCGCGTTCGTCCCACCATTCGATCGCGCCGATGCCCTGCCCCGGCGAGTCCCCGTCATAGAGGAACGACTTCGCCCGCAGCACGGGGAAACGCCGGCGCAATTCGGTCAGCCGGCAGGTGAAGTCGTAGAGCGACTTGCCCTCCGGCTTCTCCTTCTTCGACCAGTCGAGCCAGCTGATCTCGTCGTCATGGCAATAGGCGTTGTTGTTGCCGCCCTGCGACCGGCCGAATTCGTCGCCCGCGACCAGCATCGGCGTGCCGAGCGACGCGAACAGCGTCGTCAGCATCGACCGCTGCACGTCGCCGCGCGTCTTCAGGATGCCGGCATCCTCCGTCTCGCCCTCCGCGCCCCAGTTGCGCGAGTAGTTTTCGGAATGGCCGTCGCGATTGTCTTCCTTGTTGGCCTCGTTGTGGCGTTCCTCGTACGCGACGGTATCCGCCAGCGTGAAACCGTCATGCGCCGCCAGCAGGTTGACCGTCGCCCAGGGCCGCCGCGCGCGCCGGTCGAACAGGTCGCCCGATCCCGACAGCCGCGCCGCCAGATCGCCGCGCTGGCTGGGGTCGCCGCGCCAGAACTTGCGCACCGTGTCGCGGTACTTGTCGTTCCATTCCGCGAAGCCCGGCGGGAAATTGCCGAGCTGATAGCCGCCCGGCCCGATGTCCCACGGCTCGGTCGACAGCTTCAGCCGCCCCAGGATCGGGTCCTGCCGCAGCACGTCGAAGAACGCATGACCCGGATCGAAGCCGTTCTCCGTCCGCCCCAGCGTCAGCCCCAGATCGAACCGGAACCCGTCGATGCCGAAACTGGTCGCCCAGTAGCGCAGGCTGTCGGTAATCATCTGGATCACCCGCGCCTTGTCGGTGTTGATCGTGTTGCCGGTGCCGGTGTCGTTGATCGAATAGCGGGCGTTATCCTTGACCGCGCGGTAATAGGTGGCGTTGTCCAGCCCGCGCCACGACAGCGTCGGCCCCTTCTCCGATCCCTCGCAGGTATGGTTGTACACCACGTCGAGGATCACCTCGATTCCCGCCGCGTGCAGCTTGCGCACCGCGCGGCGCAGTTCGTCCTGACTGTCGGTCGCGAAATAGCTGGGTTCGGGCGCGAAGAACGCCAGCGTGTTGTAGCCCCAGTAATTGCGCAGACCCTTTTCCTGCAGGAACCGGTCCTGCGTGAACGCCTGGATCGGCAGCAGTTCCAGCGCGGTGACGCCCAGCTTCTTCAAATGCTCGATCACCTTGGGGTGGCCCAGCGCCTTGTAGGTGCCACGCTCCTGCGGAGGCACCAGTTCGAACAGCTTGGTCAGGCCCTTGACGTGCGCCTCGTACACCACGGTTTCCGACCACGGGGTGTTGGGCTTGCGATCGCCCGACCAGTCGAAATGGTCGTCGACCACCATCGCCTTGGGCATCGCGGGCGCGCTGTCGCGCTTGTCGAAGCTCAAATCCTCGCGCTTGTCCCTGACCTTGTAGCCATGGAGCGCATCATTCCATTTGATCTGGCCGACCAGCTTGCGCGCATAGGGATCGAGCAACAGCTTGTTGGGGTTGAAGCGATGCCCGTGCTCGGGCGCATACGGCCCATGCGCGCGGTAGCCATAGACCAGGCCGGGGCCGACATCGGGCAGGAAACCGTGCCACACCTCGTCGGTGCATTCGGGCAATTCCAGCCGCGTCAACTCGCGCTTGCCGGCGGCGTCGAAGATGCACAGTTCGATCTTCTCGGCATTGGCGGAGAAGACGGCGAAATTCACGCCCTCGCCCACGCAGGTGGCGCCGAGCGGATAGGGCGATCCGGCGTCGAGCCGGTCGGGCAGTGAACTCAAGACGGAACCCCTCGTTTGGATGCGAGAGGTCAACCGTCCGCCGGAGGCGGTGTTCCCGGTACGGACGGTTTATATGAACGGATGCTGCATTGCGGCATCGAAAGCGTGGCGATGCGCCGGGCGAGCGCGATGTTGCCGAAATGTTTCCCGGAAGAAACATTTCTCCGTCTATGAGCAACGGGACTATCGAACCGGGATCGCCCCCCCCCTTCTGCGTCATTGCGAGCGTAGCGAAGCAATCCAGTGGCGCCGCGCGGAACACTGCATTGCTTCGCTACGCTCGCAATGACGGTAGATGGTAGTTGGTCTCTACTCCCCCACCAGCCGTCGCCCGGCGCGGAACAGACCGTCAACGGGCACCTCGATCCAGTCGGGGCGGTTCGCCGCCTCGTACCCGACCTCATATGCCGCCTTGGCGACGAGCAGCAGGTCGAGCAGCGCCGCATCCGGTTCGGCATCGCTGGCGGCGCGGTAAGCGTCGAGGAACGTCTCGCGCGCGCGGTGGCAGAAACGGGCATAGCGGTGCTCGGCACGCAACGCCTCCGTCTCCGGGCCGGGCGGGCGCGAACGGTCGGCGACGGCGGTGGCATAGTCGAACGAGCGCAGGATGCCCGCGACGTCGCGCAGCGGCAGGTCCTTCGCCCGACGTTCCGAAAGCGGCTTGGCCGGCTGTCCCTCGAAATCGATCAGCATCACGTCGCCGCCGGTCACCAGCACCTGTCCCAGATGCAGGTCGCCATGGATACGGGTCAGCGACTGGCCCGCCGCACCGTGCGCCACCGCGTCGATCCGGGCGAGCAGCGTGTCACGGTGCGTCGCCAGCCATTCCGCCGCCTCGCCGGTCAGGCCCGCCGCGTCGATCCGCGCCAGCGCCCGTTCGACATCGCCGCGCACGTCGGCGGCCAGCGCCGCGGTATCGTCGGCCGCGAGCGTCGTCGGTGCGAAGGCGGGATCGTCGCTCGGCCGCGCCAGCACTGCGTGCATCTCCGCCAGACGCCGGCCCAGCGTCTCGGCGAAGCTGGCATAGTTGGCGAAGGTGGCGTCGTCGGCAGTGGCGAGCCGTTCCAGCACGCCCAGCGTCCAGCTCCAGGCATCGCCCTGGTTATGGACGAAGCGCTGCGCCAGCATCAGCAGCGTGTCGTCGCCGGTGCGCCGCACCTCGCCCAGGATCGGCGGCACCGCCTCGAAGCCATGGGCGGTCAGGTAACGGACCATCTCCGCATCGGGATGCACGCCGGCCTCCAGCTTGCGCAGCAGTTTCAGCACCACCGATTGGCCCAGCACCATCGAGCTGTTGGACTGTTCGGCGGTCAGCCATTCCAGTTCGGCCTCCCCGTCGATCTCCAGCCCGTCCGCCGAAAAGGCGAGCGCATCCTGACCGTCGCCGATCACCGTGCCCGCCTGCATCGCGGCCGTCACGCCACGCGCGAATTCGGTGACCGAGAAGCCATCGGTCAGCAGCCCGACCCGGCGGCCGCGCCGCACACGCGCCAGCGCCAGCCCGGCGGCGAACCGGCCCTGCACGTCACCCTCCCACGCGATGCCGAGCGGCAGCGCATAGCGGGTGGCGGCACGATCGGTTTCCACCTCGATCTCCGCCAGCAGCAGGTCGTCGCTGCCGGGCAGCGGATCGAGCCGCAGCAGGCGCACCGCGCGCAGCGCTTCGTCCTTGCCGCCGAACCAGCGGCGCTGGGCGATATAGGCGGGCAGCAGGTCACGTTCGAGCACCAAGCGGTTGGCGCCGACGCCGATATCGGTCAGGTCCGGCCGCAGCACGAAGGTGAAGCGTTCCGCTTCCAGCGCGGCGGGCGGGGTCGCCCAGACGGGGGCATCCGCCTCCGCCGACAGCGCGAACCACGAGAAGCCATAAGGCGGCAGCGTCAGGACATAGGGCGTCGTCCCGATCGGCGGGAACGGCGTGCCGCCGGTCAGTTCGATCGGGGTGCGGCCATCGAACTCGGCGAGATCCAGCTCGACCGCCTGCGCGGTGCGGCCGAGGTTGAAGACGCAGAGGATCGTATCGCCCTCATGCTCGCGGACATAGGCGAGGATCTTGCGGTTGGCGGGGCGCAGGAAACGCTGCGTGCCGCGACCGAAGGCGGGATGTTCGCGGCGCACCGCCAGCATCCGCTTGACCGCGTTGAGCAGCGAATGGCCATCGCGCTCCTGCGCCTCGACGTTCACCGCCTGATAGCCGTAGAGCGGGTCCTGGATCGGCGGCAGCGTCAGGTTGGGCGGATCGGCGCGGCTGAAGCCGCCGTTGCGATCGGGCGACCATTGCATCGGCGTGCGCACCCCGTCGCGGTCGCCGAGATGGATGTTGTCACCCATCCCGATCTCGTCGCCATAATACAGCACCGGCGTGCCCGGCATCGTCAGCAGCAACGCGTTCATCAGTTCGACCCGGCGCCGGTCCCGCTCCATCAGCGGCGCGAGGCGACGACGGATGCCGAGGTTGATGCGCGCGCGGCGATCGGCGGCATAGGTGTTCCACAGATAGTCGCGTTCCGCGTCGGTCACCATTTCCAGCGTCAGCTCGTCATGGTTGCGCAGGAAGATCGCCCATTGGCAGTTCGCCGGAATATCGGGGGTCTGGCGCATGATGTCGGTGATCGGGAAGCGATCCTCCTGCGCCACCGCCATGTACATGCGCGGCATCAGCGGGAAGTGGAACGCCATGTGGCATTCGTCGCCCGCCTCGCCCGCCGCGGCGCTGTCGCCGAAATATTGCTGCGTATCCTCGGGCCACATGTTCGCTTCGGCCAGCAGCATCCGGTCGGGATATTCGGCATCCAGCGCGGCGCGGATTTTCTTCAGCACGTCGTGCGTTTCGGACAGGTTCTCGTTCGAAGTGCCGTCGCGTTCGATCAGATAGGGGATCGCATCGAGGCGAAGGCCATCGACCCCCAGATCGAGCCAGAAGCGCATCACGTTCAGCACCTCGGCCAGCACCGCCGGGTTGTCGAAGTTCAGGTCGGGCTGGTGCGAATAGAAACGATGCCAGAAATAGGCGCCCGCCTCCTCGTCCCACGTCCAGTTCGATTTCTCGGTGTCGAGGAAGATGATGCGGGTGCCGCTGTACAGCTTGTCATCGTCCGACCAGACGTAGAAATCGCGTTCGGGGCTGCCCGGCGGCGCCTTGCGCGCGGCCTGGAACCAGGGATGCTGGTCCGAGGTGTGGTTGATGACCAGTTCGGTGACGACGCGGATGCCGCGCGCATGGGCGGCGGCGATGAACGCGGTGGCATCCTCCATCGTGCCGTAATCGGGCGACACGTCGCAATAGGCACCGATGTCGTAGCCGTCGTCGCGGCGCGGGCTGGGGTAGAAGGGCAGCAGCCAGATGCAGGTGACGCCAAGGTCCGCGATATAGTCGAGCCGTTGCAGCAGCCCCTGAAAATCGCCGATCCCGTCATTGTTCGAATCGAAGAAGGATTTGACGTGGACCTGATAGATCACCGCGTCCTTGTACCAGAGCGGATCGTCGCCGATGCCGCTGGTGGTCGTGGCGTTCGTATCGATCGTGTCGTTCGTCACCGCTGTTCCGTTCATGCGTTGGTGGCTGGCGTCAGGCGCCAGATGCGATAGGGCTGGTCGGGAGCGATGGTGATCGTCTGGTCCTTGCCGTACCAGCGGAAACGATAGCCTTCGCCAAGGTCCTCCACGTCGACGCTGCCATCGTCGTCCAGCCCGAACTCCCACAACGGCACCTGGAAGGCGCAGGACTGTTCGTTGTGCGGGTCCATGTTGACCATCACGCAGATCATGCCGGTCCCGTCCGGATCGGGCTTGCCGTACCAGATGATGTTGTCGTTTTGCGCGACATAGAACTTCGTGTTCAGGTGCGTCTGCAACGCCGGGTATCGCCGCCGGATGCGATTGAGCATCGCGATGTCCTGCACGATGTTGCCGGGGCCGTTCCAATCACGCGGCTTGACGATGTACTTCTCGCTGTCGAGATATTCCTCCTTGCCGGGCACCGCCGCCGCCTCGCACAGCTCGAAGCCGGAATAGACGCCGAACAGGCCCGACAGCGTCGCCGCCAGCACCGCGCGGATGCGGAAGCCGGGACGGCCCGAGGTCTGGAGGAAGACCGGGTTGATATCGGGCGTGTTGACGAAGAAGTGCGGGCGGTAGAATTCCTTCGGCGCGGTGGTGGTCAGCTCGGTGATGTAATCGGTCAGTTCCGCCTTGGTGTCGCGCCACGTGAAGTAGGTATAGCTCTGCGAGAAGCCGACCTTGGCGAGGCGGTACATCATCGTCGGCCGGGTGAACGCCTCCGCCAGGAAGATCACGTCGGGATGCTGCGCACGCACGTCGCCGATCATCCATTCCCAGAAGGGCAGCGGCTTGGTGTGGGGATTGTCGACGCGGAAGGTCTTCACCCCCTGTCCGACCCACAACAGCACCACGTCGCGCAAGGCCAGCCACAGATCGGGCACCGCATCGGGGCCGTAGAAATCGACGTTGACGATATCCTGATATTTCTTCGGCGGATTCTCGGCATATTTCATCGACCCGTCCGGCCGCCAGGCGAACCAGCCGGGATGCTCGGTCAGCCAAGGGTGATCGGGCGAACACTGGATCGCGAAATCCAGCGCGATTTCCAACCCATGCTCCCGCGCCGCCTCCACCAGCCGGGCGAACGCCGCGAAGCCGCCCAGTTCGGGATGCACCGCCTCGTGCCCGCCATCGGCCGATCCGATCGCATAGGGGCTGCCGGGATCGTCGGGCCCGGCGATCAGGCTGTTGTTCGGCCCCTTGCGGTTGGTGCGCCCGATCGGATGGATCGGCGGGAAATAGAGCGTGTCGAAGCCCATGTCACGAATCTGCGGCAGGCGGCCGATCACATCGTCGAACGTGCCGTGCCGGTCGGGATCGATCGTGATCGAACGGGGGAAGAGTTCGTACCATGACGAGAAATGCGCCGCGGTCCGCTCCGCATCGATCAGTTGCCGCGCCGAGCGCAGCGCGAACGGCCGGCGGTCGGCCCGGTCCATCAGCACGGCGAGATCGTCGTCGAGCAACAGCGCCGCGCCTGCCATATCGTCGGACGCCGCCTTCAACCGCTTTACCCATGCCTCCAGCGCCTTGCGCTGCGACGGGTCCGCCTGTGCGGCGGCAGCGGCGACGAAGCCGCGTCCTTCCTGATAATCCACCGGCTGCGCGACGCCGGCATCCAGCTTCTTGCGGAAATCGCGGCGGAACCCGCCATAGATGTCCAGCCAGCCCTCGACCGCATATTCGTGGCGCCCGAGCCGTTCCAGCACCAGTTCCGCCTGCCAGCGATCGGTGGGCAATGCCGCCATCCGCACCCGGCGCCATTCCGCCTCGTCCACCGCGCGCCACAACAGGTCGACCGCCAGTTGCTCGTGGCCATCGGTGAAGACGGTGGCCTCCACCGCCACCGTCTCGCCGACCAACCGGCGCACCGGATAATCGCCGCCGTCGACACGCGGCGACAGTTCCTCGACCACCAGCCGCGGGGCGGCGGTCGAGGTGTCCGGATCGGGAATGGCGGCGAGGATGGCCGACGTGGTGGGGGAAAGAACATCGGCCATCGGGATCGTTCGCCTTATTTCGCGGTCTTGGTCTTGCGGGGTCGGTTCGACGCGGGGGCGGCGGCCTTGCCCGCCGGCTTCACCGGCGCGACGGGGGCGGCCGGCACGGCCGTTTCCGCCTCGACGATGCTGGCGCCGTTGCCGCCGTCGCCTTCGGCCGTATCGCCGAACGTGGTGCCGTCGGGCGCCACCGCATTGGGCGCGGGCGCGTCACCCGCACCGTCGATCTCGCCGCTGGCCTGATGCCAGTGATCCCGATCGCGGCCGTGATCGCCGCCACCCTGTTCCCACAGTTCGTAGGCGCGGCGGCGGATGGACTGTTCGCGTTCGTCAGACATGGCTTCTTCTCCCTCGGCAACGGGCGCTCATGTTTCCCGCTGCCGCAACCCGTGGCACGTCACAGCGACAACCGCCACGGCCGCCACGGGTTGCATCGATGCGACAAGATTGCGCACCTGCGCGGCCGATGACGGTGCCAGCGTCGATGCCGTCAGGCCTCGACGGCGGCGGTCAGCGGCGGGGTCTGCTGATGCTGCACCACCAGCCAGTCCTCATGCGCGCGGCGGCGATAGGTGGAGGTGCAATGCGCCTCGTACGTCTCGTCGCCCTTCGTCGCCCTGGCGTGATAGGCGACGACGATCAGCCCTTCCTCGGGCCGGGCGACCTGCCGGCCGGACAGCTCGACCGACGACCAGCGCGGCGTGGCGGCGACCGCCTCGATCGCCTGCGCGCCGCTCATCACGAAGGGGGGCTGCGGCAACACCATCAGGCATTCGTCGTCGATCGATTCCCGGTAATGGTCCGCATCGGCGGTCCACAGGCTTTCCTCGAAAGCCCAGACGCGTTGGTCGTCCATCGTCACTCTCCGCTGATTGGTCGGCGAGAGAGCGGACGGCGGCGCGGATCGTTCCCGCACGGGCGTCCTAAAGCTCGATGACGTGAAACCCATCCATTCGTCATTGCGAGCGTAGCGAAGCAATCCAGGGCGTCACGCGCCGGGCTCTGGATTGCTTCGCTATGCTCGCAACGACGGAGCGGGTCAGGCCGATATCATCCCGTCCTATAACTGGCGGAGCGCGCGCGCCGGCCGGACGGACAAGATCGGCCACGCCCCCGCCAGCCCGATCGCCACCACCGTGCCCAGCCCGACGAGCAACGTCGTCAGCACCACCGCCATGTCGGGCGCGAAGGGGAAGTCGAACAATTGCGTGACGACGTACCAGCTGCCGCCCAGCCCCAGCGCCAGCGCGACGACCGCCAGTACCGATCCCAGCAGCGCATATTCGATCGCCTGACCGGCCAGCAACTGCCACCGGGTCGCACCCAGCATCCGCAGCACCACCGCGTCATAGGTCCGCGCCTCGCGTGCGGCGGCGATCGCGCCGATCAGCACCGCGATCCCCGCCGCCACCGCGACGCCCGCCGCCGCCGCGATCGCGGTCGCGACCTGACCGACGATGCCCTGCACCTGCGCCAGCACCCCGCGCACCTCCACCACCGACACCGAGGGGAAGGGTGCGAGCAGCGCCCGCGTCACCGCCCCCTCGCGCCCCGGCGGCATGTCGATCGTGGCGGCCAGATTGTGCGGCGCGTCCTGAATGGCGTTGGGGGAGAAGACCATGACGAAGTTGAAGCCCAGCGTGTCCCACTCGATCCGCCGGAACGACGCCACCTTCGCGCTGCGCTCGATACCGAGCAGCGCCACCGTCAGGCGGTCGCCCAGTTTCAGGTCGAGCGCCCTGGCCAGCCGTTCGTCGATCGACACCAAAGGCTCGCCGCGATAGCCGCGCGGCCACCAGGTGCCGGCGGTCAGGCTGCTCCCCTCCGGCAGGGTCGCGGCATAGGTCAGGCCGCGTTCGCCGCGCAGCGCCCAGGCGCCCTCGGGCAGTTCCTTCAGATCGGCGACGCGGATGTCGCGGTAGCCGGTGATGGTGCCGCGCATCAGCGGCACCGTCTTCACGATCGCGCGCGGTTCGATGCGGGCGACGGTGGCGCGGAACGCCGCCTCGCGCACCGGCGGCACGTCGAGCGCGAACAATGCGGGGGCGCGGGCGGGGATCGTGGCGGCGACGGCGGCGTCGATGCTGGTGCGGATGCCGGCCAGCAGCACGAACAGCGTCAGGCCCAGCCCCAGCGCGACCACCAGCGCCTCGGTCCGCGCACCCGGCCGGTGCAGCGCCGCGACCGCAAGACGAAGCAACGGCCGGCGGGGGCGCGGCATCTTTGCCAGCGTCCACCGGATCGCCCGGCCGATCCCGGCGAGCAGCGCCAGCGTCGCCGCCACCGCGCCGAGGAAGCCGGCCGCCAGCCATGGCTGGTCCGCCGTGCCGATCGCCAGCGCCAGCGCCGCGCCGCCCGCGATCAGCGCGGGCACCCAACCGCGCCGGCCGCCGCTGCGCATCGGCGCCAACGCACCCCGCAGCAGCCCGGCGGCGGGGGTCGCCCCGGCGCTGGCCAAGGGCGGCGCGGCGAAGGCGATCGCGACGAGCAGGCCATAGAGCGCGGCGCGGACCAGCGGCCATGGCTCCAGCACGAACCCCGGCGCGACCGGCAGCACCGACCGCGCCGCCGCGACCAGCGCCGGCACCGCCGCCGCGCCGACCAGCAGCCCCGCGCCCACCCCGACCAGCGCCGCCGCGCCGACCTCGATCGCGACGATCCGGGCGACATCGCCGCTGGTCGCGCCCAGCACCTTCAGCGTCGCCAGCGCCGGTCGCCGCTGCGCGAGGAACGAGGCGACGCCGCCGCCCACCCCGATCCCGGCGATCGCGAGCGAGGCCAGCCCGACCAGCGTCAGGAACTGCCCCATCCGCCCGACGAAGCGCGAGGCACCGGGCGAGGCGTTGTCGCGCGTCCGCGTCGCCCAGCCGCCCGCCGGGAACGCCGCCTGGAAGCGTTTCGCGACACGATCCGGCGACAGGCCGGGATTCAGGCGGAGGCGATAGCGGTATTCGTACAGGCTGCCCGGCTGCACCAGTCCGGTCGCGGGCAGCGAGGCCATCGACACGAGCGCCACCGGCCCCAGCGTGAACCCCTCACCCAGCCGGTCGGGTTCGTCGGCGATGACGCCGCCGACCCGGAACCGCGCGCTGCCGATCCGCACCTCGCGCACGGCCCCGAGGCGATCGGCGAGCGCGGGGGCGATCCATGCTTCGCCGGGGGCGGGGGCGCCGACCTGCCGGTTGCCGCGCAGGGTGACGCGGCCGACCAGCGGATAACGCGCATCGACCGCCTTCAGCTGGATCGGCACCACCGCCTCCCCCGCGACGGCGTTCGCCTGCATCCGCACCGTGGTCGATACGGTGCCCGCCCGCGCCATCGCAGCACGTTCGGCCGGGTTGGCGGGACGCTGCGACACCGCCAGTTGCAGATCGCCGCCGAGGACCGCGGCACCCCGGTCGGCCAGTTCGCGGCCGATCGCATCGGCAAGGCTGCCGATCGCCGCGAGCGCCGCGACGCCGAGGAACAGGCAGACGACCAGCAACCGCAGGCCCCGGAAGCGCCAGTCGAGCTCGCGCCGGGCCAGCCGCCACGCCAGCGGCCATTTTCCGGATTGGCCGCTCAAGCGCGCATGTCCGACAGGATGCGGCCATCCGCCAGCGTGACGATCCGGTCGCAGCGATCGGCCAGCGCGGGATCGTGGGTGACGATCACCAGCGTGGCACCGGTCGCGGCGCGGCGATCGAACAGCAGGTCCATGATCTGGGTGCCGGTGGCGGCGTCGAGATTGCCGGTCGGCTCGTCCGCGAACACCAGCGGCGGACGCGGCCCCAGCGCGCGGGCGATGGCGACGCGCTGCTGCTCGCCGCCCGACAATTGCGAGGGATAATGGTCGAGCCGGTGGCCGAGGCCGACCGCGACCAGTTCCGCCGTCGCGCGATCGGCCGCGTCGGCGATACCGGCCAGTTCCATCGGCACCGCGACATTCTCCCGCGCGGTCATCGTCGGCAGCAGGTGGAACGCCTGCAACACGATGCCGATGCGACCACGTCGGGCGCGGGCCAGCGCATCCTCGTCCAGCGCGCCCAGATCGAGCCCGGCGACGCGCACCTGCCCGCCGCCCGCGCGCTCCAGCCCGGTCAGCACCGCGAGCAGCGACGACTTCCCCGATCCCGACGCGCCGAGCAGCGCGAGGCTTTCGCCGCGCGCCACCGCCAGGTCGATGCCGTGCAGGATGCGCGTCTCCCCCAGCGCGAGCGTGACTTCGCGGACATCGATCACCATATCGGCGGCAGGTTCATGCATGGAAAAGGACGATCGCGTTGGCGGGACGGATGATGCGCTATGCGGCAGTGGCCGCCCTTCTCCAACCCCTTGCGCTGCCACTGGCTTTGGGCGCGTGCGACCGGGCGCCGTCGACGACTACCCCCGCCCCGACGATCGCCGCCAGAAAGGAACCGCAAGTCGTCGGCCCGGAACGGCTGGTGCTGGCGTTCGGCGACAGCCTGTATGCCGGTTACGGCCTCGACCGGGGGCAGAGCCTGCCCGATGCGGTGCAGGCGCGGTTGCGGGCGGGCGGCGTGAACGCCACCGTCGTCAATGCCGGCGTGTCGGGCGATACCAGCGCGGCGGGGCGGCAGCGGCTGGCCTTCACGCTCGATAATCAGGCGCGCAAGCCCGACCTCGTGCTGCTGGGGCTGGGCGGCAACGACGTGTTGCGCCAGATTTCGCCGGCCGAAACCCGCGCGAACATGACCGCGATGCTCGACGAACTGAAGCGCCGCGATATCCCGGTGATGCTGACCGGCATGAAGGCGCCGCCCAATCTGGGCGTGGATTATGTGGCGCGGTTCGATTCGATCTGGCCCGATCTGGCCAGGACCTATCACGGCACGCTGTATCCGTTCATCCTCGACGGGGTGATCGGCGACCCCGCGCTGATGCAGGGCGACCGGGTGCATCCCAACGCGGCCGGTGTTGCGAAGATCGCCGACCGGGTGGCGCCGCTGGTGAAGGAGCGGCTGGCGGATTGACGTCGGGCGTTCGTGAGGGCGCGAGAAAGAAGGTTTGTTCGCGCGGAGGCGCGGAGACGCGGAGATTTCGTGCGCGGCGGCGGTAGCTCTTATCGCGCAGCGGCTTTTCTATGCCGGATGATGGGAGAGAAGGGCCGCTGACGCGGGCGGAACATCCTCCGCGTCTCCGCGTCTCCGCGCGAACTCCCTTCTAAGCGTTTTTTACTACTGTCTGCAATGACTTACCGGGGTCCTCCCAACTGGGCCCCGGCCTCCGCCGGGGAACAGGAGGGGGAAGCGGCGGCGTGGAAAGTCACACCGGAAAGTCACGAAGGTCGCATCCTACAGGGGGTGATCGCAGATGGACGAAGCGGGCGGTCAGGTAGTGGCGGCAGGTGCGGGACGGGCATAGTCCCATGGCGACGTGTAGGACAGGGGCGGTGCGCAGGACGGCGGCGGATCACCAGTCGGTGCGGGCGCGGAGCGACAGGGTGCGGGGGCGGGCGCTGTAGAGCTGGCGCTCGCCAAACGCGCTCGATTGCAGGCGGACGGGGGCGATCGCGTCGAACAGGTTGTCGACATTGGCGTCCAGCCGCCACCGCCCCGCCTGCCAGCCGGCATGGGCCGCCACCTCGATCCGGGCGCCGGTGTGGCGATAATAGGCATTGCCGGCGTTGAACCCGGTCGGCGCGGCGTCGTTGCCGCTGACGTCCGCGCCCAGCGTCCATGGTCCCAGCCGCGCCTCGCCCGACACCAGATACGCCCATTGCGGCAGATTGGGCAGCCGGTCGCCGCGCCGGCCCATCCCCTCGGTGGTGCCGAGCAGCGTGTCCTCGCCCAGCCGCGCGTCGGTGAAGCTGGCCGCCGCCGCCAGCCGGAACGGCCCCGCGACCATGCTGCCGCGCACCTCCCCGCCCCGGATCGCGACGTTCGACAGGTTGACGTTGTAGACGAACGCGCCGTTGGCGCTGGTGACCGCGAAGGTCGCGGCGCGCCAGTCGATCCGGTAGGCCGCCGCCTCGATGCTCCAGCGGCCGCGCCCCGCCTTCGCGCCCAGTTCGTAGTTCCACAGGTGATCGGCGCCGAAGGTGCGCTCGTCGGCGGCCAGCCCCGGCGTCACGTTGATGCCGCCGGGCCGGAACCCCTCCGACACCAGCGCATAGACCAGCGGCCCGCCGGGCACGCGATAGGCGAGTTCGCCCTTCAGATTGCTGCCGCCCGCCGAGCCGGTGTAGCGGTCGCCACCCGCCATCGCGCTGCCGGTGATGATGTTGGGCACCGGCACGGTGCCCGATCCCTGCCGCCGGTATCGGTAGAGGCGCAGCCCCGCCGTGGCGGACAGGCGCGGGACGACGGCATGGGTCGCCTCCGCGAAGACCGCCTGCTGATCGAACCCGGTCGCGATGGTGCGCAGGCCGATGATGTCGAGCGGATGCACCAGCCGCCCGTCATCCGCCCCCGCCCGCGCCGCATAGCTGTCGACCGCGTCGCGCCGGTCCTCGACGAACGCCCCCAGCGTCCAGGCGAAGGCGGCGCCGGCGGGGGCCGCCACCCGCACCTCGCCGCTGATCCCGGTCAGCCGGTTGGGCTGATAGAGGATCGCCGGCAGGCGGGCATCGACATAGGCCTGGTACGCGGTCCGCGCGGCGGCGTCGCATGCCGCCCCCGTCGGCAACCCGGCCAGCCGCAGGCATCCCGCCACACTGTCGCGCTGCCGCGCCAGCACCTCGGTATAGTCGATCTGGCGGACGATCCGCCGCCGCAGATACGATCCCGTCGCGGTCACCACCGCCCCGTCGAGCGTGGCGTGCAGCGTCGCACTGGCCAGATCGAGGCGATCGCTGTTGGGGGTCAGGGTCGGCTGCGCGACGCGGTAACGGCCCAGTGCCGGGTCCCAGAAGCCGCCATCGTCCAGCCCGGTGCGCTGATGCAGGTACAGCGTGTCGAGCCGGACCGCCTGATCCGGTCGCCACGCCACCTGTATCCGTACCCCTTCCCGCTGCAACTGCCCACGATCCGTCGCGTCGAGCCGGTCGTTGTCGATATAGCCGCCCAGCGTGCGGCGATACGCCACCAGCCGTGCCGCCAGCCGGTCCGGCACCAGCACGGGATTCGCCATCGCCACCAGCGCCCCGCCCGCCCCGCCATGCGCGACCAGATCGCCGCGCGCCTCCACCCAGGCGCCCGACCGGTCGAGATCGACGCCATGGGGCAGGATGCGCAGCGTGCCGCCCATCGAACTGGCCCCGTAGAGCGTGCCCTGCGGCCCCTTCAGCAGTTCGATCCGCTCGATATCGACCAGATCAATGTCGGGGGCGGACGCGCCGGGATCGGCACCGGTGCCCGAGGGGCCGGCGATCGGGCTTTCGCCGTAATAGACCCCCACCGTCGCCTCGCCCGTGGCGCTGACGCCGCGCACTGCCAGCCTTTGTTGCAGCGCGCTGGTGTTGAACGCCGCCAGCCCCGGCAACAGTCGTGCCGCCGCCCGCAGATCGGTGACGTTGCGCGCCTCGATCGTCGCGGCGGACAGGGTGGCGATGCTGAGTTCGGTATCGTCGAGCGGGGTGGCGCGCTTCAGCGCGGTGACGACGATCTCGTCCTCGACCGCGACCGGCGGCGGCGTCGCCGACGTCGACGCCGGGCGCCGGGGCGACGCGGCCGTCACGATGATGAACACGCCGCCCGCCAGCCGCCGCGCCTTCAATCCCGACCCCGCCAGCATCCGGGCCAACGCGCCGGCGGGATCGGTGGTCGAGACGATCGCCCGCGTGCGACGATCGCCGACCAGTGCCGGATCGAACAAGATTTGCCACCCGGTCGCCGCCGCCAGGCGCCGCAGCCCGGCATCGAGTCGACCGGCCGGCACCGTGACCGCCCGGGCGGGCACCCCACGCTGCGCCAGCGCCGCGCCGCAGCCGAGCCAGCCGACCGCCAGCGCCGCGCCCCAATGGGCGATGCGGGGGCCGGGACGGCGAAAGGCGGGCGGCGGGGCCATGGCGGGGCGGGGCATCTCCCAGAAGCGGACGGATTCGGGTGGTGGCGACCGTCACACCAATGTCACCCTTGACGGCCGTTCGGCAACATGGTCCGTTCCGGTTAAGAACCTCGGGAGGGGGTGCCGACGCCCGGTGACGGAGTGACGGATACGATCATGCTTTCGATTCAGGCATCTGCCGACCCGACCGACCTGGCGGGCACCGGCTTCGTCCGGCATCTCGGCGCGATCCGCCGCTTCTTCATGAAGCGCGCCCCGATCGCGGAGGTCGACGATCTGGTCCAGGATGTCGCGATCCGGATGCATGCCCGCCGCGACGGCCGCCCGATCGACAATATCGAGGGATATCTGTTCCAGACCGCGCACAGCGTGCTCGCCGATCGCGGGCGGCGCGCCGGCAGCCGGTGCCAGTCGCAGCACGAATCGCTGGAGGATCGTCACCACCCGGTTGAGGACCGGTCGCCCGCGCGCGTCCTTGAAGGCAAGGAGCAATGGACGCTGCTGCTCGCCGCGATCGAGGAACTGCCTGACCGAAGCCGGCAGGCATTCATCCTTCACCGGTTCGAGGAGATGCAGTATGCGGCCATCGCCCGACACATGGGCATTACGGTGAGCGCGGTGGAAAAACATATCATGAAGGCAATCAGGCATCTCGCGGCGGCGATCGCGTAGATGACCGTGCCGCACCGCGACGACGCCGCCGCCACGGCGGCGGCGGGCTGGTATGCCCGTCTGCGCGCCGACGACGTGGACGAGGCGGATCGCGCCGGTTTCCACGCGTGGCACGACGGCGACCCTGCCCATGCCCGGTCGTGGGCGACGATCGGGCGGGTCGGCGACGGGCTGGACGCGCTGCGCGGCGACGATCGTCTGGCAGCGATGATCGCGACGGCGAAGGGCGACCGCGCGGCCGGATCGACGCGACGTTTCCCGATGTCGGGGCGCGGGCTGGCGCCGAAACTGGCGATGGCCGCGGCACTGCTGCTGACGCTGGGCATCACCGGCGGGGTGATCGCGGGCCGCACCGTGCCGCCGATGCGGCAGGCGATCGTCGCCACCGCGATCGGCCAGGTGCGCCAGGTGCGCCTGCCCGACGGATCGGTGATGACGGTGGACGCGCAATCGGTGGCGATAGTCGATGCGCCGGAGGCCGAACGCCGGGTGCGGATCGATCGCGGACGGGCGATGTTCGCGGTGGCGAAGGATGCGGCGCATCCCTTCGTGGTGACCGCGGGCACCGCGTCGGTCCGCGCGCTCGGCACGCATTTCTCGGTGGAGGTCGAACCGGGGCGGCTGACGGTCGCGCTGGTCGAGGGATCGGTGCGCGTCGACCTGCCCGGCCGCAGCCGGCAACTGGCGCCGGGCGACGTGCTGACCCTGACCGACGGGGCGATCACGGTGCGCGCGGGCGCCGCCGCGATCGGGACGGAATGGCGGACGGGCACGCTGACCTTCGATTCGCTGCCCCTGGCGGAGGTCGCGGCGCGGCTGAACCATTATTCGGCGCAACGGATCGTGATCGCCGATCCCGCCCTCGCCCGCCGGCCGTTCAGCGGCGTGCTGGATACCGACGGGGGCAGCGACGCGCTGGTCGCCGCGCTGGCCGCCTATCGCACGGCGCGGGTGACGGAGCGGACGCCGGACCACATCACGCTGGCACCGTTCTGATCGGCATCCGCCGCGACACCGACGCGCTTCCCGGCGGCAAGCGTGATGGCGTGGACCCTATCCGTCCGTCGTTGCGAGCGTAGCGAAGCAACCCGGGGCGTCGCGCGCCGGGCGCTGGATTGCTTCGCTCCGCTCGCAACGACGGCGGAGGTTGTCTCGGGACCACGTCACGCTGGCGCCGTTCTGGGGCGGTCTGGTGCCGTCGTGCATAGCGCCGGCTGCAAAACCGGCACCCTCCCCGGAAACAAGCGTGATGACGTGGAACCTACCCGTCCGTCGTTGCGAGCGTAGCGAAGCAATCCAGGGCGTCGCGCGCGGGGCTCTGGATTGCTTCGCTGCGCTCGCAACGACGGGATAGGTCATGCTCCGGACCACCCTGCCCCGTTCGTACCGAGCGACGTCGCTCAGGACGAACGGGACGGGAAGTTCAGAGGTTCACTCCGCCGCCGGGGCCTTGCGGTAATCCAGCGGGGGTTTGCGGTCGCCCAGCATCGCCTTGTAGGTGAAGCCCGGTCCGCGCTTCTGTTCGAACTCCGCCTTGGCCGCCGTGATCGTCGCCGGGTTGCGGAACAGGTCGGCGGCGGCCAGCGCCAGCGTCTTGGCGGCCAGCACCGCGCCCTTGGCGCCGATGCTGCTGCCCGCCGCCGCCACGTTCTGCCAGCTATGCCCCGCCGATCCCGGCACGAAGGTGGCGGTCGACAGGCCGACCGTGGGCGTCACCCAGCTGACATCGGCCACGTCGGTCGATCCGCCCAGCGCATCGTCGACCAGTTGCGCGGGCTGGATTTCCCCGACGCTCGCCAGCGGCGGCGCATCGGGGCCGAGCGTCTTGCGGATACCCTCCGCAAAGGCGGTTTCCTGCGGCGTCCAGGTGATCGCGCCGGCGGCGTGCAGGCTGCGGTCCATCACCGCCATCAGCGCGTTGTTGGGAAGCAGGCTGTAGACGCCGCCGGTCGTCTCGAAATCCATCGTGGTGCCGGTGCCCAGCGCCGCGCCCTCCGCCGCCTTCTTCACCCGGTCCATCACCGACACGACCACCTTCGGATCGACGTGACGGACGTAGTAATAGACCTCCGCCTCGTCGGGCACGACGTTGGGCGCCTTGCCGCCGTTGGTGATGACGTAATGGATGCGGGTACGGTCGGGAATATGTTCGCGCATCAGGTTGACCATCGCGTCGAGCGCCTCGACCCCGTCAAGCGCGGAGCGGCCCTTGTCGGGATTGCCGGCGGCGTGGGCGGAGATGCCGTGGAAGCGGAACTTGCCGCTGATATTGGCCATCGACGGCCCCTGCGACGCGCTGTTGGTGTTGCCGGGGTGCCAGTGCAGCACGGTGTCGACATCGGCGAACAGGCCGTCGCGGACCATATAGACCTTGCCCGATCCGCCCTCCTCCGCCGGGGTGCCGTAGACGCGGATCTCGCCCGCCACCTTGTTGCGGGTCATCCAGTCCTTCACCGCGATCGCGGCATAGGTGCTGGCGGTGCCGAACAGGTTGTGGCCGCAGCCATGGCCGGCGATGCCGCCGACCGACTGCTTCACCGGCGACGCCGCCTGCGACAGGCCGGGCAGCGCATCATATTCCGCCAGCACGCCGATCACCGGGCCAGCGCCGTTCCTGAAGCTGGCGACGAAGGCGGTCGGCTCGCCCGCCACCCCCGCCTTCACGGTGAAGCCCGCCGCCTTCAGCCGCGATTGGAGCAGGGCGGAGCTTTGCTGTTCCTGATAGCCGACCTCCGCGAAGTTCCAGATCTGGAGCGCGGTGTCGGCGATCGGCTTCGCCTCCGCATCGACCTTGGCGAGGATTTGCTGACGGTCGGCGGGGGCGAGGTCCTGCGCCGTCGCGGGGATGGCGGTGCCGGCAAGCAGGGCGGCGGTGAGGATGGTG
Organism: Sphingomonas sp. CFBP 8760; assembly: GCF_014841615.1. Classification (GTDB taxonomy): domain Bacteria; phylum Pseudomonadota; class Alphaproteobacteria; order Sphingomonadales; family Sphingomonadaceae; genus Sphingomonas. The sequence continues at coordinate 126,184 of NZ_JACYUG010000003.1, read as the reverse complement.
CGGATCATGTTCGTCGTTCCCTTGTCCATGTCGATCAGAAACGCTTGGTCGCGCCGAGGAAGAAATAGCGGCCGATCACGTCGTAGTTCTGCGCGTCGAACGTGCCCTCGATATCGCCGACCTGCGGCGGTGCCTTGTTGAACAGGTTGGTCACGCCCAGCCGGAACTCGGTCGTCTCCCCCGCCTCGAACCGGGCATTCAGGTCGAAGACATTGTATTTGTCCACCCCGCGCGTCGTGCTGGTCAGGCTGACCACGCGCGCCGACGCCTTCATCGCCGAGATGTAGCGCCAGCGCATCCCGAGACTCGCGCCGCCCAGCGTGTAGGTGAGCGAGGTGATCGATTTCCAGCGCGGGTGCGACGTCCCCGCCGTCGTCTCCACGCCGGTGCCGATGCTGCCGGCATAGTCGTAGGTCGGGGCGCCGGGCAGCGCCTGGATCTTGAACTGGTCGGTGTAGCTGACCGCCGCGTTGAGCGCGATCTTGCCCGCGTCCACGCCCAGCCCCAGCGAGTCGAGCCCGAACCGCCAGTCGAACTGCACGTCGATGCCGCGCACCTTGAACGTGCCGAGGTTGAGCAGCGGCTGGAGCGGGTTGATCGGCACGCCGCTCGCGGTGTTGCGGGTGATGAGCGAGCAATAATAGTTGGTCGTGCTGTAATTCGGGTTGTTGCCGCCCGAATTGAAGCAGAACTGGAACGCCTGCGCGATCGACAGCGGGCCGACCGCATCGCCGATTTTGATCTGGTAGGCATCGACCGACAGCGACATGTTCTTGAACATCGCCGCCTCGATCGGCGACTGGATGACGCCGCCGATCGAATAGGTATCGGCGGTTTCCTCCTGCAATTCCGGATTGCCGCCGGTCAGCGCGAAGACCTGCGCGGTGCCCAGCTGATAGCTGTCGATGATCCCGGTCGGCACGCCCTGCGCCAGGCAGAGGGCGCGCACCTGCGTCGCGGCGCTGCCACGACGGTAGGAGGAGCGGGTGTCGCACGGATCGCCGTTGGTCGTGGTCGCCGACGCGGTGCCGATCGCGACCGAGCCGGTGGAGACGGGGGCGAACAGCTCGCCGACGCTGGGGGTGCGGATCGCGCGGTTGTAGCCGCCGCGCAGGCGCAGCCCCTCGAACACCGTCCACGACGCATCCGCCTTGTAGGTGTGGACGCCGCCGACCGTGTTGTAGTGCGAATAGCGATAGCCGAGATCGAGATCGAACTGCTGGATCAGCGGGATATCGTGGAGCAGCGGCACGAGCAGTTCCGCATAGACCTCGCCCGTGTCGACCGAGCCGCTGGCGGGGCGCAGCACGCTGTAGCCGAGGATGTCGCTGGTGCCGTCGGGCTGCGCCAGCGCCGCGTCGGGCGTGAAGCCGTAGCCGTTGAAGCGGTAGTCGGCACCGGCCGCGAACCGCACCTCGCCCGCGGGCAGGCCGAACAGCCCGCCCTGCACGTTACCCTCGACGGTGCGCTGCTTCAGCTCGTTGGAATTGACGGTGCGGCGCGAGATGTAATCGATGCACGCCTGCGACGGCGTGACGTTGCCGAACGGGTTGAAGCCGCCCGCGCACAGATCGGTGCCGCCGGTCGGGCTGTTCAACAGGCGCGCGGTGGCGCTGGCGCTGGCGCCGCCGGTCTGTGCGTTGACGAACTTGGCCTTGCTGACGCTGCCGTACAGGTCCCACGTCCAGTCCCTGATCCCGACCTTGCCCGACAGGCCGGTGGTGATCTGATAGACGTCGTAATCATAGGACTGGTAGCGCGGCCCGAGGATGTTCAGCGCCTTGTAGAAGGTGAACGCCCCGCCCGGCGTCGGCCGCGAGGCGAGCACCTGACGGAAGGCGGCGGGGATGAACGGGTTGGTCACCGGCACGGTCAGGCCATAGACGTTCGACGCCAGCGTCGGGTTGGTGATGCCGAGCGAGGTGTAGCTGGTATAGCCGAACTGCACGAACGCCTTGATCGTGTCCGTCACGTCGTAATCGATCTTGCCGAACACGTTGTAGCGGCTGAGATTGGCCTGCAACGAACTGCCGTTGAAGCCGAAATTGACCTGCTGGCTGTTGGTGCCGCTGTTGACGATATACGCCTCGTCGGTCTGCGGATCGCGGAAGTTGAGCACCGGCACGCCGACCGCGGAGAACAATGTCTGGTCGGTGTTGAAGCCGATCTGGCCGGTATAGCGCCCCGCCGCGTTGCCTGGCAGCGCCGCCGTGCCGTACTGCCCCTGGAAGATCGAATTGACGACCGCGAGCGACGGCAGGTTCGCGCCGAACAGCACGGTGCCCTGCGGGATGGTCGACAGGCCCGGCGTGGTCTGGCGCGCGGTGTAATAGGACCGCTCGTTCTGGAGCGCGCGCTGACGCTTGGTGTAATCGACCGAGATCACCGCGTGGCCGCGCCCCTCGTCGAAGGCGCCGCCGACCGTGCCGGTCAGGCGATAGCTGTTGCCGTCGCCATAATCGCTGACCCCGGTCTGGCCGCCGATCTCCAGCCCCTTGAAGTTGCGGCGCAGGCGGAAGTTGACGACGCCCGCCGTCGCATCCGAGCCATAGGTGGTCGACGCGCCGCCGGTGATGACCTCGATATTCTCGATCAGCGCATCGGGGATGATGTTGAGATCGACCGAGCCGTCGGGGTTGGACGGCTGGATACGCCGCCCGTCGAGCAGCAGCAGCGTGCGCTTCGACCCCAGCCCCCGCAGCGAGGCATAGGCCTGTCCGCCGTTCAGCCCGGTCGAGGTGCTGCCGCCGTTCGCCGCGCCGAACGCGCCGGCGAATTGCGGCATCTGGGTCAGCGCGCTTTCCACGGTGACGCGGCCGGTGTTCTGGATCGTGTCCTGCGACAACGAGACGATCGGGCTGTTCGCGGCATAATCCTGCCGCGCGATCCGCGATCCGGTGATGAGGATTTCGTCGGCGGGCGGCGGTGCGGTTTCGGTCTGCGCCTCCGCGATCGCCTCGGCGGCGGCGGGAGTGGGATTTTCGGGTGTCGGCACGCCGATCTGCGCGGCGGCGTGGCTCGCGGTCAGCGCCAGCGTGGCGCAACCCGTGGCGAGCAGGGAACGGATGAGAATGCGTCGTACCATGATGTCAGCCCCCGATGGTGGCCGCTTCGTCGAGCGGCTTCATCGGGGAAGACGCGGGCGGTGGGCGCTACCTCACTCCACCGACAAGAAAAAGTTCCGGGGGATGCTTTTTCTGACGGCACCCGGGACATGAGACATCCAGCCACCCCGGCGGAGGCCGGGGTCCCGTTGGGTGAACGACCGTGATGACTCATGACGGCCTTCCCAACTGGACCCCGGCCTCCGCCGGGGGGCGCTGGAGGATGGCGACGCGGACCCTGTCCTGCCGTCATGGCGAGCGTAGCGACGCAATGACGGATAGGCGACGGATGGGTAGGTTCACGTCCTCCTGCTTCAGCCGCCTGCCGTCAGCGCGTCGCCGCGACGGCGGGGCCGTAGAGCAGGCCGTTGAACAGCAGCTTGAACGTCGCATAGGGCTGCGCGCGCTGCGTGACCTCCGGTCCCATTGCGAACAGCTTGCCGCGACCGAGATCGAGGTCGGCGACCGCGATCGTGCCCTGCAGTTTCTCCTGCCCGACCGCCCAGCCGCTGCGCAGCGGCCGGGGGTTGTCGAACCAGGCGACGCGGGCGCCCGCCCCGTCCGCCAGCCGGAAGGGCTGGCTGTCGTCGAAGAACATGTCGACCGTCGCGGTCATGCCGTAACCCAGCGGCTGGCGCGGATCGACGCTGGCCTGCACGATCGCGCCGGGGATGTAGAAGGTCTTGTTGTCGAGCGCCGCGAGCGTGCCGTCCGCCTTCTTCGTCACCAGCGCGGGTTGCAGCGATGGCGCGAGCAGGCTGGCCAGCCGGTTGGCGCTGCCCACCGTCAGCACGGTGCCGCCGCCTTCCGCGAACGCCTTCACCGCCGGCAGGGTGGTGTCGGTCGTCACCTCGCCCAGCCAGCTGCGATAGGCGGCCGGGATCGCCGCCGGCTTGGGCAGGTCGAACCGGTAGCCGCCGGGATAAGGGCCGCCGCGCACGGTCGGCACGGTGCCGTCGGCGAACAGCAGCGCATCGTATTTCGCGTTGAGATTGCCCGCGTCCAGTTCCTGCGGATAGACGACGGTGAACGGGAATTCGAACTGTTCGAGCAGGAAGCGCGTCCACCCCGCCGGCATCACGCCGCCATAGCGATCGACCAGCCCGATCCGCACCGGCTTCAGCGCCAACGTCGCGGTGGGCGCGCGGCCTTGCGCATAGGCGTCGATCCCCAGTTCGGCGACCGAACGGGACAGCACGGCTTGCGCGGCGGCGGACGCGGGTATCCAGATCGCGCCGGGCGCCAGCGTGCGGCCGCCGGCCTTCGTCTCCGCCTTCACCCATGCCACCGGCACCCCGGCCTTCAGCAGGCGGTTGGTCAGGATGAAGCCGTTGTTGGTCTCGTGCCCGACCAGCCAGCCGGCGCGGCCCGACCCGGTGATGCGGCCCGGCGCCGGTGCGATCAGGTCCGCCACGCGTTCGGTCGGCGCGGTGAAGCCATCCAGCACGCGGTCGAACCCGACCCCCATCTGATACGCCAGCGTATAGCCGGTGATGTCGTAGGGCGCCTTGGGCGGGCCGCCGGGATATTCCAGATCGTGGGGGTGATCCTGCGGCTCGAACATGTCGAGCACGTGCGGGCGATAGGCCTGGCCCGTCTTCACGACATAGGAGCCGGCCGGATAGCGCTTGCCCGCCACAGTGAACGCCGTCGTCGCCCGGTCGACATCGACGCCGTTCTTGATGAGGGTGTTGAGGAACGCGATCGTCGTCGGCAGGTCGCGCTGGTCGGCGGACAGGATATAGCCGCGCGGGTCGCGCTTCGCCGGATCCTGCAACACCGTTTTGTAGAGGTCGGGGGCGACCATGCCTTCGCGGGCGCGGCTGTTGGAGCCGACAAAGCCCTCGTCCGCCTTCTTCGCCTTGCCGGCTTCCTTCAGCGCGTCGACCTCGGCCGGGGTGGTGGTCCAGCTGTCGCGGTTGCCGCGCCGGATCGCCTGATCGCCCATCCGCCAGATGTTCAGCAGCAGGCGCTCACGATTGCGCGCGGCGTAATCCATCACTGCGCGGTCGAGCGACCATTGATATTCCAGACTGTCGCGCAAATGCCATTCGCGCGGGGAGATCGGCAGCGGTTCGTCGCTGCGCGCCAGTTGCGTGTCGGCGATCAGCGGAATCTTCTCAGGCGTCGGGCCGCCGATGATCTCGGTCAGCAGGCCGATCGAGTTGTGGAAATAGGCGATCGAGCGGACCATGCCGTTGTGCCAGGTCGAATAGGGCGCGGCGCTGCGCATCCCCGCCCCCGCCTTCTCCTCGGACACCAGCCGGCTGTGCATCGCCGCGCCGACCTCCTGCAATTCGGTCATCACGATCGGATTGTAGTTGTAGTTGAACGGGTCGCGGAACGGCGGCACGAACACGACCATGCCGGCGGGGCCGGTCTGGTGCTGGTTGAACACGATCTGCGGAAACCATTCGCGGAACAGCACGCGGTTGATCGCCGCCGTCTCCGGCATCTGCGCCATGAAGCTGTCGCGGTTGTTATCGTGGCCGACATATTTCTGGTACAGACGCGGGATGGTGCGGAATTCGCGGTCCTTGGGGTCCTTGTTCCGCATGTACCAGTCGGCCACCAGTTGCAGACCATCGGGATTGTCGTGCGCGAACAGCACGATCGTCTCGTCCAATATCCGCATCGTTTCCGCATCGGTGCCGGTCAGCATCCGGTAGAGGACGTGGATCTGGCTCTGCGTCGTCACCGTCTCGGTCGCGTGCAGCCCGGCATCGATCCAGACCACCGCCTTGCCCTCCGCCGCCAGCGCCTTCGCCTGCGCCTCGGTCACGCCGTCCGCCTTGGCGAGGCGGCGGGCGATGTCGCGGTAACGGTCGAGCCTGGCGAGATTGGCGGGGGTGGAGACGATCGCCATCCACATCGTCCGCCCTTCGGCCGACTTGCCGATATCGACCAGCTTCATCCGGTCCGACTGCGACGCCAGCTGCTTCAGATACGCCTCATAGGCATCGTAATTGGCGAGATAGTAATCGCTGCCCGGCTCGGTCGGGAAGCCTTGCGAGGGCGCGGTCACGCCCGCCACCGGCGGGGTGATGACCTGCGCCGGCAACGCGCCCGCGGTCGCCAGCATCGCCGTGCCCGTCAAGAAACCGATCGTCTTCATCTCGCCATCCCCCATCATCCGTACCGGACATCGCGCCCCTGTGTGCAATGACGCGGGGGATGCGCGCAACCGCACGTCATCCCTCGAAATTATTCCGCCGGCAGCAGATCGAACGCCACCGTCAGCCGCGCCGCATCGCCCGTGAACGGTTCGGTGCCGTGCCACAGCCAGGACGGGAACAGCACCAGTTGCCCCGGCCGGGGCCGGATGTGGCGAAGGGGCCCGAGCGTGGGCCGGGTCGGCACGCCGGGACGCCCCAGCGCCAGCCACCCCGCCGGCTCGCTCGCCACCGCATCGGGCAGATCGACATAGAAGGCGGAGGACAGCCAGCCGCGCGGATGGACATGATCGCTGTGGAAGCCGCCGGGCGTCAGCCGCACCGACCATGCGCCCGCGAAGCGGTAATCGCCGGACAGGCGCCGCCGCACCGGATCGTCGCCCGCCCCCAGCGCGGCGAGATGCGCGGCGATCGGCGCGTCGAGCGCGGCGAACAGCGCGCGCAGCACCGGCACGTCGAGCCGGGCGAGATCCTCCTGCGTCTGGCTGCCGTGGCGGACCGACTGTTCCAGCGGATGCGTGCGCCAGCGATGCCGCGTCGCCAGATCGGCGGCGAGATCGGCGAGGAAGGCGGGCAGGTCCGGCCAGCCCGGCGGGGTCGGGATCGTCGCGGCGGACACCAGGGCGGGGTCCTCGCACCAGGCGGCATGGCGCGGATCGCCGGTCAGCCGCCACGCGGTGCAGGCCAGCGCGATCGCGCCCTGATCGTCGGGTATGGCCGCGATCAGCCGCTCGGCCAGCGCCGCCGCCTCGCCCGCGCGGCCGGTGTGGAGCAGCGCCTCGACCGCCGCCTTCGCCGCTTCGGCCGATCCCGGCGCCAGCGACAGCGCGGCGGTGGCATGGGCCAGTTGCGCGGGCGCATCCCCCTGCCGCCCGCAGGCCGCCGCCGCCATCAGCCGCAGCGCCGGATCGCCGGGTCGCGCCGCCACCGCCCGCGCCAGCAGCGTCGCGGCGGCGGCCCCCTCCCCCGCCTCGGTCAGGACGGTAGCGTGGACGCGGATCAGGTCCGTCGTCGCAGGCGCCGCCGCGAGCGCGGCCAGCGCATGGCGCATGTCGGCGGTGCGCATCCAGCGCAGTTGCGCCAGATCGCGGTGCGCGACCGCATAGTCCGGCCGTCGCGCGATCGCGGTCGCCAGCGCCGCCTCCGCCTCGTCGAGCCGGGCGAGCCCCTGCAACGCGCGGCCGCGCACCAGCCATGTCTCCGCCGCATCGCCGCCCTTGGCCAGCGCCCGCGCGGTCGCCGCCTCCGCCCCGGCGAAATCCCCCAGATCGCCGAGGGCGGAGGCGAGGTTGTGTTCCGCCACCGCGCTGTCCGGACGCGCCGCCACCCCGACCCGCGCCCGTGCCAGACGTTCCTGATCGGCCGCCGTCGCCGTTTCCGTCCCTTGCCGCATCGATCCCCGCCCGATAGCCCCTGCGCCATGGATAGCCCGGCACAGCGCGACCGCAACCGTCCGGGTGGGGCGCCGCGCGGCCGGCTGGTGATCGCGCTGCTGGCGGTGATCCTGCTCGGCTGGATGACCGGGCGGCTGATCCAGCGCGCCGCGCCGATCGGGCGCGATGTCGGCGGCGATCCGGCGGCGCAGGCGATCCTGCGCGACCGCGACGCGCCGATGCAGGACGTGCCGGGGGCGACGCTGACGATGGTGGTCTTCACCGATTACCAATGCCCCGCCTGCCGCGCCGCGCACCCCGCGATGACCGCCGCCGTCGCCGCCGACGGGCATGTTCGCGTCGTCTGGCGCGACTGGCCGATCTTCGGCCCCCGGTCCGAACGGGCGGCGCGGGTGGCGATCGCGACGGCGCGGCAGAGCCTCTATCCCGCCGTCCACGATGCGCTGATGACCGGGGCGGTGCCCGTGGACGATGCGGTGCTGCGCGCGGCGGTGGCGCGGGCGGGGGGCGACTGGGCGCGGGTGACCGCCGATCTGCGCAACCATGACGGCGCGATCACGGCGCAGCTGATCCGCAATCAGGCGGATGCCCGCCGGCTGGGCCTGCCGGGCACCCCCGGCTATCTGATCGGCCCGCGGCTGGTGACGGGCGCGATTGACGCGGCGACTTTTCGCGCGGCGTTCGCGGCGGCGCGAGGGTGAGAGAAATTGGAAGAAGAATTTGGTTCGCGCAGAGGCGCGGAGGACGCAGAGGTGTTCCGCTCCAAGTCCAATCGGAAGACCGATCAGCAGCCGACATGATTGCTCGGGTCGTGGAGGGACAGATCGGTTGCCTCGAATGGGGCCCTCCGCGTCCTCTGCGCCTCTGCGCCTCTGCGCGAACCCAATCCCCTTCACGGCATTTCAGGGATCGTCACTTCCCCGGTACGGTGAAATCCAGCTTTTCGCCGGCCGCATACCGGTCCCAGTCGGCGCGGCTGCGGATGTCGCCGACACCCCGACTCCACGCCGCGCCGGTGTAATAGACGAAGGGCTTGCCCGGCATCACGCGCAGGATGACCAGATGATTGTCGGCATCGTCGCGCACCTCGGCGATCATCGCCGGATCGACGCGGATCGCGATCCCCATCGCGCCGTGCCCCGGATCGTCCGGCCCCCAGAACGACAGCAGCCCGCGCGCCCGGTCGACGGTCAGCTTGCCGCCGTCCCCGGTCGCGCGCTTGCCGATGCCGATGCCGACCATCAGCGGTTCCGGCCGGTCCGACCGCAGCGTCGACACCTGCCGCGTGAACGCGGTGCCGAGCGGCAGGGTGAAGCGTCGCGTCTCCCACACCTTGCGGCCGACATCGACCGGCCATGGCGCGTAATCCACCTCGAAATCGGCGGCGTCGGGGCCGTTCCTCAGGATGCGGTGCGCGGCGAAGTTGCGCGAGGTCCACAGCTTGTTGTCGTGCCAGATGCCGAGGCCCCCGGCCCCGCGCGCGCTGCCGACATTGTAGAAATCCAGCCCTTCGCCGTGAAAGCCATGCTGGTCGCCGGTGCGCAGCTGCCGGTCCATGAACGGCCACGCCACGTTCTTGCCCCATGCATCGAGGCCCGACCCCGATGGCGGCTCGGCCGCCTCCAGCGCGTGGCCGTAGATGCGGTGGGCGGTGCGATCATTCTCCCACAACAGGTCGTCGTAGCGGTAATCGGCGAGCATCACCGTCGCGCGCGGGGTGCGTGCGGCCCCGGTGGGGGCGGGCAGCGTCTTTGTCGCCGGTGCCTGCGGTTGCTGCTGCTGCTGCTGCTGCTGCTGCCGGGCCATCGCGCCCGTCGCCAGCAGGGTCAGGCCGGCGATCGCCATGCCGTGCCGCCGCCACGATCCCGTCATCGGTGCCATTGTCGCCTTTCCTCCACTCGCCGTCCGGATCGTCGTGCCGGGATCGACCTTGCCATCGAACGATGCTAGATTCATCATACAAGAGCCGCGCCGCCATACAAGGTACGCGGATCGGACGATCGGGGGAGAGCGCAAGTGGTGGAGCGGACGACATCGTTGACCGACGATCTGTTCGTGAAGCTGGAGGCGCGCATCCGGTCGGGCGCGATGCCCCCCGGCTCACGCTTCCCGACCCAGAAGGACATCTGCGCGGCCGAAAGCGTCAGCCGCACCGTGGTGCGCGAGGCGGTGGCGCGGCTGGCGGCACAGGGGCTGACCACGTCGCGGCAGGGATCGGGCGTGTTCGTCGCCGAAACCGCCGCCTATCGCGCGTTCCAGGTGACGCGCGACGAACTGAGCGAGCTGGCCGACGTCATCAAGCTGCTGGAGATGCGGCTGGCGGTGGAGACGGAAATGGCCGCGCTGGCCGCCGCGCGCCGGACCACCGCCGATATCGGCCTGATCCGCGAGGCGTTGCAGGAGATGGCCGATGTCAGCCACGATCCCGCCGCCGCCGCCCGGGCCGACATCGCGTTCCATCTGGCGATCGCCCGCGCGACGCAGAACGATTATTATGTGCGGCTGATCGACTTCCTCGGCCTGCGCCTCGTGCCGCCGCGCAGCCTGTATCTGGAGGGGCAGTCGGACGCGGCGCATGCCGCCTATGCCGCGCTGGTCCGCGCCGAACATGATGCCATTCTGGAGGCGATCGTGCGGATGGACCCGGAACGCGCCCGCGCCGCCGCGCGCCGGCACATGCAGGAAAGCCTGAGCCGCCATACCGAATTGAGCGAAACCAGAAGGTTGCGCGAAAAGGCCGGTTGACGCCCCCGATATTGATATGACAACATTACGGTGATGCGGCGTCAGCCCGCCGAACGCCGACGGAGGATGCCATGCAAGGACACCGGGACCCACCGGCCATCCCGGGGGCCGCCCCGGCGGCCACGCCAGCGGCTAACCCGGCCGATACCACCATCGCCGGCGCCGCGCGCCGGGCGGGATCGTATCGCTGGGTGATCTGCGGCCTGTTGTTCGCGGCGACCGCGATCAATTACATCGACCGCCAGATGATCGGCGTGCTGAAACCGTCGTTGCAGGCCGATCTGGGCTGGAAGGAAAGCCAGTATGCCGACATCGTCTTCTGGTTCCAGGCCGCCTATGCGATCGGGTTCCTGACGGTCGGCCGGTTCATCGACGTGGCGGGCGCGCGGGTCGGCTATGCGGTCGCCTTCACCTTCTGGACGCTGGCGCACATGGCGCACGGCTTCGTCGGCAGCATCACCCAGTTCGCGATGGTCCGCTTCGCGCTGGGGCTGGGCGAATCCGGCAATTTCCCCGCCGGGCTGAAGGTGGTGAGCGACTGGTTCCCGCAGCGCGAGCGCGCCTTCGCGGTCGGGCTGTTCAACGCGGGCGCCAATGTCGGCGCGATCGTGACACCGCTGCTCGTCCCCGCCATCGCGCTCGCCTATGGCTGGCGGATGGCGTTCATCGCGACGGGCGCGTTCAGCGTCGTCTGGCTGATCGCGTGGCTCGCCCTCTATCGCCGGCCCGAGGAGCACAAGCGCGTCTCGGCGGAGGAGCTGGCGCTGATCCGCAGCGATCCGGTGGTACCGACCGGCGTCATCCCGTGGCGCCGGCTGTTCTCGGTGCGCGAGACCTGGGCCTATGCGATCCCCAAGTTCCTGACCGATCCGATCTGGTGGATGTTCCTGTTCTGGCTGCCCGATTTCCTCGGCAAGCGATATGGGCTGGACCTCAAGAGCTTCGGGCCGCCGCTGGTGGTGATCTACGTCATCTCCGATCTGGGCAGCGTGATCGGCGGGTGGGTATCGTCGCGGATGATGCGCGCCGGCCGCTCCGCCAACGCCGCGCGCAAGCTGACGATGCTGGGCTGCGCGTTCCTGATCCTGCCGATCGTGACGGTGCAGTATATCGACAATCTGTGGGTCGCGGTGCTGCTGATCGGGCTGGCGACCGCGGGGCATCAGGCGTTCTCCGCCAACCTGCTGACGTTGCCGTCCGACCTGTTCCCGCGCGCGGCGGTGGGATCGGTGGTCGGCATCGGCGGCACCGCCGGGGCGATCGGCGGGATGCTGATCGCCAAGTTCGTCGGTTACGTCCTCGACCTGTCGGGCAGCTATGCGCCGATCTTCGCGGTCGCGGGCGGCGCCTATTTCGTGGCGCTGGTGGCGCTGCACCTGCTTAGCCCGCGCCTGACGCCGACGCGCGCCGGGCTGGACACTTCCCTGCCGGAGACCGTGTGATGATCGTCCGTTCCCTTGCCGCGCTGGCGGCCGCGCAGTTGCTGGCCGCGCCCCTCGCCGCGCAGACCCCGCCCGCCGCGACCGCCGCGACCACCAGTCCGCAGGCCGCGATCGACGCGGCCACCGCGCTCGCCCGCTGGCAACTGGCGCGGATGACCGACACCGCCACCGTGTCGCGCGCAACCAGCGAGACGCGCAACCCGCGGGCCTGGGAACAGGGCGTGTTCTGGGCGGCGATGACCGTGCTGGCCGATGCCGGCGGCCGATACCGCGTCGGGCCGGAGATCAAGCAGGCGATCCTGGCGATGGGCCGCGCCAACCGGTGGCAACCGGGGGCCAAGCCCTATTTCGCCGACGATCACGTCATCACCCAGGCCTATCTGTGGTCCGCGCGCAACGGCGCCGGCGCGGCGGCGCTGGCCCCGGCCAAGGCGACGTTCGACCGGGTGGTGAACGATCCGGCGGTCACCACGCTCGCCTTCGTCGTGCCCCCCGCCGGTTACGGCGCGACCGAGTGCCTGACGCGGTGGTGCTGGTGCGACGCGCTGTTCATGGCGCCGCCCGCGCTGGTCGAGCTGTCGCGCCAGACCGGCGACCCCCGCTACCGCGACTTCGCCCTGCGCGAATTCTGGGCGACGACCGACTTCCTGCTCGATCCGGTCGAACAGCTCTATTACCGCGACAGCCGCTTCTTCGACCGCCGCGACGACCGGCAGCGCAAGCAGTTCTGGAGCCGGGGCAATGGCTGGGTCTTCGGCGGCATGGCCCGCATCATCCCGATGCTGCCCAAGGGCAGCGCCGACCGGGTGCGGATGGAGGCGCTGTTCGTGCGCATGGCCGACAAGCTGGCCGGATTGCAGAAGCCGGACGGCTATTGGGCGCCGTCGCTGCTGGCCCCCGAGAACGCGCCGCCGGAATCGAGCGGCACCGGCTTCTACACCTATGGCATGGCATGGGGGATCAAGGCGGGCCTGCTGCCCCGCGCCCGCTATGAACCCGTCGCGCGCAAGGGCTGGGCGGCGCTGACCCGCGCGATCCAGCCCGATGGCCGGCTCGGCTGGGTGCAGCAGGTGAGCGACCGCCCGGAAAAGGTCGAGGCGGGCGACACGCAATATTACGGCGTCGGCGCGTTCCTGATGGCGGCCACCGCGATCGCCGATCTGGGGCCGGCGCGCTGACCGTCCGGCGCGGCGTTTCCCGGCCGGAGCCGCCGCGTCACCGGAAGATCAGCCAGCCGATCAGCAGCATCAGCGCCATCGCGCCCCAGCCGCCGTCGGTCCGCATCAGATAGGCGGTGCCGAGCACGCCGATCCCCGCCAGCGCGCCCGCCACCACCTGTCGCGCCGCGATGCGTTCCAGCACGACGAAGCCGCCGACGATGTTGGCCGCCCCGTTCAGCGCGATCCACAGATAGGACGGGAACATCCCGATCGATCCCCATAGCGGCAGCTTGATCGTCGCGAAGCCGCGCATCGTCCTGGGAAACAGATCCGCGGCCAGGTGCAGCCCGATCCCGAAGCCCAGACCGGCCGCCACCGCCCCGGTCCGCGGATCGAGCAGCGCCACGAGCAACGGCAGGATGCTGTGGAGCAGCGCGCTGCGATGGCCCAGCCGCAACGGCGCATCCAGATCGGGCAGCCGCGTCCCCGCCGCCGTCGCCAGCACGACGGTGGCGACGATGATCCACGACCCGGTTCCCGCGGTGAACGCCAGGATCACCGCGAGGAGAAGGAACAGGGATGCCGCCATCCCCCGCCGTTAATCATCTGTACCCGTTATGTCCAACGGGGATGGATGCAAATATACGGGCAAGCCCATGGATTCGGGCCGATTCCGAAGCACACCCGCGATCGCCTGCGCGAGATGCGCCGACCCGTCATTTCGGCGCGCCGCCCCCTCGGGCGTGGGCCAGCTTGAGGTAGCGTGGCGCCAGCGGGCCGGTGCGGCGGCTGGCGCCCGGGGGCAGGCCGCCGATCCCCCGCCCGCCATTCCCGTCGATCGCCAGCGTCCAGCAAGCATCGCTTTCGAACCGGAACCGAAGCGTATCGATCGACCGCTCGACCGGGCGGAACGCACCGGTGGCATAGGGCGCGCCGATCGTGATGTGGTCCAGCACGCGATCGTCGCGGAGCAGGACGAGGTGCAACTGCTCCTCGTAAGGCGTATCCTCGTCCAGCACGAGCAGCGTGTCGGTGCCGGACACGGCATATTGCGCAAGAAGGCAGGCGGCATCGAGGACGACCGGTTCGCCCCCGCCCCCATACATGCGACGGAGGACGATGCGGGGCGTCGGCGCGTGCCGATGCTCGACGGCGTGATAGCGATCGGTCGGCGTCATCCCGGAAGGCTATGGATGCCGCATGGCCTGGTCAAACCGCACCCCGCTTCCCGTGCCCGTCATCCGGGTCTAAGCGACGGATATGTATAGCCGCCTGCGTCGATTCCTGTCGGAGGAACGGTGGGACTTCGCCCCCCATGAGGTGCCGGTCATGCCGGGATCGCCGGGGTCGCCGGACCATCCGCACCCGCGCCGGGTCGCCTATGGGCTGATCTCGGTGCTGCTCGGCCTGACCGCGGGGTTCGGCAACGCGCTGATCTCCGCCAACACCTATACGTTGCAGGGCGCGCTGGGGCTCGATCCGGCGCAGATCGCGTGGTTGCCGACGGTCTATGTGATGACCAACGTGTCGATCAACCTCATCATGATCAAGTTCCGGCAGCAGTTCGGCCTGCGCCCGTTCGCGATGATCTTCCTGTTCGTCTATGCGGTGCTGACGCTCGCGCATCTGTTCGTCCACGGTTTCGCCTCCGCGATCGCGGTGCGCGCCGCCAGCGGCATGGCGGGCGCGGCGGTATCCAGCCTCGCGCTGTATTACATGATGCAGGCGCTGCCCGCGAAATGGCGGCTGAAGGCGGTGGTGCTGGGGATCGGCGTGCCGCAATGCGCGACGCCGCTGGCGCGGCTGTTCTCGCCCGAACTGCTGTCGATGTCGCAGTGGCGGACGCTGTACCTGTTCGAACTGGGGCTGGCGCTGTGCAGCCTGGCGGCGGTCGCGTGGCTGCGCCTGCCGCCGACCAACCGGCAAAAGGCGTTCGAGCCGCTCGATTTCGTCACCTTCACGCTGTTCGCCGGCGCGACCGCGCTGTTCGCCGCGGTGCTGGGGCTGGGGCGGATCGTGTGGTGGACGCAGGCGCCGTGGATCGGCTGGGCGCTGATCGCGGCGATCCCGATGCTGGCGGCGGCGCTGCTGATCGAGCATCACCGCGTCAACCCGCTGCTCAACACCCGCTGGCTGGGCAGCGCCGACATCGTCCGCTTCACGATCGTCACGATCATGGCGCGCATCGTGCTGTCGGAACAGACGTTCGCGGCGGTCGGGCTGCTGACGGTGCTGGGCCAGAACAACGACCAGCTGGTGCCGTTCTTCTCGATCATCTTCGTCGCCTCCGTGGTCGGCGTGGTGGCGAGCGCGGTGCTGCTGAACGTGCAGAAGCTGGCGCATCCGGTGATGCTGGCGATCGGGATCGTCGCGATCGCCGCCTTCGCCGATTCCCATTCCACCAGCCTGACCCGCGCGCCCCAGCTATATGTGACGCAGGCGCTGATCGCGTTTTCGGCGACGTTCTTCCTGGGGCCGTCGCTGCTGTTCGGGATGACGCGGGCGTTGCAGGCAGGCACCGGCCACATCATCAGCTTCATCGCGCTGTTCGGGATCATCAACGGCATCGGCGGGCTGGGCGGCACCGCGCTGCTCGGCACGTACCAGACGATCCGGGAGAAGGCGAACAGCGCCGCGATCGTCGAGCAGATCAGCGCCACCGATCCGATCGTCGCGCAGCGCATCCAGGCGGGCGGCGTGGCGGTGGCGCGGGTCGTCGGCGACCCCGCGCTGCGATCGGCGGAAGGCGCGGCGATCCTGTCGCAGACCGCCACGCGTGAGGCGAACATCCTCGCCTATGCCGATGTGTTCCGGCTGGTCGCGGTGCTGGCGGCGGCGACGTTCGGCTATCTGTTTTTCCTGCTCGCACGACGGGACTGGCGCGAACGGCGGGCGAAGACCATCTCGGGGACAGCATGACCGACACGCGTATTCCCGTATCACCTGGCCCGATCACCGAGGAACGGGCGGCCGAGGCGCCCCCCGCCGCCCCGGTCGCCCCGGTCGCCCCGGCGGCGCCATCAGCCGGGCCGCCCGCCGGATCGGGCTGGCGGCCCGGCCGGCCGAGCGCAACCGCGCTGGTGGTGATCCTGCTGGTCGCGGTGGCGGGCATCCTCGCGGTGCTGGCGGCGTGGCGGCTGCCGCCGTTCGTCACGCCCTATGAATCGACCGACAACGCCTATGTCCGCGGGCGCACCACCGTCATCAGCCCGCAGGTGTCGGGTTATGTCACCGCCGTGCTGGTCCGCGATTTCGCCGATGTGAAGGCGGGCGAGCCGCTGGTCCGGATCGACGACCGCATCTATCGCCAGCGGGTGGAACAGGCGCAGGCGCAGGTCGATGCGCAGGGGGCGACGCTGGCCAACGCCGCGCAGTCCGAACGCAGCCGCGAAGCCAGCCTCGCCGCGCAGGATGCCGCGGTCGCCAATGCCGCGGCGCAGTTGATGCGCGCGCAGGCGGACATGAACCGGGTCAACGACCTCGTCACCGACGGTTCGGTGTCGTTGCGCGAACGCGACCAGACGCTGGCGGCGCTGCGGCAGGCACAGGCCGGGGTGCGGCAGGCGAACGCCGCGCGCGAGATCGCCCGACAGGACGTGCGCACCGTGATCGTCGGGCGCGGCGGACAGGTGGCGGGCGTATCGGGGGCGGAAGCGGCACGGCGGCTGGCGCAGATCGACCTTGCCAACACGCTGATCCGCGCGCCGGAATCGGGACGACTGAGCGAAGTGGGCGTGCGGCTGGGCCAATATGTCACCGCCGGATCGCAACTGATGTTCCTCGTGCCCCCCGAAACCTGGGTGATCGCCAATTTCAAGGAGGCGCAGACCGCGCGGATGGCGGTGGGCCAGCCCGCCAGCTTCACCGTCGACGGCTTGGCCGATGCGCGGCTGACCGGGCGGGTCGAGCGGATCTCGCCCGCCGCCGGATCGGAGTTCGCGGTGCTGAAGGCGGATAACGCCACCGGCAATTTCACCAAGGTGCCGCAGCGGATCGCGGTGCGCATCCGGATCGATCCCGGCCAGCGGCTGATCGACCGGTTGCGGCCGGGCATGTCGGTGCAGGCGCGGGTCGACACGTCCGGGGGCCCGGGCGTCCGGTGAGATACGCTGCCGTCCTGTTGATGACCGCCGCGCTGGCGGGCTGTATCGGTCCGCGCCCCGCCCCGCCGGCGGGCGTGGCGGTGGTGCCGCCGCCGGCATGGCGCACCGCGCTCGGTCCCGGCGCGCCGATCCGCGCGGACTGGTGGAACGCGTTCGGCGATCCGGTGCTGGCCGGTCTGGTCGCCCGCGCGCTCGCCAACAGTCCCGATCTGGGCAGTGCGGCGGCGCGGGTGGAGGAGGCGCGCGCCGCCGTCCGCCTCGCCCGCGCGCAACAGGCGCCGCTGGTCAGCGCGGGCGTACCGCTGACCGACGGGCAGACGGTCAGCCCGCTCGGCCGGCCCAGCGACGCGATCGGCGCGCAACCGCTGGTGCAGGCCAGCTACGATCTCGACCTGTTCGGGCGGCTGCGGCAGGCGAGCGCCGCCGCGCGCGCGCAGGCACTGGCGAGCGAGGGCGCGCGCGACACCGTGCGGCTCGCCATCGCCAGTGGCGTCGCGACGGGGTACATCACGCTGCGGTCGCTCGACCAACGGCTGCGCGTCGCGCGCGATACGCTGGCGGCGCGGGCGGAGGCGCTCAGGATCGCGCGGCGGCGCGCGACGACGGGCTATACCTCCAACCTGGAACTGCGGCAGGCGGAGGGGGAATATCACGCCGCCGAGCAACTGGTGCCGCAGGCGGAACTGCTGGTGACGCGGCAGGAGAACGCGCTGTCGGTGCTGATCGGCGACGCGCCGGGGCCGATCGCACGCGGCCTGCCGATCGACCGGCTGCTCGCCCCCGCGATCCCCGACGGTCTGCCCGCCGACCTGCTGCGCCGCCGGCCCGACCTGTTCCAGGCGGAACAGACATTGGTCTCCACCGATCGCAGCCTGGACAGCGCGCGCGCGGCGATGCTGCCGGGGGTGTCGCTGACCGGATCGGCGGGGGTGGTGCTGTCGACCGCGCTGGCGAACCCGATCGGCGTCTTCTCGGTCGGGGGCAGCATCCTGTCGCCGATCTTCGATGCGGGCCGCCTGCGCGCGCAGGCCGATGCCGCCGCCGCCCGCCGCGATGCCGCCGCCTTCGCCTATCGCCGCACCGCGCTGACCGCGTTCCGCGAGGTCGACGACAGTCTGGCCGGGGTGCTGCGATCGGGGCAGCAGGCCACCGCGCTCGCCGCGCAGCGCGCCGCGCTGGCCGGGGCGTTGCGCAACGCATCCAATCGCTACCGTGCGGGATATTCGTCATACATCGACCAGCTCGACGCGCAACGCGGGCTGCTGACCGCCGAGCTGACGCTGATCCAGGCGCAGGCCGACCGGCTGAACGCCTATGTCACGCTGTATCAGGCACTAGGCGGCGGCTGGTCGCGGGAGGATGTCGCCGTCACCACGCGGTAGGCAACCGTCCGACGACATACGATTGCGGCTTGCCTGGTTTCAACTCGTAGTACATGTTCCCGGATATCGGAACGAAGCCCCGAAGGGGATCGTGATGTCGACCAAGGGGGGATGACGATGAAGGGCAAGTTGTACGCCGTATTGATGGCAGGCGCGGCGATGGCGGCCGCCGCCCCGGCATCCGCACAGAGCCAGTCGACCGCGCCGGGCCTGCCCGCGACTTCGCAGACCGACCGGCCGCCGACGCCGGTAGCCGGCACCGATCCGCAGACCGATACCGCCCCGCCCGCCCAGACCGAGATCGGCGTTGCCGCGCAGGCGGCGGGCGACGGGCCAGGCAATGGGGCGGGCGATGCCGACATCGTCGTCACCGGCATCCGCGCCAGCTACGCCAACGCGCTGCAGGCCAAGCGCAACGCGGTGGGCGTGACCGACGGCATCTCGTCGGACGGGATCGGCCGTTTCCCCGACCTGAACGTGGGGGAGGCGTTGCAGCGCGTGCCCGGCGTGCAGATCAACCGCGAGGCGGAAAGCCGCGACGCGACGATCAACCTGCGCGGCCTGCCCGGCACCTATGCGCGCACCACGCTGAACGGCAGCACCTTCGCGGACCCCGTGCTCGATGGGTCGAGCCCGCTCGGCGCGTTCGAATCGGACGTGTTCAGCGCGTTCCAGATCATCAAGTCGCCCTCCGCCGCCGACCAGCCGGGCGGGATCAGCGGCAATGTCGACCTCCAGATCCAGCGTGCGCTCGCCCGCAAGGACGGCGCGCTGAGCGTGCGTTTGTCCGGCGCGTACGAGGAACTGACCGAAAAGTTCAATCCGCAGGGGTCGCTGTCCTATTCGAAGCATTTCCTGAACGACACGCTGGGGCTGTATGTCGTCGGCGCCTATTCGAAGCAGAATTTCCGCCGCGATTCGATCACCTTCGCGCAATATACGCCGCTGTCGCGGACGACGACGCCGGATTACGTCGCGCGCTTCGGCGGCACCGGCAGCGCCAACGTGCTGTTCCCGTCCGACATCCGCCAGTTCGTGAAGACCAACAAAGGCGACCGCTTCACCATCGCGTCGGGCGCGGAATGGGCGGCGACGGACGAACTGACCTTCGGGCTGAACGGCCTTTACACCCGCCGCGACTATAGCGACGCGAACACCGACATCATCGATTACGACATGCGCGACGCCAATACGGTGGTGAACCCGACCGGTGACGTCTTCACCCTGCCCGACGGCAACCGCTACATCGACCGCTACGACTATCGCAACGCGCGCGTCTTCGCCTCGACCCGGGCGGAGCCGTCGAAGATCAGGTCGTACGGCATCTACGGCGATATCGGGTACAAGAACGAGGAGTGGCGGTCGCTGACCACCTTCTCCTATTCCGATGCCAGCAACTCCGTCATCCAGACGCAGTTCGATTACCGCAAGCTGCCGAGCGCGGCGGGCAACGGCACCAGCGGCTCCGCCTATTCGGGCGGCACCAACATCGAGGATTTCCGCTTCCTGCTGAACCCCGCGTCCGCCGTCACCTTCACGCCGGGGCCGTTCGCGGTGCTCGACGCCAATCAGTTGCGCAACGCGTCGGGCGACGTGTTCATCGTCGCGGGCAGCGAGGGGATCGCGCAGAACAACCTCTATGCCGGGCAGAGCGACCTGGAGCGGTACATCAATGTCGGTCCGCTCAAGAGCATCCAGATCGGTGCGCGGTTCGAGAAGACCGAATTCGAATCGCAGCAGTTCCGCTCCACCGTGTTCGGGGTGCAGCAGCAGAACATCGCCCCCGGCCTGATCGTGCAGAGCCCTTTCGCGAACGACTTCTTCGGCGGCCAGATTCCCGGTTACAGCACCAACTGGCAGACGCTGGATTTCGCGGCGGTCGATGCCGCGCTGAAACCGGTGACGCTGGCACCGGGGCAGTCGCTGACCGCCAACGGCTTCGTCAACAACACCGCCGACGGCGGCGTCGGCTCGCTGAACTTCAAGCTCTCCAACGATATCGCCTCGGGTTATGCGATGGCGAAGCTGGATACGATGGTGGCGGGGATCAACGTGCGCAGCAACATCGGCCTGCGCTACGAATATACCCGCCAGCAGACCGAATCGACGCAGTTGCTGCTCGGCCAGCCGGCGCGGGTCGAGCGGACCAGCGATTACGGCGAATGGCTGCCGTCGGTGCTGATCGCCGCCGACCTGACCGACAAGCTGGTGCTGCGCGGCGCCTATTACCGGTCGTTCGTGCGGCCGCAGCCACGGCAGGTGTCGCCCTCCACCGTCATCAGCGGCGGCGGCACGCTGTTCAACGTCACGCTGGGCAATGTCGGCATCAAGCCGTTCAGCGCGGATTCGTTCGACGCGTCGGTGGAATTCTACAACCGGCCGGGCGGCGTCTTCTCCGCCGCCGCCTTCACCAAGCGCATCTCCGGCCTGATCGCGCCGATCACCGATCGCAGCCTGTTGTGCCCCGCCGATGGCGGCGGCTTCGGGCTGGGGCCGTTGCGCCTCGTCGGCGACAGTTGCCAGTCGACCACGCTCGTCTCGGCGGGACAGCCGGTGCAGGTCGTCGTCGGCGGCAACATCAACTCGCCCAACCCGATCACCGTCCGTGGCGTGGAACTGTCGGTGCAGCAGAATTTCGACTGGCTGCCGGGCTTCCTGTCCGGGCTGGGCGGGCAGGTGAACTATTCGTTCACCGACGTGAAGGGCCGCGCCTCGAACGGGACGGAGGCGATCCTGCCCGGCGTGTCGAAGCACGTCGTCAACGTGATCGGCTATTACGAGACCAAGCTGTTCGGCGTGCGCGGTACCTACAACTATCGCAGCCAATACGATCTGGCGGCGGGCGGCACCTTTGCCGGCGCGGCGCGGCAGGTGAAGGCGCGGGGCCAGCTCGATGCGTCCGCCTCGCTCAACATCACCGAGAACGTCTCGCTGACCGCCGACGCGTTCAACCTGACCAACGCCAAGCGGATCGAGTTCGAGAACAACGAACGCAAGCCCCGCCGTGCGGATTTCGACGGCCGCACCTATCAGATCGGCGTGCGCTTCGCGCTGTAAGGAAACCTCATGACCCTCCACCCCCTGCGCGCCGCGCTGCTCCTGTCGCTCGCCATTCCCGTCGCGGCGGGGGCGCAGCAACCGGCGCGGATGCCGGCGCCGACGGGGATGGCGGCAGCTGCAGCTACCCCCGAACTGTCGGCGATCGACCGGGTGTGGTCCGGGCACAGCGCCCGGTTCGCGCTGGCGGTGACGGCGGCGCGGATCACCGTCGCCTATTACGACGCCAACCGGCAGTTGACGGTGGCGTCGCGGCCGCGCGGACAGGCGGCGTGGGTGTATCACAAGCTGGACAGCTGGCTGGGCTGGGACAGCCACAATTACATCGCGATGGCGGTGGATGCGGACGGGCAGGTCCATGTCTCCGCCAACATGCACGGCGATCCGCTGGTCTATTACCGCACCACCGTGGCGGGCGACGTGCGCACGCTGGCGCGCCAGCCGGTGATGGTCGAGACGCGGGTGGAGGGGAAGATGACCTATCCGATCTTCCTGCGCGATGGTGCCGGTCGCCTCGTCTACAAATATCGCGACGGCAGCAGCGGCAACGGCAACGAAATCTACAACGTCTATGATCCCGCCACCAGGACGTGGCGGCATCTGTTGCAGGTGCCGCTGACCGATGGCGAGGGACAGCGGAACGCGTATTTCATGGGGCCGGTGCTGGGGCCGGACAAGTATTTCCACATCGCCTGGGTCTGGCGCGAGACGCCGATGGCGGAGACCAACCACGACCTGTCCTATGCGCGCAGCCGCGATCTGGTGCATTGGGAGACGGCGGCGGGCCGGCCGCTGACGCTGCCGATTACGCTGAAGACCGCCGAGATCGTCGATCCGGTGCCGATCGAGGGCGGGATGATCAACAACAACACCGTGATCGGCTTCGACCCCGCCGGGCGCGCGATGATTACCTTCCACAAGTTCGATGCCAAGGGGAACACGCAGATCTATGTCGCCCGCGCGGAGCCGAAGGGCTGGCGGATCGCGCAGGTCAGCGACTGGCAGGGGTTCCGCTGGGATTTCCGGGGCGGCGGCTCGCTGGAGAGCCGGTTGTTCGTGAAGGGGGCGGAGCCAATGGGGCAGAACCGCATCCGCGTCAGCGTGATCCGCGACGGCAAGCCGATCGATTTCCTGCTGGATGCCGCGACGCTGAAACGCGTGTCGGAGACGCCGGGCAGCCTGCTGGCGGAACGGCTGGCAGGCAGCATCGCGGTGCCGGCGGGGATGCAGATCAATACGGTCGAGGATGCGGGCGGATCGGGGATCGCGCTGGCCTGGGCCACCCTGCCGCCGCACCGCGACCTGCCGGGCGAGGATATTCCCGATCCTACCGTGCTGCGGCTGGTGATGCCGCGGTGACGGTCGGTATCGCACGACGCCTCCCCCATCGCCGTTCGGCCTGAGCGAAGTCGAAGGCCCTGCGTCCGGCGCAGTGCTTCGACTTCGCTCGGCACGAACGGGGGTTACCGCGCCGTCACCGCCGCCTGATCGACCGGCACCACCGGCAACCACACCCGGCTGGGCGTGGCGCCGCCGCGCTCGATCGTCACGGTCGCCTTTTTGTAATCCGTCTTCTTCGCGAGGAAGATGTTGGGGACGTAGGTCTGCGGATTGCGGTCGTAGAGCGGGAACTGGCTCGACTGCACCTGCACCATGATCCGGTGCCCCGGCTGGAAGACGTGGTTCACCGTCGGCAGCCGGAATTTATACTCCTGCACCTTGTTCGCCGGGATCGCCGACGGCTTGGCGAAGCTGTCGCGGTAACGGCCGCGGAAGATGTCCTGCGCGATCGCCAGCTGGTATCCGCCCATCTTCGGATCGGTCGCGTTTTCCGCCGGATAGACGTCGATCACCTTGACGATGAAGTCGCCGTCGGTGCCGGTGGTGCGCGCGAACAGATCGGCGATCGGCGCGCCCGACACGCGGACCGGCGCGGTGAGGGCCGGCGTGCTGTAGGTCATCACGTCGGTCCGCCCGTCGACGCCGCGCTGGTCGCTGACCAGCCAGTCGCCCCAGCGGCCGTCGCCGAAATTCACCGGGCGCGGCAGATGCGGCACCGGCCTGGCGGGGTCGGAGACGTAGCTGTCGCCGCCCGCCGCCACCTTGTCGAACCCCAGCCCGCCGTCCGCGCCCAGATAGATCGGCGTCAGCGGCGCGGCGCAGCCCTGCGCGCACGCCAGCGGCCATGACGTGAACCGGTCCCAATGGTTCTCGCCGGTGTTGTAGATCGCCGCCGCCGGCAGGTTGGCGGGCGCGCCGTCGCGCAGATACTGGTCGAACAGCGGCATCACCATCTGTTCGCGGAACTGCTGCGCGGTGTCGCCATTCCACTGGAACGGCCCGAGCGACCGCCCCTCGCGGTTGATCTGGCTGTGCCGCCACGGCCCCATGACGAGGAAGTTGTTACCCGTCTTGCCCTTGGCCTTCAGCGCCTCCCACGCGGTGATCGCGCCGTACATGTCCTCCTGATCCCACAGCCCCTGTTCCCAGATGGTGGGGACGTTCGACGGGTTGGCGGCGACCAGCTTGTCGAGCGCCTGCCCCTGCCAGAAGCCGTCATAGGCGGGGTGATTCACCATCCGCTGCCAATAGGGCAACTGGTCGTACCCCGATTTCTGCGCCCAGGCGCCGGCCGAGCCGACCTCCCGGAAATTCTCGTAATCGTCCCAGCCGCCGGTCGGCGGCGCGGCGCCCGCGCCCTTGTATCCGGTCTGCGCCCCCAGCCATGCGATGTTGGCGAGGCGGAACGCGCCGTAATGGAACCAGTCGTCGCCCATCCAGCCGTCGATCATCGGGCTTTCGGGCGCCGCCACCTTCAGCGCGGGATGCGGGTTCAGCAGCGCCATGACGACGGTGAAGCCCTCGTAGGACGACCCGATCATCCCGACCCGGCCGTTCGATTCGGGCAGGTTCGCCTTGTTCACCAGCCAGTCGATCGTGTCGTACGCGTCGGTGACGTGATCGACCTTGGTCTGGTTCAGCGGGCCGATCACCGGGCGGGTGACGACGTAATCCCCCTCCGACCCGTATTTGCCGCGAATGTCTTGATAGACGCGGATGTAGCCGCGCTTCACGAACATCTCGTCCGCCAGCGGCAGGGTGGCGAGCATCGACGAACTGTCGCTGCGGCTGGCGCGACCCTTGGCGTTGTAGGGGGTGCGGGTCAGCACGATGGGCGCATTGGTCGCCCCCTTCGGCACGACGATGACGGTGTAGAGCTTGGTGCCGTCGCGCATCGGCACCATCATCACGCGCTTGTCGTAATCGTTCTGCGTGGCGGGCGGCGTGAACTTGGCGGGCACGTCGCCACCGGCACCTTCGGCGCGGGCGGCGGCATCCTTGGGGGCCGGCCCCTGCTGGGCAAAGGCGGGGGCGAGGACGGGGGCGACGACCAGCGAAACGGCGGCGGCGCAGAGTAACGGCTTCATCATGCGGGCATGGCTTCCGGACGGAGACAGGATGGGCGCATCGTGGCGCGCCCGCGCCGCCGGATCAACCGACTCGTTGCGGCGCCGCCGCGCCCTGGCCCAACCCGTGCGTCCCCGCCCAGACCATGAACAGGTCGAGCCACCGCGACGCGGGCTTGCTGTCCGGCAGCGTCAGGCTGAAACCATGGCCGCCCTCGGCGAACAGATGCGTCTCCACCGGCACCTTCGCCGCCTTCAGCGCTGCCCGGAATTCCAGCGTGTTGCCGACATCGACGGCACCATCGTCCTCGGCATGGACCAGGAAACAGGGCGGGGTTCGCGCGCCGACGTTCAGCGCGGTGGAATGGGCGCGCTCCAGCGCGGGCGACGCATCCTTGCCGATCAGCAGCGCGCGCGATCCGCCATGCGCCATCGGCAGCGTCATCGACTGCACCGCATAGATCGGCGCCGCGATCGCCGGTCGCGCGTCCAGCCGGTCGGCCGCGCCGACGGGCGCATAGGTCGGGGCCGCGAACCGCGTGGCGAGATCGCCGCACAGATGCCCGCCCGCCGAAAAGCCCAGCACCCCGACCCGTTCCGGCCGGATGCCATAAGTGGCGGCGCGGGCGCGGATCAGCCGCATCGCCCGCTGCGCATCCGACAGCGCGACGTCCGGCCCCGCCGCCCAGCCGTCCCCCGGCAGGCGATAGAGCAGCACGAACACCGTCCACCCCTGCGCCGCCAGCCGCCGCGCGACCGCATGGCCCTCATGATCCATCGCGATCAGCGAATAACCACCGCCGGGGATCACCAGCAGCGCCGATCCGTTGGCGCGCGCCGGCCGGAACACCAGCAGCCGTGGCCGCACGATCCCCGTGACGGTGCGGTTGTGGTATCCCGGCTCGCGGCTCCGTTCCTCGACCTTCTCGACCGGCGGGGTGGCCGGCATCCCTGGCGCGGCACCGGGCCACAGCTCGATCGTCTCGACCGGGTCGGCGGGCGCGGCCCCGCCCCCGACCTTACCCTGCGCCAGCACCGGTGCGGCGAGACCGGCGGCAAGCGTGCCGAAAATGGCGTGACGGCGATCGATCATGGCGGGGATTCCGGCGGACGGGGACAGGGAAGGCGATGATTATCGCCGATAAACCAATCCGTCACCCCGGGCCTGTCCCGGGGGCCACCGTTCCCCTTGGTCGACATCTTTTGCTTTTGCGGCACCGTGGACCCCGGGACGGGCCCGGGGTGACGGATCGCGCATGGTATCGCGCCCTGCCCTTCCCGGTTGCACGACCGGACGGGCCGTGCGAACCATGGGGAATATTCATGCCTTTCAACGCCCCCGGAGATACTGTCTGTGAAGAAGCTGCTGCTTGCCTCCACCGTCGCGCTGGTGGCGATGGCTCCCCTTGCCGCCCGTGAAGCCCTTTCCCCTGCCGCCCCGGCGCAGACCGCGGCACCGGCCCAGACCGCGGCGCCCGCCGCCGCCACGTCCGCCCCTTACGGCAAATGGGGCATCGATCTGGCCGGCATGGACAGGAGCGTGAAGCCCGGCGACGACTGGTTCCGCTTCGTCAACGGCACCTGGGAAAAGAACACGCCGATCCCGGCCGACCGGTCGAACTACGGCACCTTCGGCGTGCTGCGCGACCTGTCCGAAGCGCGCGAGCGCACACTGATCGAAGGATATCAGCCGACCGACGCCGCCAATCCCGATCGCGCCAAGGTCGCGATGCTCTATCGCGGCTTCATGGATCAGGCGGCGGTGGAACGCGCCGACGCGGCACCGCTGGTGCAGCGGCTGGCCCCGGTGAAGGCGGCGGCGACCAAGGACGACATCGCCCGGCTGATGGGCCGGTCGATCGGCGGGTTCGGCGGCAGCTTCTTCGGCCCCGGCGTCAGCGACGATGCCAAGCAGCCCGATCTCTATGCGCTGTACCTGCGCCAGTCGGGGCTGGGGCTGGGCGACCGCGACCTGTATGTCGATGCGAAGTTCAAACCGCAGCTCGACCGGTATCGCCAGTATGTCGCGCAGATGCTGGGCATGGCCGGCTGGCCCGATGCCGCCGCCGCCGCCGACAAGGTGGTGGCGATGGAGACGCAGGTGGCGCAGGCGCACTGGACCCGCGCGCAGAGCCGCGACCGCGACAAGACCTATAACCCGATGACGCTGGCGCAGTTGCAGGCGAGCGCACCCGGCTTCCCCTGGGCGGCATTCTGGCAGGCGGCCGGGATCGGCGGCGCGGAACGCGCGATCGTGGGGCAGAACACCGCCTTCCCGAAGATCGCCGCCGTCTTCGCCGCGACCGATCTCGACACGCTGAAGGCGTGGCAGGCGTTCCGCGTCACCGACGATATCGCGCCGATGCTGTCGAAGCGGTTCGTCGATGCCAATTTCGAGTTCCGCTCCAAATTCCTGAACGGCCAGCCGCAGCAGCGCGACCGGTGGAAGCGCGCCGTCGCCTTCGCCGATCGCGCGATGGGCGAGGCGATCGGCCGCGATTACGTCGCGCTGTATTTCCCGCCCACGTCGAAGGCGAAAATGGACCAGCTGGTCGCCAACCTGCGCGTCGCGCTGGGCGGGCGCATCCGCAACCTGACGTGGATGGGGCCGGCGACCAAGCAGGAGGCGCTGGCCAAGCTGGCCGGCTTCTCGGTCAAGATCGGCTATCCCGACAAGTGGCGCGATTACGGCGCGTTGCAGGTGCAGGCGGGCGACGTGGTCGGCAATGCCGAACGCGCCGGCCGGTTCGAATGGGATTACCGCCGCAACCGGCTGGCCGGGCCGGTCGACCGGGGCGAATGGGGCATGACCCCGCAGACGGTGAACGCCTATTACAGCCCGGTGAAGAACGAGATCGTCTTCCCCGCCGGCATCCTGCAGGCACCCTATTTCGATCCGAACGCCGATCCGGCGGTCAATTACGGCGCGATCGGCGGCGTGATCGGGCACGAGATCAGCCACGGCTTCGACGATCAGGGCCGCAAGTCCGACGGCAAGGGCGTGCTGCGCGACTGGTGGACCGCGGAGGATGCCGCCAAGTTCGACGCGCAGGCATCCAGCCTGGGTGGCCAGTACGAGGCCTATACCTTCCCCGACCTGCCCGGCCTGCACATCAACGGCGCCGCCTCGATGGGGGAGAATATCGGCGATCTGGGCGGCGTGCTGATCGCGCTCGACGCCTATCACACCTCGCTGGGCGGCAAGCCGGCGAAGGTGATCGACGGCTATACCGGCGACCAGCGCTTTTTCCTCGGCTGGGGCCAGGCGTGGCGCACGCTGACCCGGACGGAGGCGCTGCGCCAGCAACTGGTCAGCGACCCGCACTCCCCCGGCCAGATCCGCGCGGTGAACCCGCTGCGCAACGTCGACGCGTGGTACAAGGCGTTCGATATCCAGCCGGGCGCGAAACAGTATATCGCGCCGGGCGAGCGCGTGCGGATCTGGTAAGCCACGCCTGCCACTCTGGCGGGGGTGAAACCGCCTCCGCCAACTTATCCCCCCCGGCGGAGGCCGGGGCCCAGTTGGGTGAAGTGCGGTAATAACGCACTACGGTCTTTCCAACTGGACCCCGGCCTCCGCCGGGGAGGCATTTCAGGATGGGTGGGGTGACCTTCACCCACTTCCGGATACGCCGGAACGAGCCGGCGGCCCGCTCAATCGTCCCCCAGCGCCCACGCCACCGCCGCCTGCGCGTGCAGCGTCGTCGTATCGAACAGCGGCACCGCGCTGTCGTCGTCGCCCACCAGCAACATGATCTCGGTGCAGCCCAGCACGATCGCCGCCGCGCCGCGCGCCACCAGCCGGGCGATTATCGCGCGGTAGACCGCACGGCTGGCCGGTTCGATCCGGCCCTGCACCAGTTCGTCGTAGATGATCGCATGGGCGGCCCGCCGGTCGTCCGCGTCGGGGACGATCACGTCCAGCCCGTGCCCGGCGAGCCGTTCGGCATAGAAGGGCTGCTCCATCGTGAACGCGGTGCCGATCAGGCCCACCCGCCCATGGCCCGCCGCGCGCACCGCCCGCGCGGCGGCGTCGCCGATATGGAGTAACGGCACGCCGATCGCGCCCGCCACGTCGTCCGCCATCAGGTGCATCGTATTGGTCGCGATCAGCACGCCGTCCGCGCCGCCGCGTTCCAGCGCGCGGGCGGCGTCGATCATCTGCGCCGTCAGCGCGGGCCAGTCCCCCGCCCGCTGCCGCGCCGCGACCTCGGCGAAATCGACCGACAGCATCAGGATGCGCGCGGAATGGAGACCGCCCAGCCGGTCGCGCACCCCCCGGTTGATGAGGCGGTAATATTCCAGCGAGCTTTCCCAGCTCATGCCGCCGATGATGCCGATCGTCTTCATGACCAACGGGGATGACGCGGCTTTATGGCGATTGCGGGGCTGACACGCGCGGCGATCGCGCTATGGCGGGGGCGATGACCCGTCCCGTCCGCCTTGCCGTGTTCGATTGCGACGGCACCCTTGTCGACGGGCAGGCCAATATCGGCCGGGCGATGGACGCGGCGTTCGCGCTGTCCGGCCTGGTGCCGCCGCCCCGTGCCGAGACGCGCCGGATCGTCGGCCTCAGCCTGCCGCAGGCGATGCAGGTGCTGCGCCCCGATGCCGATCACGCGAAACTGACCGCCGATTTCAAAAGCGTCTACCAGCAGTTGCGCCGTGACGGCGGGCTGGACGACGAACCGTTGTTCGACGGGGTGGCGGCGGCGATCGACGTACTGGTGTCGGCCGGCTGGACGCTGGGCGTCGCCACCGGCAAATCCGATCGCGGGCTGGCGCATGTGCTGGAGCGGCATGGCCTGACGGACCGGTTCGTCACGCTCCAGACCGCGGACCGGCACCCCTCGAAACCCCATCCGGCGATGCTGCGCGCGGCGATCGCGGAGGCCGGGGCGACGGCGGCGGAGACGGTGATGATCGGCGACACCAGTTTCGACATGGCGATGGCGCGCAGCGCGGGCACGCGCGCGGTGGGGGTGGCATGGGGTTACCACGCCCCCGCCGAACTGACCGATGCCGGCGCGGACACGGTCGCCACCCATGCCAGCGAACTGCCGGGCTTGCTGGGATGAACGAGTTTCCGGACGATGTCGGCGCCGACCCCGTACCCCCGCAGGTCGCGCAGCGGCGCTGGCTGGTGCTGGTCGGCATCCGCCTTGCCGGGGTGGCGGGGGCGATGCTGGGCATGGTGCTGGCCGCGCGCACGCACGATCTGCTGCCCAAGCTGATCGGCATCGCGCTGGTCCTGTCCGCGCTGGTCGTGATCGCGGTGGTGCCCGCCAGTCTGGCGCATCGCTGGCGCAGTCCGCCCGCGCCATGAAGCGGTTCTGGGATCAGGTCGGTATCGTCGATGGCGGCATCCTGCTGGACGGCCGGCCGGTGCGGACGCCGGGTCGCCTGCCGCTGGTGCTGCCGACGGCGGCGCTCGCCACGCTGGTCGCCGACGAATGGCGCGCGGTGACGGGTGAGGTCGATCCGCACGCGATGCCCGCCACCGGCCTCGCCAATGCCGCGATCGAACGGATCGCCCCCGACCCACGCGCCTTCGCCGCCGGGCTGGCGAAATATGGCGAGACCGACCTGCTCTGCTACCGTGCCGATACGCCCGCGCCGCTGGTCGAACGGCAGGTGGCGGCGTGGGACCCGCCCCTGAACTGGGCGCGACAGCGCTATGACGTGCGGATCGAAACCACCGCCGGCATCGTCCACCGGCCGCAACCGCCCGCGACGATCGCCCGGCTGGGCGAGGCGATCGGGGCGAAGGATGCGTGGACGCTCACCGCCCTGTCGCCGGTCGTGACGATCACCGGATCGCTGGTGCTGGGGCTGGCGCTGGCGGAAGCGGCGATGACGCCCGACGCGGTATGGGCGGCGGCGCGGGTCGACGACGACTGGCAGGCGGAGCAATGGGGCGAGGATACGCTGGCGACCGCCACCACCGCCGCGCATCGCCGCGATTTCGACGCGGCGGCGCGGTTTCTGGCGGCGGTCGGGTAGGGCGGCACGACGGCCCCCCCCCCTGTCTGTTGGCATGATGGTATAAGGCAGTTGCGGAAGGGAGCCCGTCCCCCCCGAGGGTATGGAGCCCGATAGGGAGCAAGGGTCCCTTCCGCTTGGTCATCAACCTGAACAGTTGCCTGGGACTGCTGATCCCGCACGACATGGACAGGAGCCTATACCATGCCACAAGCCGTCATCGGCTGCGACCTTTCGCGTGCCTTCATCGATACCTGCGATCTGCCGTCGGGAAAGATCGGTCGGATCGCCAATACCCCTGATGCCGTTGCCACTTGGCTGGATACGCTCGATCACGATATCCGTATCGTCTTCGAGGCGACCAGCGGTTGCGACGGCGAGTTGATCGCCGCCCTGGCGGCGCGCGGCCACCCTTTCTCGCGCGTCAATCCGCGTCAGGCGCGTGAGTTCGCCCGCGCGACCGGTACGCTCGCCAAGACCGACCGCGTCGACGCCCGCGTGCTGGCGCAGATGGGCGCAGCGCTGGACCTGCCGGCCACCATACCCCTCAGCCCCGCCCGCGCGCGACTCGCCGATTTCCTGCGCCGGCGCAGGCAGTTGGTCGACATGCGCAAAGCCGAAAAGCTGCATCGCCACAGCGCCGGCCAGCCCTACATCGCGCAAGCCATCGAAACCATGATCGACCTGCTCGACCAGCAGATCGCCGCGCTCGACCGCCAGATCGCAGGCTTCATCGCCGAGGATCAGGCCTTGTCCGAACAGGCCGAATTACTCCGGGCCGTTCCCGGCATCGGCCCCACCGTCCTTGCCACCCTGCTCGGCGAACTTCCCGAACTCGGCACCCTGTGCCGCCGCAAGATCGCCTCGCTCGCCGGCCTTGCTCCCCATGCCCGCGAAAGCGGAACATGGCGTGGTGCCAGACGCATCTGGGGCGGACGGCGAAAGGTCCGCGAAGCCCTCTACATCGCTGCCCTAAACGCCTCACGACGCATTCCCGTCCTCACCGCCATGCGCGACAGGATGCGCGCCAAGGGCAAGGCACCCAAAACCATCCTCATCGCCGTCGCGCGGCAGCTCCTCGTCATCCTCAACGCCATGATCCGTAAACGACAGCCTATCGCACTCGCGTGACCAACACAGTTGCCCCCCGCGTCGTCATTGCGAGCGTAGCGAAGCAATCCAGCGCGTCACACGCGGGGCGCTGGATTGCTTCGCTACGCTCGCAATGACGGACTGAAGGGTGTTGGCTTAGTTACCGGCGGGATCACCGCGTCAGGCGGCGGATGAACCCGATCAGGCCGGTCTGGCGCGAACGCTTCAGCCGTTCGGCGGCGAGGATCGTCTTCACGCCTTGGAAGCACGCCTCGACATCGTCGTTGACGAGGACATAGTCATAGCCGTCCCAGTGGCTGACCTCGTTGGCCGCCCGCGCCATCCGCGCGTCGATCACCGCCGCCGAATCGGTCGCGCGCTTTTCCAGACGGTCGCGCAGTTCGGGCATCGAGGGGGGGAAGATGAACACGCGCACCACATCGCCGCCCGCGATCTGGAACAGCTGCTGCGCGCCCTGCCAGTCGATGTCGAACAGCACGTCCTTGCCGGCGTCCAGCAACGCCTCCACCTGCGCCCGCGGCGTGCCGTAGCGATGGTCGAAGACGTGCGCCCATTCGAGGAATTCGTCGTTCGCCGCCATCCGGCGGAATTCTTCGAGGTCGACGAAGTGATAGTCCCGCCCGTCCTCCTCGCCCTTGCGGATCGCACGGGTGGTGGCGGACACGGACATTTCCAGCCCGGCATCGTCGGCGAGCAACTTGCGCGCGATGGTGGATTTGCCGGCCCCCGACGGGGACGAGAGCACGAACAACATGCCCCGCCGCTTGAGGCCGTGTGCATCGTCAGGGAAATGGTGCGCCATGTGCGCCTTTGGCCGGGCGCGGGGGCGGGCGTCAAGCCGCCAGCCACCTGCCCGGCCGATCCGCGATCAGAACGTCGGCGGCACCGAGCGGCCCGCACGACGCCGGTCATAGGCCTTCTTCGCGACATAACCGCCGCCGAGCAACATGCCGAGCGGCCCCATCCGGCGCAGCCCGCCGCCGACCAGCGCGCCCATCGCCGCACCCTTCAACCCGCCGCGGCCATCGCGACGATCCATTTCGCGGCCCACCAGGGCGCCGATAATCTTGCCGATCATTTCACATCTCCAAAAACGGTGTCTTTCAGCTCGCCCGCCCCGCGCAGGACGGCCCAGCCGACGGCATAGGTGATCGCCATCGGCACCACGACCTTCAGCACATTGGCGACGATCGCGCCCTTCAGCGCGCCGTCCCAGCTGGCATCGTCGTCACCACCCATGCTGTCGATGACGCCACCCACCAGCGCGCCGATTGTCGTTGCACCCACGGTCCGATCTCCTTCGTGCCATGCATAGCGCGGGACGGACGATCCGGTTCCGTCCCGGCCCCATCAGCGCCCGATCATCCCCTCCGGCCGGACGACGCGATCGAACGTCTCGGGGTCGACCAGCCCCAGTTGCACGCCCGCCTGTTTCAGCGTCAGCCGTTCGGCATGGGCATGCTTGGCGATCTTCGCGGCATTGTCGTAGCCGATCTCCGGCGCCAGCGCGGTGACCAGCATCAGCGACCGGTCGACCAGGTCGCCGATCCGCTCGCGATCCGCGGTCATGCCGGTGACGGTCCGTTCCGCGAAGCTGGTCATGCCGGTGGCGAGCAGGTCGATCGAGCGCAGCACGTTGGCGCCGATTAATGGCTTGAACACGTTCAGTTCCAGATGCCCCTGCATCCCGCCCATCGTGACCGCGACGTTGTTGCCCATCACCTGCGCCGCCACCATCGTCAGCATCTCGCACTGGGTAGGGTTCACCTTGCCGGGCATGATCGAGCTGCCGGGTTCGTTGGCGGGCAGTTCCAGCTCGCCCAGCCCCGATCGCGGCCCGCTGCCGAGCAGGCGGATGTCGTTGGCGATCTTGCTCAGCGCCACCGCCAGCACGTTGAGCGTGCCGTGCAGGTCGACGAGGCCGTCGTTGCTCGCCAGTGCCTCGAACTTGTTGGCGGCGCTTTCGAAGGGCAGGCCGGTCAGCGCGGCGATCTCCGCCGCCACCGCCTCGCCGAACCCGGCCGGGGCGTTCAGCCCGGTGCCGACCGCCGTGCCCCCTTGCGCCAGCGGCATGATGTTGCGCGCCAGCGTGGCTTCGATCCGGGCGCGGGCGTTGGCGATCTGCGCGGCATAGCCGGAGAATTCCTGCCCCAGCGTCAGCGGCGTCGCATCCTGCAAGTGGGTGCGGCCGATCTTGACGATATCGTCCCATTCCCTTGCCTTCGCATCAAGCGCGGCATGGAGCGTATCGAGCGCGGGATAGAGCGTCGTCGTCACCGCGATCGCGGCGGCGACGTGCAGTGCGGTGGGGAAACTGTCGTTGGACGACTGGCCGCGATTGACGTCGTCATTGGGGTGGATCGGCGTCTTGCCGCCGCGCGTGCCGGCCAGCACCTCGTTGGCGCGGCCGGCGATCACCTCGTTCACGTTCATGTTGGACTGGGTGCCGCTGCCCGTCTGCCAGATCACGAGCGGGAACTGGTCGTCCAGCCGGCCGTCGACGATCTCCGCCGCCGCCGATTCGATCGCGTCCGCCTTGCCCCCGTCCAGCCCGTGCGCGCGATTGGCGCGGGCGCAGGCGCGCTTCACGATCGCCAGCGCATGGACGATGCCGATCGGCATCCGCTCCCGCGCGCCGAACGGGAAGTTTTCGAGACTACGCTCGGTCTGCGCGCCCCAATAGGCGGTGGCGGGAACCTCGATCGGGCCGATCGAATCGGTTTCGGTGCGGGTGTCGGTCATGCCCGCATCAACCCCGAACCCCGGTCAGTCGATCCGTTTGCGCAGGAAGAACCGCGCCTCGCCGGGCGGGAAATCGTCGATCTGCCCGATCACATCGTACCCCAGCTTCTCGTAGAAGCCGCGCGCCTGGAAGCTGAACGTGTCGAGCCAGAGGCCGATGCACCCCAGCCGCCGCGCCTCATCCTCGGCAGCGAGCATCAGCGCGCGGCCCCGCCCCTGCCCCTTCATCGCCGGCGGCACCGCGAGATACTGGACGAACAGCCAGCGAAAGCCGGTCAGGCCCCATAATCCCCCAACGATCGCACCGTCATCGTCGCGCAGGACGATCGCGACGGTGTGCCGCTCGGTCGGGCCGACCATCGATTCGTTATGGGCAACCAAGGGCGCGAGGATCGCGTCGCGGATCGCATCGGTAGGGCCGGATATGATCTCGGGAATGGTCACGGCCGCATTGCTTCGCGATGCGGCGCGCCCCGGCTCATTTCTTCCGCTTGAAATCCACGCTGACGACGTTCGATCCGTCCTCGACCGGCTGCGCGATCGGGCCGTCGTTCTCGGCGTCGTGCACCTCGGCGGCGGCGTCCGGGTCCTCCTGCGCCTGGAAGCGCAGTTCGAAATTGACCGCCGGATCGTGGAAACCGGTGATCGCCGAATAGGGGATGACCAGCTTCGACGGCACCTGATTGAAGCTGAGGCCGACCGAGAACCGCTCGTCGTCCACGGTCAGGTCCCAGTACCGGTTCTGCATGACGATCGTCATCTCGTCCGGAAACCGCTCGATCAGCCGGCGCGGGATGTCGACGCCGGGGGCCTGCGTCTTGAAGGTGATGTAGAAATGATGCTCGCCGGGCAGGCCGCCCGCCTCCGCGACCGATCCCAGCACGCGGCCGACCACGGCACGCAGGGCTTCCTGGACGATCTCGTCATACGGGATCAGGCTATCGGGCAGACCGTCGCTCATGCAGCCTTGGGTAGGCCCCCGTTACCCCCAGCGTCAAGATTGCATGGCGGGCCATGCACGTTATGGGGTGGATATGCGCACCGCCACCATCACCCGCGACACCAGCGAGACCAAGATCGCCGTCACCGTCGATCTCGACGGCACCGGCCAATACGATATCGAGACCGGCGTCGGCTTCTTCGACCATATGCTGGAACAGCTGTCGCGCCATTCGCTGATCGACCTGCACGTCCGCACCAAGGGCGACCTGCATATCGACCAGCACCACACCGTCGAGGATACCGGCATCGCGATCGGCGAGGCGGTGGCCAAGGCGCTGGGCGACAAGCGCGGCATCCACCGTTACGGCGACGCGCTGTCGCCGATGGACGAGACGCTGACGCGGGTGGCGCTCGACATCTCCGGCCGGCCATGGCTGGTGTGGAAGACCGAGTTCAGCCAGAAACGGCTGGGCGAGATGGATACCGAGATGTTCCAGCACTGGTTCCACAGCTTCGCGCAGGCGGCGGGCATCACGCTCCACGTCGAGACGCTGCACGGCGAGAACAACCACCACATCGCTGAAAGCGCGTTCAAGGGCCTGGCCCGCGCGCTGCGCAAGGCGATCGAGATCGATCCGCGAAAAGGGGATGCGATCCCCTCGACCAAGGGCACGTTAGGAGCCGCAGCATGATCGTCGTCATCCTGAATTACGTCGTACCCGTCGAATCGATCGACGCGCATCGGCCCGCGCACCTGACGTGGCTGCACGAGGGCGTTGCGGCGGGGATGCTGCTGTGCGCGGGGCGGCAGGTGCCGCTGACCGGCGGCATGTTCCTGTGCAAGGGCGAGCGTGCGGATGTCGAGGCATGGGCGGCGACCGATCCGTTCGCGGTCCACGGCCTCGCCGAATACCGGTTCATCGAAGTCGCGCCCTCGGTGGTCGCGCCGGGGCTGGACCTGCTGAAGGGATGACGCTGGCGCTGATCGATTACGGCGCGGGCAATCTCCATTCGGTCGAGAACGCGCTGCGCGCGGCGAGCTGCACCGACCTGATCGTCACCGCCGATCCCGATGCGGTCGCGCGGGCTGATCGCATCGTGCTGCCCGGCGTCGGCGCGTTCGGCGCGTGCGCGGGGGCGCTGCGCTCGATCGACGGGATGGTCGAGGCGATGTCCACCCGCGTGCGGCAGCAGGGTACGCCCTTTCTCGGCGTGTGCGTCGGGATGCAGTTGATGGCCGATGCCGGCGAGGAGATGGGCACCCATCCCGGCCTCGGCTGGATCGCCGGCCGCGTCCGCAAGCTGGAACCCGGCACGATGGACGCGAAGGTGCCGCACATGGGCTGGAACGACGTGGTACCGGTCACGCCGCATCCGCTGGTGCGGGCGGGCGAGGCGTATTTCCTCCACAGCTATGCCTTCGATGGCGACGACGTGATCGCCGTCACCGACCATGCCGGCCCGGTCACCGCCGCGATCGGCCGCGACACGATGCTGGGGGTGCAGTTCCACCCCGAAAAGAGCCAGTCCTACGGGCTGGCGCTGCTGGAAAGATTCCTGACATGGGCGCCCTGATCGTCTTCCCCGCCATCGACCTGAAGGGCGGGCAAGTCGTCCGCCTGGCGGAGGGCGATATGGACCGCGCCACCGTGTACGGCGACGACCCCGCCGCGCAGGCGATGCTATTCGCGGACGCGGGCGCGGGCCATCTCCACGTCGTCGATCTCGACGGCGCGTTCGCCGGTGCCTCGGTCAACGGCGATGCGGTGCGCGAGGTGGTCCGCCGCTTTCCCGGCCATGTCCAGCTCGGCGGCGGCATCCGCACGCGAGCGAGCGTGGAGGGCTGGTTCGACCTGGGCGTCGCGCGCGTCGTGATCGGCACCGCCGCGCTGGACGATCCCGATTTCGTGCGCGGCGTGGCGCGCGACTTTCCCGGCGGCATCGTCGTCGCGGTCGATGCGAAGGACGGCATGGTCGCGACCAAGGGCTGGGCCGACGTGTCGACCACCACCGCCACCGATCTCGCCCGCCGGTTCGAGGATGCCGGCGTCGCCGCGCTGCTGTTCACCGATGTCGGCCGCGACGGCCTGCTGAAGGGCTGCAACGTCGAGGCGACGGTCGACCTCGCCCGCGCGGTGTCGATCCCGGTGATCGCGTCGGGCGGGGTCGCGGGGATCGCCGACATCCATGTGCTGGCGCTCCATGCGAAGGACGGGATCGAAGGCGTCATCACCGGCCGCGCGCTGTACGACGGGCGGCTCGATCTGGCCGCGGCATTGAACGTGGCGGCGGCGGCGTGACCGTCCGCGCGCGCGTGATCCCCTGTCTCGACGTGGCGAACGGCCGCGTCGTGAAGGGCGTGAACTTCGTCGAGCTGCGCGATGCCGGCGATCCGGTGGAACAGGCCCGTGCCTATGACGCGGCCGGGGCGGACGAGCTCTGCTTCCTCGACATCACCGCCAGCCACGAGGATCGCGGCACCATCCTCGACGTGGTGCGCCGCACCGCTGCGGTCTGCTTCATGCCGCTGACGGTCGGCGGCGGGGTCCGCACCGCCGACGATGCGCGCGCGCTGCTGCTGGCGGGGGCGGACAAGGTCGCGGTCAATTCCGCCGCCGTCACCCGGCCCGAAGTGGTCGCCGATATCGCCGAGCGGTTCGGCAGCCAATGCTGCGTCGCCTCGGTCGATGCGCGCCGGTCCGGCCCTTCGACCGGCTCAGGACAGAGTGGGTGGGAGGTGTTCACCCATGGCGGCCGCCGCCCGACCGGGATCGATGCGGTGGCGCACGCGCTGCGCCTCGCCGACCTTGGCGCGGGCGAACTGCTCGTCACCTCGATGGACCGCGACGGCACGCGCAGCGGCTACGATCTCGACCTGATCCGCGCGATCGCCGACCGGACGAGCGTGCCGGTCGTGGCATCGGGCGGGGTCGGCGGGCTGGACGATCTGGTCGCGGGGATCGCGGAAGGTCATGCCTCCGCCGTCCTCGCCGCCTCGATCTTCCATTTCGGCGAAGCGAGCGTCGCCGATGCCCATGCCGCGCTCGCCGCCGCCGGCATCCCCGTCCGGGCGCACTGACGGGGCGGTCCGGATCATCGGCGTTAGCGATTTCGTAAAGGTCGCGCTGCCAGAACCCCGGCCGATGTACGCGATTCGCTTCCGGCACGATCTCAACCTGCTCGACATCCGCTGGACCGGCCAGTTCACGCCGGACGCGGTCGATGCCTATGCGCGCGAACTGGTCGCCCGGTTCGTGCGGGAGGGGTTCCGCCCCGGCTATCGCCTGCGCATGGACATGACGGACAGCGCGGTGCAGCCGGTGGCGGCCGCCACGCTCATCAACCGCCGCCTCGGCGACTTCCCCCGCGCCGACCGGATCGCGATCGTCACCCGCAGCGCGATCGCGCGGTTGCAGGTCCGCCGGTTCATGACGCAGTCCTATCTGCGCATCTTCGACGATGCCGCCCTCGCGCTCGACTGGCTGACCGAGGCCGATGTGCAGGCCGCATAAGCCGGATTGACCGACCGGCGGCGAGCGGTCACCAAGCGGGCATGGACCCGCTCGACCGCCTAGCCGCCACGATCCGCGACCGCCGCGGTGCCGATCCCGGCTCCAGCTACGTCGCCAGCCTGTTCGCGAAGGGCCGGCCCAAGATCGCGCAGAAACTGGGCGAGGAGGCGGTCGAGACCGTCATCGCGGCGATGGCCCAGCCCGACAAGATCGTGTCGGAGGCCGCCGACCTGATCTTCCACCTGCTCGTCCTGCTCGCCGATGCCGATGTCACGCTGGACGACGTGCGCGCCGAACTGGCGCGGCGCGAGGGCGTGTCGGGCCACACCGAAAAGGCCGCAAGGAGCGCGTGATGCCGATCGATGCCACCCTGCCCTATGACGATCAGAACATCTTCGCGAAGATCCTGCGCGGCGAGATCCCGTCGCAGCGGGTGTACGAGGACGACTGGGCGATCGCCTTCCACGACATCGCCCCGCAGGCGCCGGTGCATCTGCTGGTGATCCCGCGCGGGCCGTATGTCTCGTGGGACGATTTCAGCGAACGCGCCCCGGCGGAGGACATCGCGGGCTTCGTCCGCGCGGTGGGCCGGGTCGCGCGCGATCACGGGCTGGTCGCGCCGGGGTACCGGCTGCTCGCCAATGTCGGCGGGCATGGCGGGCAGGAGGTGGCGCACCTCCACGTCCATCTGTTCGGCGGCCACCCGCTGGGGCCGATGCTGGCACGGTAAGGCCGGATCAAGGGGCGAATGCTCGCGCGAAGCAGAATTGCTTTCGCGCGGAGGCGCGGAGGACGCAGAGGGGTAGCGGCCGATGCGATCATGTCCCGATCATACAGCGGCCGGTGATCGACGCCGACACTGGCCCGGCACGCAACTCCTCCGCGCCTCTGCGCGAGCCATCACGTCGTCACGGTTTCGCCTGAACGTGCCTCGCTCGAACACCTCGATCGCGATTGCCAGCCATTCGCCGTTGTTCTAGCCGTAGCGGCGATGACCGACAGCGCCATGCCCCGCCCCGCCCCCTCCTTTTCCGACGGCCGGCCGCCGCGCGGGCGCAGCGGCTGGCGGCTGGTGCGCGGCGCGTGGAAACTGCTGGTCGCGGTGAAGGACGCGCTGGTGCTGATCGCGCTGCTGCTGTTCTTCGCACTGCTGTTCGCCGCGCTCAACGCGCGGCCGGGCACGAAGGCGATCGGCGAGGGCGCGTTGCTGCTCGATCTGGACGGATCGATCGTCGAACAGCCGGCGGAGGTCGATACCCTGGCCACCCTGTCCGGCCAGTCGGTCGCCAAGCAATATCGCCTGCGCGACGTGCTGCGCGCGATCGATGCCGCGCGCACCGATGCGCGGGTGAAGGCGGTGGTGCTCGATCTCGACCGGTTCGGCGGCGCCTATCCGGCGGCGCTGGGCGAGGTGGCCGATGCGCTGGTGCGGGTGCGTCAGTCGGGCAAGCCGGTGCTGGCCTATGCCACCGCCTATACCGACGGCAGCTACCGGCTGGCGGCGGCGGCGAGCGAGGTGTGGGTCAACCCGATGGGCGGCACGCTGTTCACCGGGCCGGGCGGCACGCAACTCTACTACAAGGGGCTGATCGACCGGCTGGGGGTGAACACCCATGTCTATCGCGTCGGTCGCTACAAGTCGTTCGTCGAGCCCTATACCCGGGCCGACCAGAGCCCGGATGCGCGCGCCGCGTCGCAGGCGCTGTATGGCGCGCTGCTGGAGCAATGGCGCGAGGGCGTGGCGCGGGCACGGCCCAAGGCGCAGGTCGCGCAGTTCCTCAGCCAGCCGCAACAGGCGGTGCTGGCGACCAACGGCGACATCGCGCAGGCCAATCTGCGCGCCGGGCTGGTCGACAAGCTGGGCGACCGCACCTCGTTCGGGCAGCGCGTGGCGCAGATCGCGGGCACCGAGACGGGCAAGCCGATCGGCTCGTTCCGCACCATCGGCTATGACCGCTGGGTCGCCGCCAATCCGATGTCGACCACCGGCGACGCGATCGGCGTGCTGACCGTGGCGGGCGATATCGTCGATGGCGAGGCCGGTCCCGGCACCGCCGCGGGCGACACGATCGCCAAGGCGATGCTCGACGGTCTCGCGACCAAGAACCTGAAGGCGGTCGTCGTGCGCGTCGATTCGCCGGGCGGCTCCGCCCTCGCCTCCGAACGCATCCGGCTGGCGGTGCTGGAGGCGAAGAAGCGCGGGCTGCCGATCGTGGTGTCGATGGGCGGGCTCGCCGCATCGGGCGGCTACTGGGTGTCGACCGCGGGGGACACGATCTTCGCGGAACCGGCGACGATCACCGGATCGATCGGCATCTTCGGCATCATTCCCACCTTCGAGAACACGCTGGCCAAGATCGGCGTCACCACCGACGGCGTGAAGAGCACGCCGCTGACCGGCCAGCCCGATGTCTTCGGCGGCACCACGCCGGTGATGGACGCGATCCTCCAGGCGGGGATCGAGAACGGCTATCGCCAGTTCATCGGCCGGGTGGCGGACGCACGCCGCATGACCCCGCAACGCGTCGACGAGATCGGGCAGGGCCGGGTGTGGGACGGCGGCACCGCGCGCCAGATCGGGCTGGTCGACCGGTTCGGCTCGCTCGCGGATGCGGTGGCGGAGGCGGCGAATCGCGCCAAGCTCGATCCCGCCAAGGTCCAGACCGTCTATCTGGAAAAGGCGCCCGGCTGGGCCGCGCGACTGGTGGAATCGCTGGGCAGCGGCAATGACGAGGACGGGACCAGCCCCTCGGGCGACGTCTTCGCCCATGCCGCCGCCGACCGCCGCCTGCTGGTGGCGCGCGCGATCGGCGACGTCGCCCGCCTGACCCGTGGCGGGTCGGTGCAGGCGCGCTGCCTGGAATGCGGCGCGATGGGGCCGGGCACCGCCAATGCGGCGGACGGCCGCCTGCTCGACCTGCTGATCGCGCGGCTGGGGTTCTGACGGGCGCCGGTCAGATCGCCCCTATCCACCCACTCCGTCATTGCGAGGAGCGAAGCGACGCGGCAATCCACCGGCCGCGCGCGTGACGCGCTGGATTGCTTCGCTACGCTCGCCATGACGGATGGGCAGGGCTCACGTCATCATGCTCTGGTCATGACGAACAGATGCTCACGCAGCGCCCCGCCCCCGCGTCCTCAATCCGTCCAGCGATACGCGGGCAGCGCCAGTTTCCACCGGATCGCCACCGCGCGCAGGGTGAAGCCCGCCGCCGCGCCGATGATGCCGGCGGTGGTCGGGTCCATCCCCGCCATCGCCAGCGCGACGAAGCTGGCGGAGGCCAGCGCGGCGGCGGTGACATAGAGTTCGGGCCGCATCAGGATCGACGGCTCGCCCGCCAGCACGTCGCGAATGATGCCGCCGACGCACGCCGCCACCACCCCCATCACCGCCGCCGGCACCGGCGCGACCCCATATCGCATCGCCTTCGCCGCGCCGTATGCGGCATAGGCGGCCAGCCCGACCGCATCGAACCAGTCGAGCGCCGCGCTGGACCACCAGCGGCGCGGCGTCGCCCAGATCACGATCGCCACGATCAGGCACAGCCCCGCGACATGGCCGTCGCGCACCCAGAACACCGGCGCGCCGATCAGCAGGTCGCGCACCGTGCCGCCGCCGACCCCGGTAATGAGCGCGAAGAACGACAGCGTCACCAGCGTCTGCCCCCGCCGCGCCGCCGCCAGCGCCCCCGACGCGGCGAACACCGCCAGTCCGGCAAGGTCGAGCCACGGCGCGGCGGTCGGCAGGATCGGTACCGACAGGGGGGGGACGGAGGCTATCATCGCGCCCGCCCTTACCGCCGATCGTCCCGCGATGGGAACGGACTTGTCATGCCGCACGGGCCGTTTCGGTCGTTGTCTGACGTTCATGCAACCGGCGCCCGGCGACAACGTTACGCTAATGGTACGGATTTCCAGACGGGAGAGTTGTAATGCGTAAGATGTTACTGGCGCTGGGCTGCGCCGCGATGGTCGCCCCCAGCCTGATGGTCACGGTGACGACGGCGGATGCACAGCGTCGCTACCGCGACAGCGACCGCAACGGGCGCGTGTATCGCGACAATCGCGGCCGGCTGCGCTGCAAGAAGAAGGATGGCACGACCGGCGCGATCATCGGCGGCGT
Source organism: Sphingomonas sp. CFBP 8760 (assembly GCF_014841615.1). Taxonomy (GTDB): domain Bacteria; phylum Pseudomonadota; class Alphaproteobacteria; order Sphingomonadales; family Sphingomonadaceae; genus Sphingomonas. The sequence goes on along the minus strand of NZ_JACYUG010000003.1, from coordinate 82,803 downwards.
CGGCGGCGCCCTGCTCGGCCGCACGGTCGACACGCGCGGCGATCGCACGCTCGGCACGCTCGGCGGCGCGGCCGCGGGTGCGCTGGCGGGACGCGCGATCGATCGCGGCAGCGGGAACGACCGCTGCCGTTGATCCTTCGGGTCACGTACGACGGGAAAGGGCATCATGGGACACCCCATGGTGCCCTTTTCCGTATCCGACCCGTGTCCGGCGGGGCGGCCGGTGATCCCGGACATGAACGGCACGTAGTTTGCGGTTCACGCAACCGCGCCGCTCACCGGACCGTTTCACGTCCGTCATCAATATAGGAGCCAGTAATGCGTATCATGCTGTCGATTGCGCTCGCCGCCACGACCGTCGCCGCCCTGCCCGCCGCCGCGCAGGACACCCGCCGCGAGGCGAACCGCGAATATCGCGAGGAACTGCGCGATGCCCGCCGCGACTATCGCCGCGACGTCCGCAACGCCGATTCGCGCCGCGACGTGCGCGAGGCGCAGCGCGATTATCGCAACGACGTGCGCGATGCCCGGCAGGACCGGCGTGGCGACCTGCGCGATATCCGTCGCTATCGCGGCTATGACTATAACCGCTACGAACCCGGCCAGCGCGCCTATTATGCCGACCGCTATTACCGCGACGGCCGCTATTATCAGGAGCGGCGTCTGGGTCGCAACGACCGGGTCTATCGCGGCGGCAACGGCCGGTATTACTGCCGCCGCAACGACGGCACGACCGGGCTGATCGTGGGTGGTCTGGCGGGTGGTGCGCTGGGCAGCGTGATCGCCAATGGCCGGTCGAGCCTGCTCGGCACGCTGATCGGGGCGGGCGGCGGCGCGCTGCTCGGCCAGTCGATCGATCGCGGCAACGTGCGCTGCCGCTGAACGATCGGGGGGCGGCGACCGTGCCGCCCCCTCCCTCAGAAGAGGCCGCCGCCCAGCGACAGGCGGATGGCGAAGATCACGATCAGCACCAGGTTCAGGTTGCGCCCGCCATTGCTGGACGACAGCGCGCCGACCGCCGCCCCGACGATGCCGATCGGGATGACCAGCCAGTTCATCCAGCCCAGCAGGGGCACGAAGGCGACCAGGCCGAGCGCCAGCGTGACGAGGCCGACGAAGATCGAGACGATGTTGAGCATGGTGCGAACATGGCCGCCGCACCCGCCCCCGACAAGACGCCGGTCGTGAAACCCGCCGGATAAGCGCCGGGCGGGCCAGTGTCGATTTGCCGCACCGGCGGGGAGCGGCTACGGCGGGGCATGACTTCCCTGATCCTCGTGATGCTTGGCGGTGCGCTCGGCTCGGGCTCACGCTATCTGACCGGCCGGGCGACGCTGTCGCTGTTCGGCCCCGGCTATCCCTATGGCACGCTGGCGGTGAACCTGCTCGGCGGCCTGGCGATGGGGTTGCTGGTCGGTATACTCGCCCGTGCCGCCGCCGCGGAGCCGTGGCGGCTGTTCGTCGGCGTCGGCGTGCTGGGCGGCTACACCACCTTCTCGTCCTTCGCGCTCGATGCGGTGATGCTGGCCGAAGGCGGCGCGCCGTTCGTCGCGCTGGGGTACGTCCTCCTGTCCGTCACCGGCGCGATCGCCGCGCTGGCCGCCGGGTTGTTCATCGCACGGAGTGTCGCGGCATGAGCGATCCGAAGACCGAGCCGAAGGAAGTCCGCCAGTTCACTGTCGGTTACGACGATGACGGCATCCGGCTGGACCGCTGGTTCAAGCGGCATCTGCCCGACACCAGCTTCACCACCGTCGCCAAATGGGCGCGGACCGGCCAGTTGCGGGTCGACGGATCGCGCGCCACCCCCGGCGACCGGATCACCGCCGGCCAGCAGCTGCGCGTCCCCCCGGCCGAACCGCCCCCGCCCCCCGGTGCCAAGCCGGAGCGGGTGCGTACCCCCCTGTCGGCGGACGAGACCGCCTATGTCCGCGACATGGTGATCCACCGCGATCCGCAGGCGTTCGTCCTCAACAAGCCGCCGGGGCTGGCGACGCAGGGCGGCACGAAGACGACCGCGCATGTCGACGGCCTGCTCGACGGTCTGGTCACCGACGAGGAGGGGCGGCCCAAGCTCGTCCACCGGCTCGACAAGGATACGTCGGGCGCGCTGCTGATCGCGCGCACCTCCCGCGCGGCGGCGTTCTTCGCCAAGGCGTTTTCCAGCCGCACCGCGCGCAAGGTGTACTGGGCGCTGGTCGTCGACGTGCCCTCGATCGAGGACGGCATCGTTGACCTGCCGATCGCCAAGCAACCCGGCACCGGCGGCGAGAAGATGCATATCGACGAGGAGAACGGCCAGGCCGCCCGCACCCGTTACCGCGTGATCGAACGCGCCGGCAACCGCACCGCCTGGGTCGAGCTGCAACCCTTCACCGGCCGCACCCACCAGTTGCGCGTCCACATGGCCGCGATCGGCCACCCGATCGTCGGCGACGGCAAATATGGCGGCGCGGCGGCGTTCCTCACCGGCGGGATCAGCCGCAAGATGCACCTCCACGCGCGCCGCCTGCGCGTCGACCATCCCGATGGCGGCCGCATCGACGAAACCGCCGACCTGCCGACGCACTTCGCCGAAAGCCTCGCCAGCCTCGGCTTCGACCAGGCGCTGGGCGACCGGCTGGAGATCGAGGAGGACAAGGGCCCCCCGCCCAAGGCAGTGCTGAAACAGCGCGCCAAGGCCCATGCCAAATCGGTTCGCAAGGACCGCAAGGGCGAACGCCGGTCGCGGGGTACGCGTAGCTGATGCATCCCGCTCCGGCATTTCGGGATGACGATGCGGCGCTGGAGCGGGTCGTGAATATCGGCTTCGCGCAGATCGTCATCGTCACCCCCGAAGGACTGATGATGGTCCACGCGCCCATGACGCGCCATGCCGCCACGCTGCGCTTTCATGTCGCACGGCATAATCGGGCGGCCCCTTATCTGGACGGGGCATCCGCGCTGCTCAGCGCATCGGCAGTGGACGGTTATCTGAGTCCCAATTGGTATGCCGTGCCGGGGGACCAGGTACCGACATGGAATTATGTCGCGATCGAGGTGGAGGGGCGACTGCACGCGCTGGATGAAGATGAACTTATCGCGCAGTTGGACGATCTGGCGGCTTTCCATGAGCCGCGCGTCAATCCGGGCGCACCATGGACTCGTGGCAAGATGAACGACATCCGGTTCAGGGCTATGTTGCAAGGTATCCGAGGTTATGATCTGCGACCCGCCGCGATCCGTGGCACCACCAAGTTAAGCCAGAACAAATTATTCTCTGATCGGCAAGGCGTTGTCGCGGGCCTGCGCGCCGCCGGAAATTTTTCATTGGCGACGGCGATGGAAGATATCATGCCCGATGCCACGGGCAGCACTTCCGCTCAGCCTCGATAGCCGCGCCTCAATAGACAGTCCCCCACACCTCCGTGACCGATGGTACGGCGCGTGGGGGATGCCATGTCAGACCACCGTCAGCCCGACATCGACATTGTTGCGGGTGGCGTTGGAATAGGGGCACACCTCATGCGCCGCATGCATCAGTCGCTCCGCATCGGCGCGGTCGACGCCCGGCAGGTCGATGGCGAGATCGGCGGTGATGCCGTATCCACCCTCCGAACGCGGACCGAAGCCGATCGTCGCGGTCACGGTGGCGTCGGCGGGAACCTTGACGCCTTCCTTGCCCGACACCGCCTTCATCGCGCCTAGGAAACAGGCCGAATAGCCCGCCGCGAACAGCTTCTCCGGGTTGGCGCCCTCGCCACCCGGTCCACCCATTTCCTTCGGCACGACGAGGTTCACGTCGACGGTGCCGTCCTCGGTCCGGGCGCGGCCGTCACGGCCGCCGGTGGCGGTGGCATTGGTCTTGTAGATCACGTTTACGGACATGCAGCTTTTCCTCGGAACGGCCGTCGGGACAGGCCGGATCGGAGTTAAACGGTCAAGTCCCCTTGCGGTTGCGCGCCGGCGGCATCGGCCGGACCGGGCAGGTCAGGCGAAGGCGACCCGGCCGGTGCGGGCGATCCGGGCATCGTTGATCGTGTCGACGACCATCTCGTACTGGGCGGGCGAATAGCCCGCGGCCAGGAAGGTCCGCAACTCCAGCGCCGGCACCGCATAGCCATGCCGCCAGCTCAGCACCGCGATCCGGCGCAATGCCTCCAGCCGGTCGTCGGCCAGCCGCGGGCTGACGCGCAGCCCGAACAACACCCCCAGCCAGCGCGACACGCGCCCGGGGGTACGCAGGGTCGACACCCGGTCGTGCCGGGCGATGGCGATGACGGAGCGTTCCAGATCGGTCAGCGCGGGCGCCAGCGCCGATACGGCCACCTCGACGCGGGGCGACGGCATCGCCGGCACCGTCGCCGCCAGGCTCGCCCGCGCCGCACCTGCCATGCCGGGTTCGTTGAATGCCAGGAATGCCATGTCCACTATCCCTCTTGCAAGTCCGGCGCCCGGCGTGGAGCCGGGTGGCGGTGCAGGCGGGCCGTTGATCGCCGCCTTCTGTACCGATTGGTATATTTGCGTATTACCGCGCCGTCAACGACTTTCCGTACCGACCGGTAACGAATTATCCGGCCAGCTTATCCGAACGACGTCAGGTACTTGGAAACATCGCCAAGCCGGTATCGACCAGCCGTTCCAGCTCGGCGCGAGAGGCGCCGCTGCCCGCCTGGATCGCCATCCCCTGCAACAGCGCGAACAGATAGCTGTGGAGGCCGTGGACATCGACATGCGCGGGCAGATCGCCCTCGGTCTTGGCGCGTTCGAACCGGGCGATCAGCGCCGCCTGCGACGAGGCGCGGCGGGCGACGACATCCGCCTTGATCGATTCGGCTTCCTCCCCGCACGCCACCGAATGGATCACGCCCAGGCACCCGCGCGGGCCGCTGTTGCTGGTCTGCGCCTCCAGGGCGCCGTGCAGCAGGCATTCCGCCACGCCGCGCGCCGTCGGCTGATCCAGCGCGGCGCGCATATATTGCAGCTTCTCGGCCTCGTAGAGGTCCAGCGCCTTGTGGAACAACGCTTCCTTGTTGCCGAACGCGGCGTACAGGCTGGGTTTGGTGATCCCCATCGCCTCGGTCAGGTCGGTCAGCGACGCGCCTTCATACCCCTTGGTCCAGAACACCCGCAGTGCCGCCGCCAGCGCCCGATCGACGCAGAACTCACGCGGGCGGCCCTTGGTGGCCGTGTGGGTGGCTGTTTCCATAACGCCCGGTATATAAATAGTCGGGCCGCGAAGACAAGCCGCCATGTTGCGGCGCACCCCTGCCCGGCATCGTTGCCGCCGCCGCCAGCCCCCTCTTCCCATACCCCTCCGCACGTGGCGGAGCCGGGCCGGTCGAGGCGCTTATCCCTGCCGGGTGAGCGGCCTGCCCCACGTGGTGCCTTGCGCGCGGCGGGCCGATGCGCTCCACTGGCGCGCATGAATTCCCCCGACGATCTTTCCCCGCCCGCCGCGCCGCCACCCGACGTCACGCCACTCGACGTCACGCTGCCCGACGTGCCCCTCGCCCCCCGTTCGGTGCGCGGCACCGGCCGGCGGCTGTACGGCGCGATCGCCAACCGGCTCGGCACCGCGATCATGTCGGGGGAATACCCTCCCGGCGCGGTGCTGCCCGCCGAGATCGCCTTTTCGGGCGAGCTGGGCGTGTCGCGCGGCGCCTATCGCGAGGCGATGCAGGTACTGATCGCCAAGGGGCTGGTCGAAAGCCGGCCCAAGGCGGGGACGCGGGTGTTGCAGCCCGATCGCTGGAACCTGCTCGATCCCGACGTGCTGGCCTGGGCGTTCGCGGGCACGCCCGATATCGGCTATGTCCGCAGCCTGTTCGAACTGCGCGCGATCGTCGAACCCGCCGCCGCGCGTCTCGCCGCCGAACGCCGCACCCGCGACGACCTGCGCCACATGAAGGACGCGCTGGCCGCGATGCGCCGCCACACGCTGGCCACCGACCAGGGCCGCGCCGCCGACCGCGATTTCCACCACGCGATCCTGCGCGCGACGCAGAACGGCGCGTTGCTGACGCTCAGCGCCAGTATCGGCGCCGCGGTTGGCTGGACCACCCAGTTCAAGCAACGCGCCCGCGCCCTGCCCCGCAACCCCGTGCCCGACCACGTCCGCGTCTACGACATGATCGCCGCCGGCGACATTGACGGCGCGGGCGAGGCGATGCGCCTGCTGGTCGACCTGGCGCTGGACGACACGAAGAGCGCGATGGTGGGAAGCGAGCCATCGTCGGCACCGGGCGACGCCTGAGCGGCGGCGGTTGCCGGCGCGGGCGTGACGGGCGGCACGATCAGCGGATACGCCTGACCTTCACCGATCGCCGCCCCGGTGCGGTTGCGATATAGCTGCCCAGCGCACCGGCCTTGATCGTCACGATGTCCTTGTCGCGCGGCGGCGACATCACCTGTTCGGTCGTTTCCCAGACCCCGCCGTCGTCGAGCGCGAAGCGAAGCAGGCCGCCGGGCAGGAGTGTTGGCGACCGTAGCGTTCCCGCCAGCTGCTTCAGCTGGCCGTCACCGCTACCCTTGCCATCGCGACCGTCGCCATCGCCGTCGCCGAACAGCCTGATCGACGGCAGTGAGAAGCCGAACAGGGATCGTTTCGCCTGCTGGACCTGCGCGCGGTCCATGACGACGATGTCCCTGTCGCGTTCCGCCCGCAGCAACGCATCCGCAGCACGGTCGTAACAGGCGATGCGGCGGTCGTCCTGCGCGATGGCGCGGCACGACCGCAGACTTTCGATCAGCGGTTGCGGCGCCGGGCCCTGCGCCATTGCCATCATCATAATTATCGACAGCATTATTGTCATATCCTCGTGCAAGAAATTCGCTGCCAGCACTGGCAGGCGCGGGATGCAAGGCGTTCGGTCGTTTGCCGAGGCAAAAAGCGACAGTGTTGCGTAGCGGACACATCGGGATTGGAAATGTTACCGTTAGCCCAACACTCATTGCGGCTAGCCTGCATCAATGCATAACCACCACTCAGCCGGCGCGAGCGACCGGAGTAACATCCCTTTCAGAGAGAAGGGAAAAAGGGGTCATATGATAATGCGGTTACGTTCACACCTACTGAACACGACCCTGTTCGCGGGCGCAGCGTTCCTTGCCGCCCCGGCCAGTGCGCAGACAGCGCCGGCGACACAGGAAACCCAGCAAGTTTCGAATGATCCCAACACCCCGCCGCCAGCGGAAGAGGGTCAGGACATCGTCGTCACCGGCACGCTGATCAGCAATCCCAACCTCGTCTCGTCGAGCCCGGTCAACGTGGTGTCCGAGAACGAATTGACGTTACGGAACGTCAACAATGTTGAACAGATCATCCGCGAACTGCCCGGCGCGGTGCCCGGCATCGGTTCGGCCGTGAACAACGGCACCGGCGGCTTCGCGACGATCAACCTGCGCAACCTCGGGTCGCAGCGTAACCTGGTGCTGCTCGACGGCGACCGGTTGGTGCCCGCCGCCGCTGGCGGCACCGTCGACCTCAACAACATCCCGACCGCACTTGTTCAGCGCGTCGACGTGCTGACCGGCGGCGCCTCCACCACCTATGGTGCGGACGCAGTGTCGGGCGTCGCGAACTTCATCACCAAGAAGAACTTCGCGGGAATGGAGGCGAACGTCAGCCAGCAGATCACCGAGCGGGGTGATTCGAACTATTTGCGCGCGGATCTGACGGTCGGCGCCAATTTCGACGACGGCCGCGGCAACGCGACGTTGAGCCTGGGCTATCAGGAAGCCGATCCCCTGTTTCAGGGCGACCGTGATGTTTCGGTGTTCAGCATCGGCGGCGGCAATGGTATCGCCGCTGGCGCATCGCCCACCTCAACGCCGACGCGCATCGCCATCGCCGGCCAGGATCTGCAGGTCAATCCAGGCGGCACCGCGCTGGTACCGTTCTACAACGGCTTCAACTTCAGCCCGTACAACATCTTCCAGACGCCGTTCAAGCGCTACAACATCTTCGCTCAGGCGAACTACGAGGTAAACGACAACCTCGAGGTCTATACCCGCGGCCTGTTCTCGAAGAACACCATCCAGTCGATCATCGCACCATCGGGTATCTTCGGTGAGGCACTGACGATCCCGGGCAACAACCCGTATCTGCCGGCCGGCATCCGCGATCAGCTTTGCGCAGCCAATTTTACGTCGCAGAGTGCTGCGGCAGCCGGTGCAACGAATGGCACGATCAGGGCCGCATTGATAGCTGATGCAGCACGGTATGCTCCTGGTGCTTGTGCGGCGCAAACAGGTGGCACGGCCTTTGTGGCACCTACAGTAAACGCACAGGGCGTAGTGACTTCGACTGGCACGGCGGGTAATGCTATTAGTCTTCCAGAAGTGTATCGCCGCTCGGTCGAACTGGGGCCGCGCGTCTCGACCTACACCACCACCGTCTTCGACTATAAGGCGGGCCTTCGCCTGCGCTTCTCCGATCATGTCAAGCTGGACGTGTCGGGTGCCTATGGCGAGAGCAATCTCGATCAGTCGCAGACCGGCTACGTGTTGCGCAGCCGCGTGCAGCAGGCGCTGAACGCCACCAATGCCGCCACCTGCACGAACACCGCCAATGGCTGCGTGCCGCTGAACCTGTTCGGGGCGGTCGGCTCGATCACCCCCGATCAGGCGGCGTTCCTGAACGGCGAAAGCAGCATCGCGATCAATACCTCGCTGTCGCAGGCCCGCGCGGTGCTGAACGGCGATTTCGGCACCACCTCGCCCTTCGCCAACGAGCCGATCGCGTTCGCGGGCGGCGCCGAGTACCGCAAGTACAGCTACAACCGCATCCCCGATGCGCTGGCGCTGGTTCCCGGTGAGCTGGGCGGTGCGGGCGGCGCGGTGCTGCCGTTCGCCGGCAGCTACGACGTGCGCGAGGCATTCGGCGAGATCATCGCGCCGCTCGTCGCCGACAAGCCGTTCTTCCATTCGCTGACGCTGGAAGCCGGTGTCCGCTATTCGGACTACAAGGTCCAGGCGGCGAACAATCCGAAGTTCAGCGCCACCACCTACAAGTTCGGTGGCAGCTTCGAACCGGTCGAGGAGATCAAGTTCCGCGGCAACTACCAGCGCGCGGTCCGCGCGCCCAACATCTCCGAACTGTTCACGCCGGTATCGACGGCACTCGACAGCCTGCCGCCGGGCCTCGACCCCTGCGTGGGCACGGGTGTGCGCAACAACCCTAATCTGCAGGATGCATGCGTACGACAAGGTGCGCCGCTCTCGGCCATCAACAGCGCGACCGGCATTCTGGAACCGGCATCGGGCCAACCGAACGTCACCGGTGGCGGCAATCCGAACATCCGTCCGGAAAAGGCCGATACCTACACCTTCGGCGTCGTGATCCAGCCGCGCGGTATCGTACCGGGCCTCAGCATCGCGGTCGATTACTTCAACATCAAGGTCAACGACGCGATCACCAGCGCGACGCCGGGTGACATCCTGGCGGCGTGCTTCGGTACCGCGCCGGCGTCGATCACGGCTGCGCAGGCCGCTTCGACGGCCTGCACCAGCATCCGCCGCAGCACCGCGACGGGTCGCCTCAGCGGATCGAGCGCGACGGTCGCCGGCCTGCCGCAGCCGCTCACCAATCGTGGGCGCCTGCGTACCGACGGCATCGACCTGAACGCCAACTACACGCGTAACTTCGGCGAAGTGGGGCTGAACCTCAGCTTCCAGGGCACCTGGACCAACCATCGGTACTTCCGCGCATCGGAAAATGCCTATGACCGCGACTGCGTAGGTTATTACAGCAGCAGCTGCGAATCGATCCAGCCGGAGTTCCAGTGGAACCAGCGCACCAGCCTGAGCTTCGGCCCGGGCACGCTGTCGCTGCTGTGGCGCCATATCGGCAAGGTCGAGTACGAGGCGCTGGCGCCTGACGCCACCGCACGTCTGATCTCCACGCCGCTGTTCAACGGCGTGGTCACCGGTCCGACGCCGCTCGCCGGCGGCACCTACGACTTCAACCGGATCGGCGCCCGCGACTATTTCGACCTCAACGCGCAGGTCGAAGTGAACGAGCACCTGACGTTCACGCTCGGCGTCCGGAACCTGCTCGACAAGGATCCGCCGCTGGTGGGTGCGTCGATCGGGTCGACTGCGTACAACAGCGGCAACACCTATCCGTCGACCTACGACGTGCTGGGTCGCCTCTACACCGCATCGGCCAAGTTGCGGTTCTGAACGCCGCGACCGCTACGGATCGAAACGGAAAGGGGCGGCCTGCGGGTCGCCCCTTTTTCGTTGCGTGATAGCGGTGCCGCGGCGTAGCCCGGTGTCATGTCCGACGCATCCCGCCTTCAGACGATCATCACCCAGGCCGTCGCCGCCCGTCAGCGCGGCGACGCCAGCGGTGAGCGGCGATTGCTGGACGACGGGCTGGCGATTGCGCCCGGCCACCCGCAATTGCTCAACGCCGCCGGCATGCGCGCGATGGCGGATGGGGACCTGTCGCTGGCGCTGGCCCGCTTCGCCGCCGCGGCCGCGCACGATCCGGATCAGCCCGTGCTGTGGATCAACCAGGCGACGATCCATCGCCAGTTGGGCGACGACGGCGCCGAACAGCGGGCGCTGGACCGTGCGCTGGCGATCGATCGGCTGAACTTCACCGCGCAATTGCGCATGACCGAGTTGCACGAACGGCGCGGACGCGCGGCGGAAGCGGCACAGGGCTGGGCGGGAATCGTGCAGATGGCCGCCGCCATGCCTCAACGGACGCCGCCGGTGGAGGACGCGCTGGCCCGGGGCCGCGCCTTCCTGTCTCGCCATACCGGTGATCTCGGCCACCGGATCGACGATGCGCTGGGCGGTCGCGCGTCCCGCCGGATGGCGGCGTGCGTCGATCACATGCTCGGCCGCCGCGCCATCTACGCCAATCAGTGCGACGGCATCCACTTCCCCTTCCTGCCAGCGGACGAATTCTTCGACCGGGCGTTGTTTCCCTGGTTTGCGGAATTGGAGGCACGCACCCCCGCGATCCGGGCCGAGGCATTGGCGCTGATGAAGGACGGTGGCGCCGGCATCCGTCCCTATGTCCGCCAAGAGGCGGGTACGCCCGACAACAAATGGTCGGGGCTCGACAACAATCCCGACTGGAGCGCCTGTTTCCTCTATGAATATGGCGTACGCAACGACGAGGTGTGCGCCCGCTGCCCGGAAACCGCCGCAGCGCTCGCCGCAGCGCCGCAGACCGACATTCCCGGCAAGGCACCCAGCGCCTTCTTCTCGATCCTCAGCCCGCATGCGCACATCCCCGCGCATACCGGCGTCACCAACACCCGCACGATCGTTCATCTGCCGCTGGTGGTGCCCGACAAATGCCGTTTCCGCGTCGGCGGGGAAACCCGCGCGTGGCGCGAGGGCGAGGCATTCGCCTTTGACGACACCATCGAGCACGAGGCATGGAACGACAGCGACGAAGCGCGGATCGTATTGATCCTCGACGTGTGGAACCCGCATCTGACCGCGGACGAACGGATGATGCTGCAACAGGTCTATGCCATCACCGGGCAACAGATGGTGGGCGGCTGACCGGCAGCATCGCCGGCCGCCGGTCGGATCACGGCGTCCCCGCCACCAGCAACGGGTCCAGCTTCGCGCCCATCCATTGCAGCCCCCAATGCACATGCGGGCCGGTGGCGCGGCCGGTGGCGCCGGAGCGGGCGACGGGCTGACCCTGGCGGACGTGATCGCCGACGGTCACGTCGATGCGCGACAGGTGGAGGATCGCGCTGTTCAGCCCCGATCCATGGTCGATCATCAACAGGTTGCCCTCCAGCGTGAAGGGGCGGGCGGCGGCGAGGATGACGACGCCGTCGGCGGGGGCCAGCACCGGCGTGCCCGTTGGCACCGCGATATCGGCGCCGCCATGATAGCTGCCGGGCTTGCCCTGATACACGCGCTGCGCGCCGAACCAGCCCGATTGCCGCCCCGTCGCGGGCCAGCGCAGCGGCTGGCGCCAGCCGGCGGCATCGGTCGCCAGCGCGCGCGCCGCGACGATCTGCGCCAGTTCGGCGGGGCGGGCGGCGGCGAATTCGGCGTCGGTCTTGCCGGCGCGATAGGGGGCGTCGACCCGCTCGATCCGCCAGGCGCGCGGTGCCACCGTCAGCATCGTTTCGGTGGCCAGCACGTGGCCGGCGGGGTCGCGATAGCGCTGGACCAGCAGCGCCGCCGGGCCGGCATCGCGGTCGAAGCCCAGGATGAAGCCGCCATCCGCCGCCACCGGCACCGGCCGGCCATCCAGCATCAGCGTCGCGCCCGGCCGCGCGGCGCCGCGGACCAGCCCGCCCTGAATCGCCGCGCCCTCGATCCGCGGCGGCGTGGCGGCCGGCACCAGCCGCGGCGGCGGGAGTTCGCGGGGGTGGCCGACCGGAGCCTGCGCCACCGGCCCCGGCCCCGGCCCGACGCATCCCGCCATCACGACGACGCCCGCCAGTGCCGCCGCCGCGCGCCTCATCGCGGCGCCATCGCTTCGCTGGCGATCGCGGCGCTGGCATAGGCGGCCTGCTGCGCCACGCTCCAGTAGCGCAGGTCGTCGAGCGGGATGCGCGCCTTCGATACCGCGCACAGCACATGGTCGCCCGGCGCCAGCACGCGGAAGCCGTTGGCCATGAAGTGCAGGCGGGCGGGGCGATCGGTGTTGGACATCAGCATGGCAGCGGCTTTCGCGAAAGATGGCGCCTCACAGCAATGTCTGCTGGTCGGGCGTGGTCGCGACATAGGTTTTGCCGCCCGCGCGCTCAACCCGCGTATCGATCCGGGCATCGACGGTCCCGTCGCGGAAGCGCAGCGACACCGCCCCCGCGCGCCGCACCGCCGCCGCGCTGGACAGCGTCTCGCCGCCGGCCCGCGCAGTGATGCGGGCATAGCCGCGCTCCAGGATACGATCGGGGTTGAGCGACTGGACCAGCCGCCACGTCGCGTCCAGCCGGTCGCGCGCCCACTCCGCCTGCCGCACCAGCACCGCCGGGCGCAGCGCCCCGGCCGCCTGACCCAGATCGCTGCGCGCCCGCGTCACGCGGCGTTCCAGCCCCCGGTCCAGCCGCGCGCCGGCATCGTCCGCGCGCTGCCGCTGCGGCCCGAGCAACGCGTCGCGCTTCGGCAACAGCCGCGCCAGCGCGTCCAGCCGCTCGCGCCCCCGCTCGACATAGCGGCGCGCGCAGCGTTCGGTACGGGTGCCGTGCGAGGCGATGGTCAGCCGCAGGTCGGCCAGCACCGGCACCGCGATCTCGGCCGCCGCGGTGGGGGTCGGCGCGCGCAGGTCGGCGGCATGGTCGCACAGCGTCGTGTCGGTCTCGTGCCCCACCGCGGAGATGATCGGGATCGAACAGCCCGCCACCGCGCGCACCACCGCCTCCTCGTTGAACGCCCACAGATCCTCGATCGAGCCGCCGCCGCGCGCCACGATCACCAGATCGGGGCGCGGCACCGGGCCGCCGGGCGCCAGCGCGTCGAACCCGCGCACGGCGGCGGCGATCTCGGCCGCCGCGCCCTCGCCCTGCACCTTCACCGGCCAGACGACGACATGGGTCGGGCAGCGATCCTCCAGCCGGTGCAGGATGTCGCGGATCACCGCGCCGGTGGGCGAGGTGACGACGCCGATCACGCGCGGCAGGAACGGCAGCGGTTTCTTCCGCGCGCCGTCGAACAGCCCTTCCCCCGCCAGCGTCGCGCGCAGCTTCTCCAGCAGCGCCATCAGCGCGCCGGCCCCGGCCAGTTCCATCCGCTCGATCACGATCTGGTATTTGGAGCGGCCGGGATAGATGGTCAGCTTGCCGGTCGCGATTACCTCGATCCCGTCCTGTGGCGCGAAGGGCAGCGCGGCGGCCGATCCCTTCCACATCACCCCGTCGATCACGGCGGCATCGTCCTTCAGGCTCATATAGACATGGCCGGAGGTCGCGCGCTTGTACCCCGAAATCTCGCCGCGCAGGCGGACATGGCCGAACTCGCCCTCCACCATCCGCTTCAGCTTCGACGACAGTTCGCCGACCGACAGCGCGAGTGCGTTGTCGCCGGGCACCGGCTCGGCTACGAGCCGGACTTCATCGGAAAAGGGATCGGGCATGAACGTCCTGCTGCTGGGCTCGGGGGGCCGCGAACACGCGCTGGCGTGGAAACTGGCGCGATCGCCCTCCCTCGATACGCTGTTCGCGGCGCCCGGCAACCCCGGCATCGCCGCCCATGCGACGTGCCTGCCGCTGGATGCGACGGATCACGGCGCCGTGACGGCGTTCTGCGCCGCCAACGCGATCGGGCTGGTCGTGATCGGGCCGGAGGCGCCGCTGGTCGATGGCCTCGCCGACACCCTCCGCGCCGCCGGCGTCCCCGTGTTCGGCCCCGGCCGGGCGGCGGCGCAGCTGGAAGGATCGAAGGGCTTCACCAAGGATCTGTGCGCGCGCGCCGGCATCCCCACCGCCGGCTACCGCCGCGTCACCGACCGCGACACCGCGATCGCCGCGCTGGCCGGCACCTTCGGCCTGCCCGTCGTCATCAAGGCGGACGGCCTCGCCGCCGGCAAGGGCGTGACGGTGGCGATGACCCGTGACGAGGCGATGGCCGCGATCGACGCGCTGTTCGCGCAACCGGGCGGCGAGGCGGTGATCGAGGAATTCCTGGGTGGCGAGGAGGTCAGCCTGTTCGTCCTGACCGACGGTACCACCCTCGTCCCCTTCGGCACCGCGCAGGATCACAAACGCGTCGGCGAAGGGGATACCGGCCCCAACACCGGCGGCATGGGCGCGTACAGTCCGGCGCGCATCCTGACCCCCGATCTGGAGCAACAGGCGATCGACACGATCGTCCGCCCCACCGTGGATGCGATGCGCGACGAGGGGATGCCCTTCGTCGGCGTCCTCTATGCCGGCCTGATGCTGACCGCGCAGGGGCCGAAGCTGATCGAATACAATGCCCGGTTCGGCGACCCGGAAACGCAGGTGCTGATGCTGCGCTACGAGGGCGATCTGGCGCAGCTGATGCTCGCCACCGCCACCGGTCGGCTGCACGAGGTGCCCGCCCCCGCCTTTTCGTCGCAGGCGGCGCTGACGGTGGTGATGGCCGCGCGCGGCTATCCCGGCACGCCTGCCGCCGGTGGCGCGATCGGCGGGATCGCGGCGGCGGAAGCGACCGGCGCGACCGTGTTCCACGCCGGCACGCGGACGCAAGGCCACGCGCTGGTCGCGGCGGGCGGCCGGGTGCTGGCGGTGACGGCGCTGGGCGACGGCGTCGCGGCGGCGCAGGCGGCGGCGTACCGCGCGGTCGACGCGCTCGATTTCCCCGACGGATTCTGCCGCCGCGACATTGGCTGGCGCGAGGTGGCGCGGGAGGCGACACCCGATTAATACTCGCCGCCCGCCCCTGTCCCCGTTAGGAACGGCCGCATGAACGATACCAGCGCGACATCCTCGACGACCGGCTCGACGACCGGGCAATCCGGCGCCAGCCTGCTCCCCGACGGCGTCGGCGCGATCACCACGATCCATCTCGTGCTGATGGCGCTGGTGGCGATCGCCGCGATCGCGATCATCATCGTCGGGATGCGCCGCGCCGCCGCCCGCCGCCATGCCGAGCGCAAGGTCGAAAGCAACGCCCGCGACGCCGGCGTGCCGACGATCGAGGAAGCCGCGAGGCCGGCATCCGAACCTGCCGCGATCGCGCCGCCACCCCCGCCGCCCGCGCCCGTACCGGTCGCTCCCGCGCCAGCGCCCGTCCCCGCCATGCCGGCGCCGGTGACCCCGCCGCCGGTCGAACGCACGGCGCCAGAGCCGACCCCGCCCGAACCGGCCCCGCTGGCCGACGAGCCGATCGCCGCCGCCGCGCCGTTCGACGCCAGCCCCGCCACCGTCGCCGCGACGGACCCGGCACCCGTCGGCCTCACCCCGATCGAAATGCCAGCCCGGCCCGAACCGGTTGCGCCCGAGCCGGTGCGCCCCGAACCGGTTCAGGCGCCCGCGACCGATCCCGCCGATACGCCGGTGACGATGCTGAAGGGCCTCGGCCCCAAGCTGGAAGCCCGCCTCGCCGCGCTCGGCATCACCACCGTCGGCCAGCTCGCCTCCCTGTCCCCCGCCGAAGCCGCCTCGCTCGACGCGCAGCTCGGCCCCTTCACCGGCCGCATGGCCCGCGACCGCTGGCTCGAACAGGCCCGCCTGCTGGCCAGCGGCGACCGTGCGGGCTTCGAAGCGGCGTTCGGACGGCTGTAGGATCGACGGAACGGCGGGTATCGCCGCCGCGAAACGGACACCCGTTCGCCGCGTGATCCCGCCACCGCTCGCCTGGCGGGGCCGTTCGATGGTTTGGCGGTCGCACCGGCTGCTGCGCCGATACCGCGGCGCGATAGATTTCCCCTGACCGCTCGGGCCATGTGGCCGAAGGGCCGCTGCCGCCATGCCCGGGCGAGCGTGACGAAGCCGATCCCGGAGTCGGCGGTCGTATCACGGCGGGTGGCCACACCGCGCCGGACCGCGCGGTAAAGTCGGCACCGTCGATGCCAGCCGCGTCGCCAGCACGGATCGTCAAACCGGAAAACGGCGATCATGCGGGTCCCCGGCAATTCAGCCCGAAAAAACCTCCATGGATCAGCACGTTGTCCGACACGTCACGGCGTGACGCCAGCATTTCGACGAAAAACCAAGTTCACCGCGTCACTTGCCCCAAGATAGCTGTAAATTTTGTCCGACAATAGACGGTCACCGGTTACCTGTGACCAAATTGTCGCTTGGATTCCGATCGTCACATACATTTCACAATTTACTTGCGTCCGCGAAATACAACTGGCCATTAAAGACGCAGCACGATGCGATCGAACGACGTCGGCACATTTGCAGGATGGCCAAACAACAGATCAGGCGCGACGACAATGGTCGTCGGCCGGGCAATAAACACGTCGGGGGCAGGAGCCTGGGAGTCACTGTCACAAGGGACCTCAGATGATCAGACACACGAGTTCGACTGTTGCAATGGCGTTCGCGTTCCTTGTGGGGGCACCCGCGCTTGCCGCCGGCCAAACCGGATCGGCGCCCGCCGCGCCGACCGCGCCGGTGGAATCGCCGCAGGATGCCGCCGCTTCGGCAGAACCGGCCAGCGACATCGTCGTGCTCGGCACCCGCCGCACCGATCGCACGCTGACCAATTCGGCGTCGCCGGTCGACGTCATCAGCGCCGCCGAACTGACCGCGCAGCCCGCCGCCAACATGATCGACCAGCTGAAGAACATCGTCCCGTCCTTCTATGCCGGCCAGAACACGATTTCCGACGCCTCCACCTTCGTCCGCTCGCCGTCGCTGCGCGGCCTGTCGGGCGACCAGGTGCTGGTGATGGTCAACGGCAAACGGTACAACCGGTCGGCGCTGGTGCAGGTCTATGGGGGCAGCGACACCGGGCTGGGCCGTGGCGCGCAGGGTCCCGACATCTCCGCGATCCCGTCGCTCGCCATCGGCAGCCTGCAGGTGCTGCGCGAGGGCGCGACCGCGCAATATGGATCGGATGCGATCGCCGGCGTGCTCAATTACGGGCTGCGGCAGGATCAGGGCATCGAGATCGTCGGCCGCACCGGGCAATATTATGACGGCGACGGCGAAAGCTATCAGATCGCGGCCAATGCCGGACTGAAGGGTGCGTGGGGCTTCATCAACGTCACCGGCGAATATGTTGACGAGGGGCAGACCAGCCGCGGCGTCACGCGGCCGGCGGCCGCCAATTTCGCGAGCAACTTCCCCGCGCTGGCGTCGCAACTGCCGAACGCGCCGGGACCGGTGCAGTTCTGGGGCAGTTCGCCGTCACACGGCTTCAAGTCGGTGGTCAACGCGGCGATCAACGTCAGCGACAACAGCAAGATCTACGCCTTCGGCAACTTCGCGAAGAGCAAGGGCGACCAGAGCTTCCAGTATCGTCCGTCCGTGTCCAGCACCGCCGTCGACACCAACGGCGTGGTGCGTCCGCAGAACGCCAACGCGGTCTACAACAACACCTTCTTCCTGACCCCCTGCCCGGCGGGCAACGCCACCTGCCCGACCGGCGGGTTCGTGCGCGACGCCAACACGTTCCGCTTCGCCACGCTCTACCCGGCTGGCTTCACCCCGCGCTTCGTGGGAAGGACCGAGGAACTCTACGGCGTGCTGGGTTACAAGGGCACCGCGGGCGACTTCACCTACGACCTGTCGGGCACGC
Organism: Sphingomonas sp. CFBP 8760; assembly: GCF_014841615.1. Classification (GTDB taxonomy): domain Bacteria; phylum Pseudomonadota; class Alphaproteobacteria; order Sphingomonadales; family Sphingomonadaceae; genus Sphingomonas. The sequence goes on along the minus strand of NZ_JACYUG010000003.1, from coordinate 64,656 downwards.
TGGCGCGCAGCAAGATCTCGCTGTCGATGTATAACTCCGCCAACTTCTCCTACGGCCCCGCGACCCAGACCAGCTTCGAATTTGGCGACCTGATCCAGCGCGAGGTGAACTTCAACGCGGACTTCACCTATGCGGCCGATCTCGGCCTGGCCGCGCCGCTGACGATCTCGGCGGGCGGCGAGTTCCGCAAGGAAACCTACGAACAGACCGCCGGCGACCTGCAATCCTATGGCACGGGTCCCTATGCCGTCGCCCAGCGTCTCTACACGCTGACCGCGCCGGGCACCTACACCTTCTCCGGCACGACGGCCGCGCAGGGTGTCGGGGCCAGCGGCTATGCCGGTACCAGCGCCGCCACCGCGGGCAAGTTCAGCCAGAAGGCCTATGGCGCCTATGTCGGGCTGGAAACCGATCTGACCGCGGCGCTGACCGTCGGCGCGGCGGGCCGATACGAACATTACAACACGTTCGGCGACGCCTGGGTGGGCAAGGTCAACGCGCTCTACAAGTTCGCCGATTTCCTCTCGGTCCGCGGCAGCGTCGGCACCGGTTTCCATGCGCCGTCGCCGGGCCAGTCGAACGTGTCGATCGTCACGACCGCCTTCGTCGCGGGCCTTGCCCGCCAGAGCGGTACGTTCCCGACCGACACGGCCGTCGCCCGCTATTATGGCGCGACCGACCTGACGCCGGAAAAGTCGACCAATTACGGGGTAGGCCTCATCCTGGAACCGTTTGCCGGGATGACGATCACGGTCGACGGATACCGGATCGACCTGCGCAACCGGATTGGCGTCACCCAGCCGTTCAGCGTCAGCGCGGCGGATCTGGCGGCACAGCCGGCGCTGCTGCCGGTCGGCATCGGCGGGCAGGTGCAGTATTTCACCAACGGCTTCAAGACGCGCACCCGCGGCGTCGACGTGGTCGCCACCTGGCGGACCCGCCTCAGCGAGGCGCTGCTCAACTTCTCGGTGGCGTATAACTACAACGACACCCAGGTCGGCGAATTCAACGCACGGGTCATCAACCCGGCGCAGCTGATCGACGCGGAAAACCTCGCGCCGAAACACCGCGTGGTGTTCAACGCCAACTGGTCGCTGGACAATCTGACCTTCAACGTGCGCGAGAACTATTACAGCTCGTTCACCAGCGCGCAGGATTACGGGCAGACCAACGGGGTGGCGAATCAGGTTTTCGGGGGCAAGTTCACCACCGATCTGGAACTGAGCTACACCTTCGCCGATCACTTCACGCTGTCGGTGGGTGCGCAGAACTTCACCGACGAGCGTCCCGACCGGCTGAAGCCGACCGCGACGATCCCGATCTATCCGATCACCGGCGGCGCGATCGACGGTCAGGTCTATCCGCGCAACGGCGGCCCGTTCGGGTTCAACGGCGGATTCTATTACACGCGGCTGCGCGTGAAGTACTGACCCGGTGCGGCGGGGCGGCGATCGCCGCCCCGCCGTTTCCCCCCGGCTGCGCGCCGGGCCTGTCAATCGCCGCCCTCAGATCACCCCGATCCGCGCCAGCGTGAACAGCACCACCGGCCACAGCACCGAATTGACGATGTCCTGCGTCGTGTCGGCGATCCGCCACGATCCGGTGCGCAGCCGGTCGAGCGTCTCGTTCGCCAGTTCGGCGACGATCGCCACCACCAGCGGCCAGATCGCGCCGATATCGCCCGCCACCGCGACGCCCACGATCCATATCAACATGCCGATATGGACGTGGAGCGTCGCGTGATCGAGCCCGGTGGTGTTCGCCAGCCAGAGCTTCAGCCGGTTGTGCAGCGGCCCCCCTTCGCCGTCGCTCAGAACGCCAGCCCCATCGCGGTCTTCACGCCCGGCAGCGCCTTCACGGTCGCCAGCAGGTCCGCCGTCACCGGCTCGTCGACCGACAGCAGCAGCACCGCCTCGCCACCCGCCTGACGGCGGCCGAGATGGAAGGTGCCGATGTTCACGCCCGCCTCGCCCAGCGTCGTGCCGAGGCGACCGATGAAGCCCGGCGCATCCTCGTTGACGACATAGAGCATCGCGCCCGCCAGATCGGCCTCGATCTTCACGCCGAACAGTTCGACCAGCCGCGGCGCCTGATCGCCGAACAGCGTGCCCGCGACCGAGCGTTCGCCGTCCTGCGTCTTCACCGACACGCGCACCAGCGTGTGGTAATCGCCCTCGCGCTCGCTCCGGATCTCGCGCACCTCGATGCCGCGATCGCGCGCCAGCAGCGGCGCGTTGACCATGTTGACCGTCGCGGTCTGCGTGCCGAGGAACCCGGCCAGCACCGCGCTGGTGATCGGCTTCTGGTTCAGGTCGGCGGCGCTGCCCTCGCTATGCACCGACAGCCGGGTGATCGCGCCCGTGGTCAACTGGCCGACCAGCGCGCCCAGCTTTTCGGCCAGCGCCATGTACGGCTTCAGCTTGGGGGCTTCCTCCGCCGACAGGCTCGGCATGTTCAGCGCGTTGGTGACGCCGCCCGACACGAGGAAATCGGCCATCTGCTCAGCGACCTGGATCGCCACATTGACCTGCGCCTCGGTGGTCGACGCGCCCAGATGCGGGGTGGAGACGAAATTGGGGGTGCCGAACAGCGGCGATGCCTTGGCCGGCTCCTCGACGAACACGTCGAGCGCGGCGCCGCCGATATGCCCCGAATCGAGCCCCGCCTTCAACGCCGCCTCGTCGATCAGGCCGCCGCGTGCGCAGTTGACGATCCGCACGCCCTTCTTCGTCTTGGCCAGCGCCTCGGCCGACAGGATGTTGCGGGTCTGGTCGGTCAGCGGGGTGTGCAGCGTGATGAAGTCGGCGCGCGCCAGCAACTCGTCCAGCGTCACCTTCTCCACGCCCATCTCCACCGCGCGCTCCGGCGTCAGGAACGGATCGAACGCGATCACCTTCATCTTCAGCCCGCGCGCGCGGTCGGCGACGATCGAGCCGATATTGCCCGCGCCGATCAGCCCCAGCGTCTTCGACGTCAGCTCGACGCCCATGAAGCGGTTCTTCTCCCACTTGCCCGCCTGCGTGCTGGCGTCCGCTTCCGGCAACTGCCGCGCCAGCGCAAACATCAGCGCGATCGCGTGTTCGGCGGTGGTGATCGAATTGCCGAACGGGGTGTTCATCACCACCACGCCCTTGGCACTGGCGGCGGGGATATCGACATTGTCGACGCCGATCCCGGCGCGGCCGACGACCTTGAGGTTGGTCGCGTGCTCCAGGATTTCCTTCGTCACCTTGGTCGACGAACGGATGGCGAGGCCGTCATACTCGCCGATGATCGCGATCAGTTCGGCCGGGGTCTTGCCGGTGATCTCGTCGACCTCGACGCCGCGCTCTCGAAAGATCTGCGCGGCCTTGGGGTCCATCTTGTCGGAAATCAGTACCTTGGGCATGGAAATACGTCCTTCTGCGCCCTCTCCCCTTCAAAGGAGAGGGCCGGGGAGAGGGGAATGGGAAACGGACGGGACAGGGTGGCGCACACCCTCCCCTGTTCCAAAGGGAAGGGGACTCAGCCCGCCTTGGCGGTAGCGTATGCCCAGTCGAGCCACGGGCCGAGCGCCTCGATATCGGCGGTGTCGACGGTCGCGCCGCACCAGATGCGCAGGCCCGCCGGCGCGTCGCGGTAGCCGGCGACGTCATAGGCCGCGCCTTCCGCCTCCAGCAGCGACGCCATCTTCTTGATGAACGCCTCGTCCGCACCCTCGACGGTCAGGCATACGCTGGTCTTCGACCGCGTCGCCGGATCGGCGGCCAGATGCCCCAGCCAGCCGCGCGTCTCGACGATCGCGTCGAGCGCCGCCGCATTGGCATCGGAGCGGGCGATCAGCCCGCTCTCACCCAGCGACTTGCCCCATTCCAGCGCGAAGATCGCATCCTCCACCGCCAGCATCGACGGGGTGTTGATCGTCTCGCCCTTGAACACGCCCTCGGCCAGCTTGCCCTTGCTGACCAGGCGGAACACCTTGGGCAGCGGCCATGCCGGCGTGTAGCTTTCCAGCCGTTCCACCGCGCGCGGGCCCAGGATCAGCACGCCGTGCGCGCCCTCGCCGCCCAGCACCTTCTGCCACGAGAAGGTCGCGACATCGATCTTCACCCAGTCGATGTCATAGGCGAACACGCCCGAGGTGGCATCGGCGAAGGACAGGCCCTCGCGGTCGTCCGGAATGAAATCGGCGTTCGGCACGCGCACGCCGCTGGTGGTGCCGTTCCACGTGAACAGCACGTCGGTCGACCAGTCGATCGCGGCCAGATCGGGCAACTGCCCGTAATCGGCGCGGACCACGACGGGATCGATCCTCAACTGCTTGACGGCATCCGTCACCCAGCCCTCGCCGAAGCTTTCCCAGGCCAGCGCGGTCACGCCGCGCGCGCCCAGCATCGTCCACATCGCCATCTCGAACGCGCCGGTATCCGATCCGGGGACGATGCCGATGCGATGCGTGTCGGGGAGTTTCAGCACCTCGCGCATCAGGTCGATGCAATATTGCAGGCGCTGCTTGCCGATCTTCGAGCGGTGCGACCGGCCAAGGCTGGCGGTGGCAAGCGCGGCGGCATCCCAGCCCGGAGGCTTGGCGCAGGGACCGGAGCTGAAAAAGGGGCGGGCCGGCTTGGTGGTCGGCTTGTGCACAGGCCGAACGTCGGCTGCGGTAACGGTATCCGTCAATGTATCTCTCCTCACAGAGAGCACGCGCCGCGTTGGGGCGGCGTGGCCCGCCGACGGCCTTAGCGATATGGCCGAAGCGGTCAAGCCGAACTTGCCGTCGGGTGCAGCGGCGAAGCAGAAAGAAGGTGGTTCGCGCGGAGGCGCGGAGACGCGGAGAAGAAGAAAACAGGTAATGAACGCGCGCCGCGCGAACCAGCGCCGCAGGCAACCTCCCCCTCCACGTCGGCGGGATCGAGGTCCGGCCCGCCCGGCACGATCCCCATCCCCCCCCTTCTTCTCCGCGTCTCCGCGCCTCCGCGCGAACAAAACCTTCTCCTTTTCTCAGCTTCGCAGCTTCGCAGCTTCGCACGACCAACCCAACGCCCCGTCGCATAACGGCTGACAACCCCGCCCCCGCGCCGGATGAAGGCCCCGATGCGTCGCCTGCTCCCCGCCGTCCTGCTCCTCGCCCTCGCCGCGTGCGGCCGCGCCGATCGTCCCGCCGCGTCCGGGCCGCGCGCGGAGCCGCAGCGGCCCTCGCCGCACGACACCGCGCAGTGCCAGGCCGATCTGCGGCGCGAGGGCGTGTCGTACCGCGAACTGCCCGACAAGGATTACGGCACCGGCTGCGGCGTGTTCGGCGCGGTGCAGCTGATCGATATCGGCGTGCCCGTGACGGGGATCACCGCGATGCGCTGCGGCACCGCGCGCGCCTTTGCCGGCTGGGTGCGCAACGCGGTCGCGCCCGGCGCCTATCAGATGCTGGGGTCGGAACTGGCGCGGGTGGAGGGGATGGGCACCTATGCCTGCCGCAACGTCGTCGGCTCGGCCCGCAACGCCGCGCGCCGGTCGGGCCACGCCCTCGCCAACGCGGTCGATGTCGGCAGCTTCGTGCTGAAGGACGGGCGACGCATCTCGATCCTGCGCGACTGGAATTCGCCCGATCAGCGCACCCGCGATTTCCTGCGCACCGTCCGCGCCTCCGCCTGCCGCCGGTTCGGCACGGTGCTGTCGCCGGACTACAACGCCGCGCACGCCAACCACCTGCATCTGGAGGACGATCGCGCCCGCTTCTGCCGTTGAGGGGCGCCGGACTTTGCCGTAAAGCCCTTGGATGACTGACCCACGAGCCCCGAACCGCGTCTTCCCGCCCGCCAGCCAGGACGCCGCCAGCGCGAAGACCGTCATCTCGACGCCGCAGACGCAGCATCCCGCCTACAAACTCGCCTTTCAGGACATGGACTTCCTGCTGCGCGACGATCTGCGCCCGGTCCGCTTCCAACTGGAACTGCTGAAGGCGCAACTGCTGCTCGACGAAGCGAAGATCGCCTCCACCTTCGTCTTCTACGGTTCCGCGCGCATTCCCGAGCCGGACAAGGCGCACGCGCTGCTGGAGATGGCGAGCGACGACAAATCGCGGAAGATCGCCGAACGCCTCGTCGCCAAGAGCAAATATTACGAGATCGCGCGCGAGCTGGCCCGCATCACCAGCCGCCTGCCGCGCGACGAGGCGGGGCAGCGGCACTTCGTCGTCTGTTCGGGCGGCGGCCCGTCGATCATGGAGGCGGCCAATCGCGGCGCCGCCGATGTCGGCGCGGAATCGGTCGGGCTCAACATCGTGTTGCCGCATGAACAGGCGCCCAATCCCTACGTCACGCCGTCGCTGTCGCTGCAATTCCACTATTTCGCGCTGCGCAAGATGCACTTCCTGCTCCACGCCCGCGCACTGGCGGCGTTTCCGGGCGGGTTTGGCACCTTCGACGAACTGTTCGAACTCCTCACGCTGATCCAGACCGGCAAGATCAAGCCGATTCCGATCCTGCTGTTCGGCCGCGAATTCTGGGAACGCGTGGTCAATTTCGAGGCGCTGGTCGAGGAAGGCGTCGTCTCCGAACGCGATCTCGCCCTGTTCCATTATGTCGAAACCGCCGAGGAAGCCTGGGACTTCGTCCGCCTTTTCTACGAGGAACAGGCGAAGAAGGACGCGGCGGGGGAGTAACACCCCCACGCGCCATCACCCCGACGCCCCCCCCCCTCCCGTCATTGCGAGGAGCGAAGCGACGCGGCAATCCAGGGGCCGCGCGCATGACGCTTCTGGATTGCTTCGCGACGCTCGCAATGACGGAAACGGACAGGGCCGGCCCGACCGCGCCCCTCCCCCAACGGGAGGGGGGGGCCGGACGCCCTACTGCCGCGCGCCCTTGCGCGCCGCTTCCGGATCGACCGAGGGCGCGCCGCTGGCCGGCGTGCCGGTGTTGGCGATATCGCCCGTCTCGCCGCGGGTATCCTCCTCCACCGCGTTCGCGGCGGCGGCGACGTTGCCGCCCGCCTCCTCGACCGGGGCGGCGCCGGCCGCCGGGGCGGCGGGCAGCGGCAGGTTGGAACCCTGGCTGTTCAGATAGGCGATCACGTTCGCCCGGTCCTCCGGGCTGGACAGGCCGGCGAAGGTCATCTTGGTGCCGTTGGCGAACTTGCGCGGGCTGGTCAGCCATGCGTTCATCGCGTCGAACGTCCACTTGCCGCCCACGCCCTTCAGCGCGTCGGAAAAGGCATAGCCCGCCTTGCCCTGTGCGATCGCCTCACCCAGCGTCCCGTACAGATTGGGGCCGATGCCGTTCGCCCCGCCCTGCGCGACGGTGTGGCAGGCGGCGCATTTCTTGAACACTTCCGCACCCTTGCCCACGTCGGCGGTGGGCAGGAGCGAGGCGATCGCCACCTCGGGCGCGCCGCCGGCGCCACCCTCCGCCTCGACGCCCTCGATGGCGTAGCCCATCTTTTCGGGCCGGTGCCCTTCGAAGATCATCGTGCCGGCGATGGTGGAACCGAGCGCGATCATGCCGGCTCCCAATGCCCAGCCGGCAATCGTGTTGGTCTTCAGGTCCATCGCTCGCCCCAATTCTGTCTTCGCCAATCCTTAGGAAAGCCGGGGGCCGTCCGCAAGCCGCGCTTGCCTGCTCTCTTGATCCTGACGGATCACCTGTTACCCCGCGCGCCCATGCAGAGTTTCGCCGCCCCCGCCCTGTCGCTCGTCACCGCGATGACCCGCGCCGCCGCCGCCGAGCCGGAGCGCACCGTCGCGTTCCAGGGCGCGCCCGGCGCCAACAGCCATGTCGCCGCGGTGCAGGCGTTCCCGGACGGGCTGCCGCTGCCCTGTTTCGACTTCGCCGATGCGCTGGATGCGGTGAAGGACGCGCGCGCCGATTGCGCGGTGATCCCGATCGAGAATTCGCTGCACGGCCGCGTCGCCGACATCCATTTCCTGCTGCCCGAATCGGGGCTGGCGATCACCGGCGAACATTTCCTGCCGATCCGCCACGCGCTGATGGGCAGCGGGCCGATCGCCGAGGTGCGGCAGGCGATGAGCCATCCGCAGGCGCTGGGCCAGTGCCGCCACTGGCTGCGCGCACACGGGATCGAACCCGTCGCCTATCCCGACACCGCCGGCGCCGCCGCGCTGGTGCGCGAACTGGGCGACCCCGCGGTCGCCGCGCTCGCCCCACCGGGCGCCGCCGCGCTCTACGACCTCGATCTGCTGGCGACCGACATCGCCGACGCGGATCACAACACCACCCGCTTCGTCACGCTGGCGCGCGGCAGCCGCCCGCCGCTGGGCGACGGGCCGTGGATGACGACGCTGATCTTCGAGGTGAAGAACATCCCCGCCGCGCTCTACAAGGCGATGGGCGGCTTCGCGACCAACGGCGTCAACATGACCAAGCTGGAAAGCTACCAGCGCGGCGGCAGCTTCGCGGCGACCGAGTTCTTCGCCGATGTCGACGGCCGCCCCGGTGACGCGGGCTTCGACCGCGCGCTGGAGGAACTCGGCTTCCACTCCAAATGGGTCCGCATCCTCGGCACCTACCGCCAGGCACGCGAGCGGGGGTAAAGCCGCTTGGGAGGATGGAAACGTGACACCCGCCCATCCGTCATTGCTTCGCTACGCTCGCAATGACGGGATGAAACGCGCCGATATCACCCCGCCCACGCCGTCAGCAGGCTGTACGCGATCGCATAGGGCGGCGGCGGCAGGAACGGTCCCGGCTCGCCCGCCAGCACCGCGCGCACCACCTCCCGCGGGACCCAGATCGCATCCTCCAGCTCGTTGCGGTCCAGCACGATCGCGTCGTCCGCCGCCTGCGCGGTGCAGGCGATCATCAGCGACGACGGGAACGGCCAGGGCTGGCTGGCGACGTAGCGCACGTCGGTGACCGCGATCCCCGCCTCCTCGCCGATCTCGCGCGCCACCGCCTCCTCGATCGATTCGCCGGGTTCCAGAAACCCCGCCAGCGCCGAATAGCGCCCCGGCGGAAAGGCGGGTTGCCGCCCCAGCAGCGCGCGCCCGTCATGCTCGGCGATCATGATGACGACGGGGTCGACGCGCGGGAAATGCTCGGTCCCGCAACCGGCGCAGACGCGGCCCCAGCCGGCGCGATAGGGTGCGGTCGCCTGTCCGCAATTCGCGCAGAACCGGTGGCGGGCATGCCAGTCGAGCACGCTGCGCGCCGCCGCATAGGTCGCCGCCTCGCCCGCCCGCAGGCCATGCAGCGCCGCGATCAGGTCGAGCGAACGGCCCCGCGCCGGCCCGTCCGCCATCTGCGCGAAATGGCCGATCCCGTCCCGCAGGCCGAGCAGCACCAGATCGCCGTCCGCGATCCCCGGATCGATCGCCGTCCAGCCCAGTTCGCCCGCCGCCATCGCCGGCTGGTACCCGTCCATCACCAGCAACCGCGCCGCCGGATCGCGGCGCAGCGCGGCGAAGGCGGCCGCGTCGTGGCGGATCGCATCGCCCCGGTCGAGCAGGCCGCCGGTGAAGCCGATCGCGTTTCCGGTCATCGCCCCGGTCACCGCAACGCCGTCGCGACATCCTGCCGCAAGGCCGCTCCGACCTCCTTGGCCAGCGGGTATCGCTGGCCGGGGATGTAGTTGACCATTACCGTGCCGCGCGCCTGCCGCGCCGGATCGACCCAGCCCAGCGTCCCCGCCGCCCCGCTCCAGCCGTAAGCGCCCTTCGCCAGCCCGCCGGGCTGGTCGACGATGTAAGCGAAGCCCCCCGCGCCATATCCCTGTTTCACCCCGTCGGTTTCGAAGAACACGCCGGCGGGCAGCAGGTTTGACATGCCCAGCCGCACCGTCTCCGGCTTCATCACGCGGGTGCCGTCCAGCGCGCCGCCATTCGCCAGCATCGCGAGGAACCGGTCGTAATCCCGTGCCGACGACACCAGCCCCGCCCCGCCATAGGGAAAGGCCGGCGCCTGCCGGAAGATCGAGGTCGCCCCGGGATCGAGCGGCACGCGATCGTCGCCGACAAAGGTGTAGTTGGTCGCCAGCCGCCCCGCCTGCGCGGCCGGCACGCTGAAGAAGGTCGAATTCATGCCCAGCGGCGTGAAGAACCGCGTCTGCAGGAACCGCTCGAACGGCATCCCCGACGCCACCTCGATCACCCGGCCCAGCACGTCCAGCCCGATCGAATAGCTCCACTTCGTCCCTGGCTGCGCGACCAGCGGCACCGTCGCGACCCGGTCGGCGAATTCGGCGAGCGACTTTGGCCGCACCAGCCGCATCTTCGCTTCGGCGGCGGGATTGATCGCCAGCGGCAACAGGCCCAGCCGCTCATATTCCCGCAGCAGCGGCCCCCTGGCGACGATCGAATAGCTCAGGCCGGCGGTATGCGTCATCAGGTGGCGGATCGTGATCGGCCGCGTCGCGGGTACGGAGGCCAGGCTGGTGTCCGGGCTGGTCAGCACCCGCATCTTGGCGAACGCCGGGATGTATTTCGACACCGGATCGTCCAGCGCGATCCTGCCCTCCTCCACCAGCAGCATCGCCGCCATGCCGGTGATCGGCTTGGTCATCGAATAGATCCGCCACAGGCTGTCCGGCCCGGCGACCGCGCCGTCATCGGCGATCCGCCCCGCCGCGACCGTGATCGCCGGCATCCGCCCGAACCCGAACAGGCCGACGATGCCCGGCATCTTGCCGGCGCGGACGTAACCGTCGAACAGGCTCGCCGTCGCGGGCAGCGGCCGCGGATCGGGTGCCGGGGTCGGCCGGTTCGACCGGATCGACGGCACGGTGCGCGCCGGCGCATCCTGCCGTGCCGCCTGCGCCGCCAGCGGCGGGGCGGCGAGCAGCAGGGGCGCCAGCAGCGCGGTGGTGACGGCGCGGATCGATGTCATTCACGGTCTCCGGTCGATGGGGTAGCGGTGGTGATGGCGGTGGCGGCCTTGGCGAACAGGGTCGGCAACCCGGCGCGGGGCAGGTCGGCGATCGGCCACCATTCGCTCCCCTCCCCCGCCGGTTCGTCTCCAGCCTGCGCAACGCCCGTCGCCAGCGCAAGCTCCAGATCGAAATGGGTGAAGCCGTGCGCCACCCGGTCGTCCAGCAGCCGCCACCGGCCGGCGACGGGCGCCCCCGCCAGCCCCGGCGCCGCCTCCCCCCACGGCCCCGTCGGCAATGCGCGCATCCCGCCCAGCAGCCCCTTGTCCGGCCGGCGGACCAGCAGCACGCAGGCCCCGCGCTCCAGCCAGAAGATCGTGCCGTATCGCTGCGGCTTCGCGCGCTTCGCCGCCTTGGCGGGCAGACGCTCCTCGATCCCGGCGGCGTGCGCGCGGCAATCGGCACGGATCGGGCACAGCAGGCAGCGGGGCCGGCGCGACGTGCAGATCGTCGCACCCAGATCCATCATCGCCTGCGCGAAATCGCCCGCGCGGGCGTCCGGCGTGATCGTGTCGGCGGCGGCGCGGATCGCCGGTCGCGCGGCGGGCAGCGGCGTCCGAATTGCGAACAGCCGCGCCACGACGCGCTCGACATTGGCGTCGACCACCACCGCGCGTTCCCCGAACGCGATCGCCGCCACCGCCGCGGCGGTATAGGCGCCCAGCCCCGGCAGCGCGCGCAGTTCGGCTTCGGTATCCGGAAACGCGCCGCCATGATCCGCGACCACCGCGCGCGCCGCCTTCACCAGATTGCGCGCCCGGGCATAATAGCCCAGCCCCGCCCAGGCCGCCATCACATCGGCCTCGTCCGCCGCCGCCAGCGCCGCCACGCTCGGCCAGCGGTCCACCCAGGCGCTGAAGCGCGGGCGCACCGTGGCGACCGTGGTCTGTTGCAGCATCACCTCCGACAGCCAGACCCGGTACGGGTCGGCCGCCTGCCCCGGCCGGCTGCGCCACGGCAGGTCGCGCGCGGCGACATCGTACCAGGCCAGCAGTTGCGCCGGGATGGATTGCTCCGCGATCGAAGAGTGCTTGGCGTCCACGGGATCGCTATGGCATGGGACGCGGCATGAGCAAGCGCGTCGGCGTCCCCGAATCCAATCAAGTATCCAGTCAGCCATCCGGTCAGGCACCCGGCCCTTCCCCCAAATCCCCCTCCACCATCCGCACCCGGATCGCCGAGCCGCAGCGGTCGAATCGCTCGCGCGCGGTCGCCGAACTGCTGCCCGATATCGGCGGCGCGGCGTTTCGCCGGTTCGGCTTCGTCCAGTCGTCGATCGTCAGCCGCTGGCCCGATATCGTCGGCGAGAAACTGGCCCGCGCCTCCGCCCCCGAATCGCTGCGCTTCCCGATCGGGCAGAAGCAGGACGGCACGCTGACCCTGACGGTGCGCGGTGCGCACGCACCGATGATGCAGCATGTCATCCCGGAGATCATGGAGCGGGTGAACCGGTTCTTCGGCTATCCCGCCGTCGCGCGCATCCAGATCCGGCAGGGTGAGGTGATCGCCCGTCCCTCCGCCCGCACCGCCCCCGCCGCGCTGCGCCCCGTGCCCGTCGAGATGGGCGAGGGGCTGAAATCGATCGCCGACCCGGAACTGCGGGCGGTGCTGGAATCCCTCGCCGCCGGGGTCGCCGCGACCCGGGGCCTGCCCAAGGTGTCGTGATGCGCTTCGGTTTCCTCGCCCTGATCGCCCTCGTTCCCGCCCTGTCCCTCGCGGCCCCGGCCCGCGACTGGCGGGGAACCGCGACGATGAAGCCCGACGGCGCCTATGTCGTCGGCAATCCGGCGGCGAAGGTGAAGCTGACCGAATGGGCCAGCTACACCTGTTCGCACTGCGCGCATTTCTCGGTGGAATCGGAACCGGTGCTGAAGGGGCAGATGATCCGCTCCGGCTCGACCAGCCTGGAGGTGCGGCATCTGGTCCGCGATCCGCTCGATTTCGCGGCGGCGACGGTGGCGCGTTGCGGCGGGCCGCGTCGCTTCGCCGCCGCCCATGCCGCGGTGATGGCCGCGCAGGACCAGTGGCTGGACAAGGGCAGCACCTATATCCGCACCAACGCCGCCGCGTTGCAGGCGATGGCGCCGGAGGTCGCGGCGCGCAAGCTGGCCGATGCCGCCGGGCTGACCACGATCGCCACCGCGCAGGGGCTGGCCGAACCGCGCATCGCCGCCTGCTTCGCCGACAAGGCCGCGACCGAGAAGCTGCTGGCCCTCAGCGGCTCGCTGCCGGCCGAGGTACAGGGCACGCCCACCTTCTTCATCAACGGCAAGCTCGCCCCCAATGTCGGCTGGCCGCAACTGATGCCGCTGCTGCGCGCCGCCGGCGCCCGCTAATTCCAGGAGCCTCTCCCATGAAGTTCGCCACTATGCCCGCCCTGTTCCTCGCCCCCCTCGCGCTGATCGCCTGTTCGGGCGGCGGCTCCGGCGGTAACGACACCGGCGCCGCCACCGCCGCGCCGGTCGCCGCCGTCACCCCGCCGGCGGGGCGCAGCTGGGCGGAAACCGTCAGCAAGACCGAACAGGGCTATATGATGGGCAACCCCAACGCGCCCATCAAGCTGGTCGAATATGGCGCACGCACCTGCCCCACCTGCGGCGCCTTCGCGCGTGAGGGGTTCAAGCCGCTCACCGACAATTATGTCGCCAGCGGCAAGGTCAGCTTCGAATTCCGCGACTATCTGGTCCACGGCGCGCCCGATCTGGTGCTGACCCTGCTCGGCACCTGCACCACGGAGGCGGCGTTCTTCCCCGTGCTCGAACAGATGTACGGCAACCAGAACGCGTTCCTCGACAAGCTGCAGGCGATCAGCCCCGCGCAGCAGCAGGCGCTCCAGTCGCAGACCCCGCTGCAACAGGTCATGACGCTGGCCGAGGCGATGGGCGCGATCGATTTCGTCAAGCAGCGCGGCATCCCGGAGGCGAAGGCCCGCCAGTGCCTGTCCAGCCAGGCCCGGCTGGAAGAGGTCGCCAAGCCCACCGAAAAGGCGACGCAGGACGGCACCGTCACCGGCACCCCCACCTTCATCATCAACGGCAACACCGTGCCCAACACGGTGACGTGGTCGCAACTCGAAACCGCGCTGAAGGCCGCCGGCGCGTAAGCGCGGCGGGCGGCGGGGCGGCGGCAGTCGCCCTGCCCCGCCGCCCCACATGGCAACGCCCCCGTCGCGAACGCCCGCCCCCCCTTTTCGCCGGTCCGCCCCCCCTTTTACCGTCAGCCCCCCCCCTTTTTCCGTCATTGCGAGCGCAGCGAAGCAATCCAGGGCGTCACGCGCGCGGCCTGGATTGCTTCGCTACGCTCGCAATGACGGAGAAGGGAGAAGGCTGTCCTACACACCGCGATCGGCGCTACGGTGCCCAACATCGACCGTCACCGAACGGCCACGCTCTTTCCCGCACCCCTGTAGGATGCGACATTCGTGACTTTCCACCGTGACTTTCCACGGCCCCCGCATCGTCAGAAACTCAGGCCCACGCCCCCTACCGCGCTGTGATTGCGCACATTTAGATCGATGCGGATATCGCCGGTACTGCCGCGCACGCCCATCGCCTCGCCGCCGATCCGGCCCGCCACCGCATCGGCGGCGATCCGGGTGTAGCGATACTCCCCGAACAGCGAGAGCGTCCGCGTCAGCGCCAGCTTCACGCCGCCGCCCGCCCGCAGCCCCCAATTGCCCGACAGGTCCGAATCGGTGACCAGATAGGCCGGCCCGGCAAAGGCATAGGGGGCGAATCTACCCGCCGGCCGGGCCGGGGTCGCACCGATCGGCAGCCGCACCATCGCCAGGGCCGCGACCGTGCCGGTGGTCGGCACCGTCACGCGCGGGATATCGACCGATACCGACCGGCCCGGATCGATCGTCACCGGCTCGCCGAACAATTCCTCCTCCAGCCGCAGATTGCCGGTCGCCCGGATCGTCTGCCGCCGGACATCGGGATCGAGCGTGGAGGCGTCGATCGCCAGCCCGATCCGCCCGAACCAGTGCCCGATCCGCACGCCGTAGATCGTCGAGCTGGTCGGCTCCAGCGACGCCACGTCGATCCGCAGCCGCGCCGGCAAGATCGTGCCGTTGATCCGCGCCTCGTCCGCGGTGATCGTCGCCGCCGTATCCTCCGGCATCGATCGTCCCGCGAACACATCGATAAAGGTCTGCGCCGACGCCGGCATCGCCCCTGATAATCCCGCGATCACCAACAGGCTCGCCGTCACTCCTGCCTTCACCACCGTCTCCCCGTTCGATCGATCCCCGCCAACCGTCAGGCGCACGCCCCCGTTCCGGACCGGTCCCGATTCCGTCCCGATCCCCCTGATGTAACGCAGGATAATCCGCCGCCCAGCCCGCCCTTGTGAGCGCCTGCCCCGGAACGTATATCGAACGCATGGCGCAGCTGGACACACGGGAGAAGCTGGCGATCCTCGCCGATGCCGCGAAATACGATGCGTCCTGCGCGTCGTCCGGCACCGCCAAGCGCAATTCGGCGGACGGCAAGGGCATCGGCTCGACCGAGGGGATGGGCATCTGCCACGCCTATGCGCCCGATGGCCGCTGCATCTCGCTGCTCAAGATCCTGCTGACCAACAGCTGCATCTTCGACTGCCATTACTGCATCAACCGCAAGTCCTCGAACGTCCGCCGCGCGCGTTTCACCGCGACCGAGGTCGTGAACCTCACCCTCTCCTTCTACCGCCGCAACTATATCGAGGGGCTGTTCCTCTCGTCCGGCATCATCGGCTCGTCCAACTATACGATGGAACAGATGGTCGAGGTGGCGCGGTCCCTGCGCGAGGATCATCATTTCCGCGGCTACATCCACCTGAAGACGATCCCCGATGCCGATCCCGAACTGGTGCATCAGGCCGGGCTGTACGCCGACCGCATCTCGATCAACGTCGAACTGCCGACCGTCGGCGGGTTGAAGCGGCTCGCCCCCGAAAAGGACGCCGCCCGTATCGAGGGCGCGATGGCCGCCAATACCGATGCGATCGTCGACAACAAGGATGCGGTGAAGCGCTACAAGTCCGCTCCCCGCTTCGCCCCCGCCGGCCAGTCGACCCAGATGATCGTCGGCGCGGATGCCGCCACCGATGGCGATATCGTCCGCCGCGCCTCGTCGCTCTACGACCGGTTCGCGCTCCGCCGCGTCTATTATTCCGCGTTCAGCCCGATCCCGGATGCCAGCGACGTGCTGCCGCTGCAACGCCCGCCGCTGATGCGCGAACACCGGCTGTACCAGTCCGACTGGCTGATGCGCTTCTACGAATTCTCCGCGCAGGAGGTGGTCGCCGCCGCCGACGACGCCACGGGAATGCTGCCGCTCGACATCGATCCCAAGCTGGCTTGGGCGCTCAAGTTCCGCGACCGCTTTCCCGTCGACGTCAACCGCGCGCCCCGCGAAATGCTGCTGCGTATTCCCGGTCTGGGGGTGAAGGCGGTGAACGGCATCCTCGCCACCCGCCGCTGGCGCAAGCTGCGGCTGGAGGATGTCGCCCGCCTCACCGTCTCGATCGCCCGGCTGCGCCCCTTCATCGTCGCGGAGGACTGGCGGCCGGTGGTGCTGTCCGATCAGGCCGACCTGAAACCGCTGGTCGCGCCGAAGAAGGAGCAACTGGAGCTGTTCGCGGCCTGATGCGTCGATCCTGATGCACACCGTCACGCTGACCGACCCCGACGATTTCGACGGCTGGCGCGACGCCGCCCGTCGTCTCGCCGCGCAGGGCGTGCCCCCCGACGACGTGGTCTGGCAGGTCGGCACCGTGCCCACCGACCTGTTCGCGGGCGAGGGCAATGCCGACGCGCCGCCGCCTTCGACCACGATCGCCTTCTCCGTCCCGCGCGCCTTCGTCGATCTGGCGCGCAGCGTCGTGCTGGCCGCCGACCCCGAACGCTTCGCCTTGCTGTACACGCTGCTAGTCCGGCTGCGGCGGCAACCCAAGCTGATCGAGGACCGCGCCGATCCGCTGGTCCGCCGGCTCGACACCATCGCCAAGGGGGTGCGTCGCGACATCCACAAGATGCGCGCCTTCCTGCGCTTCCGCGACATGCCTGACGATCACGGCTCGCGCTACGTCGCGTGGTTCGAACCCGAACACCACATCCTGCGCGCCAACGCCGCCTTCTTCGTCAACCGCTTCGCCAGCATGAGATGGTCGATCCTGACCCCCGCCGCCTCGCTCCACTGGGACGGCACCTCGCTGAGCGAAGGCCCCGGCGCCACCAAGGCGGAGGCGCCGGACGGCGATCCGGTCGAAGAGGTGTGGAAGACCTATTACGCCAGCATCTTCAATCCCGCCCGCGTGAAGGTCGGCGCGATGCTGAAGGAGATGCCGCGCAAATATTGGAAAAACATGCCCGAAACCGCGTTGGTGCCGCAACTGATCGCCGGCGCGCAGGCACGGGAGACAAGGATGATCGATACGGCCCGCGATGCCGTCGGCGGCAACAGTATGATCGCCTGGGATGCGTTGCGCGAGGAGGCGGCCGGCTGCACCCGCTGCCCGCTCCACAAGCCCGCGACGCAGACCGTATTCGGCGAGGGGCCGGTCGATGCGCCGCTGATGTTCGTCGGCGAACAGCCCGGCGATCAGGAGGATATCGCCGGCCGTCCCTTCGTCGGCCCGGCGGGGCAGGTGTTCGACCGCGCGCTGGCGGCGGCGGGGGTGGACCGGTCGCGGGTGTACGTCACCAACGCGGTCAAGCATTTCAAATACGAACAGCGCGGCAAGCGCCGCATCCACGCCAAGCCCGGCGCGGGCGAGATCGAGGCGTGCCGCTGGTGGATCGATCAGGAACGGATGCTGGTCCGCCCGAAGATGACGGTGGCGCTGGGCGCCACCGCCGCCCGCTCGCTGTTCGGCCGCGTCGTCACGATCGGGCGGGAACGCGGGCGCGAACTGCGGCTGCCCGATGGCGGCGCGGCGTGGATCACCGTCCACCCCAGCTATCTGCTGCGCCTGCCCGATCAGGCGATGGCCGACGAGGAATTCGGCCGCTTCGTCGAAGACTTGCGACAGGCGCATGCGCTGCTCGCCTGAAGGATGGGCCGGAAGAATGGGCCTGAAGAATGGGCCTGAAGAATGGGGTTGCGGCGGGCGGTTCCGCCCCGCA
Organism: Sphingomonas sp. CFBP 8760; assembly: GCF_014841615.1. Taxonomy (GTDB): domain Bacteria; phylum Pseudomonadota; class Alphaproteobacteria; order Sphingomonadales; family Sphingomonadaceae; genus Sphingomonas. The sequence continues at coordinate 46,694 of NZ_JACYUG010000003.1, read as the reverse complement.
CACTCCGGCCATCGTTCAGGGGACCCTATCCGTGAAGCCATATCCGATCGCCGCCGCCCTGCTGCTGGCCACCACCGCCCATGTTCCCGGCCATGCCCAGGCCCCGTCCACCTATCACCCCGCGCCGCCCGCCATCGCCCGGATACTGGCGCAGGCACCCACGCCGGGCGTCACGGTCAGCCCCGATCACCGCGTGATCGCGATCTGGGGTCGCGAGAACCTGCCGACCATCGCCAACCTGTCGCGCCCGATCCTGCGGCTGGGCGGCTATCGCATCGATCCCGCCACCAACGGTCAGGCGGAGGTGCGCGTCCAGTGGCTGAACGCGCTGACGCTGCAGGATTTGGCCAGCGGCAAACAGGTGAAGGTGGCACTGCCCGTCGGCGCGCGGTTCAGCAACGCCAGCTGGTCGCCCGATGGCCAGCGGCTGGCGATGGTGGTGCAGGGTCCGGCCGGGCTGGCGCTGTGGACGGTGACGCGCGACGGCACCGCCCGCCAACTGGTCGATCACGTCAACGCCGCCTTCTCCGGCGCGCCCTATGCGTGGCTGCCGGACAGCAGCGCGGTGATCGTCCGCACCGTCGACCCTGCGCGCGGCCCCGCGCCGGTGGCGGGCGACGCACCGGGCGGGGCGATCGTGCAGGAAAGCACCGGCCGCACCGCCGCCGCCCGCACCTATGAGGATCTGATCCGCGACGCCGCCGACGAACGGCTGTTCGACTATTATTTCACCGGCCTGCTCACCCGCGTGCCGGTGGACGGCGGGGCCGCCGCCACGATCGGCAAGGCGGGGCTGTGGACCGACTTCGCCGTCTCCCCCGATGGCCGCTACCTCATGACCGAGCGGCTGAAGCGCCCCTACAGCTACCTGCTGCCCGCGCGCTTCTTCCCGACCGAGATCGCGGTATCGACGATCGACGGCCAGCCGGTCCGCACCATCGTCGACCGGCCGCTCGCCGACGATCTCGCGGTCGATTTCGACGCGGTCGTCACCGGCCCGCGCGAGGTGGAATGGCGGTCCGATGCCCCCGCGACGCTGGTCTGGGCGGAGGCGCTCGATGGCGGCAACCCCCGCGCGAAGGTGGCGCTACACGACCGCGTCCTGATGCAGGCCGCGCCCTTCGCCGCCGCGCCGGTCACGCTGGCGGAAACGCAGGCGCGCTATCGCGGCACGTCATGGGGTAATGACGGGTTCGCGATCGTGGCGGATGCCGAATGGCGTACCCGTACCGAGCATCGCTATGCCGTGTCGCCGGGCCGGCCGGGCACCGAGCGGCTGATGCTGACGCGCAATTATCAGGATCAATATGGCGATCCCGGCCAGCCGATCACCGAGAACAACGCGGCGGGCAAACCGGTGATGCGCTTCACCCGCGACGGCGGCGCGGTGTTCGTGACCGGCGAGGGCGCGACGAAGGACGGCGCCTTCCCGTTCCTCGCCACCCTGCCGGTCGCGGGCGGCACGCAGGAACGGCTATGGACCGCCAAGGCGCCGTATTACGAGGACGTCGTCGCGCTGCTCGACGATGACGGCAAGCGCCTGCTCACCCGCCGCGAAAGCGCGAAGGACGCGCCCAATTACTATGTCCGCGCCGCGAAGGGCGGATCGGCCAAACCGATCACCCGCTTCCCCGATCCCGCGCCCGCCATGGCGGGGGTGACGCAGCGCACGATCACCTACAAGCGCGCCGATGGCCTGCCGCTGTCGGGCACATTGTACCTGCCCGCCGGGTACGAGGCGAAGCGCGACGGCCCGCTGCCGACCTTGCTCTGGGCGTACCCGTCCGAATTCACCAGCGCCGCGACCGCGGGGCAGACGGTGGATCAGGGCAACCGCTTCACCCGGCCGCGCGGGATAAGTCACCTGTTCCTGCTGACGCAGGGCTATGCGGTGCTCGACGATCCGGCGATGCCGATCGTCGGTGAAAACGGTGCGGAGCCCAACGACACCTATATCGAGCAACTGACCGCCGATGCGAAGGCGGCGGTCGATGCGGTCGTCGCGCTGGGGGTCGGCGATCGCAACCGGATGGCGGTCGGCGGGCACAGCTACGGCGCGTTCATGACCGCCAACCTGCTGGCGCATACCGATCTGTTCCGCGCCGGCATCGCCCGCTCGGGCGCCTATAACCGCACGCTGACCCCGTTCGGCTTCCAGGCGGAACAGCGCACCTACTGGCAGGCCGCGCCGACCTACAACGCGATGTCGCCCTTCTCCTATGCGGACCGGATCAAGGAACCGATCCTGCTGATCCACGGGCAGGCAGACGACAATTCGGGCACCTTCCCGATCCAGTCCGAACGCATGTACGCCGCGCTGAAGGGCAATGGCGCCACCGTGCGCTACGTCGTGCTGCCGGGCGAGCCGCACGGCTACCGCGCGGCGGAATCGACCGGCGAGACATTGTGGCAGATGACCGACTGGCTCGACCGCTACGTCAAGCCGGTCAAGGTCGCGGCGGCACCGGCTGGATGACCGGGGCGCGGATCAGCGACCAGCCATCCGGCAGATAGTCGGTCGACATGTAGAAGTAGAAGGCACAGCTGCCGTCGCTGCGGTAGCTGCCGCCCTTCAGCACGCCGAGCGCGGTGGTGCCCGCGAACACCGGTGCGCCACTGTCGCCACTCTTGCAGGTCGGGCCGGCGGCGGTGATCCAGGTCGGCAGGCACGCACCTCCGCACAGGTCGCCGGCGGGCGCGAAGTCGGTCAGTTCGATCGGTGAACAGCTATACCCGGTCCGCTCGCCGCGATGGCACACGGTGTCGCCCGCGCGGGCGGAGGTGCGGCGGCGCTGGCCGGTGACGGGGCGGGCCAGCCGCTTGGGCGTGTCGGCATAGAAATAGGGGCTGGCCGCCCCGGCGGTCACGTTGACCTGCACGTCCTGATGGCCCCAGCCCCATTGCCCGACCATCGGCAACGCCACCGCCGCCCCGCCCGCCGGATCGATATAGGACAGCGTGTCCGGGCAGTGCGCGGCGGTGACGACACCCTGCCGCACCCCGTCCGTCACCGAGAAACCGGTGGTGCAGGCGTACCGCCGGCCGTCGACCGGGCTGGTGCCGACCACGCGGGCGCCGCCCTCCACTGCCACCATGTCGGCGGCGGTTTCCTGCATGTCGCCTGCCATATCGAAGTCCGGGCGATCGACCGCGCGCACCCGCACCGGCACCCCTGTCATCGCGGCGAAGCGCGCCTGCAATGTCGCCACCCCGTCACGGTCGGCATCGACCCCGGCGACCATCACCACCAGCTCGCCCGTTCGCTGGTCGATCCCGATGCCGGGCGGACGGCGCAGCGCGGCGCGGATCGCGGGCTGATGCTGCGTCAGCGCGGCGAGCAACTGCGCCCGCGTCGCCGAGGTCGCGACCCGGAAATCGACCGGCACCGTCATGCCGCCCGCCGGCAGGATGCGCCCCGGCACCGGATCGCCGGCGGTCAGCAGCACGACGATGCGGAACGCGGGCACATGCTCGATCGCGATACCCGCCAGCCGGTCGCCGAATTCGGCAGCGATCGCATCGGTCGCCGCCACCGTCGCCGCCTCCGCCCGCAACCGCCGCACCGCATCGTCCAGCGGCACCGCATATCGCCCGGCATAGGCGGCGGCATCCTGCGCGACCGCCTCGTCGGCGGTCTGGAGGTGAGCGGGCGGCGTCTGGGCGACCGCGCTGGTGGAGCCGACGAATAGCAGTGAAGCGGCAAGGCGGATGGCCGGCGAGGAGCGGAAAAGGAACACGCGCCCTTCATACCCGATCACCATAAATCAGTACTGAATGAGGCCCATCGACCCCACCCAGTCACCACCCCGGCGGCGGCCGCGGTCCAGTTGGGTGAACGTCAGTTGGACGTCACCACCGCCATCCCGACTGGACCCCGGCCTCCGCCGGGGTGGAAGATCGATGACCGCCCCTACCGCGAATACGCCTTGGGCAGCGCCGTCTCGCCCGGCGTCAGATACCGGTCGCGCAGGCGGCGCTGGCGGGAATTCATCGGCTGCGACCGGCCGTCGATCCACACCGCCTCCGCCGCCGACGACAGTTCCAGCGGATCGCCGCTCCACACCACCACGTCCGCGCGGCGGCCGGGGCGCAGCGAGCCGATCTCGGCATCCAGCCCCATCACCTGTGCCGGCTTCGACGTGATCGTCGCCAGCGCCTGCCCCCAGTCCAGCCCGGTCGCCCCCGGCACCTTGCCGATCGCCACCAGATTGCCCGCGAACTGGGTCAGGCCGTGTTCGCCGCCGCTGCCGTCGAACAGCACGCCGACGATGATCCCCGCCCGCGTCATCCGGCCGACATTGGATTCGGTCGCCGCCAGTTGCTCGAACGAGGCGGGCAGGTCGGCGATCGCCGACGCCATCACCGGCACCCGCGCCGCCGCGATCTCCTGCGCCACCATCCAGCCCTCGCCCGCGCCGGCCAAGACCAGCTTCAGCGACGGATAGCGGCGCGGCAGGGTCAGCACCTGCCGGATGTCGCTGGCCCGCTCGACATGGACCACCAGCGGCATCCGCCCGTCGAGCACCGGCAGCAACGCCTCCGCATCGGCACGCTTCAACAGCGCGTCGCGCCCGCGCCCGTCGAACGCGGCGGGGTTGCGGCGGTAATCGGCGGCCTGTGCGAAGGCGTCGAACAGCATCGCATAGGCCGCCGGGCGACTGCCGCCGGCATGGTCCGCGCCGCTTTCGCCCAGTTCGACATACTGGAACGCGCGGGGTTTCGTGACGGGATCGGGATCGGCGCCCAGATCGATGATCGCCCCCTGCCCGCCGAAGATCGACGTGCTGGCGTCGCTGGTCACGATCGCGCGCGTCACGCCGCCGGCGCGCTCGTTGCCGATGATGACGCCATTGGGGTTGAGCGCGGTCGACACGTCGAGCGCGGCGTTGAACGGCGAGGTCCGCGCGCCGCCGTCGTTGCTTTCGCCGACGCCGCCGGCATCGACCAGCCCGAGGCTGCCGATCCCCGCGACGATGCCGGGCGTCACCCATTTGCCGGTCGCGTCCACCGTCTGCGCGCCCGCCGGCACCGCGACGCCGCGCCCGGCGGCGACGATGCGGCCGTCGCGGATCACGACGGTGCCGCCGGGGATCGGCGCGGAACCGTCGCCGATCGCCACGGTGCCGCCGGTGATGGCGATGGTCTGCGCCGCGACGGGCGCGGCCACGAATGCGGCGGCGAGGAGCAGGAGCGCCTTCACTTCACGTCTCCTTCGCCCGGCTGGCCCAGTTCGAAATCGCTGACCGGCCGTCGTTTGGGATCATTCGCATCGTAGAGCAGCGCGCCATCGACCCACACCTTCTCCGGCCGCGTATAGATGCTGAGCGGATCGCCGTTCCACAGCACCACATCGGCCATCTTGCCGGGCTTCAGGCTGCCGGTGCGATCGTCGATACCCAGCGCCTTGGCCGGCGCCAGCGACAGCCACCGCCAGGCGGCCGCGTCCGACACCTCGATACCCGCGCGGCGACCGGCGGCCAGTGCCTTGGCCACTTCCTGGTTCAGGCGCTGGATGCCGTTGGCGTCGTCGGAATGGATCATCACGCACGCCCCCGCCTTGTGCAGGAGCGCGAGGTTCTCGCCGATGCCGTCATAGCTTTCCATCTTGAAGCCGTACCAGTCGGCCCACACTGCCGCGCAGGTGTCGTTCTGCTTCAGCAGATCGCCGATCTTGTACGCCTCCACCGCGTGGTGGAACGCCGTCACCTTGTATCCGAACTCCTTGGCCATATCCATGACGATGGCCATCTCGTCGGCGCGGTAGCAATGGTTCTGGACGCGGATTTCGCCCGACAGCACGCCGCGCAGCGTATCCATCGCGATATCGCGGCTCGGCTCGTCGCCGCCCTGATCCTCGTACCGGTCCCACTTGCGCCTGTAGTCGGCCGCCTTCGCCCAAGTCTGCCGATCGACCGCGACATTGCCCATCCGGGTCGCGGGCTTGCGCCCCTTGCTGCCATAGACGCGCTTCGGATTCTCGCCGCACGCCATCTTCAGGCCGTACGGCGCGCCCGGAAACTTCATCCCCTGCATCGTGCGGGCATAGACGTTCTTCAGCACCACCGATCGCCCGCCGAACAGGTTGGCGGAGCCGGGCAGGATCTGGAGCGTGGTGACGCCGCCATTGGCCAGCGCGCGACCGAAGCCGGGGTCCTGCGGCCACACGCTGTGTTCGGCCCACACGTCCGCCGTCACCGGATCGGTCGCCTCGTTGCCGTCGGACAGCGCCTGCACGCCGGGGCTGGGATAATCGCCCAGATGGCTGTGGATATCGATGATGCCGGGGGTCACCCATTTGCCGGTGCCGTCGATCACCGTGGCGCCGGCCGGGGCGGTCAGGCCCTGCCCGATGCCCACGACCTTGCCATCCGCGAACAGCACCGAACCGCGCTCGATCCGGCCGCCTTCCCCGTCATAGACGGTGACGTTGGTGACCAGTGTCGCCACGCCGGGATAGGCGCGATAGGTGGAGGGGAAGGGATCGTGGCTATATCCCTTGCCCCGGCCGGGCGCGGGCGCCTTGGGCTTGGCCGATACGGTCTGCGGCCGCTCGTCGCCCTTGCTCGCGCAGCCGCCCAGCACCAATGCCCCGGCCAGCGCCGTCGCCGCCCACAAACCCCGTATCGCCATGTCGCCCCCTTGGTCGTTGAAGGGGATGGTAAGCGAGCGACCGGACACCGTAAATGCCCTGCCGGACGATTAACGCTCAGGCGACGGCATCGACCTCGTCGGTATGCACGTCGAACCGGACCAGCGTGGTCCGCCCGAACGCGGTGGTCAGCGCGGTATCGGTGGCGTCGCGGCCCCGCGCCATCAGGATGCGGCCGATGCGCGGATGGTTGTGCCGCGCGTCGAAGGTATGCCAGCGCCCGCCCAGATACACGTCGAACCACGCGGAGAAATCCATCGGCGCGTCGACCGGCGGGATGCCGATATCGCCCAGATAGCCGGTGCAATAGCGCGCGGGGATGTTCATGCAGCGGCACAGCGTGATCGCCAGATGCGCGAAATCGCGGCACACGCCCTGCCGCTCCTGATACGCATCCCACGCGGTCTTGGTCGCGCGGGCATGGTGATAGCCGAACTCGACATGGTTGTGCGTGAACTCGACGATCGCGCGCACCCGCTCCCATCCGGCGGGGATATGGCCGAACAGCGACCAAGCGGTGTCCGACAGCCGGTCCGTCTCGCAATAGCGGCTGCCGAGCAGGAAGATCAGCACGTCGTCGGGCAGGTCCTCCACCGCGTGCTGCACCGCATCGGGCGCGGCCGGATCGGGCAGGCCGTCATCCTCCACCACGAAATCGCACGACAGCGTCACGCCGCCCGCCGGGATCGTGATCCGGGTACACACATTGCCGAACGCGTCCTGGTAATCGTACATCGGTACCGGCGGATCGGCGGCGATGCGGTGCAGCGTGCGCAGGTCCTTGTTGCGGGAGGGATGGACGCTCAACATCGCCAGCATCGGTGTCGCCACCTCGGCATCGAAGGCGATGTCATAGCCAGCACGGATCAGCATCAGCCGGTTTTCCTCATGTCGGGGGCAGCGGTGGGGACAGCAAGCGCAGGGGGCGCGTCGGCGGGATCGATGCGCGCGTCGACGGTGACGGTCATGTCGAGGAAACTGCCGGGAAACCCGCTCCACGTCCCCGATACCGGCACCGCCTGATAGATATCGCGGACCACCGCGACGCGGATCAGCCCACGATTGCCGACGATGCCGTTGGTCGGATCGAATTCGACCCAGCCCGATCCCGGCAGGTACACCCGCACCCAGGCATGGGTGTTGCCGCCGCCCACCGGCATGTCGCCGCTCGACGGGCCATAGACGTAGCCGGACACGAACCGCGCCGCGAAGCCCAGCGCGCGCACCGCCTCGATCATGAACATCGCATAGTCGCGGCAGGTGCCCTTCATCCGCGACAGCGTCTCGATCGGGCTCTGCGTGCCCTTTTCGGCGCGGGGGACATAGGTGAATTCGCGCCGGATCGCGGTGGTCATGTCCGACAGCATCGCCAGCGTGTCGGTGCGCCCGGCCGGATTGACGAAACGGCGCGCCCAGCCATCGATCAGCCGCAGCGGATCGTGATGCTGCCGCTCGATCGAGCGCAACAGGTCCGGCATCTCCTCCGACGAATAGGTGAAGGGATAGGACCGGGCATATTCCTCGATATCGACATGCTGCAGTTCGGCAGGGGTATGCAGCACCCGCACCCGGCTGTCGAACACCAGTTCCTTCGCGCGCCGGTCGAACGTGGCAATCGCCACCGCATTGCCGAACACGTCCTGCAACCACCGGACATCGGCGGGTTCGGGAAAGATCGTCAGCCGCGCGTCGAGCAGATGCTGGTCGAAACTCTCGCGCGGGCGCACCATCACCCGGTGTTCGCCGAACGATACGGGGTGACGATAGCTATAGGTCGTGACATGGGACAGGTTCAGGAACGGCAAAAGGCGACCCCCCATGGCCCAGGATGCTTGATACACCCATAGAACCGTTACTGGGTCATAACGATCCCGACCCGGTGCAGATCGTCAATCCCGACGGGCGTTCCGATCTGCTGCTGATCGGCGATCATGCCGGCAATGTCGTGCCGGCGGCGCTCGGATCGCTAGGGATCGGGCCGGACGATCTTAACCGGCACATCGGCTGGGACATCGGCATCGCCGGTCTGGGCGAGGCGCTGGCGGGGATGCTGGATGCCGTCTTCATCCGCCAGACCTATTCGCGGCTGGTGATCGACTGCAACCGCGATCCCGCCCGCGCCGATGCGATGCCCGCGGTCAGCGACGGCACCCGTATTCCGGCCAACGAGGTGCTGACCGGCGCGGACCGGGCCGCCCGCGTCGCCGCGATCCACGCGCCCTATCAGGCGGCGATCGCGGCCGAACTCGCGCGACGCGATGCGGGTGGGCGGCAGACGCAACTGGTGTCGCTGCACAGCTTCACCCCCGCGATGGCGGGCGTGGCGCGGCCGTGGCAGGTCGGCGTCCTGCACGATCGCGGCGAATTGAGCCTGACGCACCGCACGCTTGCCCGACTGCGCGCCGACCCGACGCTGACGGTGGGCGACAACGAACCGTACCGGATGGACGGCATCGACCATACCGTGCCCCGCCACGCCTATCCCGACCGGCCCTATGTCGAACTGGAAGTGCGGCAGGACCTGCTGGCCGATGCGGCCGGCGTCGCGGCATGGGCAACGCGGCTGGCGGCGGTGCTGGGAGAGTAGGAACGATGGCGGGATGGATCAGTCGATCCCCCACTCCCACAACCCCGCATCCGCCCCGGTGAACGTCACCCGCAGATACCGCGCGCTGCCGTGATGCGGCACGACGATCGGGGAGCCGCGACGCTCCGCCACCGCCGCCACAGTCCGCCACATGCGCCCGTCGTCGGACGCATCGATCCCGAACCGGTAGGCGCGGGTCGCATATTCGGGGCGCAGCCGGCTTTCGCGTACCGCCCGCTTGCGCCCCAGATCGGCGATGATCGTCTGCGGACCCTCGACCGGCGGCTTCCACAGCGTCGCGTAATTATCGTCCGCCGCACGCGCCGCGCCATGCAGCGCATCCAGCCCCGCTCCGCTCGCCGTCCATGGCAGGCCCGGCGCGCGCCTGGCCGCAAAACCCTTCACGTCGCTACCGTGCGAGGGCGCGACGCGGGCCAGCGTCCCGTCGCCGCGCACCGTCAGCGGATCGACCGCCACTTGCCGCAGTACCGCGTCGCCGCCGGTCGGCCAGGGCAATCCTTGCCGATGATAGAGGATATAGGGCTGCCCCTCCGACCGGAAGATCGCGTGATGGCCGGGGCTGATGATATCGCGCGCGGCATCGGTCGCGAGGATCGGGTTGCCCGCCGCCTCCGTGAACGGCCCCAGCGGCGACGATCCGGTCGCGTAGCGGACCTGATAGGTGTCCTTCGTCGTGTTACCGTCGCTATAGGTCAGGAAGTAACGCCCGTTCGCCTTGACCATGAACGGCCCCTCGAAATAATGGCCGGGGGTCACGTCGCGCGGGGTACCGTCGAACGTCACCATGTCCGGCTTCAGCTTCACGACGAAGCAGTGGCCGTTGACCCAGTTCAGCCCGGACCCCCAATAGAGATACGCCTGCCCGTCATCGTCGACGAACGCCTCGGCATCGATCATGTGATAGCGCAGGTCGAAGGACTTCGCGATCAGCGGCTTGCCGCCGTTCGCATCGCGCCACGGCCCGGCGGGCGACGGGGCGGTGCCGACCCACACCTCGCTGCCGACCGACACGTACATCCACCAGCGGCCGTCCCTGCCCCGCACGACGGAAGGCGCCCAGACCTTCGACCCGTTGGAGGTCGGCCCGGTCGCCGCCGCCTTGGTCGGCCAGTCGGGCGTCGAGAAGGTCCAGTCGCGGCCATTGGTCGATTGCCACAGCCCCAGCCGGTCGTCCCCCCAGGGATCGATCGTCGCATAGATGTACCAGCGGCCATCGTGGCGGACGATCGACGGATCGGCGAAGTAACCCGGCAACAGCGGGTTGCGCGCACCGGGCGCATCCCACCGCGCCGGTGCCGGTATTACGGGGGCCTGTGCCGCGACGGGCAGGGCCGCCCCCGCAACCAGCGCGGCGAGGACGATCGCCCCGGCTTTCACTGCACCTCCGTCGCGCGGGCGGGCCGTGCCTTGGCAGGTGTGGTGCCCTCGCCCATAAACGGCTCCAGCCGGAACGCGACGCGGGTCGGCGCCAGCTTCGTCCGGTATTCCTTGCGCGGCTGGCCGATCGCACTCCACGCGGTGTCGCCGCCGACACCCCATTGCGCGGCATCGATCAGCAGCGACACCTGCCCGTGCGGCACGATGTCGCTCGACTTCCACGTCCCCGGCGCGCGGCGGTAGAGATCGGTATAGGGAAAGGCGAGCGCGTTCATCATCAACGGCGTCTCACCGGTCACCCGCAGGCCACCCGCCCCCGTCCCGGCGGTGCCGGACACCTCCATCCAGCGCACGTCGACCTTGTTGCCGGTATCCTGCGGGCGCATGTAATCATGGTTCTGGTCGGCGATCGCCCCGCGCCACAGGCCGATCGCGGCGCCGGTCTTGCGATCGACATAGCTTTCGTGCGGGCCACGGCCGAACCATTCCACCGTCTTCATCGTGGTGGGCATCGCATACGAAAAGCCGATGCGGATCGGCGGCGTCAGGTCGGGCTTCAGCGGCGTGAACTCGCCCGCCACCGCGACCGATCCGTCGCCCGCCATCGTGTAGCTGGTCACGAACCGCGCCGCGCCGTCGCCCAACCCGTGGTCGACCCGCACCTCGGCAGCACCGCCGCCCAGCTTGCGCACCGTGACCGACCGAACCTGCCGGGTTTCGGACATGCCCTTCCACGGCTTCATCTGTGCGGTGGTGCCGGTCAGCGTGTCGTTGTCCGTTTCCGCGCGCCAGAAATTGGGCGCACCGCCGCTGACCAGCGTGGCGCCGCCCCGGGCATAGCCGTCGATCAGCCCGGTCTTGCGGTCGATCGTCAACACCGCGTCACCCGCCGACAGCCGCACCGCGCCGCCCGCATCGCGCACCGCCACCGCGCCGGCGCGCGCCGATGCCGGTTTCGGGGTGGCCGCCAGCGCGAACTGGTCCCAGCCGATCGTGTAATCGGCGGGCACCAGCGGTACCGATCCCGCCTTCGCCCGGGCGCGGACGGTGACCCAATATTCCGATCCCGGCTTGCGCGCGATCACCGGTAGCGGCAGCGTTATCGCCTGCGTCGCTCCGGCGGCGGTGGTCATCGGGGGCAGAGGCCCCTGCGCGACGGCCACGCCGTCCTCCTCCAGCACCCAGTCGAACGCGAAGCCCGACAGGTCGCGGAAGTCATGCCGGTTGCGCACCGTGACGCGGCCGGTGGCAGGGTCGAACCCCTCGAACTGGATCGGCGCATAGACCTTCTGCACCTCGTACAGATGCGGATTGGGCGTGCGATCGGGCTGGGTCAGTCCGTCGCCGAATTCGATGTCGCCGCCCGGATTGGGGCCGTATTCGCCGCCGTCGCCCCAGTAACGCCGCCCGTCCTTCGTGTAGCGGAACATCGACTGATCGACCCAGTCCCACACGAAACCACCCTGCAACTTGGCGGGATGGGCGTAGATCGTGTCCCAGTAATCCTTGAAATTGCCGCCGGAATTACCCTGCATATGGGCATATTCGCACTGGATCATCGGCTGGGTCTGGGTGGTGTCGTTCACCCAGTCGACCATCTTCTCGATCTCGTCGTACATCGGCGCATAGATGTCGACATAGGGATTGGGCTTGTTGGTGCCGCGATCCAGCGTGCCCCAGCCGAGGTACGAGATCAGCCGGCCCGGATCGCGCCGGCGCAGCGCCGCGGCGGCCTTTTCGAAGTTCGGGCCGATCCCCGCCTCGTTACCCAGTGACCAGAAGATGACCGAGGGATGGTTCTTGTCCCGCTCCATCATGTTGGTGACGCGGCTGACATGCGCGCCCTCCCATGCCGGATCAAAGCCGATCTGCAGCTTCGGGCGCAGTTCGGGATGCTTGTTCGCGTAATCCATGTACGCGTGGCTTTCGATATTCGCCTCGTCCATCACGTACAGGCCATATTCGTCGGCCAGCGCATACCAGCGCGGATCGTTGGGATAATGCGAGGTGCGGACCGCGTTGATGTTGTTGCGCTTCATCAGCTCGATATCGCGGCGCATCGATTCCAGCGAGATGACGTGGAACGTCTCGGGATCGTGCTCGTGCCGGTTGACGCCGCGGATCACGATCGGGCGGCCGTTGACCGAGACGCGGCCGTCGCGCATCTCGACGGTGCGGAAGCCGATCTTCTGCGGCGTCGCCTGCACCACCTGCCCCTCTGCATCGAGCAGTTCGACCATCAGCGTGTAGAGATTGGGCGTCTCCGCCGTCCAGGCGCGCACGCCGGGCACGGTCGCGGCCAGCGTGACGACGCGTTCCGCCTTGCCCGGTGCGACGCGCGCCTCCTTCACCAGCACTTGCCGGTCGCCGTCCATCAGCGTCATCCGCGCGGTCATTGCTTGCGTGGCGGGCGTGACGGCGAGGTCGGTGGACAGCATCCCGTCGCGGTACGCCTTGTCCAGCCCGGCATGGACGAACACGTCGCGCACCCGCGTCTTGGGCGCGGCCATCAGGAACACCTCGCGCTCGATGCCCGAGACGCGCCAGAAATCCTGATCCTCCAGATAGCTGCCGTCGGACCAGCGGACGACCTGGATCGCCACGGTGTTACGGCCCGGCTTCACGAACCGCGTCACGTCAAATTCGGAGGGCAGCTTGCTGTCCTCCGAATAGCCGACGTCCTGGCCGTTTACCCAGACCTTATACGCCGATCCCGCCGCGCCGATGTGCAGGATCACGTCCTGCCCGGTCCAGCCGGCCGGCACCTCGACATCGCGGCGGTACGAGCCGACCGGGTTGGTCGCGTGGGGGATCAGCGGGCGGTTGGCGGGAAAGGGATAGGTGATGTTGTTATAGCGGGCCTGGTCGTAACCCTGCGTCTGCCAGTCCGACGGCACCTTGATGCTCTTCCACGCCGACACGTCGTAATCGGGGCGTTCGAACCCGGCGGGCAGCCGGTCCGCATCGGGCGAAAACGAGAATTTCCAGTCGCCGTTCAGCAGCAGGAAGCGTGACGACTGGGTGCGATGGCCCGCCAGCGCCCGCTCACGGCTCTCGAAGGGAAAGCCCGTCGCGCTCGCGGGCAGCTTGCCGCGCGCATAGACCGCCGGGTTCTCCCAGTCGGGCCGGGCGGGATCGACCTGCACCGGCTGTACCTGCGGCGCTCCCTGCTGTGCCTGCGCAGTGGCGGCGGCGAGCGCCAGCGCGCTGATCCCCAGCGTGACCGATCCCTTTTTCACGTCGTTCCTCTCCCGACCATTTCGTTTTCTTGTATGACAATACAGGCCACCCCGGCCGACGCAACCCGCCGCCCGGTCAGCAGTCGCCAGGATCATCCGCTGCCGGCCGCTTTCCCGGTTCGCAGGGATGCGTGGGATAGGCCTCCAGATCGAGTTCGGTCGCCTCGCGCACCAAGCTGACGGTGTCGCCCTCGTCGCGCAATTCATACAACTTGCCCAGCGCGCGGGTGAAGGGGCGGTGCAGCACCATCATCAGCCGCCCGTCGAACGCGCGGAAGACCATGCCGTGGCCGCTGTCGCGCCCCACCAGCGGCGGCAGATGCTCCCACGGCCCGGCGAGATCGCCCGTCTTCGACCGCGCGATCCCCTGGATATAGCCGCCCTTGCCGTAACGGGACCACAGCATCAGCAGCGTGCCAGTGCGCGTGCGGAACAGTTCGGGGCCATCGGTGACGTAGATGTTCGTGCCATCCGCCTGCGGCTGCGCCATCGCCCATGGCGCCTCGTTCGCTCGGAACAACACGCGCGGCGGGCCGGCGGCGGACAGGTCGTCCCTCAGCGGCACCGCCTCGATCGTGCCGATATCGGTCTGCACCCATTCATGCGCATAGACCATCCACGGCTTGCCCGCCGGATCGACATAGAGCGATCCGTCGAGCGTCATCTGCCCCGCCGGCGCCACCAGCTCGCCGCCACGCACCAGCGCGAACGGCCCGCCCGGCCGGCCCGCCACCGCCAGCACCGTCGAGCGGCGATGCAGCGGACGCGCCCCCTTGGCCGGCAGCGGCAGCTTCTCATTGTGGAAAGTGGCGAACAGATACCATTTCCCGCGCCACGGATGCACCTCCGGTGCCCAGGCACCATCGGTCGCCCATCCGTCTTTCGGCCAGCCGAAGACGACCTTGGGTTGCGTCCAGTGCTTCAGGTCGCGGCTGGTATAGGCCATGATCCCGAGCTGGCGGCTCCCGGTCATCCGGGCGTCGTTGCGGGTGAACAGGTGGTAGGTGCCGGTCGCCCTGTCCGCGACGATCCACGGATCGTGGAGCGGCATCTGCGGCATCAGGAGGGGGGCGGCGGGCAACGGTGCTGCTGCCTGTGGCGCCGATACGGCCGGCGCACCTGTCGCCAATATAACGGCGATGACACCAAGCAAGGTCTGATAGCGCATCCGTCTCTCCTTGATTCATTGTCGGCGGACCATCGCGATGGCCTGATCTGCCACGGGACAGGGAAGCCCCCCCCCGATTGGCAATCGCGAATTTAATCGATTATTTTTCTGCATAACTCAGAAGAAATGATCGCGCCTCAGGAGCGGATCACGTAATCGCACATTTGGTAATCAAAAACGCCAAGACAAAGTATGACATATCGGGGACGCGCAATGCCTGCACAACCAGCCAACGTCCGGGGACGCCCAAGAATACAGGGGTCACCCCGTGCATCGGTAGTCGACCTTCAGCATGTCGTCCGCATATGGACCGATCAGCAGATCAAGACTGGTAAGGTTACCGCTACCAAGGCAAACGAGTTTTGGCAGAAGCATGGCAGCAACTATCTTGAAAAAATCAAAAGCTATTTTCCGATCGGAAAGGACATCAAGGAGGGCGCGGCGACCCTACGCCTGATCGCATCCGAACTCGGCATCATGGGTCGCTATTACATCAAGGAATATCGCGGTCGCCCGCACATCATCTTCAAAGGGCATGCTGGCGCTCGCCAGTTCCTGACCGGCACCAGATACGGCATCCAGCATCATAAGATAATCTCGCTGAAGATGACCACGGCCGGTATGAAGGCAGCGGCCAAGGGTGCCCTCGTGTTCGGCATCCTGTTCTGTACGGTAATAGACGTCGTGAATTACATGACCAATGATCGTGCGACGCTGGGGCAGCTGTTTGGATCAATTGGGGTGGACATAGCTAAATGCCTGATCGCGACCGGCGCCGCCTTTGCAACGGGTGTAGGGATGGCCACCTTGATGGGAACAGCCGTGGTCGCGATCGGTCCTGTCGTGATCGCCCTGTTCGTTGGGGTGGGCTTGTCTGTGCTACTGGATATATTGGATAATCATTTTGGTGTAACCAAAAAGCTTTCCGAACTTTGCGACACCGGATTGGCCAAGTTAAAAAATATGGCCAGCGATTTGGCCGATAGCGGCACCGCGACATGGCAGCAGATCGAAAATTCCGAAATAGTTCACGACCTGTCACGGGAGGCCGGCGAATGGTCTGACTGGATCGCAGACCGAGCATCCCGCGTCACTTGGCACCGGGGGTGGCTATGAGCCAGGAAAGCGCTCCACAATGGAAAAGATGGTATCGCTGGCTATTCCTGATACCCGTCGCCATCGGACTTTGGATGCTTGTCTACGGCGTCGGAGAGTGGATCAGGCTGACTGAGGCGCTTCGAACATTACCACCCGAAGTTGTCGTCAGCACGGCAACCAGTGCCCTGCCCCCGCTGGGCATCGGTTTCATCTCCATAGGCCTGTTGGCGTGGATGCCACGCACCGCTGACGGACGCAATCTGAGACCGATCCGCATCGCCCATGGACGGGAACGCGATCCGGGCGCGATCGTGGTCGTCATTGTATTGACGATGCTGGTTCTGTTCGTTGTCACCGGTGTGACGGTACGGATCGTGACAAGCGATGTGTTGTCGAACAGTGGCTATACGGAACAAGTCGAACGCGTCAGCCCTTCGTCGCGGTACATCACTTCACGTTGGACACGTTGATCGCAAGGCCATTTCATCCGATCGCCTGCCTGCGGAACATGCGTTATCGAATGAGTGCATAAAGGCACTCCTCACTCGTTAACATGATCAGTGCAGCGGACTGGCGTCTGAACCCCGGACATATCGTCACTCCGCCGCCACCTGTTCCCCCCGCCCCTTCAACAGCGGCGCCAGATACTTGCCCGTGAAGCTGCGCGATTCCTTCGCCACCACTTCAGGCGGCCCCTCGGCGACGATCTCACCGCCCTTCACGCCGCCTTCCGGTCCCAGGTCCAGCACCCAGTCGGCGGTCTTGATGACGTCCAGATTATGTTCGATCACCACCACGGTGTTGCCCTGTTCGACCAAGGCGTGGAGCACTTCAAGCAACTTGCGCACATCCTCGAAATGCAACCCCGTCGTGGGTTCGTCGAGGATGTAGAGCGTGTTGCCGGTGGCGCGGCGCGCCAGTTCCTTGGCCAGCTTCACCCGCTGCGCCTCGCCGCCCGACAGCGTCGTCGCCTGCTGCCCGACCTTGACGTAGCCGAGGCCGACCTCGACCAGCATCGCCATCTTGTCGCGGATCGGCGGCACCGCCTTGAAGAATTCGGCGGCATCCTCGACGTTCATGTCCAGCACGTCGGCGATGCTGTGGCCCTTGAACTTCACCTCCAGCGTCTCGCGATTGTAGCGCGCGCCGTGGCACACGTCGCATTCGACATAGACGTCGGGCAGGAAGTGCATCTCGATCTTCAGCACGCCATCGCCCTGGCACGCCTCGCACCGGCCGCCCTTCACGTTGAAGCTGAACCGCCCGGGCTTGTACCCGCGCGCCAGCGATTCCGGCAGGCCGGCGAACCAGTCGCGGATCTGGGTGAAGGCGCCGGTATAGGTCGCCGGGTTGGATCGCGGGGTACGGCCGATCGGCGACTGGTCGATGTCGATGACCTTGTCGAGATGGTTGAGCCCCGTCACCTTGTCGTGCTTGCCCGCCAGGATGCGCGCACCGTTCAGTTCGCGCGCGGCGGCGGCGTAGAGCGTGTCGATCGTGAAGCTCGACTTGCCCGAACCCGACACGCCGGTGATGCAGGTGAAGGTGCCGAGCGGGATCGAGGCGGTCACGCCGGTCAGGTTGTTGGCGGTGGCGTTGTGGACGGTCAGCTTCTTGCCGCTGCCCTTGCGCCGCTTGGCGGGCACCGGCACTTCGCGCGTGCCGTTCAGATAATCGGCGGTGATGCTGGTCTTCGACTTCAGCAACTGCTTCAACGTGCCGTGCGCGACGATCTGGCCGCCATGCACGCCCGCGCCCGGCCCCATGTCGATCACGTAATCGGCGGTGCGGATCGCATCCTCGTCATGCTCCACCACCAGCACGGTATTGCCGAGATCGCGCAGGCGACGCAGCGTGGCGAGCAGCATGTCGTTATCGCGCTGGTGCAGCCCGATCGACGGTTCGTCGAGCACGTACAGCACGCCCGACAGGCCGGAGCCGATCTGCGACGCCAGCCGGATGCGCTGGCTCTCGCCCCCCGACAGCGTGCCGCTGGTGCGATCGAGGTTGAGATAGTCGAGTCCGACATTGTTGAGGAAACCGAGCCGCTCGACGATCTCCTTCAGGATACGCTCGGCGATCGCGCGCTGCTGGTCGCCGAGATGGCTCGGCAGATCGGTGAAGAACGCCAGCGCATCGACCACCGACAGACGGGTGGCATGGGCGATGTCCCGCATCGCCACCTTTACCGCCAGCGCCTCCGGCTTCAGGCGCGCGCCGCCGCACACCTCGCACGGGCGCGACGACTGGTATTTAGTCAGTTCCTCGCGCATCCACGCGCTCTCGGTCTGGAGCAGGCGGCGGTTGAGGTTGCCGATCACGCCCTCGAACGGCTTCGACACGTCGTATTTCTTCTTGCCGTCGACGAAGGTCAGCGTGACCGGCTTGCCCTTCGACCCGTGCAGGATCATCGCCTGGACATCGGCCGGCAGGTCGGACCACGGCGTATCGAGGCTGAAATCATATGCCTTGGCCAGGCTGCCCAGCACCTGCATGTAATAGGGCGACGGCGGATTGGATTTCGCCCACGGCACCACCGCGCCCTTCCTGATCGTCAGCGCGTGGTTGGGAACGACGAGGTCCTCGTCGAAGATCAGCTTTTCACCAAGGCCGTCACAGGCCGGGCATGCCCCCTGCGGCGCGTTGAACGAGAACAGGCGCGGCTCGATTTCCGAAATGGTGAAGCCGGATACCGGGCAGGCGAATTTCTCGGAGAACACGATGCGGCCCGGCGGTGCGTTGTCGCCCAGCACCTCCGATTTCGGGGTATGCGGCTCGACCGGATCGGCGGGGTCGAAATAGGCGAGGCCATCGGCCAGTTTCAGCGCGGTTTCGAAACTTTCCGCCAGCCGTGTCGCGATATCCGCCTTGATGACGATGCGATCGACGACGACCTCGATATCGTGCTTGAACTTCTTGTCGAGCGTGGGCGCCTCATCGATCTCGTGAATGGTGCCGTCGATGCGGACGCGGGTGAAGCCCGCCTTCTGCCACTCGGCCAGTTCCTTGCGATACTCGCCCTTGCGGCCGCGCACGACCGGAGCGAGCAGATAGGCGCGCGTCCCCTCCGGCAGGGCCAGCACCCGATCGACCATCTGGCTGACGGTCTGCGCGGCGATCGGCTCCCCCGTGGTCGGGGAATAGGGGATGCCGACGCGCGCCCAGAGCAGGCGCATGTAATCGTAGATTTCGGTGACGGTCGCCACGGTCGAGCGGGGATTGCGGCTCGTCGTCTTCTGCTCGATCGAGATCGCGGGGGACAGGCCCTCGATATGGTCGACATCGGGCTTCTGCATCAGTTCCAGGAACTGGCGCGCATAGGCCGACAGCGATTCGACGTAGCGGCGCTGCCCCTCGGCATAGATGGTATCGAAGGCGAGGCTCGACTTGCCCGAACCCGACAGGCCGGTGATCACCGTCAGCGTATCGCGGGGAATGTCGATATCGACATCCTTGAGGTTGTGCTCGCGCGCGCCGCGGACGGATATCTTGGTCAGCATGGGAGGGTTCTACTTCTGTTCCACGTGAAACGCCAGAGCGGCAAGATAGGAACGCCGCCGCACGCCCACCAGTTGCGAGCGCCGATCCGTGTATTATATCCCTGATACACAAATCGCGGAGCCGCATGATGGGCAAGAAGAAGCACAAGGATCGCCACGGCGACAAGCACGGCCACAAACACGAAACCGGCCATGACGCGAAGCGCGGCGATGGCGCGGCGCGGTCAGGATCGTTTTCGCTGCCGCTCGCCGGGATCGCCGCGATGGTGACGCAGCAGCTGCAGTCCCCCGCCGCCCGCGCCGCGATGGCGACCGGCCTGCGCGCCGCCGCCGATGCGCTGGCGAAACCGGCAAGCCCGCCCACGCCACCCGTACCGCCGGTTCCGCCCCAGTCGGAGGCTGCGGGCACGGTGCCACCTGTGCAGCCCGCCGCGCCACAGGGCACCACCCGTTCGCCCAATCCGGATGCCATCGCCGGCGCGATCGGTGAAGCGGCGGAATTAGTGCTGGCGCGGCTGTTCGGGAAGAAGGGGTAGCGTCGGCCCCTGCCCCGCTTGGTTTGTGAGCTTGCCGCGCCAGATCAGCGACTGTCGATTGAGCATCGCCATGTCGGCCTCGCCCCTAATCGCGGCGCGGCCGATCGCGATGGCCCGCACCAAGGCCGCTGCGCCGGCATGGGCATAGGCGGGGCGGCCGACGACGTGATCGTACCAGCAGCCGCCATAGCTATGGTCGAGCAGGATGCGCTGGAAACAATGATCCGCCCGGATCGGCCATCCTCGCGCCGCGGCAAGGGCGGGAAGGTCGACGCGGGTCAGGTGGAGCCACTCGGCTTCCAGCGCGAGGCGGGGCGGATCATGGGCCACCGACCGGGCCTTTGCATTTTTCTGCGATAAAAATGCTCGCCTTCGCGCCGTGATTGGGCGGGTGGCGAAGCGATCCTGAGCGTGATCCTCGGCGCATCCGGCGTGGGGTCCAATAACCGGCGGGACGTTACGGGAGTAAATCACGTGACGTCGGACGGCGCTTTAGCGCCGCCGGCCGGCCGCGCTAACGGCGCGCAAGACAATTCACATTAGATGTGAATCGGCTTGCCCTGCACCGCCATCGCGGCTTCCTTCAGCGCTTCGGCATGGGTCGGGTGCGCGTGGCAGGTGTAGGCGATGTCCTCGCTGGTCGCGCCGAATTCCATCGCCTGTGCGGCCTGCGCGATCATCGTGCCGGCGAGCGACGAGATGATCCAGACGCCCAGCACCCGGTCGCTCTTGGCATCCGCGATCACCTTCACGAAACCGTCCGTGTCGCGATTGGTCTTGGCGCGGCTGTTGGCGGCGAAGGGAAACTTGCCGACCTTGATCTCGCCCTTCGCCTTGGCGGCTTCCTCGGACAGGCCGACGCCGGCGATCTCGGGCATGGTGTAGACCACGCTGGGGATCACGTCGTGGTTCACGATGCCGGTCTGGCCCGCGATGTTCTCCGCCACCGCGACGCCTTCGTCCTCCGCCTTGTGCGCCAGCATCAGGCCGGGGGCGACATCGCCGATCGCCCAGATGCCGTCGACATTGGTGCGGAAATCATGGTCGATGCCGACCTGCCCGCGTTCGGTCAGCTTAACGCCTGCGGCTTCCAGGTTCAGGCCATCGATGTTGGGCTTGCGGCCGATCGCGACGAGGACGGCATCGGCGGTCAGCGTCGTGCCCTCGCCACCGGCGGCAGGCTCGATCGAGACGGTCGCCGTGGTGCCCTCGACCGCGACGCCGGTGACCTTGGTCGAGGTCATCAGCTCGAAGCCCTGCTTCTTGAACAGCTTGGCCGATTCCTTGCGGACCTCGCCATCGAAGCCCGGCAGAATCTGGTCGACATATTCGACGACCGTAACCTTCGCGCCCAGCCGCTTCCACACGCTGCCGAGTTCGAGCCCGATCACGCCGCCACCGATCACGACGAGGTGTTCGGGTACCTTGGGCAGCGCCAGCGCGCCGGTGCTGTCGACGATGATCTTCTGGTCGATCTCGACCCCGGGCAGCGGCGTGACCGACGACCCGGTCGCGATCACGATGTCGCGCGCGGTGACGGTCTGGTCGCCGATGGTGACGGTGGTGTGATCCTTGAACGCGGCCTTGCCCTTCAGCCACGTCACCTTGTTCTTCTTGAACAGATATTCGATGCCGCCGGTCAGTTCGCCGACCGCCTTCGCCTTTTCGGCATGCATCTGGTCGAGGTTGAGCGTCGCGCCCTGAATCTCGACGCCGAACTTGGCGAGGTGACCGCCGGTCGCCTCCGCATAGAGTTCGGACGCATGGAGCAGCGCCTTGGACGGGATGCAACCGACGTTGAGGCAGGTGCCGCCCAGCGTCTCGCGGCTTTCCGCGCAGGCGGTGCGCAGGCCAAGCTGCGCGGCCCGGATCGCGGCGACATAGCCGCCGGGGCCGGCGCCGATCACGAGGACGTCATAGTCGTAGGTTGGGGCGTCGGCCATCTTCATATCTCCTCCCCGGCGCAGGCCGGGGTCCAGTTGGGGGACATATGGGAAGAGCGTGGCGCTTCGTCACCGCCGCCTTCCCAACTGGGCCCCGGCGTGTCGCCGGGGTGGTTAGTGGTTTACAGGTCGATCAGGATGCGGGTCGGGTCCTCGATCGCGTTCTTGAGCGCGACGAGGAAGGTCACCGCCTCGCGGCCGTCGATCAGGCGATGGTCGTAGCTGAGCGCGAGGTACATCATCGGGCGCACCACGACCTGACCGTTCACCACCACCGGGCGATCCTCGATACGGTGGAGACCCAGCACCGCCGACTGCGGCGGGTTGATGATCGGGGTCGACATCAGCGAGCCGAACACGCCGCCGTTGGAGATGGTGAAGGTGCCGCCCTTCATCTCGTCCATCTTCAGCGCGCCTTCCTTGGCGCGCTTGCCGAAATCGCCGATCGTCTTCTCGATGCCGGCGACCGTCAGGTCCTGCGCGTCGCGGATCACGGGCACGACGAGACCGCCGGGCGAGGACACCGCGACCGAGATGTCGGCATAGTCGTGATAGACGATGTCGTCGCCCTCGATCGAGGCGTTGACCGAGGGAATGTCCTTCAGCGCCATCGTCGCGGCCTTCACGAAGAAGCCCATGAAGCCCAGCCGGACGCCATGCTTCTTCTCGAACAGGTCCTTGTACTTGGCGCGCGCCTCGATCACCGCGGTCATGTCGACGTCGTTGAACGTCGTCAGCATCGCGGCGGTGTTCTGCGCTTCCTTCAGGCGCTTGGCGATCGTCTGGCGGAGACGCGTCATGCGGACGCGTTCTTCCTTGCGTCCGCCGGTCGCGGCGGCGGCAGGGGCCGGTGCGGCAGCGGCTGCCGGCGCGGCGGCGGGCTTGTTCTGCGCGGCGGCCTCGACGTCTTCCTTGGTGATGCGGCCGTCCTTGCCCGTGCCCTTGATCGTGGCGGGATCGACGCCGTGTTCCAGCACCGCGCGGCGAACCGAGGGGCTGAGCGCGGCCGGGCTGTCACCGGTCGGCTCGGCCTCGGCGGCAGGAGCAGGCGACGGTGCCACGGCGGGGGCGGCCGGCGTCTGGGTAACGGCGGGCTGCGGGGCGGCTTCCTTGGGCGCGGCGCTGCCACCGGCATCGACCGTGGCGATCATCGCGCCGACCTGCACCGTATCGCCGACCGCGACCGCGTGCTGGCCCATCACGCCCGCGACGGGACTGGGCACCTCGACCGACACCTTGTCGGTTTCGAGGCTGGCGATCGGTTCGTCGAGCGCGACCGCGTCGCCGGGCTGCTTGAGCCATTCGCCCAGCGTCGCTTCGGTGATCGATTCGCCCAGTACGGGGACGGTGACTTCGGTGGCCATCATTCTATCCTTCCAACCCCGGCCGGAACCGGAGCGATTATCGGGGGTATCGGGGGTGGGCGATCAGCTGGCGGGGGCCTGCGCCGGCCGGGCGGTGGTGGTGCTGCCCTCCGCACGCGTCCGGCGGATTTCCTCGCGGACATTGTGGCCGAGCGCATCGGCGACGAGCGCCCCCTGTTCGGCGGTGTGCCGCTTCATCAGACCCGTCGCGGGCGACGCGGCAGCGGCGCGGCCGGCATAACGCGCGCGCTTCACCGCCGCGCCTGCTTCCGCCAGCGCCTCCTCGATCAGCGGCTCGACGAAGAACCAGTAGCCGTTGTTCTTCGGCTCTTCCTGCGCCCACACCACTTCGCGCAGGTTCGGCATCCGCTTCACCCGCTCCGCGATCGCATCGCCGGGGAAGGGATAGAGCTGCTCGACCCGGACGATCTGGGTGTCGGTGTCGCCGGCCGCGTCGCGCGCCTCGATCAGGTCATAGGCGACCTTGCCGGTGCATAGGACCAGCCGCGTCGTCGCCTCGTCAGCCGCCCCGTTGGTGTCGGACAACAGACGACGGAAATGGCTGTCGCCCTGGAAATCCGCCGCTGCCGACACCGCCAGCTTGTGACGGAGCAGCGACTTGGGCGTCATCACCACCAGCGGCTTGCGGAAGCTGCGGTGCATCTGGCGGCGCAGCAGGTGGAAGTAATTGGCCGGCGTGGTGCAGTTGGCGACCTGCATGTTGTCGCCCGCGCACAGTTGCAGGAACCGCTCCGGCCGGGCCGAGCTGTGTTCCGGCCCCTGCCCTTCATAGCCGTGCGGCAGCAGCATCACGAGGCCGTTGGCGCGGAGCCACTTGGCCTCGCCCGACGCGATGAACTGGTCGATCATGATCTGCGCGCCGTTGACGAAGTCGCCGAACTGCGCCTCCCACAGCACCAGCGTCTTCGGATCGGCCAGCGCATAGCCATATTCGAAGCCGAGCACGCCATATTCCGACAGCGGGCTGTCCAGCACCTCGAACCGGCCGTGCTCGATCCCCTGGAGCGGCACGAACTTGTGTTCATCGGTCTGATCGACCCAGACGGCGTGGCGCTGCGAGAAGGTGCCGCGCCCCGAATCCTGCCCCGACAGGCGGACGCCATATCCCTCGGACAACAGCGAACCGAACGCCAGCGCCTCGCCGGTCGCCCAGTCGAAATTGGCGGCGGTGGCGAACATCTGGCGCTTCGCTTCCAGCACGCGACCCAGCGTCTTGTGGATCGCCAGCCCCTCCGGCACCGTCGTCAGCGTGCGGCCTAGTGAATCGAACAGCTTGGGCGTGATGCCGGTGTCGGCGCTACGCCGGGTCGGGCTGCCCTCGGTCGGCGCGGACAGGCCGGTCCAGCGGCCGGCGAACCAGTCCGCCTTGTTGGGCTTGTAGCTGCCGCCCGCCTCGAACTCGCCTTCCAGCCGGGTGACATACTGCCGGACGTTCTCGTCCACCCATACCTGGTCGACCACGCCCTCGCCGATCAGGCGCTTGGCGTAGATGTCGCTGACCGGCGGGTGATCCTTGATGACCTTGTACATCAGCGGCTGGGTGAAGCCGGGTTCGTCGCCCTCGTTATGGCCGAAGCGACGATAGCACCACATGTCGATCACGATGTCGCGGTGGAACTTCTGGCGGAATTCCATCGCCATCTTGGTGGCGAAGGTCACCGCTTCGGGATCGTCGCCGTTCACGTGGAACACCGGCGCCTGCACGCCCTTCGCCACATCCGACGGATAGGGCGAGGAGCGCGCGAACTGCGGGCTGGTGGTGAAGCCGACCTGGTTGTTGATGATGAAGTGGACGCAGCCACCGGTGTTGTAGCCGCGGATGCCGGAGAAGCCGAGGCATTCCCACACGATCCCCTGCCCTGCGAACGCGGCGTCGCCGTGGATCAGCACTGGCAGCGAGGCGACGTGATCGTTCAGGTCGTTCGCGATCGTCTGGATCGCACGCGTCTTGCCGAGGACGACGGGGTCGGCCGCCTCCAGATGCGACGGATTGGCGACCAGCGACATATGCACCTTGTGACCGTCGAACTCGCGGTCGTGGCTGGTGCCGAGATGGTACTTCACGTCGCCGGAACCGCCGATGTCATCCGGGTTGGCCGAACCGCCGGCGAATTCGTGGAAGATGATGCGCAGCGGCTTCGCCATCACGTTGGCGAGGACGTTCAGGCGGCCGCGATGCGCCATGCCGAACACCATCTCGCGCACGCCGTACTGGCCGCCATATTTGATGACGCTTTCGAGCGCGGGGATCATCGATTCACCGCCGTCGAGGCCGAACCGCTTGGTGCCGACATATTTGCGGCCGAGGAACTTCTCCCACTGCTCCGCCTCGATCACCTTGTTCAGGATCGCCTTCTTGCCGTCGACGGAGAATTCGATCGCCTTGTCCTGGCCCTCCATCCGCTCCTGCAGGAAGCGGCGTTCCTCGACATCGACGATGTGCATGAATTCGAGGCCGACATTGCCGCAGTAATTCTTGCGCAGCGTATCGACGAGCTGGCGGACGGTGGCCCATTCGAAGCCCATCGTCCCGGCGAGATAGACCGGACGGTCGAGATCGGCGTCGGTGAAGCCGTAATGCTCGGTCTTCAGGTCTTCGGGCATCTCGCGCTTGGTCAGCCCCAGCGGATCGAGATTGGCGGCGAGGTGACCCCGGACGCGGTAGGTACGGATCAGCAGCTGGGCGCGGATCGCGTCGCCCGCCGCCTTGACGATATCGTCCTTCGACGGCGCCGGGGCGGCGGCCGCGGCAGGCTTGCCCCCGCGTGCGGGCTTGGGCGCGGGTTCCATCTGGGTCGGATCGAGCGCGGCGGTCAGGTCGTCGGTGGTGGTCAGCGGCCAGCGCTTGCTCTGCCAGCTCGGCCCCTGCGCGCTGCCTTCCAGCCCTTCGAAGAAGGTCCGCCAGCCGGCATCGACCGAGCCGGGATCGGCACCGAACTTCGCGTACAGCGCCTCGATGAACGCCGGGCTGACGCCCTGTGCGATGTCGCTGAAATCCTGACCTTCGTAGCCCATCGTTCATTCCTTCGACCCCTCTCCCATCGGGAGAGGGAGGGGCCCGCCGCTCACCGAGCGGCGGGAGGGTGAGGGCAAGGCAGCGAACCTGCCCTCACCCTTCCGCGACCTTTGGTCGCTCCTTCCCTCTCCCGACGGGAAAGGGAGTTGTTCGTTCAGCCGTTCAGTACCGACAGCAGCGTCGAGCCGAGTTCCGACGGCGAGGCCGCGACCTTGATCCCGGCAGCTTCCATCGCCGCGATCTTGCTCTCGGCATCGCCCTTGCCACCCGACACGATCGCGCCGGCATGGCCCATGCGGCGACCCGGAGGCGCTGTGCGGCCCGCGATGAAGCCGGCCATCGGCTTCTTGCGGCCACGCTTGGCCTCGTCGATCAGGAACTGCGCGGCCTGCTCCTCGGCGTCGCCGCCGATTTCGCCGATCATGATGATCGACTGCGTCGCCTCGTCCGCCAGGAACAACTCGAGCACGTCGATGAAGTTGGTGCCGTTGACCGGATCGCCGCCGATGCCGACCGCGGTGGTCTGGCCCAGGCCGGCGTTCGATGTCTGGAACACCGCCTCATAGGTCAACGTGCCGGAGCGCGATACGACGCCGACCGAACCCTGCTTGAAGATGCTGCCCGGCATGATGCCGATCTTGCACTGGCCCGGCGTCAGCACACCCGGGCAGTTGGGGCCGATCAGCCGCGACTTGCTGCCCGACAGCGCGCGCTTGACACGGACCATGTCGAGAACCGGAATGCCTTCGGTGATCGTGACGATCAGCGGAATCTCGGCATCGATCGCTTCCAGGATCGAATCGGCGGCGAAGGGCGGCGGCACGTAGATCACCGATGCGTCGGCACCGGTCTTCGACTTGGCCTCCGCGACGGTGTTGTACACCGGCAGGCCGAGATGCTCGGTCCCGCCCTTGCCCGGCGTGACGCCGCCGACCATCTGCGTGCCGTATTCCAGCGCCGCCTTGGTATGGAAGCTGCCGGTTTCGCCGGTCATCCCTTGCGTGATGACCTTGGTGTTCTTGTCGACGAGGATGCTCATTTTGTCTCCAGACCCGTCCACCCCGGCGAAAGCCGGGGTCCAGTTGGGAAGGCGTTCATGGTAGGGCGATACGATCGTACAGGTCTTCCCATTCCGGGTTGAGCCCTTCGATTTCCCGCACCTTCCAGTCGCGCCTCCATTGCTTCATCTGCCGTTCGCGTTGCCGCGCCGCTTCCCACTCGCCACATGCCTCGTACCAGACGAGGTCCTTGCAGCCATACCTCTTCGTGAACCCCGACACGACGCCGCTGCGATGCTCCCATGCCCGCTTCGGCAGGTTCGTCGTCGAACCCAGATAGATCGCACCGTTGCGCTGGTTGGCCATGATATAGACGAACGCCTGTTCCGCCATCATCAGCACCTTCCCAACTGGACCCCGGCCTTCGCCGGGGTGGTTCGCGTCAGTCCATTCCGATCAGTTCAGCGACCCGTCGATGCCCTTGCACGCGACCAGCAGTTCCTTGACCGCATCGACCGACACCTGAAGGTTCGCCTTCGCTTCGTCGTCCAGCTTGACCTCGACGATCTCCTCGACGCCGCCGGCACCGATGATGACTGGGACGCCGACATACAGGCCGTCGACGCCGTACTGGCCCTCGACATAGGCCGCGCAGGGCAGCAGGCGCTTCTGGTCGTACAGATAGGCCTCGGCCATCGCGATGCCGCTGGTGGCGGGCGCGTAATAGGCGGAGCCGGTCTTGAGCAGCGCGACGATCTCGCCGCCGCCCGAGCGGGTGCGCTGCACGATCGCGTCGATCTTGTCCTGCGTGGTGCGACCCATCGCGATCAGGTCGGGCACCGGGATGCCGGCGACCGTCGAATACTGCACGACCGGAACCATCGTATCGCCATGACCGCCCAGCACGAACGTGTTCACGTCCTTCACTGCGACCTTGAACTCGTCGGCGAGGAAGTGGCTGAACCGCGACGAATCGAGCACGCCCGCCATGCCGACGACCTTGTTGGCCGGCAGGCCGGAGAATTCGCGCAGCGCCCACACCATCGCGTCGAGCGGGTTGGTTATGCAGATCACGAACGCGTCGGGCGCGTTGGCCTTGATGCCCTCGCCGACCGCCTTCATCACCTTCAGGTTGATGCCGAGCAGGTCGTCGCGGCTCATGCCGGGCTTGCGCGCGACGCCGGCGGTGACGATGATGACGTCCGCACCGGCGATGTCGGCATAATCATTGGAGCCGGTGATGGTGGCATCGAAGCCCTCGACCGGGCCGCACTGCGACAGATCGAGCGCCTTGCCCTGCGGCACGCCCTCCACCACGTCGAACAGCACGATATCGCCGAGACCCTTGAGGGCGGCGAGGTGCGCGAGCGTGCCGCCGATGTTACCGGCGCCGATCAGCGCGATCTTCTTGCGGGCCATTCCAATCCTTCTCCGTGGCGGTGATTGGAAGCGGCGGGTACGCGCATAATGCGTGAGAGGCAAGGCTTAAATGGCATTATTGCGGATGGTTCGCAAGTGCAATAATGCCTGGTTGCTATAGTTGCCTAGCGTCAGACATGGAAAAGCCGTGCCTCGTAGCGCGCTGTGTCGCACTGGCCGGGCCTGCTGACGTGCGCGCCGATACCGTCAGCGCGCATCGCCATCCACGCCGTGCCCCTGCGCCAGATAATCGTCGGACCCCATCTCCTCCAGCCGACTCACCGTCCGCTGGAACTCGAACACGCCGTCCCCCGCCGCATAGAGATCGTCCGGCTCGGCATCCGCCGCAGCGAGCAGCTTCACCTTGTGTTCGTACAGCGCGTCGATCAGCGCGACGAAGCGCGCGGCCTCGTTGCGGTTCTCCGGCCCCAGCCGGGGGATGCCGACGAGGATGACGGTGTGGAAACGGCGGGCGATCGCCAGATAATCGGCCGCGCCCCGCGCCTCGCCGCACAGTTTCCGGAACGAGAAGACCGCGACGCCCTTCAAGGCCTTGGGCACATGCAATGTGCGGCCCTGCACCACCAGATCCTCGGACGGGATCGGTTCGGTCACCTCATGGTCGGTCAGGCGGAAGAACGCGGCGGAGAGATCGGCGGTCGCCGCCGTCCCGTTGGGAACCAGCCAGGTCCGCTGGCTGCCCAGCCGGTCGCGTCGATAATCGATCGGGCCGTTCAACGTCACCACGTCGAGACGGGATTGCACCAGCGCGATGAACGGCAGGAAATGTTCGCGGTTGAGACCGTTCCTGTAGAGATCGACCGGCGCGCGATTGGAGGTGGTGACGATCGTTACCCCCGCCTCGATCAGGGCGGTGAACAGCCGCGACAGGATCATCGCGTCGGGGCTGTTGGTCACCATCATCTCGTCGAAGGCGAGCAACCGGGCTTCCTGCGCCAGCGCGGCGGCGACGGGCAGGATCGGATCGCCCTGCTCCTTGCGCCGCTCCACCGCGATGCGACCATGGACCTCGATCATGAACTCCGCGAAATGGACCCGGCGCTTGGCCGGTACGGTCACATGATCGTAGAACAGGTCCATCAGCATCGATTTGCCGCGCCCGACATCGCCCCACATATACACGCCGCGCGCGGGTACCGGCTTGCGGCGGAAGAAGCCGGTGGTGCGGGGATGTTCCAGTTCGGTCGCAAGCGCCTGAAGGCGGGCAGCCGCCGCGGCCTGTTCGGAATCGGGGCGCAGTTCGCCGGCGGCGATCAGCGCGTCATAGGCGGCGATGACGCCAGGGTTGACGGTGGTCATGGGTCCTTTCTGGCCGACGGAGGCTTGCGGATCATGGCGGAGAAGGCTGCGATCCGGCGGTCTCCATCCCCCTGCACCACCAGTCCGCGCAGGAACAGCAATCGGCCGGTCTCACGCAGCAATTCGACCTGCGCCTCGATCGGTTCGCCGATCGCGCCTTCGCCGATAAACTGCGTCTCCAGCCCCAGCGTCACGCCGGTGCCGGTAGTGATCGTGCCGGACGCACGAGCCGCGGCGAACAGCGCGATGTCGATGAACGCGAGCGTTACGCCACCATGGACCGCATCGCGGACGTTGGAATGTTCGCGGCCCGGCGTCATCCGGACCCGGACGATCGCGCCTTCCGCCCGATAGACGACCGGACCCATGACCGCATTGAAGCGCGTCGGATCGGTCGGCTTCCACTCCCGCCAGCCCGGCTGGCCGGGGGCGGGAGCATCGCTGAACGGGTCGTCCAAGACCTCAGACGATCCGTTCGGCTTCCATTTTCTTGATCTCGGCGATCGCCTTGGCGGGGTTCAGCCCCTTGGGGCAGACGTTCGCGCAGTTCATGATCGTGTGGCAGCGATACAGGCGGAACGGGTCCTCCAGCTCGTCGAGCCGGTCACCAGTCATCTCGTCACGGCTGTCCGCCAGCCAGCGATATGCCTGAAGCAGGATCGCCGGCCCCAGGAACTTGTCGGCATTCCACCAATAGCTGGGGCACGAGGTCGAGCAGCACGCGCAGAGGATGCATTCGTACAGGCCGTCCAGCTTCTGCCGGTCCTGCGGCGACTGCAACCGCTCCTTGCCCGAGGGCGGCGGCGTGACGGTCTGCAACCACGGCTTGATCGAACTGTACTGCGCGTAGAAGTGCGTGAAGTCCGGCACCAGATCCTTCACCACGTCCATATGCGGCAGCGGGGTGATACGTACCTCGCCCTTCACATCCTCGATCGCGGTGGTGCAGGCGAGGCCGTTGCGCCCGTCGATGTTCATCGAACACGATCCGCAGATGCCTTCGCGGCACGAGCGACGGAAGGTGAGCGAACTGTCCTGCTCCCCCTTCATCTTGATGAGCGCGTCGAGCACCATCGGCCCGCACTCGTCCAGATTGACCTCGAACGTATCGTAGCGGGGGTTCTCGCCGCTGTCGGGATCGTAGCGATAGACCTTGAATTTCTTCAGCCGGCCTTTTTCCGCCGGAGCGCTCGGCGCGGCATGGGTGACGCCCTGCTTGATCTTGCTGTTCTTGGGGAGGGCGAATTCGGCCATGAAGGGTTCCCGTCAGGTGATTGCCCGAGCCGTTACAGCACGGGCGCGATCCGGGCAAACCCTCCTGTTGCGGCGCGGTAACTCAGATCACGTCGAGCACGAGCCCCAGGCGTTTCGCCTCGTCCGCCTCAATATACCAATTGGACGGCGCCTTTTCCAGAAGCTCGTCCATCGAAACCTGCGATCCGCTGACCAGCGCCTCGAATCCCTCGTTCTGGATACGAATCGAATCCTCGATCTCGTGCAGCTTCGCCTTCAACGTGTATTCCAGCGTATTGAGCGGTCCGTTGAGCTGGATGGTCGATTGCATCTGCCGTTCGTGGATCATGATGCGGCTGCCCCGCGTCAGGAAACGGCTGTCGACCGGGAAGGCCGACATGAACGTGGCGCCTGCCGAATAGACCGCGACCTTGCCCAGGAACAACGTGTCGCGCCCGGTATATTCGCGGATCAGGCGGATGCCGTCCCCCATCGCACGCGCCATTTCCGGATCGCCGCCCAGCGTGGTGACCGACACCACCAGCGGCCCCTCGGCCGGGGCATTGATCACCTGCGTCTTGAAGCTGGTGTACATCGCCTCGTCCACCGGTCCGTGCAACTGCACGTGCGGGTTCGCGAGAAGCGGATATTGCGTGGCCTTGCCGGTCTGGTTGGTCATGCCGCGGGCAACCGACCGGCACGGACAGGGTTCCGGCCCCGGCTGGTCTTTTTTGACTATATTATACCCAACGGCTGGGTGTGATCGCCATCATTCCGCGCCATCGCCCAGCCGGATCAACCGGGTCATCGGGACCTGCAGACCGTTTACCCCCAGCGTCACCAGACCGGCCTTCGCCTCCACCGTCGAAACCTTGCCGACGCTGGTCAGCGTCATCGGCACTTCGACGCCGAACGCGTCGCGGCCTACCGCAGACAGCGTGTAGCCACCGTCCTTGGCGGTACCACCCGATTTCGTCGTGCCATCCCAAGCCAGCCGGCCGGCCGTACCGCTGGCCTCGACGGTCTGGGTCGACATGGTGACGCCCGATGCGTCCTTCACCGTCATCTCGATCGTGGCGACCGCGCGGGAGGACTGATAGCCCCATTGCGCCGCGCTCTGCCCGGCCAGGCCGGCGACGTTGCTGTCCAACTCCACCTCACGCCCGATCAGCGCGTTCGCCTGCGTCAGGCTCTGCGTGGACAGCTGCGACAGGATGTCGTTGAGCGCGGTCGTCTGCTTCACGGTCTGTTCGACCTGCGAATATTGCGCGAGCTGCTGGGTGTATTCGGTCGAATCCATCGGCTTCAGCGGGTCCTGGTTCTGCATCTGGGTGACGAGCAGCTTCAGGAACATGTCGAAATCCGCCCCGACCTTGGACAGGGTGGTGGCGGTGCCGGTCGCGGCGGTCGTGGTGCCGGTGACGGCAGTGGTGGTGGTCATGGTTCGATCCTTCAGGCCATCAGGTCGACGCCGCCGCGCGAGCGGAGCGGGCGATATTCGGGTTCGGGCAGGTCGGTGATCGTGGATGCGTTGCGCGGGGTCGCGGCCGCCTGCCAGCGCGGCTGGCCCTGCGCGCCCTGCCCACCGGCATCCGCCCCGCCCTGCCGCGTGTCGAAGCGAAAGCTCTGCGCGTCGGTGCGCATCCCGGCATCGCTGAGCGCGCGGCCAAGATCGGCACTGTCGCGGCGCAGCAGATCGAGCGCGGCCGGGGTCTCGGCGGCCAGCACCGCGCGCAACGTACCGCGATCGTCGAACGAGAGGGTCACGTCGATCCGGCCGAACTCGGCGGGGTTGAGCCGGACGGTCAGCGCCTCGCCGCCGCCCTCGGCGGTATGGCGGGCGATGGCGACCGCCATCTCATGCCCCATGCGTCCCGGCTCGGCCGCGACACGCGCCTCCGGCACCGGTGCCGCTGCGACCGGGGCGGGGGCGGACGTGACGACCTTCGGCTCGACCAGCGCGCCGAAGGAACGGGGATCGGGAGTGGCGGCCGTCACCGGCTTTGGATCAGCGGGTGCCGCCTCCTCCCGCACCGGACGCAGCCCGACGGCGGCAACGGCGGCGGGGCGATCGGGCGATGCCTCGACCTTGCCGGGTGTTGCGAGCGGCTGCCCGGCAGCGGGGGCGGCGACCGGGGTGGCAGGGGCGGTCGCCGGTGCGCCGTGCGTGGCGCTACCCGCATCGGTGTCGGCAGACGGGTGCGGCGTAGCGGTGGCGGTTTCCAGCAGCGGCGTGGTGGTCAGGTCAGGCAACACGGGCGGCAGCGCCATCGTCAGCGGCAAGTCGGTGGACGTCGGATCGGTGTCTTCGGCATCGACCGGGACGCCGTCCTCGACCCGCGCGGGATCGGCCGGGGTCGCCGGCCCCTTCACCGCGACGGGGGCGACGACCGGCGACGCCTGCGCCGGGGCGAAGACTTCAGGCGCCGGCGCCGGCGCTATCGCCGGTTTGCGCGGAGCAGATGGCTTGGTGACGTCGATCCCGGCCGTTGTCGGTGCAGGCAGCGGTGTGGCCGTGCGATCGACGGGCTGTGGAGCAACGGCAGGCTGCACATCCACAGGCATGGGATCGCCCGGCGCCGGCTCGGCATCGGGATCGGCGCGCAAGACGAGATCGGGCAACGGCGCGGCTGTCAGCACCGGCTTCGCTGATGCGGAAGGCCCGACTTTGGCTACTGATGGTACGGCAAGGGTAATGACATCGGACCGCGATCCACCAGATAGCGAACCGGATACCGGCGCGGCATTGGACGACTTGGGCAGTTCTGCACCGATGAACGGGGCAGCGGGCAGCGGTCCATTCCCGATCGGGCCGGCAGCGGGAGCGACCCGCAGCACAAGGTCGGGCTGCGGTGCCGCGACCAGCGGCATGGTGGGGCTGACGCCCGCCGGGGTCGGCAAGGCCGACACGGTGGGCGTTGCGACCGGCAGCGCCGGTACGCCCGCAGGCGCGGGCGGCCATGCCGCCGGCATCGATGCGACAAGCACCGCGCTGCGCAGGTCCGGCGATGGCGTGGGGGCCGGCATGGGCCGGACGATGGCGGGGGGGAGCGAGGTCGGCGCATCGTCCGTCCGCATCGGCACCGTCGGCGCTACCGAGGCGGGTAGCGGCTCGGCGGTCGCGATCGGAACGAGGGCTGTCGGCGATGCGCCTGCCGGGATCATGGCCGGTGCGATCGGCGCGGCGTTCGCGACCATGGCGGTCGACATCATGGAGCCGGCCGGCGTGACGGGCGATGCACCCGGCCATGGCAGCGTCGCGATCGCCGGGCGCGCGGCGGGCGTACCGGTCGACACCAGCGCTCCGACCGGCAGCGTCGCGTTCATCAACGCGCCGCGGAACGATGGCGACGTGATCGCCGCCACGGGCGGAGTGGCGGGCGTCGCGGCGACCATCGTGCCGAACACCCCGCTCCCCGGCGTCGCGATCGCATCGCCGGTCGGCGCGGTGGCGCCCGGCGGCGCGAAGATCGCGGCGAAGGGGTCGGTCGCGGCGGACGTGATCATGCGGGTCTCCGGGGCGGCGGCGGCGTCGCCTCCAGCATCATTATAGGAAGAAGAATGCTCACCCGATCGTCCCCAGCGAACGGATGCGCGCGCGGGTGTGGACCTCGTTCTGCGACAGCACGACGGTGGCGGGGCGGACCCGTTCGATGATCGAGCGGACGAAGGGGCGGATCGACGGGTTGGTGAGCAGGCAAGGAATCTCCCCCTCCCCCGCCAGCCGGTCGAACGTCTCGCGGACATGCGCCAGGAACGCGTGGAGTTTGGTCGGCGCCATCGCCAGCTGACGCTCGTCACCATGCCCGACGATGCTCTCGGCGAACGCCTCGTCCCATTCGTTCGACAGCGTCACGATCGGGATCGCGCCGTCGCGGGTCTGCTGCGCGGAAATCTGGCGGGCCAGGCGGCCGCGGACGTGCTCGGTGATCTGGGTGATGTTGGTCGTCACCGGCGCCGCTTCCGCCACGCCTTCCAGAATGGTCGGCACGTCGCGGATCGATACGCCCTCGGCCAGCAGGTTCTGGAGCACGCGCTGCACGCCCGACACGCTGATGCGCGAGGGGATGATGTCGGCGACCAGCTTTTCCGATTCGGTGTGCACGTCGCTCAGCAGCTTCTGCGTCTCGGTATAGCTCAGCAGGTCGGCGATGTTGTCCTTGACCAGTTCGGTCAGGTGGGTGGTGATGATCGTGCCGCAGTCGACCACGGTCAGCCCGCGCAGCCCCGCCTCGTCACGCAGGCTGCGGTCGATCCACAGCGCGGGCAGGCCGAACACCGGCTCGCGCGTGTGTTCGCCAGGCAGGCCGGGGGCATCGCCGCCGGGATTGATGACGAGCAGCCGGTCGAGTCGAATTTCACCGCGCGCGGCCTCCGTCTCCTTGACGTGGACGACATATTCGTTGGGCTTCAGCGCCATGTTGTCGATGATGCGGACCGACGGCAGCACGAAGCCGTAGTCGATCGCCATCTGCCGGCGCAGCGCGCGGACCTGATCGTCGAGCCGGGGTTCGGCCTCCGAATCGTTGATGATCGGCAGCAGCGCATACCCGATCTCGATCCGGATCGCGTCGATCTGAAGCGTGCGGCTGATCGGCTCCTCCGGGATCGGCTCGGCAGCGATGGCCTGTGCGGCGGCGACCTTTTCCTGCGCGACGCGCACCTTGGCGTCCTTGTCGAGCTTCCACGCGGCCCAACCGGTGGCGCCGGCGAACACCGCGAAGGGAATGAAGGGCAGGCCCGGCAGGATGGCAAGGCCACCCATCATCAGGGACACCATCCCGAACGCCTTGGGATAGCGGCCCAGCTGTTCGCCCAGCGCCACGCCGGTCTTGCCCGCCGCGCCGCCTTTGGTGACGAGCAGGCCGGCGGCGATCGACACGATCAGCGCGGGCACCTGGCTGACCAGCCCGTCGCCGACCGTCAGCAGCGTATAGGTGTGGAACGCCTCCGCCAGCGGCACGCCGTGGACCAGCACGCCCATGATGAGGCCGACGAACACGTTGATCGCGGTGATGAGCAGCGCGGCGACCGCATCACCCTTCACGAACTTCGACGCACCGTCCATCGATCCGTAGAAGCCGCTTTCGGCCTCCACCTCGGTGCGGCGTTCGCGCGCCTGCTTCTCGTCGATCGTGCCGGCGTTCAGGTCGGCGTCGATCGCCATCTGCTTGCCGGGCATCGCATCCAGGCTGAACCGCGCCGCGACCTCGGCGATGCGGCCCGCGCCCTTGGTGATGACGACGAAGTTGATGACGATCAGGATCGCGAAGATCGTGAGGCCGATCACGGTATCGCCGCCGATCAGGAACTCCCCGAACGCGCCGATCACCCCGCCCGCCGCGTGCGAGCCTTCGTGGCCGTGCGCCAGGATCAGGCGAGTGGAGGCGAGGTTGAGCCCCAGCCGCAACATCGTCGAGATGAGCAGGATGGTCGGGAAGGCGGACAGCTGCAGCGGCTTTTCGATGAACAGCGCGGTCATCA
The DNA here is from genome assembly GCF_014841615.1 of Sphingomonas sp. CFBP 8760. Taxonomy (GTDB): domain Bacteria; phylum Pseudomonadota; class Alphaproteobacteria; order Sphingomonadales; family Sphingomonadaceae; genus Sphingomonas. The sequence goes on along the minus strand of NZ_JACYUG010000003.1, from coordinate 9,721 downwards.
GGATCATGATCGACAGCGTGATCGACAGGGCGAGGCCCATGTCGAGCATCCAGGCCGGCATCGGCAGGATCAGCATCGCGATGATCGCGACCACGCCGACCGCCAGCGCGATGTCGCGGCTGGCGCCGATGCGCTGGAAAGTGGAGAGAATACCGCCCATCGTTCAGTTCCTCACGCGGCCGGCATGACGGGAATGCCCGCCTCGATAAACGTCTTCAGCTTGTTGCGCATCGTGCGGACCGAGATGCCGAGGATGCCGGAGGCGGAGGTGCGGTTGCCGCGGCACCGCTCCAGCGTCTTCAGGATCAGTGCGCGTTCGACATCCTCGACGGTGCGGCCGATCAGGCTGTCGACCGCCAGTTCGCACTCGCGCCCGACAGGCGCGGCGGCATTCAGACGGCTGCCGTCCGCCAGCACCAGATCGTCGGCGGCGACGGCGGGACCGCGGGCGAGCACGGCGGCGCGGCGTACCACGTCCTCCAGTTCGCGCACGTTGCACGGCCAGTGATGGGCGGCGAGCAGCAGTGTCGCGTCGCGATCGATCCCGTGCGCGGGCGCACCCTCGATCCCCGCGATCAGATGCCGGGCGATCAGCACGACATCATGCCCGCGCGCGCGCAGTGGCGGCAACACGACCTGCGTGGCCGAAAGCCGCGTGGCGAGATCGGCACGGAATTCGCCGTCCTGCGCCAGCCCGGCCAGATCGCGGGTGGTGGAGGCGATCAGGCGCACCGCATCCCCCGCCGGCAGCACCGCCATCAGTCGCGCCTGCGCGGTGGCGGGCAGGCGATCGATATCGCGGATGAACAGCGTGCCGCCCAGTGCCTCCTCCAACCGGCCGAGGCGGGCGGTGGCGACCCCGGGCAGCTCGTCCGGGCGATGACCGAACAACTCGGCCTCGACGATCGGCGCGGCGACACCGCCGCATTCGACCATCAGGAAGGCACCGCCACGACCGGAGGCGGCATGGATCGCGCGGGCGAGCATCGCCCGGCCCGTCCCCGCCTCGCCCGCGATCAGCACCGGCATGGTGCCCGGCGCGATCCGGCGGGCATAATCCACCGCACGACGGAACGTGGCATCCTCGCCGACGATCTCGGTGGCGGGGGCCGCCGCCGCGATGGTCAGTGCCGCGGCGATCAGCGCGCGATCGGGAGGGAGCGGCACATAGTCGCGCGCGCCCGCACGGATCGCGGCCACGGCGCGATCGGCCGGGGCATCGATCCCGCACGCCAGCACCGGCACCGCGAAGCGTTCCAGCCGCAGCCGCGCGAGGAAACCGGCGATATCGGCCATCACGTCGAACATCACCAGCCCGACCGACCGCTGCCGCATGACGGCCAGCGCGGCGGTGGCGTCACCGGCCAGGACGACATCGGCCCCCGCCTCGCGTGCCATCGCCGCCGCCAGGTGCAGTTCACCGCCCGGCGCGCCGACCATCAGCAACCGGATGCCCGTCTGGATCGTCACGGAAATCAACGCTCCTGCTGCACGATTTCGGTGAGCGTCACGCCCAGCGAGTCGTCGATCATCACCACCTCGCCACGCGCGATCAGGCGGTCGTTGACGAAGATGTCGACGGGTTCGCCGACGCGGCGATCCAGTTCCATCACCATCCCGGCCTTCAGGCGCAGCAGGTCGCCGATCGGCATCCGCGACCGGCCCAGTACCGCCTGCACCTTCACCGGCACGTCGAACACGGCCTCCAGTCCGGTCAGCAGTTCGTCATCCGCCTGACGCGGGGCGCTGGCGAATTCCTCCAGCATCGATCCGACATCCGTACCGGGGATGTCCGGTTGCAGGGCGGGGGACAGGTCGCTCATCGAAGTCTCCATCACGAATTCATCCACTGGCGGACCACCGCCGCTGCTTCGGTCGGGGATGCGGAGATCGCATCGCCAACGCGCTGCAGCGCACTCATCTTCACCCGCCCGTCGACCTGGGCGAGCGCGATCTCGTCATCCAGCCCCTGGAGGCTGGGAAGCCGGCGCTGGGCGCCAGCGGCATCGTCCGGACCGGGAAGCGCGGCGGGTTCGCCGGTCACGGGGTCGGGACCGGCCAGCGCCCCCGCGGTCGTCCCGCCATCGACACCGGCGGCGGCGAGCGCGGGAACCGCGGCACCCGACGGACGGATCATCCGGATCGCGACCAGCCCGACCGCGGCGATCAGCGCCAGCTTCAGGAAGCCGACGATCTGGTCGGTCGGCAGCTTGTCGAGCATCGATGGCTCGTCACCGGTATCGGTCGCGGCGAACGCCATGCTTTCGATCACCACACTGTCGCCCCGCGCCGCATCGATACCGACCGCGTTCTCGACCAGCCGGGTCAGCCGCTGGATCTGCGGCTGGGGCAGGCCCTTCGCGCCGCCATCGACCATCACCGCGACGGTCAGCCGCTTGATCCGGCCGGGGCCGCGCAGCACGACGCTGTGCGTCTTGCTGTTGTCGTAGGTAGTGTCCTCCGACGTTTCCTCGCGGCCTTCGGTGCGGCTGCTGCCGGGGGTGGCGGGCTGGCCCTGTGCCTCGGGCAGCTGCTGGGCGACGCTGGCGCCTTCCGGGCCGGGCTGGTTGTCGCTCGACTGGTTCTTGCTGCCGACCGACACCTGATGCGCGATCACCTGCTTGTCGGGATCGAAGACGTCGGATTCCTCCTGCGTCTGGTCGCGATCGATATCGGCGGACACTTCGGCGCGGACCTTACCCTCGCCGACGATCGGCTGGAGCAGCGCCTCGACTTCGTCGCGCAGCTTGCCCTCGACCTGCGCCTGGCGCTCGTCGGCGCCGCTCGCGCCCATCGTCGAGGCATCGCCGGCACGGGCCAGCAACGCGCCGGTCTGGTCGACGATCGAGATCGATTCGGGCACCAGATCGGGTACGGACGAGGCGACGAGATAGCGGATCGACTGCACCGCCTCGGCCGGCAGGCGGCCCTTGGTCTTCACCGTCACCGCCGCGCTCGCCTTGGTCGGCGTCGTCGCGAACAGCGCGCGTTCGGGCATGACGAGGTGGACGCGCGCGCTCGACACGTTCTGGAGCGTGGCGATCGAGCGGGACAGTTCGCCCTCGATCGCGCGCGTCTCGTTCATCTTGGCGCGGCTGGCGGAAACGCCGAACGGCTCCTCCTCGTCCAGCACGTCGTAACCGATCTTGCCGCCCAGCTTCTCGCCGGCCATGCTCATGCGCAGTTCGGCCAGCTTCTCCTCGGGCGCCATGATCGAGGTGCCGTCGGCGGACAGCTGGAAGGCGACGTTCTGCGCCTTTAGTTTTTCCGCGATCGACTGCGCCGCGGCGGGATCGAGATCGGTGTAGAGGAAACCCATCGGGCCATCGCCGCCACGGGTGGCGACCATCGCCAGCACGCCCAGCATGACGGCCGCGACCACACCCATGATTATCAGGCGCTGGCGCCCGATCTGGGCGAACATTGTACGGACCTGGTCCAAGCCTTGCTCCAAACGTCACGACGGCGGCGTCTGGTTTCTTTATAGAAGGCGCGGGGGGCGGCAGTTTGTGCCGGCCGGAAAAACTTGCCGGGTCAGTGTAATGGATGGAGAAATCCTGCCGCCCCGCCGCCGACGTCGTTATCCCAAACGATACGCGCCACCCCGGCAAAGGCCGGGATGGCGCGACGTAGATCGGGCGTGACGGATCGCGACGGGCGTCAGGGCGCGGGCAGCAGCGCGTCCAGTGCGTCGCGCACCACGGCGGCGCGGGCGGCGGCGTCGAGGATCACGCCGCCCTGTTCCCAGTTGATGTGCGCGTCGCCCGGTTGCAGCGTGCCATCGGCGACGACGGTGATCGCCAGCCGGCGACGATCGCCATTCTGGCGCACCGCGATCAGTTGCTCCATCTCCGCGACCAGCGCGGGCGCGACCGCGACCTGGATTTCCTGGCCCCGCGCGACCTGGCGCAGGACACGGCCGATCGCCTCGTCGATCGCGGCGGCGGGCAGTTCGGTCAGCGCGCGCGCCGCCAGCTGCTCGGCGGCGGCGTGTGCCACGGCGGCGGCTTCCTGCGCCAGATCGCCGGCGACCTGCTCCAGATGCGCGTCGATGCCCTCGATCGCGGCATGGAGGCCATCGGCGGCGATCAGCAGCGCGGCATCCCGCTCGGTCCGGGCATGACTCAGCCCCGCCTCGAACCCGTCGGCGCGGGCGCGGCCCAGTTCCTCGTTAAAGCCGTGCCGCGCCATCGCCAGCTCGGCCTCCAGCGCGGCGACGCGCAGCGCCATGTCGATATCGTCGTCCGGCCCCAGCGGCAGCGGCCCCTCGCCGATCGCCTCGAATACCTTGTCGAACGCGAAGGGGCGGATGTGGAAGGAGGTGTCCATCGCGCTATCCTCAGACGATCATCGCATCGTCGCTCTTGGGATCGGCGAGCACGATCTCGCCACGATCCGCCAGCGACTTGGCCAGTCGGACGAGTGCGGTCTGCGCCTCCTCGCAATCGCGGGCGCGCACCGGCCCCATGCCGGCCATGTCCTCGCGCATCAGCTTGGCGGAGCGTTCGGTCATCGTGCTCATGAACAGCTGGCGGATGTGATCCGGCGCGCCCTTCAGCGCCAGCGCCATCTGGCGCTTGTCCGCCTGACGGACGATCGCCGACACCGCCGTGGGGATCAGGCTGCCCAGATCCTCGAAGGTGAACATCAGCGCGCGGATCCGCTCCGCCGATTCCGGCGCATGTTCGTCGAGCGACCCCAGGATCGACTGTTCGGTCGACCGGTCCATCGCGTTGAACACCTCGGCCATCGCCTCGTGCGGGTCGCGGCGCTGGGCGCGCGACAGGTTGCTCATGAATTCGCTGCGCAGCGTCTGTTCGACCTGGAGCAGCACGTCCTTCTGCACCGTCTCCATTCGCAGCATCCGCTGCACGACGTCGATCGCGATCTCGCGCGGCAACTGGCCCAGCACGCGGGCGGCGTGATCCGCCTTCAGCTTGGACAGGATGACCGCCACGGTCTGCGGATATTCGTTCTTCAGATAGCCGGCGAGCACCGCTTCGGACACGTTGGACAGCTTGTCCCACATCGTCCGCCCGGCGGGGCCGCGAATATCCTCCATGATCTCGCGCACGCGATCGGTGGGCAGGATGCCGTCGAGCAGCCGTTCGGTCGTCTCGAACGAACCATGCAGCGCGTTCATCGCCGATACCTCGCCCGCGAAGGCGATCAGCAGATGCTCCGCCGCAGCGGAGGGCACGCGACCGAGCGTCGAGATCGTCGCCGACAATTCCTTGATCTCGTCGACCGACAGATGCTCCCAGATCTGCGCGCCGTGATCCTTGCCCAGCACCAGCATCAGCGCCGCGGCACGTTCGATGCCACCATAACGCTTCAGTTCCGGGGGTTCGGCCAGTATCATCACGTCGCTCCTGCGGATGATCCCGACGACCGGCAGGCCGAACAGGGATCGTTCATCCTATTATAGGAAAGTCCGGGCATGACGGGCGGGCAAGGAGGCAATCACACGATGGCCGATTACACGAGCGGGCTGGTCGGCCTGAGCATCCTGTCGGGGACGAACGGTTTCGCGGACTATACCGCGCCGTCGATCGAAACGCGCGCGCAACGCAAGGCGAAGGCCGCCTTCACCACCGCGCCGACCGAGGCACCGTGGAAGGCGGCCCCTGCCACCACCTCCATCTCCACCCAGATCACCACGATCAAGGGGATGAAGACGATCATCGACAAGCCGGCGGCCGGTATCGGCGCGCTGCCCCAGGACGTGCAGACCAGCTTCACGACGTACAAGGCGCTGGACCGGTTGCGCGTGCTGGCGGAAAGCGCCGCCAAGGGCACCACCAGCAGCGCCGAACGCGTGCTGCTGCAGAACAGCTTCGCCAAGGGACTGGCCGATCTCCAGACCTTCCTGTCATCCGCCCCGTCCGACCTGGTCGACATCGCCTTCACCAAGACCGCGCGGCAGGCACAGACGGTGGGGATCAAATCCACCGCCACCACCAGTGCCGCGACGATTCCGGGCAAGGGCGTGCGCGATACCCGCGACGGCGCGCTGGCCGGCGTGACGGGGCAGGAGAAACTGCGCATCACCCTGTCGATGCCCGGGGCCGCCGCCGACATCGTCGAGGTGGACCTGTCGACCACGCCGCAGCCGCCGACGCTGGACAGCGTGTCCGACGCGGTCAACGCGGCGATCGCCGCCGTACCGAAACGCGATGCGAACGGCGATCCGGTGATGGGCACCGATGGCAAGCCGGAGCCGCGCTGGCCCTCGGTCAAGATGGTACCTGCCAAATCCGGCGAGAAATGGGGCCTGTCGATCCAGCGGGCCGGATTCGAGACGGTGGCGATCGATCAGGTCGGCGGGCAGGACGCGTTGATGATCGCCGGTGACATGACGCCGACCGACGGCAAGACCGCGACCCGCATCACCCGACTCGACGATCCCGCCGGTACGCTCGACCGCAGTACCTTCGATACGATCAGCGCGGTCGACCGCGCCGCCACCGAACGCCAGCAGATCGCCGCCGAAGCGGACCCCAAGAAGGTGAAGGCGACCACCATCGCCGCCGATACGCGCAGCAATGCGATCGCCACCGATCGCCAGGGATTCAGCTACGTCGTCGGCACCAGCGCAGGCGATGTCGGCGCCAACCGTTCCGACGGGCAGGACGACCTGTTGCTGACCAAGGTGGACAGCGAGGGTAAGATCGTCTGGTCGCGCACGCTGGGCGCGGGCGGCAAGGCCGAAGGCGCGGCGGTGACGGTGGCGCCCGACGGCGGCATCGTCGTCGCCGGATCGATCAAGGGAACGCTGGACGGCAATTCCAGCGATGGCGACATGCTCGTCGTCCGCTTCGATGCCAATGGCGACGAGACCTTCTCGACCTCGATACGCGCGCTCGGCACCGAATCGGCCAATGCGGTCGCGGTCGGGGCGGACGGCGCGATCTATGTCGGCGGGCGCAGCGACACGGGCGGTGGCGACGCCTATCTCGCCCGGCTCGATGCCACGGGAAAACTGGTCGAACGGCGCACGATCAACAGCGGCGGCAGCGATCAGGTGAAGGCGCTGGCGTTCGGTAACGACGGCAAGCTGCTGGTACTGACCGGCGAGAATGGCGATGCCAAGCTGCGCCGGATCGATCCCGCCGCCCTGTCGACCGATCTCGGCTCGCTCAATCTCGGCCGCGCCGATGCGCGCGCGATCGCGGTGGCGGCGGACGGCACCATCGCAGTGGCGGGCGCGACCGAGGCGACGTTGAGCGGCACCGGCACCGTCACCGGCACCAACGGCCTCGCCGGATCGCGCGACGGCTTCGTCGCGCGGGTCGACGCCGGGCTGGCCGGCGCGAAGGTCACCTATGTCGGGACGACCGGCGAGGACCAGGTCGACAGCGTCGCCTTCCTAGACGGATCGATCTATCTCGGCGGACGCACCACCGGCACGATCGGGGCGGATGCGAAGACCGGTACCACCGACGCCTTCGTCGCCCGGATCGATGCCGCCACCGGCGCGGTCGCCAGCACGCGCCAGTTCGGCAATTTCGATGCGGCCAGCGGCGGCGTGCGCCTGTCGGCGATCGAGGGCGGCGGCAGCGTGCTCGGCGCGCTTGGCCTGAGCCGCGGCACGCTGACCCCGACCGATTCGGTAAAGCTTGAAGCGCAGACCTCGCTACGCGCTGGCGACGAATTCTCGATCCGCGTGAACGGCGGCGCGCTGCGCAAGATCACGATCAACGAGAACGACACGCTGACAAGCTTCAGCAACCGTGTTCGGGAATTGATCGGCACCCGCGTCGCCACGGTGACGATGCCGTCGAAGGACGGCGGCCGTTCCCTGCGCATCGACGTGAAGCCGGGCAACGAGATCCAGTTGATCGCCGGCAATGGCGACAAGAACGCACTCGCCAAGCTCGGGCTCGATGCGCGCCGGATCAGCGCCCCCGCCACCCTGGCCGACGACGCGCCCAAGGTACGTCCGGGCGGCAGCTTCGGCCTCGACCTCAGCACCTCGCTCAGGCTCGACACCAAGGCGGAGGCGGCGAATTCGCTGACGCGGATCAAGCAGGCGATCTCGTTCACCCAGTCCGCCTATCGCTCGCTCTACTGGGACGACACCAAGGCCACGCTGGTCGACACCCCCACCACGAGCAGCCGCAAGGGCGGCTCCACCGCGGTCCAACAGGCGCAGTTAAAGAACTATCAGGCTGCGCTCTCCCGCCTGTCCGGCGGCACCACCTTTACGGGATTCTGACATCATGGCGGACGGCGTTCCCTCGATCCTCGGCGGCATCGCGCGCGAGATGAAACACTTAAGCGAGCGCCAGCGCGTGATCGCCCAGAACATCGCGAATTCGGAAACCCCCGGCTACAAGGCGCACGAGGTCCGCGCGCCCGATTTTTCGGCGTTGCTGGCGCAGCAGCACGCAGGCGGCGGTGCACCCCGCGTCGCGCGCCCGCGGGTGGAGCTTACCGCCGGCATGGCCGCGCTCGGCGCCCGCCCGACCGGCGGCTCGCTCGTCCTCGACCATGACGTGACCGAGACCAAGCCAGACGGCAACAACGTCACGCTGGAAGATCAATTGCTGAAAATGGGCCAGGTCCAGGCCGATTTCACCGCGATGACCAACCTGTACCGCAAACAGCAATCGCTGTTGAAGACCGCGCTGGGCCGCGGTGGCGGGGGGTAATTCAAGCAGATAACAATAGCCCGCCTAGAATCCCAAAATAGTAAAATCTTGCTATATTACCATTAACCACCACAGACGTGATCATTCATCTGTTCAGATATAGTTGATGGAGGAAGTTATGTCATCATCTTCAAACATTAAAGGCGATTTTATTTTCCCAGATCAATCACTTGAAGATATGCAAAATCCAAACGACAAAATCGGTATGGAAATCTTCAGTGGCTACAAAGCCATCGATCAAGTGGGTCCTTTTTTGGGGAAAAACCGTCTTTTCGATGGCATTGTTGCCGCGGTACGGAAGGTTGACGTTCCATATGAGGATCAGTGCTCAGCCAAATATTACGTCGATCTCGTGGACGCCCTTCGCAATGCCAATGGTGAAGTAGAGCGGGTGGTAGAAGTCGGGTGCTATATGGGAGGATCGGCTTCGATCAACGCAGGCTGCAGCGAGCACATGAATTTCGATTTCGACATCGTCGACATTTCGGAACAGGCATTGCTTTTTTCTTATGAACGTATCCGGCGATCATTCCCTGATGCCGCCAAGCGCATCCGCCTTTTCCATGGCTCCCTCCCCCAATATGTCGCCAAAACGGTCGAAGCGGGAAACGCCGATCGGCTCATGATTCATCATGACGGCGCCCATGATTTTACGCAGGTCACAAAAGACCTATCATCGCTGTACTTTATCCGCGACCGACTTCATGCAATCATCATTCAGGATACCCACCTTAGGGGAACCATGGAATTCTGCAATTTTGTCGATATGGCGGTATACGCCGTGTTTGGAACAGAAGTTGCATATATCCCGATCGGTTCTAGCTATATCGCATATCAGACAGAATTGATTAATCCCAATAAGTGGCAGGGCAACTATTTCATGCCTGACGTACCGGAGGGTATTGTCATTCCCTTAGCACAAAACAGCTTTAAATACCCCCATCCCAGCTTTACACTTGGTGCCTTCCTTTGATTAAAAACTCAAGGTGTTCGATAGCAGGGCAATCATCATCTAGATGTTTGGTCCCGACGATTGATGGTGCGGGTTTGATATGAACCGGTCCAGG